>NZ_NDYL01000006.1:0-1465 GCF_002217735.1 Parageobacillus galactosidasius | reverse complement strand
CATCAAGTTAAGAATTTTGGTCTTTGTGCATCGTCAAAAACATGGTATCCTTTCTAACGAACACTCCACGTTAGAAAGGATTTTTTTCATGGAAAAACAAATGAAAGCATGGATTCAAACCATTCGTCAACTCTTTTCTCCCGAAGAATTAACCCGTCTCGCACGGAAAACAGGCTTTATCCGGCGGCAGCGTTCGTTAACGGCGGAAGCCTTTCTGACTCTCTGTGCATGGGGAGATGGCTCACTGGCCAAACAGTCGCTTCAGCGGTTGTGTGCGGCCTTGACGCTCTGGCATGGCTGTTCCCTTTCAAGCGAAGGCTTGAATCAGCGTTTTACCGATCGGGCCGTGGCATTTTTGCGAGAAGTGTTTTTCCTTCTCCTCCTGCATCAACGTCCATTGCTTTTGTCAGCCATGGAGACCTATCGAACTTGTTTTACCCGCCTGCGGATTTTGGACTCAACCAGCTTTTTGGTTCCCGCTGACTATGGGGAAGACTATCGAGGTTCCGTTTCGTCGGGGGTGAAAATTCAGTTTGAATATGACTTGTTATCCGGCGCCTGCCTTCAGCTATGCGTTCAATCGGCCAATGACTCGGACGCTCGTTTTGCCTATCATGCCCAGCATACGATTTTACCGAATGACCTATGTATTCGGGATTTGGGCTTTTTCTCCGTTGCCGCACTGGCCGAGATCGACGCCCGCGGAGCGTATTATATTACTCGGCTCCGTTCCGATATGAAAGTGTATATCAAGGAGAATGGCCAGTGGAAGGAATGGGATTGGGAATCCCTTGGGAATCAATTAGAGGAAGGGGAATCAGTGGAAATGGAACATGTATACATCGGACATGAACGCTTGTATGTTCCACGGTTGGTTTTCCGCCGTCTGACGGCGGAAGAATGGCAAAAACGGATGGCGTATGTGCGGAAAAAGGAAAAAAGAAAAGGGAAGGCGCTGGCACGCCAAACCCTCGAACAAAAGAAATACCACATCTTACTGACGAATTTACCACAAGAGTCGTTTGATGGTCAACAGGTTTATGAGCTCTATTCCCTGCGCTGGCAAATTGAATGGTTGTTTAAAGCCTGGAAATCCGTATTTGATTTGGAGAAAGTCAAGGAGATGAAAAAAGAACGTTTCGAATGCCATTTATACGGGACGTTGATTGTCATTTTGGTCACCCAGACGTTTCTGTTTCAAGCTCGGATGTATTGGCATCAAAAGGAAGACATTGAAATCAGTGAACGGAAAGCGCTCGATCTTCTCCAATCGTATTGGCACCAGTTGCTTTTGCGTTCGCATATGGCGGAAATCAACCTTTTCTCTCTCCTTTCCCTGTTACGAAAACATGCCAAGAAAGGTCGAAGGAAAGGGGAAGAAACGGCATCAGATATCTTAACGAAATTAGAGATATGGTAGAATTAGATATGGATATAAATACCAAATACCCCTCTTCTGGAGGGG
>NZ_NDYL01000005.1:0-6204 GCF_002217735.1 Parageobacillus galactosidasius | reverse complement strand
TTTACCGTGCAGCGAAACAAAATATTCCCATTGATACCGTGAAAAAACAGCTCCACGTGGCATAAGGGGTACCCTGTTTGTCTCTTTTACATGGTAATTATTGTAATTAAAATTGCTCAACTACAGTTATTTATAAAAATCTTACTATATAACTATAATTTTGTAAAGATCCAAAATAATAAAGAAGGAATTTTTTGTTCCTCTTTTGACTTACGCTAATATGCAGTTTCAATTATATTTTTAGCACTATTGTTTACATATTATATCTTCGTTTAGTCCGTTATAAGAAACAACTTCCCAAACAGGCTCTTGTTTTTCTGCAACAAAATAGCCATTCAGTTCAACGACTCGCCCTTTTGCCCATGGCGATTTTTCTATGTCTATCAAGACATGTTGAATTTACTACATATTCAACTTCATGGATAAACACTAAATAATAGAAAGCATTTATTTTATATTCTTCAATACTCTTCCGCACTTTTTCAATGTCACTTAGAAATGGTTTGTCTGGCAAATCATATTTATATTTCGTTTCAATCGCCGCAATTATTTTGGCAACATCGTTTTTCAAGTGACCATTTCGCCCCGGATTTTTATTCAGTTTTACAACAACTAAGTCTGCTCGTAAGCCCATATAATAAAATTCGGTATATATCCTTAAATGATTATCCAATAAGTAATAGTCGCCTAGTCGTCTTCTCAAGTGAGAATAAAAAGCATTTTTCAATGAATCCTCTTTAAGTAAACTATACTGCAAATAATTAATCTTTTTTAATAATCTTCTAACCAAAACTTTTTATAGCACTATCCACTTCTTTATAAATTTTTTCTCTAAACACAGTCTCACCCAGATCATCAAAAAATTTAAGTTTGCAGTAAAAGCAACTCTTTACTCCAACTTTTGAATATTGCTTCGAATCCTCTGAACTCTTAATGCTGCAGGAGAAACACCGCCTATTTTCGCATAAATCCGATCTTCGATATCCTCAATTCTTTCCCCTAGCAATGTCTTTAAAATTATTCCTACAAAAGAGGTGGTTAGTGGCGGAACAGTTAATCCGGTAGGTAATAAAGCAATTTCTAAACCTAAACCTAATATATCAAGGTTCTCTTGAATAAAACGACCACGGGATTTATTCCATTTACGAATTTCATTATTAACAACTTCTACTTGTTCAAGCAATTTCTCATGCGAACCACTAGACTGGTTGACTATTTCTGTGATAATGTTCCTTAATTTTTTTACCTCAAAATCATTCAAAACATCTATATAATCAAGAATCGATACATTTTCTGGACATATTATTTTTAAATTCTTTAATACAACGCCCATTTCATCGATTTTAGGAACCAACAAATTCGTATCTGAACCAGCATGTAAATGGGATACTAAATTTAAAATTTTCTCATTATGAACAATGCTAGGATAAAATACTGCTCCAAGCGCTCTTGCTATTGACAATTGCATGCTGTACATATGCGATTCTATAAATATTGTATCAGATACTTCTGAAGACAATTTATTTCTCAAATAAGAAATTAATGATTGTACGGCTCCTCCAGCAGTTATATTTCCGGCAGCAATATGCCCTTTATCCATAAACCATGCCTCTCCAGCCTCAGCAACTTGTATGTGGATATCAGTTGTTTCTGTTAATGCGTTTACTAGTAAAGTTTGAGTTGGATTTTTTTCTAACAGTTTTTTATTAATCAAAGATACGTTATAACTCACTTCTGCAGCAACTTGTGGGTTCTCCCTAAACGTTTTCCAAAATGGGAATTGATTTGCTAAGGTAAGGATAGTCAAACCATCTAATTGACGAGGTAATATAACATTTATGTCCTTATCCTCTAAAAATTTTCTAACTGTAGATGGCTTGTATTTATGCAAAGGATTTTTGAAAATGGGTATAAGTTTACCTTTTCTAGCCAATGCAAGAACTAAATCTATAGGTAAAGAATTTAATGCCTTATAAGAATTATTTTTATCCGGTAAAATGGGATAAAACACTTTAGAATATAGTGTTAAAAGAATTGAAAGTTGTTGTTCTGTAATAAAGGGATCGACATAAATTGTTCCACCTTTAGGTAACCTATTATCGATAATAGATGTGTATTTGATTTCACCGTTTATTAATTTACCTAACGTATCACCGAAACGCTCTTCATCACGCTTAGCAATATCTCTTATATGATCATCCTCATAATCCAAAACATCAAAGCGACTAGTTTGAATAAAAAAATTTTTTCTTCTTTCTTCAATAGAGTCTAACATCTTTTCCTCAAATTTATAAACCGATATAGATATATCAGAAGGAAATAACTCTTTTAATATAGATTTTGCTTTTTCAATCATTTCCTTGTCTGCTTCAAAGTTTTTATCGGCAATATATACGTTAATAACTCCACCTCTTACAGTTATTAAGTCAAAATAAACACAGTTAGGGATACAACTTTTTACTACAAATTCTATATCGGAATGAGTAGCAGAAAATATGTGTGCTCTTTTTATATGCTCAGGCAGTTCATATAAACCTTTATTTGGAAAAGGACTATTACAAAAAGGCTCAATGATTACTTGTGTTCCTAAAGGTCTGTTTTTTTCTACCACTTGTCCGGCTAAATCAATGATTTCCTTCGTAGCATTACCGTTCTCATCTCCAATAAATAATGTAATTCTTCCTAAACCACTTTCGATTGAATTAATTTTCTTTATTCCGGGAACTCTAAAAAACACTGCTCTTTCAATTTGGTACCGATATAGACTCATAATTCCCTCCAACAATGTTTTTTATTATAGTCCACTAATTTCTTACAATATTTTACTATATAAAGTTACTTCTGTAAAAATATACTCCAACTTCTAAACTGTTTTTGGCGATTGTACCAAATATTTTAGTAAAAAATAACCACTGAATAATTTCCAGTGGTCTGTGATTAGTCTCTTTTCCCGTATTAAAAAACGCGTGCAATTAATGTATTACTGATTATGATGAACTACTACCGTTTATCAAAAGTTATTTAGTGTTTAGGCTGTTAATTATACATTACGATAAACTCTTGAAATTTCTCAATATTTAAGGGAAGAACTTCTGTGTTATAAATATGCAGTGCATATATTAATGGAATTTCTTTTTCAAGTTCATTAAATTCAAATGGAAACGGCTCTGGTCTTCTCACTCTGCCAAAACCACTATTTGTATTGATTAGCATAACCCACTCGCCATATATATCTTCTTTATTCTCTACAAGCAGAATATTAAACCCTGTATTATCCGGGCTTTTTAAATATCCCCAAGCCAGTATTTTCTTATTATCTCTAAGTACAGGTCTTACAACTTTTTTATGAGTTATTCCCCTGTCAAATTGTGATGGCACCTCTCGGATAAAATCATTGTCAAATAATGCTTTTAATTGGATTGTTAGTGTTTTGCCTGAGACAAGGTGGATCTTAGTATATATCTCACTTGAATCCATCGAGTTCAGCGGTGTCATTGTTATTTGTCCGCCAGTATATCTTCTGTTAAACTCTTCAATAAATTCTTTAATAGGATTGTAAATATCATTGGCGTATTGATAGTTAATCATTTTTAAGTAGTTCTTTCTCTCTTGCCTCTCTTTCTCCTGCTTTAATTGTTCTTCCCGAATTGAGATATCCTTACTTAAACGAATATTAATCATATTTTCAATGATTTTAGAGTTTTCAGTGGGTGGTTCATTATCAATAAGCAAGTCATTTCTAATTTCCTGCCAACTTTTATATCTCTTTGCAGTACTTTTTTCTATCATTTTCATAATTACTTGTGTCATTGTAGTAGTTAAAGCAGGATTTATTGATTTAGGCGATGGCGGATTAGTAAAATAATGAGCGTTTCTCCAATCCTGAACATCTGCGTGATGCGGCAGATTAAAAGGATGCTGTAAGGTGGCTAGTTCATAAAATATAATACCCATTGAGTAAATATCCATTTGTATAGTGTTCTTCTCCAGTTTCCATCCTTCTGGTGCCATATATCTAATATGGCCGAACCCTTTAAAAGTCATTTGCCTAGTTCCATCATGAACTATTTTGGATAAACCGAAATCCGATATCTTTACTATTCCGTTATGCAGCAAGATATTATCCGGCTTAATATCTCTATGAATTAAAATACTATTGATATGCTCCATGCCATTAATTAACTGGTGAAAATAGTCAAGCAAATCCTTATTAGAAATAAATTCATTCTTTCGGATTGCAGTCTTTATTACCTGCTGAAGAGTTCCTCCGTTAGCATATTCCATTATAATGTATGGAGGCAATTCAGAATATTTGCTTCCATCATGAACAAAAACATAATTCACTGCATTTTCATGCGAAACCTTCATAGCCATGACGCTCTCATTTTGAAAACTCAGAAGTTGCTCGCTGTTCGGGAAATTAGACGGCAAAGTTTTTAATGCCCAAATACTTTTATCAGATTCTTTTTCGATTTTATAAACATATCCAAAACTCCCATTTCCAATAGGCTCTAATACTTTATAACTATTTTCTTCCCCATCAAATACAACAGAATTCGGTTGTATTAACAAATATATTCCCCTCCCTAACGAAATTACCGTTATCTGTATAGTAAATATTATAAACTGAAATATAAAATTCTACATTATCAGATACATAAACAAAAAGAAGTCAACCGATTCCATTAATAAAATAGGAAAATTGCCCCATTCCTCCCCCCTAAACTAATCATCTATATTTTATTGAGTTTCGTGCTTTTTCTCTTATCTCCTGCATCCCTTTCGAATGAGAAAAGAGGCTATAATTAAACCTCTCTTCTCCCCACGAAAAGATGAAGATGAAAAAGTAGCAAAAAGTGTAAATGATGTTTAAGTATAACGCTGTTTATATACCTTGTTAGGACTATTCTGGAAAAATTCCACTTGTGAGTATATCTTTATTAAATTATTTGTTAGTTACGGCTAATTGCCATCAAATAATTACTCATGATGTAATGAAACACTTTTTCCTGCAATATATAGTTCTGTTTAATGTCTGGAAAACTTAATTTGTAGTAGTTATACTTTGGAGTCTTCACAATTTCATAAGTGACATCTTGTTTAAACAGGTCAATCAACATCGGAATTTCTTCTATGTAAAAATTCTTGTTAATCTGCATGTATTCAAAATAAGGCAAGACACAGTGTAAAACGGTTCCGTTTTCTGTTTTAAGTACTAAAGAAACCTGTTTATACGGCTCAATCTCAACAGCACTTTTCAAAACAGAATCTTTATACAGAAAATTGATTTCAATTAATTCTTCTACTGTGTATTTCATGTCCGTTCCCTCCCTTCTTACATTATTTCATCTCTTACCTTTATGTTTATAATCACCTGTATTTATTGCAAAAGTCTTATATAATACCGTTATGAATAAAATAGAGAACAGTTAAGCTTAAAAAGCCTACTGTTCCCCTCCCTATACCTTAATCCGTATGTCATTTCAGCAAATCGCGGATGTAATACAAAATGATCAAAGTGATTAAACTAATCAAAAACTTAATCCCACTTTTATCGTTTTCCTTCTGCTTCATCCATGTTCACCCTCTGCTCAAATCATTAAAAACGAATAAATGACTGCCCCAAAAATCGACAGTAAAATTACAATTCCAATAACATATTTCACGTATCTGTAAACCTTCGTTTGGGAAAAATTTTTAAAGCAAAGATGAATGGCTAAATCAGCGAATGCGACGATGATTATAAAAACAAACAGCAACAAACAAAAATCTGAGGCCTTTTCTGCCCATGCAATTAACGACTGTATTTCTGACATGAGAACTCCTCCTTTTTTATCTTACGTTATTTTGCTCTCTTACTAAGCATCATTTAAATTTCAAGGGGTTCAATCCTGCTTTTTTATTGAACATGCGATGTGGTTACGGAATCAATTTATAATTATTGATAATTATTGAATATGCAAATATAAAAACACGGAGCCAAAGCCCCGTGTTTAAATAAATATTGTCAGGTAGTAACTACATTTACTGTCAATTAATTGGCTCTTCACCACAAAATGTACTTGACAATCAGGTTATTTTCTGATCAAGGGTACAAAAAATGCGAAATTTCCTGTATGGTAAAGGTGACCAAACCATCAACCATGGAGGAAATTTCGCATGCAATCTCAGTTTATCAAAGATTTGATCACTTTACCAGGCTTT
>NZ_NDYL01000004.1:0-1519 GCF_002217735.1 Parageobacillus galactosidasius | reverse complement strand
CATTGCGAAAAACTTGTCGATTCCTTGGTGATGTGGTAGTCTATTCATGAGACATGAACCTCCTTGAGAATGGTTTGGTGACACATCTATTCTAATCAAGGAATCGGGTTCATGTCTCCTTTTTTGTTTTGTATGGATGTAAATTTATGTTAGTGAATTTGCTCATCTACAGTTTATAAGTTATTCGATGAAATACAAGAGTTTAGACAAAAACACAGATTTCCTTTCTTAACTGAAAACGATTTTAAAGATGAAAAATCCCTGCTCTCTTACTTTCAGAATTGGAAAAAACGCCGAGAATCACAGTTTTCATTATCATACGATTTAGAGAACGAAGATATAAAAATGATAGAAAGCGAAGACATACCTTATTAAAAGGTATGTCTTTTTTAGTGATTTCATATAGTTATTCTCTCTCAAAAGACAATTAAATTTTGAGTTGTACGTTATAATGTTATTTTGATTTTCCGAAAGAATAGTAACACATATTCGAACGATGGAATGCCAAAGGTATAATGTTTCAAAGCAATTCAGTAGAGTTGCTTGATTGTTTGTACACAACTATGATGTAGGGGGTATTTCTCGTATGCTTCAATTACAAGTACGCGGAGAAAATGTAGAGGTTACACAAGCATTGTATGAATATGTTCAACGAAAACTCCAAAAATTAGAGCGGTACTTTGAACAACCGCTTTCTAATGTTCGTGTAAATTTCAAAGTGTATAAAGTAGGGCAAAAAGTAGAGATTACCATTCCAGTAATGGGTATTACTCTACGAGCTGAGGATAATAACGTCGATTTATATGCAGCTATTGATGTGGTGGTAGATAAATTAGAACGTCAGATTCGCAAGCACAAAACCAAAGTGAATCGCAAATTAAGACATCAAAAGGTTGAAAGAGTAGAGAACACCTTTAATACTGACGAAGAACTAGAATACGAGTACTCTGATTTTGAAAACAATCATGAAGTAGTAAGAACCAAAACATTTGCTTTAAAACCTATGGATGTAGAAGAAGCTATTCTCCAAATGGAAATGTTAGGTCATCAATTCTTTGTATTTAATGACTCTGCAACAAATAGAGTGAGTGTTGTATACAAAAGAAAAGATGGACGATACGGATTAATTGAAACAGAATAATCTCCCTAAGCACCCTCTAGCTACGAATAGAGGGTGCTTTTATTTTATTGTTTGGCTCTGTTAAACCCAATACCCCTATTTAAGTAAGAGTGAAAAGAATAAACGTTGCTTGCTATGGATATAAAAAACAATAATGAAACTGTTGTAATCTTTATTGTTTTCAAGAAAATCTCCCTTTAATCAATTAATTAATACCGTTATAATACGAGTTATGTTTCATTTCCTATTCAAGAACAAAAACTTGCTATAAACTGTAGATGAGCAAATTCGCTAACATAAATTTACAACCAAACAAAAAAAGAGACATGAACCCGATTCCTTGATTAGAATAGATGTGTCACCAAAACTATTCACAAGGAGGTTCATGTCTCATGAATA
>NZ_NDYL01000003.1:0-1790 GCF_002217735.1 Parageobacillus galactosidasius | reverse complement strand
CTCCCTCTATAAAATAACGATTTTCTCGTTTTTTCTTTGAATTTCTTCGATTTTCATGAACATAGACGTTTTGTAGACATCAGAAATAAGGATAGATATTGAATATTTATAAATTTTTGGATAGATAGAATGTAGTGGAACAAACTCCATCATCCAATTTTTTGAAAATGGAGGACTTTTCCTTATGATCGCACCAATGGATCTCCACTTGTCTCATGGCGGTGTACCCTCCCATGTCTCACGGAGTCCTTCGCTCCTACATTCCTTCGTTCAGCCTATCCATGAGGTGGAGGTCGGAATATGCTCCTTTACTGGGTCTAAGCCCGTATGGTGTGATAACGCCCGACTTCTCCGTGCTTCTGATGTCTATCTTTGATACGTGTTTTCAGGTTAAGCGACTTCCTGCAATGTCTTTAAGTGTGGAATATCTTGTATCATTTTCTCTTCACTGAACGAAATTTGACGTCGACCAATGACGAATAAGATTCGAATGAGTTTACTACATAAAGCGACAAGAGACTGCTTACCGGTTAATGGGTTATTAGGCCTTGTACGATAGTATTCATGTAACGCTTTAAACGCTTGGTTTTTCGCTGATAGGGGCATCACGACTCGAAATAAGAGAGCTCGCAGTCGTTTTCGTCCTCGTTTACTTATCGTCGTTTTTCCTCTGTGTTGACCGGATTCATTCTTTTTTAGGTTCAGCCCCGCCAGTTTGATGATTTGGCGTGGATGCTGATATTGGTTGATGTCGCCCACTTCAGCGAAAAAGCCGACAACCGTCATTTCTCCGATGCCTTTGATCTCACACATCTCTTTGGCCCCTGGGATTGTTTGAACCATTTCGCTTAACTGCTTTTCAAGTTCATTTAGACGATGAGTTAAATACTCGTATTTCTCGAGTAAATAACGCAACTCTTCTTTGGCCATTTGAGTGCCCGTTTGAAGCCCAATGGAGGCTTTTGCCACCTCTTTTAACTGCTCAATTCGCTTCATTCCGACTGCCCGGTTGGCCACTTTCTTCACTTCCCAAAGAAGCCGTTCGGATGGAATCTTTGCGATTTCTTTTGGAAGACATCCCATTTTTAAAATCTGCAGCGCTGCTTTTCCGGTCCAATCTTTAAACACCGTAAGAAACTCAGGAAAATAGCGATCCAGCCAATTGTGTACTTGGGCTTGAACCGCATATAGATCCTGTGTCACCATGTCATGAAGTTTCATGCCTTCACGTAATTCTGCGTAGATTCCCTCTGGAAGAATCGGGATGGAATATCGTCCATCCTTGACAAGTTGGGCTATGACTTTTGCGTCTTTCACGTCATTTTTCGTAGGAGAGTTGTCATCCAACTCTTTACTTCGTTTCACATGCATCGGGTTCACGGTGACACATCGGATGTCATGTGATTGTAAGAAGTAAGCGAAATTCAGCCAATAGTGTCCGGTTGGCTCCATTCCTACGATGACATCTCTTTTTTCATGTTGGTTCATCAAGGTGTGTACCCAATTTAAAAACGTTTGAAACCCTGTTCTTGAGTTTTCAACTATAACGGCCTTCGATAGATCGAATCCCCGGTAATCTTGAGCTCTTGCCACGTGTTTGTGTTTCGCGATATCAACGCCAATGATTAACGTGTGTTCAGTGATTTGTCTAATTTTCGAATTTCGGTTATAATTCATATCAGGTCCTCCTTGGTTTATTAGTTAGGGGTCAAGTCCTTGACACCCTGTATCATACCAAGGGGACTTTTTTTGTTTCAAACCTCATTTTTCCTCATTACAGGAATGCTCCT
>NZ_NDYL01000002.1:0-2017333 GCF_002217735.1 Parageobacillus galactosidasius | reverse complement strand
TCCGCCGCTAACCGAACAGAAGCAAGCTTCCGTTCGGTCCGCTCGACTTGCATGTATTAGGCACGCCGCCAGCGTTCGTCCTGAGCCAGGATCAAACTCTCCAAAAAGAAAGTTGATTGGCTTATTTTAGCTTCGGCACCGACACCAAAGGTGTCAAGTCGCTTCCGCTTTTCTTATTGACGCTTGCGTTTTGTTTAGTTTTCAAGGAACTTCGCACACTTTTTATATTATACATACTGCATTACATGTTGTCAACTTATTTATTCATTTTTTAACAACGACGTTTTTTAATATAATACATATAAAAATAAAAGTCAATATGTTTTTTCAAAAAATAAAAAAGGCGCTGATGGAAAACAACGCCTTTTTGTCATCTCGCTTACAAATGAAACATATCTTCCTTACATAACGATATACTTTTCGATGATAACTAAAGCTGCCGCTCCCGGTATCCCGAGAAATCCACATATGAATGCTGTTATGAAATTAATGGGGACATGAAATTGAAACGCTCCGCCAATTGCATTAATAACAAATAATACTAGCGCTCCAATGATTAGTTTAATCGCCCCATATCCTAAAAATTTTAATGCTTTTAATCGCGCTCCTGCTAATAATAAAACAATAATCATAGATGATAGCAAAATAAGTACAAATTTCGGTTCCATTTTCCACGCTCCTTTTTATTGCTTGTACTACAAACTTATGATGAAAGACGGAAAAAAGAACAAAAAAATAAAGGAAGCTATTTCACTCCCTTTAATGATACACGTCGATATTTTGCTTCACGAATTAAAAAAAAGTATTTGGCCTCTGTAACATTTAACGCCATTAGTACTTCTTCTGAAGGTTCTACACACTTTTCAATCAGCCGTTTCTGTTCATACCATTCGTCTCTCAGCGCTTGTAATTCTTCTACTAATTTTAAATCAAATTGCTTTTTTAGCCAGCCTTTCCGTCGCCATAACAAGTGACCCCCACCTCTTTCTCTTTCTATAACTCTCGACGTCCTTCCAAGGCTTTTGAAAGCGTCACTTCATCGGCATATTCCAAATCTCCGCCCACCGGTAAACCGTGGGCAATTCTCGTTACTTTTATTCCAGTTGGTTTTAGCAAACGCGATATATACATCGCGGTCGCTTCCCCTTCAATGTTCGGGTTTGTCGCCAAAATAACTTCTTGTACAGCTTCATCTTGCAATCTTTTTAATAACTCCGCAATTTTTATATCTTCTGGGCCGATGCCCTCCATTGGAGAAATGGCACCATGCAACACATGGTAAAGCCCATTGTATTCTTTCATTTTTTCCATAGCAATAACATCTTTTGGATCTTGCACAACACATATTGTTGTTCGATCTCGTCTTTCATCTTTGCAAATATAACAAGGATCTGTATCGGTAATGTGCCCACAAACCGTACAATATCTAATATTCCGTTTGACATCAACAAGCGATTTAGCAAATTCCAACACAGTATCTTCCTTCATCGTTAGAACAAAAAACGCAAGGCGAATAGCTGTTTTTGGTCCGATTCCGGGCAGCTTCATAAAACTATCGATTAGTTTAGATATTGGTTCTGGATAATGCATTAAAACTCCTCCTAGAACAATCCCGGAATATTCAATCCTTTTGTAAATTGTCCCATCATTTCGGCTGCTAACTCATCTGCTTTTTTCAAGGCATCATTTGTTGCTGCCAACACTAAGTCTTGGAGCATTTCAATGTCTTCTGGATCCACCACTTCTTCTTTGATTTTGACTTCCAAAATTTGTTTATGACCGTTCGCTATAACGGTCACCATACCGCCTCCTGCAGTGCCTTCTACCGTTTTTTCTGCTAATTGTTCTTGTGCTTTCTGCATTTCTTTTTGCATTTTTTGCATTTGTTTCATCATTTTTTGCATATTTCCCATTCCGCCACGCATCATTGTTTTTTCCTCCTTAATATGGTTATTCCTTAATTTCAATTAATTCCTCACCAAACAGCCGCTTTGCTTCCGCGATTAGTGGATCTTCTCCCTGTTCTTGTTCGCGCTTCGCTCCTTTTTCGCGAATGAATTCTTCTCTTATTTTGCTCCATTCTTCTTCAGGAACTGCCACCATTTCAAAACGTTTTTTCGTTAGCTCAAATAAAATCGCCTCTAAATTATCTTTCACATAATTCGTATTGTCAGCGGCCATTTTACAATGGATTTCATATTTAAACTTCAACACAAAAGCGTTTGGGCTTGCAGCAACTGGCTCGCTTTCCTGCAATAAGGCTGCATGGGATACTTTATGTTGCTTCCTTAATGTATCCAGCATCTCAGCCCAATGGCTTTTGATAAGCGATAAATCTTGATGGGTCGCTTGCTTTAAGATTTCATAAATACGGCCAACCGGCGTTTTATATCCTCCTGTTTTTAGCGTCTTTGTTTGTTTTTTCGTTTGCGCAGGGGCGGTTGTTGCGACAGATGCATGATGTTCTTTTAAACGGCGCAGCTCCGCTTCCAAATATTCCAGCTTTTTTGCGAGCGATTGAATTTCTTCAGAGGACAGTGATGGATAGGAAGCTTGTTGATGGCAAAGCTTCACCAGCGCAACCTCTAAAAAAATGCGCGGATGATTCGTCCATTTCATTTCTTGCTGGCTTTTATTTAACACTTCAATCGTTTCGTAGATGTCAGATAACGGAACTGACTGAGCCAAATGTTGAAACGTATCGTCAACAACTGTGCCTTTTATCGCCCCTTCTACATGGGGAGCCGTTTTATAAAGCAAAAGATCCCGATAATATAAAATTAAATCTTCAATAAGGCGATTAGGATCTTTTCCTTGATCCATCATTTCCTCAAGCAGCTGCAATGATGTTGCCGTATCTTTCTCATATATAGCCCGAACAAGAGAAGCCAATGTCGCGGAAGATACGGATCCGGTCATGGCAAGGACATCTTCAAGCAGCAATTCTCCATCACTAAATGAAATAGCTTGATCAAGCAAACTTAACGCATCACGCATTCCGCCGTCGGCCGCGCGAGCAATCGCAAACAAAGCCTCATCTGAAGCTTTTATCCCTTGCTGTTCAATAACTTGCCGCAACCTTGCGACAATAGAATGCAATGGAATTCGTCGAAAATCAAAGCGCTGACAACGGGAAATAATCGTAAGCGGAATTTTATGAGGCTCTGTTGTTGCTAATATAAAAATAACATGCTTTGGAGGTTCCTCTAACGTCTTTAATAACGCATTAAAAGCGCCAATTGAAAGCATATGTACTTCATCGATAATATATACCTTATAGCGAACAGATGTCGGCGCAAATTTCACTTTATCACGAATATCCCGAATTTCATCCACCCGGTTGTTCGAAGCCGCATCAATTTCCAATACGTCTGGAATGGCGCCATTCGTAATCCCGATGCATGCAGGACATTCGTTGCATGGCTCCGCCGTCGGTGCATGCTCACAATTTACCGCTTTTGCTAAAATTTTCGCAGCGCTCGTTTTTCCTGTACCACGCGGACCAGAAAACAAATATGCATGAGATATTTTATTTTGAAGCAGGGCACTTTGCAATGTTTTCGTCACGTGTTCTTGACCGACAACATCTGCAAACCGCTGCGGCCGAAAAACACGATATAAAGCTTGGTATGTCACGAAATGGCCCCCCTCTTTTTCTCATCTTATTTATTATATAATGTCTTCGCCTTTTTTCAAAATAAGAAATAAAAAAACTCACTCGCAAGGAGTGAGTTCTATGTTCTCTTTATGTAGGCCGTGCACCTTCTGTCGATTAGCTGCCCCAAGCGTTGCTCAAGCAGTTAGCTCAGCCCAGGCACCCCCGCGGCACATGGGAGAATCCGCTTACTGCTGCTTCCTTCCGGACCTGACAGGGTTCACGGAATCCCATTGCGCGGGACCCAGACGTCAACACCACTTACTTGAGACAGACCTTACGGCAAACTAACCTCGAGAAGGGATTCAGCCTCGCTAGAGCGGATTGCGAGTACAGGGCACCGCTACCTCCCCGCTTAGCACGGCAATATAAGTATATCGGTTTTTGAAACAAAATGCAATGACTGACTTCGATCATTTAGCTGGAACTTTGCCCAATATTTTTCTTTTTTTCGCGGAGCTTTCGAAAAAAGCTGCTTAACATTTGCCCGCATTCTTCTCCTAATATCCCGCTTGTCACTTCCGCTTGATGATTAAATCTTCCTTCTTGCAACAAATTCATCAATGTTCCTGCGCAGCCTCCTTTTGGGTCACTTGCACCGAACACGACCCGCTTAATGCGGGCAAGTACAATGGCGCCAGCGCACATCGCGCAAGGTTCTAATGTGACATACAATGTCGCGTCTTCTAAGCGCCATGATCCTACTTCCTTACACGCTTTATCAATCGCTAAAATTTCGGCGTGGGCAATGGCACGCTGTTCCGTCTCCCGCAAATTATGAGCGCGAGCAATAATACAGCCATCTTGGACAATGATCGCACCAATTGGAACTTCTCCTATTTGCTCTGCTTTTTTCGCTTCTTCTATAGCTAAACGCATATAGTATTCATCGTTTACCATTGCTAAACTCCTCGTAAAAACGGTCATTTCTGCTCTTTTTTCATCATAAAATAAGAAGAACGAAGACGCAACTAGGGGGTATAATATGCAAATTCACGTTGTACAAAGCGGGCAAACGTTAAGCGGAATTGCTCAAGCGTATAATACGACTCCTGAAGAAATCATTCGGGCAAACGAACTTCCAAATCCAAACGATCTTGTTGTTGGTCAAGCACTTGTTATCCCCATTGTTGGCCGCTTTTATTGGGTTCAGCGCGGCGATAGTTTATGGTCCATCTCCCGGAAATTTTCCATTCCTGCGCAGCGTCTTGCGGAAATTAACCGCATTTCCTTAAATAGCCCGCTGCAAGTTGGACAACGTTTATACATTCCGCCAAAAGCAAAACGGAGAGCCGAGTTTAACGGATACATTGAGCCGCGAGGAACGACTGTCAGCCCAGCGCTGGAGGCAAGTGCTCGTCAAGCAGCCCCATATTTAACATACTTAGCTCCGTTTCAGTTCCAAATTCAGCGAAATGCAGCACTCAAAGAACCTCCATTGAATAATTTCCCATCTATCGCTCGCGCCAATCGCGTTACTTTAATCATGGTCGTTACCAATATCGAAAACGATCAATTTAGCGATGAACTAGGAGCGCTTATTTTAAACAACGAACAATTACAAAACCGTCTATTAGAAAACATTGTAACAACAGCAAAAAAATACGGATTTCGCGATATTCACTTTGATATGGAATATTTGCGTCCCGAAGACCGCGAAGCGTATAACGCGTTTTTGCGAAAAGCAAAACGGCGATTTGAACGTGAAGGGTGGCTTATGTCTACCGCGTTGGCGCCAAAAACAAGCGCGACACAAAAAGGCCGCTGGTATGAAGCGCATGATTACCGCGCCCACGGACAAATTGTTGATTTTGTCGTCATTATGACATATGAATGGGGATATAGCGGTGGACCGCCAATGGCGGTTTCTCCAATTGGCCCTGTTCGGCAGGTGATCGAATATGCCATTTCCGAAATGCCCGCTTCTAAAATTATGATGGGACAAAACTTATACGGATACGATTGGACGCTTCCATACGTACCGGGTGGACCATATGCACGGGCGATTAGTCCGCAACAAGCGATCCGTCTTGCTGCTCAATACAATGTCGCCATTGAATATGACACCAAAGCGCAAGCTCCTCATTTCCGCTATCGGGACGAAAACGGAAAAGAACACGAAGTTTGGTTTGAAGATGCCCGTTCGATTCAAGCAAAATTTGACTTAGTAAAAGAACTCGGCCTACGGGGAATCAGCTATTGGAAACTAGGATTAGATTTTCCGCAAAATTGGTTGCTGCTAACAGATAACTTTACTGTTGTAAAAAGGTAAATAATACTTTTTTCAATCGCACTTGGTTGTTTTTCCAAGTGCGATTTTATTTATCTATGTGTTAAAATAAATTTTATCTGTCTAAGGAGAAGGGGGAGCACAGATGGGAATGGTTCCATTTATCGCGATAGAAGGTCCGATTGGGGTTGGGAAAACTTCATTGGCAAAAGCGATTTCCGAACACTTCCGCTATCATTTAGTGAAAGAAATCGTCGATGAAAATCCATTTCTCGGGAAATTTTATGAAAATATCGAAGAATGGAGCTTCCAAACGGAAATGTTTTTCCTTTGCCATCGTTATAAGCAATTAGAAGAAATTGATCGTAACTTTCTTCAACAAAAAAAACCAGTTGTTGCCGATTACCATATTATGAAAAATGTAATTTTCGCCAAAAGAACGTTAAAAGAACATCATTATAAAAAATATATAAAAATTTATGATATTTTAACAGATGGTTTACCTCAACCTAATATGATCATTTACTTACATGCCAGCCTTGAAACGCTATTAACACGCATTCATCAACGCGGCCGCGACTTTGAGAAAAGAATGGATCCGGTCTACTTACAGCAGCTAGCCGCTGATTATGAAGAAGCGTTTGCTCTATTCGAACAAGCAAATCCACATATTCCAGTTCTTCGGTTCAACGGGGACTTGCTCGATTTCGTTCAACGGGAAGAAGATTTACATTACATATTCGAACGAGTAAAAACTGTCGTAAAAGGGGTTTCGCAACGATGAACTTACGTGAAAAATATCGTATTCCAGATAACGCGATCATTACGATTGCCGGAACAGTCGGTGTCGGTAAATCAACCATGACAAAAGCATTAGCCAAAGCGCTAAATTTTCGCACTTCATTTGAAAAAGTAGATACAAATCCATATTTAGACAAGTTTTATGATAATTTTGAACGTTGGAGTTTTCATTTACAAATTTATTTTCTTGCGGAGCGATTTAAAGAACAAAAGCGGATGTTTGAATATGGCGGCGGCTTTGTTCAAGATCGGTCTATTTACGAAGACGCGCATATTTTTGCAAAAATGCACTTTGAAAATGGAACAATGACGGCTGTGGATTACGAAACATATACAAGCTTATTTCAAGCGATGGTCATGACACCGTATTTCCCGCATCCTGATTTGCTTATTTATTTGGAAGGAAGTTTTGAGGAAGTGATGAAGCGCATTCGTGAGCGCGGGCGTCCAATGGAACAGAAAACACCTATATCATATTGGAAGGAAATGTATGAACGTTATGAGAAATGGATTAATGAATTTAACGCTTGCCCAGTTCTTCGCGTAAACATTAACGAATACGATATTGTCGAAGACGAGCAGTCCATCGAACCAATTATTAAAAAAGCTTCAACGATTATTCACGAGTATTATCGTATAAAAAAATAACCGCCACTATTAGGCGGTTATTTTTTGCTTTGGAAAAATAAAAATTCGTTACAAAATGTAACGAATCGTCTCGGATAACAATCTCCACTTATGCGCGTTGGTATTTTCAATTCCTTTATGGCGGAGGAGGAGGGATTCGAACCCCCGCGCGCCTTGCGGCGCCTCTCGGTTTTCAAGACCGACCCCTTCAGCCAGACTTGGGTACTCCTCCGTACTGACATCATTCAATATAACATCACTAAAGATAAAAGTCAACACCTTTTATGGCAGAGCGGGCGGGCAAATCCGCCCTGCTCTTATTTATCGAATAACTTCTAGATTTCCCATGTACGGACGCAGTACTTCTGGAATGACAACCGTTCCATCTTCCTGCTGATAGTTTTCTAAGATGGCGGCCACCGTGCGACCAATCGCCAACCCTGATCCATTGAGCGTATGCACATATTCCGGTTTCGCCTTTGGTTCGCGGCGGAAACGAATGTTAGCACGCCGTGCTTGGAATGCCTCAAAGTTGCTGCACGAAGAAATCTCACGATACGTTCCATAGCTTGGCAGCCATACTTCAATATCATATGTCTTCGCCGATGAGAACCCTAAATCACCGGTGCATAAACATACAACACGATAAGGAAGTCCAAGCAGCTGCAAAATTCTCTCTGCTTGATTTGTTAACTTTTCTAATTCGTCATATGAATCTTCCGGTTTCACAAATTTCACCAGCTCTACTTTATTAAATTGATGCTGGCGAATAAGCCCTCTTGTATCACGTCCAGCAGAACCAGCTTCGGCGCGAAAACATGCACTATAAGCAACATAGTAAATCGGCAAATCTTCCGCGGATAAAATTTCATCACGATGTAAATTTGTCACAGGCACCTCTGCTGTCGGAATTAAAAAGTAATCGTCTGTTTCGATACGGAATGCGTCTTCTTCAAATTTTGGCAATTGCCCTGTTCCCGTCATACTCGCCCGATTGACAAGGTACGGAGGCAATATCTCTTGATAGCCAAACTCCTCGATATGAACATCAAGCATAAAGTTAATTAACGCGCGCTCCAGGCGGGCGCCGAGTCCTTTATAAAAGACAAAGCGGCTTCCTGTTACTTTCGCGGCCCGTTCAAAATCAAGAATACCGAGCTGTTCGGCAATATCCCAGTGCGGTTTCGGTTCAAATGAAAACGAACGCGGTTCCCCCCATTTGCGGACTTCGACATTATCTTCTTCCGACTTTCCGACGGGCACCGATTCATGTGGGATATTTGGAATAGACAATAATAACGCATTTAGTTCCTCTTCCACTTGGCGGATTTCATCATCCATGGTTTTAATGCGATCCCCTACATCCCGCATCTCGGCAATGAGATGATCAGCATCTTTTTTCTCGCGTTTCAATACGGCGATTTGTTGGGATACTTCATTTCGTTTATTTTTTAGTTCTTCTGCTTTTGCGATTAATTCGCGGCGCTTTTTGTCTAGCTCTTCAAAGCGATCGATATTTGTTAAATCTTCGCCGCGCTTTAGAAGCTTTTCTTTTACTTCTTCAAAATGATTGCGCAAATATTTGACATCAAGCATCAACGATACCTCCTTTTTTATTATTATTATAAAATAAAAACTCCCGTCCCCAAAAAGGGACGAGAGTAATCCCGCGTTGCCACCCTAATTGAAGACGAGGCTGTCTTCCGCTTGAATCGATAACGGCGAAAAGCCGAAAATGCTTACTAGCTTGCGCGTTCGGCATTTTACTCCAGGATGGATTCACAAGTGTTTCCCATCGGTTTGCACCACCCACCGACTCTCTGAAGAGAAACGACCTTGCTACTAGTTCCTTTCATCGCTTTAGCGCTATGCGATTTTCATATGCCTGTTTGTACCAATAATGTACTATAAGTTTTTTTGAAACGCAACTCTTTTTATGCTTTCGCTTCTTTCACCATATTGAGAAAATATTGTGTCATACGATAGTCATCGGTCAATTCAGGATGGAACGAGCATCCTAGAAACTGCCCTTGTCTTGCCGCAACAATACGTCCTTCATATTTCGCCAAAACTTCGACGTCCTCTCCTACTTCCACAATATGTGGAGCGCGGATAAATACACCGATAAAATCATCGGCAACGCCAGCAATCGAAAGCTCGGCTTCAAAACTTTCACGTTGACGGCCAAAAGAATTGCGTTCCACCGTAATATCCATCAATCCTAGATGCGGCTCATCATAACCGACGATTCGTTTCGCTAACAAAATGAGGCCAGCGCACGTGCCGAACATCGGCTTTCCCGCTGCAGCAAACTGTTTTAACGGCTCGATAAATCCGTATTTATCCATCAAACGGCGCATCGTCGTACTTTCGCCGCCAGGAAGAATAAGGCCGTCAATTTCCTCTAATTGCTCTATTTTTTTTACGACCACTGCCTCGGCGCCGCACGCTTCAATGGAACGAACATGTTCTTGTACGGCACCTTGTAAGCCAAGCACTCCAATTTTCATCATAACGTCTACTCCTTTACTTACCAACCACGCTCTTGCATACGTTGTTCTGGCAATAATGATGCGACATCAATGCCGCGCATTGCGCTACCTAATCCTTTGGATAAATGGGCGATTAGCTCGTAATCTTCATAATGTGCCGTTGCTTCAACGATCGCCCGCGCATATTTTTCTGGATTTTCCGATTTAAAAATACCTGAACCGACAAATACCCCATCTGCACCTAAATGCATCATCAATGCCGCGTCAGCCGGGGTCGCGATACCGCCTGCGGCAAAGTTGACGACAGGGAGGCGGCCTAACCGCTTAATTTCGCGCAATACTTCAACCGGAGCACCTAAATTCTTCGCTTCTGTCACAAGCTCGTCTTCACTCATGCTGACGACTTTTCGTATTTGCGCATTTACTTTGCGCATATGACGCACTGCCTCGACAATGTTTCCTGTTCCTGGTTCTCCTTTTGTGCGAAGCATCGATGCCCCTTCAGCAATGCGGCGCGCCGCTTCTCCTAAGTCGCGACAACCGCAAACAAACGGAACGGTAAATTGTCTTTTATCAATATGGAATTCTTCATCAGCTGGTGTTAATACTTCACTCTCATCAATATAATCAACACCTAACGCCTCAAGGACGCGTGCTTCGACGTAATGACCGATACGCGCTTTGGCCATAACAGGAATCGATACGGCCTTCATCACTTCTTCAATGACCGTCGGATCTGCCATGCGCGCGACACCGCCAGCGGCACGAATATCAGCAGGGACGCGTTCCAATGCCATCACCGCTACTGCACCGGCTGCCTCTGCGATTTTCGCCTGTTCCGCATTCACCACGTCCATGATGACGCCGCCTTTTTGCATTTCCGCCATTCCCCGTTTTACACGATCTGTACCTGTAATTGCCACTTGTCATTCCTCCTTATTTCACTATGCCGTTATACTGTGATGGTTAACGCTAAATACCACAGTATTACAATAGATGATTACATTTTTTTATTTTACCTCAATTTTTTAAAAAATCACAATAGAAAAAAGCTCCCTAAAAAGGAAGGAGCTTTTAAAACCAGCCTTTGACCGTTTTTACTACGCTTGTCCATACATCGCCAAACAGCCCGCCAATTCCTCTCACTGCAAGCACAAACCAGTTTGCTTTTTCGACGCTTTTCTTTGTAACAATATTTACTTTTACATTATTTTTCATTTCTGGACTTAAAAAGCTATACTCCTCTGTGCCTTTGTATTGCAATGTCATATATCCGACTTTTTCACCTTTTTTTATAGGTGCGACTAATTCACCTTTGTCTGTTAATTTCTTTTGATCAAAAACATATACAGGACGATAGTTTTTTTCCTCTCCGTTTTTCACGACAAGAAAAAACGGCTTATCGGTTACGATGGCAACCGACTTTTCTTTTCCTTTCACTACCGGTAGCGTCGATTTTCCTTTTAGTTGATATCCTTTCGGGTATAGCTTTTTGATAGAGTAATTGCTAAATCCATAGTGAAGCAGTTTTTCCGTTTGTTCAAATCGAGCTTCGATGGTCGATTTTCCGTTGCTTTTCGCATTCATCACTACTGTAATGAAACGAACGCCATCTCGTTCCGCTGTTCCGGTAAAACAGTATCCAGCAAATTCGGTATAACCTGTTTTTAATCCGTCTACTCCTTCATATTCGCGAACGAGTCCAGGCAGCATCCAGTTCCAGTTATCCATCTTAATTTGATCATCGGTTCCTTCGCGAAATATTTTCCGAGGAGTACTTGCTGTTTCCAATACTTCTGGATATTCTTTCAACAAATGATACGCTAGTGTGGCGACGGAACGGGCAGACATCACATTCTCTTCTCTCTCGTTCGTTCCTTCCGGATGAAACCCTTTTAAATCTTCATTGCTTAATCCCGTGGAGTTGACAAATTTATATCCCTTAAGTCCTAATTGTTTCGCCTTTTCATTCATCATTTTGACAAAGTTTTGTTCCGAACCACCGACAATTTCGGCAATAGCTACCGTTGCAGCGTTGGCGGAATAAATCGCCATCGCTTCGTAAAGCTCACGAACAGTGTATTTTTCGTCTTTTCGTAAAGGAACGTTGGATAAAGAGCGATCTTGCGAAAGACGATAAACGTAGTCGCTTGGTGTATATTGCTGATCCCATTTTACCCGTTTTTCTTTAATTGCTTCTAACAGTAAGTACTCGGTCATCATTTTGGTCATACTAGCAATACCGAGAACTGTATCAATATTTTTTTGATACAAAATTCTCCCTGTATTTGCATCAACAAGTATCGCCGCATCTGCTTCGATATTTAGCGGATCGCTTGCTGCTTTTGCCACACGAAATGGCAACAGGCTCAAAAATAGAGAAATAATAAGTAAACTGATCAACATTTTATGTTTGATGTTTTTCACTGTCACACCCTCCTCACACAAACGTTATTGTAACACACTCCAGTGCAAAAAAATAGACGGAGAAGCTTTTCTCCGCCTAAGTTAGGTCAATAGACATATATTAAGAAAGAGAATAGTTTGGTGCTTCTTTCGTAATTTGCACATCATGCGGATGGCTTTCTCGCAATCCGGCACTCGTCATGCGAATAAATTGCGTCTTTTCTCGTAGTTCTTCTAAATTTCTTGTTCCGCAATACCCCATTCCTGCACGTAAACCGCCGACAAGCTGATAAATCGTGTCAGCTAAAGGTCCTTTGTAAGGAACGCGCCCTTCAATTCCTTCAGGAACAAACTTTTTATTATCCTCTTGAAAATAACGGTCTTTGCTTCCTTTTTCCATCGCAGCAACAGATCCCATTCCGCGATACACTTTAAATCTTCTTCCTTGATAAATTTCCGTTTCTCCAGGGCTTTCTGATACTCCGGCTAAAAGGCTGCCCAACATGACCGCGTGTGCCCCTGCTGCCAATGCTTTTACAATATCGCCGGAATATTTAATTCCGCCATCGGCGATGATCGGGACGCCATATTTACGGGCTTCTGTCGCACAGTCGTATATTGCCGTAATTTGCGGTACACCGACTCCCGCGACAACGCGCGTCGTACAGATCGACCCAGGGCCAATTCCGACTTTAATGATGTTCGCTCCTGCCTCGATCAAGTCGCGTGTCGCCTCCGCTGTCGCGACATTTCCAGCGATAATATTTAAGTCTGGATATTGTTCGCGAATTTTACGCACCGTTTCAAGGACGCCTTTGGAATGGCCATGCGCCGTGTCCACGACAATGACGTCAACATTTGCTTCTACCAGCTTTTTCACGCGAATCATCGTATCAGCTGTAACACCAACAGCTGCCCCTACAAGAAGCCGTCCTTTCGCGTCTTTTGCGGAATTTGGAAACTCGATTACTTTTTCAATATCTTTAATCGTAATAAGTCCTTTTAGTACTCCGTTTTCATCGACAAGCGGCAATTTTTCAACTTTGTACTTTTGTAAAATCTTTTCTGCTTCTTCTAGTGTCGTTCCGACCGGGGCTGTGATTAAATTTTCTTTTGTCATTACATCGGCGATTTTAATGGAATAGTCTTGGATGAAACGCAAATCACGATTTGTAATAATGCCAACGAGCTTTTGCTCTTCCTCATTATTGACAATCGGCACGCCAGAAATACGATATTTACTCATTAAATGTTCCGCATCGTATACTTGATGTTCAGGGGTTAAGAAAAATGGATCCGTAATAACTCCTCGCTCCGAACGTTTCACTTTGTCTACTTGCTCTGCTTGCTGCTCGATGGACATATTTTTATGGATAATCCCAAGCCCACCTTGTCTTGCCATGGCAATTGCCATTTCTGCTTCGGTTACCGTATCCATTCCTGCGCTAATAATCGGGATGTTCAACTGTAATGTTTCGCTTAACTTTGTAGTCACATCTACATCACGAGGCAATACATCTGATTTTGCAGGAATAAGGAGCACATCGTCAAACGTTAATCCTTCTTTAGCAAATTTCGATTCCCACATGTTTTCTCCCCCTTGTCCGGAAAATTATTATTAGTAGCTTATCAACTGGTTAAACTACTGTCAAGGAATAGAGAAAATGTTCAACTTTTCAGTTATTTTGTTAAAAAATTCATGGTAGGGGGATAGAAATGTTGGATGACAGAAACATTCCAAACAAATTTATCGTATTTCATTCGGCAGATATAGCTCAACAACTGCTTTATCAATGCTATGTAAAACAAGAAAGAGAAGATGCTATGCAAAAAAGCTACACGAACTGCTATCCATTTCTTTATTATTTAGAACACGGCCAAAACTTTTATTCAACCGCACGCCATGCGCCTTTATCGATTAAGCCTGTTCTTTTATTTTACGGAATGGTACAACTTTTAAAAGCTTGCCTGCTTACTGTCGATGCAGATTATCCTGAGTCTACTTCCGTTTTAGCACACGGAGTCTCAACAAGAAAAAGAAAAAAACAAGGATATGAATTTTTAGATGACGAAGTAAAGGTACAAAAAAACGGCTTGTTCACTCATTTTTCTGAAAAAATGTTTCATGTGAAACAAACAACAGGAGAAAAATTTCGAATGGTTACGTTACTGCAAAGAATATGCGAACTACATGAATCACTTTCCATATTTAACGATAAAAAAATATTGTCTATAGAAGTTATACATAACTCTTCTCTCAATTCCATTGCGATTCCGATAGAAATTTTAGATCATTATCATATGACGTTAAATCGCTTTATTCATTACATAGAGCATGAATGGCATTTTTTAAAAGCTACTTTTGTGAAAGAAGAAGATCGTTTTATTCACATCGGCATCGAATCGCCACTACAGCCAATTGGATGTGAACCATTTATGTTTCATTTGAATGGAACATACCGTATTCCAGTAAAGAGAGAAAAAATATTTATGCTTCCGGAAGTAATTGCCCATTATTTATTACTATATAACTTAAGTATGATTTCACGATATGAAACGGAATGGTGGAGTGAGTTATTACACTCTTATTCAAGTAACGCATATACATTGATTGTTCAATTTTTATCTTTGACTGCAGAAAAAGTACCGTTATTGCTTTATGAATATTTGATACAGCGGCTGTTTCCAGCATAATGAAAAAGCACCCTGCCTAGAATAAGGCAGGGTGCTCTATCAGTGAAATCTTGCCTAGCAACGACCTACTCTTGCAGGGGCGCTGGCCCCAACTACCATCGGCGCTGGAGAGCTTAACTTCCGTGTTCGGGATGGGAACGGGTGTTTCCTCTCCGCTATTGTCACTAGGCAATTATCCACCCTCTCAGGCCGGCTACGCATCGTCGCCTTGGTGAGCCGTTACCTCACCAACTAGCTAATGCGCCGCGGGCCCATCCGTAAGTGGTAGCAAAAGCCACCTTTCAACCAAAGACCATGCGGTCTTCGGTGTTATCCGGTATTAGCCCCGGTTTCCCGGAGTTATCCCGGTCTTACGGGCAGGTTACCCACGTGTTACTCACCCGTCCGCCGCTAACCGAACAGAAGCAAGCTTCCGTTCGGTCCGCTCGACTTGCATGTATTAGGCACGCCGCCAGCGTTCGTCCTGAGCCAGGATCAAACTCTCCAAAAAGAAAGTTGATTGGCTTATTAATTCGGCGCCGACACCGAAGGTGTCAAGTCGCCTTCGCTTTTCTTATTGTCCAGCTTCAGCGCCTAGCTCTCTCGTGCCAAATAACCTTCCCCCTCGAAGTGCAGGCACTTTAGCGGGTGAAGAACATTTGGCTTCGAGAGCTGATCGCGTCGCCTCCGCTTTTCTTATTGACGCTTGCGTTTTGTCTAGTTTTCAAGGAACTTCAAACTCTAAATGATGACAGCTATTAAATAATAACTAAAAGCAAAATAAAAGTCAACATGTTTTTTATAAACATTTATAAATTTATTTGTTTTTTCTTCAAGACAGGCTTTATTCTATCACTATTATTGCTGTTGTTCAAGAGTATTTTTCTAGAAAAAATTTTTTGCTCCATCATCGTTAATCAATAACTTCTTCAATATGAATATCTCGATGTTCACTTAGAGAAAGAAATTCGTCTTTATCTACGATTTTGACAATTGGTCTTGTTGGCGCTTCCCGCTGCATAAAAACGATTTCCGCCATTTCACCGTTCGATAATTTGACAACTGTTCCTATATGAAAATTTATCAAACTGTCTAGTAGTATTTGTATCGCTTCCATACTCAATTTACCAAAGTGCTCGACTTGAATTTTTTCAAGTGCTTTAAAAGGCGATTGTTTTCGTCGATAAAGACGTTCGGACGTCATCGCGTGATAAACGTCAGCTACGGCCACTATTTTACTATAAGGGTGAATTTGCCGATCACGAATTCCAAACGGATAGCCCGTTCCATCATTGCGTTCATGATGCTGCAATACAGTTAGCTTTACTCCTTCTTTTAATGACGTTATTTTTCGAACCATTCGATAGCCAAACACGGTATGTCGCTTTACTTCTTCATATTCGCTAGTAGTAAGCGCAGATTTCTTCGCTAAAATTCTCTGATCAACCTTCGCCATGCCACAGTCAGATAATATACCCGCCAGCACAATTTGATAACAGTCCCCTTTACTATAATCTAATTGTTTTGCTAAAAATCCAGATAATAAACCAACACTGACAGCGTGATGGTATAAATAGTCTTCTTTTGTGGCATAACGATATAGCGTTAATAGCTCTTTTCGATGATGTACAAATTTATCGAATAAAGGGATAATAATATCTCTTATTTCCCCTATATCGATAGGAGAGCCTGACTGCCAAGATTGAAATGCTTTTTTATATTTTTGAACCGCTTTCAGATAAAGTGATATCGGCTGCTCATTGCTAGTGTTATCGCCATCATGCTGTCCAAGCAATTCAGCTGGTCTAAATGGATCGCCATTTGCCAGAACTGGTTCGACGCACACTTCCTCAATCAAAAATTTTTCCAGTACATTTAATAACGCTGGCGTCAATACAGTATTTTTGGGCATAATTGTCTTTTTTGTTTTACCTAGTACATCTTCAGCAAGAATACATCCTTCTTGCAATTGATGAAGTTTCGCCCGGATCATTGTGCTACACTCCTACTTTCGTCCTTTATTCCATAATCTTATACTAACATTGATGGTACGATAGTTGTAGTGGTTTACATAAAAAATGGCTCAAAAGGTAACACCTTTCAAGCCATTACAGTAATTAATGATTCTCTTCTTCGTCCACTTCATTTTCTTTCTCTTCTTTTGGAACTTTCGCTACGGTAGCAACATATTCATGTTCATCATCGTCGGATAAGCGAATTAATTTTACGCCTTGTGTATTTCTTCCCATTCGTGAAATGTCACTGACCGCAATACGAATAAGAATGCCGCCTGCAGTAATGAGCATTAAGTCTTCTTCACCAGTCACCGTCTTCACCGCAACAACCGAACCATTTTTCTCCGTAATGTTGCACGTTTTGAGTCCTTTTCCGCCACGGCTTTGTATACGATACTCCGAAGCCGGGGTACGCTTGCCATAGCCGTTTTTCGTAACGACTAATACATCGCAATCATCTTCTAAAATTTCCATGCCAACAACTTCATCGCCATCTTCGAGGGTAATCGCTTTAACTCCTGTTGCGCTTCGTCCCATTGTTCGTACATCGGTCTCTGGAAAACGAATGAGCATTCCGTTTTTTGTCCCGACAATAATATGTTTCGAACCGTCGGTTAACTTAACGGAAATCAACTCATCTCCTTCACGCAAATGGATGGCGATTAGACCATTGTTACGAATATGGGCAAACGAAGATAATGGCGAGCGTTTGGCGATTCCTTGTTTTGTTGTAAAGAACAAATATAAATTATCATCAAATTCATTGTTAATAGGGATAATGGTGTTAATCCACTCGTCTTTATCGAGTTCTAAAAGATTAATGATTGGAATTCCTCTAGCGGTTCGACCAAATTCAGGAATTTCGTATCCCTTCGCTCGGTATACTTTCCCTTTATTTGTAAAAAATAAAACAGTGTCATGGGTCGATGTAATCAAAAGATGTTCCACAAAGTCATCTTCGCTCGTATGCATTCCTTGGACGCCTCGTCCGCCTCGTTTTTGGCTTTTATACGTTGAAACAGGAAGACGTTTAATATAGCCTTTATGCGTGAGCGTAATGACGATGTTTTCGCGCGGAATTAAATCTTCATCGTCAAATTCTTCGATTCCTCCAATGACGATTTCTGTTCTCCGCTCATCGTTAAACCGCTCTTTAATTTCCGTTAATTCATCGCGAATAATTTGTAAAACTTTCTCTTCATCGGCTAAAATTGCTTTTAATTCGGCAATTAAGCGAATAAGATCTTGATATTCTTGTTCGATTTTTTCTCTTTCCAATCCTGTCAATCGTTGCAGGCGCATGTCTAAAATCGCCTGTGCCTGTCTTTCGCTGAGCGAAAATTGCTGCATAAGTCCTTCTCTAGCGATTTCTGTCGTTTGCGAGCTGCGGATTAAGTTAATCACTTCATCGAGATGATCAAGAGCAATACGCAATCCTTCTAAAATATGGGCACGCGCCTCCGCTTTTTTCAATTCATATGCCGTGCGGCGGCGAATGACGGTTTTTTGATGATCTAAATAATGCTGCAAGCATTCTTTTAAGTTTAATACTTTCGGCTGGCCGTCAACAAGCGCGAGCATGTTAATACCAAAGCTCGTTTGCAGTGCCGTATGTTTGTATAAATTGTTTAATATTACTTTCGAGTTCGCGTCTCTTCGCACTTCGATGACAATTCGCATTCCGCTGCGGTCCGATTCATCGCGCAAATCAGTAATGCCGTCAATTTTCTTTTCACGGACAAGCTCGGCAATGCGTTCAATTAATTTTGCCTTGTTGACTTGATAAGGGAGCTCGCGGACAATGATCATTTCTTTCCCGTTTGATTGTTGTTCAATCTCGACTTTGGCGCGCAATGTAATCGAACCTCGGCCTGTTTCATACGCTTTGCGGATGCCGCTGCGTCCAATGATTTGCCCTGCTGTTGGAAAATCCGGTCCTGGAATATATTCCATTAAATCCGCTACAGTCATATCAGGATTTTTACTTAACGCCAAAATCGCGTCGACCACCTCGCCGAGCTGATGCGGCGGGATGTTCGTGGCCATCCCGACAGCGATCCCTGACGAACCGTTTACTAGTAAATTTGGGAAGCGCGACGGCAATACGACAGGCTCTTTTTCCGAACCATCATAGTTATCTTGATAATCAATTGTATCTTTGTTAATGTCACGCAGCATTTCCATCGCGATTTTGGACATGCGCGCTTCCGTATAACGCATCGCTGCAGCCGCGTCACCGTCAATGGAACCAAAGTTTCCATGACCATCTACAAGCACATAACGATAGTTAAAATCTTGTGCCATGCGAACCATCGTATCATACACCGCTGCGTCACCGTGAGGGTGATATTTACCGATGACTTCACCGACGATGCGGGCGGATTTTTTATAAGGCTTGTCCGCGGTCATTCCGAGTTCATGCATTGCATATAAAATACGGCGGTGCACCGGTTTTAACCCATCGCGTACATCAGGTAATGCGCGCGATACGATGACGCTCATCGCATAGTCGAGAAACGAAGAGCGCATCTCTTGGCTAATATTGACTTCGCGGATGCGCGGATTTTGATTTTCTGACATTCATAAAAACCTCCCTTATAAAAAATTTTCGGCGGGGAGGGTGATTGCTCAACACTCTCCGATTAAATGTCTAAGTTTTTCACATATCGCGCATTTTCTTCAATAAACTGCCTTCTCGGTTCTACTTTGTCTCCCATTAAAATCTCGAATGTTTCGTCTGCTTCAATCGCATCTTGCAAACTAACTTGAAGAAGCGTTCTTGTCTCTGGATTCATCGTTGTTTCCCATAATTGTTCCGGATTCATTTCTCCAAGACCTTTATAACGTTGAATCGTCGGTTTCGGATTTTCCGGCAATTCCGCAAGAATTTTTTCAAGCTGCCGATCATTATACGCGTATTTTACCTGCTTGCCTTGTTCAATCTTATAAAGCGGAGGCTGGGCGATGTATACATATCCCCGCTCGATAAATTCGCGCATATAACGATAAAAGAAAGTAAGCAATAATGTGCGGATATGTGCCCCATCGACATCAGCATCTGTCATAATAATGATTTTATGGTAACGCGCTTTCGTAATATCAAAATCTTCACCAATTCCCGTACCTAACGCAGTGATGATGGCGCGAACTTCATTGTTCGATAAAATTTTGTCAAGCCGCGCTTTTTCGACATTGATAATTTTCCCGCGCAACGGCAAAATCGCTTGAAAATGGCGGTCTCTCCCTTGCTTTGCCGAACCGCCGGCAGAGTCTCCTTCGACCACATACAATTCACTGATAGAAGGATCTTTCGAGGAGCAATCCGCTAGTTTTCCAGGCAAGTTAGAAATTTCAAGGGCGCTTTTTCGTCTTGTAAGCTCACGCGCTTTTTTCGCCGCTAACCGTGCCCGCGCCGCCATCATGCCTTTTTCCACAATTTTTCTTGCTATCGTTGGATTTTCTAATAAAAATGTTTCAAATTGTTCTGAGAAAATTGCATCGGTAACCGCCCGTGCATCGCTGTTTCCAAGTTTTGTTTTTGTTTGTCCTTCAAACTGCGGGGACGGATGTTTAATCGAAACGATCGCTGTCAATCCTTCGCGAACATCTTCTCCGGTTAAATTAGGGTCATTATCTTTCAAAATTTGATGTTTGCGTGCATAGTCGTTAATAATGCGCGTCAATGCTGTTTTAAAACCGGATTCGTGCGTTCCGCCTTCATGTGTGTGAATGTTGTTAACAAAAGAATAAATATTGCTACTATAACTATCGTTATATTGGAGAGCAATTTCCACATAAATACCATCGCGCTCACCAATGATATAAATCGGTTCCTCATGAAGCACTTCACGCGTCCGATTTAAATGTTTAACGTAAGATTTAATACCGCCTTCGTAATGATATTCGTTTTTCCGATTTTCTACTCGCTTATCTTCAAGCGTAATTTTAAGGCCTCGATTTAAGAAAGCTAGCTCGCGAAGACGGGTTGCCAACGTTTCATAATCAAATTCTGTCGTTTCCGTAAAAATTTCCGGATCAGGCTTAAAACGAACGGTGGTACCTGTCCGATCCGTTTCTCCAATCACTTCTAAATCCGTACAAGGTACGCCTCGTTGATATTTTTGATAATGAATTTTCCCGTCCCTGTGTACATATACTTCCAGTTCTTCGGATAGAGCGTTAACGACAGAAGCGCCGACGCCATGAAGTCCGCCCGACACTTTATAACCGCCGCCGCCAAACTTTCCTCCTGCATGAAGCACGGTCATAATGACTTCGACAGCAGGGCGCCCCATTTTCTCTTGAATATCAACAGGAATACCACGGCCGTTGTCCGTAATCGCAATGATATTATCTTTTTCGATCGTAACGTTAATTTCTGTACAGTAACCAGCTAAAGCTTCATCGATGCTATTATCTACAATCTCCCATACGAGATGGTGCAGTCCTTTTGGACCCGTGGAACCAATATACATCCCCGGCCGTTTACGGACTGCTTCCAGCCCTTCTAATACTTGAATTTGGCTCGCATCATACGTATGTTCGATTTTTTGTTCCATTGTCATGCGAATCACCTACGCTTTCTTTCCAAACGTTCAAAAGATTAATCACAAAGAGGGGCGGTAATGTGACCGGAATGGACTTTGTAAATTGCTGCTTCCTTGACGATGTCATGTTCGATTCCGTCAATGCTTGTTGTCGTCACAAACGTTTGCACTTTTTTCCGAATTGTATCAAGAAGGTGGGTTTGCCGAAAGTCATCGAGTTCAGATAGCACATCATCAAGTAAAAGAATGGGGTAATCGCCAATTTCGGAAAAAATCAATTCGATTTCTGCCAACTTGATGGATAACGCTGTTGTGCGCTGTTGCCCTTGAGAGCCAAATATTTGAACATCTTTTCCGTTCACGCTAAATGCAATATCATCACGATGCGGACCAGCAAGCGTCATTCCTCGCTGGATTTCTCTTTCTTTTATTGTAGCAAACTTTTCACTATATGCTTCTATTATTCTCGACAATTCTACCTTTTCTGATACATCAACAGAAGGTCGATATTGAATTTGTAATGTTTCTAATCCGCGGCTAATTTCGCGATGAATTGGCGCCGCCCATTTTTGCAGCAAAAGCAAAAATTCATACCGCTTTAGCGTGATTTTAGCCGCCAGCGGAATGAGCTGTTCTGTTAAGATATCTAGTACTGTTTCATCTTGCTGCTCGCGCGTTTGCAACATTTTTAAATAATGGTTTCGCTGCTGCAAAAGCTTTTGGTATTGGCTCAAATCGTGTATATAAACAGGGGATACTTGCCCAATTTCCATATCGACAAAACGCCGTCTCACTTGCGGGCTTCCTTTTACTAAATTTAAATCTTCCGGGGCAAACATCACGATATTCAAATGACCAACATATTGACTTAATCGCTGCTGTTCAATATGGTTGCATTTCGCTTTTTTTCCTTTTTTTGAAATAATAAGTTCAAGCGATAGCGCCCCATTTTTTTTCATTGCCTTTCCTTCTATTTTAGCATAGTCTTCGTCCCAGCGAATGAGATCTTTGTCGTTTGTTGTCCTGTGCGACTTCGCCATCGCCAATACATAGATGGCCTCCATCATGTTTGTTTTCCCTTGAGCATTCTCCCCTAAAATAATATTTACGTTATTGGCAAACTCTATCGTTTCACTCTCATAATTACGATAATTTTTTAGCGATAAATGTGTTAAAAACAACGGCCCTTCACCTACTCTGCCCTTGTTACAATAAACGTTCCAAGTCCTTCGACTTCGACTATATCCCCATTTTTTAATTTCCGTCCACGCCGATTTTCTCTTTCTCCGTTGACAAGCACCTCATTGGTTTGCAGAAACCATTTCACAGCACCGCCTGTCCCAACGGCTTGAATGAGTTTTAGCAATTGACCAAGCGTAATCGTTTCTGTCGTAATCGTTACTCTTTTTTCCATTCATCATCGCTCGCTTTCTAAAAACTGCCCATCTCTTTATTTTAACGAAAAAATAAAATATTAGCAAAGAAAGCTGCTAGAACTTAGCAGCTTTCATAAACGTTAATACGTTCTTACTGGTAAAATAAGCTGAAGCATAGAGTCGCTATGGAGAGGACGAAGTAAAAATGGACGCATTGCACCAGTAAAGCTAATTTGAATGTCGGTGCCATCAAGCGCTTTTAGTGCATCCATCATATATTTTGCGCTAAAGGAAATCTTTAATTCCTCTCCTTCGATCGATTCACTTTGAATTTCTTCCGTTACTTTTCCGATTTCCGGAGAAATAGAAGAAATTTCAATAATGCCGTCATTTAGCGTTGTCAGTTTCACAACATTGTTTCTTCCTTCTCTTGCTAATAAAGATGCGCGGTCAATGGCTTGTAAAAACTCTTTTGCGTTAACGATAATATCGGTTTTGCTATCTGTTGGAATAAGCCGGGTAGTTTCTGGATAATTTCCATCAAGCAATCGAGAGAAAAACAATAAATGTTTTGTTTTAAATAAAATTTGATTCGCCGTGATGACAATATCAACCGGGTCGTTGCTATCATCTAAGATTTTGCTCAATTCATTTAAACTTTTTCCCGGAATGACAACGTTATACGATTGCTGGTTTTCCGTTTCTATTTTTGCTTTTCGTAATGCAAGACGATGGCTGTCTGTTGCAGTACAGATTAATTCCCCATTTTCGATTCTCCAGTTTACACCTGTCAAGATCGGTCTTGTCTCTGAAGTAGAAACAGCAAATACTGTTTGACGAATGATTGTTTTTAACAAGTCAGTAGGAATTTTAAAAACATTTTCTTCCTCAATTTGCGGAAGTCTTGGATACTCTTCCGCGTCAAGCCCGTTTAAACTGAACTCCGCTTTTCCGGAACGGATCACCGTTAAAAAATTAGGCTGTACTTCAATTTCAATGGTATTTTCCGGTAGTTTTTTTACGATTTCTGAAAAAAAGCGAGCTTGCAGCACAATACTTCCGGTTTCTACTACTTCGACAAGCACTTTGTCTTCTTCTTCTGTAGGAATAAAAGATTCAATCGAAATGTCGGAATCGCTTCCTGTTAGTGTTACTCCTTGTGAAGTTGCCGCAATTTTAATTCCAGTCAAAATCGGAATCGTCGTACGGGGGGACACAGCTTTCATAACATCTTGAACACTTTGAACTAGCGCTTCTCGATCAATTTTGATTTTCATCACGTAAGGCCTCCTACAATGATTAGGGAAATAAATTATTTTTTTATAATAAAAATAAAGAATAAAATCGTAATACTAGTAATAATGCTTGTTGAAATGTGGATAAGTAAAAAAAGTAAAGGAAACACAGTCTGTCCACATGTGGATAGACTGTGTGTAACCATTCACTAGTTATTCACAATTGCTTTAGTTTCTCTTCAATCTCTTTTATATGTTTTTGTAATTGAGCATCTGTTTGGAGAAGCTTAGAAATTTTTTCATGGGCATGAATGACCGTCGTATGGTCACGGCCTCCAAATTCATCTCCAATTTTCGGCAATGAACAATCGGTAAGTTCTCGCGAAAGGTACATAGCGATTTGGCGCGGAAAAGCGACAGATTTCGTTCTTTTCTTAGCTTTAAAATCTTCTAGTTTAATATTGAAATGCTGGCCGACAACGCGCTGAATATCTTGAATGGTAATGACTTTTGGTTTTGTACTCGGAATAATATCCTTTAACGCCTCTGCCGCTAAATCAGCAGTAATTTCTTTATTGATCAGCGATGAGTAAGCTACAACGCGTATGAGGGCTCCTTCCAGCTCACGAATGTTAGAGTCAATTTGATTAGCGATATACAGCATCACTTCATTCGGAATATCAAATCCTTCCGCTTTTGCTTTCTTTCTGAGGATAGCGATCCTCGTTTCTAAGTCAGGAGGAGTGATATCCGTAATAAGCCCCCATTCAAACCGTGAGCGAAGGCGGTCTTCCAATGTCGGAATCTCTTTTGGCGGCCGATCGCTGGAGATAACGATTTGTTTACTTTCTTCATGCAATGTATTAAACGTATGGAAAAATTCCTCTTGAGTTTGTTCTTTTCCCGCTAAAAACTGAATATCATCAATTAATAGGACATCAACGTTCCGATATTTGTTGCGAAAATCATCGGGGCGATTGTCACGAATCGCGTTGATAAATTCATTTGTAAATTTTTCTGATGATAAATACACTACTTTCGCGGACGGATTATGTTCAATGACGTAATGGCCGATCGCGTGCATTAAATGCGTTTTGCCTAAGCCAACCCCGCCGTAAATAAATAGCGGATTATATGCTTTCGCCGGCGCTTCTGCCACCGCTAAAGAAGCTGCATGGGCAAAACGATTGCCGGAACCGATGACAAACGTGTCGAACGTATATTTTGGATTCAGCATGCTTTGCGGAAAATCCGTTGATTCCTCGTATGACTTTCGATGCTTTTTCGAAGATCGCTGAAATTCAAAATCATCTTCGGATTGATTAGGAGGAGTAATGAACTTGATCAACAGTTCTTCTCCAGTGATGTCGTAAATGGTTTCAGCAATCAAGCGAGAGTAGCGGGAATCAAGCCAGTCTCTTGCAAATTCGTTTGGGGCTATGATGACAAGCGTGTCACCTCGTAAAGAGTGGGCTTTTGTTGATTTTAACCAAGTTTCAAAGCTTGGCTTGCTAATTTTCTTTTCGATTTCCCCGAGCACACGATTCCATAAATCATGGATGTTTTCCACCCGTTGCCCCCTCCTTTGAATCGTTTAAAAAAAGAATCTGTGGAAATAACATAATAATAAGGAAAAAAGATGGTATTTCGACAAAATCCACTACATGTGGATAACTTTATAAACAAGTTGTGAGAAAACATATCCACAACATATCCACAAAATGTGGATAAATTTTTTTATTCACACAATTATCCATAATGAAAACACAATAATAATAGCAAATAAACTAGCATGTTGCAATGGATTTTTAAAATTATCCACAAAAGAAAGACGTTGTGAAAAAATAATTATCCACATAGGTGAAAGATGTGAAAAAATTGTCGATAAATTATGTGGATATGTAAAATGGTGTCTAAAAAATTATCCACAACCCCGTGAACGAGGGAAAAATCCTGGAGCGGTTGACATTTTGCTAGATTGTTCAATATAATTAGAAAGACTGCCCGTAACAGTTATTCCTCAGGGAGGTGTCATAGATGAAACGGACATACCAACCAAATAAACGGAAGCGCAGCAAAGTTCATGGGTTCCGTGCGCGCATGAGTACGAGAAATGGCAGAAAAGTGCTTGCGCGTCGTCGTCGTAAAGGAAGAAAAGTATTATCCGCATAGGCCACTGAAACTTCAGTGGTCTTTTTTCTCAAGAGGATAGTGATTATAGAGATTGAAAAAGATGGAGTGTTTCCGCACGATGAAGAAAAAGTATCGCATAAAGAAAAACAAAGAATTTCAAGAAGTGTTCCAGCGCGGTACATCGATGGCGAATCGACAGTTTGTTATTTATATGCTTGACCGTCCTGAACAACCGTATTTCCGGATCGGTTTATCAGTGAGTAAAAAGCTTGGGAAGGCGGTTGTAAGAAATCGAATTAAACGTTACATTCGACAAGTTTTTTTGGAGATGAAAGACGATATTATGCCTCAAAAAGATTATGTGATTATTGCTAGGCTCCCAGTTGCAGAAATGACATATTTTGAGGTGAAGAAAAGCTTGCTGCATGTATTGCGCAAGGCGGGCGCGCTGAAAAGAGATATAAAATAAGGCATCTATTTTACTCCCGATGCTACGGTTTCTCGCTGAAAAAAGAGCGCCCATTTTGTTTGAAATGATGCTAAAATACATATTTAGGGTAATGTGAATTTGTCGGTTAGGAGGAAAAAGATGGTGAAGAGGCGAATTTGGTTAACGGTTGGGTTAATGGCATTGCTTGCACTCATATCGGGCTGTACGCAAATTAACGAACCAATTACGCCGGAGAGCAAAGGTTTTTGGAATGAGTATATCGTTTACCCGCTCTCTTGGCTAATTAAATATGTCGCTAATGCTTTAGGCGGAAACTTTGGATTGTCGATCGTTATTGTAACCATCTTCATTCGTTTGCTTATTTTACCGTTAATGATCCAGCAAACAAAAAATGCGAAAGCGATGCAAGCGCTGCAACCGGAAATACAAAAGCTTCGGGAAAAATATAGCTCTAAGGATATGCAAACACAACAAAAGCTCCAGCAAGAAATGATGTTGTTGTTTCAAAAACACGGTGTAAACCCGATGGCAGGTTGTTTCCCAATTCTTATTCAAATGCCGATTTTAATTGGATTTTATCATGCCATTATGCGTACGAGAGAAATTGCGGAACATAACTTTTTATGGTTTGATCTCGGCGAAAAAGACCCATATTTTATTTTACCGATTGTCGCAGGGATTACGACATTTATCCAACAAAAAATAATGATGGCTGGCGCTGGACAACAAAATCCGCAAATGGCGATGATGCTTTGGATGATGCCGATTATGATCGTGATTTTCGCGATTAATTTCCCAGCTGCTTTATCGCTTTATTGGGTAGTCGGGAATATTTTCTCTATTGTGCAAACGTATTTCATTAAAGGGCCGAATGTGGACTCTGCTCATTCAGGAGGAAAGAAAAAGTGAAAGAAGTAACCGCGACCGCCGCGACCGTAGATGAAGCTGTGCAGTTAGCGCTGCAACAGCTCGGTGTTTCGAGGGATCGTGCAGAAATTACGGTGTTGGATAAAGGAAGAAAAGGGCTGTTTGGGATTTTTGGAAGCAGACCTGCAGTGGTAAAAGCAAAACTTATGATAGATCCAGTAGAAGAAGCAGAGTTATTTTTAAAAAATGTTGTAAAACAGATGGGAGTAACAGCAGCAAAAATAGAGAAGCAACAAGATGGCAAGCGGATAACATTCATGATCACAGGAGAACAAGTAGGTTTATTGATCGGAAAACATGGACAAACATTAAATTCATTGCAATTATTGACTCAGCTTGTCGCAAACCGCTATGCAAAAGAATATGTTTCCATTATCGTCGATGCGGAAAATTATCGGGAACGAAGAGAAAAAACGCTGATTCAGCTGGCGCAGAAGTTAGCGGAAAAAGCGATAAAAACTGGAAAAGAAGTAAAGTTGGAGCCGCTTCCAGCGCATGAACGAAAAATTATTCATAATGCGTTAGCAAACTATAAAAAAGTAACTACTTATTCGGTTGGAGAAGAACCACATCGTTATGTTGTAGTATCTCCAATCATGTAAATCCACATTGATGAAAAGGGGCTATCTCTGAAACAAGCGAGGCAGCCTCTTTTTCTTCTTTTTTTGTTTACATTTTTTAGGTTTAAGGATGAGCACTTCATGTTGTTATTCACATGTGGATAAGTTAAAATTGAAATGATTAACGAAAAAATTGTGGATAGATCGTTATTGACAACGGTAGTTGTCTAACATATAGATAGATTGGCTTTTTGTCAGCAAAAAGAGGTGAGGAATTGATGGAATTTGATACGATTGCTGCGATCTCCACGCCGATGGGAGAAGGAGCAATCGCGATTGTCAGACTGAGCGGCGACGAAGCGATTGCGATCGCTGACCGCATTTTTCAAAGTCCAAGCGGAAAGCGTCTTAAAGACGTTCCGTCACATACGATTCATTACGGTCATATTGTGGATCCAAAAAGCGGCCAGACGGTCGAAGAGGTAATGGTATCGGTGATGCGAGCGCCAAAGACGTTTACAAGGGAAGATGTTGTTGAAATTAATTGCCACGGTGGTTTAGTATCGGTTAATCGTGTGCTGCAGCTCGTATTAACTAATGGGGCGCGGCTTGCTGAACCGGGAGAATTTACAAAACGCGCATTTTTAAACGGACGGATTGACTTATCTCAAGCGGAAGCGGTCATTGATTTGATTCGGGCGAAAACGGACCGAGCGATGAACGTGGCGCTGCAGCAAATGGAAGGACGCTTATCGAAATTAATTCGTGAACTGCGGCAGACGATTTTAGAAACACTTGCCCATGTGGAAGTGAATATTGATTATCCAGAATATGATGATGTGGAAGAGATGACGCCGCATCTGTTAATGGAGAAGGCGCAATACGTGCGGGAGCAAATTGAAAAATTGCTGCAAACCGCGCAACAAGGCAAAATTCTGCGCGAAGGCTTGGCAACGGTCATTATAGGAAGGCCGAATGTCGGGAAATCATCGTTATTAAATGCGCTTGTGCACGAAAATAAGGCGATTGTAACGGATATTCCTGGAACGACGCGCGACGTGATCGAAGAGTACGTGAATGTCCGCGGCGTCCCACTTCGGTTAATCGATACGGCGGGAATTCGCGAAACGGAGGATGTCGTCGAGCGAATTGGTGTAGAACGTTCGCGACAAATGTTGAAGGAAGCTGATTTAATTTTGCTTGTGCTAAATTATCATGAGCCGTTGACGGAAGAAGATGAAAAGCTTTTTGAAATGGTAAAAGGGATGGATTTCATCGTTATCGTAAATAAAACAGATTTACCAAAAAATATCGATATGGATCGGGTCAAACAATTAGCGGACGGCCGCCCGATTATTACGACATCTCTATTGCAAGAAAAAGGGATTGAAGATTTGGAAACGGCCATTTCTGAAATGTTTTTCAGCGGCTCTGTCGAAGCAGGTGATCTTACGTATGTTTCGAATTCGCGTCATATCGCCTTGCTTCATCAAGCCAAAAAGGCGATAGAGGATGCGATTTCTGGAATTGAATCGGGAATGCCGGTCGATCTTGTACAAATCGATTTAACAAAAGCATGGGAGCTTCTTGGAGAAATTATTGGGGATACGGTGCACGAAAGCTTAATTGATCAACTGTTTTCACAATTTTGTTTAGGAAAATAACGAAGGAGGTACGTAAGCTGTATGGATTATCATGGAGGTTCATATGACGTCATTGTCGTTGGCGCCGGCCATGCTGGATGCGAAGCGGCGTTAGCGGCAGCGCGCATTGGTGCGAAAACGTTAGTGATTACATTAAACCTTGATATGATCGCATTTATGCCATGCAATCCATCGATCGGCGGTCCAGCAAAAGGAATTGTTGTTCGTGAAATTGATGCGTTAGGCGGGGAAATGGCAAAAAATATTGATAAAACGTACATCCAAATGCGGATGCTCAACACTGGAAAAGGTCCAGCGGTGCGGGCATTGCGGGCGCAAGCAGACAAAGTGTTATATCAACGCGAAATGAAAAAAACGCTTGAAAATCAAGAAAATCTTACATTATTGCAAGGAAAAGTGGAACGTTTGATCGTGGAAGACGGCGTGTGCAAAGGGGTTGTTACCCAGACGGGAGCACATTATTATGCAAAAACGGTTGTTATTACGACAGGGACATTTTTGCGCGGAGAAATTATTATTGGAGACATTAAGTATTCCAGCGGACCGAACAATCAACAGCCATCGATTAAGTTGTCCGAGCATTTAGAAGAGCTTGGTTTTGAGCTTGTCCGCTTTAAAACAGGAACACCGCCGCGCGTCAACAGCCGCACGATTGATTATAGCAAAACGGAAATTCAGCCAGGTGACGATGTTCCGCGGGCATTTTCGTATGAAACGACGGAATATATTACCGACCAATTGCCATGCTGGCTTACGTATACAACGCCAGAGACACATCGGATTATCGACGAAAACTTACATTTATCGCCAATGTATTCCGGAATGATCAAAGGAACGGGTCCGCGTTATTGCCCATCGATTGAAGATAAAATCGTGCGTTTCCATGATAAACCGCGCCACCAAATCTTTTTAGAACCAGAAGGACGCGAAACGGAAGAAGTATATGTGCAAGGATTGTCGACAAGCTTGCCGGAGCATATTCAACGGCAGCTGCTTACGACGATTCCTGGTCTTGAAAAGGCGCAATTAATGCGGGCGGGCTATGCGATTGAATATGACGCAATCGTTCCAACTCAATTGTGGCCAACGTTGGAAACAAAACTAGTGAAAAACTTGTATACAGCTGGACAAATTAACGGAACGTCCGGATATGAGGAAGCGGCGGGACAAGGAATTATCGCTGGCATTAACGCAGCGCATCGGGCGTTTGGAAAAGAAGAAATTATTTTAAGTCGTTCGGATGCTTATATTGGCGTGTTGATTGACGATCTTGTCACAAAGGGAACGAATGAACCATATCGATTGTTGACATCCCGTGCGGAATATCGCTTGCTTCTTCGCCATGACAATGCTGATTTGCGTCTGACCGAACTTGGGTATAAAATCGGCCTTATTTCTGAGGAACGTTATCAAAAATTTTTGGCGAAAAAAGAAGCGATCGAAAGAGAGAAAAAACGGCTAAAGTCCTATATCATCAAACCAACTAAAGAAGTACAAGATGTGATTCGCCAAGCAGGAGGAAGCGAGCTAAAAGACGGCATTCGCGCCGCGGACTTGTTGCGTCGTCCGGAAATGACATATGAACATATTAAACAGCTTGCTCCGGCGGAAGAAGAAATTTCACCGGAAGTGGCGGAACAAGTAGAAATTCAAATTAAATACGAAGGATATATTCAAAAATCGTTGCAACAAGTCGAACGACTCAAAAAAATGGAGAATAAAAAGATTCCAGAAGATATCGATTATGATGCCATTCACGGCTTAGCAACAGAAGCGCGGCAAAAACTAAAACAAGTCCGACCATTGTCGATTGCACAAGCTTCGCGCATCTCAGGGGTAAATCCTGCCGATATTTCGATATTATTAGTGTATTTAGAACAAGGAAGAATCGCACGAGTGTCGAATGAATAAAAATTAGGGAAAGGATTGGAGTATGGATACAGCACAGTTTCATACCATGCTTGAGGAGAAAGGGATTTCTCTCTCTTCTCAAGCATTGGCACAATTTGAGCGGTATTATGAGTTGTTAATGGAATGGAATGAAAAGATGAATTTAACTGCCATCACGGACAAGCCCAGCGTGTATTTAAAACATTTTTTTGATTCTCTTTCTCCGGCTTTTTACTATGATTTTTCCCAATCATTATCCATTTGCGATGTAGGCGCAGGTGCAGGATTTCCAAGTGTTCCGTTAAAAATTTGTTTTCCGCATCTGAAATTGTCGATTGTCGATTCATTGCAAAAGCGCATCGCCTTTCTCGAGCATTTAGCAGCCGAGTTAGGATTAACCGATGTCGCCTTTTATCACGATCGGGCCGAAACGTTTGGAAGAAAAAAAGAATTCCGCGAATCATTTGATATTGTCACTGCAAGGGCAGTGGCGCGAATGTCCGTATTAAGCGAGTTGTGTCTTCCGCTTGTCAAAGTGAATGGCACCTTTATCGCCATGAAAGCCGCCTCGGCACAGGAAGAATTGGAACAAGGGAAAAAAGCGATTGATGTGCTTGGCGGGGAAATTTCCGCGATCGAGCGGTTTATGCTGCCGATAGAACAAAGTGAACGAACGATTATTTTTATTCAAAAAGTGAGAAATACGCCAAACAAATATCCTCGCAAACCGGGAATGCCAAATAAGCAACCAATTCAATGAATTTTTTACAATCTAGGGGAGAGTTTTTAAAGGTGGTGTAAGGGGAATGAAGCATCCTTTCTCTCGCTTCTTTAGCTTTGGAGAAAAGGAACAGGAAGAGACGATGGAAAAACAAGAAAAAGAAGAAGTAAGAAAAATTCCGGTTTCTAAAATTGTTCCAAACCGCTTTCAGCCACGGACGATTTTTGACGAAGAAAAAATTGAAGAACTTGCATTAACGATCCATACGCATGGCATTATCCAGCCGATTGTTGTCCGCGAGTGCGAGGATGGAAAGTTTGAAATTATTGCGGGAGAACGAAGATGGCGCGCCGTTCAAAAGCTCGGTTGGTCGGAAATTCCAGCGATTATTAAAAATCTAAATGACAAAGAAACCGCTTCAGTAGCGTTAATTGAGAATTTGCAGCGTGAAGAGTTGACGCCGATTGAGGAAGCGATGGCGTATGCGAAGCTATTAGAGCTACATAATTTGACACAAGAGGCGTTAGCGCAACGGCTTGGAAAAGGACAATCGACGATCGCAAATAAACTGCGTCTGCTGAAGCTGCCGCAAGAAGTGCAGGAAGCTTTGTTGCATCGAACCATTACGGAACGTCATGCACGCGCATTAATCGTCTTAAAAGATAAAGAAAAGCAATTAAAATTGTTGCAAGAAATCATTGATAAGCAATTAAACGTGAAACAAACGGAAGATCGTGTATTGAAAATGCTAGAAGCGGCGAATCCGAAACCGAAACCAAAACGAAAAGCATTTAGTAAAGATATGCGCATCGCCGTCAACACCATCCGGCAGTCGCTCACCATGGTGGCAAACAGCGGCGTTGCTGTTGATTCAGAAGAAGAAGAATTTGAAGACTATTATCAAATTACGATTCGCATTCCGAAAAAGTAATGAACCGAAGAATGTTTTGCCTCATCAAGTTATCTTTGATGGGGTTTTTTTCTTTCTATAAATAGAAAACAAGTCCATTTTATTTGTTTCATGTTAAAATAAACAATATGAGTAAGAATTAGAGGTAGGTGGCATCGTGGGCAAAGTAATTGCAATCGCAAATCAAAAAGGCGGAGTCGGAAAGACGACGACAGCGGTTAATTTAGCAGCTTGTTTAGCGCATATTGGAAAAAAAGTATTACTTGTGGATATTGACCCGCAAGGAAATGCGACGAGCGGAATCGGAATTGAAAAAGGAGACGTCGATGAGTGTATTTATAACGTTATTATTGGGGATTTAAAAGCGAAAGATGTGATAAGACCAACCAATATTGAAAACTTACATATTATCCCGGCAACCATTCAATTAGCAGGGGCGGAAATTGAGCTCGTATCGGTTATTTCGCGTGAAATTCGTTTAAAAAATGCGCTCGATCCGTTGCGGGAAGCATATGACTTTATTATTATCGACTGCCCTCCTTCATTGGGATTATTAACGCTAAACGCGTTAACGGCAGCCAATTCCGTTCTTATTCCTGTTCAATGTGAATATTATGCGCTTGAAGGACTTAGTCAGCTTTTAAATACGATTCGGCTTGTACAAAAACATTTAAATCATGATTTACGGCTTGAAGGCGTTTTGTTAACGATGCTGGATGCCCGTACGAATTTAGGTATTCAAGTTATTCAAGAAGTAAAAAAATATTTCCGCGAAAAAGTATATAACACGATCATCCCGCGAAACGTCCGGTTAAGTGAAGCGCCGAGCCATGGAAAACCAATTATTTTGTACGATGTCAAATCACGGGGCGCGGAAGTATATTTAGAATTGGCGAAGGAGGTGTTAGAGCGTGGCTAAAGGTCTTGGCAAAGGAATTGATGCGTTGTTTTCCAATTTGACGTTAAAGGAAGAAGAAACAATAAAAGAAGTGGATATCCGCGAACTTCACCCAAACCCTTATCAGCCGAGGAAAGTGTTTCATCAGGAAGCGATTGAAGAATTAAAGCAGTCGATTTTGCAGCACGGGATTTTGCAGCCATTGATCGTGCGGAAAAGTATAAAAGGGTTTGAAATTGTCGTTGGGGAACGGCGTTATCGCGCCGCAAAAGAAGCGAATTTAAAAACCGTTCCGGTTGTCGTGCGTGAATTGACAGATGAGCAAATGATGGAACTGGCTCTGTTGGAAAATTTGCAGCGTGAAGATTTAAATCCGATTGAAGAGGCAATGGCTTATAAAATGTTAATGGAAAAGCTGCAGCTTACACAAGAAGAGATTGCCAGCCGCGTAGGAAAAAGCCGCCCTCATATCGCCAATCATCTTCGTTTATTGTCGTTGCCAAAGGACGTACAAAAGATGCTTGTAGATGGAACGCTTTCGATGGGGCATGGCCGTGCGCTGTTAGGGCTGAAGCACAAAAATAAGATGAAATTCGTTGTTGACCGTATTATTCGCGAGCAGTTAAACGTCCGCCAACTAGAAAAGCTCATTCAAGAAATGAATAAAAATGTTTCACGTGAAACACCAAAGCGAAAACCGGTGGAAAAAAGCGTTTTTCTGAAGGAAAGTGAATCTTTATTAAGAGAAAAATTTGGAACGAATGTAACGATTAAACAAACTCGAAAAAAAGGAAAAATTGAGATTGAATTTTTCTCTTCTGAAGATTTAGAAAGAATACTAGAATTGTTAGATGTGCGATTGGATGAATAAGTAGGCCATCATCTTTGGTGGTTTATTTTTTTATGGTAATGAACAGGAGGAAACGCATCGTGGTACTATTAGGGACGATTGTAAATGGAATTTGTATTGTGGTCGGGTCATTACTAGGGAAATTATTCCAACATATCCCGGAACGATTAAAAGCAACGGTGATGGGAGGAATCGGGCTTGCCGTAGCGTTGCTAGGAATTCAAATGGGGATGAAAAGCGAACAATTTCTCATTGTCATTTTTAGTCTTGTTTTTGGCGGAGTGTTAGGAGAAATATGGGATTGGGACCAAAAACTAAATCAGCTCGGTGAATGGGTCGAGAAAAAAGTAGGAGGGGACCAAGAAGGAAATATCGCAAAAGGATTTGTCAGCGCCACATTATTATTTGTCATTGGAGCAATGGCGATTGTTGGCGCGCTTGATAGTGGATTGCGCGGCGACCATCGCGTCTTGTATACAAAATCGATTTTAGATGGCTTCACGAGTATTATTTTAACAACAACACTCGGTATTGGCGTTATTTTTTCGGCGATTCCTGTCATGATGTATGAAGGAGGAATCGCGCTGCTTGCGACGCAAATTGAGCGATGGGTGCCAAAAGAAATTGTCGATTCGTTCATTACTGAATCGACGGCAACAGGAGGAATTTTAATTATGGCGATTGGTTTAAATATGCTTGGTATTACGAACATACGTGTAGCGAATTTGCTGCCTAGCATTATAGTAACTGCTTTCGCGGTTTCCGTTCTTCATTTTTTTTAAAAACAAAGAACCCCCTTCTTGTTCATCGCAACAAAGAAGGGATTTTTTATGATTAGAATGGCTGTTGGGAGTCTTTGACGATGGTTGTATTCGTCCAAAATTCCTTTCGGCTTAATTTTCGATCCGCCTCATAAATGCCGTTGGCGATCGTTTTTGCCATGTTCATCACAAGATGAAGACGAGTATTTTGCAAAACGAAAAATTCCATAAATCCGCTAACGTTCACTACTCCGGTAATATGAAGATCACCGACAGGTGGAAGCTGTTTATTCACCCCGGCGCCTGGCCGTACCGGCCCTTTTGCGATCGTAATGGCGCCAACGCTTTTGAGCCGTCCTAAGCAAGCGTCAATTGCAATCATGAATACGTCGTCATGAATTGAACGAATCGCGGTGATTTTTTCTTCTAGGTTTACGGCATGGATCGGCTCTTCCAATGTCCCATATACATGGAAGTGAGAAAGGTGCTTTTCTTTTAGCATCGTACCAACAAGCGGCCCGAGCGAATCGCCGGTAGAGCGATCCGTACCGATACAAACAATAGCGGCAGGCTGCGATAAAGGGGAAGGAAGCAGTGAAATAAGCCGCAGCGCTATTAATGTAGAAGCTCCTTGTTCATCATGAAAAATACGCTCTCTATCATCTTTGGATGAGAAAAAAATAGATGGTATACTCATCATACCCACTCCTAATTGTCATCAAAGTATTAACAGTATACGGAAAAAACGAAAATTATATACATTATGTTTATTGCTACAAATTGATTTGTAATCTTGTTAAAATAGTTGATGCAAAGCGTAAAATGATGCAGAGGTGTGAACAACATTGGATACAGTGAAAAAGATTTTAGACCCTTTATTTGGATTTGCCGCAAATGAAGATTTTTGGGTGAAATTAGGGGCAGGAACGCTCAAAATCATTATTATTTTAGTATTATGCATGATTGTGACGAAGGTTTTAAAAGTTGCGATCCATAATATTTTTAAAATGCGGCAAAAAGCTCCAATCCGCATTTCGGAGCGGCGGGAAGCAACGTTGTTGCGGCTTCTTGATAATGTGATTACGTACGTACTATATTTTATTGCGCTGATTATGATTTTAGATACGTTTGGCGTGGAAGTAAAAGCAATTTTGGCAGGTGCTGGTATTGTTGGACTTGCTGTCGGTTTTGGCGCGCAAAGCTTAGTGAAAGATGTCATTACCGGATTTTTTATTATTTTTGAGGATCAGTTTGCGGTTGGGGATTATGTACGAATAGGTAATTTTGAAGGATATGTTGAGGCAATTGGCCTAAGGGTAACCAAAATTAGAAGTTGGACAGGGGAAGTTCATATTCTGCCAAATGGAAGTATTGCGCAAGTGACGAATTATTCTTTGAATAATAGCATTGCGGTAGTGGATGTCAACATCGCTTATGAAGAGGACATTGAAAAGGTAGAGGAAGCGATTCTCGAACTTCTGCCGCAATTGCCGGCAAAATATGAAGATATGGTTGCCCCGCCTGAGTTGTTAGGCGTTCAAAATTTAACGAATTCTGAAGTGGTCATGCGTATTACTTGTGAAACGAAACCAATGCGCCACGTTTCCGTAGCAAGAGCGATTCGCAAAGAAGTAAAAATGCATTTAGATGAAAAAGGAATTAAAATCCCATATCCACGCCTTGTTCTTCATGATCGCAATGAACAAGAAAAACAATCTGCTCAGCAAGCAAAGGGAAACGCCTAAGCAAAAGACGGGGGTGAGCCAATGGAAAATAAAGAGTTTGGATTATACGATATCGTGGAAATGAAAAAGCCGCATCCGTGCGGAACAAACCGCTGGAAAGTGATTCGTTTAGGCGCCGATATTCGCATCAAATGCGAAGGTTGCGCCCATAGCGTGCTGCTTCCGCGAAAAGAATTTGTACGAAAGATGAAAAAAGTGTTAGTCAAGCATGAGGAGTAACGACCTCATGCTCTTTCTATAACGAAAAGGAGAGGAGAGTTATGGAAGAGATACGCGTCACATCGTGCCCGTTAAATTGTTAGGATGTGTGCGGATTAAAAGTAATGATTCAAAACGGAAAAGCAACAAAAGTAGACGGAGATGAAACACATCCGACATGTATATATCGGTCAAACCGGGGATGGACGCGTTTTTGGCGATGGGAATTATAAAAGAAATGCTGCGCTTAGGTTTGGAAGACCGCGCGTTTATTGAACAGCATACCGCTGGGTTTGCCGATGTCGAGGCGGTACTGGAAAGTATAACGATGGAAAAAATTGAGCGTCTCACGGAAGTAGACCGCAACGTGATGACGCAATTAGCTGTTATTTACGGAGAGCGTCCAACTGCGACATATTTAGGGCTTGGCATGCAGCGATATGCCAATGGCGGCAATACGATTCGCTGGATTGACGCGCTTGTAGCGATAAGCGGCAATGTTGGCATTCCGGGGGGCGGGGCGAACTTCGGCAATCTACAAGTCGGACAATGTTTTGATATTGCCGCGCTTGCGCTTCCAGAGCGTATCGTTTATTAACCATTCATCCGCTTCGCTCCAACCATTCGCAACATTACCATCTTGTTGAATCCATTCAATCGATCAAAATTGAAGTATCAAAAGATGTGGCCAAGGAGAGAGGATTGGCGGAAGGAGATAAAGCAAGAGTGTTTAACGACCGAGGCGAATTAATTGGAACGGTAAAAATTCTTGCGAGATCAATATCGATGAGGGGCAATGGGTGAAGTTTGGCGGTGCTGTCAATGTATTAACATCGGACCGCGAATCTGATAACGGATGCGGAAGCACATTATACGACTGCTTAGTGAATATTGAAAAACTAAAGAAATGACTAGCTTACGAATGCGCTTGTCATTTTCTTTTGGACTCACTATAATGAGGAAAGATGTGAACGGAAAAGAGGAGTGGAAAAATTATGGGATTAACAGCAGGAATCGTCGGTTTGCCGAACGTCGGAAAGTCGACGCTATTTAATGCGATTACAAAAGCGGGAGCAGAATCTGCTAATTATCCTTTCTGTACAATTGAACCAAACGTTGGTATTGTTGAAGTGCCGGATGAGCGGTTGAAAGTGTTGACGGAAATGTTCAAACCGCAACGTACGGTACCGACTGTGTTTGAATTTACCGATATTGCCGGAATTGTCAAAGGGGCAAGTAAAGGAGAGGGGCTTGGGAATAAATTTTTATCGCACATTCGCCAAGTCGACGCCATTTGTCAAGTCGTTCGTTGTTTTACGGATGAAAATATCACCCATGTAGCGGGAAGAGTCGATCCGCTTGCGGATATTGAAACGATTAATTTAGAGCTAATTTTCGCCGACTTAGAAACGGTCGATAAACGCATAGACCGCGTCGGCAAAATAGCGAAACAAAAAGATAAAGACGCCGTTTTTGAATATGATATTCTGGTGCGCCTGAAAGAAACGTTCGAAGCAGGAAAACCAGCGCGTACGCTTTCATTTACAGAGGAAGAAATGAAAGTAGTCAAGCAGCTTCACCTATTAACGATCAAACCGATGTTATATGTTGCTAATGTCGGTGAAGAGGATGTCGCTAATCCAGATGCCAACCCGTTCGTCAAACAAGTTTGCGAATTTGCGAAAAGCGACAATGCTGAAGTGATCGTTGTTTGCGCGAAAATTGAAGAAGAAATCGCTCAATTGGATGATGAGGAAAAAGAGTTGTTTTTACAAGAACTTGGCATTCAACAATCGGGTCTAGATCAATTAATTCGTGCATCATATAACTTGCTTGGATTGGCAACGTTCTTCACTGCAGGGGAACAAGAAGTGCGCGCATGGACGTTCCGCCGAGGGATGAAAGCGCCAGAGTGCGCGGGAATTATTCACTCCGATTTTGAACGGGGATTTATTCGTGCGGAAACGGTTTCTTACGAGGATTTAATCGCAGCTGGGTCGATGGCGGCAGCACGCGAGGCAGGAAAAATCCGGTTGGAAGGAAAAGATTATGAAGTACAAGATGGCGATATTATTTATTTCCGCTTCAATGTTTAATATTGCTTATCGTTTTCTAGCATGATATAATCAAAAAATGTGAGTAATCTTTTACTCCTTGCCCTTATCAAAAGGGCCGTTTAGACCAAAAGGAGGTGACTAGCGTGAGAAAGTACGAAATCATGTACATTATCCGCCCAAATTTAGACGATGAAGCGAGACAAGCAGTAGTGGATCGTTTCAATAATATTTTAAAAGAAAATGGTGCGGAAATTACAAATGTGACGGATTGGGGCAAACGCCGCTTAGCATATGAAATTAAAAAATACCGTGACGGTCATTACATGATTTTGAATGTCGTCTCTGAGCCAAAAGCGGTGCAAGAGTTTGACCGTTTAGCAAGAATCAGCGACGATATTATCCGTCATATTGTCGTAAAAGAAGAAAAATAATTTTTTTTAAACATTAAGAGGTGGTTCTGATGATTAATCGCGTAATTCTTGTAGGAAGGTTAACGAGAGATCCGGAATTACGCTATACTCCAAGTGGGGTGGCTGTTGCCACGTTTACGCTTGCTGTCAATCGTCCGTTTACAAACCAGCAAGGTGAACGTGAAGCGGATTTTATTAACTGCGTTGTTTGGCGTCGTCAAGCCGAAAATGTCGCGAATTTCTTAAAAAAGGGAAGTTTAGCCGGAGTAGACGGTCGTTTACAAACCCGCAGCTATGAAGGTCAAGATGGAAGACGTGTATATGTGACGGAAGTGGTTGCTGATAGCGTCCAATTTCTTGAGCCGAAAAGTAGCGCAGAACAGCGTGGAGTGGCAGCAGGCGGCTACTATGGGGAGCCATTCCCATTTGGACCAGATCAGAACCATCGCAATCCAAACGAAAAAGATTTTAGTCGCATAGATGAAGATCCTTTTGCAAACGATGGTCAAACGATCGATATTTCGGATGATGACCTACCGTTTTAATCAAAAAGCAAAAGGCGCCTTGATCGGATAAAGATAAAGGAGAAAGGAGGATATATGATGGCAGGACGTAAAGGCGGACGCGCAAAACGCCGGAAAGTATGCTATTTCACAGCGAACGGAATTACACATATCGACTATAAAGATGTAGACTTGTTAAAGAAATTCATTTCGGAGCGCGGCAAAATTTTACCTCGCCGTGTTACTGGCACAAGCGCGAAATATCAACGTAAATTGACGGTTGCTATTAAACGCGCTCGTCAAATGGCATTATTGCCATACGTAGCAGACGAATAAAATACGAAAGCAGTAAGGGGGAAATCCTTACTGCTTTTTCTATTTATTTCTCCGTCATTGTGATACGATGGACGTAAGGAGGGAGAATGGAAAATTGCGAAAAACGCACATCATTACGGAGGCGGCGATTCAGCTTGCTCTGTTTGCCGTTTTATTTTTAGTTTCCCTATATGTACCGCTGTTAGGGATGATTGCTATATTATTTTTATCGCTGCCGTTTATGATTTTTACGATGAGGCACAGTTATGCATATGCACTTCTTTTGCTTGTGGCTTCGCTTATTATTTCTACGCTGATTGGTTCGCTTCTTTCCTTGCCGGTTGCATTGATGTTTGGAACAGCAGGGATTGCGATTGGGGGAATGCTTGCCAAAAATAAAAGCCGTTATATGATTTTACTGACGAGCGCGCTTATATTTCTTATGAACATAGTCATCGATTATGTCATCTCCGTAAAATTTTTGCAGATGGATATCATTCAGGAAACGCTCTCAGCATTTCGCCAATCATTTGAGACCGCGATGCAAATTATGAAAGGAATGGGGCAAACGCCGACAAAACAATTACAGGAACAATTTGAACAAGGATTGGAACTTATAAAATACGTAACCCCGACGTTGTTTGTCATCGCTGCTTTCTTGCTTGCCTACGCAACAATGGCCGTCTCTATCCCAATTTTAAAACGATTAAAGCTGCCAGTCGGCACGTGGCCTCCGTTTCGTGATTTTACATTACCAAAAAGCTTATTATGGTGCTATTTGCTCGTGCTTGTTATTTCATTCATTCCGTTAGAAAAAGGAACATTTGCCTATCTTGCCGTTTTAAACGTATATTATTTATTACAGCTGCTTTTTATTGTTCAAGGGTTTTCTTTCTTGTATTATGCTGCCAATAAAAAGAATGTACCGAAAGGAATCGTGATCGGTGGAACGATCCTATGCTTATTCCTGCCTTTTTTACTTTATCTTATCGCGATATTAGGTATAATTGATTTAGGATTTGATTTGCGAAAACGCATATGATAATTGAATAAGGCAGATTATTTTTCTATGTAGGAGCTGACTTTTGAATGTCTCATTTTTATGAAAGGAAAGCGTATCGCTATCCCTTATACGCTTTTATTGCATTATCGGTTGTTTTTGCAGCGTTTTTGTTTTATTTTCAATGGATATTAGGGATAGTTAGCTTTTTGCTCCTTGGTTTTGTACTTTATTACGTGATCCATTCACAACGGTCATTATATGCAGAGCTTGAGCAATATATTTCCAACTTGTCGTATCGAATTAAAAAAGTTGGCGAAGAAGCATTAATGGAAATGCCCATTGGAATCATGTTGATTAATGATGACTATGAGGTAGAATGGGCGAATCAATTTTTAGCTTCTTGCTTTAAAGAGCAGACGTTAATAGGCCGTTCGTTATATGATCTTTCTGATCCATTAGTCGCTTTATTGAAGCAGGAGCAAATAAATGAAGAAATCATTAACATTCATGGAAGGCAATTTAAAGTCATTATAAGACGCGAGGAAAGGCTTCTTTACTTTTTCGATGTGACGGAGCAGGTAGAATTACAAAAACAATATGAGGCAGAACGATTAGTATTGGCCATTATTTTCCTTGATAATTATGATGAAATTACACAAGGAATGGATGACCAGGCGAAAAGCCAGATGAATAGCCATGTGACGTCCATTTTGAACAAATGGGCGAATGATTATGGGCTATTTTTAAAACGGACGTCGTCCGAGCGGTTTATCGCTGTCTTGAATGAGCATATTCTCAAGCAATTGGAAAAAAGCAAGTTTTCCATTTTAGACGAAGTCCGTGAACAGACGATGAAATATAATGTCCAGTTAACGTTAAGTATTGGGATTGGCACTGGTGTATCATCGCTTCCGGAATTGGGATTGTTGGCACAATCCGGTTTAGATTTAGCGCTAGGCCGCGGCGGCGACCAGGTTGCCATTAAACAAGGCAACGGGAAAGTGAAGTTTTATGGTGGAAAGACCAATCCAATGGAGAAACGTACAAGGGTTCGTGCCCGTGTCATTTCTCATGCGCTTAGGGAATTGATTACAGAAAGCGACAAAGTGCTGATTATGGGGCATAAATACCCAGATATGGACGCACTTGGAGCTGCTATCGGAATTTTAAAGTTAGTACAATCCAATCAAAAAGAGGGATTTATCGTCATTGATACGGCACGAACGAATTCTGGGGCACAACGTTTAATTGAGGAATTGAAAAAGCATTCGGAGCTATGGTCAAGATTTATTAAGCCAGAACAAGGGCTTGAGTTGGTTACAGAGGATACGTTGGTTATTGTTGTTGATACGCACCGCCCTTCATTAGTCGTAGAAGAAAGATTATTATACCGTACAGATCATATTGTTGTTATTGACCATCATCGTCGCGGTGAAGAATTTATTAATGATCCGATTCTTGTTTATATGGAACCATATGCGTCTTCCACTTCTGAACTGGTGACTGAACTGTTAGAATACCAGCCAAAACGGATGAAGCTGTCGATGCTGGAGGCGACGGCGCTTCTTGCAGGAATTGTGGTTGATACGAAAAGTTTTACGCTTCGCACAGGTTCACGGACGTTTGATGCTGCTTCTTATTTACGTGCTCAAGGCGCTGACACTGTTTTAGTGCAAAAATTGCTAAAAGAAAGTATCACAAATTATGTAAAGCGGGCAAAAATTATTGAAAATGCGTCTATCGATTCGAGAGGAATCGCCATTGCAAAAGGGGATCCAACAGAAACATATGATCAAGTGTTAATTGCCCAAGCGGCTGATACGCTATTAACATTAAGCGGAGTCGTTGCTTCGTTTGTTATCTCAAAGCGAACGGACCAAACGATTGGCATTAGTGCTCGCTCCTTAGGAGATATCAATGTTCAAATCATTATGGAAAGCTTAGGAGGAGGCGGCCATTTAACCAATGCTGCTACACAGCTTTCCGATATAACGATAGAAGAAGCAGAACAGCGCCTGCGAGCAGCAATTGATGATTATCTAGAAGGAGGTAAGGAATCATGAAAGTCATCTTTCTTAAAGATGTAAAAGGAAAAGGAAAAAAAGGGGAAATTAAAAACGTCGCTGACGGATACGCAAACAATTTCCTTTTTAAACAAGGGCTTGCCATTGAAGCAACACCAGCAAACATAAAAGCGCTAGAGGCGCAAAAACGAAAAGAACAACGGCAAGCGGAAGAGGAGCTTGCAAAAGCAAAACAATTAAAAGAAAAGCTAGAACAAATAACGGTGGAATTGTCCGCGAAAGCTGGGGAAGGCGGTCGTTTATTCGGATCGATTACAAGCAAACAAATTGCTGAAGCTCTTCAATCCCAGCACCAAATTAAAATTGATAAGCGTAAAATCGAACTGGACGATGCCATTCGTTCATTAGGATATACGAATGTACCTGTAAAACTTCATCCGGAAGTCACAGCAACATTAAAAGTACATGTGACCGAACAAAAGTAAATTCGTTTCCCCATCAATATCGGTAACATGAGAATAAAATGTGATTTTATGAGGATGTTTTCCTCATATAATCACATTTTTCTTATGGCAGGAAAAACGGGGGAAAAAGGTGGTGAAATCACATGAACGATCTATTTTCAGAACGAATTCCTCCGCAAAGCATCGAGGCGGAACAGGCTGTGTTAGGTGCTATATTTCTTGATCCTTCCGCCTTAACATTAGCTTCGGAAATTTTAATTCCGGAAGATTTTTATCGTGCTTCCCATCAAAAAATTTTCCATGCGATGCTTCGCGTTGCGGATAAAGGAGAGCCTGTCGATTTAGTCACAGTGACGGCGGAGCTTGCCGATACGCAGCAATTGGAAGAAGTCGGCGGAGTGTCATATTTAAGCGAACTGGCCGATGCTGTACCAACGGCGGCAAACGTTGAATATTACGCGCGCATCGTGGAAGAAAAATCGGTGTTGCGCCGCTTGATTCGCACCGCCACGTCGATTGCGCAAGACGGTTACACAAGAGAAGATGAAGTAGATGTTTTGCTTGACGAAGCAGAACAGAAAATCATGGAGATTTCACAGCGCAAACATTCAGGCGCATTTAAAAATATTAAAGATGTCCTTGTGCAGACGTACGATAATATTGAAATGCTCCATAATCGAAAAGGCGAGGTGACGGGAATCCCGACTGGATTTACCGAGCTTGACCGCATGACATCGGGATTTCAGCGCAGCGATTTTATTATTGTTGCGGCCCGTCCTTCTGTAGGGAAAACGGCATTTGCTTTAAATATTGCGCAAAACGTAGCGACAAAGACGAATGAAAACGTCGCGATTTTTAGTTTGGAAATGAGCGCCCAGCAACTAGTGATGCGGATGTTGTGCGCGGAAGGAAATATCAACGCGCAAAATTTACGGACAGGGAGGTTAACGCCGGAAGACTGGGGCAAGCTAACGATGGCGATGGGAAGCTTGTCGAACGCCGGCATTTATATCGATGATACGCCTAGCGTCCGTGTTAGCGATATTCGCGCCAAATGCCGCCGCTTAAAGCAAGAAAGCGGTCTTGGCATGGTTGTCATCGACTACTTGCAGCTCATTCAAGGAAGTGGCAGAAATAGAGAAAACCGCCAACAAGAAGTTTCGGAAATCTCCCGTTCTTTAAAAGCGTTGGCTCGTGAATTAGAAGTGCCGGTGATCGCTTTATCCCAGCTTTCTCGAAGCGTCGAGCAGCGCCAAGATAAGCGGCCGATGATGTCCGATATCCGTGAATCCGGAAGCATCGAGCAAGATGCGGATATTGTCGCCTTTTTATACCGCGACGATTATTACAATAAAGATTCGGAGAATAAAAATATTATTGAGATCATTATTGCCAAACAGCGGAACGGCCCAGTCGGGACCGTACAGCTTGCATTTATTAAAGAATACAACAAGTTCGTTAATTTGGAACGCCGTTTTGATGATGCGCAAATTCCGCCAGGAGCATAATGAAGAACAGGTGCCGCTTTTTTTAGAGGCACCTTATATTTTTTCATTTTCACGAGAAGCCTCCCGATGCAGGCTCGAGTAGAAGGAGATCACCTTTCTTCTACGCGGAAGCTTTTTCGATGGAGGTAGTAAGAAACTCCCACCTCTTTATGGAATGAAGGTAGGAGAGGTTCATACACGAATAATAAATGATTAATATATATAAATGTTCGTGTTTTATTGACTTTCCCTTGAAAAACTGCTACACTTACAATGTTTATATCGAGTTAAAGGTGGAGGTGCTCGCCATGTCGTCAGTCGTCGTTGTCGGGACGCAATGGGGCGATGAAGGAAAAGGGAAAATTACTGACTTTTTATCAGAAAATGCGGAAGTCATTGCAAGATACCAAGGCGGAAACAATGCTGGGCATACGATTGTCTTTAATGGAGAGAAGTATAAATTGCATTTAATTCCGTCCGGAATTTTTTATAAAGATAAAATTTGTGTCATCGGAAATGGAATGGTAGTTGACCCGAAAGCATTAGTGGCGGAGTTGAAATATTTGCACGATCGCGGCATTTCAACTGATAATTTACGCATTAGCAATCGTGCGCATGTTATTTTGCCATACCATTTAAAACTGGATGAACTCGAAGAAGAGCGGAAAGGCGCAAACAAAATCGGCACGACAAAAAAAGGGATCGGACCTGCGTATATGGATAAGGCGGCGCGCGTCGGCATCCGCATTGTCGATTTGTTAGATCGCGAAGTATTTGAAGAAAAATTGGCTCGTAATTTGCAAGAGAAAAATGTCCTTTTTGAAAAAGTATACGGCGTCGAAGGATTTAAGCTAGAAGATATTTTAGATGAATATTACGAATATGGACAACAAATTGCCAAATATGTTTGCGATACGTCTGTAGTGTTAAATAACGCGCTTGATGAAGGGCGCCGTGTTCTCTTTGAAGGCGCACAAGGCGTCATGCTTGATATTGATCAAGGAACCTATCCATTTGTTACTTCCTCAAATCCAGTCGCCGGTGGCGTGACGATCGGTGCTGGGGTCGGACCAACGAAAATTAAACATGTCGTCGGGGTTGCAAAAGCGTATACGACTCGTGTTGGCGACGGTCCATTCCCGACAGAATTACATGATGAAATTGGCGACCGCATCCGCGAAGTCGGCCGTGAATATGGAACAACGACAGGCCGTCCACGCCGTGTCGGTTGGTTTGATAGCGTTGTTGTTCGCCATGCTCGTCGGGTTAGCGGTATTACAGATTTATCGTTAAACTCGATTGACGTTCTTACTGGTATTGAAACGTTAAAAATATGTGTTGCTTATCGCTATAAAGGAAAAGTGATCGAAGAATTTCCGGCAAGCTTAAAAGTGCTAGCGGAATGTGAGCCAATTTATGAGGAACTTCCAGGATGGTCAGAAGATATTACTGGTGTAAAAAGTCTGGACGAACTGCCAGTCAACGCCCGCCATTATGTAGAACGCATTTCTCAATTAACAGGCATTCCGTTATCGATTTTCTCTGTCGGTCCAGATCGTTCGCAAACAAATGTTGTTCGCAGCGTATATGCGTGAAATATTTATAATATGTATAATAAAAGCGTAGATGCAGCAATGTATCTATGCTTTTCTTTTTGTTTCTTCTTTAAATGGCAAATGGTTATGAGTGATTTCATTTTGATAACATGATAAATTAATAATGGTAAATCTATTTCTGATTCCATCGTAAAAGGAAGGATGTGAAGAGAATGATGGAAAAACGAATTCTCGTTGTTGATGATGAGAAGCCGATTGCGGATATTTTGCAATTTAATTTGCAAAAAGAAGGATATGAGGTAATTTGTGCTTACGATGGAGAAGAAGCGTTGCAAAAAGTCGAGGAAATAATGCCGGATCTTATTTTGCTTGATATTATGCTTCCACAAAAAGACGGTATGGAAGTTTGTCGGGAAGTACGGAAAAAATACGATATGCCAATTATTATGTTAACTGCAAAAGATTCAGAGATTGATAAAGTACTTGGTTTAGAATTAGGGGCGGATGACTATGTAACAAAGCCGTTCAGTACGAGAGAGCTGTTAGCGCGGGTAAGAGCGAATTTACGCCGTCATACACAAATTGTTGCACAGGAAGAAACGAACGATACGAATGAAATTATTATCGGTTCTCTCGTCATTCGTCCTGATGCATACATCGTTTCGAAACGAGGAGAAACGATTGAATTAACGCATCGCGAGTTTGAATTGCTGCATTATTTGGCAAAACATATTGGACAAGTCATGACAAGGGAGCATCTGTTGCAAACCGTATGGGGATACGATTATTACGGTGATGTTCGTACTGTTGATGTCACGGTGCGCCGTCTCCGCGAAAAAATTGAAGATAATCCATCACACCCTTCATGGATTGTCACACGACGGGGAGTCGGATATTATTTGCGCAACCCAGAACAGGAGTAACGAAAACAAATGAAAAAAGTAGGCCCATTTCGTTCGATTCATTTCAAGTTTGCCGTTATATACGTTTTGCTTATTCTCATAGCGATGCAAATTATCGGTGTTTATTTTGTTAGAAAGCTAGAAACGGAGTTAGTGCAAAGTTTTAAAAATTCCCTGAATGAACGGGTGACGCTATTAGCGTATAATGTGGAACAAGCGATGAATAAAGAAAGGGATTCGAAAAGTCCGATGTTAGAAGAAGATATCCGCTCCCTTCTCAATGATTTTGTTTCCGATGACATTTCTGAAGTCCGTGTCATCGATCATAAAGGCAAAGTGTTAGCTACATCGAATCCATATATGCAAAATATCGTTGGAAAGCGGACAACGGAAATTTATGTGAAGCGATCGCTTGTGACTGGGGAAATCGTCGATCAAATGTTCATAGATCAGAAAGGACACCGTATGTATATTTCTTCTACTCCAATTAAATCGAGTGGAGAAATAAAGGGAGTTATTTACATCATTGCTTCGATGGAGAACGTATTCTCGCAAATGAAACAAATTAATACAATTTTAGCAACAGGAACCGGAATAGCTCTCTTTATTACTGCGGTACTCGGGGTTCTTTTGTCACGCACGATTACTCGTCCGATTTCAGATATGCGAAAACAAGCGTTAGCGATGACAAAGGGAGATTTCTCCCGCAAAGTAAAAATTTACGGTTATGATGAAATCGGACAATTAGCAATGACGTTTAATAATTTAACGAAAAAGCTGCAAGAAGCACAAGCGACAACAGAAGGGGAACGGCGCAAGCTTGAATCCGTATTAACACATATGACAGATGGAGTGATTGCCACAGACCGCCGCGGCAGAATTATACTCATTAATGATGCCGCCTTAAACATTTTGAATGTTTCACGTGAAACAGTACTGTCGAGTTCCATTATCGATGTACTTGGAATTGGTGACCAATATACGTTTGAAACACTGTTGGAGGAGCGGGATTCGCTCATTTTAGATTTTAGTACGGATGAAGAGCTATATATTTTGCGTGCATCGCTTTCTGTGATTCAAAAAGAATCAGGACTTATTAACGGATTAATTGTCGTATTGCATGATATTACGGAACAAGAAAAAATTGACCGCGAACGTAGAGAATTTGTTGCCAATGTTTCACATGAGCTTCGCACTCCGTTAACGACGATGAAAAGTTATTTGGAAGCATTAGCGGAAGGAGCTTGGCAAGATAAAGCAATCGCTCCTCGGTTTATCGAAGTAGTGCAAACAGAAACAGAACGAATGATTCGCTTAGTCAATGACTTATTACAGCTTTCTAAACTGGACAGTAAAGATTATAAGCTAAATAAATCATGGGTAAATTTTTCGGAGTACTTTCATAAAGTGATTGACCGTTTTGAATTGACAAAAAGCGAAAACATTACGTTTGTGCGAAAAATCCCAAAAGAAGCGATTTTTATTGAAATCGATAAAGATAAAATTACGCAAGTATTAGATAATATTATTTCCAACGCCATCAAATATTCTCCACAAGGCGGAAAAATTACGTTTCGCGTTAGAGAGCTTGCCGATGAAATTATTGTGAGTGTCAGCGATGAAGGAGTCGGTATTCCTAAGGCGGATCTCGCGAAAGTGTTCGAACGGTTTTATCGTGTCGATAAGGCAAGATCACGCAAACTCGGCGGTACAGGGTTAGGATTAGCAATTGCGAAAGAAGTGGTGATCGCTCATGGAGGAACCATTTGGGCGGAAAGTAAGGAGCATAAAGGAACAACGATTTTCTTTACTTTACCGTTGGAAAGAGATCAAAAGGATGACTGGGACGATGTATGAAGCAGCAAAAACAGTCGTGTTGACGTTTTTAGTATTAGTGAGTATTGTGCTGACGTTTGTATTATGGACATACCACCCAAAATACGATGTTTTGCAAAATGATGAGTACGTTCAGAACGTTTCCGTCAGCAACACCCAAGTAGATCCAGCGATGATTGTTCAACCTTCACAGCTGTTGTTTCATAAAAATAATGCTCATTATGGAATTGTACAAGAAGAAGAAGCAAATCAGATTTTAAAAGAAATCAAAAAATGGTCCATTGATGATTTTGAAAACATTTCCGATACGATTCCAAAAGGAAAATTTTTATCGTTTTTACACGAAAAAGAGAGACTAGAACTCGTTTATCCCGATAGCATCCCTATTGATGTTTATCGTTCCATTTTTCAAATTGAAGACAAAGGAATAAAACATATTAGTTTTGACCGTATAATCATTCCATTAGCGAACAAGGACGAGCTTTCTATTTATTTTATTTCTACGGAAAAACGCAGGGTATATAAAGCAATTGCAACGGACGTATCACTTTCTGAAATTAACAAACTAGCAATGGAATTAGATGAATACCCTCGTTATTTTCCTTATGTAATTAATGAAACAAAGCAAATTTTTTTGCCTGAAAAAGAGGTCACAATGAATCGTCTTCAATATTATACGGACGAGCTTGACTCTGATAAATTTAAAGAGGCGCTGTTTAGCGATCCTAGTTTTGTGAAAAAAGATTTAATTACATTTGGCGAGGAATATACCGATGGATCGCGATTAATGGATGTTGATTTTTTACAGCGAATGTTGTTATATGTAAACCCAGCAGCGCGGACATTGAACGGTAGCGAGAATCAAAAAAGCGATCATTTAATTCAAAAGAGCATTGACTTTGTCAATGAGCATGGCGGCTGGACCGATATGTATCGCTTTGCTAGATGGAATGAGGACGAACGGACCGTCGTATTTCGCCTAATAGTCAACAACCACCCTGTATTTAACGAATATGGCATGTCTGAAATAGTACAAATATGGGGAAGCAGCGATCTTGTAAAATATCAGCGTCCTCTATTTCGTTTAGAAGTTCCCGACCGTGTGAATGTGCCAAGGACGTTATTATCCGGTCATGAAGTGATTAAAAAAATAGAAATGATGGAGGGATTTAAAAAAGAATTAGTAAAAGATATTGTGGTAGGATATGAGCTGATAAAAGATCCGGAACGAGAAAAAGTGATTATTTTAGAACCATCATGGTTTTGTTTATACGGTCAGACGTGGAAGAAGATACCTTTAGATGACCAAGAAAAAGAACAAGACAGCAAAAAGAGAGGAGGGAACGTAAGTGGATTGGAGTAAAACAAAAACGATTTTTATTATTACGTTCCTCATCCTCGATTGTTTTTTAGGATATCAATTTATGGAAAAGCGAAATAGCAGCCAATTAGATGTCATTTTGGAAGCAACGATTGAAGAACAATTGGAGGCAAACGGCATCACTTATGTAGAGCTTCCAAAAGAAATAACGAAAGCCACTTATGTCAGCGGGAAAAGTAAAAAGTTTACTGATGAAGAAATAAAAAAATTGCCTGGCCAAAAGGTGACGGTAAACGATGGAACCGCTTTGAAAGGGACATTTATTCATCCGATATCGTTAAATTTCAAAGATCCATATCGATTGAAAGAATTTTTACAGCGGCATATTATCAATGGAAAAAAGTATACGTTTTGGACATTTGACGAAAAGTCAAATACCGTCGTTTGCTACCAAACGTATGATGGAAAAATAATTTACAATAATGAAAGCAGTAAACTATTGATACATTTAAATGAAAAAAGCGAAGCGGTATCGTATGAACAAACGATGTTAGATGATTTACAAAAATATGAGAGAAAACAAGATATCGTCCCAGCTATTAAGGCAATTGAAACGTTATACAAAAAAGGGTATTTACAACCCAGGGACCGCGTCACATCGGTTGAACTAGGATATTACGGCCTGGTTCAGTTTACCACTTCTCAAGTATTAACGCCGACGTGGCATATCGTCATTAATGGAAAAGAAGACTATTTTATTAATGCATTCGAAGGACAAATCATTAATGATGAAGGAAAAATTTTGGAGTGAGAAAAATGGCGATGCAGTTTAGCGTTTTAGCAAGCGGCAGTACAGGAAATGCATTTTATATAGAAACAGGACAACAGAGGCTGCTTGTCGATGCGGGATTAAGCGGAAAGCAATTAGAACAATTATTCGAGCAAATTGATCGCGATTTGCGTGACTTAACGGCGATTTTAGTGACACATGAGCATAGCGATCATATTAAAGGATTAGGCGTCATTGCCCGAAAGTATAAACTGCCTATTTATGCGAATGAAAAAACATGGAAGGCAATGGAAGGGTTAATTGGCGATATTCCCACCGAGCAAAAGTTTATTTTTCCATTAGGCAAAGTGCGTTCTTTTGGCGATCTTGATGTAGAGTCGTTCGGCGTATCACACGATGCGGCAGAGCCGATGTTTTACGTATTTTATCATGAAGGAAAAAAACTTGCGTTAATTACGGATACAGGCTATGTTAGCGATCGGATGAAAGGGACGATCAAAAATGCCGATGTATTTATTTTTGAAAGCAATCATGATGTGGAAATGCTGCGAATGGGAAAGTATCCGTGGAACGTCAAGCGCCGCATTTTAAGCGATGTTGGTCATGTTTCTAATGAAGAGGCGGGGCTAGCGTTAGCCGATGTGATCGGAGACCGCACAAAACGAATTTATTTAGCGCATCTAAGTCAGGATAATAATATAAAGGAATTGGCTCGGATGACGGTGGCGCAAACGTTGGCAAACAGAGGATTGGCAATCGGAGATCAGTTTGATTTATATGATACTGACCCGAAAATAGCAACGAAACTTGTGTATGTATAATCGCCATTTCGTCAAAAATAGGTAAATATGTTTGTCATGAGTGTTGGTTCATCAGCACGTCTATGTGTTGATAAATGGATTTTCTATTCTTTAAAAGAGTATAATGGGAATAGATATGCTTTCTTTTTGAACAACGATCGTTGCTGAAAGGGTTGATGCGCATGGGATATTACGATGATCACTACGAATACCAGCAAAAACAAAAGGGAAACCGTGGCCGCTGGTTTTTTTCCGCGTTAGTTGGCGCTGTTTTAGGAGGGTTATTAGTAGTAATTTCTGTCCCAGCTCTTTCAAAATGGAATGTGCTTCCTTATCAAGTTACACCGAGAGAGAGTGAACAGGTACAAAATGAAGAAACAGCAAAAGAACCTGCTATACGGCAACAAGTTTCTGTCGATGTGTCAAGCCAAGTAACAAAAGCGATTGATAAAGTATCCGATGCGGTTGTTGGCATTGTAAACATTCAAGAAGCGAACTTTTGGTCGCAGGGTGGAGAAGCGGGAACTGGTTCAGGCGTCATCTATAAAAAAGAAAATGGGAAAGCATTTATTGTGACGAACCATCATGTTGTCGAAAACGCCAGTGAATTAGAAGTAAGCTTAAAAGATGGAACAAGAGTGCCAGCGAAGCTGTTGGGAAGCGATGTGTTAATGGACTTAGCAGTATTGGAAATTGATGCGAAGCATGTCAAAAAAGTAGCTGAGTTTGGCAATTCAGATACAGTCAAACCGGGAGAACCAGTCATTGCGATCGGCAATCCGCTTGGGTTGCAATTCGCTGGCTCTGTTACGCAAGGAATTATATCAGGAACGAATCGAACCGTAGAAGTTGACTTAGACCAAGATGGTACTCCGGATTGGAATGCAGAAGTATTGCAAACGGATGCTGCCATTAACCCGGGCAATAGCGGTGGCGCCCTTGTCAATATTCAAGGGCAAGTTATTGGCATTAACTCCATGAAAATTGCCCAAGAAGCAGTGGAGGGAATTGGATTTGCCATCCCAAGCAATACAGCGATTCCGGTAATTTCAGATTTAGAAAAATACGGACAAGTACGCCGCCCATATATGGGGGTAGAACTTCGCTCCTTAAGCGATATTTCTTCTTATCATTTGCAAGCAACCTTGCACTTGCCAAAAGATGTAACAGAAGGTGTGGCTGTCATTCAAGTAGTGCCAATGTCTCCAGCAGCGCAAGCGGGATTAAAGCAATTTGATGTGATCGTAGCATTAGATGATCACAAAATTCGTGATGTGTTAGATTTAAGAAAATATTTGTACACAAAAAAATCGATTGGCGATACAATGAAAGTAACATTTTATCGAGACGGCAAAAAACATACAGTGACGATAAAATTAGAGAAAGAATCGTTTTAACCATAAATAAAAAAACAAGGAGCGCTATATTCGCTCCTTATTCTTTTTCCACATGTGGATAAAAGGAGATGAGAACATGTTTTTCTGCTGTGAAGAACATATCGATATAGCCATCGACATGTATGTGGATAAAATGGAACAAGCGCCGAATATTTCGTTTATTTCTGTGGATAAGTCAGAGAAATCATGCGATTTTTGTACGAATAAAGCCGCATATATAGTGGGGAACTAATGTTTTTTACACAATATGTGGATATATACTGTGTATATGTGGATAAATGTTGTGGATATTTTGTTTGTAAAGTGGGGATGAGTTGTGCATATTCACATTATTTCTGTTGGTAAGTTAAAAGAAAAATATTTGATGCAAGGGATTGACGAATATAAAAAACGATTATCCAGTTATGCGAAAGTTGATATCATTGAAGTTCCTGATGAAAAAGCGCCAGAACATTTAAGTGAACAAGAAATGGAGCAAATTAAACAGCGGGAAGGGGAACGCATTTTAGCGAAAATTCCCAATGACGCGTATGTGATTGCCTTAGCGATCGAAGGAAAGATGAAATCGTCCGAGCAATTTGCCGCCAGCCTAGACAAACTTGCCACTTACGGAAAAAGCAAAATCGCCTTTATCATCGGCGGTTCGCTCGGCTTAAGCAAACAAGTGATGCAGCGCGCCGATGAAGCGTTATCGTTTTCCAAAATGACGTTCCCGCACCAGCTGATGCGTCTCATTCTCCTTGAACAAATTTACCGGGCGTTTCGGATTAACCGGGGGGAGCCGTATCATAAATAAATTTATGAAAGGAAGGCGCCTTACGTCTTTATACTGTCAATAAAGATAGAAGCCGTGATCAAAAAAGTCACGGCTTTAAGTTTACCCTTAATATGCTCCTACTTCTTTGTTATCCATTTTCGTGTAGAACATTAATGGGAAGACAATGATCTTGACCTACTATGTAGACGAAAAAGGGCAATCATTATTTTTCCATTGATACAGCACCGCCTGTTTGAAAGAAATACAAACCGAAGGAAGAAGTATATCATAAGCAATTTAAAATAATCTTATTTGATAGATAATTTAGCAGGTAAAAAGACTTAGTGATTTTGTCATTGCTTTATATTATTATTTATTGAATAACTGATAAGTGGAAGAGTAAATTAATTTTATGATATGCAATGTAATTAATATTGTGTAGTTTAATATTAGGTCATAGAACTACATAATAATTTATTGACAGGACAAGCTAAAAAGTGTTAGCATGAGTTTTAAATAACCAATAATGAATGATGGATATGTAATTGTCTGATTTGATATCCACGTATATGGTTATGAAATATAATACCCTTCATTGATTTTAAGCATTGAATCGATGCGATGACCCGAAAGGTGAGATTACGAGCGGTTGCTTGTCAATCGAAGGTGGATTTGAAAGGAGCTATTCAATGAAAGAGTTTCATACGTTCGGTTGGTATGCCGCCAGGATTTCTCCACATTTACCGAAAAAGGCGTTTCAACCTGTTCCGTCCCGCCTATTTGGAGGTTTCGCTTATTTGTCGTTAACCATCGGCTGCATCCTCGCTGTTTCTCTCTTGCATCTTCATCCGGTATGGAATCTCCTCCTAGCTGTTGTGTTAGGTTTCAGCTTTGCGGCATTGGGGTTTTTAGGACATGAAATTTTGCACGGCACGGTCGTACGAAAGCCGTGGCTGCGTGATATTCTTGGCGCAATCGCATTTTGGCCGCTATGCACAGGTCCGAAGCTGTGGCGAAAATGGCACAATGTGACTCATCATGTACACACACAAGATGAAGAAATGGATCCGGATGCATGGCCTAGTTTAGAAAGGTTAGCCAAAAGCCGTCTATTGCGCTGGGTATACAAAATTCCGTTTCCAATTCGTGCGTTTTTCGCTTTTAGTTCATTGTCTGTTATGTTTACGCTTCATTCCATCAAGATGTTAATCTATTTCTTCAAAGATTTTCAGCTGAAAAATCGCAGTGTGGTGCTGCTTCAGTTTTTCCTGCCATGGTCCACATGGATTGGGCTGTTGTTTTTCATTGGATTTGAGCGTTGGTTTTTTGCCTTTTTGCTGCCTTTGCTGATTGCTAATTTTATTGTAATGAGCTATATCTCTACGAACCATCATTTAAATCCGTTGGTGCCGGTGAATGATCCGCTGGCAAACAGCCTTACCGTAACGGTGCCAAAGTGGATAGATGTGCTTCACTTTAACTTCTCGTATCATACCGAACATCATCTGTTTCCAGCGATGAGCTCGAAATATTACCCATTAGTGAAGGAGCACATTAAACGAATGTGGCCGGATCGGTATCACGAATTGCCAATGGGAAAAGCGTTAGCCGCGCTTTGGAAAACACCGAGAGTATATTATCAGCAAAACGAGCTGATCGAGCCGCGGCAAGGACATGTTTACGGTTCGTTAGGCAACGGGTTGGATCCTGAAAATATTACTTATCGAAACATGGAGGCAATGCCGTTTTCCAGCTTGGAAGAGAAACCGATAATCATAAAAAAAGCAGTGGGAAAAGAGAATAAGTAACAAAAAGGATTCTTCATCATGAGAGTGATGAAGAATCCTTTTTACTTGATGTTGTCTTGTTCATGACGCCTGTCATCCATCGTTTCGTTTGAACCATATTTGACACTCCTTTTTCTTATTTTTACAATCATTATGATAAAAAAGAAAATTGAAGCGATTATTGTGAAAATGTTGAAGAAGGAAGGAGATGTGTTGTATCCATTTACAAAGGGGTTATCGTTAATCGGATGATGAAGATTTTAGGGAGAAATATAGATGTGATGGAATGAGAAGGTATCATTATTGGTTTTGGAGATAAAGAGAAAATTGGTCATGTTCATGAGGGCGTTGTTTGTATGAAAGGGGAATCTGTTATGGATATTCAAGTAAGCGCCGCAGGAGCCATCGTAGCACTGGTTGTTGCCATTGTGTTGATTTTACGGAAAGTTTCCCCCGCCTACGGGATGATTGCTGGTGCTTTTGTCGGCGGAATCATTGGCGGGGGAAACGTGACAGATACGGTCACGGTGATGATGGATGGAGCAAAAGAAATGATTCCTGCGGTATTGCGCATTTTGGCGGCAGGAGTGTTAGCCGGGGTTTTAATGGAATCGGGGGCAGCGGCAGCGATCGCTGAAACGATCGTTCGAAAGCTTGGGGAAACGCGGGCTTTGCTTGCGCTTTCAGTGGCGACAGCGCTGCTGACTGCGATCGGCGTGTTTGTGGATGTCGCAGTCATTACCGTTGCGCCGATTGCGTTAGCGATCGCAAGCCGCGCCAACTTATCAAAAACGGCGATTTTGCTGGCGATGATTGGCGGCGGGAAGGCGGGGAACATTATGTCACCGAACCCGAACGCCATCGCTGCTGCGGATGCATTCCATATTCCGCTGACATCATTAATGGCAGCTGGAGCCGTTCCAGCAATATTCGGGCTCGCTGTTACGTATATCATCGCCAGAAAACTTGCGCAAAAAGGAACGCTTATTTATGATGTGCAGGAAAGAAAAAGCAGCGGACAAACTCCTTCGTTCTTTGCGGCTATTATTGCTCCGATTGTCGCGATAGTATTGCTTGCATTGCGGCCGTTGTTTGATATTGCGATTGACCCAATGATCGCCCTTCCGGTTGGCGGTATCGTTGGTGCGTTGGCGATGAAAAAAGGGAAGAAGTTGAATGATTATGCCATATCCGGGTTATCCAAAATGTCTGACGTTGCCATCATGTTAGTCGGAACAGGGACATTAGCGGGCATTGTTGCCAATTCCTCGCTAAAAGATGTTATCATTAACGGTTTGGATCATTTCGGGTTACCAGCATACGTGCTAGCGCCGATTTCCGGGATTTTGATGTCTGGGGCGACTGCTTCCACAACGGCGGGAACAGCTGTTGCCAGCAGTGTATTTGGTGAAACGATGATGAGTCTAGGTATTTCCGCATTAGCCGGGGCAGCGATGGTTCATGCCGGGGCGACCGTATTGGATCATTTGCCGCACGGAAGCTTCTTTCACGCGACAGCGGGCAGCGTCCATATGGAGGTCAAAGAACGGCTGAAACTAATTCCGTATGAGTCACTCATCGGCTTGACACTGGCTGTCGTATCGATGCTGATTTTCGGAGTCTTCCAATGATTTTCATAATCACAATGAGGAGGAAAGAGGATGAAAGTGATTATTGCGCCAGATTCGTTTAAAGAAAGCTTATCCGCGCTTGAGGTGGCGAACGCGATTGAAAAAGGGTTCCGCGATATATTTCCTGAAGCGGAATACGTGAAAATTCCGATGGCAGACGGCGGAGAAGGGACGGTTCAATCATTGGTCGATGCGACAGGCGGGCGAATTGTGAAAACGGAAGTGACAGGACCGCTTGGGGATCGTGTCCAAGCCTTTTTTGGCATGCTTGGGGATGGAAAAACAGCAGTCATTGAAATGGCGGCCGCCTCTGGATTGCACCTTGTTCCGAGTGAAAAGAGAAATCCGCTTGTGACGACAACGAGAGGGACAGGGGAATTGATTCTCGCTGCGCTAGACGAAGGAGCCGAGCATATTATTATCGGCATCGGTGGAAGCGCGACAAACGATGGCGGGGCTGGCATGATTCAGGTGCTTGGCGGGCGTCTTTTAGACCGGCATGGAAAGGAAATCGGACCTGGGGGCGGGAGCTTATCCGAGCTTGCCGACATTGATTTGTCAGGACTCGATCAACGGTTAAAACATGTAAAAATTGAAGTTGCGTGCGATGTTGACAATCCATTGACAGGTCCAAAAGGCGCCTCGGCGATTTTCGGTCCACAAAAAGGAGCGACGCCCGAAATGGTCGCGACACTGGATAACAATTTAAAGCACTATGCGGATGTCATTGAACGAGTGTTAGGAAAGCAAGTAAAAGATATTCCTGGTGCCGGGGCGGCCGGAGGACTTGGCGCTGGATTGCTTGCCTTTCTCGAGGCGAAGCTGAAGCGCGGAGTGGAGATTGTGTTAGAAACGGTGAATTTTCATGAACGAATTCAAGGCGCATCGCTAGTGATTACGGGGGAAGGACGAATCGATAGGCAGACGATTTTTGGAAAAACGCCGATCGGCGTAGCAAAAGCGGCAAAACGATACAATATTCCAGTCATTGCCATTGCCGGCTCTGTATCCGATGACAGCGATGTCGTGCGAAGCTATGGAATTGATGCGCTTTATAGCATTGTCCCGGGAATTATTCCATTAGAAAAAGCATTAGCAAATGCTCGGTATTATGTTACCCAAACCGCCCGGAACATTGCAGCGGTTTGCAAAATTGGAACAAATATGAAGTAAAAAAGGTTCTTTATCCCAGAACCTTTTTTAATTTTTACTATTAAAAGAAAATTTAAAATATTTTATAATAAATATTATTATAGTAAATACAGGGGGATGAATATGGAACAATTTGTGAATTGGTTAAACAGCATTATTTGGAGCCAATATTTGGTCTATCTTTGTTTGGCAACCGGTCTTTTCTATTCGTTGCTCACTCGCTTTTTGCAAGTGAGGCATATGAAAGAAATGATTAAACAAATGTTTCAAGGCAAGAGCTCTGAAGCAGGAATTTCTTCTTTCCAGGCTTTATCGCTCGCGTTGTCCGGACGGGTCGGGACAGGAAACATAGCAGGTGTCGCGACTGCTATTGCATATGGAGGTCCTGGTGCCGTATTTTGGATGTGGCTCATTGCTTTCGTAGGGGCAGGTTCCGCTTTTGTGGAAGCAGCGCTCGCGCAGGTGTATAAAACGAAGCAGGACGGTCAGTTTCGCGGCGGACCAGCCTACTATATTGAAAAAGGGCTAAAAATGAAATGGTATGCGGTATTGTTTGCTATTGTTACGGTGTTGGCGACCGGGGTGCTGTTGCCGGGTGTGCAAGCCAACAGCATTGCCGCGGGAATGGAAAACGCGTTTGGCATCAGTCCGACGATTACAGGAATCGGAATTGCCGTTCTTTTAGGCGCCATTATTTTCGGGGGTGTGAAGCGGATTGCCCGTGCGGCCGAATTGATTGTTCCATTTATGGCGTTAGGATACATTATAGTGGCTTTATTTATCGTATTTGCGAATATTACCGAACTCCCTCATGTACTCAGCTTAATTTTCCGAAGCGCCTTTGGTATGGATGCGGCGTTTGGAGGAATTCTTGGTGCCGCAATTTCGTGGGGAGTCAAACGGGGAATTTATTCCAATGAAGCGGGACAAGGAACTGCACCGCATGCAGCCGCTGCCGCAGAGGTGTCGCACCCAGCAAAACAAGGCTTAGTTCAAGCATTTTCGGTCTATGTCGATACATGGTTTGTTTGTTCGGCAACTGCATTTATGATTTTAATTACCGGCATGTATAACGTGACACCGGAAGGAAAGGCGCCGATTGTGCAAACACTTGGCGATGTAGAGCCGGGACCTATTTTTACGCAGAAAGCAGTTGAAACGGTATTCCCAGGATTCGGTGCCCCGTTTGTTGCGGTTGCTCTATTCTTCTTTGCGTTTACGACCATTATGGCGTATTACTACATGGCAGAAACAAATTTAGCGTATATTACAAGGAGAATGAAAGCTAGCTGGCCGCAATATGCGTTAAAAGTGGCGATTTTAGGGGTAGTGTTTTACGGATGCGTCAAAACGGCAAAACTCGCTTGGGCACTTGGCGATATCGGTGTCGGAAGCATGGCATGGCTCAACATTATCGCGATTCTTTTATTAACGAAACCAGCATTAAAAGTTCTTAAAGATTTTGAAGAACAGAAAAAGGCTGGCAAAGACCCAGTCTTTGATCCGGTGAAACTAGGCATTACCGGCGCGGACTTTTGGGAAAAAGAATATCCAACTTCCCATGCTAAAGCGGTAAATGAAGATTGATTATATCGTAAAAAGAAAGGGAGCTGTCTCATATTTAAGAGGCAGCTCCTTTTTGTACTAGAGGCCATGAAGCAATCATTTCGAGCGTTCCGTTTATGGAAAAACGCCCAAATTGATATGGAAGAATGAAATGATCCCCTTTTTTTAGATCGTATGAACCGCCTTCCGACACTAGCTTGCCTTCTCCATTAAGGACGCTAACGATGAGAAAATGTTTCGTTTGGTCCAAGTTGACAGTTCCATTAATCTCCCATTTTTGTACACCAAAGTAGTCGCTTTCGATAAATGTTGTAATCGTGGCATCGTCAACTTGGGTGATGTGCGGATGAACATTCGCGTCGCGATGTGGAACGGTAATGACGTCTAACGCTTTGTCTAAATGCAGTTCGCGTTTCTTCCCGTTGCTGTCGACGCGGTCATAGTCATAGACGCGGTATGTTGTGTCAGAGCTTTGTTGTGTTTCTAAGACAAGCGTCCCTTCGCAAAGGGCGTGAATTGTGCCGCTAGGGACATAGAAAAAGTCGCCAGGTTTAATCGGAATTCTGCGAAGCAACTTGTCCCATTGGCCGGTTTCCATCATTTCTTTCAGTTCTTCTTTCGTTTTCGCATGATGTCCGTAAACAAGTTCCGCATCTTTTTTGCAGTCAATAATATACCAACATTCTGTTTTTCCAAATTCGCCATTTTCATGTTTTTGTGCGTATGCGTCATCAGGATGCACTTGCACTGATAAATCAGCGTTGGCATCTAAAATTTTCGTCAACAAAGGAAAACGGTCTGATGGAAAGTGGCCGAATAAGTCGCGTCGCTCTTCCCATAATTGGCCAAGCGTCATTCCTTGAAACGGCCCGTTTTTAATCACGGTTTGTCCGTTTGGATGTGCGGAAACTGCCCAGCATTCCCCTGTGTGTGTTGACGGGATGGAATAGCCGAATTCATCCGCCAATTTCGTGCCGCCCCAAATTCGCTCTTGAAAAATAGGAGTGAGAAAAATTGGCTCGATTTGCACGGAAATCACCCCTTTTATATACAATGTGCCTGATATGATTATACAAAAAAGAAAGGCGCTTTGCACTGATCACGAAGAGCACAAATGTAAGTGCATTCTATTAGCATAATGATATAGTTTGCAGATGCAACAAAGGGCCGCCTTATCGGGCAGCCCTTTGTTATGATGGATCGTCCTCTATTTTGTTTAAAGGATATTTCGCCGGTCCTTCGACGACATCGCCGTGAATGGAGAATCGCGAGCCGTGGCAAGGACAGTCCCATGTGCGGTCGCCGCTGTTCCATTCCAGTTCACATCCCATGTGGGTGCATGTCGTGTCAACGATGAACAATGTCCCGTTTTCGTCCTTATACGCACCGGCACGTTTCCCGTTCACGACAACAACTGCGCCTTCGCCGTTTGCCAAGTCTTCCGGATTGCGGACGACCACCTCCACTTTTCCTTCGATGAGGTGTTTGGCGACATCAAGGTTTTGCGTGAGAAAATGTTTGACGCTCGGATCGGCATAAAAGCGCGATGGCGTATATAAGTCATGGTAGCGGTTGTTGCGTCCCATGACTAAGTCGCTGAGCAATAGCCCCGCGATTGTCCCGTTGGTCATCCCCCATTTTCGGTATCCTGTCGCGACATAGATGTTCGGCGTGCCTGCGGTCATGTTTCCAATGTAAGGAACTTTATCAAGTGTCGTTAAATCTTGCGCCGACCAACGGTATGGGATGTCAGTGACGGTAAATAGCTGAGAGGCAAAGCTTTGCAGTGCCTCGTAATGTCGCATCGTCGGGACGCCCTGTCCTGTCTTGTGGTTTTCGCCTCCGATTAAAATCAAGTTTTCCCCGTTCATCGTTGTGTAGCGGATGGACCGCTTCGGGTTATCAGCGCTCAAATACATGCCGCCTGGGTATTGCTCCGCTATTTTGGCTGCCAATACGTAAGAGCGCTCTGCGTACATGCGTGAAAAATAAAAGCCGCCGTCATAAAACGGAAAATGGGAACAAATGATGACATGTTTACACGTAACCCGTTTTTTGTCGCGGGTGACGACGGCAAGCGCCGCTCCTTGCTCGATATCGGCGGCGGGCGTGTATTCGTAGATTTTTCCACCTGCCTCGACAACAGCGTCGACTAGTTTCATTAAGTATTTCAGCGGATGAAATTGCGCTTGATTTTTCATCACTACCGCAGCTTTCACAGGGATCGGAAGAGGAATCGATTCAACAAACGCTCCGTCAATGCCAAGCTTTTCATACGCCTTCCATTCGTTTATTAATTTTGTTAACGATGAGGAGGAATTGGTGTATATATATGCATCTTGCTCAATAAAATCGCAGTCAATCGCTTCTTGTTCGATTGTACTTCGAATAAAACGCAATGCTTCCGTACATGCTTCGTAGTACAGTTTCGCCTTTTCCTGTCCAAGGTGGTTGATTAATTCATCATAAATGATATCATGCTGAGCAGTAATTTTCGCGGTCGTATGCCCTGTCGTTCCGTTCAGAAGACGATCCGCTTCTAATAAAGTGACGCGCACTCCCTGTTTAGCGAGCAAATAAGCGGTCGTGATACCAGAAATTCCTCCGCCGATAATGGCGACATCGGTGCGAATATCTTCTTCTAGTTTCGGAAACGATGGAAGCTTGACAGATGTCCGCCAATACGGCTCTAGTGATGAAGGAAGAGATAGCATATGTAACAAAATCCCCCTTACTGTGTTTTAATTTATATTAGTTTTGCTCACTTTTAGAAAAACTATCCATCTATTTTCCAACATGCAATAAACGTGTTGGGCATCTTCTTTCTTCTTTTTTTGGCAACTACACGCAACGAAAACGAAAGATGATACAATAAGAATAAAGAAGGAAGTAAATATTTTTATAAAATAATAATTAAAGGAAGATCGGAAGTGAATAAATATTCAAGTTTTTATGATGGGAATTCAACTGTTTGGCATGATAGTTCCATTTTGGAACACTATGGACTGCATGAATTAAATTTTGAATCGGTGAAAAGCTACCGGGAAAAGTTTGCAGCTGTCAAGCCAAACCATCCATGGAATGGGTTGGAGACGAAAGAATTTTTATACAAGATCGGTGCATGGGGAAAATTGCGAGATAGCAGCAAAGAAGGAGTTACATTAGCAGGGTTATTGATGTTTAGTGAGGAACGCATTATTACAGAAGTTTTACCGCAATATTTTCTCGAATATCGGGAAAGTTTGAACGGTATAGTAACGAACGATTGGACAAAGCGATTCACCTCTCAAGATGGCACATGGTCTGGCAACTTATACGATTTTTATTTTAAAGTGATCTCACAGCTTAAAAATAATGATATGGATCGCTCCATGCAAATTGCGCTGCACGAGGCGCTTGTAAACGCGATTGTTCATGCGGATTATTTAGGAGAAGGCGGCATTATTGTAGAAAAAGAAAACGGTGTGTTTCGCTTTGCCAATCCAGGATTATTTCGCATTCCGATTGATTCTGCTCTTTCCGGTCATATGAGCAATCTTCGCAATCCGAATTTGTTTAAAATGTTTATTTTGATCGGTCTTTGCAAGCGGGCTGGTTTCGGGTTAAAGCATATTGTTACAACATGGAGCAACCCTCAATACAAGCAGCCTGAATTTATTCAACATTCGAATCCAGAACGAACTGTCGTGATATTATATCCGTATGAAACAGCTGCATCATATGAAACAGATATATATCAAGATATAGAACAGCATGATGATAGTGAAATGGATCTTACATTAACGGAAGAAGACTCGAACTCCATAAATAAGCAACAAAACTCCGTAAATAACGAAGATATCTCTATAAATAGCGAAGAAAACTCCGTAAATAAACGAGAAAACTCCGTTAATAATCCGTCGGACTCCATAAATAACGGTGTTGACTCCGTAAATAAAGAAGAAAACTCCGTGAATAACGAACCTAACTCCATAAATAAACGTCTTAACTCCATAAATAATGAACTATCTTCATCTGATCCGTACAAAGAAAAGAGTGAAATTGATGAAAAACTATGGAATATTGCGGAGTTAGCGAGAAAGAAAAAACGATTGCCTCCAAGTGTGATGGAAAATATTATTTTGCAGCTTTGCGAGCAAAGACCGCTGATGTTAAAGGAACTAGCAGCACTATTGGAAAGAACGCCAGATGGACTAAGGAATAACTATTTAGGAAAACTGATAGAGGAAGGAAAAATTCGTTTAAAATATCCAGATCAGCCGAACCATCCGAAACAAGCGTATATGAAAGCGACCGAATAGGAAGGCGCCCGTTAGGCGGCCTTCCTTTTTTATGTCATATCGGAGCCTTTTGCGATGTGTGATAAATGGTGCGATAACAGATGTTGATTAGAAAATACGACTCAGGTCTTAGAGAAAAATAACGCCTCGGCTCATTATCGAAATATGAAACGGTTGGTAGGATGGAGACAGAAGGGAGGTTATCATAAAAACAATTACGTAAGAGGCACTGTATCTTCTGTTCCGTTTAGGATTCGTTGTGCCATTTCCACGCTTTCTTCCGAAGGAGGTTCAATTCCTTCCAAAGGATACTTCAATCCAAGCGCTTTCCATTTGTATACTCCTAATTTATGATATGGGAGAATTTCAATTTTTTCTACATTATTTAACGTGCGAATAAAAGCGGCGAGACTGCGCAAATCATTCGGGTCGTCTGTAATGGTTGGAACGAGAACATGCCGGATCCAAACAGGAACGTTTTTTTCGGATAAGAACCGAGCAAATTGTAAAATATGTTGATTTGTTTTTCCTGTCAGCTTCCGATGTTTTTTTTCGTCAATATGTTTTAAATCAAGCAAAATTAAATCAGTATAGGAAAGCAATTCGTTTAATTTTTGCTGGAACGACGCTTCCGCCGTGTAGCATCCTCCTGACGAATCGATCGCTGTATGAATGCCGAGTTTTTTGCATGCTTTAAATAGCTCGATTAAAAAGTCGATTTGCAACAAAGGTTCCCCGCCGCTGACGGTAATTCCGCCGCCGGAAGCGTTGATAAACGGCAAATACGTTTTTACATCATCGATAATTTCTTCTACGGTCATTTCTTTTCCTTTTCCGATTTCCCATGTGTCGGCGTTATGACAATATTGACAGCGCAGCAAGCATCCTTGTGTGAAGATGACATAGCGAAGGCCTGGACCGTCGACGGTGCCGCATGTCTCAATCGAATGAATAAACCCTTTCATCGGATGGTCTCCTTCCTAAGAGAAATATCCCCCCTCAAGAAGGAGGGGGAGATCGTTACATCGTTTCGTGGAATGTGCGGTTAATGACGTCAATTTGTTGTTCACGAGTTAATTTAATGAAGTTGACGGCATATCCAGAGACGCGAATCGTTAATTGCGGATATTTTTCTGGATGTTCCATTGCATCTAATAACGTTTCACGATTCAACACGTTAATGTTGAGATGGTGTCCGCCTTTTTCCATGTAACCATCTAAAATGGCGACAAGGTTGCGAACACGGGCATGTTCTTCTTTTCCTAAAGCTTTCGGCACGATTGAGAACGTATTAGAAATGCCATCTAATGCATGTTCAAATGGCAATTTCGCGACAGAGCTTAACGAAGCGAGCGCTCCCTTCGTGTCACGGCCGTGCAGCGGGTTCGCTCCCGGAGCAAACGGTTCGCCAGCGCGACGGCCATCTGGCGTATTTCCTGTCTTTTTCCCGTATACGACGTTCGATGTAATCGTTAAAATCGATAACGTATGTTTTGAATCGCGATACGTTTTATGTTTTTTCAATTTCGTCATAAAACGTTCGACTAAATCAACCGCAATTTGGTCGACGCGATCATCGTTATTTCCGTATTTCGGGAAATCTCCTTCGATTTCAAAATCAACGGCAATGCCGTTTTCATCTCGAATCGGTTTGACTTTTGCGTATTTGATCGCACTTAACGAATCAGCGACAACCGATAGTCCGGCGATACCAGTTGCCATCGTGCGTAAAATATGCGAATCATGAAGCGCCATTTCAATGCGTTCATAACAATATTTATCGTGCATGTAATGAATGACATTGAGTGTATTAATATAAAGTTCCGCAAGCCATTCAAGTACATGATCAAACTTACGCATGACTTCATCGTAATCTAAATATTCGGATGTAATTGGCGCAAACTCAGGACCAACTTGTATTTTTAATTTTTCATCAACGCCGCCATTAATCGCATATAACAATGCTTTCGCAAGGTTGGCGCGCGCTCCGAAAAATTGCATTTGCTTGCCAATTCTCATTGGCGATACGCAGCAAGCAATTCCATAGTCATCGCCGAATTCCACGCGCATTAAGTCGTCGTTTTCATATTGAATCGAGCTTGTTTTTATCGACATTTTCGCGCAATATTCTTTGAACGCTTCCGGCAATTGTTTCGACCAAAGTACCGTTAAGTTTGGCTCTGGCGCAGGTCCTAAGTTATCCAACGTATGAAGGAAGCGGAACGAGTTTTTCGTGACTAACGGACGACCATCGATCGCCATTCCGCCGATCGATTCTGTTACCCATGTCGGGTCGCCGCTGAATAGTTCGTTATATTCCGGTGTTCTGGCGAATTTGACAAGGCGCAATTTCATCACAAAATGGTCGACAAGTTCCTGCGCTTCTTTTTCTGTTAGCGCACCTTCTTGTAGGTCGCGTTCGATATAAATGTCTAAGAAGGTGGACACGCGGCCTAAGCTCATCGCTGCGCCGTTTTGTTCTTTAATAGCGGCAAGATAAGCGAAATAGAGCCATTGGAATGCTTCGTGTGCGTTTTGCGCTGGTTCGGAAATGTCGTAACCGTAGCTTAATGCCATTTGTTTCAATTCGTTTAACGCGCGAATTTGTTCAGCAATTTCCTCGCGAAGGCGGATAATGTCTTCCGTCATCGTTCTTGCGCCAGTGTTTTTCAAATCCTTTTGTTTTTCTTCAATCAGACGATCGACACCGTATAACGCCACGCGGCGATAGTCGCCAATAATGCGGCCGCGTCCATATGCGTCTGGAAGGCCTGTGATAATTCCCGCTTTGCGCGCTAATTTCATCTCTTCGGTGTAAACGTCAAATACACCTTGGTTATGGGTTTTTCGGTATTCGGTAAAAATTTTTTTCACTTCGTCGCTTACTTTGTAGCCGTATGCTTCGCATGATTGTTGCGCCATGCGGATGCCTCCGAACGGCATTAATGCGCGCTTAAACGGTTTATCTGTTTGAAAACCAACAATTTTTTCCAAGTCTTTGTTTAAATAACCCGGTCTGTGGGAAGTGATGGTGGAAACAATGGATGTATCCATATCGAGAACGCCGCCTTTTTCGCGTTCTTGTTTCGACAATTCCATCACTTGTTCCCATAGTTTCTTCGTCGCTTCTGTAGGCCCTTCTAGAAATGACTCATCCCCATAGTAAACGGTGACGTTGTTTAAAATAAAGTCACGGACGTCAATGGACTTTTTCCATTTTGACCCTTTAAAATTTCGCCACGGGTCTAATACAGCAGTAGCTTGTTTCATAACAGATCCCCTCCCAATCGCCTGTAACTATAACAGATCAAAAAAATATATATAACAGATTTCAACTATACAATACTATATTTATTGACGCCTAGAACAATCTATTATTGAATAGTTTGTGAAATATTGAACAATATTAAATGAATGATGGTGTTGGTATGTAACAGGGGGAAGGGAGAAAGGATCATCAATGAACATGGAGAAGGATGTAAAAAAATAAACATCTCCATCCCTATAAAAGGGATGGAGACGGTTGTTTAGCTAACTTGTTTTTTATCAGAAGGGTAGGCATGGCGCTTATGCATGCCTTTTGCATAATAGACGACAACGAGCAAGATGAGCCAGGCTGGTCCAATGATAAGTGCGATTCGTGTGTCAGGGAAATATGCCATTAAACCGGTAACTCCGACTAAAAAGGCGAGAGCGATATAAGAGCTATAAGGATAAAGCGGCATTTTATACTTTAATTGTTTTTGCTTTTCTGGGCTTAAGCGTTTACGGAAGTGCAATTGCGAAAGCAAAATAATCGCCCATGTCCAAATCGCGCCAAATGTCGCGACACTTGTGACCCATTGGAATACTTTTTCGGAAACGTAGTTTAAATACACACCGACTAACATCGCTAACGCCGTGACGATGAGGGCGACGCCTGGAATTCCGCGCTTTGTCAGTTTAGCGAAGGAAGGCGGTGCTTCTTTTTGCTCAGCCAAGTTGAAGAGCATGCGGCTTGTGCTGAAAATTCCACTGTTGCAGGAAGACAACGCAGCCGTTAAAACGACAAAGTTGATGATTCCCGCAGCGGCGTGAATGCCGATTTTTTCAAATGTTAAGACAAACGGGCTTCCTTTTTCGCCGATTTCGTTCCAAGGGTAAATGGACATGATGACAAATAATGCGCCCACGTAGAAAATTAAAATGCGCCAAAATACGCTATTGACCGCTTTGGTCAGCGATTTTTCCGGATTTTTCACTTCGCCGGCCGTAACGCCGAGCATTTCAATTCCTAAGTAGGCGAACATCACCATTTGCAAAGACATTAACACACCGGTAAAGCCGTTCGGGAGAAATCCGCCATGTTCCCAAAGGTTGCTGATGCCTGTGGCGACTCCGCCATTGCCGATTCCGAACAGAATCATGCCCAAGCCAACGATGATCATAAATACAATGGTGACAATTTTAATAAGCGCAAACCAAAATTCTAATTCCCCGTACGCCTTGACAGCGAGGAAATTGATTAATGTCATCATTATTAAAGCGGCTAGCGCCCATATCCATCTTGGCGTATCAGGGAACCAAAATTGCATATAAATGCCGGCAGCGGTGATTTCCGCGATGCAAGTAACTACCCATAAAAACCAATAGTTCCACCCGGTTAAATAACCAGCAAGCGGTCCTAAATAGTCATGCGCGTAGCGGCTGAATGAACCGGCAACCGGGTTTTCCACGGCCATTTCGCCGAGTGCGCGCATAATAAAGAACATAATCGCGCCGCTTACCGCATAAGCAATCAAAATCGCCGGTCCCGCTAATTTGATGGAAGATGCAGAGCCAAGAAATAGCCCGACCCCAATCGCTGCCCCAAGAGACATAAGAGAAATATGTCTTTCCTCTAATCCACGATGTAATTTTTGTTCATTTTTTGGAGTTTGCATAATCGTTTCCTCCTATCGATCGGGACAATTTTGTAAAAAGCAAATAAAAAATAAATTATTTTAAAAAATTTTTTAAAGCGTTTACATTTAATATAGTATATGCTGGATAAATATTTGTAAATGTATTTATATATGAAATAAGTGGTATCTTTGTTATTTAAATAAAATTAATAATATTCTAATAAATATATCATTTGCTTTGTAATATGTATTATGGTTCATGATAGGCAATAAAAAAATGGGAATGTATGGATTTATTAAGAAGTTTTTCGGCTTGTTGTGTTTGCTCGCATTGTCAAAATTTTGTACAATGAGATTCGTTCTAGGTAGATTATTAGAAGAAACGAAGGTGATGGCAATGAACGAGCAAGAAGCAAAAGCGTTCATTGAACAGCTGCAAAAAGAAGGGGTGTTGACGGAAGAAACGCGTCTTATTTGGGAAATGATTTTACCGGAACGGTTAAAGCGGATGTATGATGTACTTCAAAAGCGGACGCGTTATATTACGGTATTGACTGAAGCAGTCGACGATCCGCATAACCAAGCGGCGGTGTTGCGGACAGCGGAAGCGTTTGGCGTGCAGGATGTGTATGTCGTCACTGGAAAAACGCCGTTTCAGCCGAACCCGCTTGTGACGCGACATGCCGATAAATGGCTGACGCTGCAGCAAAAACCGGATATTGTAACGACGATTAAAGAGCTGCAAGCAAAAGGGTATCAAGTGTATGCCAGCTATCTCGGCGAAGGAACGCTTCGCCTTGGCGACATCGATGTGTCGCGGCCGACGGCGCTTCTATTTGGCAACGAGCATAGCGGTGTGTCGCAAGAGGCGATTCGTGCCGCTGATGCGACGTTTATGATTCCAATGTATGGGTTTGTCCAAAGTTTTAATATATCAGTGGCGGCAGCGCTTGCGTTATACGATGTAACCGAGAGAGCGCGCCAACAAGCAGGCGAGCGCTACTATTTACCATTTCAAGAAAAAAAGGAGCTATTTGAAAAATGGATGTGGCAAACGTTAAATCCGCGCATTCGCGAACGGCTGGCAAAGCAGCTGGGTCGTTCTGTTTAGCCTTCCCTAAATGCGAGGGAAGGATTCTTTTTTGTTTGCGGATGGAAGCAGCATGGCGAAGACCAGCTTTTTGCTGTTGTGGTCCGTAAAAAACCTTGTCGCTTCGTCCACTTTTGGCTTCAAGTCGCTTCCTTTCGGGAACATCAGCCCGTAAAACTCAGACTCGAAATGTTCTGGATCGGCGATGGTTTTGATTTTTTTATCCGGATTGTTTTTCACATACTCGCTTGCCACCGCGTTGTCCGTAACGACCGCCTCGACGCCGCCGTTTAATAAGTCCATAATCGCCACAACCGTGTTTTCGAATTTTTTAATGTTTTTATTTTCTTTTCCAAGCAATTTTTCTACTGCTGCTTGTCCCGTGGTGCCGTTTTGGACGCCGATCGTTTTTCCTTTTAAGTCAAGCGCATTTTTGATTGGACTATTTTCTTTCACCATAATCATATAGGTGGATTCAAAATAAGGAATGGAGAAATCGTATGTTTGTTTCCGCTTATCATTGATCGTGATGCCGGAGATCGCCATATCGATTTCTTTGCTTTGCAATGCGGCAAAGAGCGGATCCCAGCCGATATTTTTCAGTTCATAGTCGATGCCAGCTTCTTTCATAACCGCATCTAACAAGTCAACGTCAAAACCGACGATTTCCCCTTTATCCATGTACTCAAACGGTGCAAACGCAGCGTCTGTTCCGACGATAATTTTTTCTTTGTTTCCTCTTTTCCCGAAGAGGAAGAAGAACTCGGTTCCGCAGATTTTCCACCACATGCAGCCAACGCTGTAAGCGACGCAAGCACTACAGCGATCGTATTAATAAACCTCCTCACTATTATATTCTATTAGTTGAATTTCAATTTATAATATTCTTGAAACAAATGAATATTCATTTTTATAAAATAATGTAGCAGAAGTGGGTTGGTTTATTTTTATATTATAAATTAATTGAATATTCGTTTTGTTTTTTGGAAAACCTTATAATATATTTATGTTCTAAACAATTGGAAAATTATAATTATTATTGTAAAAATAATATTCTTTCGTTATGATGATAGAGAAGGCAACAAAGGAAAGGGGAGAATGCCTTGGTATTGATTTCTGTCGCAGTGTATATGATTGGGATGCTTCTTATTGGGTATTGGGCTTATAAACGTACGTCCAACCTTTCCGATTATATGCTTGGGGGAAGGACGTTAGGCCCTGCGGTCACAGCGCTCAGTGCGGGGGCTTCCGATATGAGCGGTTGGCTGTTGATGGGGCTTCCAGGAGCAATGTATGCGCAAGGATTAAGTGCATCATGGATTGTTATTGGGCTTACGCTCGGAGCATATGCGAACTGGTTATATGTTGCGCCTCGTTTGCGTGTATATACGGAAGTAGCAAATGATTCGATTACGATTCCGGAATTTTTGGAAAATAGATTCGGCGATACATCGAAGCTGCTTCGGTTAATTTCCGGTCTTGTTATTATGATTTTCTTTACCTTTTATGTATCTTCTGGTCTTGTATCTGGAGCGGTGCTGTTTCAAAACTCATTTGGCACAAGTTATCATACAGGGCTATGGATTGTTGCTGGTGTCGTTGTTGCGTATACATTGTTTGGAGGATTTTTGGCTGTTAGTTGGACCGATTTTGTGCAAGGAACGATTATGTTTATTGCTCTTATTCTTGTCCCGGCCGTAACGCTTTTCCATACGGGCGGTGTCGGCGATACGTTTACTACCATTAAAAACATTGACCCTAATTTGCTCGATTTATGGAAAGGAACTAGCTTCCTCGGTATTATTTCGCTGTTTGCGTGGGGTCTCGGTTATTTCGGACAACCGCACATTATTGTCCGTTTTATGGCGATTTCATCGGTCAAGGAAATGAAAAATGCCCGCCGCATTGGAATGGGGTGGATGATTTTCTCCGTTGTCGGCGCGATGTTGACAGGGTTATTTGGAATCGCCTATTTTTCTGAGCACGGTCCGAAGCTTGGAGATCCGGAGACCGTCTTTGTCAAGCTCGGAGAAATTTTATTTCATCCGCTCATTACCGGATTTTTGCTTTCGGCGATTTTAGCGGCGATTATGAGCACGATTTCTTCGCAGCTTCTGGTGACGTCAAGTTCCTTAACGGAAGATTTATATAAAGTATTATTCCGCCGTTCGGCTTCGGATAAAGAATTAGTTTTCGTCGGCCGGCTTTCCGTGCTCATTGTAGCGTTAGTAGCGTCGGCGTTGGCGTATACGAAAAACGACACGATTTTAAACTTGGTCGGCTATGCGTGGGCAGGTTTTGGCGCTTCGTTCGGTCCCGTCATTTTATTAAGTCTGTTCTGGCGGCGCATGACGAAATGGGGTGCGCTTGCCGGCATGGTTGCAGGAGCAATGACCGTTATTCTCTGGACGCAATCAGCGTATTTAAAAAGCTTGCTTTATGAAATGATTCCAGGCTTCGCTGCGAGTTTGGCGGCGATTGTGATCGTCAGCTTGTTAACAAAGGCGCCGGAAGGTAAAATTGCTGAGCAGTTTGACCGTTTCAAAGCATCGTTATAAGAAAAAAACCCGGACGTGTTGTCGCATCCGGGTTTTTTTCGTTAAATCGGCAGCAATTCCACTTCCGTTTTCGTTTTTAAGTTTTCTATCATGTCATGCCAGGCGTCTGATTTGTTTGGCAAAATCGCATAGTACGTCTGAAGAAAGCGGACGATGAGATCGGCCGGCAGCGTGTCTCCCTTATGGCTATAAGATAGGAAGCAAAAATCAAGGGCGGATACCGCTTCCCCATCATTTTTCCACGAAGGGTGGACGTACGGAAAGTTAAGCTTGCGGTAGCCGATATGGGACAACACTTCGCGGCGGACGTAAGGGTCCATCGGTTTAATGCCGCCGAACGAATGATCTTGCACGCGATAAGGGTCGTAAATTTCCGCAAACATGCCCAATAGCTCGTTGCCGTGCTTGGCGGCCATCCCTAGCAAATCTTTCTCGCGGTGTTCCATTAAAAAGCGGCCGATGCCAAGCCCTTCTTTACCGATGATTGTAAAGTCCGTCATCGCGACGTTCATGTCCGGGTAGTAGCGGTATTCGGTCGCACCGACGACATTATCGTCTAGTATGGCGACACAGACGCGCAAATTCTGGTCTTGGAGCGGTTCTTTCCACAGCTCAAACTCGAGCACTTCTTCTTCTGGAAATACTGTTTTTAGCAACTCATACATTTTTGCAAAAAGCGGGTCGTCAATGCTTGTAATTCGTACGTATTTCATCGATTCGTCCTCTCCCTTATTTCCAATCTGGGTACAAGTCGGTGCGGCGGTCGCGCCATGTCGTCACCGAACCTTTTTCCCGCACTTTATACAACAGCGACAAGTCGAGGTCAGCGGTGACAATCATGTCGTCGTTGATTTCCCCTTCGACTAAAATGCCGCGCGGTGGGAACGGAATATCGTTTGGTGTAATAACCGCGGCTTGGCCGAAGTTGGCGCGCATGAAGTCGACGGTTGGCAGCGAGCCGACCGTGCCTGTCGTGACGACATACACTTGGTTTTCGACGGCGCGCGCGTGGCAGCAATACCGTACGCGATGGAATCCATGACGGTCATCGGTGCATGATGGGCAGAAGATGACGTCTGCTCCTTTGGCGCGAACGATGCGAACGGCTTCCGGAAACTCAATGTCATAGCACGTCAACAGCGCGATCGTCCCTTTTTCTGTTTCGAACACATTGATGCTTTCTCCCGGAGCAATGCCCCATTCTTTTACTTCCGTCGGAGTAATATGCAGCTTTGCTTGTTGATGAATTTGTCCGTCTGGTGTAAATAAATGGGCGACATTATATAACTTTCCGTTTTTGCGAATAACATGTGTGCCGCCAATTAAGTACATGCCCGTTTGTTTCGCTAACGAAGTGAATAGCTCGTAATACGGTTCTGTATAATTTGGCAAGTCATCAATGGTTGCGGCTTTTCCTGAATTGGTCGGAATGGATAACAGCTGGGTGGTTATAAATTCGGGAAACAGGACAAATTCCGCTTCGAACTCTTGTGCGGTTTTTACGTAATGGGTTACTTGATCGGCAAATTGCTGGAACGAATCAATGGTATGGAGATGGTATTGAACAGCAGATACTCTCAATCGATTCACACATCCTTCTTTTAATAAATTATTTGTTTTTTTATAATATTATCACGTTTGTTTTTTTGTATAAAGCAAAAGGAAAGCAGGAGATATTCCTCCTGCCTCATTATTGATGATAGCGGCGGTACGCGCCATGATTTGTTGGCCCGACATATTGGTTGAGCGGGAAAGAATGGCGAATTGCTTCCGTAATGAACTCCTTCGCCGTTGCGATCGCTTCTTTCACCGGCTTTCCTTTCGCAAGTTCTGCAGCGATCGCAGCGGAGAACGTGCAGCCTGCGCCGTGTGTATAAGTTGTTTCGATGCGATCGGATTCCAACAATTCGAACGTTTTTCCATCGTATAGGACGTCGATCGCTTTTTCATGAGGAATTTTGCGTCCGCCTTTTACGATTACATATTTTGCGCCAAACTCATGGATTCTTCCCGCCGCTTCCTTCATATCTTCCACCGTTTCAATGCGGCTTAGCCCGCTTAATTGTGCTGCTTCGAATAAGTTTGGTGTTACTACTGTCGCTTTTGGCACAAGCACTTCGCGATAGCATACTGTATTTTCCGGATGAAGCGGTTCGTCCGCTCCTTTACATACCATTACCGGGTCAATGACAACATTGGTCAATTGATGTTTTTCAATCGTTTTTGCGGCAAGTTCAATGATATCTGTTGTCGGAAGCATGCCGGTTTTCATCGCGTCAACTCCGACGCCAACAATAATGGTTTCGAGCTGCGCTTCGATAGTAGCGAGATCGATCGGAAACACTTGATGAAACCATTGTTTATGTGGATCCATCGCGACGATCGTCGTAATCGCGGTCATTCCGTATACGCCAAGTTCTTGAAACGTTTTTAAGTCCGCTTGAAGGCCAGCGCCGCCGCTGCTGTCAGAACCGGCGATGGTCAGTGCTTTAGGCATTGCCATGGTGCATTCCTCCCTCGTATGTATCATGATTCTTTAATAATAGCATAAAATCACTTCGATAAGATAGAAAAGTGGTTGTGGCAAAGGAATAAAAAACCGGCACTGCGCCAGGCGCGCAGTACCGGTATGATGGATTAATTTGCGGTTAGTTGTTTTCCTAACGCTTCTTCCACTGGGACATAGTTGTAGCCAAGGTCGCGGGCAACTGCTTCGTAAGTGATTTCGCCGTTTGCGACGTTGACGCCAAGTTTTAACGCCGGGTTGTCTGCGACGGCTTGATGAACACCTTTGTTAGCGATTTGCAGAGCGTATGGAATCGTTACATTCGTTAATGCGAGCGTGGATGTTCTTGGAACCGCTCCAGGCATGTTGGCAACCGCATAGTGAACGACACCGTGTTTGACGTATGTTGGGTTGTCGTGCGTCGTGACGTGGTCGCTTGTCTCGACGATACCGCCTTGGTCAATCGCGACATCGACAATGACGGAACCTGGTTTCATCGCTTTGACCATTTCTTCTGTAACAAGTTTTGGTGCTTTTGCTCCTGGGATTAAAACAGCGCCGATCACAAGATCCGACTCTGCGACCGCTTGAGCGATGTTCATTGGGTTGGACATTAATGTCGTAATTTGGTGGCCGAAAATGTCATCTAGCTCGCGAAGGCGGTCTGCGCTTAAATCGATGATTGTTACATCTGCGCCTAAACCGACTGCGACTTTTGCCGCATTCGTTCCGACAGTACCGCCGCCGATGATCGTCACTTTACCGCGGCTTACTCCTGGAACACCACCGAGAAGAATGCCTTTTCCGCCTTTTGGTTTTTCTAAAAATTGCGCGCCGATTTGCGCCGCCATGCGTCCTGCTACTTCGCTCATCGGCGTAAGAAGCGGAAGGGTGCGGCCGACTTGTACAGTTTCGTACGCGATCGCAATTACGCCTTTTTCTTTCAGTGCACGCGCCAATTCCGGTTCTGCAGCAAGATGCAAATACGTGAATAAAATTAGTCCTGGGCGGAAATAGTTATATTCGCTTGGCAGCGGCTCTTTTACTTTCATGATCATATCCGCTTTTGCCCATACGTCTTGTGCTTGATCGATAATTTGCGCTCCAGCGCTTGCATAATCTTCATTAGTGAAACCGCTTCCAATTCCTGCGTCTTTTTCCACTAACACCGTATGTCCAGCTTGAACGAATGACATAACGCCCGCCGGCGTGATCGCAACACGGTTTTCGTTATTTTTAATTTCTTTTGGTACCCCAATAATCATGAGTGAAATTCCTCCCTCGTATTTTGGCCTTAATTATAGTATAAATGGTTGTAATAATTTTTTCTTTGTTAAGAAGGAAAAAAGAAGCGCTATCATTTTGTGGATTTCCACAAATTAATTTAATGGAGCGCTTCATATTTGGCAAGTTTAATATCGATATATAGTTTTACTTTTTGATTGATATCATGTAAGTCAATTTCACCAATTTCGGCGATGCGTTTTAGTCGGTAAGCAAGGGTGTTTGGATGAATGTTTAACGCTTTCGCCGTTTCATTGACATTGCTGTCGTGGTCGAAAAAGATTTCAAATGTTTCGACTAAATCGCTATGATGTTTTTGATCGTACGATTGTAATTTGAGTAAAGCCGTGTTGGTAAACTCTCCTTGTCGTTTTTTCTCTAACAATAAATCAAAAAATTGATAAATGCCCAATTGTTGATATCCATAAATGGAGCTGATTTGCGCCAGAAACTTTTCTTTCATTTTCAGCACTGTTAAAGCTTCCTTGTAGCTTTTTTCGATGCATGTATACGTTTCGTATATACCGCCGAAGCCGCTTTGAATGCTGCTAATGTGAAATCGCTCCTTCATTTTCGTCGCGAATGATTGGATAAAGCAGTTAAACTCTTGCAGCGGTTGATTTGCATTTTTCGGTGTTGCCAATAAAATGACATCACTCCGGTCTGTCGTATACAGAAGAAGTTGAATTTGTTGAGTTGTCTGTAACAGATAAGAAATTTGTTTTTCAATCTCTCTCGTAATTTCGTTGGCAAGCCGAAAAACGATGACGGAAAATAAAGGAGCGGTCGGGATTTGCATCATCTCGAAATTTTCTTTAATTTCTTCCTCTGTCGTCATATGTCCCGTCAACAGCTTCCAAAAAAATTCCTGAACCCGTTCTTCTTTTTTATTTTTGCGCATATACAGCTGCAATACTTTATTTTTCGCTGCTTTTGCTGCTTTTTTTAACAGCTCCATATCCTCTTTCGATAACGTGCGGTCTGTTTCCAATGCCCAAATAAATCCGATTACTTCGTCGTTTTTCCAAATCGAGACGGCGACACGACTGCCGAGACCGACTTCGGAAATGGCCGCGACACGGACAGGGTCACGACTGCTTAATAACGCCGGGATCGCCCCTTGCTTCCATAAACTATTAATCACTTTTTCGGGTACGCGCCGGCTGATAATCGTTGCGGTACGCGCCGGATCGGTATAGTCATCGTGAGCGCTATAGGCGATGAGCCGATGGTTTGCGTCTTCAATCGTAATCGGACATTGCAACAGATCGCTAATATGGTCCGCAAATTCTTCGAGGCTGTCGAAGTTCCCTTGAAATGGGTCATCGTGATGGGTCATATCCGTTTCCCTCGTTTCATAACGTGAATTTGTGGAAATGCACAAACAAAAAATTGTTTGTTTTTATTTTAGCACGAAACCAATTTTTGAGAGGAGTGTGCAGGGGCTTTATTATAAAGGAACCGATTATCGAAGTGTAGCAACAGATGGCATAAAAACTTCTGACATCGGCGGGAAATTGACTATCCGTGAAGTGGCGGACGAGATTTGCCGATGCTTAAGACAATGAGCATAGCCAAAATATGAATTTCCAATGAACTTATATCGTTATTCTTTGACAAATTTGGAATTTCCATTTACCCTAAATATGAAAAAGGATGGGATTGTGACTGCGACTGCAGGCAAGACCTAAGACGAACACGATGGTGGCGTTTTAGGTTTTTTTTGTTCATTTATCTCGTTTATTTAAAAAAGAAGAAAGGATGGACTACATGTTTAAAAAATGGTTTGGCAAAAAAGAAAAGCCGACTCATGAAGATGTGGTTGCGCCATTGACAGGCACAATCAAGTCTCTAGAAGAAGTTCCTGATCCCGTTTTTTCGCAAAAAATGATGGGAGACGGTATCGCGATTGAACCAACGGAAGGAGAAGTTGTTGCGCCTGTCAATGGGGAAGTCGTACAAGTATTTCCAACAAAACACGCGGTCGGTTTGCGTTCGGAAGCGGGCGTAGAACTGTTAATTCATGTGGGATTGGAAACGGTTTCGATGAATGGCGAAGGATTTACAGCGCATGTAGCAGCCGGAGACCGTGTCAAAGCCGGCCAGCGTTTATTAACGGTAGACCTAGATCTTGTCAAACAAAAAGCGAAAAGCACGGTCACACCGATTATCGTGACAAACGGCGATGCCGTGGCAAGCTTGCAAAAAACGTCCGAAACGAAGGCGACAAAAGGAGAAACAGTCATTTTTCATATCGAAACGAAAAATGCGTAACCACTGCCCATTGCGGCAGGCTCCGTATTTTTCGCAATGTTATCAAATGATTTTATTTGTCGAACTTTGACATCCAAAAATGGAGTTTGTAACGCCGCACCTGCCATAGGTGGCGGCGTTATTTTTTGCTAAAATAAGGGAGAACGATATCAAAAATAATGGGGGATCGGGATGAAATGGCAAACGACGCAACAATTAAAGCAATTGCTTTGTCATTTAGTTGAATATCCAAGCATTAGCGGGACAGAAGCGGAAGTGTTACTTGCACAATACATCACGGAACAGTTGTGCACACTTGATTATTTCCGGGAAAATAATAAATTTGTGCAATTGCATCCGACAGGTGATGGCCGTTATTTTGTAACCGCACTGGTGAAAAAAGCGGAACAAGTGCGCGATACCGTCATTCTCATCAGCCATTTTGATGTGGTCGATGTGCAAGATTACGGGGCATGGAAGGACGCCGCATTTTCTCCCGAAAAGCTGACGGAGCGGTTTTACGAACAGAAACAACAGCTTCCTTCTGATGTGCAAGCTGATATGGAAGAAGGGGAATGGTTATTTGGCCGCGGCGTGATGGATATGAAGTGCGGTCTTGCTCTTCATATGTCGCTGATCGAGCAAGCATGCCAAGGAAAGTTTGAAGGAAATTTACTGCTGCTTACGGTACCGGATGAGGAAGTGAGCTCGGTAGGAATGCGTGCGGCCGTGCCGATCCTTGTCGAAATGGCAGAAAAATACGGATTAACCTATCGGCTTGTGCTTAATTCCGAACCGATGTTTACTCGCTACCCAGGGGACAAAGCGAATTACATTTACACCGGCTCGATTGGAAAAGTGCTGCCGGGCTTTTATTGTTACGGAAAAGAAACGCATGTCGGAGAACCGTTCGCAGGGCTAAATGCCAATTTCATGGCGGCGCAAATCGCTAATGAATTAGAATTTAACACTGATTTTTGCGAAGTGTTTAGTGGGGAAGTCAGTCCGCCGCCGACAAACTTATTGCAGACCGATTTAAAAGAAGAATATTCTGTGCAAATACCGCATCGCGCGGTAACGTTATTTAATTTATTTTTGCAGAAAAGGTCGCTCGACGATGTGACAAACTCGTTAATCGCGATCGCAAAGTGGGCGGCAAAACGCATCGAAGAGCGTTATAACGATGAGGCGTCCCGTTTTGCGAAACTCGAAAAATGGGCACCGAAACCGCTGTCTGTCAACGTATTCACTTTTTCAGAGTTAAGAAAGAAAGCAGTGGAGATGGTTGGATTAGAAAGAATCGAACAGCTTGAAGCAAGCGTTTTATCAACGGAAGCAGCGAAAGACGAGCGGGAGAAAACGATCAAACTAGTCGACCGGCTTGCCATGCTTTGTAAAGATTTCGCGCCGATGATCGTTCTTTTTTATGCTCCTCCGTATTACCCGGCTGTCAACGCCAGCAGCGATCCGCTCGTTCAGCGTCTTGTTGCGAAGCTGCAAAAATACGCGCAAGAAAAGCATGGCATTTCTCTTGTGCAGCAACATTACTTCGGCGGAATTTCCGACTTAAGCTATGTCGGCTTGCAGCAATCTTCATCTTCTTTACGAGCTCTTACCGATAACATGCCGGTGTGGAATCGCGGCTATCATTTGCCGTTTGATGCGCTGGCAAAATTTCAAGTTCCGGTGCTCAATGTCGGTCCGGTCGGACGCGGCGCCCATCAATGGACCGAGCGCCTCAACGTTCGTTTTGCGTTTGAAACAGTGAAGGAGTGGCTGGAATATACGATTAAAGAAGTATTTGCAAGATAATTTGGTATAACTAGAGGATAAGTCAATGGCTTATCCTCTTTTTCATTTATATTATCCGTTGTGCTTGGAATAGGAGGATGGGGAATATTCTTGCTCATACAGAACATCATATTAAAAAACATATAACTTATGTATTTCTATCAGCAAACAAAAAATCGATTATTGAATAAGCAGCCAAAACCCCCTATAATGATGTAAAAGGTGTCTTTACACTTGTAAAAATAGGAGGATTTACATGATTCAACAAACGATTTCGCAACGAAAGCTGTTAGGAGTTGCCGGGCTTGGCTGGATGTTTGACGCGATGGATGTTGGCATGCTGTCGTTTATTATCGCGGCGTTGCAAAAAGATTGGAACTTAAGTGTCGAACAAATGGGATGGATCGGCAGCATCAACTCCATCGGTATGGCAGTTGGCGCGCTGTTATTCGGATTGTTGGCCGACCGCATCGGCAGAAAAAACGTGTTTATTATTACACTATTATTATTCTCGATCGGAAGCGGACTATCTGCCTTAACGACGACATTGACGGCGTTTTTAGTTTTACGGTTTCTCATAGGCATGGGGTTGGGCGGAGAACTGCCGGTTGCTTCGACGCTTGTATCGGAAAGCGTGCCGGCGCAAGAACGTGGAAAAGCTGTTGTGCTGCTGGAAAGCTTTTGGGCAGTCGGCTGGTTGTTATCCGCGTTAATTTCATATTTTGTCATTCCAACATACGGTTGGCAAACAGCGCTATTGCTTGCGGCGATTCCGGCGTTATACGCCCTATATTTACGATGGGGATTGCCTGATTCGCCAAGGTTTACAAGTGCGCGCAAAGAAGAAACCGTATGGGACAACATCGTCAAGGTTTGGTCGTCTTCTTACCGGAAAGAAACGTTCATGCTTTGGGTGCTTTGGTTTTGCGTCGTATTTTCTTACTACGGTATGTTTTTATGGCTGCCAAGCGTAATGGTCATGAAAGGGTTTAGCTTAATTAAAAGCTTCGAGTATGTCTTGATTATGACGCTGGCGCAATTGCCTGGCTATTTTAGCGCCGCATGGCTTATTGAACGAGCGGGTCGGAAATTTGTGCTCATCACGTATTTGATTGGTACGGCCGTTAGTGCCTATTTCTTTGGCAACGCGGATTCGCTTGCACTGCTCATGACCTTTGGCATTTTACTATCGTTTTTTAACCTTGGCGCATGGGGAGCGTTATACGCCTATACTCCAGAGCTTTACCCGACTTCGATTCGCGGCACGGGAGCTGGGATGGCGGCGTCATTTGGACGCATCGGCGGCATTTTAGGACCGCTTTTCGTCGGCTATCTTGTCAATAGACATATTACGATTACAACGATTTTTCTGATTTTCTGTATTTCTATTTTCATTGGCGTTATTGCGGTATGGGTGTTAGGAAAAGAAACGAAGCAACAGGAATTGGCATAGCGGTTGACAAAAAGGGGGAGGAGCTTATACCTTAAGGGTAATTGCTCCTTCTTTTTTGTGGGGAGAAAAAGAGAGGCGGTGAGCGGACTTTGCGTCCCTTTGTATCGGTTGTCGTTCCCACCTATAATCGTCTGTATCCGCTTGCGGAATTATTAGAATCATTAAACAGACAGACATATCGTTATTTTGAAGTGATCGTTGTAAATGATGGTGGCGAGCGTGTTGATGATATTGTCGCGTTATATCCAGAGTTGCGCGTCCATCTCATCCATTGCCGCGACAATGTCGGACATGTCGAGGCGAGAAATATCGGCGTTAAAGCGGCAAAAGGGGAACTCATTATGCTTTGCGATGATGACGATATATTGCTTCCTTGTCATATAGAGCAAATGGTTGCGGAAATTGCCGATGTGGACTTCGTTTATTCAGATGTAGAAATTTTCCATTATCGAATCGAAAACGGACAGCGTATCCCGACAGACCGCTTCTTATTCGCTTATGAATATGACCGGGAAGCGATGCGGAGATTTTCTACATACGTTCCATCCGGGAGTTTATACCGAAAATCGATTCATGATCACCTCGGTTATTTTGATCCGAATGTTCACCATTATTGGGATTGGGACTTTTTTTTACGCGTATCCGAGGCGTTTCGCATCAAGCGTGTCGCGGTCGCGAGCGTATTGTACGCTTTTTCCAATGATGGAGACAACTTGTCGCGACAGATGAGCGAAAAACGACAAATGTACTTAAATCGGTTAAGCGAAAAGCATGGGCTTGGAAATTTGCCGATGAAAAACTTTTGGTTGCTGCTTGATGAGCCGGAAGTGAAAAAACGAAGAGCAAAAAGCAAGATTGTTTGGGATGGAACACCGATAATATCAAGACTGTGTCGTTTAAAACATGTTTAAAAAATGGTGTTGGCCATTGACGAGCGTTTTTTGATTTTGCTATTATAATTAGCAAAATGGAATATGCTGTAGCGATGATGGATCGATAGTAGTTAGCCCTCTCTTCCATAGCGAGCCGGGGACGGTGGAAGCCTGGCGAAGATGGTTAATGAAACGGCAGTCCGGAGTTACTTTCCTGAAAAAGTGGATGCGCAGGTCGCATCAACTAGGGTGGAACCGCGGGAGTCACGCTCTCGTCCCTAGGCATAAGGCCTAGTGGCGAGAGCGTTTTTGTATGTCTAAAGAAAACAGTAAAGGAGGAAACAGTTATGTCAGTGACAATGGAGCAAATTGTTGCTCATGCAAAACATCGCGGCTTTGTATTTCCAGGTTCAGAAATTTACGGCGGCTTAGCAAACACATGGGATTACGGCCCATTAGGAACGGAATTAAAAAACAACATTAAGCGGGCATGGTGGAAAAAGTTCGTTCAAGAATCACCTTATAACGTCGGTTTGGACGCGGCGATTTTAATGAATCCAAAAACGTGGGAAGCATCCGGCCATTTAGGCAACTTCAATGACCCAATGATTGATTGTAAACAATGCAAAGCTCGTCACCGCGCTGACAAGCTGATCGAAAATGCGTTGGAAGAAAAAGGAATCGAAATGATCGTTGATGGTCTTCCGTTCGAAAAAATGGAAGAGCTCATTAAAGAGCATAACATCGCCTGCCCAGAATGCGGCAGCCATGATTTTACGAACATTCGTCAATTTAATTTAATGTTTAAAACATATCAAGGAGTAACGGAATCAAGTGCAAACGAAATTTATCTCCGCCCGGAAACGGCGCAAGGCATTTTCGTGAACTTTAAAAACGTCCAGCGTACGATGCGAAAAAAACTGCCGTTCGGCATCGCACAAATCGGCAAAAGCTTCCGCAATGAAATTACGCCAGGAAACTTTACGTTCCGTACCCGCGAATTCGAGCAAATGGAGTTAGAATTTTTCTGTAAACCTGGTGAGGAGCTAGAATGGTTTGATTATTGGAAACAGTTTTGCAAGCAATGGCTGTTGTCATTAGGCATGAAGCCGGAAAACATCCGTCTTCGCGACCATACGAAAGAAGAATTGTCGCACTACAGCAACGCCACAACCGATATTGAATACAAATTCCCGTTTGGCTGGGGCGAGCTATGGGGAATTGCGTCACGTACGGATTATGATTTAAGACAACATATGGAATATTCCGGCGAAGATTTCCGATATATTGACCAAGACACGAACGAACGTTATATCCCTTATTGCATTGAGCCATCTCTTGGGGCGGACCGCGTGACGCTTGCGTTCATGATTGACGCCTACGATGAAGAGGAGCTGGAAGACGGTACGACACGGACAGTGATGCGTCTGCATCCGGCGCTAGCTCCTTATAAAGCAGCTGTCTTTCCGCTGTCGAAAAAACTATCGGAAGGCGCGCGCCGCATTTATGAAGACCTATCGAAATATTTCATGGTGGACTATGACGAGTCTGGTTCGATCGGCAAACGTTATCGCCGTCAAGATGAAATTGGTACACCGTTCTGTATTACGTACGATTTCGATTCCGAACAAGACGGCATGGTGACGGTGCGCGACCGCGACACAATGGAGCAAGTGCGAATCCCGATTTCAGAGTTAAAAAGCTTTTTAGAAGAAAAAACTCAATTTTAATTTGGAAGGAGAGCGCCTTTATGGATAAGGCGCTCTCAGTTTATCGACAAGCTGAAGACGATTGGCAAACGCTTAAACATCATTGGTTTCATCTGCAACGAATTCGAATATGTGGCGCTGTTCATTTGGCTATTTCAGTTTCTCGCTGAACAATTTAATAATAAAATGAGTTGTGATACATTAATGATGAACAAATGAAAAGGAGTTATGGGGGTATGGCAATTTTAAAAAATGACTGGGCTCCATTGCTCGAAGAAGAGTTTCATAAGCCGTACTACATAAAGTTGCGTGAGTTTTTAAAAGAGGAATATCGCACGAAAACGATTTATCCGGATATGTATGATATTTTTAATGCACTTCATTATACACCGTATGCACAGGTGAAAGTGGTGCTTTTAGGACAAGATCCGTATCACGGACCGGGACAGGCGCACGGGTTGAGTTTTTCTGTCAAACCAGGGGTTCCGCTGCCGCCGTCGCTAGTCAATATTTTTAAAGAGCTTCATGACGATTTAGGTTGCTACATTCCGAACAACGGTTATTTAGTAAAGTGGGCAAAGCAAGGAGTATTATTGTTAAACACCGTATTAACCGTACGGCGCGGGCAAGCGAATTCACATAAAGGAAAAGGATGGGAATTTTTTACGGACCGCGTGATTGAGCTTGTCAATGAAAAACAAGATCCCGTTGTCTTTCTTTTGTGGGGGCGGCATGCGCAAGCGAAAAAAGAACTGATTACCAATCCGCATCATTACATTATTGAAGCGCCACATCCAAGCCCGTTTTCCGCTGCGCGCGGCTTTTTTGGGCATCGCCCGTTTTCGCGGACAAATGCTTTTTTGCAAAAAGTGGGGCGTGAACCGATTGATTGGCAGATTGAAAATATTTAAAACGAGCGGGAAGAGATGACAGCGCTAGGAGTTCAGCGCGATTTTATGTAGATAGGAGTGAAGGAGTTGAATATACCGATCACAACTATTTTAATGAAAATGGAGGAACAGCTGCGGCAGGCGAAGACGGCTGCTAGTCCGCAACGTTTACGTGAGCATATTGCCGTTGTTCGCGCCCTTTGTGATTTAGTGTTGGAAGAAGGGAAAGAAAAGGAAATGCCAGTCGCTTCTTCCGTTGAGGTGCCTCCGCTTTCCATCTCACAAGGGAAAGGGGAGCGAATCGAAATCGGAGATGATGCAAACGGTCCATCGTTATTCGATTTTTAAGTAAGCAAAAGAATAGTCAATCTGCCCATATCGTTTTCTTTTGTGTGGAAATACGTTATCATAGTGATGAAAAATTGTTCATGAGGGGACGGAGATCAATGAAAATGTTTGTGCTCCTTGGAGCGATCAATGCATTTTTAGCGGTTGCGCTCGGGGCGTTCGGAGCGCATGGGTTAGAAGGAAAAATTCCGGACCGTTACTTAGAAATATGGAAAACGGGCGTGCAATATCAAATGTTCCACGCACTCGGCTTGTTTGTCGTTGGTCTATTGCTTGGTAAGTTTCCGAATATCAGCCTATTGACAACAGCTGGCTGGATTATGTTTATTGGCATTGTCCTTTTTTCCGGAAGCTTATATGTGTTAAGCGTGACGCAAATCAAACCGCTTGGGATGATCACCCCATTTGGTGGCGTTGCCTTTTTAATCGCGTGGGTGCTGATCGGTTATGCGGCAATGAAAATAAGTTGAAAGGAGCGGTTCCATGAAGCGCTCCTTATTTTTTGGAATATAAACAGTTCTTTGCGGGTGGCAAATGACCGAAAGTTTTTCTGACGTTCGTTTACAGGGATATGCCAAAAACAAAGAGCAATCCGAAGACCCAGTGATGCCAGGCCGCCCATTTCATGCCGATAATTTCATCCATCCGTTCGGCCCCATGGCGGAAACACCAGCGAAGCCGAATGGCTAGCGGTAGAGCGAGCAAGGCCGCTCCCGCTGTCCATGGAACGATATGAAAAGCGATCAAACTAATCATGGACAAGTAGGCGAGAGTGAGTATAACGGAAAGAAGATGTACAGCGCCCGCGCGTCCAAGAACGATCGCCAAGGTGCGACGAAATATCGCCGCAAACATGTCGGCGCGGCGTGGGATGGCATAAAAAAATAAGGTTGCCGCTAGCAACCTTATTTTTTGCGGTTATCGCGGGGAATAGCTGCTCAATTGCGCTGTCGCCCCAGTAAACGGATATTCGTAGGCAATTTCCCCGTCAAACGTAATATAATCAAGGTAAATCATCGGCAATAAGTAGCGCATTTCCGTTTGCGGGTCTCTCAAGATTAAATGGTCGCGCCCCGCCGCTTCGATGGTTCCGCGGAATATTTTTGCGTTCCACTCGCGGTTGTTTTCAAACGTCATATATACGGTAACGAGTTTTCCTTTATTGAGGCGCAAAATGTTTTCAATGTAAGACTGTTCGATTGGCAGCATGCCAGGGATAGACGGCTGGCTTGCCATTGTCGGTGTTTGGGCCGCGAAAGAAGGCGCCTGCAAACCAAATTCAGAAGTTGGCGCCATCATTGGCTGTTGGTACGCTGTCATCGGTTGTTGGTAGTATGGATAAGCCATTGGATAGTAGGTTTGTGGGTACATATATCCATATGGATACTGCTGATAAGGTTGATAAAATTGATAAGGTTGATACGGTTGTTGACGCTCATCTTCTAGCGGGTTATACGCATTTTCATATGAATTATTGGACATAGGGGAACCTCCTCTATGAAAATTTAATATACTCTTGGGCAATCACTACGTGATGGCGCATAAAAACAATGCGACTTATAACGACCGACGTTCCATTGGTTGAACCACTGCGCTGGACATTCTCCCGCTGGTTTAAAAAACCAAAGCGCGTTTGTCGCAGGATGGTATCGCCAGCCGCGAATCACTTGACGGGCTAATTGAATGTCGATGTCTCTTGCTCTTTGGTAGAAATAGCCCTTTTGAACTGCTTCAAAGCCACCCGGGCTTTGAAACACCATTTGACGGATGGTGCGTATCCCTCGAAAGTCAAGGCAATCGGCAATGCAGCGGTTCACTCCGACGTTTCCTACCATTAACATGCCAAGTCTTCCGTCACCTTCTGCTTCTGCTCGCATCAGTCTTGCCAGCAGTCTTACGTCTTCCTCTGTATGTGCCACAACAGCCATGTCGTCACCTCAATTGTCTTTTTTCTCGACAATAATAGGCTATTGCGGAAGCGAGAAATGGTGACAAATTTATAAACGAATTTCTGATTTTATATTTATGGGGAAGAAAAACGGTATATGACAGAAAAAACGGAGATTGTCCAAAAAAAAATCGGGGATGCTTGATGCATCCCCATCGAGGTTACACGTGTAAAAATACCGGTACTTTTTCTACTGTTAAACGATTTCCAACAAAGAACGATCCAAATTCCCCGTAGCGGGCACTGACCTCGTCAAAACGCATCTCATAAACAAGCTTTTTAAATTGCAATGCGTCATCAGAGAATAATGTAACGCCCCATTCAAAGTCATCTAAACCGACGGAGCCAGTGATAATTTGCGTCACTTTGCCGGCATATTTTCGACCTGTCAGACCATGGGCGCGCATTAAATTGCGGCGTTCTTCCATGGAAAGCATATACCAGTTGTCATTGCCTTGACGACGCTTGTCCATAGGATAGAAGCAAACATGTTTCGTTTTCGGCAAAATTGGATAGAGGCGGCGGCGTACTTCCGGAATTTGATAAGGATCCTCGTCGCCGGAGGCTAAGTAGTTGCTTAGCTCGACAACAGAAACATATGAATAGGCCGGCACCAAAAATTCAGCCAGTTTTGTTTTGTTTAGCGCCGTTTCGATTTCATTTAATTCTTCGATCGTCGGACGTAAAATCATAAACATAATATCTGCCTTTTGACCGACGATCGTATAAATCGCGTGACTGCCTTCTTTTTTATCTTCTGTTTCCTGCCATTTTTCGACTAAAGATAAAAACTCACGAATCGCTGCTTCACGCTCATCACTCGTTAACGTTTTCCAAGCGCTCCAATCGATCGAGCGGAAATCATGAAGACAATACCAACCATCGAGTGTTTGTGCAGCTTCACTCATTATATTCACTCCTTATATGTAATTTACAGTTCTACTATACCATAGTTTAGCCAAAAAAAACGCGAATGTCGCATGTGGAAGCCAGTAAACTGAATTATTTTAATAAATCGACTATTCATTGCAAGTGCTTAAATTGGTTGCGTTTCTACATAATAAGAGTATCCTAGTATATGGGGATTTTTTATATTGAGGAGGATTATTCGTGAGTAGCGATTTATTTTCTGCCTTAAAAGAAAAAGTAGTAGGAAAACAACGGAAAATTGTGTTTCCGGAAGGTCTTGATGAGCGTATTTTAACTGCGGTAAGCCGTCTGGCCAATGAACAAGTTGTCACACCGATTGTGATCGGCAACGAGGAAGCGGTAAAACAAAAAGCAAGTGAGCTTGGATTGACCCTTCCGAATGTCGAAATCATCGACCCGCATCAATACGAGGGAATGGACGAGCTTGTCAAAGCGTTTGTCGAACGCCGCAACGGAAAAGTGACAGAAGAAGCGGCGCGGGAAATGCTTCTCGATGAAAATTACTTTGGCACCATGCTTGTGTACATGGATAAAGCGCATGGGCTTGTAAGCGGTGCGGCACATTCGACTGCCGATACAGTAAGACCTGCATTGCAAATTATTAAAACGAAACCAGGCATCCGCAAAACGTCAGGCGTATTTATTATGGTGCGCGGTGACGAGAAGTACGTGTTTGCCGATTGCGCGATTAACATTGCGCCAGACAGCCAAGATTTAGCGGAAATTGCTGTAGAGAGCGCCAACACCGCAAAAATGTTCGATATCGAACCACGTGTGGCGATGTTAAGCTTTTCGACAAAAGGATCGGCGAAATCACCGGAAACGGAAAAAGTCGTCGAAGCGGTGCGGCTTGCGAAAGAAATGGCGCCAGACTTAGTGTTAGACGGCGAGTTTCAATTCGACGCGGCGTTCGTTCCATCTGTCGCGAAAAAGAAAGCGCCGGATTCGGTCATTCAAGGAGATGCGAATGTATTTATCTTCCCAAGCTTAGAAGCGGGAAATATCGGTTATAAAATCGCTCAGCGTCTCGGTAATTTTGAAGCAGTCGGTCCGATTTTGCAAGGGCTGAATAAGCCTGTTAACGACCTGTCTCGCGGCTGCAATGCGGAAGATGTGTACAAGCTTACGCTCATTACCGCGGCGCAATCGCTATAATCGAAAAAAGGGTGACAAGTGGTCACCCTTTTTTCATATTGTGATATAATTTTTGGCAGATTACTTCGTTAAGGAGAAAAGCAATGGTCCACGAATTGTTGCAACAGGCGAAATGGCGCATTATTGATCAGTCGAATTTCGGCCCGATGTTTGATGCGAAACAATCGTTTGCGATCGATGATACACTTTGCACATCGGTAGGAACGGGACAGTCTGATACGGTCGTTCGTACATGGGTTCATTACAATACGGTAGTATTGGGGATTCAAGATGCGAAGCTCCCCTATTTGCATGATGCGGTGTCATTTTTAAAGGCGCAAAAGTACAATGTCATTGTCCGTAATTCTGGGGGGCTTGCCGTCGTGCTGGATGAAGGGGTGCTCAATATATCCCTCATTTTTCCGGAAACAACGAAAGCAATTGATATCAACCAAGGATATGAAGCGATGTGGCAGCTTATACAGGCGATGTTTTCGGCTTACAATAAAACGATTGAAGCGAGGGAAATCGTCGGTTCGTATTGTCCGGGAAGCTACGATTTAAGCATTGCTGGAAAAAAATTTGCCGGTATTTCTCAGCGGCGCGTGCGCGGTGGAGTCGCGGTGCAAATTTATTTATGCATAAATGGAAGCGGATCAGCGCGGGCGGAGTTAATCCGGCAGTTTTATGAGCTTGGACTAAAAGGAGAAACGACGAAGTTCGTATACCCGACGATTGTTCCAAGCACGATGGCATCGCTTTCCGAATTGTTAAACGAGGATTTGACGATACCATCGGTCATGCTTTTGTTGCTTCGCACGCTGCAATCGTTTGGCGGCGAGATTTATTCATCCGCTTTGACCGGGGAGGAGCTATCGCTATACGAATATTATTGGGATCGGATCGTCAAGCGGAATGAGAAAGCGTTGATGACACAATAATGGCTGCCTCGATGGAACCGGGCAGCCATTATTTATTCTGCGATTTTTTCCAGATTTCCGTTTTGGTCCATTCGGAATTTGAGCGTTTGCCGCTCTTCTTCCTCTTGCAAGACAAGTTTGCGGGCTCTATTAATAATTCTTACTAATGTTTCATAATCTTCTTGAATCGTGGAAGAGTTTTCTTCTAATTTGGCAATTTTCTTTTCTAATTCTTCATTTTTTGCGCGCATTTCTTCATTTTCTTTTCGTAAACGCTCGTTTTCTTTTGCTAATGCTTCGTGGTTGCGGTGAGTTGTTTTTAATGTTTGTAAAAAGGCAATCACGTGATCGATCGTCATCGACGCTGTTTCATTGGAAGGAGATACAACAGCTGGTAATTGGGCGAGTTCTCCTATTTCCTCCAAAGAAGGAACCGGTGGATTGTACAACAATTTTTTCTTCCCGCCTTGCTGTTTTCCTAAAAGGCGCTGCCGTTCTTTTCGCTGCCGTTTGGCGAGCTGCAATGCTTGCTCATAGCGACGGCGGACAACCGCGTTCCAGCGGAATCCGCAGGCGGCTGATGTTCGGTTTAGTTTGTCTCCAACTTCTTCAAACGCGTTAAGCTGTGTACTTCCTTCCCGCACATGCCGCAACACCGTTTCCGCTAATAGCAAATCATCTTCTTCTGTCCATGCATCTTGACGTTGTTTCATTATTCTCAACTCCCCTTTTTTCTTGTTTGCTAGTAGAAGCATGGACAAAAATAGTAAATTTTATACTATTTTTAGTTTCCGTGAATAAAAATTTGCAAGAGTTGCTGTCTATGCGAAAAAGGAACTTGCTAACTTTCGTTATACAAACATAAGGAAGTAAATGGAATCAAGACTTCAAGCAAATAAACTTGCATTGGTGAAAAAGAAGCGTTAGAATACACGTTAGTTTAATCTACACGGCAAGCGAAGAGAAAGGGTGACAAGAGATGGCGAATGAATTTCGCGTCTGTGACGATTGTAAAGCGCCAAATTTAAAAACGTTGATTCCCCGTTTGAAAAAGCTGGATCCAAACGCGACGATTAAAATTGGCTGTCAGTCGTATTGCGGTCCCGGCCGCAAAAAAACGTTTGCCTTTGTCAATAACCGTCCAGTCTCCGCGCTGACAGAAGATGAGCTTATTGAAAAAATTGCCGAAAGATTAAAGAAAAGCTAAAATCGCCTTCATTTTTTAAGAAGAAGGTGATTTTTTGTTTCTATTTTTAGGAAATACTGATAGGTGAAGGAGGAAAAATCAAGTATTTTTTTATCATTTGAAACGGCTTATAATAGATTCATGTTAGAAATGAAAGAGGGGATAACATGGTATATCCCGGCGGGCAACTGAGTGAGGAAAAAGTATTTAAAGATCCAGTTCATCGATATATACACGTTCGCGACAAAGTCATTTGGGATTTAATCGGAACGAAGGAATTTCAGCGATTGCGCCGCATTAAACAGCTCGGTACGACGTATTTGACGTTCCACGGCGCCGAGCATAGCCGCTTTAACCATTCGCTTGGAGTCTATGAAATTATTCGCCGCATTGTTGATGATGTGTTCGTCGGCCGCGAACATTGGGATCATAGCGAACGGCTCCTATGTTTATGTGCGGCCCTGCTGCACGATTTAGGCCACGGTCCGTTTTCCCATTCATTTGAAAAAGTATTTCATCTTGATCATGAAGATTTTACCCAGGCGATTATTTTAGGGGATACGGAAGTAAATGAAGTGCTTCGGCGCGTAGGAGAGGATTTTCCAAAAAAAGTGGCCGAAGTCATTGCGAAAACATATCCGAATAAACTGGTTGTCAGCTTAATTTCGGGTCAAATTGACGCCGACCGAATGGATTATTTGTTAAGAGATGCGTATTATACCGGTGTCAGTTATGGCAATTTTGATATGGAACGGATTTTGCGCGTCATGCGTCCGCGCGAAGATCAAGTGGTCATTAAGCGAAGCGGCATGCATGCGGTGGAAGACTATATTATGAGCCGCTATCAAATGTATTGGCAAGTATATTTTCATCCAGTGACGCGCAGTGCCGAAGTCATTTTAACGAAAATTTTGCATCGGGCGAAAAAGTTGCATGAAGAAGGATACAATTTTCAAACGAAACCGGTTCATTTTTATTCTCTCTTTACTGGAAAGGTAGATTTACAAGATTATTTAAAGCTTGATGAAGCGGTCATATTATTTTATTTCCAGCAATGGCAAGACGAGCGTGACGCGATTTTAAGCGACCTATGCCGTCGTTTTGTAAATCGTCATTTATTCAAATATGTCGAATTTAATCCAACAAATGAACAGATGACAAAGCTGATCGAACTGACAAACTTATTTAAAAAAGCGGGCATTGATCCGGAATATTACTTAGTTGTCGATTCTTCTTCCGATTTGCCGTACGATTTTTATCGTCCGGGCGAAGAAGGGGAGCGGCTGCCGATTTACTTGTTAATGCCGAACGGAGAGCTCCGCGAACTGTCACGGGAATCGGTGCTTGTCGATGCGATTTCCGGAAAGCGGAGAACCGACCATAAGCTATATTTTCCAGCTGATTTCATTTATGATTTTTCAACGAAGCGGACAACCAAGAAAAAAATTATCGAAATTTTAGAGGGTTAGGAGATGACGGGGAGTGTTCACAGAGCATGCAAAAGTGATGAAGGCGTTGGCGGCAGCTGGGGAAATTGTTGGTCGCAAAAAGCTACAAAAAATGATTTACATCGCGAAAAAATTACAGTTTCCATTTTACGAGAAGTTTGACTTTCACTTCTATGGACCGTATTCCGAAGAATTGACATGCCGCGTTGAGGAGCTTTGCGATTTAGGATTTTTGCATGAAGTAAAAGAGAAAAAGGGCGGTTATTTCCAATATCGCTACACGTTGACGGAAGCAGGAAAGCAGTTTTTAAACCACTACGAGTTGGACATGCCTCATTTACAAGAATGTATGCAAGATATGAATGAACAAAATTCGCGGTTTTTGGAACTCGTATCGACAGTGCTGTATTTTGAGCATTTAACGAAAGATGAAGTGAAAGAAAAAGTATTTTTATTAAAAAGCAAGCAGCGTTATACGGAAGAAGAAATTGAGCAAGCGTATGCGTACATAGAGAAATTGCGCGCCAAAGTAAAAAACGAAGTCCACGCCTGAACGGGACTTCGTTTTTTTGTTGCGTTAATGCGGCAGGAAGGCAAGCTGATAGAAGAAGAGGACGGCAAAGATATAAACGAGCGGATGTACTTCACGCCATTTGCCGCGCGTGATTTTTAACAGCGGGTAGGAAATAAAGCCGAGCGCGATTCCTGTTGCAATGCTGGAAGTAAGCGGCATGCTTAAAATAATGAGAAACGCTGGGAATGCCTCATCTAATTGATCCCACTGAATGTGAGCGATGCTGCCCATCATTAAGCTTCCGACGATAATTAACGCTGGAGCTGTGATCGCCGAAATGCCGGATACGGCGCCAACAAGCGGCCCGAAAAAGGAGGATAATATAAATAATATGGCGACCGTTAACGCTGTAATACCTGTGCGCCCTCCGGCGGCAACTCCCGAAGAAGATTCGATATAAGCGGATGTTGGGCTAGTGCCGAACATTGCTCCGATCGTGGTTGCGATAGAGTCGGAAAGCAATGCTTCACGGGCGCGCGGCATCGTTTTTCCTTTCATCAGTCCGGCTTGCTGGGCTACGCCAATCATCGTTCCCGTCGTGTCAAAAATTGTCACAAGCAAAAAGGAAAATACAACGGCATACAATCCGTAATGGATGACATCGCTAATGGCGGTAAGCGGATTGGCGACAACAAGCCCTTCCGGAAGCGATGGCATAGAAACGAAGCCTTTTTCAAATTTCAATTGTCCGGTGAAATAAGCAATCACTCCGGTGATGACCATCCCGAAAAAGAGCGCGCCGTTGACGCCAAGCGACATAAGCACAAGCGTAATCGCTAAACCGACTAACGTCAGAATGACCGATGGAGAGTGCAAATCCCCTAGCGCGACTAAGTTTTGTGGATGCGCTTGGATAATGCCGGTGAGGCGCATGCCGATAAATGCGATAAACAAGCCGATTCCAGCGGTAATGCCATGTTTTAAGTTTTCTGGAATCGCTTCGATCAGCTTGCTGCGAAATGGCGTCAGCGACAAAATGACGAAAATGATTCCGGCAACGAACACAGCCGAGAACGCCACTTCATAGGAAATATTGCCATGCGAACCAACAACGGAGTAGGCAAAATATGCGTTTAACCCCATTCCCGGCGCAATTGCGATCGGATAGTTCGCAAACAGCGCCATCCATAGCGTTCCGATGACGGTAGCGATAATCGTGGCGGTGAACACTTGGGAAAATGGAACGCCGGCATCCGATAATACAACAGGGTTCACGACGATGATATATACCATTGTTAAAAACGTCGTAAATCCTGCAATGATTTCTGTTTTTAAATTCGTGTTATGTTTCGTTAAATCAAACATCGTTTACCTCCAAAAAACGAACATTTTTAAATGCATATATAATAATATTCGTTTTTAAAAAAATTAGCAATAAAAAAAAGCAAGGAACATAATAAAAGTTCCTTGCCTGTATGCTTATTATTCGTCGCTCAAACGTTTTCCGCCAATAGCGTAATGATTTTTCGACATTTCTTCAATAAAAACGACAATTTTGTCTTTTGAGGCGCCTGTTGTTTCGGCGACCGCTTCTGTTACTTTTTCGACAAGCGCCTTTTTCTGCTCTTCCGTACGTCCTTCGAGCATTTTGATCGTAACATAAGGCATGGCCCGTCCCGTCCTCCTTTTGGTCATCTGTCGCGTTTATTATATCATGAAAAATGGAACTTTAGTCCACTTTTTCTGTCAAATCATGTATACTTAAGTAATAAATGAATGGAAAAAGGAGTTAAAAAAAGTGGAACAATTATTGCCTTATTCGCTTAATGAAATTCCATATGTGTTTATGACGCTTGCGATTGCTTTTTCAATTCACGAATTTGCCCATGCCTATGTCGCTTATAAGTTCGGAGACCCAACGGCAAAAAACGAAGGAAGATTAACGTTATCGCCGCTTGCCCATCTTGATTTGCTCGGTACATTGCTTATTTTTCTCGCCGGATTTGGCTGGGCAAAACCTGTTCCAGTGAATCGTTTTCACTTTAAACATCCTCGCCTTGCCGGGATTCTTGTATCAGTTGCAGGTCCCTTAAGCAATTTATTGCTTGCCGCCCTTGGTTTTCTTGTGTGGTATAGCATGATTTATTTCGGAATTATGCAGGCGATCCCAGATTGGTTTGCTGCGGGATTTGATTTATTTTTTCAAATTTTTATTGGCTTAAATACGGTATTGTTTGTATTTAACTTGCTTCCATTTCCCCCACTCGATGGTTATCGGATTATCGAGGATTTGGCCCCGCAAGGCATTCGCGCGAAAATGGCGCAGTGGGAAAGTTATGGAGCGCTTATTTTTCTTATTCTTGTGTTGACGCCGCTTGACCGCTATACGATACAGCCGATTTTTCATGTGGCGATTCCGTTTGTATTAGAAAACTTGCAATCATTTTTTTCTACATTATTCTTTTTTAAGTCGTGAAGGAGGCGTTTTTGGATGGAGAAGAAAAAGAAAACGATCGGGTTTAATATCATTAAAGATGATCCAACGGGCGGCCACGGCGGGTTTGGCGCAGGGGTATTAAGCTTGGAAAATGTTTCTCCGGTGATTATCGATGTCGAAGCGGGGGAAGCGTTCGTAGATATGGGAGCGATGCATGCCCGGAGCGCAGTGGAACGGGGAATTAAATTTTTGCCAAATCGCGATGAAGTGCCAAACGGAAAACCGTATTGGATCGTATGGGTAACGATTGAGCAAAAAGAAGATGGACCGTATTATGCCGGCGTAACGGCGTGCGAAATGACGGTCGACAGGGAGGCTCGCCGCGGCTATAAACTGCTTCCAGAGCATGTAAATCGTCTAGATAAGTCATTAAAGCGCCATATTATCGTGGATCATATGGATGAGAAATCAAAACGGGTGCTTGCGGACTTTTTAAAGAAACACGATATCGAAATGTGGAATCGTTCGAGTGAGGAATTGAAAAAAGGACTCGAAGGCGAAAAATAACAAGAGAAGATGCCCATGCTTTCATGAAATTCCATATATGTGACATTTTTGTGAATGTTATGTGACGAATACTTGTCGTCTAACAGGAAACAAGGTAAACTAGACCTAAATGTATAACACAATAAAACTAGGACAGGAAAACCCCTCAAGCGATTTCGCTTGAGGGGTTTTCCTTTAGAACCAAGGGAACAGTTTTTCAAACCAATTTTTCTGCTTTTCTTTTTTCTTTGATTTCTTTTGATGTAAATGGTCGGTGCAGTAGTCGTTCGGTTCTGAGCCAGAGATATAATAAGTAAGACGCTTTACCGGACATGACTTTGTCGCAAGTTTGCCGTTATCCGGGTCGACATAGACACCAACGACCCCTTTGGTTGGTTTAAACTTTTTCTTTGGTTTTCCTTGCAAACTTTTTTCCATAAATTGCACCCAAATTTGTTTTGCATATTGTTTCTCCGCAATTTTATCAATCGTTTCCCCGCGGTCGTAACCGGTCCATACCCCTGCAACTAGTTGTGGTGAAAATCCAATCATCCAGCTATCTGTTTCTGTTGTTCCCGATTTTCCTGCGTATGGGCGTGTGATCTCCTTTCGAATCGATTGCCCAGTGACTGTTGTATAATCATTTAATTTCGGATCAAACATGCCTGTCATCAGCTGAGTCGTTACATATGCGGCGTCCGGATCTAGCACTTGTTTGCTTGATGGTTTGTATTCGTAAATTGTTTCTCCATGATGATTGACGACTTTTTTAATAAAAACTGGCTCGACTTTTTTGCCGTTATTGGCAAATACGCTGTAAGCTTTCACCATATCGATCACTTTCACCGGCGATGTTCCGAGCGCGAGTGAAGGAACAGCTTTTAATTTGCTTGTAATGCCTAGTTTTTTCGCTGTCTCTACCAGTTTTTCCTCACCGATAAACAAATGCGTTTTTACAGCAAATACGTTGTCTGATAGCGCGATGGCTTGAGCGAGCGTAATCGAGTCGTTCGCATAGTAGTTATTGTAGTTATGTGGTGTATACGTTGCTTTTCCATTGTCAAAGGCAAAGGTGGTCAACTCGCTTCGCATTTGTGTCGACGGCGTAAATCCCTGTTGAATGGCTGCGTAGTATAGAAATGGTTTAAACGTAGAGCCCGGCTGCCGTTCCGCTTGCACGGCGCGGTTGAAAGGGCTTTTGTTGTAATCTCTGCCGCCGACGAGCGCTTTTACTTCTCCTGTGCGCGGATCCATCGCTACAAGTGCCGCTTGAATGTTCGAGTGAGGGTCAATGATGTCATGAATGTTTTGTTCCGCAGTTTCCTGCATTTTCGTATTCAGCGATGTATACACGCGCAATCCGCCCATTTCAATCGTGCGTTCATCCAATCCTAATTGATTTCGCAGCACATATTTCACTACATCTTGAAAATAAGGGGCGATCTTTTTCGTTTCTATTTTGTGATGGGGAGAATAAACAAGCGGTTCTTTATACGCTTGTTCCGCTTCTTTTTTGCTGATGTATCCAGTTTCCGCCATTGACAAAAGCACCGTTTTTTGCCGCGCTTTTGCCCGCTTCTCATCAATAAGTGGCGAATAGTAATATGGACCTTTCGGAATTCCGGCTAACATTGCCGCTTCGCTTAAGGTAAGCTGTTTTGCCGGTTTTCCAAAATAATGATGAGCAGCCGCTTCAATTCCGTAAGCGCCATGGCCGTAGTAAATGGTGTTTAAGTATCCTTCTAAAATTTGTTTTTTGCTGTAATTCGCTTCGAGGCGAATCGTATATAATGCTTCTTGCAATTTCCGCGTCCATGTTTTCTCGTGATTCAAAAATAAATTTCGCGCATATTGCTGGGTGATGGTGCTTGCTCCTTGCACTTTCGCCATCGCCTTTATATCGGCAATAATGGCCCCGATAATGCGCTTTATATCAAAGCCGTGATGTTCATAAAATTTCCGATCTTCTACAGCAACCGTTGCTTGTACAATATAGGGGGATATATCATCAAGGTCTACCCAGTAACGCGTCTGCCCGTTATCGCTCTCGCCGATTTTTGTGCCATCATCCGCATAAAAAATCGTCGTTTGCGGCACTGCTAAAGGCGGGGCTCCTTTTAATTTGGCAAACACGATCAAACCGGCAAGCGTAACGACGAATAAGATTGCTAGGATAAAACTAATAAAAACGAACGCCCGAATGTATTTCCACGTTCCGCGAAACCGGCTGCTTGGAATGATTTCCAACGTTCATCACCTCATGATCGTCTTTGTATTAGTATGCAAAATTTTTTTTTATTTTAAACATTTTTCTATTAAGTTTCACTTGCATTTTTGCTAGATTGCTCTATACTTTTTCATGTTTGGTTTTTTCTTTACCAGGGAAAGATGAAAAGTAGTATATAGTTATGATAGACGAAACGAGTAAAGGAAGGGTTGTTGAAGATGGAATTATGGTTTACGGAAAAGCAGACAGAGCATTTTGGCATTACAGCGAGAATTAAACGAACTTTACATACAGAGCAAACCCCATTTCAAAAGCTGGACATGGTGGAGACAGTAGAGTTCGGCAATATGCTTATTTTAGACGGAATGGTGATGACAACGCAAAAAGATGAGTTTGTGTACCACGAAATGGTTGCACACGTTCCGCTCTTCACCCACCCGAATCCGGAAAATGTGCTTGTCGTTGGCGGCGGCGATGGCGGTGTTATTCGTGAAGTGTTAAAACACCCGAGCGTAAAAAAAGTGACATTAGTGGAGATTGATGGAAAAGTGATTGAATGCTCAAAAAAATATCTTCCGGAAATTGCTGGAAAGTTAGATGACCCGCGTGTAGAAGTAAAAGTGGATGACGGTTTTATGCATATTGCGAAAAGTGAAAACGAATATGACGTCATTATGGTCGATTCGACAGAGCCAGTCGGCCCGGCTGTCAACTTATTTACAAAAGGTTTTTATGCTGGAATCGCAAAGGCTTTGAAAGAAGACGGCATTTTTGTCGCACAAACAGACAACCCTTGGTTTAAAGCAGACTTAATCCGTAATGTTTATCGCGATGTTCGCGAAATTTTCCCGATTACGCGTCTATACACTGCCAATATCCCGACATATCCAAGCGGTCTATGGACGTTTACGATCGGCTCGAAAAAATACGATCCGCTTGAAGTAAGCGATGAACGCTTCCACGATATTGAGACGAAATATTACACAAAAGAGCTTCATAAAGCTTGCTTTGTTCTGCCGAAATTTGTCGCTGATTTATTGAAGTAAGGGAGGGGCATGACGATGCGATTTGATGAGGCGTATTCGGGTAATGTGTTTATTAAAAGCCATCCGAATTTTGAGGAAAGCGAAGCGGTGATTTACGGAATGCCGATGGATTGGACGGTAAGCTACCGTCCTGGTTCCCGCTTCGGTCCGGCACGCATTCGCGAAGTATCGATCGGCTTGGAAGAATATAGCCCGTATTTAGATCGCGAACTTGAAGAGGTAAAATATTTTGATGCGGGCGATATTCCGCTTCCGTTTGGAAACGCGCAGCGCAGTTTAGAGATCATTGAAGACTTCGTGGATAAAATTTTAGCGGCCGATAAATTCCCGCTTGGCATCGGCGGCGAACATCTCGTTTCTTGGCCGGTCATTAAAGCGGTGTATAAAAAATATCCTGATTTAGCGGTCATCCATATGGACGCTCATACCGACTTGCGTGAACATTATGAGGGCGAACCGCTGTCCCATGCGACGCCGATTCGCAAAGTAGCAGAGCTTATCGGCCCGACCAACGTATTTTCGTTCGGCATTCGTTCTGGCATGAAAGAAGAATTCGAGTGGGCGAAAGAGAACGGGATGTACATCGCAAAATTTGAAGTGCTCGAGCCGCTAAAAGAAGTGCTTCCAAAGCTGGCTGGACGTCCGGTGTACGTGACGATTGATATCGACGTTTTGGACCCTGCCCATGCCCCGGGAACGGGAACGGTCGACGCCGGCGGCATTACGTCTAAAGAACTGTTGGCGGCGATCCATGAAATCGCGAAATCGGATGTTCGCGTCGTCGGAGCGGATTTAGTGGAAGTAGCTCCTATTTACGACCATTCGGAACAAACCGCCAACACCGCAAGCAAACTCATTCGCGAAATGATTCTCGGCTGGGTGCAAAAACGGAACGCATAAACGAGGTGGAAGGTCGTTTTTCTGGTGCAGGCAAAAAGCATCCTTGCTATGGTAGCGAGATATGCCCATGACAAAATATTTGCAACGAAAATCCTGCCTTTGATTAAAGAAGGCAGGATTTTTTATATTTTTTGGGAATATAGACCGATACTTACGATTTATTCATGATCCGCACGTCTCATCCTCTTGAACATTAGGAAACGATTCCTTTATACTTAATAAAGTTAGTTATTACTTGTTTTGGATCATAAGGATGTGTCCTTGATGGAAAAGCAACACGGAATTCCTATTCGCCTCAAGCAAATTACCAATATTCGTGACGGATTTCGCAAAGAAACGGTTGCTTTGGAAACGGAAGGATTTTACTACATAAAAGAAAATGCCGTTTATTTGCAATTTGAGGAACAGCAAGAACTAGGCAAAGTAAACACGGTGATGAAAATAACGGATCATGAAGTTGTCGTAATGCGGTCCGGAGCGGTTCGGATGCGCCATGTCTTTCGCAAAACAGAAGAAACGACTGGACACTACCATACTCCGTTTGGACAGTGGACGATAAAAACAAAAACGGACAATATTGAATTTCGGTATAATGAAAAAAGAAAGAAAGGACACCTATTTTTATCGTATCAATTGGAGATGCAAAACGAACAAGCAGGACGTCATGCGATGACGATCATGTTTAAGGAGGCATAGATTCATGAATATTGTCGAACAAATGAAAGAACGCATTAAAGAGGAAATTAAACGCGCTGTCGTAAGCGCAGGGCTTGCTGCGGAGGAAGAAGTGCCAGATGTCATTTTGGAAGTACCGAGAGAGAAAGCGCATGGGGATTACTCGACAAATATGGCGATGCAGCTAGCGCGCATTGCAAAAAAACCTCCGCGCGCAATTGCCGAAGAAATCGTCCAGCATATGGATAAAACAAAAGCGTCGATTGAAAAAATTGATATTGCCGGTCCTGGCTTCATTAACTTTTACATGGACAACCGTTACCTTACGGAGCTCATTCCAACGATTATTCAAGCCGGCGCATCTTACGGTGAAACAAATGTCGGAAAAGGACAAAAAGTCCAAGTGGAGTTTGTTTCCGCGAATCCGACTGGGGACTTGCATTTAGGGCATGCGCGCGGCGCGGCGGTTGGAGATTCTTTATGCAATATTTTAGAAAAAGCGGGGTTTGACGTAACGCGCGAATATTATATTAACGATGCCGGAAATCAAATTTACAATTTGGCGAAATCAGTGGAAGCTCGTTATTTCCAAGCGCTCGGGATCGATAAAGAAATGCCGGAGGACGGCTATTATGGCGAAGATATTATCGAAATCGGGAAAAAGCTCGCCGAGGAGCATGGCGACAAGTATGTTCATATGGATGAACAAGAACGTCTCGCCTTTTTCCGCGAGTACGGACTCAATTATGAATTAGAAAAGATTAAAAAAGATTTGGCAGACTTCCGCGTAACGTTTGACGTTTGGTATTCGGAGACATCTTTATACACAAGCGGAAAAATTGATGAAACGTTAGCCATATTGCGCGAACGCGGGCATATTTACGAAAAAGATGGCGCGACATGGTTCCGTTCGACAACGTTTGGCGACGACAAAGACCGCGTCTTAATTAAGAAAGACGGTACATATACGTATTTGTTGCCGGATATCGCCTACCACCAAGACAAGCTGCGTCGCGGCTTTACAAAAATCATTAACATTTGGGGCGCAGACCACCATGGTTATATTCCTCGGATGAAGGCGGCAATTGAGGCGCTTGGCTATGATCCTGACGTGCTCGAAGTCGAAATCATTCAATTAGTCAATTTGTATCAAAACGGCGAAAGAGTGAAAATGAGCAAACGGACCGGAAAAGCGGTGACCATGCGCGAATTAATGGAAGAAGTCGGTCTTGACGCGACGCGTTACTTCTTTGCGATGCGCTCAAGTGACACCCATTTAGACTTTGATATGGACCTTGCCGTATCGCAGTCGAATGAAAACCCAGTGTACTACGTACAATACGCTCATGCGCGCGTTTCTAGCATTCTTCGTCAAGGGGAAGAACTGCAGCTATCGTACGAAGGAGATTTGCAGCTTGATTATATCCAAACCGAAAAAGAAATCGAGCTATTGAAAAAACTAGGGGAATTTCCAAGCGCAGTTTCGGAAGCGGCGATCAAACGGATGCCGCACCGGATCACTGGCTATGTTTTTGAGTTAGCATCAGCATTGCATAGCTTTTACAATGCAGAAAAAGTACTAGATCCAGAAAACATCGAAAAAAGCCGTGCCCGTTTAGCGTTAATGAAAGCCGTCCAAATCACGCTACAAAACGCTTTAGCGCTCATTGGCGTATCCGCTCCAGAAAAGATGTAAGAAAATCGGCGGATCAGCGTGAAAGACGGAAAGCAGTAAAAACGGAAGACGTTTTTCGACAATAATGATACAATAGACATGGGATAGAGGGGGACTTTCAGAGTGACCCCTCTTTCTTATGGGCATAATGACAATAAAAAAGCACACATGGAGGAAAACCGATGAAAGAAGTGATTTTATCATTAGTGACAGGCATCGTGGTCGGTTTCTTATTTACGCTGTTTCGTTTGCCGATCCCTGCTCCTCCAGCATTAGCGGGCATTGCTGGCATTGTTGGAGTATACCTAGGAATGAAAGTGTTTGAATGGGTAAGTTATTTTTGGAAATAAAACAATGTTGAGGGCGATTCCCTCAACATTGTTTTTTAAATCATACGCTACAGCCATGCAGAAAGGAGGGTAGATATCGATTCTTTGCCGCGCTGCCATAATGTGCGCTTTTTCCAAAAATCGAGCGTCAGCGGTTCCGAGCGAGCCAGATCATGCCTGATCGCTTCTTTTACTTGCTGCACAAAATTGCGATCATAAATATAACAATTGATTTCGCTATTTAAGAAAAAGCTTCGTTTATCAAAGTTAGTCGTACCGATATCACAACAATCTTCGTCAATGACCATCGTTTTGGCGTGATAAAATCCTTGATAAAACCGATAAATATGTGCTCCAGCTTTTAAAAGGCGGTAAAAATAAGGATATGCGGCCTCTTTGACAAATAAGTGATCGGCTTTTAACGGTACGAGAATCGTCACCTTTACTCCGCGGGAGAGTGCATCAAGCAGTGCGTTCATCACAGCGCTGCTAGGGATAAAATACGGACTTCCAATGATCAATTCTTTTTTCGCTTGGCGAATGAAATCGATGAATTGTTGTTCTAACAAATAACCGTTCGTGGCAACAAACTGGTGAGAAACCGTTCCTTTTTGAAGAGGAGGGAAATATTGATCTTCCACAATCGATGTATTTGTCGCTTCTTTCCAATCACGGCAAAACTGCATTTGTAAATCGCCAACCCCTTCTCCTACTATTTTCAAATGGTAATCACGCCACTCGCCGAATTTTGGATCTTGTCCAACATATTCTTTGCCGATATTAAAGCCGCCTATATATCCGATTTTTCCATCAATGACGGTAATTTTCCGGTGATTCCGCCGGTTTAGCCGATAAAAGAAAAATGGAAAACGCGGTTTATGTGCATATGCGAATTCGATGCCGCTTTCTTTTAAGGAACGTATCAATTTTTTTGGCAATCCGAAGCTGCCGACCCAATCGACAAGAAGACGAACGCGAACGCCTTCTTCTGCTTTTTGTTTTAACAATTGAAAAAATTGCTGGCTAATTTCATCCGTCTTCACGATATAAAACAAAATGTGTATATGATGTGTTGCCTTGCGAATTTCTGCAAAATAATCGGCAAATAGATGTGTACCGTTTATGAAAAAAGAAAGATCGCTTTGGCGCTCTGGATACACGATTTTTTCTTTTTTCTTTTTGTAAAAGTATTCTCCCAGCTTGTCATCGAGATAAATTAGCGCTAATATAATAACAATAACGAAAAGTACAATCATTTCGTTCCCTCCTGATTACATCGTTATTTATTAATGTACCCGTCATGAGAAAAAATAGCAGGACAACTTGTAAAAACATTATTGACTGAATGCTCATTCATTATGTAAAATAAACACAAGGTTATAATTCTGAAAATTTATTCTGTTGTCAATATTTTTGATGATCATCTCATCGATTCAAAGGGGGAAGGGGAGACAATAATGAATTCACTGTTAATCATTAATTTTCTCGCATTTTTAATTGTAACCGCTTACGCTGTCTACTTGTTTGTCTACTTGGTTAAAACTCGTGCCGCTTACATTAAACTCGGTAAAAAAGTCGAGTTTGATGACAAAGTAAAAGAGCGTCTCCAAAAAATTTGGGTGAACGTATTTGGACAGAAAAAGCTATTAAAGGATAAAAAAAGCGGAATCATTCACGTTATGTTTTTCTACGGGTTTATTCTTGTTCAATTCGGGGCGATTGACTTTATTATTAAAGGTCTTGTCCCTGGGGCGCATCTTCCGTTAGGGCCGCTTTATCCAGGCTTTACGTTTTTCCAAGAAATCGTTACTTTGCTCATTTTGATCGCAGTGTTCGCCGCGTTTTATCGCCGCTATATTGAAAAACTCGTCCGTTTAAAACGAGATTTCAAAGCTGGTCTAGTGTTGATTTTTATCGGCGGATTAATGATCTCCGTCTTGTTTGGAAATGGAATGAGCATGATTTGGCACGGTGAGGAAGCCTCGTGGAGCGAACCGGTCGCATCATTCATCGCTGGCGCTTTCAGCTGGGTCGGCGAAACAGGTGCAGCCGTATTGTTCTTTATCGCTTGGTGGGTGCACTTATTGATCTTGCTTACATTTTTAGTATATGTACCACAATCGAAGCATGCTCATTTAATTGCTGCGCCGATTAATGTCTTTTTCAGCCGTTTGTCCCGGCCAAAGCTGTCGAAAATCGATTTTGAAGATGAAACGCAGGAAGCGTTTGGCGTCGGAAAAATTGAAGATTTTACGCAAAAGCAGCTCATCGATTTATACGCCTGTGTCGAATGCGGACGATGCACAAGCATGTGTCCGGCAACAGGAACTGGGAAAATGTTGTCGCCAATGGATCTAATTTTAAAACTGCGCGACCACCTGACCGAAAAAGGGGCGGCCGTTACGTCCCGCGCTCCGTGGGTGCCGACGTTTGCCTTTAAAAATACAAGAGGTAACCAATTGGCGTTTGCCGCGCAAGGAGTGCAGGAACAAGCGGCGGCATTGGAGATGCCAAGCCTCATCGGCGACGTCATTACCGAAGAGGAAATTTGGGCCTGTACGACATGCCGCAACTGTGAAGACCAATGCCCGGTCATGAACGAGCATGTCGACAAAATTATTGATTTGCGCCGCTATCTTGTGCTGACGGAAGGAAGAATGAACCCAGATGCGCAGCGGGCGATGACCAATATCGAACGCCAAGGAAACCCATGGGGACTCAACCGCAAAGAGAAAGAAAACTGGCGCGAGCTTCGCGATGATGTGCATATTCCAACAGTAAAAGAAGCGAAAAAAGCTGGCGAAGAGTTTGAATATTTATTCTGGGTCGGCTCAATGGGGGCATTTGACAACCGCAGCCAAAAAATCGCTTTGGCGTTTGCGAAATTGTTAAACGAAGCTGGTGTGAAATTTGCGATTTTAGGAAATAAAGAGAAAAACTCTGGCGACACGCCACGTCGCTTAGGAAACGAATTTTTATTCCAGGAACTCGCGGCCAACAATATCGCGGAATTTGAAAAAGCGGGCGTGAAAAAGATTGTGACGATCGACCCGCACGCGTACAACACGTTTAAAAACGAATATCCTGATTTTGGATTAGAAGCGGAAGTATACCATCATACAGAACTGCTTGCGAAGCTTATTGAAGAAGGAAGATTAGTACCAAAATACGAAGTAAAAGAAAGAGTTACTTTCCATGACTCCTGTTATTTAGGCCGCTACAACGACGTGTACGATGCGCCGCGTAAAATTTTGCAAGCAATTCCGGGCGTGGAGCTCGTGGAAATGGAACGTAACCGCGAACGAGGCATGTGCTGCGGTGCAGGCGGCGGTTTAATGTGGATGGAAGAAACAACAGGCAATCGGATTAATGTTGCTCGTACAGAACAAGCGCTTGCCGTCAACCCAACGGTCATCAGCGCTGGCTGTCCATACTGCTTAACGATGTTAACCGACGGTACAAAAGCAAAAGAAGTCGAAGATCGCGTCACTACTTACGATGTCGCAGAACTGCTTGCTAAATCCGTATTTGGCGAAGAAAAGGAAGCTGCTTCATAAAAAATAATTGAATATATAATTCTCATTTTTTAAAATATTAGTATAATAGATAGAGAGGGTGTGCGCTCCAATGTACACCTTCTTTTGACCATCAACATCGAGCGAGCGTTCAGTCTGCATTGTTGTAATCGCTTTCTTGAACTGGTGGTCAAGACATATAAACAAAGGGGAGAGGTTTTATGGGAAAAACGGTTATTTTAAGTGGGGTTCGCACACCGTTTGGAAAATTCGGTGGAGCACTGCAGCCGCTTACGGCACCTGAGCTTGGCGGCATTGCGATCAAAGAGGCGCTTCGTCGAGCTAACATTAGCGGTGAGCAGGTCGATCAGGTGATTTTAGGAACGGTGCTGCAAGGTGGACAAGGACAGCTTCCATCCCGTCAAGCGATGCGTTATGCCGGCATTCCATGGGAGGTGCGGACGGAAACGATTAATAAAGTATGCGCTTCAGGAATGCGGAGCGTTACTCTTGGTGATCAAATTATCCGCCTAGGAGATGCGGAAGTCATCGTCGCAGGCGGAATGGAATCGATGAGCAACGCGCCATATATTTTGCCAAATGCTCGTTGGGGATTACGAATGGGCGATTCTACCGTAAAAGATTTAATGGTGTATGACGGGCTGACATGCAGTTTCACCGGTGTGCATATGGGTGTGTACGGTGGTGAAACGGCGAAAGAATTAGAAATTTCCCGCAAAGAACAAGATGAGTGGGCATACCGCAGCCATCAGCGGGCGATCGCCGCGATGGAAGCCGGATTATTAGCGGAAGAAATCGTACCAGTGGAAGTTCCGCAACGTAAAGGAGCGCCGCTATTGGTGGAGCATGACGAAGCACCAAGAAAAGATACATCTCTCGAAAAGCTGGCGAAGCTTCCGCCTGTATTTGACTCAGAAGGGACGGTAACAGCGGGGAATGCACCTGGGGTCAATGATGGTGCTGCGGCGCTCGTGTTAATGAGCGAGGAAAGAGCGGCGCGGGAAGGAAGAAAACCGCTCGCAACGATTTTGGCACACACATCGATTGCAGTGGAAGCAAAAGACTTTCCGAAAACGCCAGGGCTTGTGATTAACGAATTGCTTCGCAAAACAGGGAAAACGGTCAATGACATCGATTTATTCGAAATTAACGAAGCGTTTGCCGCAGTTGCATTGGCTAGCATCAAAATCGCTGGCATCGATCCAGAAAAAGTGAACGTCAATGGCGGTGCGGTCGCATTAGGCCATCCGATCGGCGCAAGCGGTGCGCGCATTATCATTACATTGATTCACGAATTAAAACGCCGTGGCGGCGGCATCGGAATCGCGGCGATTTGCAGCGGCGGCGGTCAAGGCGATGCCATTATGGTACAAGTATAGAAAAGCGGCAGGCGCTCCTATTTCGCCTAAAGGCCGCCCACGTCCTGTGGGCAACGGCGAAATGTCGCCGTCCTGTCTCCGCGACACACGCTGGAGGGACCGCGAGGAGGCTCAGACCAAACAAAGTTTGGTCTTGCGTGGGTTGTTCAGGGAAGTTAACTCAATGTGTTGCCGCCGAAGCTAGACAGAGAGAAAAGCGGAGGCAGCGCAATTTCGCCTAAAGGCGGTCCGCATCCTGCGGGCAACGGCGAAATGTCGCCATCCTGGCTCCCTCGAAGCGAAATGTTCTTTGCGCGCGGAAGTGCTTGCACTTCAAGCGAAGGTTATTTCGCACAAGGGAGCTAGCCTCTGGAGCTAGACAATAAGAAAAAGCAATGGTCTCGATATTCCATCAGACAAACTGTACTTCACTTAGAAATGACTAAGGATAGGGGATGTGGAACAATGGACGTCAAAACGATTATGGTTATCGGTGCAGGACAAATGGGATCTGGCATTGCGCAAGTGTGCGCGATGGCAGGATACGACGTTTTCTTGCATGATATTAGCCAACAACAGCTCGACAAAGGATTGGCGAATATCGAAAAATTGCTGTCACGCCAAGTCGAAAAAGGAAAATTGACAGAAGAGGAAAAAGAGGCGACATTGTCGCGGCTTACTCCTTCAACCGATTTGCAAAACGCCGCGAAAGCCGATTTAGTCATTGAAGCGGTCGTCGAAAACATGGATGTTAAAACAAAGTTGTTTGCCCAGCTTGATGAAATTGCTCCGCCGCACACGATTTTGGCGACAAACACGTCTTCGCTGCCAATTACGGAAATCGCATCGGCGACGAAGCGGCCGGAAAAAGTGATTGGCATGCACTTTATGAATCCGGTTCCTGTAATGAAACTTGTAGAAATTATCCGCGGATTGGCTACCGCCGATGAAGTATATGAAACGATTGAAGCGATTACGCGCAAGCTGAACAAAGTTCCGGTGGAAGTCAATGACTTCCCAGGCTTTATCTCGAACCGCGTGCTCATGCCGATGATTAACGAAGCGATTTACGCGTTATATGAAGGGGTCGCGACAAAAGAAGCGATTGATGAAGTAATGAAGCTTGGCATGAACCATCCGATGGGACCGTTGACATTAGCGGATTTTATCGGGCTGGACACGTGCTTATACATTATGGAAACACTTCATGAAGGATTTGGCGATGATAAATACCGCCCATGCCCGTTATTGCGCAAATATGTGAAAGCCGGCTGGCTTGGCCGCAAAACAGGCAGAGGTTTTTACACGTACGATTAATCAGCAAAGAAGGTGGCATACATGAATTTACACTTTACAGAAGAGCAAGAAATGATGCGGAAGATGGTGCAAGAATTTGCGCAAACGGAAATCGCTCCATTTGTTGAACGTATGGAACAAGGCGAATTTCCGCGCCCGATTTTAAACAAAATGGCCGAACTCGGTTTGATGGGAATTACCGTTCCTGAAGAGTACGGCGGTGCGGGAATGGACTTTATTTCCTACATTATCGCCATCCATGAAATTTCGAAAGTTAGCGCTACAGTTGGTGTCATTTTATCGGTGCATACGTCGGTCGGCACCAATCCGATTTTATACTTTGGAACGGAAGAGCAGAAGAAAAAATACGTTCCAAAATTAGCCAGCGGCGAATATTTAGGCGCTTTTTGCCTTACTGAACCGGGCGCCGGATCGGATGCGAAAAGTTTAAAAACGAAAGCGGTCCGCCAAGGAGACTACTACATTTTAAACGGCTCGAAAATTTTTATCACCAACGGCGGGGAGGCGGATACGTATATCGTATTTGCCCGCACCGATCCGAATGAAAAAGGAAGCCGCGGCATTTCCGCCTTTATCGTCGAAAAAGATACGCCGGGATTTATCATCGGCAAAGACGAGAAAAAAATGGGGCTTCATGGTTCACGGACGGTGCAAATTACGCTGGAAGACGCGAAAGTGCCGGCAGAAAACTTGCTTGGCGAAGAAGGGCAAGGCTTTAAAATCGCAATGGCCAACCTCGATGTCGGACGCATTGGCATCGCCGCGCAATCGCTAGGCATTGCCGAAGCGGCGCTCGAACATGCGACCGCTTATGCGAAAGAACGCATCCAGTTTGGCAAACCAATCGCCGAACAGCAAGGTGTTGCTTTTAAGCTTGCCGATATGGCGACAGCGGTCGAAGCGGCGAAACTGCTTGTCTATCATGCCGCGTTTTTGCGCGCGCAAGGCCTCCCATGCGGAAAAGAAGCATCGATGGCGAAATTGTTTGCCTCCAGAACGGCGATGGAAAACGCCATTGAAGCGGTGCAAATTTTCGGTGGCAATGGCTATACGAAAGATTATCCGGTCGAGCGGTTGTTCCGCGATGCAAAAATTTGTGAAATTTACGAAGGAACAAGCGAAATTCAACGTCTAGTCATTAGCAAATATTTATATCAATAATAAATGGGGGATCGGGATTATGAACTTTCAGTTAAGTGAAGAGCATGAAATGATACGAAAAATGGTGCGCGAATTTGCTGAAAAAGAAGTAGCACCGACTGCAGCCGAACGGGATGAAGAAGAACGATTTGACCGCGAAATTTTTAATAAAATGGCTGAATTAGGCCTTACCGGAATTCCATGGCCGGAAGAGTACGGCGGTATCGGCAGCGATTATTTAGCGTATGTCATCGCAGTAGAGGAGCTATCGAGAGTATGCGCGTCTACCGGGGTAACGTTGTCTGCGCACATTTCACTCGCAAGCTGGCCGATTTACAAATTCGGCACAGAAGAGCAAAAGCAAAAATATTTGCGCGCGCTTGCGACAGGTGAAAAACTTGGCGCATATGGCCTTTCGGAACCAGGTGCCGGTTCGGACGTCGCCTCCATGAAAACGAGAGCTGTAAGAGATGGCGACTATTACGTGCTAAACGGCTCGAAAGTATGGATCACCAACGGCGGCGAAGCGGAAATTTACGTGGTGTTCGCCGTAACCGATCCAGAAAAGCGCCATAAAGGAATCAGCGCCTTTATCGTTGAAAAAGGCACACCAGGCTTTTCGATCGGGAAAAAAGAGAAAAAACTCGGCATTCGTTCATCGCCGACAACCGAGCTTATTTTTGAAGATTGCCGCATTCCGAAAGAAAACCTTCTCGGGCAAGAAGGGGAAGGATTTAAAATCGCGATGATGACGCTTGACGGCGGCCGAAATGGAATCGCTGCACAAGCGGTCGGTATCGCGCAAGGAGCCTTAGACGCAGCGATTGAATATGCAAAACAACGGGTGCAATTTGGCAAACCGATCGCTGAACAGCAAGGAGTTGCTTTTAAACTTGCTGATATGGCGACCGCCATCGAAGCGGCGCGCCTGCTTACGTATCAAGCGGCATGGCTCGAAACAAACGGTCTTCCGTACGGCAAAGCATCGGCGATGGCGAAATTGTTTGCCGGCGATACAGCGATGAAAGTAACGGTCGATGCCGTGCAAATTTTCGGAGGCTACGGCTATACGAAAGATTATCCAGTCGAACGGTTTATGCGCGACGCAAAAATTACACAAATTTATGAAGGAACGCAAGAAATTCAACGTCTCGTTATTTCGCGGATGCTTACAAGATAAGCATTCCGCGGCATACAGGTGATGCATATGAAAAAACGGGAAGTGATAGCGTCCGTAAAAGATGAAAAACTGGTGAAAAAACGCCGTAATCAAATGATTAAAGGGGCCATTGCCTTGTTTAAACAAAAAGGATTTCACCGCACGACAACGAGAGAGATCGCGAAAGCCTCGGGGTTTAGCATTGGAACGCTTTATGAATACATTCGCCAAAAAGAAGATGTTTTATACCTTGTCTGTGACCGTATATATGACGAAGTGCGCGAACGGATGGAAAAAGATATCGACACCCATCACGGGACATTGGAAAGCTTTAAATTAGCAATTGCCCGTTATTTTAAAGTCATCGATGATTTGCAAGACGAAGTGCTTGTAATGTATCAAGAAGCAAAATCGCTTAGTAAAGAATCGCTGCCATATGTGCTCAATAAGGAAATACAAATGGTCGCGATGTTTGAAAAAATTTTGCAGACGTGTGTCGACAATGGGGTATTTCAGTTAACAGAACAAGAAATTAAATTGTTCGCCCATAACATCTTTGTTCTAGGGCAAATGTGGGCGTTCCGCCGATGGGCGCTGCAAAAAATGTATACGCTCGATGAATACATTGCATTGCAAACGGAATTATTGCTAAAGGGAATTATGGAGAAACGGTCATCATGACAAAGGGGGAGAAAGGATGGCACATATTTACCGTCCAAAGCATCATGTTCGTTTTGTGACAGCTTCTAGCTTATTTGACGGACATGACGCATCGATTAACATCATGCGCCGCATTTTACAAGCAAGTGGCGCGGAAGTGATTCATTTAGGACATAACCGTTCCGCTAATGAAATTGTGAACGCCGCTATTCAAGAAGATGTGCAAGGAATTGCGGTATCTTCCTATCAAGGCGGACATATGGAATTTTTCAAATATATGTATGACCTGCTTCAAGAACGTGGCGCTTCCCACATCCGCATTTACGGCGGTGGCGGCGGCGTCATTATTCCAAGGGAAATAAAAGAGTTGCACGAATACGGAATTGCGCGTATCTTTTCGCCGGAAGATGGCCGCAAGCTCGGATTGCAAGGCATGATTAACCTCATGCTCGAAGAATGTGATTTTCCGACTGTAACAGAAATTACCGATGAATTAGAGCGGCTGCCAAAAGGGGACGTTCAGGCGATCGCTCGTTTGATCACGCTATGTGAAAACCGTGTTGATGTGACGAATGAAGCAGCTGCGGCGATGGAAACAGTGATGGAAAAAGTAAAAGAGCTGACGAAACCGGTGCCAGTTATCGGAATTACCGGTACAGGCGGATCGGGAAAGAGTTCGCTTACCGATGAGCTTGTCCGCCGTTTCTTAAACGAAATACCAGATATTAAAATCGCGATTTTATCGATTGACCCGACGAAACAAAAAACAGGCGGCGCGCTTTTAGGTGACCGCATTCGCATGAATTCGATCAACACACCGCGCGTGTATATGCGCAGTTTAGCGACGCGAAATTCCCGTTCCGAATTGTCGCTTGCGATTAAAGATGCCATCTCGGTCGTCAAAGCGGCAGGGTTTGATTTAATTATCGTCGAAACGAGCGGGATCGGCCAAGGTGACGCGGCGATTACCGAAGTATGTGATATTTCGATGTATGTGATGACAAGTGAATTCGGAGCGCCAACACAGCTTGAAAAAATCGATATGATTGATTATGCGGATTTAATCGTCATTAACAAATTTGAACGAAAAGGTTCCGAAGATGCGAAGCGTCAAGTGCAAAAACAATATCAGCGCAGCCATCAATTATTTGATAAAGACCTTTCCGAAATGCCGGTATATGGCACGATTGCGAGTCAATTTAACGACCCGGGAACGAATACGCTATTTGTGGCGCTTGTTGACCTCATTAATCAAAAAGCAGGAACCAATTGGAAAACAAGCTTAAAAACCGTATCGAATGTCGAAAAACATAACGTCATTATTCCGAGCGAACGCCGCTACTATTTGCGCGAAATTACCGAAACCGTTCGCAACTATCATAAACGCGTCGAACGGCAAGTAGAAATCGCGCGCCGCTTATTCCAAATCGAAGGAGCGATTGAAGCGGCAAAAGAGCGCGGTGAAAGCGAAGACGTCATCGCGTCTTTAGAGACGCTCAAACAACATTACGAAAACGAACTAACGCCGGAATCAAAACGAATTCTTGATTCATGGGAAGACTTGAAGGCAAAATACTCCGCAAAACAATTCGTGACTAAAGTTCGCGATAAAGAAATCGTAACGGACTTAACGACCAAAAGTTTATCAGGATTAGATATTCCAAAAGTGGCGCTGCCGAAATTCAAAGACTATGGCGAAATTTTGCGCTGGGTGTATAAAGAAAACGTTCCGGGTTCGTTCCCATATACAGCAGGCGTCTTTCCATTTAAACGGCAGGGAGAAGATCCGAAACGGCAGTTTGCCGGGGAAGGAACGCCAGAACGGACGAACCGTCGCTTCCATTATTTATGTAAAGAAGATAAAGCGAAGCGCCTAAGCACCGCGTTTGACTCGGTAACGCTTTACGGTGAAGACCCAGATTACCGGCCAGACATTTTCGGGAAAATTGGGGAAAGCGGCGTCAGCGTCTGTACGCTCGATGACATGAAAAAATTATATAAAGGCTTTGACTTATGCGACCCGCTAACGTCCGTATCGATGACAATCAACGGTCCAGCACCGATTATTTTAGCGATGTTTATGAATACGGCAATTGACCAGCAAGTCGAAAAGCGGGAAAAAGAGCTAGGCCGCCCGCTTACGAAAGAAGAGTACGAAGAAGTAAAAGCATATACGCTGCAAACGGTGCGCGGTACGGTGCAAGCTGATATTTTAAAAGAAGACCAAGGACAAAATACGTGTATTTTCTCCACCGATTTCGCCTTAAGAATGATGGGCGACATTCAAGAATACTTTATTAAAAATAAAGTTCGCAACTATTACTCTGTTTCGATATCGGGATATCATATCGCCGAAGCAGGAGCAAATCCGATTACACAGCTTGCATTTACGCTTGCCAACGGCTTTACGTACGTCGAATATTATTTAAGCCGCGGCATGAAAATTGATGATTTCGCGCCAAACCTTTCGTTCTTCTTCAGCAACGGCTTAGATCCGGAATATTCGGTTATCGGCCGGGTGGCGCGCCGCATTTGGGCGATCGCCATGCGGGAAAAATATGGAGCAAACGAACGCAGTCAAAAGCTGAAATATCATATTCAAACATCAGGCCGGTCGCTTCATGCGCAAGAGATTGATTTTAATGATATCCGCACGACATTGCAAGCGTTAATAGCGATTTATGATAACTGCAACTCGCTGCACACCAATGCCTATGATGAAGCGATCACAACACCGACCGAAGAGTCGGTCCGCCGAGCAATGGCGATTCAGCTGATCATTACGAAAGAATTTGGTCTCGCGAAAAACGAAAACCCGCTTCAAGGCTCTTTCATTATTGAAGAACTTACCGATTTAGTCGAAGAAGCAGTGTTAAAAGAGTTTGAGCGCCTCAACGACCGCGGCGGCGTGTTAGGCGCGATGGAAATGCAATATCAGCGCGGAAAAATTCAAGACGAATCGATGTATTATGAAATGAAAAAACATAGCGGCGAGCTTCCGATTATTGGAGTAAACACATATCTCAACCCGAACCCGCCGTCTGAAGAAGAGCTGAACAATATACAGCTAGCGCGCGCGACATATGAAGAAAAAGAATTGCAAATTAAGAACTTGCGTGAATTCCAAGAGAGAAATAAAGATAAAGTAGATGCAGCGCTAGAGCGTCTCAAACAAGTCGCGATTAGCGGCGGCAATATTTTCGAAGAGCTAATGGAAACCGTAAAGGTCGCAAGCCTTGGACAAATTACGCGCGCTCTCTATGAAGTTGGCGGTCAATATCGCCGCAATATGTAACGTTGAAAAAAGGAAATCGCTTGCCGATTTCCTTTTTTCATGGCATAAAAAATATGGGTTATGATCTACAATTTCGATGCAAAACAAGCTTTCTACGATCGTCAAAACAATTTTATGAGGAAATTCGCATTTTTTTCAGTAAACATCTAGCATAAACAACGAGAATTTGTTTATAATGAATGGTATGTATTCGAATCGCATTCATCGTCAGTTTACATAGGAAAGGGAGTGCCGAATTTGAGTTTGCAGCAATACTCTCAAGAGGAATTGCGAGAAATGTCGTTTGTGGAACTCGCTAGTCTCGTTTTATCTGAAAAAAGGGAAGCGTTATCGTTCCAACAGCTTGTGAATGAAGTTGCTGCGCTAATTGGTTTATCGGAGCAAGAAGTAAAACAGCGGCTTGCTCAATATTATACAGATTTAAATATTGACGGTCGTTTTATTTGTGTTGGAGAAAATGTCTGGGGTCTGCGCGTTTGGTATCCGTTTGATCAAACAGAAGATGAAACGGTAATGATCGCCAAGCCGAAGAAGAAGAAAAAAGCCCTTGATGATTATGAGGATTACGATGATATTATCGATGATGAAGATATCGATTATGATGATCTTGACGAATATGATGAAGACGAGCTTGATCTTGGTGAAGACGAGCTTCTCGATGATGACGAATTTGATCTCGACGACGACGAGGCGTTTGATGACGAACTTCTTGATGACGATGAATTTGACTTAGGGGATGACGAACTGGACGAAGATTTAGATATAGACGTCCCGGAAGAAGACGAGTAATATTCTCTTGACTTTATCCATGGAACTATGTAAAATCTTATCTGGGCTCTTAAAAACAGACAGTACAAATATATCGCTCCCTTACATATACGTAAGCGGAGCGTTTTTTATTTTTGTATTTGGCACACACTTAAACTGTTATATATATTTCGGCAGGGGGGAACGCAATATGACAAAATATATTTTTGTTACCGGCGGTGTCGTATCATCGTTAGGAAAAGGGATTACGGCGGCGTCGTTAGGCCGGTTATTAAAAAATCGCGGCTTGAACGTAACGATTCAAAAGTTTGACCCATATATCAATGTAGACCCGGGAACGATGAGTCCGTATCAACATGGAGAAGTGTTCGTTACCGACGATGGCGCAGAAACGGACCTCGATTTAGGACACTACGAGCGCTTTATTGATATTAACTTAAATAAATATAGCAACGTAACAACGGGAAAAATTTATTCCGCTGTGATCAAAAAAGAGCGCCGTGGGGATTATTTAGGAGGAACGGTGCAAGTTATTCCGCACATTACGAACGAAATTAAAGAACGAGTATTTCGGGCCGGTCAAGAAACCAATGCGGATGTTGTCATTACGGAAATTGGCGGAACGGTCGGCGATATTGAGTCGTTGCCATTTTTAGAAGCGATTCGCCAAATCAAAAGCGACGTTGGCCGCGACAATGTAATGTACATTCATTGTACGCTTGTTCCATATATTAAAGCGGCTGGCGAAATGAAAACAAAACCAACCCAACATAGCGTAAAAGAACTACGGAGCCTTGGCATTCAACCAAACATCATCGTCGTTCGCACCGAGATGCCAATTTCTCAAGATATGAAAGAGAAAATTGCACTATTTTGTGATATTGATCCGAAAGCGGTCATTGAAGCGCGCGATGCGGATACTTTATACGCCGTTCCGCTTATGCTACAAGAGCAAAAATTAGACCAAATCGTTTGTGAACATTTGAAGTTAGACTGTAAAGAAGCAGACATGACGGAATGGAAGGCGCTTGTCGAAAAAGTGCGCAATTTGTCACGGACAACGAAAATCGCGCTTGTCGGAAAATACGTGGAATTGCAAGATGCGTACATTTCTGTAGTAGAAGCGTTGCGTCATGCCGGATATGCGTTTGACACCGATATTGATATTAAATGGATTAACTCCGAGCATGTAAATAAGGAAAACGCAGCCGACTTATTGAGCGATGCGGACGGCATTCTCGTGCCAGGCGGATTTGGCGACCGCGGCATTGAAGGGAAAATTGAAGCGATTCGTTACGCGCGCGAGCAGAAAGTTCCATTCCTCGGAATTTGTCTCGGAATGCAGCTTGCTTCGATTGAGTTTGCCCGCAATGTAGTGGGGCTGAAAGAAGCTCATTCCGCTGAATTTGACCCGAATACACCTCATCCAATTATCGATTTATTGCCGGAACAAAAGGATATAGAAGATTTAGGCGGAACGCTTCGACTAGGTCTTTATCCTTGCAAATTGTCAGAAGGAACGCTTGCCTACGAAGCATATCAAGATGAAGTTATTTATGAACGCCATCGCCATCGTTATGAGTTCAACAATCAATATCGTCAAATAATGGAACAGTACGGATTCGTCTTTTCCGGTACAAGTCCGGACGGCCGTCTCGTCGAAATTATTGAGCTAAAAGATCATCCTTGGTTCGTCGCTGCCCAATTCCATCCGGAATTTACATCACGGCCGACAAGACCGCAGCCATTGTTCCGTGATTTTATTAAAGCATCATTAAAACAATAACTGTGGTTGCACAAAAAAGGACTATCTTCCGCATAGGTTAGATAGTCCTTTATTATTTACTCGTATTCTTCTAAAATGTCATAAATGGTAAGCAACAGACAATAGTATGCAAACGAGGCTGTAATGACCGTCGGGAAGCCAATGCGGCTGCCGTCGTCTTTCGGAACGATCGGCTTTAGCAATTTGCTATCGATATGGACATCGACAATGTCAACTAGTGACGGTTGCTCGTCTTTGACCACAGCGGAAATGGCGGCAATTTCAAGACCTTGTTCTTTTAATCGTTCGGCAAGACTGATGGCGTCTTTATCATTGGAAAATCGCGCAATCAATAAAACGCGATCCGTTTCATCGATATCATTGCGAAGATGGCCATTTTCCATTAAGCGTACCGCTTTTGGAAGTTTATCTTGTCCGCAGAGAGCCTCGATGACAACGGCTTCCATTTCGTGAAATCCGTGAAGCAAAATGCGCCCGTCTCCGATGATCGCCTGTGCGAGCAGACGCGCTCCATCCTCGAATGCCATTTCTTCTTCTTCGGCAATTTTTTTCAAATAACCGATCATTTGAGTCGTAAAAATTTTCACTGTTCGTCCTCCTTTCGTTGCTATTATATAATAAAATGATTTGCTAATTGGAATTTATCCAAATGCAAAAAATTTGGCAGGAAAATAACTGAACGATGCGAAACTAATAACATGGAAGAAAAACAAAGAATTGAGGTGCATAATAGCGATGGGAAGTAAAATTTTAATTGTTGATGATCAATACGGGATTCGCATTTTGTTAAATGAAGTGTTTCAAAGAGAAGGATATACGACATATCAAGCCGCTAATGGCATACAAGCACTGGAAATTGTCCGCAAACATCAACCCGATTTAGTGTTATTAGATATGAAAATTCCTGGAATGGATGGAATTGAAATATTAAAGCGATTAAAAGAAATTGATCCAGATATTAAAGTGATTATTATGACTGCTTACGGAGAGCTCGACATGATTCAGGAAACAAAAGAATTAGGCGCGATTATGCATTTTGCGAAACCGTTTGATATCGATGATTTGCGCGAGGCAGTAAAAAAGCATTTAGTTTCGTAAGAAAGTTGTCATAGTTTGCTCTAAGTTACAATGTTGCTGTTTTGTTTATAAGTTGGTATGCTTATTAACGTAAGACTATTGACGCCTTTCATACATATCCCCCGTTGGAATGACGCATAGCTATATTGAAGAAAGGCGAAGACGTTAAAGCATAAGGAGGATTTTACTATGCCTTTAGTATCCATGAAAGAAATGCTTAATAAAGCGTTGAAAGAGAAATACGCTGTCGGTCAATTCAACATTAATAACTTAGAATGGACGCAGGCGATTTTAGCCGCGGCAGAAGAAGAAAAGTCACCGGTGATTCTCGGAGTGTCTGAAGGCGCGGCGCGTTATATGAGCGGTTTTAAAACGGTAGTAAATATGGTTAAAGGATTAATGGAAGATATGAATATTACCGTTCCGGTAGCGATTCATCTTGACCATGGTTCTAGCTTCGAAAAATGTAAAGAAGCAATCGATGCCGGTTTTACTTCTGTCATGATTGACGCCTCCCATCATCCATTTGAAGAAAACGTCAAAATCACCTCTCAAGTGGTGGAATATGCTCATGCACGCGGTGTATCGGTAGAAGCAGAATTAGGTACGGTCGGCGGCCAAGAAGATGATGTTATTGGGAAAGACATTATTTATGCGGATCCGAAAGAATGTGAAGAATTAGTCAAACGGACGGGAATTGACTGCTTGGCTCCTGCATTAGGTTCTGTGCACGGTCCGTACAAAGGGGAGCCAAAATTAGGCTTTGCGGAAATGGAACAAATTCGTGATCTAACTGGCATTCCGCTCGTGCTTCACGGTGGTACAGGCATCCCAACAGAACAAATTCAACGTGCCATTTCTCTCGGTACATCCAAAATTAACGTCAATACAGAAAACCAAATGGCCTTTACAAAAGTCGTCCGCGAATTGTTAGCGAAAGACGAAAAAGTATATGACCCTCGCAAAATTATCGGTCCTGGCCGCGATGCGATTAAAGCGACAGTAATCGGGAAAATCCGCGAGTTTGGTTCTTCCGGAAAAGCAGTCCAATAACATTTTCATTGGTAAAAAGGAAAAACCGCTTAACGGAACAACGAACGTTGTGACGTTATCGCGGTTTCCTTTTCTTGCCCCATCAATGATAAGGGAGGATATCGCCATGAAATTTTTCATCGATACGGCAAATTTAGAAGAAATTAAAAAAGCGAATGAGCTTGGGATTTTAGCCGGTGTGACGACAAACCCTAGTCTTGTTGCGAAAGAAAATGTCCCATTCCATGATCGTCTTCGCGAAATTACGTCCATTGTTTCTGGGTCGGTTAGCGCGGAAGTGATTTCCACGGATGCAGAAGGAATGATCGAAGAAGGCGAAGAACTAGCAAAAATTGCCCCGAACATTACGATTAAAGTGCCGATGACAAAAGAAGGGCTTAAAGCGGTAAAGGTATTTAGCGAAAAAGGGATTAAAACGAACGTTACATTAATTTTTACAGCAAACCAAGCACTATTAGCAGCACGTGCCGGAGCAACATACGTGTCTCCATTTCTTGGTCGTCTAGACGATATCGGTCATAACGGTTTTGAACTCATTTCCACCATCGCCGACATTTTTAATATCCACGGAATCGATACAGAAATTATCGCTGCCTCCATTCGTCATCCGCTTCATGTAACGGAAGCTGCACTAAGAGGAGCGCATATCGCTACTGTTCCGTACAAAGTATTAATGCAATTGTTTAACCATCCGTTGACGGATCAAGGAATTGAAAAGTTTTTAGCAGATTGGAATCGGCAAAAATAGAAGTCAACTTCTCGTTAAAAAAGAAGGGAGACTATAATGGAAAAAATCAAAATTATCGGCGGTGATCCGCTGCAGGGAACGATCAAGGTAAGCGGCGCAAAAAATAGCGCCGTTGCCCTCATCCCTGCTACGATTCTCGCTGATTCACCGGTTACAATCGAAGGATTGCCGGACATTTCTGATGTGCGAATTTTAGGCGACTTAATTAAAGAGATTGGCGGAACGTTCCATTTCGATGGCAAAAAAGCGGTCATCGATCCGACCAATATGGTACCGATGCCGCTGCCGAATGGAAAAGTAAAAAAATTGCGTGCTTCGTATTATTTAATGGGAGCAATGCTTGGTCGTTTTAAAAAAGCGGTTGTCGGGCTGCCAGGAGGCTGCCATCTAGGTCCGCGCCCGATTGACCAGCATATTAAAGGCTTTGAGGCGCTAGGAGCGAAAGTAACGAACGAGCAAGGTGCGATTTATTTGCGCGCGGAGGAATTGCGAGGTGCCCGTATTTTTTTAGATGTGGTAAGCGTAGGGGCAACGATTAACATCATGTTGGCCGCGGTGCGCGCCAAAGGCCGGACGATTATTGAAAACGCTGCAAAAGAGCCGGAAATTATTGATGTGGCGACATTGCTTTCCAACATGGGAGCAAAAATTAAAGGCGCCGGAACCGATGTCATTCGCATCGACGGTGTTGAGAAATTATCAGGATGTCGTCATTCGATTATTCCGGACCGCATTGAGGCTGGTACATATATGATTGCTGCGGCAGCGATGGGGAAGGAAGTAATCGTCGATAACGTTATTCCTCAGCACGTTGAATCATTGACCGCAAAATTACGCGAAATGGGCGTGCATGTGGAAACGAGCGACGATCAAATCCTTGTTTCTAGTGTACCAGCTTTAAAAGCAGTAGATGTGAAAACGCTTGTTTATCCTGGTTTTCCAACCGATTTACAGCAACCGTTTACAGCGCTTTTAACAAAAGCGCAAGGGACAAGCATTGTGACTGATACGATTTATAGAGCCCGCTTTAAGCATGTCGATGAGCTCCGTAGAATGAATGCGAACATAAAGGTGGAAGGCTGTTCCGCCATTATTACCGGTCCGGTTCGGCTGCAAGGCGCAAAAGTGAAAGCGAGTGATTTACGCGCAGGCGCGGCGCTTGTGGTTGCAGGTTTAATGGCAGAAGGGCTTACGGAAATTGCGGGAGTAGAACATATTGACCGCGGATATAGCAATCTTGTCGAAAAGTTAACCAACATAGGCGCAACGATTTGGCGAGAAAAAATGACGGATGAAGAGATTGAACAAGTCAAAAATGCGTAAGCGACAAAGGGGAAGGGGGAAGTTCCGATGGAAAGAAGTTTAACAATGGAACTTGTTCGTGTCACGGAAGCAGCTGCTCTCGCCGCCGCCAGATGGATGGGGCGAGGCAAAAAGAACGAGGCAGACGAAGCAGCAACAACGGCCATGCGCAATGTATTTGATACCGTTCCGATGAAGGGAACGGTCGTCATCGGTGAAGGAGAAATGGACGAAGCACCGATGTTATATATCGGAGAAAAGCTCGGCAACGGCTATGGACCTCGTGTGGATGTTGCAGTAGATCCGCTAGAAGGAACAAATATCGTTGCTTCCGGCGGTTGGAACGCATTAGCGGTCGTTGCGGTGGCGGACCATGGCAATTTGCTTCACGCTCCTGACATGTACATGGATAAAATCGCCGTCGGTCCTGAAGCGGTCGGAATGATTGATATTGAAGCACCGGTGATTGATAATTTAAAAGCGGTTGCAAAAGCGAAAAACAAAGATATTGAAGATGTCGTTGCCGTCGTATTAAACAGACCGCGCCATGAACGGCTCATCGCTGAGCTAAGAGAAGCGGGAGCGCGCATTAAGCTGATCAATGACGGCGATGTTGCCGCTGCGATTAATACCGCATTTGACCATACAGGTGTAGATATTTTGTTCGGTTCTGGCGGGGCGCCGGAAGGAGTATTGGCTGCGGTAGCGCTGAAATGTTTGGGAGGAGAAATTCAAGGAAAATTATTGCCGCAAAATGAACAGGAAGTAGAACGATGCAAAAAAATGGGGATTGATGTAACGAAAGTGCTTCGCATGGAAGATTTGGTGAAAGGCGACGACGCTATTTTTGCCGCAACTGGCGTAACAGATGGGGAATTGTTGCGAGGCGTTCAATTTAAAGGTGCATATGGCGAAACTCACTCCGTTGTGATGCGCGCGAAATCAGGAACCGTTCGTTTTATTGAAGGGCGGCACAGCTTGAAGAAAAAACCAAATTTAGTCATCAAGTAAAAGCGAATGCCAGCGGGGCGAAAAAGGTTCAACCTGTCGCCCTTGCTTATTTTATATCACGAAATAAAAAACTGTTGATTAAAAAACGATAAAAAGGGTAAAATAGTCATGCTGCGTGTGCATAAAATAAGCTCTGCCATTTCTACTTCATTTTCAGCCTTCATCGCCTTCTTTTCATCCCATCCGTTTTAAAATTCATAATAAATTGAAGGTTTGGAGTGAGTATGGAAGAACATGAAAAATTGCAAAAGTGTGGTGTCGAAATGGAGTTAACACTTTCTACATTAGAAAATATGAAACTGAAAGAGCTCTATGAGCTTGCTCGCCAATATAAAATTTCTTATTACAGTAAGCTAACAAAAAAAGAGCTTATTTTTGCCATTTTGAAAGCGCGTGCGGAACAAGATGGATTGTTTTTTATGGAGGGCGTGCTTGAAATCATTCAATCAGAAGGATTCGGCTTTTTACGTCCGATCAACTATTCCCCAAGCTCCGAAGATATTTATATTTCCGCGTCACAAATTCGCCGATTTGATTTGCGAAACGGGGATAAAGTGTCTGGAAAAGTGCGTCCTCCAAAAGAAAATGAACGCTATTTCGGATTGCTTCATGTCGAAGCAGTCAATGGCGAAGACCCAGAAGTCGCAAAGGAACGCGTGCACTTCCCGGCATTAACACCTTTATACCCAAATCGACAAATGAAATTAGAAACAACCCCGGACAAGCTATCAACGAGAATTATCGACTTAATTGCCCCGGTCGGATTCGGGCAGCGCGGATTGATTGTAGCTCCTCCAAAAGCGGGAAAAACGATGTTATTAAAAGAAATCGCCAACAGCATCACGACCAATCATCCAGAAGTAGAACTCATTGTTCTCCTCATTGACGAACGTCCAGAGGAAGTAACAGACATCGAGCGGTCGGTCAATGGTGACGTTGTCAGCTCGACGTTTGACGAAGTGCCGGAAAATCATATTAAAGTAGCGGAATTAGTGTTAGAAAGAGCGATGCGTCTTGTCGAACATAAACGAGATGTCGTTATTCTTATGGATAGCATCACTCGTTTAGCACGCGCTTATAACTTAGTCATCCCGCCAAGCGGCCGCACGCTTTCAGGGGGGATTGATCCGGCTGCGTTCCACCGTCCGAAACGGTTTTTCGGAGCGGCCCGCAATATTGAAGAAGGCGGCAGTCTAACGATTTTAGCTACTGCTCTTGTTGATACAGGTTCGCGTATGGATGATGTTATATACGAGGAATTTAAAGGCACCGGAAATATGGAACTCCATCTTGACCGATCGCTGGCGGAGCGGCGTATTTTCCCAGCCATCGATATTCGTCGCTCAGGTACGCGTAAAGAAGAGTTGCTCATTCCGAAAGAGCATCTTGAAAAATTATGGGCGATTCGAAAAACAATGTCTGATTCCCCTGATTTTATTGAGCGGTTCTTAAGCAAACTCCGTCAAACAAAATCAAACGAAGAATTTTTTGCGATGCTTGATGAAGAATGGAAAAGTAATGGAGCCGTGCGAATTTAATAGAACCGAGGGAAGAAATCGGCAAAAATCACTGGTTGCAAAAGAACATTAAAGTTGTTATAATTTTACCATGTGTGTTTTGACAAACGCCAAAATATGATAAAAATAATGATATACAAACTCTGTTTCGAAATGATACAGGGCGGAAGGAGTGAAGATCATGAAACCAGGAATTCATCCAGAGTACAAAAAAGTAATCGTACGTTGCGCATGTGGAAACGAATTTGAAAGCGGTTCTGTAAAAGATGAATTGCGTGTAGAAATTTGCTCCGAATGTCATCCATTCTTTACAGGACGTCAAAAATTTGTTTCTGCTACAGGACGTGTTGATAAATTCAACAAAAAATACGGCTTGAAATAAGAAAAGCGGAGGGCGCTTGCTCATCGGCGACACGCGCTGGAGGACCCGCGAGGAGGCTGTCGCCGCCACAGCGGGGCCGAAGCGTCGCGAGCCGATAGCGCCCGGAGCTGGACAATAAAGAAAAGCGAAGGCGAGCTGCTTAACCGCGAAGGGCAAATGTTCTTCGCCCGTAGGGGTGCTTGCACCCTGAGGGAGAAGGTTATTTGACCCCGAGCGGTTGCGAGCCGAGCTGGACAATAAGAAAAGCGGAAGCGGCGCGATTAGCCTTCGAAGCCAAATGTTCTTTACCCGCAGGGGTGCTTGTCACCCCAAGGGGGAAGGTTATTTGGCAGAAGAAGGCTAGCCGCTGGAGCTAGACAGTAAGAAAAGCGGAGGGCGCTTAAGCGTCTATCACGTCCTAACGAATTCCATGAAAAACAGGCAAGCGGCTGATTCTTGCCTGTTTTTTTATGGGCAAACAAGGTACAATAAAACATACATACGCCGGCAGACGAAAACGAAGGGAGAGGCATTTCATGTATATTATGAAGCAGTCCGGCTGGCTTGAGGTCATTTGCGGAAGCATGTTTTCCGGAAAATCAGAAGAATTAATTCGCCGCGTTCGTCGCGCGACATTTGCCAAACAAGAAGTGAAAGTATTTAAACCGACCATTGATAATCGTTATAGCAAAGAAGCAGTTGTGTCGCATAATGGAAATTCGGTGATCGCCATTCCTGTTTCCTCGCCGAAAGAAATTTTTGACCATATTTCCGAGAAAACGGACGTCATTGCCATTGACGAAGTGCAATTTTTTCCCGATGACATTATTGAAGTCGTTCAAACGTTAGCGGATCGCGGCTATCGAGTGATCGTTGCGGGGTTGGATCAAGACTTCCGCGGCGAACCGTTTGGACCTGTGCCAACGTTAATGGCGATTGCTGAATCAGTCACAAAACTGCAAGCGGTTTGCACGGTATGCGGTTCCCCTGCAAGCCGGACGCAGAGGCTCATTAACGGTGTTCCTGCATCTTACTATGACCCCGTTATTTTAGTAGGGGCAAGCGAATCATACGAGCCGCGCTGCCGCCACCATCACGAAGTTCCTGATAAGCCAACAAAAAAATGCCAAACAAATAATCACCTTGCCCGTTAACCGGTGAATCCTGCCATCTATATTTTTATGAATGCGGGAAAACCTAACAGCAGGGAGGCGACAAATGATGAGAAACTTGCTGCTGTTAGGTTTTGCTATGGTTCTTTCCGCTTGTTCGATGAATCCAAATCATGCTTCTTACCACGAACAAAGCGAAGACAAAAATGGCACGAAGCTAATGACCGATGATAAAGCGAAAAGCGATTATGACCGCTATTTATATAACAACTTTGACGACCCGGAAAAAACACGGCAAAATCCGAATTTCATCAACACCACAGACAACAGTGGAAATGATCGCGCCGATGTTAGGAAAGCCGTACAAGTCATCGAGACATATACCGATTATGAATTAGGGTCTGTTTGGATGAATGGAAACAATATGTACGTGACTGTTCACGTTCCTTCCTCGATGTCAGAGGAAAAACGGCAAAAAGAACAGAAACGGATTCATCAGTTGCTCACAAAAGCCATTCCGACGTACGATATTTATGTGCGTTTAGATTAAGGATTCATCTTCTGAGAAGAAGATGGATCTTTTTCTTCATCAAATATTGTAATTTGATGGTTAGTTATGCTTTTTTATACGTTTTTGAGTAAAAAAGAAAAATTTGGCTAAATTCGATGGAAAAGAGGTATCCAATTTATTATATGTCGAGAATACACCTAAATTGATATAATTGAATGTAGGAATATACATAATGGTGTCGAATAAAATGTCCTTTAGATGACTTTGACAATTTTTTGGTTAGGTGGGGGAATATGAATATTCATAAATTTGTGATGCCCGAGGTTATTTTTGGCAATGGTGCTATTGAGCAAGTAGGGGAAAGCTGCTTGCGACTTGGAGCAACTAACGTTTTAATTGTCAGTGACCCAGGAGTGATCGAAGCCGGATGGTTAGATGTTGCCGTAAAAAGTTGCAAACAGGCGAATTTAAAATACACGATATTTCACGATGTAACGATTAATCCAAAAGATATCGAAGTGGAAAAAGGATGCAAAGTTTATATAGAAAATGAATGTGATGCGATCATAGGAATTGGTGGAGGAAGTCCTTTAGATGTGGCGAAGGCCATTGCCATTTTGGTCACCAATGGAGGAAAGATTCACGATTATGAAGGGGTGGACAAAATCAGAAACCCATTGCCTCCACAAGTGATGATTCCTACAACGGCTGGATCAGGCTCTGAAGTGTCGCAATTTTCAGTAATCGTAGATACGTTAGGGCAAAAAAAGATGACGATTATTTCCAAATCACTTATTCCAGATATTGCAATTATTGATCCAGAAACATTATCGACAAAAAGCGCCCGTTTAACTGCTTCAACCGGCTTAGATGTTTTAACGCATGGTATTGAATCATACGTAAGTTTAGCCGCAACCCCATTAACCGATGTTCAAGCAAAAAACGCTATTTCTTTAGTATCAGAATATTTGCGTCCATCTGTTGCTTCAAAAATAAACAAAGAAGCGAAGACACATATGGCAATGGCTAGTTTGCAGGCTGGCCTTGCGTTTTCTAACGCCATTTTAGGCGCGGTGCATGCGATGTCGCATGCGGTCGGAGGAAAGTATCCAGTTCTTCATGGTGATATCAATTCTATTTTACTTCCATATGTGATGGAATATAATCTATTGGCCACCCCGAAAAAATTTGCGGATATCGCGACATTTCTTGGTATTGATATTCGAGGATTGTCATACATGGAAGCGGGAAAAAAAGCGATTGAGTATGTAAAACAATTATCAATGGAGATTGACGCTCCGCAACGATTATCCGATATAGGATTAGAAAAAGACGAAATACCGCATATGAGTGTCATCGCCTTCCATGATGCTTGTATGATCACCAATCCTCGAGATGTCACAGTAGAAGATATTGAAGAAATATTTAGAAGGGCATGGTAAAGATGAAAGTAGAAGATCGACAACAAATGATTAACTTATTAACTGGCGTTCAGTCTTCGAAAAAAAGTTACTATAACGAATTAAAGAAAACGGTGATTGAGCTCAAAAAGAAAAATATGCAGTTGGAAATTATTAATGATGTAACAAAAAGTTTTAATGTCGATATGTCCATCGATGAAATGTTGAAAAACGTTTTTGATAAGCTGCAAACGATTTTTCCAATCGAAAGAATTAGTTTATCTATGTATGAAAATGAAAAATTGATTTTAACCAATGTTTATCCTCCTCACTCATTGTATTTTCCGATTGGATTTGAGTTGTCAAAAGAGCATTCCCTTTATTGGAAAGCAGTTGAATCACTTGAAAAAATCTTTTATCAAGTAGATTCCAATAAAGAAAACTATGAAGACTATATAGAAAATAAAGTATATGAATCTTTAGGAATTCGCAGTGTATTGTTAGTCCCGCTTATTCACAAAGGGAAAGTCATCGGTGTGTTCAGTATAGGAAGTAAAGAAATGATGGAATATGACGAAGATGATTTGACCTTCTTTCAACAGTTTTGTGACCAGTTAGCCGTGTGCATCGAAAATGCTCGTCTTTATAACGAGGTTCTCACTAGCAAAAAAGAGTGGGAGGAAACATTTCGCGCGGTTTCGGAGATGATTTTAGTCGTTGATTTAGAAGGAAATATTTTGAAATATAATGACGCAGCGAAAGATTTTTTCCAACTTCATTTATATCCACGGGAGAAACGAAACTTTCATCAACTTTTATCGTTAGACATCCATAACAGTCCCGTTCTGGAAATGGTTCAAACAAAAAAGCCTGTGTATCAAGAGATTCATTTTCAAAAGCGAGTATGTGAATTGCGTGCTTATCCAGTATTCAATGAAAGTCAACACATATATGCCATTATTATTTATATTAATGACATTACGGAAAAACGTCGAATTGAAGCGCAATTAGTTCAATCAGGAAAGTTAGCTGCAATCGGGGAGATGGCAGCGGGAATCGCCCATGAATTGAATAACCCATTAACGGCTATTTTAGGCAATGCCCAATTGCTGTTAAGAACGGCATCAAAGGATGATCGATCCTACAAATTGCTTTCCGATATTTATTCATGTGGAAAGAGATGTAAAACGATTATCCAAAATTTATTGACTTTCTCCCGGCAAGATGAATATATGTTTGAAGATTGCTCTGTCAATGAAGCGGTGGAACAAGTGCTAGGGTTAATCGGCGATCAAATTAAGAAACAAAATATCATCATTCAGAAAAAATTAGATCGTTCACTGGAATTGATTGAAGGAAATATTCAGCAAATCGGACAAATTGTTTTAAATCTTTTAATTAATGCAAAAGACGCATTGGAAGAGATGGATATTCCAAAAAAAGTCATTTCTATTGAAACAAAATCGATTACGGAAGACGGCAAAAAGTGGGTGCTTTTATCGGTTCAAGATAACGGCAAAGGAATTGAAGAACAATACTTGCAAGAGATTTTTAATCCTTTCTTTACGACGAAAAGGCCCGGGAAAGGAACGGGGCTTGGATTATCCGTCAGCTTAGGAATCGCGCAAGCTCACGGAGGGACCATCGAGGTGATAAGCCATCCTGGAAAAGGAAGTACATTTATGTTAAAGCTGCCGGCAAAGCAATAAACGTGGGAGTGAACAATTAATGCCCAATGTGTTAGTGATTGACGATGAACGAGAAGTATGTACATTTTTTCTTCATTTGTTAGAGGGAAAAGGATATCATGTCAAGTTAGGATGGAACGGCAAAGACTTTTTAAAATTAATTCAACAATATTCATTTGACCTTGCCTTAATTGATGTAAAGCTGCCAGACACAAATGGGTTGGAACTGTTAAAACAGTTAAAAGCCGTTCAACCATCGTGCAAGGTCATTATTATGACGGGATACAGCACTGTGAAGACTGCGGTAGAAGCAATTAAGTATGGCGCAAGTGATTATATTGAGAAGCCATTTGACGATATTGATGAGTTAGAAAAAATCATTGAAGAATTGCTCGATAGTGAAATCCATTCGTCTCAACAGGATATGTATGAGTTGGCGGAAGCGCTCGGTTTTGTTATCGGAACGAATAAAGAAATGAACGATTTAATCAAGCTTGCTTATAAAATTGCGAAAAAAAATGTAAACGTGTTAATTGAAGGAGAGACCGGAACGGGAAAAGAAGTGCTCGCGCATTTTATTCATCAAGCAAGCATGCGTTATGACCAGCCTTTTATTGGAATCAACTGCGGAGCGCTGTCGGAAACGCTGCTTGAAAGCGAATTGTTTGGCCATGAAAAAGGGGCGTTTACGGGAGCGTTGAAAGAAAAGAAAGGAATTTTCGAGATCGCGAACAGAGGAACATTATTTTTGGACGAAATAGGGGAAGCATCCTTAGCTACACAAGTAAAATTATTACGTGTGTTGGAAACAGGAGAGTATATTCGCGTCGGTGGCGAAACCGTCCGTAGAACCAATGCTAGAATTATTGCCGCTTCTCATGTCAATCTCAGTCAGGCGGTAAAAGAAAAAACGTTTCGTGAAGACTTATTATACCGGTTAGATGTAGTAAAATTAACGATCCCTCCTTTAAGAGAACGGATAGATGATTTACCTATTTTGATCAAGCACTTTTTAAAAAAGCTGAATTCTACTCTTATTTTTTCCGACGATGCCATTTTGCAAATGAAACAATATCCATGGCCGGGAAATGTGAGAGAGCTTTTTAACATCGTAAAAAGAGCGGTGACGTTGGCGGAAGGCGAAACGATGGTCATCACTCCTGATTATCTTCCAGAAAAAATAAGAACGGAAACGAATATATCTTCGATTCCATCAAGTGAAATTAAAAATAACAACGAGATGGATTTAGAATCTTACTTACAAAACTGGACCAGCTATATTTTATCATTATGGAAAGAAAACAATGAGCGGCTTGATCTTCAACATGTTTTAGATGCCGTAAAAGATTTAGAAACACAGATCGGACGATTTTTCGTTTGGAAAACGTTGAAGGAAACATTAGGAGATAAAAAAGAAGCGGCAGAACGGTTAAACATTACGGTGCGCCAGCTTCGCTATTTACTGAAAGAAAAAGGGACTGCTTTAAAAGAATAAAATTTAAAAGCAGTCCCTTTTTAACATATTATTTTTATTTTTCAGAAAAATCCTTGGGCTTTTTGGCTGTAACTTACCAATAAGTTCTTTGTTTGTTGATAATGGGATAGCATCATTTTATGTGTTTCCCGTCCAAATCCAGATAGTTTATAACCGCCAAATGCAGCATGGGCTGGATACGAGTGATAACAATTCGTCCATACCCTACCAGCTTGAATACCTCTACCAAAACGATAGGCAAGATTAATATTTCGTGTCCAAACTCCTGCACCTAAGCCATATAATGTATCATTGGCAATTTCTAATGCTTCCTTTTCATCTTTAAATGTAGTAACAGATACAACCGGTCCAAAAATTTCTTCTTGAAAGATTCTCATTTTATTATGACCTTTAAATACAGTCGGCTTAATATAATATCCATTTTCGAATCCTTCAATAATGTTTTTTTCTCCACCGATGAGGCATTCTGCTCCTTCTTGTTTACCAATTTCAATGTAAGAAAGTATTTTTTCCATTTGTTCGGATGAGGCTTGTGCACCCATCATTGTATCAGTATCTAATGGGTTTCCTGTTTTAATATTTTTTACTCTCTCTAACGCTCGTTCCATAAAATCATCATAAATTGATTCATGAATGAGCGCTCGAGATGGGCATGTACATACTTCTCCTTGGTTGAGAGCAAACATCGCAAATCCTTCAATGGCTTTGTCTAAAAATTCGTCTTCTTGATCCATCACGTCAGGGAAAAATATGTTTGGAGATTTGCCGCCTAGCTCAAGAGTAACTGGAATGATATTTTGGGAAGCATATTGCATAATAAGCCGACCTGTTGTCGTTTCTCCGGTAAAGGCGATTTTGGCGATACGTGAACTCGAAGCTAGAGGTTTTCCAGCTTCAAGACCAAATCCATTAACGACATTTAGTACTCCTGGTGGCAATAGATCACCGATAAGTTCCATCAGCACCATAATGGAAGCAGGAGTTTGCTCTGCTGGTTTTAACACAATGCAATTGCCCGCTGCCAGTGCGGGAGCGATTTTCCATGCAGCCATTAATAACGGAAAGTTCCAAGGAATAATTTGTCCAACAACGCCTAACGGTTCATGGAAATGATAAGCTACTGTATCATCATCAATTTGGCTGATCGTGCCTTCCTGGGCGCGGATAACTCCGGCAAAGTAACGAAAATGATCAATACATAACGGTAAGTCAGCATTCAATGTTTCTCGAATAGGCTTGCCATTGTCCCACGTTTCAGCTACCGCGAGCATTTCTAGATTAGCCTCAATGCGATCGGCAATTTTATTTAAAATTAACGCTCTTTCCGCTGGAGAAGTTTTTCCCCATGATTCTTTTGCAGCATGGGCAGCGTCTAACGCTAACTCAATATCTTCTGCTTGGGAGCGAGCGACTTCACAAAACACTTCGCCAGTTACAGGGGTGATATTTTCGAAATATTGCCCTCCAATAGGCGGAACCCATTCACCATTAATATAATTATCATATCTTGTTTTAAATTGTACTTTTGCGTCTTTTTCTCCTGGGCGGCTATAAATCATGCTTTTTCCCTCCTATAATGTCATTTTGAATAGGGAGCGGTCAAAAAGACCGTCTCCCGTGTGGATCATATGTTCCATTAACGGTTTACACCGATTGTTAAAACGACCCGGCCGTTAATTTTTCCTTTTTCCATTCTCTCAAATACTTCATTGATTTGTTCTAGTGGAGCGGTTTCTACAATAGGGCGTACTTTTCCTCTCGCAGCGAAATCCAACGCTTCTTGCATATCTTTTCTCGTACCGACGATTGATCCTTTCACCGTAATTCCATTTAATACCGTATCGAAAATAGGGATTGGCAGTTCATCGTTAGGCAATCCAACAACAACAAGGCATCCGCCGCGTCTTACAGATTTATAGGCTTGTTCAAACGCTTTTTTCGTTACGGCAACGCTAATGGCAGCGTGCACTCCGCCTACTTTTTCATGAATAGCTTCTACTGGATCCTCTTTTAGTCCATTAATAGCAATATCCGCCCCCAATTGTTTGGCAAGATCTATTTTTTCATCGCTAATATCGACCGCGACAACGTTGAATCCCATTGCTTTCGCGTATTGAAGAGCAATATGCCCTAATCCTCCGATTCCGTAGATGGCTACCCATTCTCCCGGTTTGGCGTTAGACACTTTTAGCGCTTTGTATGTCGTTACTCCCGCGCAGAGAATCGGCGCGACTTCGACTGGATCTAAATTTTCTGGGATTTTTGCGACATAATCGGCAGGTGCTTTGCAGTATTCCGCATATCCCCCATCGACGGAATATCCACCGTTTAATTGATGTGGGCAAAGTGTTTCTTGCCCGCTCAAGCAATATTCACATTCTCCGCAAGCGGAGTATAGCCATGGGACACCGACACGGTCACCTACTTTAACGGATTTTACTCCTTCTGCTACTTCGACAACAATCCCTACCCCTTCGTGTCCAGGAATTAAAGGCAATTTTGGCTTGACTGGCCAGTCTCCGTGCGCAGCATGCAAATCGGTGTGGCAAACCCCGCAAGCTTCAATTTTGATAAGTACTTCTCCGTAGTTTAGCTTCGGTTTTTCCACCTCTTTAATTTCTAATTTTTGCTTAAATTCATTGACGACTGCTGCTTTCATTCTCCCTACCCCTTTCTAAATTTGAAAAATAGTTTCGCTAATTTACTTTGCAAAAAGTATGCCAATAGAAAAAAACGATTTTTCTATGACCAATATCTATTTTTTGCCGAATTTTTGTTAAAATTGAACGAAATCTCGATGATTTTGACTAATTTTCGTAATGTTGATTTTAATTGGCTTGTGAAGCTCTCTTCACTATGCACCCTTTTCTATTTCATATATTTGGGATATAATAATAAATTAGACTGTGCATCGAAAAACAGAGGTGAAAAACGTGTTTGAACGTCTGGAAGCAGTAGAAGAACGTTATGAAAAATTAAATCAACTGCTAATGGATCCAGAAGTGATTAACGATCCAAAAAAACTTCGCGACTATTCGAAAGAGCAATCGGATTTATCAGAAACGGTACAAACGTATCGCGAATACAAATCGGTCCGCAAGCAGCTGGATGAGGCAAAAGCGATGTTAGAAGAGAAGCTTGATCCAGAAATGCGGGAAATGGTGAAAGAAGAAATTGATGAGTTGGAACAAAAAGAAGAAGAGCTTGTCAATAAGTTAAAAATTCTTCTTCTTCCGAAAGATCCGAACGATGAGAAAAACGTTATTATGGAAATCCGTGCCGCGGCAGGCGGTGAGGAAGCGGCGCTATTTGCCGGCGACTTGTACCGGATGTATACACGCTATGCGGAATCGCAAGGATGGAAAACGGAAGTTATTGAAGCGAGTCCGACCGGGCTTGGAGGATATAAAGAAATTATTTTTACGATTATCGGAAAAGGAGCGTATTCCAAGCTGAAATACGAAAACGGCGCGCACCGAGTGCAGCGCGTCCCGGAAACGGAATCTGGCGGACGTATTCACACATCGACGGCAACGGTTGCTTGTTTGCCGGAAATGGAAGAAATCGAAGTCGAAATTAACGAAAAAGATATTCGCGTCGATACGTTTGCATCGAGCGGACCGGGTGGACAAAGCGTGAACACCACGATGTCGGCGGTTCGTTTGACGCACATTCCAACGGGAATTGTCGTAACGTGCCAAGACGAAAAATCGCAAATTAAAAACAAAGAAAAAGCAATGAAAGTGTTACGCGCCCGCATTTATGACAAATACCAACAAGAAGCGCGCGCGGAATACGATCAGACGCGCAAACAAGCAGTTGGAACAGGGGATCGTTCGGAGCGAATTCGCACGTATAACTTCCCGCAAAACCGTGTGACCGACCATCGCATTGGATTGACGATTCAAAAGCTTGACCAAGTGTTAGACGGCAACCTCGATGAAATTATTGAAGCACTGATATTAGACGATCAATCAAAAAAATTGGAGCAAGCGAACAATGAGTCATAAAATTTACGAAGTCCTCACATGGGCTTCTTCTTTTTTAAAACAACATGGCAAAGAAGAGCGGGCCGCGGAACTATTGCTTTGCCACCATTTGCAAATCACAAGAGCGCAGCTGTTTGCCCGGCTGCGCGATCCAATCGATGAAAACGTGCGCCAATCATTTGAAGCGGACGTTCGTAAGCATGTGTATGAACATGTTCCGGTGCAGCATCTGATCGGTTTGGAACAATTTTACGGCCGGCCGTTTCTCGTCAATCGCAATGTGCTGATCCCCCGCCCGGAAACAGAGGAATTAGTGGAAGGCGTGCTAACCAGAATCACACAATTATTCCCGGGAAATAAAACGATCGATGTGGTCGACGTCGGGACAGGAAGCGGGGCGATTGCGATTACGCTGGCATTAGAAAACAAATCGCTTCGCGTTGCGGCCATCGATATTGCTCCCGAGGCTCTGGAAGTGGCAAGGCGAAATGCGGAACGTCTTGGAGCGGATGTTGCATTTATTTGCGGCGACTTATTGCAGCCCCTTATAGAGGCCAATCGCAAAGTAGACATTGTCGTTTCCAATCCGCCGTATATTCCGGAAAATGAAATTGCTTCGCTTTCCCCTGTCGTAAAAGATTACGAGCCTTTACGGGCGCTTTCCGGCGGCAAAGACGGCCTTGATTTTTACCGCCGTTTCGCCCGCGAGCTGCCATTCGTATTAAAAGAACGCGCGCTTGTCGCGTTCGAAGTAGGAGCTGGGCAGGGAGAGACGGTCGCGGCAATATTGCGGCAGACGTTTCCACAAGCAGAGGTGGAAGTTGTTTTCGACATTAACGGAAAAGACCGAATGGTATATGCATCATTAGGAAAATAACTTCCGGTACCACCTGGAAGTTATTTTTTTAGATTGATAGAGTTTAAAATTTGCTTGCGCTGTCCACAATGAAAAGTGAAAGGACGGTGCAAGCAAATGAACCAAAAAAATATCGGAATTATTTTATATATACTTCTATTAATCATCGGGGTGCTGGTAAATGTATATGGCCATCAAACGAAAGCGGGGGAAAACGCGACGGTCGCTATTCCGGACGAAGCGATCCGTCTGCGGATTTTAGCCAATAGCGATTCTGCGGAAGATCAAGCGTTGAAACGAAAAGTGCGCAACGCGGTGAATGCGCAAATTAATGGGTGGGTAGCCGATTTAACGTCTTTTCAAGAGGCAAAGCGAGTGATTCGATCCCATATTCCAGAAATTGAACAAACTGTAGCGGATGTGTTGCGAAAAGAACACAGCGATCAATCGTATAAAGTACAGTTCGGAAAAGTCGATTTTCCGACAAAAATTTATGGGAATTACGTTTATCCAGCCGGGCAATATGATGCTGTTTTAATTACGCTTGGCGAGGGAAAAGGAGCAAACTGGTGGTGCGTTTTATTTCCGCCGCTTTGTTTTCTTGATTTTAGCAATAGCGATGCGGTGCGAATGAACGAGCAACCATACGACGCCAATGACAATAAAAAAGAGGTGTTCGCTCCTGCACAAGGAGAGAATAAGGAAACGGTAGAAACAGACGAACAGCAAGAACAAAGCAGCAAGAAGGAAAAAACCATAAAAGAAGAGGAAGTAAAGCGGGCAAGTATAGCAACGACGCCGTCTCCGTTTGTAGCAGAAAATGATCAACCTGTGGAAGTCAAATTTTTCGTGAAAGAACTTATTGAACAATTGATTCCATAATAGTTTGTGGATAAATGTGTAAAACTCACTCACATATCCACAAACTTATCCACTAAAATAACACATTTATCCACATTTTGTGGATAAATTTTGCGAAACTTTTTTCTTTTTTTCATTTTAAGATATAATTCTCGAAGAGATTGTTGATATTTTTATACTATTTTGCTAGCAAGCAGCAACGATAGTTGGGGGGAACAGAGTGGAAACGAATATTTGGATTGTGGATAATATTGTTGATAAACAAAGTATTTATCCACAGGTTAAAGAGGCTGCACAACTATTGAAATCCGGCGAGGTTGTCGCTTTCCCAACGGAAACGGTGTATGGACTGGGGGCAAACGCGAAAGATGCAAAAGCAGTGGAAAAAATTTTCGCGGCAAAAGGCCGCCCAAGTGATAATCCGCTTATTGTCCACATCGCTCATCTTAAACAGCTAGAAGAGATGGTTTCTGCCATTCCTGATGTGGCGCATACGTTAATAAAACGCTTTTGGCCAGGACCGCTTACGCTCGTTCTGCCAAAAAAAGAAGGAGTGATTTCTGATCCAGTAACAGCAGGGTTGCCTACTGTAGCGGTGCGCATGCCAGCACATCCAGTCGCCCTTGCGTTAATTGAAGCCAGCGGATTGCCATTGGCCGCGCCGAGTGCCAATATATCAGGGCGTCCGAGCCCAACGACAGCGGCGCATGTGTTCGCTGACTTAAATGGACGGATTGCTGGCATTGTTGATGGCGGGGAAACAGGTATTGGAGTGGAATCGACCGTTCTTGACTGTACAACGAAAGTGCCGACAATTTTACGTCCGGGCGGTGTAACAAAGGAAGCACTCGAGAAAGTGATCGGAAATGTTTTCGTAGATAGCGCGCTAACCGATGAACGGCAAACACCGAAATCACCGGGAATGAAATATACACATTACGCCCCAAAATCACCAATGGCGATTGTTCAAGGCTCTCCGGCTTTTTTGCAAACGCTTGTGAATAAACAACGTACGCTTGGAAAAAAAGTCGGTGTCCTAACGACAGAAGAAAACCGCTCTTTTTATGATGCCGATGTAGTGTTAGCGTGCGGATCGCGTCATGATTTACATACCGTAGCAAGCCATTTATATGATACGCTTCGAAAATTTGACGAAACAGATGTTGATTTCATTTATAGCGAATCGTTTCCGACAGAAGGAATTGGAGAAGCTATTATGAATCGGCTGAAAAAAGCCGCAGGTCATCAAGTGATTGATGAAAAATAAATCTTCTAAAATTCCCGGACATGCATATGTTAACAGTAAGGCAAGTCCGGGAGGGAAATCAAATGAAGATGTTCATCGGCGAACTTGTGGCACTATCGATGATGGCGTTTGCATTAGGAATGGATGCATTCTCCGTCGCATTAGGCATGGGGTTGTTTCGATTGCAATTAAAACAAATTTTTTACATAGGCATTATGATTGGGCTTTTTCATATTATTATGCCGTTTTTAGGAATGTTCCTCGGCCGCTTTTTATCATACCAATTTGGCAGCATCGCCTCTTATATCGGAGGGGCGTTGCTGCTATTGTTAGGAATTCAAATGATTGTTACATCCTTTAAAAAGGAAAGCGATAGGTTTGTTTCGCCAATGGGAATAGGACTTATTTTTTTTGCTTTTAGTGTGAGCCTTGACAGCTTTTCCGTCGGGCTTAGTCTCGGCATTTACGGCGCGCGAACATTGCTTACGATTTTATTGTTCGGTTTTTTCAGCACGGTGTTGACGTGGATGGGATTAATGTTAGGGCGCCATTTCCAACAATGGCTTGGTGCTTACAGTGAGGCGCTTGGCGGCAGTATTTTGTTAGCGTTGGGGCTGAAACTATTATTTTCGTTTTAAGTTGGCCGCTGCTCACTAAAAAACAAAAGAGCTGCTCCAAAAAGAAGTTTGAACTTTTTGGGCCGCTTTTTTGACACTATATTTTGCTGGTAATTTTTATTATAATTAATTTGTACGTTAGTCGAGTTATGAACGGTAAGAGGTGTTTGTATGTCGCATCGCATTTTATTTGTTTGTACGGGAAACACATGCCGCAGCCCGATGGCGGCAGCGTTATTAAAAAGCAAACAATTGCCAGATTTGGAGGTGAAATCAGCGGGGGTGTTTGCTGCGGAAGGAAGCGATGCTTCGCTTCACGTAAAAACGGTGTTAAAGGAAAAGGGAATCGAAACAAAACATCGTTCATCAATGCTGAAAAAAGAAGATATCGATTGGGCGACGCATATTTTTGCCATGACGGCTGGGCATAAGCAGTTAATCATTGAAAGATTTCCAGAAGCGAAAGAGAAAACGTTCACTCTCAAAGAATTTGTTTTCGGAAAACAAGGGGACGTATCCGATCCGTTTGGCGGTTCTGTTGAAACGTATCGCAAGACGAGAGATGAGCTAGAAAAGCTGATTGATCACCTCGTGCGTAAGCTTGGTGGAAATCAGTAGGAGGAAAGGGAATGGAAAGGGCAAAACAGAGATATCGTTTTAGTTTACGTCTAAAAATTGTTGCATTTACAACCATATTGGCCATCATTACGTATTCTACAAGCGCATTTTTTATTTATGTTTTGTATGATTTATTCTTCACTTCGATGAACAAAAGCGCGTTTACCATTATTATACTATTGCTTGGAATCATTTGGTCAGGCTTGCTTGCATACATGGCATCAGGATTGATCGTAAAGCCGTTGCATCGGTTAGAACAGGCGGCAATCAAAGCAGCAAGCGGACAAATTAATGAAGATGTTCCGTTGCCCAAATCAGATGATGAAATCCGCTCATTAGGGATTGCTTTTAATGAAATGTTGCGAAGTTTGCGAACAATCGTGAAAAATATTGAAGATAATTTTTCTCGCACGAATGAGAAAGTCGTGGAAATTACGAACGCTTCCCTTGTTGCGGCAGAGCGTTCGAAAGATATTGCCCACACGATTGAAGAAATTTCTAAAGGCGCGAATGACTCTGCTGTATCGATGCAAACGGCTGCTGAGTCGGTGGATGATGTGCTGCGCATTGCGAATCAAGTGCAGCAAAAGGCGAATCAATCCGAACAATTAGCGAAGGAAATGGTGACAACATTACATAAAAGCCGTGAAGTCATTAGTTCGCTTGTCAGCGGAATCGAACAATTGGCGCGCAATAATCAAACGTCTTTAAGTGCGGTCGAGCGGCTGGAGCAACACGCGAAAGAAGTGGAAAACATTATCTCTCTAGTCGGTGATATTGCCGGGCAAACGAACTTGCTTGCCTTAAATGCTTCCATTGAAGCGGCGCGAGCTGGCGAGCATGGAAAAGGTTTTGCTGTTGTCGCGGAAGAAGTCCGGAAGCTTGCGGATGAGAGCGCAAAAGCGGTTCAAGGGATTTCTGAGCTGATTCAAAACATTCAAAAGGAAGTCGCACATGTCGTATCACAAATTCATGAGCAAGTAAAATCCGCGAATGAAGAAGCCGCAAAAGGCGCCGATACGAACGACGCGATTGCGGAAATGACCAAATCGATTCACGAAGTCGTTCGTTCCGTCCATGAAATTGCGGAATTAGCGAAAGAACAAATGTCACATATCGAAAAAGCATCGATTCAATCACAAGAAGTTGCGGCGATTGCCGAAGAAACGTCGGCTGGGGCGATGGAAGTAACGGCGGCGACACAAGAACAAACTTCTGTTATTCAGCATGTAAACAAACTAGCGGAAGAATTGGCGGAACAAGCGAAAAAATTAAAAGAAACGATCGACCAATTTGGTACAAGATAAAATTAGAAAGGTCGCCTTCTATATCGGAAACATGTAAAATGAATAGAAAGGCGGCTTTTTTCTATATGACAAAACAAGGAGGAAATGAACATGAAAGTAGCGATTGCATCTGATCACGGCGGAATTCATATTCGTGAAGAAATTAAAAAATTAATGGACGAAATGGGGATCGAGTACATCGACTTAGGATGTGAATGCGAAACATCGGTCGATTATCCTGATTACGCGATTCCAGTTGCGGAAAAAGTCGCAAACGGGGAAGTGGATCGCGGCATTTTAATTTGCGGCACCGGAATTGGCATGACGATTGCCGCTAATAAAGTAAAAGGCATTCGTTGCGCGCTCTGTCACGACGTATATAGCGCCAAATTAACGCGCCAGCATAATGATAGCAACATATTAGCGATGGGAGAACGCGTCATTGGACCAGGATTAGCGCGTGAAATCGCGAAAGTGTGGTTGACGACGGAATTTGAAGGCGGACGTCACGCACGACGCGTGGAAAAAATTACACAATATGAAAACAAACATTTATAACATGGGAGGAATCGTCAATATGTCTTCCCCATTATCCGAATGGAAGCAGCAATGGCAGACGATTATTCGTGAATTTCGAAAGCAAGTCCCGCTTTCATCCGAGCATATTCTTGTCATCGGCTGCAGCACAAGCGAAGTGATCGGCGAGAAAATCGGAACAGCTGGCTCAACGGAAGTCGCCGAAATGCTGTTTGCCGAATTGAGAAAGTGGCATGAGGAAACAGGGGTGCAGCTAGCGTTTCAATGTTGCGAACATTTAAACCGCGCGCTTGTTGTAGAAAGACAGACCGCCATGTCCCGTCAGCTTGAAATCGTCTCGGTCATCCCTGTCCGAACAGCCGGCGGAGCAATGGCTGAATACGCGTATCGTCATATGAACGATCCCGTCGTTGTCGAATTTATTAAAGCAGATGCCGGCATTGATATCGGCGATACATTGATCGGCATGCATTTAAAGCATGTCGCTGTTCCTGTGCGCGTGTCGTTAAAGCAAGTGGGACATGCCCATGTGACATTGGCAAAAACGAGACCGAAACTGATCGGCGGCGCCCGCGCAGTCTACTCTTTAGAAAATCCGAATACTTCTTGCACTTCCTGATGATTTTGTTCATTTTTTCTTTGAATCTACCCGCAAAAAGCTGGTAAAATAAAAAAGAATATTCATTATTTCGAAATGAGGGGGAGCTAGTGATGAACTACTTGCCACAACAAGATCCGCAAGTATTTGAAGCGATTCAAAATGAGTTGAAACGGCAGCAATCAAAAATTGAATTAATCGCGTCAGAAAATTTTGTCAGCCGCGCTGTTATGGAAGCGCAAGGATCGGTATTAACGAATAAATATGCCGAAGGATATCCGGGACGCCGCTATTATGGTGGCTGCGAATATGTCGATGTCGTCGAGGATCTCGCGCGCGAACGGGCGAAAAAATTGTTTGGCGCGGAACATGCCAACGTACAGCCGCATTCTGGCGCACAAGCGAACATGGCGGTATATTTTACTGTTTTGGAACATGGCGATACGGTGCTTGGGATGAATTTGTCGCACGGCGGTCATTTAACGCATGGCAGCCCAGTTAACTTTAGCGGCATTCAATATAACTTTGTCGAATATGGTGTCGATCCAGAAACACATGTCATTGATTATGATGATGTGCTTGAAAAAGCGCGCATACATAAGCCGAAACTGATTGTAGCAGGGGCAAGCGCTTATCCGCGCGTCATCGATTTTAAACGTTTCCGTGAAATCGCTGATGAAGTAGGGGCGTACTTGATGGTAGACATGGCGCACATTGCAGGTCTTGTTGCGGCAGGTCTTCATCCAAATCCGGTGCCATATGCGCATTTTGTGACCACAACGACGCATAAGACGCTCCGCGGGCCGCGCGGCGGCATGATCCTTTGCAAAGAAGAGTTTGCAAAACAAATTGACAAAGCGATCTTCCCAGGCATTCAAGGCGGACCGCTCATGCACGTCATCGCGGCGAAAGCAGTCGCGCTCGGTGAAGCACTGCAAGACAGCTTTAAAACATATGCGCAAAATATCATCAACAACGCAAAACGCCTCGCGGAAGCATTGAAAAAAGAAGGCTTTACACTCGTTTCCGGCGGAACAGACAACCACTTGTTGTTAATTGATTTACGTTCCCTTGGCCTCACTGGAAAAGTGGCGGAAAAAGTGTTGGACGAAGTCGGTATCACCGTCAACAAAAATACGATTCCGTACGATCCGGAAAGCCCATTTGTGACAAGCGGCATCCGTATCGGCACCGCCGCGGTAACGACGCGCGGATTCGGTTTGGAAGAAATGGATGAAATCGCAAGCATTATTAGTCTTACATTAAAACATCACGAAGACGAAGCAAAATTGGAAGAAGCGCGAAAACGCGTAGCGGCATTAACGGAAAAATTCCCATTATATCGTTGACAAAAAACGCGCCTCTAAGACGAATGTCTTTAGAGGCGCGTTTTTGTTTGTAGTTGAATACACGTATATTTTTCGGTAGAATTAATGGAAGTGTAAACCGCAAACAAAGAGGAGAGTGCAAAATGGGAAAAGTATATGTATTCGATCATCCACTTATTCAACATAAGCTGACATATATTCGCGACAAAAACACTGGCACGAAAGAGTTTCGTGAACTTGTCGAAGAAGTGGCGACGTTGATGGCGTTTGAAATTACGCGCGATCTCCCGCTTGAAGAAGTAGAAATTGAGACACCGGTCAGCAAAGCAAAATCGAAAGTAATCGCAGGCAAAAAACTTGGTGTAATCCCGATTTTGCGCGCAGGAATCGGTATGGTCGATGGCATTTTAAAATTGATTCCAGCCGCGAAAGTCGGCCATATCGGGTTATATCGCGACCCAGAAACGTTAAAACCGGTTGAATATTACGTGAAGCTGCCGACCGATGTAGAAGAGCGCGATTTTATTGTTGTGGACCCAATGCTCGCGACAGGCGGATCAGCGGTAGAAGCGATTAACGCCTTAAAAAAACGCGGCGCAAAAAGCATTAAATTCATGTGCTTAATTGCTGCCCCAGAAGGGGTGGAAGCGGTGAAACAAGCACACCCGGATGTCGATATTTACATTGCTGCACTCGATGAAAAGCTAAACGATCACGGCTATATCGTTCCAGGCCTTGGAGATGCCGGTGATCGCTTATTCGGCACAAAATAAATTCCAAAGACGGTATCATTTCATGGAAGTGATACCGTCTTTTTTTAAAGATTATGTCTAAAAAAATAAATATATCATTATACACTAATTAAGTCAACTACCCAACGGCTAAAGCCGTGGGCTTGCAACTAGCCTAATTGGCTGCCGCGTTCGGCTGGTTGACAGCAGCCCTGCGGATGTTTTCCGCAGCCACGTTGTCGGCAGGGGCAGCGTACCCACAAGCTCGACAACAAAACTGATCCCTTGACGGTCTGTCAAAGCCGCTGGATTTTCGTTTTGGAAAAGGTTCTGGAGCGAAAAGCAATCTCGCTAATATAGTTGCATGCTTGGTTAAACCGTTTCATTGTTTCCAGCAGCGCATGAAACTGTTCAAGAGTTGGCATTAATTTAATCTTGAGAGTGCAGAGCATTCTTGATTCACCTACCTTTCTAAATCCAGTGTACTTATATTGAACGAAAAATTCAATATATACTGAAAATATAAACCCCGCCTTCCTCCCACAGCTAAAGCAGTGGGCTTCCGGCGGATGTTCTCGTGAAAAAGAAATTAATAAATGTCACAAATTATTAACATTTTCGTTGTTATAATACAGTTTTTTTCTATGAAACACATTGACATCGACCCCATGGTATTGTATGCTTGACAGGGGATGTATGATAAGGTTTTCAGATACACTATATACATAGTTTTTACGATAGTTTTTACGAATGTGAGGACTATAACGATATGGGGCAAAACCAACGCTATCCTTTCCGGGCAATCGGTTTGATGTCTGCCATTGTTTCTCAGTTGGCTGGTTCTGTTTTAATTGGTATATTCGGCGGCAGATGGCTTGATCGAAAGTTTGACTCCGAACCTCTTTTTCTTATTATTGGTCTCCTTCTTGGACTAGCTGCGGGCATCTCTGCAATGTTAAGAACAATCCGTCAATTTTTTTCAGGGGAATAATAGAATTATGGAACATATAATGCGAAATTTGCGAAAATATTCGTTGTTTCTCCTTTTGATGTATGCGGCAGGCTGGGGGATGACAGAGTATAAAACATTATTTTTGAGCTTGCTGTTCGGAACATCTATAGGATTTTATAGTGTGTGGTTATTAGCCAGCCGAGTAATGAAATTTGGACGAGCCGTAGCGGAAGGGAAGCGTGTTCGCTCACTAGGTACGTTTTCACGAATGGCGCTTGCGGCACTTGCTGCTTTAGTCGTATTGCAATTTCCGAACCATTTTTCCATTGCACCTGTCATATTGGGGTTAATGACACCTTATTTTGTCATTATAATAGATTATTTTCTGCACATACATTAATGAGGCAAGGAAGCGAGGTGATAACTAGTGCATCATGAAGCTCCTTTATATGAATTTCTAGGACTTACCTTTAACTTAGCCAACGTTTTGATGATAACGATCACTAGCGTGATTGTGTTCATCATTGCCGTTGCTGCTACGCGCAATCTTTCGATGAAGCCAACGGGAATGCAAAATTTCCTTGAATGGGTCGTCGACTTTGTCAAGGGAATCATCAAAAGCAACATGGACTGGAAAACGGGGGGGCGTTTTCATCTACTGGGCATGACCTTAATCATGTATATTTTTGTGGCAAACATGCTCGGTCTTCCGTTCTCTATCGTCATCGATGGAAAGCTATGGTGGAAATCACCGACAGCAGACCCTGTGATCACATTAACGTTGGCGATTATGGTTGTTGCGCTGTCGCATTATTACGGCATCAAACTTCGTGGATTCCAAGAATACGCCAAAGGCTTTGTCAGTCCAATGTTGATTTTATTCCCGCTTAAAATTATCGAAGAGTTTGCTAACACATTAACATTAGGTTTGCGTCTATACGGGAACATTTATGCTGGAGAAATTTTGCTTGCTTTATTGGCGGGTGGATTGGCTACTGGCGTTGGCGGTACGATCGCAGCGATCATTCCAACGATCGCTTGGCAAGCGTTCAGTATTTTCGTTGGCGCCATCCAAGCGTTCATTTTCACGATGTTAACAATGGTTTATATGGCGCACAAAGTGAGTCATGACCATTAATTTTTTATAAAAACAACTTCAATAAATTTCAATAAATACTAAAAGGAGGACTTTTCAATGGGTGTATTAGCTGCAGCAATCGCAATTGGTTTAGCTGCACTTGGTGCAGGTATTGGTAACGGTTTAATCGTATCTCGTACCGTAGAGGGGATCGCACGCCAGCCAGAGGCGCGCGGTATGCTTCAAACAACAATGTTTATCGGGGTTGCGTTAGTCGAAGCGATTCCGATTATTGCGGTTGTTATTGCCTTTATGGTTCAAGGGCGCTAATTTTTGCGTAGCGCTTGTTCATCAACGTTGGCAAGCAACGTAAAAATCGATAGGACAAGCAAAATCGTTCAATGATGGCGAAGATCATTCCATGCGAACCTTCGCCATTCCTTTATGTTCATTTCATCGTAAAAGATAACAATGACGCTCAAAAAGCGAGAAAAATAGGTCTAGAGGGCGACTCTTGAAGGGAGTGAAACGCGTAATGGCAAACTTTTTTGCATTAGGGGCTGCTGGGCATGGATTCAACGGCGGCGATATGTTATTCCAGCTAATTATGTTTTTATTATTAATGTTATTGCTCCGTAAATACGCGTTTGGTCCATTAATGGGCGTGATGAAACAGCGCGAAGAGCATATTGCAAACGAAATCGATCAAGCGGAAAAACATCGCAAAGAAGCGGAAAAGCTATTGGAAGAACAGCGCGAACTAATGAAGCAATCTCGCCAAGAGGCGCAGGAGCTCATTGAAAACGCGCGCAAAATGGCTGAGGAGCAAAAAGAGCAAATTATCGCGTCTGCCCGTGCGGAAGCAGAGCGTTTAAAAGAGACAGCGAAAAAAGAAATCGAACGCGAAAAAGAACAAGCGATGGCCGCGTTGCGAGAACAAGTTGCTTCACTATCTGTATTAATTGCTTCCAAAGTGATTGAAAAAGAGTTAACCGAGCAAGATCAAGCGAAGTTGATTAGCGAGTACATTCAAGAGGTAGGAGAAGGGCGATGAACAAAGAAATCATAGCAAAGCGATATGCGTTAGCTCTTTTTCAAATCGCCACGGAAAAGCAGCTTCTTGATCAATTAGAGGAAGAAATTCGCGCCGTTTGGCAAGTGTTTGCTGAAAACGATAAATTCTTATCGCTATTGACATACCCGAAGCTATCATTGGAAAAGAAAAAAGCGTTAATAAAAGAAACGTTCGCGGCGGTGTCAAGCCCGTTACGAAATACATTGCTGCTTTTGTTGGAACGTCATCGCATTGATATCGTTCCACAGCTTGCAGAGCAGTTTATCCATTTGGTGAACGAAGCTCGTGGCGTCGCTGAGGCGACCGCATATTCGGCTCGTCCGCTAACGGAAGAGGAAAAACGCGCACTTTCGGATGTGTTTGCGAAAAAAATGGGCAAAACGACGCTTCACATTGAAAATATCGTCGACCCAAGCTTAATTGGCGGCGTGAAGCTGCGCATCGGCAACCGCATTTACGATGGCAGCATCAGCGGAAAATTAGAACGAATTCAACGACAGCTTATCGGCTAAGATTTGAAGATAGGGGTGAAATGAATGAGCATCAGAGCGGAAGAAATAAGCGCGCTCATTAAGCAGCAAATCGAAAACTATGAGTCTGAAATTCAAGTAAGCGATGTCGGTACGGTAATTCAAATTGGTGACGGTATCGCGCGCGCCCATGGTTTGGACAACGTAATGTCTGGGGAACTTGTCGAGTTTTCCAACGGTGTCATGGGAATGGCGCTAAACTTAGAAGAAAACAACGTTGGTATCGTTATTTTAGGTCCATATACAGGGATTAAAGAAGGCGATGAAGTGCGCCGTACAGGACGTATCATGGAAGTGCCTGTCGGTGAAGCGTTAATTGGCCGCGTCGTTAACCCTCTAGGACAACCAGTCGACGGTTTGGGCCCAATCGAAACGACAGAAACTCGTCCAATTGAAAGCCCAGCACCAGGTGTTATGGACCGTAAATCGGTTCATGAACCGCTGCAAACAGGGATTAAAGCGATTGACGCATTGGTGCCAATCGGCCGCGGTCAACGTGAGTTAATCATCGGAGACCGTCAAACAGGGAAAACATCGATTGCGATCGACACGATTATCAACCAAAAAGATCAAAATATGATTTGTATTTACGTTGCGATCGGACAAAAAGAATCAACGGTCCGCACGGTTGTCGAAACATTGCGGAAACACGGTGCGCTAGATTATACGATCGTTGTGACGGCATCTGCATCACAACCAGCGCCACTATTGTTCCTTGCGCCATATGCCGGTGTAACGATGGGCGAATATTTCATGTATAAAGGTCAGCACGTGCTTGTTGTTTATGACGACTTATCAAAACAAGCGGCGGCTTACCGTGAGTTGTCACTATTGCTTCGCCGTCCACCAGGCCGTGAAGCATATCCAGGGGATATCTTCTACTTGCACTCTCGCCTCTTAGAGCGCGCAGCAAAATTAAGCGATGCCAAAGGCGGCGGTTCGTTAACAGCGCTTCCGTTTGTCGAAACGCAAGCTGGTGACATTTCTGCTTACATTCCGACGAACGTCATCTCCATTACAGACGGGCAAATTTTCTTGCAATCTGATTTGTTCTTCTCCGGCGTTCGCCCGGCGATTAACGCTGGTCTTTCCGTATCCCGCGTCGGTGGTGCGGCACAAATTAAAGCGATGAAAAAAGTATCGGGTACGCTTCGCCTTGACTTAGCGGCGTATCGTGAACTTGAAGCGTTCGCACAGTTCGGTTCAGACCTTGATAAAGCGACGCAAGCAAAGCTCGCACGCGGTGCTCGTACGGTAGAAGTGTTAAAACAAGACTTGCATGCACCGATTCCAGTAGAAAAACAAGTGGCGATCATTTACGCGCTTACTCACGGTTTCTTAGACGACATTCCAGTCGAAGATATTCGCCGCTTTGAAAAAGAATTCTTCTTATGGCTCGACCAAAACGGCCAACACTTGCTTGAACATATTCGTACAACAAAAGAACTTCCAAACGAAGAAGATTTCAACAAAGCGATCGAAGCGTTCAAGAAAACGTTTGTTGTTTCTCAATAAAGCAGGGCGGAACAGAAGGATGACGGCTTCTGTTCCTCCTCTATTCTAGATTTCGTGCATAAAAAAGGTGGTGAAACCTTTGGCATCCTTACGCGACATTAAAAAGCGCATCAACGCGACGAAAAAAACAAGCCAAATTACGAAGGCGATGGAGATGGTTTCCGCTTCGAAGTTAAACCGCGCGGAAATGAACGCGAAATCGTTTGTTCCATATATGGATAAAATGCAAGAAGTCGTTGCGAACATCGCCCTTGGTGCCGGCAATGCGACACATCCGATGCTAGTGACGCGCCCGGTGAAAAAGACAGGCTATTTAGTGATCACATCGGATCGCGGCTTGGCGGGAGCGTATAACAGCAACGTTCTTCGCACTGTGTACCAAACGATTCAACAGCGCCATCAATCTCCAGATGAATATGCGATTATTGTCATTGGACGTGTCGGTTTAAGCTTTTTCAAAAAGAGAAATTTCCCGGTCATTTTAAATATTACTGGGCTGCCGGATCAACCGTCTTTTGCGGATATTAAAGAAATTGCGAATAAGGCGGTCGGATTGTTTGCGGATGGTACGTTTGATGAGTTGTATATGTACTACAACCATTACGTCAGTGCGATCCAACAAGAGGTGACAGAAAGAAAGCTGTTGCCGTTAACGGATTTAGTCGATAACAAACAACGGACAACGTATGAATTTGAACCTTCTCAAGAAGAAATTTTAGATGTGCTTTTGCCGCAATATGCCGAAAGTCTTATTTACGGTGCGCTGTTAGATGCGAAGGCAAGCGAGCATGCAGCGCGGATGACGGCGATGAAAAACGCGACGGACAACGCGCACGAGCTTATTCGTACGCTTACTCTTTCCTACAACCGTGCTCGTCAAGCAGCGATTACCCAAGAGATTACGGAAATCGTGGCGGGAGCAAACGCGTTGCAATAACGGTAAATTGGAAGCTGCAATTATATAAACGCAACTTGATATTTCATCTTATCGAAAGAATTTTCGACTGTCGGAGGCAAGTCGATAACTTGCCTTCGTCACGCATAAGCGCAGTCGAAAAAATAGATCGCAAAAGTAGAATTTTCAAGTTTCACTATATAGGTACTGCTGTCCAACTAGCAAGTTAGGAGGGAAAACGATGACAAAAGGACGCGTTATTCAAGTTATGGGTCCGGTTGTAGACGTAAAGTTCGAAAACGGACATCTTCCTGCGATCTACAACGCTTTGAAGATTCAACATAAAGCGCGTAATGAAAATGAAGTCGACATCGACTTAACATTAGAAGTAGCACTTCATCTTGGCGATGATACGGTTCGTACGATTGCAATGGCATCGACAGACGGATTGATTCGTGGAATGGAAGTCATTGACACAGGTGCGCCAATTTCCGTTCCAGTCGGAGAAGTTACCCTTGGCCGCGTATTCAACGTCTTAGGGGAACCGATCGACATGCAAGGGGAAATTCCAGATGATGCGCGTCGTGACCCAATCCATCGTCCAGCGCCAAAATTCGAAGAGCTTGCAACAGAAGTAGAAATTTTGGAAACAGGTATTAAAGTCGTTGACTTGCTTGCTCCATACATTAAAGGTGGAAAAATCGGTCTATTCGGCGGTGCTGGTGTAGGAAAAACGGTCTTAATCCAAGAACTTATTCATAACATTGCGCAAGAGCACGGTGGTATTTCCGTATTCGCCGGCGTAGGGGAACGCACTCGTGAAGGGAACGACCTTTACCATGAAATGAAAGATTCCGGCGTTATCAGCAAAACGGCGATGGTATTCGGACAAATGAACGAGCCGCCTGGTGCGCGGATGCGCGTAGCGTTGACAGGATTAACGATGGCGGAATACTTCCGTGATGAGCAAGGACAAGACGTGCTGCTCTTTATCGACAACATTTTCCGTTTCACGCAAGCTGGTTCTGAGGTTTCGGCGCTATTAGGCCGCATGCCTTCTGCCGTAGGTTATCAACCGACGCTTGCGACAGAAATGGGTCAATTGCAAGAACGGATCACTTCTACAGCCACTGGTTCTATCACATCGATTCAAGCGATTTACGTACCAGCGGACGACTACACAGACCCAGCGCCAGCAACAACGTTCTCTCACTTGGACGCAACGACGAACCTAGAGCGGAAACTTGCGGAAATGGGTATTTATCCAGCAGTGGATCCACTTGCGTCCACATCTCGCGCGCTTGCGCCTGAAATCGTTGGTGAAGAACATTACCAAGTAGCGCGCAAAGTGCAACAAACATTGCAACGTTATAGAGAATTGCAAGATATTATCGCGATTCTCGGTATGGATGAGCTATCCGATGAAGATAAACTCATCGTTCATCGCGCTCGCCGCATTCAATTCTTCTTATCGCAAAACTTCCATGTCGCGGAGCAATTTACAGGCCAACCTGGTTCTTACGTGCCTATTAAAGAAACAGTTCGCGGCTTCAAAGAAATTTTGGAAGGAAAATACGATCACATTCCAGAAGATGCTTTCCGCTTAGTAGGGCGCATTGAAGAAGTTGTTGAAAAAGCGAAGCAAATGGGCGTAGAAGTTTAATTGAGGGACATAGGAGGATTTCATGATGAAAACGATCAAGGTCAGTGTCGTTACTCCTGATGGCCCGGTATATGAAGCGGACGTAGAGATGGTAAGCACGAAAGCAAAAAGCGGAGAGCTTGGAATTTTGCCAGGGCATATTCCGCTTGTCGCTCCGCTTGAGATCAGTGCCGTTCGCCTGAAAAAAGAGGGGAAAACGGAATATATCGCGGTCAGCGGCGGGTTTTTGGAAGTCCGCCCTGACAAAGTGACGATTTTGGCGCAAGCGGCGGAAAGAGCGGAAGATATCGATGTGACCCGGGCAAAAGCGGCGAAAGAACGCGCGGAACGGCGTCTGCAAAGCAAAGAGGATGATATCGACTTTAAACGTGCGGAACTGGCACTAAAACGGGCGATTAACCGCTTAAACGTAGCAAACATGAAATAAAAGACGGGAGGAAATCGTTTCCCCCGTCTTTTTTTATTGTTATCGCTGTCGTTATAAGTAAAAATGGATGGTCTGTCGACACTTCTGGATATAAATGTTATAATGGCACTGGGGATAATTCGTAATTGTGTAATATTTCAAAACAATATAAAGTAGCATAATAATGAAGGGAGCGAACGGCATATTGTGGAACGTATACGTTAATAACTATGTGATTGTTTTTGTATTTTTGTGTATCGGCATTTTGCTTCCTGTTGGCGCATTAACAATAGGACGATTTCTACGTCCACACGTTCCGAGTGAGGCAAAGCAAACGACTTATGAAAGCGGTAACAATCCGTTCCATGACTCGCGTGTTCAGTTTCAAGTTCGTTACTATATGTTTGCACTATTATTTGTCATTTTTGATGTCGAAACAGTGTTTTTATATCCATGGGCAGTCGCTTATAACAAACTAGGATTATTCGCTTTAGTGGAAATGATTATTTTCGTGTTGATGCTCGTTCTTGGGCTTGTCTATGCTTGGAAAAAGAAGGTGTTACAATGGATGTAAAATGGTTGGACGTACCGGAAGGAGATACGCAAGAGTTAAAGCGCAACGTGTTTTTCACTACACTGGAACAATTAAAGGCGTGGGCCCGCAGCAATTCTCTATGGCCGTTAACGTTCGGTCTTGCCTGCTGCGCGATTGAAATGATGGGAGTCGGTGGAGCTCATTATGATTTAGACCGGTTCGGCTCCTTTTTCCGTGCGTCTCCAAGACAGTCTGATGTCATGATTGTATCCGGAACGGTGACGAAAAAGATGGCGCCAATCATCCGCCGTTTATATGATCAAATGCCAGAACCAAAATGGGTCATTGCCATGGGGTCATGCGCAACGGCAGGGGGGCCGTATGTGAAATCATATAGCGTCGTCAAAGGAGTAGATCAAATCATACCAGTTGATGTATATATTCCTGGTTGCCCGCCGAATCCAGCGGCGTTAATTTACGGGATTAATAAATTAAAAGAAAAAATTCGTTATGAAGCAAAGACGGGGAAGAAGGTGCTGTAATCGATGAGTGAAGAAAAAGATTTACAGCAGCGGAAAAAAGAAGCGGCAGAGCGAGCGAGACAGTTGGCTCGCGAACGATTAGCGGCGAAACGAGCCGCCGAACAAACTGAACAGCCGCTCGAAGAACCAAAAGTTCCAACCGAAGAAAAACTTGCCGAAGATGATCTCACTCTTGCGAAGAAAAAAGCGGCGGAAGAGGCAAAAGCCAAAGCGGCGGCGTTGGCGAAACAAAAAGCAAAAGAAGCGCAACAGGCAGAAGGAGAAAACCAAGAAACAGCCGAAGATGATCTCACCCTTGCGAAGAAAAAAGCGGCGGAAGAGGCAAAAGCCAAAGCAGCGGCATTAGCGAAACAAAAGGCAAAAGAAGCGCAACAGGCAGAAGGAGAAAACCAAGAAACAGCCGAAGATGATCTGGCGCTTGCGAAGAAGAAAGCAGCAGCGGCGGCGAAAGCCAAAGCGGCGGCGTTGGCGAAACAAAAAGCAAAAGAAGCGCAGCAGGCAGAAGGAGAAAAGCAAGAAGCCCCAGAAGATGATCTGGCGCTTGCGAAGAAGAAAGCAGCAGCGGCGGCGAAAGCCAAAGCGGCGGCGCTAGCGAAACAAAAGGCAAAAGAAGCGCAGCAGGCAGAAGGAGAAAACCAAGAAACAGCCGAAGATGATCTGGCGCTTGCGAAGAAGAAAGCAGCAGCGGCAGCGAAAGCCAAAGCGGCGGCGTTGGCGAAACAAAAAGCAAAAGAAGCGCAGCAGGCAGAAGGAGAAAACCAAGAAACAGCCGAAGATGATCTAGCGCTTGCGAAGAAGAAAGCAGCAGCGGCAGCGAAAGCCAAAGCGGCGGCGCTAGCGAAGCAAAAAGCAAAAGAAGCAGCGGGCGACGGAGCGGAAGATGACCTTGCCAAACAAAAAGCGATTGCGGCAGCGAAGGCGAAGGCGGCAGCCGCTGCAAAAGCCAAAGCAAAAGCGCTGGCAAAACAACAAGCAAGCGGCACCGCTGGCGAAAACGATGATGATCTCGCAAAAGCGAAAGCAAAGGCAGCAGCGGCAGCAAAAGCCAAAGCAGCGGCTGCGGCGAAAGCGAAAGCCGCAGGAGATTCGGAGCCAGCAGCGAAAAAAGAAGAAACTCCATCGCCAAATCAGCCGCTTCTTGATAAATACGTCAAAGTGATTCGCGAACATCTCGGCGAAGATGTGCTAGAAGATGCCTATATTAACCGCCTTTCCAAAGATGTTCCGACATTGGTCGCAAAAAAGGATACATATTACAAAATCGCCGAGTTTCTAAAATATAACGAACAGCTTAGTTTTGATTATTTGTCGGAGCTGCATGGAACGGATTTTCAAACACATATGGAAGTATATGTGCACTTATATTCTTATAAAAAACGACAAGCTGTCGCATTAAAAGTGAAAATCGACCGCGACCAGCCGGAGATTGATTCTCTCGTTCCGCTTTGGCAGGGGGCAAATTGGCCGGAATGCGAGGCGTACGACCTATTAGGAATCCGCTTTAAAGGGCACCCGAATTTAATCCGTATCTTTTTAGGAGAAGATTGGGTCGGATATCCGCTTCGCAAAGATTATGAACCATACGACGCGGAGGTATAACTATGCTTCGGACGGAAGAAATGATTTTAAACGTAGGACCGCAGCACCCGAGTACACACGGAGTTTTCCGCCTCATTTTAAAAATAGATGGAGAGATCATTCAAGAAGCGAAACCTGTCATCGGCTACCTCCACCGCGGAACGGAAAAGTTAGCGGAAAACTTACAATATACGCAAATCATCCCGTATACAGACCGGATGGATTATTTATCGGCAATGACCAATAACTATGTTATTTGTCATGCAGTGGAAACAATGATGGGCATTGAAGTTCCGGAACGAGCGGAATATTTGCGCGTTTTGGCAATGGAACTTGGCAGAATCGCCAGCCATCTTGTCTGGTGGGGGACGTATTTGCTCGACCTTGGCGCCACAAGCCCGTTTTTGTACGCATTCCGCGAGCGGGAAATGATTATTAATCTATTAAACGAGCTGTCAGGGGCGCGACTGACGTTCAATTACATGCGCGTCGGCGGCGTGAAATGGGATGCGCCGGATGGATGGATTGAAAAAGTAAAACAATTTGTCCCGTATATGCGGGAAAAACTCGCTGGTTATCATGACCTTGTGACAGGAAATGAAATTTTCCGCCATCGTGTCATCGGTGTTGGCAAATATACGAAAGAAGAGGCGATCAATTATTCGTTAAGCGGCGTAAACTTGCGTTGTACCGGCGTGAAATGGGACTTACGGAAAAACGAGCCGTATTCGATTTATGACCGTTTTGATTTTGACATTCCGGTGCGGGAAGAAGGAGATTGCCTTGCCCGTTATGAATGCCGCTTGGCGGAAATAGAAGAATCGTTAAAAATCATCGAACAAGCATGTGAGCAATTTCCAAAAAGCGGAGAAATTATGGGGAAAGTGCCGCGCATCATTAAAGCGCCGCCGGGAGAGACATTTGTCCGCATTGAATCACCGCGCGGGGAAATCGGCTGTTACATCGCCAGCGACGGAAAGAAAGAGCCGTACCGCATCAAATTCCGTCGGCCGTCGTTTTACAATTTGCAAATACTCCCGAAACTGTTAAAAGGGGAAAATATTGCGAATGTGATTGCGATTCTTGGCTCGATTGATATTGTGCTCGGGGAGGTCGACGGATGATGGAACAATTGCTGAATTCTACTCCGAGCTGGACGAATCTCGTGATCTTCTTCGGACTTGGCATCGCCTTGTTGCTTGCCGTTCTTGCTTTTGTGACGTATGGCATTTTAGCGGAACGAAAAGTCATGGGATTTATGCAAGGCCGTTACGGCCCGAACCAAGTCGGAGGCAGATGGGGGCTATTGCAAACGGTCGCGGACGTATTAAAGCTGCTTTTAAAAGAAGATACGATTCCAAAAGCTGCTGACAAGCCGTTATTCATTTTAGCGCCGATTATCGCTTTTGCGCCGGCGTTTATGGTATTGGCGACATTGCCGTTCACTGACGCATTTCAATTTGCCGATATCGGCGTTGGCCTGCTTTATTACATTGCCGTTTCGGGACTGACGACGATCGGCGTTGTGGCCGGCGGATGGGCATCGAACAATAAATATGCGCTCATCGGCGCAATGCGTGCGGCGGCACAAATGATTTCCTATGAAATTCCGCTTGTTGTGTCTGTGCTTGGCGTTGTTTTGCTAACGGGCAGTTTAAATTTAAACGATATTGTCGAAGCGCAAAAAGATGTATGGTATATTTTCATACAGCCAATTGCGTTTATCGTATTTTTCATTGCTGCTGTCGCGGAGTTAAACCGCACTCCATTCGACTTGCCGGAAGCGGAATCAGAGCTTGTTGCCGGGTTTCATGTCGAGTATTCCGGTTTTCGTTGGGCATTCTTTATGCTTTCGGAATATGTGTATCTTTTTGCTATGGCGGCGCTTACAACGATATTATTTTTAGGTGGATGGCACCCGGTGATGTTTTTAGATTTCATTCCAGGAGCGGTTTGGTTTGCGTTAAAATTCAGCATCGTTGTTTTCGTCCTGATTTGGTTCCGTGTGACATTTCCGCGCCTTAGAGCGGACCAGCTCATGGAATTAGGATGGAAAGTATTGTTTCCTGTGGCGCTTGCAAATATTTTTGTTACCGCGCTGATACAAGAACTATTTTTCTAATAAGAATGGGGTGGCATGCATGATCGGTTTAGCCAAAGGGTTGGCATATACCCTGAAAAATTTAACTCGGGAAAAAGTAACGTACGACTATCCGAATGAACCGCTTCCCCTTCCAGATCGGTTTCGCGGCATTCAAAAATTTTATCCCGAAAAATGTATCGTTTGCAATCAATGTGCTAATATTTGTCCAACCGACTGTATTCAATTGACAGGAAAAAAGCATCCGGATCCGACGAAAAAAGGGAAAATCATTGATACGTACAGCATTAACTTCGAAATTTGCATTTTATGCGACCTTTGTACAGAAGTATGTCCGACAGAAGCCATCGTCATGACGAACAATTTTGAGCTGGCGGAATATAGCCGCGATGCCCTTTATAAAGATTTGGCATGGCTCGATGAAAACGACGCCAATGTCCGAAAGGAGAATAAGCCGTGAGCGGAGAATATCTCGCCTTTTTAGTGCTTGCCCTTGTTGCGATCATCGGCGGAGTGCTCATGCTGAATTTAACGAAAGTCGTTCATATGGTCATCGCGCTTGTGTTTACGTTCATCAGCATTGCGGGTCTTTACGTGCTCTTATCAGCCGAATTTGTTGCTGCTGTGCAAGTGCTTATTTACTCTGGGGCCATTACCATTATCATGCTGTTTGGCATCATGTTGACGCGCCATCGGGAGGAAGAAAAAGAAGAAACGACAACAGGCGGATTTTGGCGAAAAACATTCACCGCCATCGCGGTCTTTGCCTTTGGCATCGCCGTTTATCTCGGCATTTATCAGCTTGATTTTGGCGAGGAAGCCGCAAATCTCCATGAAAACAATACGGAACAAATCGGCCTCGCCCTATATTCTCATTATATCATTCCGTTTGAAATTACATCGATCATTTTGCTTGTGGCGCTTGTCGGCGCGATTATACTAGCGAAAAAAAATGATAAGGGGGCGCCAAAAAAATGAGCTCCGTTCCATTATCCGTATATCTGGTACTTGCGCTCATCTTGTTTTGCATTGGGCTGTATGGAGCGCTCACCAAACGAAATACAGTGATTGTGCTCATTTGTATTGAGTTAATGCTGAATGCCGTCAATATTAATTTAGTCGCTTTTGCGAAATACGGGGCTCATCCCGGTATTTCAGGGCAAATTTTTGCCCTATTTACCATCACGGTGGCAGCTGCTGAAGCCGCGGTGGGACTCGCGATTTTAATGGCGCTTTATCGCAACCGCAAAACCGTTCATATCGATGAGATCGATTCGATGAAACATTAAAGCAAGAAAATGCAAAGAGCTCTTCAAGCTCTTTGATCAAAAGGGGACTGTGATACCATGATGGAAATGGCTTGGATTGTGCCGCTTTTTCCGCTATTTTCCTTTTTCTTATTGCTGCTTTTCGGAAAACGAATGAAAGAAGCGAGTGCTTATGTTGGAATACTAGCGACGTTCATTTCTTTCCTTGTTTCTGTCGCCGTGCTGTTTGACCGCATTGGCGGTTCGACTTACAAAGCAGAACAAGTATGGCTTACGATCGGCAGCACGAAATTGACAGCTGGATTTGAGGTGACGGCGCTAAATGCATTAATGCTTGTCGTTGTCTCCCTCGTTAGCTTTCTAGTACATATGTATGCAAAAGGGTATATGCGCGGCGATGAGCGGTTCTCGGTTTTCTATGCGTATTTAGGGCTGTTCACGTTTGCGATGCTCGGTCTTGTCGTTTCGCCGAATTTATTGCAGACATATATGTTTTGGGAACTGGTTGGTCTTGGTTCGTTTCTATTAATCGGATTTTATTTCTATAAAGAAGAAGCGAAAGCGGCTGCGAAAAAAGCGTTTATTATGACGCGGATCGGCGATGTCGGCTTTTTTATCGGCATGATTCTATTATTCTGGCAAGTGGGCAGTTTTGAGTATGATGACATTTTTAAAGCCGTGCAAGACGGAACGCTGTCGCAGACGATGGTGACCCTAGCGGCGATTCTCATTTTCGTGGGAGCGATCGGAAAATCTGGCCAGTTTCCGCTTCATACGTGGCTTCCAGATGCCATGGAAGGTCCGACGCCAGTTTCGGCGTTGATTCACGCGGCCACGATGGTAGCCGCAGGGGTTTATTTAGTGGCTGCGCTGTTCCCGTTATACGAAGCAAGCGAAACGGCGATGCTGACGGTCGCGGTTGTCGGGGGATTTACGGCGATTTTCGCCGCATCCATCGGCCTTGTGCAGACCGATATTAAGCGCGTGCTTGCCTACTCGACGGTAAGCCAGCTCGGCTACATGATGCTTGCACTCGGTTCGGGAAGCTATGTAGCGGGAATATTCCATTTGACGACACATGCATTTTTTAAAGCGCTCTTGTTTTTAGCGGCAGGAAGCGTCATTCATGCTGTCGGCACGCAAGACATTGAAAAAATGGGCGGACTTTGGCGGAAAATGCCGCTTACCGCGCCGCTATTTCTAGTTGGAACGCTGGCCATCAGCGGGGTCCCGCTTTTATCAGGATTCTTTAGCAAAGACGAAATTCTTGCCGCCGCTTGGACGAATGGTCATGTCGTTTTATTCTGGATTGCGGTTTTTGCTTCGTTTTTCACCGCGTTTTATATGTTCCGTCTCTTCTTCCTTGTCTTTAGCGGCGAGGGGCGGCATGAAGCGGAGGAAATTCATGAATCGCCAGCGGTTATGACGTTTCCGATGCTCGTCTTGGCCGTGCTTGCCGTCATTTCCGGGTATATTCATACTCCATGGTTCGGGACATTTCTCGGCGATTGGCTGACAGATGGCCATTATGCTCACAAAGAAGCGCCAAGCTGGATTATGGTCGTTGCTGCCATCGTTTCGTTGCTTGGCATTTTCCTCGCGTGGCTGATGTACGGAAAACGTTCGCTTGCGAGAGATTGGCTTAGCTCGCGCGTTCCGTTTGCGTACAACGTGTTATGGAATAAATATTACATCGATGAATGTTATGCATGGACGGTTGGCTATGCGGCAAACGCCATTAGTCTATTATTCTATTATATTGATCGCTTTATCGTAGAGGGAATGGCCAGTCTCGTTGCAGCGGCAGTAAACACGGTTGGTTCAATCGGATCGCGGCTGCAAAACGGGCAAGTTCAAATGTATGGCGCGGTGACGTTGATCGGCCTTGCGCTTCTCGTCGTCATTCTCGCGTTCACAGGGGGGTATTTATAATGAATGGAACGTATTTTCTCTCCCTTCTCGTTTTCTCCCCGCTTGTTGGCATTCTTTTGCTTGCGTTTGTACCAAAAACGCAAGAGCGGACGATAAAATGGCTCGGTTTTTTATCTACGCTGCCATCGCTGATTTTATCGCTATTTGCCTTTGTACAATATTTGCGGGGTTACCGCCTGGAACATTTGGCAGAAAAACACGATTGGGTTCGCTTCGCGGATTTTCCGTTTTTAACGGAGTCCACGTTCGCCATCCGTTATGAGCTGAGCATCGACGGCTTTTCGCTTGTCATGATCGTGCTTACGTCGCTATTGGCGACGCTTGCCGCCGTCGCCTCCATCCATATCAAAAAAGAGTGGAAAGGCTATTTCATGCTCTTTCTTCTATTAGAAATCGGCATGCTTGGCGTGTTTGCGGCAGGAAATATGATTTTATTCTTTATCTTTTTAGAAATCACACTCGTTCCGATGTTCTTTTTAGTTGGAAAATGGGGCGGTTTTGAACGGGAGCGCGCCGCATACAGCTACTTGCTTTACAACGGGATTGGTTCGGCGATTTTACTGATTGCCATTATCGTTTTATTTGCCCGCACCGGGACGTCCAATATCGAGCTATTAAAAGAAATGCTTCATAACCCGGCGGTCGAGGCGCAGCTTGTCGCGCCGATTTCAAACGATTTGCGCTTAGGATTGTTTATTGCATTGTTGATCGCATTTGGGATTAAGCTGCCGATCGTTCCGTTTCACCGCTGGATTTTGCGGGTGCACGTACAAGCGCCGCCGTCGATTGTGATGCTGCACTCCGGCGTGCTATTAAAAATCGGGGCGTACGGTTTGATTCGGTTCGGCATCGGTTTATTCCCAGATCAATTCCGCGATTTCGCTTTTTGGATTGCGATTTTAGGGGTTGTCAACTTATTGTACGGAGCGTTTTTAGCGTTCGTCCAAGACGATTTTAAAATGGTGCTTGCCTATTCGAGTGTTTCCCATATGGGAATTGTGCTCATTGGATTGGGAGCGCTGAATGAAGCAGGGATTCAAGGGGCGATTTTCCAGGCTGTTTCCCATGGATTTATTTCCGCATTGCTGTTCTTGCTCGTCAGCATTTTATACGAACGAACGAGTACGACGACGATCGACCGTTTAGGAGGGCTGGCGAAAGTGATGCCGCTGACGGCGGGATGCTTATTGGCAGGAGCGATGGCGTCGCTCGGATTGCCGGGAATGTCTGGGTTTGTAAGTGAGTTTACCGCATTTTTAGGTTTGTTCAAAACAGAGCCGGTCGTTGCGGCGATCGGTGCGCTCGGCATTATTATGACCGCGGTTTACCTGCTTCGCGCCGTATTGAACATGACGTTTGGCGCCTCCAAGCGCGATGATGTACAAGCGCTTGATATGAGCCTGGCGGAAGCGATTCCGGTGTTCGTATTGCTCGCATTGATTGTGATGATCGGCGTATATCCGCATATTTTAGCGAAACCATTGCAAGCGACGATTGAAATGATGATGAACGGGTTAGGAGTGTGAGAGAAATGAGCATGCATACATTATTGCAATATAAATGGGGGATGATGGCACCGGAATTCATCGTTCTTGGAACGGCGCTCATTCTCTCGCTGATGGACCTGTTTATGCCGGATGATAAAGACCGCCGTCCGCTTGCATGGATTGCTTTTGTTGGAGTTGCCATTGCGTTGATCGCGACAATCGGACTGATTCCGGCCAAAGTAGTTTCGATTTTGAACGATACGTTTCGCTTAGACTCGTTTGGCAAAGCCTTTAAGCTTCTTTTATTAGCAGGCGGAGCGCTTTCGCTGTTGCTTGCGTTTGATTATCGCCCAAAAGAAGGGTTAAAAGATCGCGGGGAATTCTACTATTTATTGCTTTGCGCCTTGCTTGGCGCGATGATCATGGCCTCCAGCGGCGATTTAATCACCTTATTTGTCGGGCTAGAGCTATTATCGATTTCCTCTTATATCTTGGCGGGAATACGAAAAACATCGATGCAGGCAAACGAATCGGCGATGAAATATGTGATTAACGGCGGGATTTCGACAGCGATTACGCTGTTTGGGATGAGCTATATTTTCGGCTTAACAGGCACGACGAACATAAAAGAAATTGCCTTAGAGGTACAGAAGCTAACCGATAGCGGATACCAATACATCTTGGCGATTGCGTTCTTGATGATGCTTGTCGGTTTATCGTTTAAGATTTCATCCGTTCCGTTCCATATGTGGACGCCGGATGTCTATCAAGGAGCGCCGACTCCTGTTACCGCGTTTTTAAGCGTCGTTTCGAAAACGGCCGGGTTTGTCATCGTTTTACGATTGTTTATCACTATCTTTGCCCAAGCGCCGGCGCAAGGAAAAGATCCGTCTTCGCTATTGTTTTCGATGCAGGATTATATCGCCTTTTTAGCCGGGGCAACGATGATCATCGGAAATACGATAGCGTTAAAGCAGCGGAGCATGAAGCGGCTGTTTGCTTATTCGAGCATTGCCCACGCCGGATATATTCTTGTCGGTTTTGCGGCGATGTCATGGGTCATGATCGATTCGATTTGGTTTTATTTGCTTGCGTATTTGTTCATGAATCTTGGCGCATTTGCGATATTGCAACGAATATCTGACGAAGCCGATTCCGATGATCTCAGCCATTTTGCCGGCCTTTATCAGCGAAACCCGCTTTTAGCGGTTGCGATGGGAATTTTCTTGCTGTCGCTTGCGGGAATCCCGGGTACGGCTGGTTTCATCGGAAAATTGAACATTTTCCTTGGGGCGCTCATGACAGAGCCGGGTCATTATGTGCTTGCCGCGGTGATGATCGCTGCAACGGTTATATCGTATGTATACTATTTTGGCATTTTTGTGCAAATCTTTTTCCGCCCTGCCGATGAGACATCATCGGTGAGACTATCGATCGGGCTGGCGATCGTTGTTGTCATTTGCGCGCTTGGCACGTTGCTATTCGGTGTCGTTCCAGGGCTAGCTTATCACTTTCTTGAACAATTCGATCACTTTAGCGATTTCCTTCAATAGCGTTACAATAAAGGGGGTTATTCCCCTTTCTTCTTTTATCGCCAAACCGCGAAGTAATGGATGGAAAGAAAGGAGTGAAAAACGATGATGCCCATGCTGGGCCAACAGGCGTTAGTAAGCATTGTTGTCCATCTCGTGTTTATCGCCATTACGTGGTGGACATTACAAGGAGTTCGGCTCGAGATGATCATCAAACCAAACCGTGTATTTCAGGGACGATTGCTTTATATTTTATTGACGATTATGATCGGTTCGACGGTGGCCAACTTTTTTCTTGACTATTTATCATGGTCGAAACAACTCCCGTTTCTATTTGGAGGCGAGTAATGCCATATTACTCGCTTTTTTTTTTTTAACTGACAGCGCTTTCATTTTTGGTTATTGTCGATTTTTTTTATGTATGTTCACTTCCGATCTGGCAACAATAACAATTAAGGAGAGGAAGTGAAACGGATATGAAAAAAAGACAAGTGCGTCCATTCATTTTTTTATGGACATCATTATTTATCATGATTATTGGAATGTATCAATATTCATCCGGAGAAGCGATGGGGAACGAGTCCCTTCAGCCATTAAAAACGATCGCGCGCGTTTTAGAAGACAATGAAGTAGAAATTGAACAATGGACTGTTTACACAAGAGAGTATGCCCCGCATATTCGAAATGATGCAACTTTTTTTAAAAAGCTAGACGAACTCAAAAACGAAAACCGCGCCTTTCATTGGCATTTTGAGGCAAACCACCATATGAAAAAAGCAACGGGTATATACAACCGCCCCTTCTTTCAAGAAAAAATTCAACTCGTCATGACCGACACAAAGGACAAGCCCCAAACGTATATCCTCTATGAACTCAAAGGAGTAGGTTGGAGCAGAAAAATATGGGAAAAAATTGTCGAAACGATAGAGAAAAAGTCGAGCCAATTATTTGTGAAGCAGCCTACATTTTTCACTTGTATCAAAGGGGATTTCAGTGATAATATGGAAGGTGGTTTGTTCTACAATGCTTTACATCTTCTAAGAGAATTTCAAGCAACACCAGTTGAATCATTACAAGAAGAGTCATTTGTTTCCCTGTCTGCATATACTGGGCAGTGGGAATACGTTCTTCCAACTAGCAAACATCAGCCAATGAACATTCAACTTGCATTGCGAGAAAGATTGGGCGGGAAGACGGCTGTCGTCATTGGAACCCCAATCATTACGATTGAATATTAATATAGAGAAATTGGACGCGGAGGGGAATACCTTGGAAAAGATCATCGTCCGTGGCGGAAACCGGTTAAGCGGCACCGTAAAAGTAGAAGGAGCGAAAAATGCCGTTTTGCCTGTGATCGCCGCAACATTATTAGCCAGTAATGGGAAAAGTGTTATTCATGAAGTGCCTGCTCTTTCCGATGTATATACAATCAGTGAAGTACTGCGTTATTTAGGCGCGGATGTAAAAATAGAGGAAAATACGATCACTGTCGATGCGTCGCAAGAGCTAAAGTTCGAAGCGCCGTTTGAATATGTGCGTAAAATGCGGGCATCGGTGCTTGTGATGGGATCATTGCTTGCCCGAAATGGCCGCGCCCGCGTCGCGCTGCCAGGAGGCTGTGCGATCGGTTCGCGCCCGATTGACCAACATTTAAAAGGCTTTGAAGCGATGGGCGCCCACGTAAAAGTCGGAAACGGATTTATTGATGCCGAAGTAAAAGGAAGATTGCGCGGCGCAAAAATTTATTTAGATTTTCCAAGCGTTGGAGCAACAGAAAATATTATGATGGCCGCGGTATTAGCGGAAGGCACCACCATTATTGAAAACTGCGCCAAAGAACCGGAAATTGTCGATTTGGCAAACTTTTTAAATGCAATGGGAGCGAAAGTGCGCGGAGCTGGAACCGGCACGATTCGCATCGAAGGGGTAGACCAGCTGACTGGCACGACTCATACGGTTATTCCTGATCGCATCGAAGCAGGTACGTTTATGGTTGCTGCGGCAATTACAGGCGGAAACGTCCTTGTACAAGGTGCTGTTCCAGAACATTTAAGTTCCTTGATTGCCAAAATGGAAGAAATGGGTGTCACTATTATCGAAGAAGGAAATGGACTGCGGGTAATAGGTCCAGAAAAATTAAAAGCGGTGGACATTAAAACAATGCCGTATCCAGGTTTTCCAACGGATATGCAGTCACAAATGATGGCATTGCTGCTTAAAGCAGAAGGTACCAGTATGGTTACGGAAACGGTATTTGAAAACCGCTTTATGCATGTGGAAGAATTTCGCCGCATGAATGCCGACATTAAAATTGAAGGACGTTCTGTTATTATTAACGGTCCTTGCAATTTGCAAGGCGCGGAAGTAGCTGCTACCGATTTGCGGGCAGCGGCGGCGTTAATTTTAGCCGGCTTAGCGGCGGAAGGCTATACGCGCGTGACGGAATTAAGACACCTCGACCGCGGATATGTTCGCTTTCATGAGAAACTAGCGGCGCTTGGTGCCGACATCGAGCGTGTCAATGACGAAAGCGAAACGGCGGCAGAGGATGTAAAAGTGAAGGATCTCAACATATAAAAATAAAAACGACCGTCAACTACATATGTAGTGAATGGTCGTTTTTATTTTTTTGGCATTGGAAAAGCTGCCGCCATGCCCGAGCGATTCTTGCTTCATGCGCGCGCAAGAAAGCATCTCTGTATACGGCGAAAAATACACGTCCTATCAGATGCAAAGGAGCGAATGAAAAGAAGTTGTCATATATACTTGTCCGAGCCCATAACTATATAACGAACCAAAAGCACAAACCAAGTGTCCCTAAGTGCAAATATGCAAATAGCGCCTAACTGGGAACGGATATACGCTTGTGCTTGGAAAATGAATATTGGGGGCTCGGAGTATATGAAACGTATAAAACCACTTATCGCACTCCTTTCTTTTTTATTTGTCGTTGTATTGCTCATTCCAACAGTGCTAGTAATTCCATTTAACGACGGTGAAGTTGGGAAATTGGCTGAAGAGCTTCGCAAACAGGAGAAAGTGCCAAACGTAAAAGCAACCGAAAACGGACCGGCCGTGGAAGTAGCGGTATACCGCAGTAAAGAAAAGCGGATTGAACGGATTCCGCTTGAACAATATGTCATCGGCGTTGTCGCAGCGGAAATGCCGGCGGAATTTGAAATGGAAGCACTAAAAGCACAAGCGCTTACTGCCAGAACGTACATTGTCAAACAATTATTAAATGATCAACCAATCAGCCTGCCAAAAGGAGCGAATGTGACTGATACGGTCATGCATCAAGTGTACTACAGCAATGACGAATTAAAGCGTCTATGGGGAAGCGATTATGAATGGAAAATAAAAAAGATTACAGAAGCGGTACAAGCAACAAGCGGGCAAATTTTAACATACGACAATAAACCGATTGAAGCGTCGTTTTTTTCAACAAGCAACGGTTTTACCGAAAATTCCGAAGCGTATTGGCAAAACGAATTTCCATACTTAAAAAGCGTTGCTAGCCCGTGGGATAAAAAGTCGCCCAAATTCTATCACCAAAAGGTAATTTCGGTGGCGGAATTTGAACGAAAACTAGGTGTCAAACTTCCGCAAGACGGCTCGGTTGGCGTCATTTTATCGCGTACGCCGGGGAAACGTGTCGACGTTGTAGAGATTAACGGGAAAAAACTAAAAGGAAGAGAAGTACGAGAAAAATTAGATTTAACATCCACCGATTTTACATGGGTTCGAAAAGGCGATCAAATCGTCATCACGACAAAAGGATACGGGCATGGTGTCGGCATGAGCCAATACGGCGCCAATTTTATGGCGAAAGAAGGGAAGACATACGATCAAATCGTCAAATATTATTATCGGGGAGTGAAAATTTCTTCTGCGACCGCTTTTTTAAATAAGCTGACGGTGAAAAAATAGAGGCCGGGATGCCTCTATTTTTTTTGCATAAAATAACGTATTTTTTCAAAAAATAAATGAAAAAATTGTTTTTTCGTGTATATATTTTCCTCTTTCTGTTCAAAATGGTTGCTGAGGTGATGAACATGAGAGAGGAAGAAAAGAATCCAATTTCTCCAAAGAAACCAAGTTTACAACGTTTGTTCAGAAAGCGTTGGGTGTTTCCAGCTATCTATTTAACATGCGCCGCCCTCATTGTAGCAGGAGCGCTATGGTTCCAAAACAAACAGGACGAAAAAACTAAAAAAGACGAATACGAATACAGCCAAGCAGGTACTTCGCAACAAAATGAGCCGGCCGTTCCAGTCAACGAAGCGGTAGAAAAATTCACGATGCCGGTTCTTGATCCAAATTCCGTGGAAATCCAAAAACCGTTCTACGATTACCATGCGTCAAAAGAAGAACAGGAAGCAGCTCTTGTCTTTTATGATAATACGTATCATCCAAACCGCGGAATCGATATCGTGAGAAAGGACGGCAAAGCGTTTGATGTTACTGCTTCGTTAAGCGGTACAGTAACCAAAGCGGAAAAAGACCCGATTTTAGGTCATGTCGTGGAAATCGAGCATGAAAACGGCATCGTCACCGTTTACCAATCGCTTGCCGATGTGAAAGTGAAAGCTGGAGATACGGTAAAACAGGGACAAGTGATCGGAAAAGCAGGGCAAAGCCAATTTAACCAAGAAGCAGGCATTCATGCTCACTTTGAAATCCGCAAAGACAATAAGCCGGTCAACCCGATCGATTACATTGACCAACCGTTTACAGCGCTAACGGAACAAAAAGCTGGAAACGAAAACGCGACTGAACAAAACAATGCAACGTCAACCGATGAGCAAACAAAAGAAAACGAACAAACAACATCTGATGAACAAAGCCAGTTGAATGAAGAAACACCGTCAACGGAACAATCAACCGATGAAGAAACAACGACACCGAGCGATGAACAATCTTACAAAACGCCAGACGCCTCGATCGGCATGGCAAGAACGTAAACCATCGCCTGTTTCCTTCCTATTAGATGGAGGGAAGCAGGCAATTTTTTTATAGAACTATAAAAAAAGGAAAAACATTTCGGAAAGCGAATAATAGCGATAGATTCACTGGTATAGGGGGGAATGCAATGGACTATTTACACTATCCGTATCCGTCACAGCGGATGACGACGTTTGCGGCAAACGGCATGGTGGCGACATCACAGCCGCTCGCGGCGCAAGCGGGGCTAGAAATACTGAAAAAAGGCGGAAATGCCATCGATGCGGCGATTGCGGCCGCCGCGTGCTTAACGGTGGTGGAGCCAACATCCAACGGCATCGGCAGCGATGCGTTTGCGATCGTTTGGACGAACGGAAAGCTTTATGGGCTAAATGCAAGCGGGTACTCGCCGAAGTCGATTTCTATCGAAGCAGTAAAAGAGCGCGGATATAAAGAAATTCCAAAACACGGCTGGATTCCGGTCACCGTTCCTGGTGCGCCGGCGGCGTGGGCCGCGTTATCCGAACGATTCGGGAAGCTGCCGCTTACCGAGGTGTTAAAACCCGCCATTGACTACGCGGAAAACGGCTATCCGGTGTCCCCGACGTTAGGGAAGTACTGGCAGGCCGCATTTCAAACATATCAAAAAATGTTAAAAGGCCCGGAGTTTGCAAGCTGGTTTGAAACGTTCGCGCCAAACGGACGCGCTCCAAAAATCGGGGAAATATGGGCGTCCAAACATCATGCCAATACGCTTCGCCTCATTGCGGAAACGAATGCGGAAAGCTTTTACCGCGGCGAATTAGCGGAAAAAATCGCGGCCTATTCCAAACAATATAACGGCTTTTTAGACATCGATGATTTAGCGGAATATGAAGTGGAATGGGTCGAGCCGATTTCTGTTCATTACCGTGGTTATGACGTATGGGAAATCCCGCCGAACGGCCAAGGACTTGTCGCATTAATGGCATTAAACATCATGAAGGGATTCGACGTTCCGGAAGTTCCAACGATCGAGACATACCATCGGCAAATCGAAGCGATGAAGCTGGCGTTTGCCGACGGAAAGGCTTTTATTACCGACCGCCGTTATATGCAGCATCGCATCGAAGAATTATTGTCCGAATCGTTTGCTAAGGCGAGACGAGCGCTTATTGGCGAAGAAGCATTTCTTCCAAAGCCGGGAACGCCTCCAAAAGGAGGGACGGTCTATTTAGCAGCGGCGGATGGCGACGGCAATATGGTGTCGTTCATTCAAAGCAACTATATGGGATTTGGCTCCGGCCTTGTTGTGCCAGGCACCGGTATCGCACTGCAAAACCGCGGGCATAATTTTTCCTTTGATGAACATCATGTAAACCGGCTGGCCCCAAGGAAAAAACCGTACCACACGATCATTCCGGGGTTTTTAACCAAAGGGAACGAGCCGGTCGGACCGTTCGGCGTCATGGGCGCATTTATGCAGCCGCAAGGGCATTTGCAAGTCGTGATGAACATGATTGACTTCCATCTTAATCCGCAAGCGGCGCTCGATGCGCCAAGATGGCAATGGGTCGAAGGAAGAAAGGTGCTCGTCGAACCTCATTTCCCTCGCCATATTGCCGAAGCGCTGGCACGAAAAGGGCATGAAATCCATGTTTCCCTCGATTCCGGGACATTCGGGCGCGGTCAAATCATTTGGCGGAATCCGCGCACAGGAGTGCTCGCTGGCGGTACAGAGCCGCGCACGGATGGAACGATCGCCGCATGGTAAAAGAAATCATCTTAAAAACGAAACCTGCCTTGTTGGAAAGAGGCAGGTTTTTCCTATGATTATTCTACCGTAAACATAATCGTCGCTTTTGCGTTTGGCCAATTTTTATCCGCAAGCCACCATTCGAGCTTGTAATTTCCTTTTGGCAAATCGGCAAACGTTTCGGTAAAAACGAGCGCTTCTCCTTGTTTTAACGGACGTTCTTCATAAATTTGCGTAAACATTTTCCCTTCGCTGAACTGTTTCACTTTTTTGCCGTCGCGGTACAAAATGTAATCATATTTTTTTCCGCTCGTAAACGTCACTGTTTGCACGCGATTGGTTTGATTTTTTACCGTAAACGTCACCATGTAATTTCCATCTTTTTTCTCATACGTTAATGAAGGTTTGAGCGTCCCATTGCTCATCCCTCGCTCTACTTGCGATTTTGCTTGCGAAGCCTCATCTTTTGCCTTTGGCCGTTCTCCTCCATTGTTGGAAAAAAGCATACCGATTGCCGCCACCCCCACAGCGATGCCCGCTAGCCCGATCATCCGTCCTTTTCCCATAAAGCTCACTCCTTTCTATATATAGTCGTCCCCATTTTTCATCTTGTTACAAGAAACGAAAAAAATTATGAAAAAATCCTTGTCCTCCTTGATATTTCTGGCATATATGCCCGATTTGTCTAATAAACTGTTACAAATTGAACAACAACGAGAGTGTTTGAGGTGGGGATCGTTCATAACAGCACGGATACAAGCTCTAGATATTTTCGAAATGCACAAGCAGAAGTGGTTTTCATCATCCACGAGGCGAGTCTCATTTCACACTCCTCACATCCAACTTAGGGAGGGCGAGTGGTGTGCACGATTACATCAAAGAGCGTACTATCAAGATTGGAAAGTACATCGTGGAGACGAGGAAAACCGTTCGCGTGATCGCGAAAGAATTCGGGGTTTCCAAAAGTACGGTTCACAAAGATTTAACAGAGCGGCTCCCTGAAATTAATCCGGAGCTGGCACAGGAAGTCAAACAAATTCTCGATTACCATAAATCGATTCGCCATTTGCGCGGGGGGGAAGCGACAAAGAAAAAATATAAAAAACAAGCCGTGAAAAATAACTAAGAAGTTTTCTTCCTTGCGCCATACCTTCGTAACAAAAATAGTATGATTCTCCTAATAGAATATGGTAAAATAACCAATTAGGAGTGATTCGAGGGTAAAGGCAAGGAGGATCATATATGTTCTCGAGGGATATTGGGATTGACCTTGGCACGGCGAACGTACTCATTTTTGTCAAGGGAAAAGGAATCGTGTTAAATGAGCCGTCCGTTGTCGCGATTGATAAAAATACAAACAAGGTGCTGGCTGTCGGCGAAGAAGCGAGACGAATGGTAGGACGTACTCCTGGGAATATCGTTGCCATTCGGCCGCTAAAAGATGGAGTAATCGCCGATTTCGACATCACGGAAGCGATGTTGAAATACTTCTTAAACAAGCTCAACGTCAAAGGCTTTTTCGCCAAACCGCGCATTTTAATTTGTTGCCCGTCGAATACGACATCGGTGGAACGGAAAGCGATCAAAGAGGCAGCGGAAAAAAGCGGCGGCAAAAAAATTTACTTAGAAGAAGAGCCAAAAGTAGCGGCCATTGGCGCGGGAATGGATATTTTCCAGCCATATGGGAATATGGTAGTCGATATTGGCGGTGGCACAACTGATGTGGCAGTCCTCTCAATGGGAGACATTGTCACCGCCTCCTCCATTAAAATGGCTGGGGACAAGTTTGACATGGAAATTTTGCATTACATCAAGCGGGAATATAAGCTGTTAATTGGGGAACGAACCGCAGAAGAAATTAAAATCAAAGTTGCAACTGTATTCCCAGGCGCACGTGATGAGGAAATTGACGTCCGGGGCCGCGATCTTGTCACAGGCTTGCCGCGCACGATCACGATCCGCTCTGGGGAAATTGAAAAAGCGCTGCGTGAATCGGTCGCGATGATTGTACAAGCTGCCAAAAGCGTATTAGAGCGCACCCCACCAGAATTGTCGGCCGATATTATTGACCGCGGCATTATTTTAACGGGCGGCGGCGCGCTGTTGCACGGCATTGACCAATTGCTTGCCGAGGAACTAAAAGTACCTGTGCTTATCGCGGAAAATCCGATGGATTGCGTTGCGCTCGGAACGGGGCTCATGCTTGAAAACATCGACCGCGCGCCAAAGCAAAGTTTTGCGTAATTTTTTTGATGAACAAAGCGAATAGATGCCGTTAGGAATTGGTACCTATTCGCTTTTTTCGCCTCACTGTCTTATAATGGTAATATATGACTACATGCGAGGTGACATCCCTTGTTGCGAGGGTTTTATACAGCGGCCAGCGGCATGATGGCCCAGCAGCGCCGCATCGAAATGTGGACAAACAATATCGCCAACGCCAATACACCTGGATACAAGTCTGACCAGGCGGCATTGCGCGCATTTCCGGAACTGCTTCTTTCGCGATTGGACAAGGCAACCGTGCCAACGAAAACGCCGCGTTCATTTCCGTTGCAGCCAACGATTGGTTCGATCAACACAGGCGTCTATATGCAAGAACTCATCCCGAATTTCCGCCAAGGCGATATAAAAGAAACCGGACAGCCAACCGACATTGCGCTGATCAACGGGACGCTTCCTGTTGATGCGGAAACGGGGAAGGAAGGAACGCTGTTTTTCATCGTGCAAAACGAAAACGGTGACATCCGCTATACGAGAAACGGCAATTTCACCTTGAATCCACAAGGCTTTTTAACGACCAATGACGGCTGGTACGTATTAGATGAAAACGGGCGGCGCATCGAGCTTCCAAGCACGAATTTTGCCGTGAACGCCGACGGAACGATTGTCGCAAACAATAACCGCATCGCAAGAATAAACATCGCTTTTGCGGCGAATCCAAATACGCTTGTCAAAGAAGGAAACGGCTTATTCCGCAGCGAAAACGGCGTCTTGCCGAGCGCACTTGGCAACCCGAACATTACATACACGCTGAAACAAGGCTTTTTAGAACGGGCAAACGTAGACCTCAACCGCGCGATGACGGAAATGCTTTCTGCATACCGCGCTTTTGAAGCAAACCAAAAAATCGTACAAGCTTATGATCGAAGCATGGATAAAGCCGTGAACGAAATCGGGCGGCTCAAATAACGAGTAGGGGGATCAATACGTGTTACGTTCGATGATTACCGCTGCCAATACGATGGCGCAGCTCGGGCAGCAGCTCGACGTCATTAGCAACAACATCGCCAACAGCAACACAACCGGATTTAAACGGCGCGAAACGAACTTCGGCGAACTGCTTGCCCAACAATTTACGAATTTACCAAATGACAAGGCCACTCGCCTTACCCCAAACGGCGTACGGTACGGCGTCGGCGCGCGCCTTGCCGAAACAAACCTCGTGCTTGCACAAGGGGCGCTGACGAAAACGGACCGCGCCTTAGACGTTGCCCTTGCAAAAGAAGGACAATTTTTCCGCGTCCTCGTCCAAGGAGAAAATGGCGCGCAAAAAATCGGCTATACAAGATCTGGCGCATTTTATTTAACTCCGTCCGCTGAAAATCCAAATGAGCTGATGCTGGTCACAAGCGATGGCCATCCAGTGCTTGACGAAAACAATGCGCCGATTTTGCTTCCGGAAGGCTTTAAAAACATTGCAATTTCCAATAATGGCACCATTACCGCTGTCGCTTCCGACGGCCGTGTGATGAGAAGAGCCAATATCGGCATTACAACGATATTGCGGCCGCAGCTGTTGCAATCGGTCGGCGATAATATATTTACCCTCCCGGATTTAAACGCGCTGAACGTCAATGAAACCGATGTCGCAGTGAACATGATCGGCAATTTGCGCAATCAAATCAGCATGACGCAGGGCGCTCTCGAACAATCGAACGTCGACCTTGGCACGGAATTAACCGATATGATGATCACGGAGCGCTCGTACCAATTGAATGCCCGCGCGATTTCCCTTTCCGACCAAATGCTTGGTTTAATTAACGGAATCCGTTCATCATAAGGGGACATTTATATGAATGAACAACACCAAGAAGGAAAACAAGAGCATAAAGAAGAAGCGAAGACAGAGCACCGCCGCAAATTTCAGCGCACCCGCCTCATTCCGATTTGGCTTCGCCTCGTGATCGTTTTTGTCCTGATGACGGTGAGTCTTGCCGCTGGCGCGATGATCGGCTATGGCGTGATCGGCGACGGCAGCCCGTTTGATGTCTTTAAACGCTCGACATGGCAGCACATCATCGATTTTGTCGAGAAGCAATAACAAGGCGAACATAGAAAGGAGACTATGTATGCTTGACATCCAACAAATTCAAGCGATCATTCCGCACCGCTATCCGTTTTTATTAGTGGACCGCATCTTGGAAATCGAAGAAGGAAAACGCGCCGTCGGCATCAAAAACGTCAGCGCCAACGAATCATTTTTCGTCGGCCATTTTCCGGAATATCCGGTCATGCCTGGCGTCTTAATCGTTGAGGCATTGGCGCAAGTCGGCGCGGTCGCGATGCTGAAAAAAGAAGAAAACCGCGGACGCCTCGCCTTTTTCACCGGCATCGACAACTGCCGCTTTAAAAAGCAAGTAAAACCAGGCGACCAGCTTCGCCTTGAAGTCGAAATCATCCGCGCCAAAGGCCCGATCGGAAAAGGAAAAGGTGTCGCAACAGTTGATGGTGAACTTGTTTGCGAAACGGAAATTATGTTCGCCCTTGGCGACAAGAAAAACGACTGATGCCTCGCTCTCCTTTCGGCAGCGAAAGGAGAGCCTATTTTGTTTGTCCGGGAAAGCTGATTTTTGTGGTAAAATGGACGTCAAGAAGGAGGTGAGGAGACGGTGGAGCGGCTGATGGAACAAATTCTTTTTGAGTTGAAAGAAATGCGTGTGGATCTAAACGAAGTGAAGCAAGGCCAAAAGCAATTAGAATCGGACATTCGCGAGCTGTGCGCAGGCCAAGAGCAATTAGAATCGGACATTCGCGAGCTGCGCGCAGGCCAAAAGCAATTAGAATCGGACATTCGCGAGCTGCGCGCAGGCCAAAAGCAATTAGAATCGGACATTCGCGAGCTACGCGCAGGCCAAGAGCAATTAGAATCGGACATTCGCGAGCTGCGCGCAGGCCAAGAGCAATTAGAATCGGACATTCGCGAGCTGCGCGCAGGCCAAGAGCAATTAGAATCGGACATTCGCGAGCTGCGCGCAGGCCAAAAGCAATTAGAATCGGACATTCACGAGCTTCGCGCAGGCCAAGAGCAGCTGGAATCGGATGTACGTGAACTTCACTTAGGCCAACAACAGCTAAAGTCCGATGTTCGCACGTTGCAGAAGGCGGTTGCTGAACTCCAGGAGGGGCAAGTGCGGGTCGAACAAACCATCGACAAACTTTCTCAAAGTATCATTGACAACTTAGCTCCTTATTTTGACACAATTACCCACCATATCGATGAACGATATGAAGAAATAAACGAGAAATTACAGCGCCACGACCGGATGATCGAAACCCTCTCCTATCGTTCCCTCGCGCAAGAAACCGAACTCAAAGACTTCAAACGAATGATACAAAATTCCTCATAAAATGCATGAATTTCTCCTTTCTGGGAAACATAAGCAAGGACCGGTCTTTACATAAGGTCAACAACATTCCCAGAAAGGAGAAGAACCGATGAAGAAAAAGTGGCTTTTATTCAAACTGTTCAGCGCTTTCGTCGCCCTATTCATTGCGGCTGGCTGCAATGGTGACAATGACAACGACAATCCGCCGCCGCCAAACAACAACGTGGATCAAAATGACAATAACAACATCAACGATCGGGACATGAACCCAGCGGACGACATCAATCAAGACGATGACGCGAACAACAATATGAACAATAACGGCGATCTCAATGACAATAAAAATGATCAATTGCCGCCAGGCGACGATACGAACAACACACCAGGCGATGATGAAAACGATAACGTTCCGGACCGTGAAGACCCAATCGAAGACCCGCAAGATACACACGATAAAGACAATAAAGACGAATAATGAAACAAGGTTGCCCTACAAGCAAGGGGCAACCTTATTTTATTTATGCGAAGTCGCGATTTTGTCAGCGGACGACCAAGCTATAACCATATTGTGAACGCTTTCTTAGTTACAGAGGAAAAATGTTGCCTAGATATATCTATCCTTATCGTTTATAATGGTTACGGTATGATATTTGTTAGACGACAAGGGATTTATTTCTAGGAGGTATAATCATCATTATGGAAGAAACCATCAGCCTGCGCGAACTGTTCGAAACATTGCGGAAACGTTTAATGCTTATCGTACTCATTACTGCCTTAGCGACAATTATAAGCGGCGTAGTCAGCTACTTTTTTTTAACGCCGATTTATCAAGCATCGACACAAATTTTAGTCAACCAGGCAAAATCGGAACAACAGTTATACAATTATAACGAAATTCAAACGAACTTGCAGTTGATTAATACGTATAGCGTCATTATAAAAAGCCCGACAATTCTCGAAAAAGTAAAAGAAGAATTAAACTTGGACCGCACGGTGGATGAGCTCAACGAACAAATCCAAGTTTCAAGTGAAAAAGATTCGCAAGTATTCTCGGTGACCGTTCAAGACCCGGATCCTGCCATGGCCGCCAAAATCGCCAACAAAACGGCAGACGTCTTTAAAAACGAAATCGTCAAAATTATGAATATCGACAACGTAAGCATACTCTCTAAAGCAGAGGTAAAAGAAAATCAAGAACCTGTTAAACCGAAACCATTATTAAATATGGCGATTGCCTTTGTTGTTGGATTGATGACAGGCGTTGGACTTGCCTTTCTACTAGAATACTTAGATAACACGATTAAAACCGAAACAGATGTCGAAAAACATCTTGGACTGCCAGTGCTCGGTGCAGTAAGCGTCATTTCGACGGAAGAATCGAGAAAAGCGAAAAAACAAGTAAGCATGGTGAAAACAAGAGGTGAAACCATTGGCTCGTAGAGATCGGAAAAAAATACAAAAAATAGAGCGAAGTTTAATTACGATGGAAGACCCGAAATCGCCAATTTCGGAACAATACCGGACGATTCGGACGAACGTGCAATTCTCGTTTGTCGACAAAACGATGCGTTCCCTAATGGTCACTTCGGCAGGTCCTGGGGAAGGAAAATCAACGACGACGGCAAACTTAGCGATCGTCTTCGCTCAACAAGGAAAAAAAGTGTTATTAATTGACGCCGATTTACGCAAGCCGACGGTGCATTACACGTTTCGCTTAAACAACTATACGGGGTTAACCAACGTACTAACCAACTCCGCGCCGTTATTGCCGTCATGTCAAGAAACGAGTGTAGAAAATTTATATGTTCTTACATCCGGTCCCATTCCGCCAAACCCAGCGGAGCTTCTGAGCTCCAAGACGATGGAACAATGCATACAACAACTGTATAACGAATTTGACTTGCTCATTTTTGATACGCCACCGGTGTTGGCGGTGACGGACTCGCAAATTTTAGCGAATCAATGCGATGGGACAATATTGGTCATCGAAAGCGGCGGAACGGAAATCGAGGCTGCCGTAAAAGCGAAGGAACTATTGGAAGCGGCCAACGCGAAACTGCTTGGCGTTGTGCTGAACAAACGGAAACACCGCGAAGGAGGCTACTACTATTACTATCGATATAAATAAGGAAGGGAGGCTTCCCGATGATGGGAAGCCTTCGATATGGTGCATAGAGGGTGAGAGTGATCGTGAAAAATTTTCTCTTAACGGTGTTGCTTTTGGTAAGCTGCGTGTCATTTATTATAGCGGGGCAGCTGTATTGGCAGAAAAAAATTGATGACACGGTGAAGCAGGCGATGGCCGAAGCACCCAAGCAAGAAGCAATCGAAAATGAAAGCAAGCTGATGAAATATGCAGCTCAGCTGCCTTCCGAAGTGCAAAACAAGATCAAAAATGCGATCCATACAAACCACCCGGTGCGGCTTGTCATTGTCGGTTCACAAGCAATTTCTTCTTCCGAGAAAAGCTGGCCGGCTTTGTTTAAAAACGAATTGGAATCTACATACGGTCAACAAGTATTCGAAGTGGTCGTCAAAGAATATGGAGATATGACAACGAAAGAAGCATTAGAGGCGAATGTAGACAAAGAAATCATCGATGCGAAGCCAGATATTTTGTTATGGGAGTCGTTTTTATTAAACAATAACGGTGTCATCGAAATCGAAGATACGCTGCAACAGATTGACACCATCATCCAAAACATCCAATCCGCATTGCCGGATGTGACGGTGATGCTGCAGCCGCCGCATCCGATTTATAACGCTACATATTACCCAATCCAAGTGGAAGAGCTTAAAACGTTCGCGAAAGAAAAAGGATACACTTACTTAGACCATTGGAAAGCGTGGCCGGATTACAAAAGCGAAGAGCTCAACGATGTTGTCAATGAAAACACAGACTTGCCAAATGAACGAGGCCACCAGCTATGGGCGGACTTTTTGATCGACTATTTTATCGCCAAATAAGAAAGCGCACCACACTTTCATGCGGTGCGCTTTCCTTATTACGATGCTGTTTTCAATTCCAAATGCTCTTTCAATTTGTTGGAAACCGCCAGTCTCTCTTCTTCCGGGACAATCAAGTAATAAGTACCGTTAATTGTCGTCCCTTTTCCAGTAATATGAAGCTGCTCAATATGGTGGCGGGCCTCTTTGTAGTTCGCTTGAATCTCCTGCATTTCATCAAACGTTAAGTTTGTTTTCATGTTTTTCCCGATTGCCGTTAACACCTCATCATAATTTGTAAGGGAAGAAAAGCTTGCCCCTTTTTGAATAATTGCTTCGATAATTTGCTTTTGCCGGTCTTGGCGGCCAAAATCGCCGCGCGGGTCGCTTTTGCGCATGCGCGAATATTTCAACGCTTTCTCCCCGTTTAACGTAATTTCTCCTTTCGGGAACGTCACCCCTTCATACGTAAACGCAAACGGGTTGTTTACCGTCACACCGCCGACCGCATCGACAATATCGCGAAAGCTTTCCATGTTGACTTTAATATAATAGTCAATCGGAATATCTAAGAAATGTTCGACGGTCGCCATTGTCATCTCTACGCCGCCAAACGCATACGAGTGATTGATTTTATCTTTTTTGCCTTTTCCGATGATTTCCGTGCGTGTATCGCGCGGAATACTGACCATTTTTATTGATTTTTTATTCGGATTGACCGTCATCACAATTAACGAATCAGCGCGGCCTCGATCTCCTTTTCGCTCATCGACGCCAATTAACAAAATGGAAATTGGTGTTTTCTCCTTAAATGATACTTCGTCATCCCGCTTATCGGATTTCCAGTCTACATTTTCATACATTTGATTTGCTGTTTGTTTCACATGGTGATAGATCGAATAAGCGTATGCTCCAATACCGATGAGAAGGACAGCGACAATCCCGCCAACCCAGCGCAGCCATTTTTTCTTTTTTCGACGTTTTGCTCTCATGTATAACCTTCCTTTAGTTATATAATTTTTTCATTTAACTAACTATTACGATTATAGAGCGTTTTTCCATGTAGTACAACAGAAAGAAGAAGGGTACTAGGAATTATTCACCACAATATCCATATATTTCGACAAAATCCCACAAAAAATACCGATTGATAGCCCTATTTTCCTATGTTACCATAATAAATAGTTGCTTAGTAACTCGAAAAATAAGGAGGGGTTAGCGATGATCGATATACATAGTCATATTTTGCCTGGCGTTGATGATGGAGCGCAAACGATCGATGACGCCATCGCAATGGCGCGCGCCGCAGTAAAAGAGGGAATTACGACCATCATCGCGACTCCTCATCATAAAAACGGAAAATATGACAATCCGAAACACTCCATCATCACATTAGCCGCACAATTGAACGATATCATGAAGCAGCACGATATTCCGCTTACAGTATTGCCAGGACAGGAAGTACGCATTCATGGAGATTTATTAAAAAACCTAGCAGAAAACGAAATCATGACCCTAGCAGATACCTTGTATTTATTCATTGAATTTCCTTTCGATCACGTACCTCGTTATGCTGAACAGCTGTTGTTTGATTTACAGCTAAAAGGCTTTATTCCAATTATCGTTCATCCAGAGCGGAATGCAGAAATCATGGAACGTCCAGAGCGTCTCTACCAATTGGTGAAACGAGGCTCGCTGGCACAGCTGACGGCCTCAAGTGTATCAGGACATTTCGGAAAAAAAATAAAAAAATTTTCCTTACAGCTGATTGAGGCGAACTTAGCGCATTTCATCGCTTCCGATGCGCACAACACAACAAACCGCCCATTCCGTATGCGGGAAGCATACGATGTCATCAACAAGGAATTTGGCATGAACGCCGTGTATTTCTTCCAAGAAAACGCCGAGCTTCTCATCCGCGGGCAAGCGGTATATCGCGAAGAGCCGGAACGAATAAAAAAGAAAAAATTTTTAGGCTTGTTCTAATATGTTTTATGGTAACATCGTTGTCATAAAACATATTTTTCTTTTCTCCTGTTTTTGTCGAATCGTCGTAGATTTCTAAGAACGATGGCAAAAATGGGGGCGAAAGATGGATGAAAAAATGACGAAATGATGGTAATGTATGTGAAATAGAAGAGAGATTACGGGACTAGGCAGTCGCCTGAGCTTTTCGCTTTCGGTGATGTCTAGCCTCGGCGCCTCGGCTTTTCGGTGATGTCTCCTTACCGTTATCAATGGAGGCACTCGGCCACGCCGTGGGTGGGGACGATGACGGTCCTGCCACCTTAGACGCTAGTCGTCGAGGGTGTGGTGTGAGGGCGGGTTAGATGCCCGGTTTTTATCTATACTTTTGTTTATGCCTCTGTTGGACATGTTATAATGGGGGAAAGGAGGGGTGAAGATGAGTCAAGAATTGAGAGATTTGTTGCGTTCGGTTTTGAAGGAAGAATTAGAACCGATTCGAGATAGGCTAGACCGTGTTGAGCAAACACAGCAAAAATTAAGCAGCGATGTCGAACAAATTCAGAAGGATGTGGCCGGGATGCAGCAAGGCCAGCAAGAACTGCGCAATGATGTAGCTCAACTGCAAAATAATGTATCTCAACTCCAAAATGATGTCTCCCAACTTCAAAACGATGTTGCCCAGCTTCAACAAGGTCAACGGGCACTCCAGCAAGACGTTGCGCAACTTCAAGAAGGACAGCGTGCGTTACAGCGTGATGTGGCACAACTGCAAACCGGCCAACAGAAATTAGAACACGAGATGGCCGCCATGAAGCAAACGCTCGGAAATGTGGAGCGGACGCAAGAAAAGATCCTTGAGGAGCTTCGCATTTCGAAAAACAATCAAGGGCATATTTTGAATGATCTTACAAGCATGAAACAGTCCGTCGATTTAACTGTTGCGTATTTACAAAGACGGACAGATGTCATGTTTGATAAAATGATCGAACACGAAAGAGAGATTCTAAACTTAAAATCCCATTTGCAAAACTAAGTCCCAACAAAGGGGCTATTTTTATTTGATGCGCATCGACGTATGTTCTATTCATCCAATAGCCCATACGTCGGCGCGTATCGCAAATACATAAAGAAAAGAGGGGTTTTTCATTGAAAAAAGTACGCAAAGCGATTATTCCCGCAGCGGGGCTCGGAACAAGATTTTTGCCAGCGACGAAAGCGATGCCGAAAGAAATGCTTCCGATCGTTGACAAGCCAACGATTCAATACATCGTCGAAGAAGCGATCGCATCCGGCATTGAAGATATCATCATTGTCACGGGGAAAGGGAAACGCGCGATCGAAGACCATTTCGACAACGCCTATGAACTGGAACATATACTAATGAAACAAGGGAAACTAGACTTGCTTGAAAAAGTAAAAGAACCATCGAAAGTCGATATTCACTACATACGCCAAAAAGAACCGAAAGGACTTGGCCACGCCGTTTGGTGTGCGCGCAACTTTATCGGTGACGAACCGTTCGCCGTCCTTTTGGGCGATGACATTGTTCAAGCGGAAACGCCGTGCTTAAAACAGCTCATCGACCAATACGAACAAACATTTAGCTCGGTCATCGGCGTCAAACGAGTTCCTGATGAGGAAACACACCGCTACGGCATTATCGACCCACTTGAACAACACGGACGCCGCTACCAAGTCCGCCAATTCGTCGAAAAACCAGCACCAGGCACCGCGCCATCGAACTTAGCCATTATGGGACGATACATACTCACGCCGGAAATTTTCTTATTCCTTGAAAAACAAGAAGTCGGCGCCGGCGGCGAAATCCAGCTCACCGACGCGATTCAAAAATTGAACGAAATCCAGCGTGTCTTCGCCTACGAATTCGAAGGAAAGCGCTACGACGTCGGTGAAAAGATCGGGTTTATTAAGACGACGATTGAGTTTGCGTTGCAACATGAGGAGTTAAGAGAAGATCTTATTCAATTTATGGAGAAAATACTAAACGATGTAAAAGTAGAAGAGAAATAAAGGAGGACGGGGAATTGGCGAAACCAGGCAGTACCGCGACTGTCGAAATCAAACGTCACCATCGAGTAGTCGTAAATGATAAAAAAGGATATTTAATCGCCAAGCGAATCATGGATATATGCGGAGCGCTAATAGGACTTATTTGTTTATCATGGCTATTTCTTATTGTCGCGCTCCTTATTAAACTAGAAGATCCAAAAGGACCCGTATTTTTTAAACAAGTCCGTGTTGGCAAAGACGGAAAAGAATTTTATATGTATAAATTCCGCTCGATGGTGGCCAACGCGGAAGAATTGCTAGAATCATTGCTTCATTTAAATGAAGTAAGCGGCGCGATGTTCAAAATGAAAGATGACCCTCGCGTTACGAAAATAGGGAAGTTTATTCGCAAAACGAGCATCGACGAACTTCCTCAATTATGGAATGTATTAAAAGGGGATATGAGCTTGGTCGGACCACGACCACCATTGCCAAGGGAAGTAGCGCAGTATACGGAATACGACAAACAGCGATTGCTTGTAACACCAGGGTGTACGGGGTTGTGGCAAATAAGTGGCCGCAGCAATGTCGGTTTTAAAGAAATGGTCGAATTAGATTTACAATATATTCGGAACCGATCGATTCTGTTAGATGTTAAAATTATTTTTAAAACGGTATTTGTTTTATTTGGTTCAAAAGATGCTTTTTAAAACAGAAAGTAAGTAAGAATGTCTATAATAAGCTATTAAATCGAAGTTTAGTATAAAATTTTTGGGATTAATGAATAAGTTTAGTATATAGTAATTTCTTCAAAGAAGCATGGAAATTCAATTTGATAGTCCTTTGCCGTTGACAGAAAGAAGATTTATTACATAAAAAAGGAGATTGATTATGTCTAAGAAAATCCATGAAAAAACTTCATTAATAGATAAACTTATAAATAAAACAGCTGTCATAGGTATTGTAGGGTTAGGGTATGTAGGTCTTCCTTTAGCAGTAGAAGCTGCTAAAAAGGGATATGAAGTTATTGGTTTAGATATTAACGAGAATAAAATAGAAAGTTTAAACCAAGGTATAAATTATGTAGAAGATGTTAGAAATTCAGAATTACAACAAATAGTTGAGCAAAAGAGATTCCATGCATCATCAAACTTTTCTAATATTGAGAAAACCGATGTTGTTATTATTTGTGTTCCAACTCCCTTAGATAAACATCAACAGCCGGATATTTCATACATTCAATCTGCCGCGAAAGAAATTGCGACATATATGCATCAAAATATGCTGGTAGTATTAGAAAGTACTACTTATCCCAAAACAACTGAGGAGATACTTTTACCTATTCTTTCTGAGAGTGGTTACAGAGTAGGGGAAGACTTTTTCTTAGCTTTTTCTCCAGAAAGAGTAGACCCGGGGAACAAGAGCTTTAAGACTAATAACATTCCAAAGGTAGTAGGTGGAGTAACTAAAAAATGTACCGAAATAGCTGCTACATTATACAGAAACATCCTTGAAGGTGATGTTCATGAGGTATCGAGTCCAGCTGTAGCAGAGATGGCTAAGATTTTGGAGAATACTTTTAGAAATATTAATATAGGTCTAGTAAATGAAATGGCCATTATATGTCATAAGATGGGAATTGATGTTTGGGAAGTAATAGATGCTGCTGCTACAAAACCTTTTGGTTTTATGCCTTTCTATCCAGGACCAGGTTTAGGAGGGCATTGTATACCAATTGATCCATTTTATTTATCTTGGAAAGCTAAAGAATATAAGTATCATGTTAGATTAATTGAAACTTCCAGCCAAATTAATAACTATATGCCTGAATTTGTTGTGAATAGAGTTATGGAAATTTTAAATGATGCTAAAAAAACATTAAATGGAAGTAGAGTTTTATTATTAGGTGTCTCCTATAAAAAGGATATAAGTGACATTAGGGAGTCACCTGCGCTCGAAGTAATAAAAAATTTAGAAAAATATGGTCCTGAAATTGAAGTTTGTGATCCATATGTAGCCTCTTTTAATTACAATGGAAAAACATATAAATCGAAACCATTAAATAAGACAACTTTAGAACAAGCTGATATATGTATAATAATTACAGATCATTCTATTTTTGATTATGAGTTAATTGCACAGTATTCAAATATTATTTTTGATACACGTAATGCATTGAAAAATGTTAAAGATATTAAAGCCAAATACTATAAGTTATAGTTGTAGTTTAGACACACGATAAGGTACACGATAAGGTTGTCTTTTATTATCGTAGTGACCAAATAAGGAGTTTTGGCTTTAGGAAAATGAACGCGTTGCAAAACGCATAATGGATGCATAAATGCATATAAAAAATCCACCACCTTGGAAATCATATACGGTGACCAAAAAACCAAAACCAAGGGGTGGACACTATCATGATTTCCAATTTAAACAACGACCATGCATGGCCTTATGAAATTGATCCACTTTTAGCATCCTTATTTCGATATATCGACTCGCTGTCGTTGCCAGAAACACTGTATGTAACAGGAAGGCCATCAGTATCGAAAAAATCGTTGTTGAAATGTTTCTTTTTGAAAACGTATTTTGCTATCGATTCCTTACGAAAATTAGTGCGCATTCTACAACGTTTTCGCTGTTTTCAACAAGCTTGCGGACTCCGGGAAGTCCCTCATCTTTCTACGTTTTCCCGCGCAGAGAAGTGGTTTAGGGAACAGGGATTTTCTGTTTTCCATGCACAGTTGCTCAAAGATCTAGAAGTACGATATTCCAAAATCGTGTTGATCGAAAGCACGGCACTTCGAAGCAGTCTTTACGATTCGCAAACAAAATGGGGAGTGTCCACCCGATACCACTTGGTTGAAAGGATATAAACTCCACTCTGCACCACTGCCGAGGAAATCATTTTATCTCATGTGTTGACCACAGCGAATCGGAATGATGCGGCAGTGGCGCCAGAGTTGCTTGTTTCTTTAAAGCGGTGGGATATCAAATTGGTATTTGGTGGATGCCGCGTATGACAGCGAAAAGGTTCGTCAAACAGCAGAATAGTTAGGAATAATATTGATTTCCCGCATCAACCGCCGCAATAGCGAGGAACGGAAAGATGTCTATGGCCGTGTTCTTCCTGTCTTTTTGAAAACGAGGTTTGGCCAATGGCTGTTTGGGCTTCGCAGCGAGATTGAATGGGTATTTAATGAGTTAAAAAGTGACGGGTGGAACAGCTGCGATGGTATGGATTTCATCGATATTTACTATATGTGTTATGCTGTATCCTTATGCATAACTTCGAGTTTTTACTCTAGTTTTGCAACACCATCTAAGTTATTTTATAAGCCAGTTTGATGTTGGCTTAAGGATATTTGGTGATACAGGTAAAGCTATGAGAGTTGCTCCTAATAAATTGTATCAATTGACAGCTTGTGCAAAACCGGTAATTAGCAGAGAAACGCTAGGAATAAAAGAGGTTTTTACTGATATGCACGATATAATATTTTAGTGTCTAATAAAGGAGATTTATCAAAAGAACTAGCTGACAAAATTAGATTTTTAAAAGAACATTCAAATTTGAGGAAGATAATTTGGTGATAATGCGTATAAATTAATGAAGGAAAATTATAGTATGAAATCGATATAATTTAATTGGTAACTTAAGGAATAAATAGGTGTTTTGCTATGTCTAGTGTGAAAAATTTCGGTAGAGACACTATTATATATGGAATAGCGGTTATTATTTCAGCTTTTTTAGGAGCTTTTTCAGTTTCTATATATACAAGAATATTTGCCGCAAAAGATTATGGTGAATACAATCTCGTGTTAAGTACTTCTTTATTTATAACTACTCTCTTTTCTCAATGGATTCAACAATCTATTCAACGATATCGTCCTGAATATAAAAAAAGTGGTAAAATAAATGAGTTTAATACAAATCTTTATATACTAACTATTGTAACTGTATTTATTATAATCGTGCTTAGTTTCCTAGCAAGCTTTTTTAAAGATAAATTGGGAGCTTACAATAATTATTACTGGTCTTCTGTTTGTTTAATATTAGCTCAATTTATTTTCCTAATTTTAGGATCTTTGCTACAATCTGATTTTAAGTCGAAAAGCTATAAAAACTTTATTTTAATAAATTCTATTTTTAAGTTTGTTTTATCAGTTTTATTAATATTTTTATTTTATAAACATCCAATTAGTGTTATTTATGGAACTGTATTAGCTCAATTAGTTTTAATTATTCCTATGATAAGAAGTACAGAGATATTAAGTAATGTAACAAGTAATTTTTGTTTTGACGATTTTTGGTTTTTTGTTAAGAAATTCATTTTATATGGTTTTCCAATGATAGGATGGTTCTTGGGGAACTCTATTTTAAATTTAACGGATCGTTATATGTTAGCAATACTTCGTTCGAGTAAAGAGGTAGGGATTTATTCAGCTAATTTTTCTATTGTTTCAGCTTCTTTAGGGTTATTAACGACTCCACTATTATCAGCTGCACATCCTATAATTATGAACGGAGCTTATGATAGAAACAATAAAATTGATGTTCCTAAAGTAAAACATTTAATTTCATCGTTTTCAAAAATTTATTTATTAATAACATTACCTTTATTTATTTTTGTTTTTCTATTTCATAAAGAAATAGCAACAATATTTTTAGGTGAGGAATATAGAAAGGGTTCTATAATTATTCCCATTCTATTTTTTGGCATACTGGTTTGGAATGTATCTATGTTTGGACATAAAGGGTTTGAAGTATATGAGAAAACTAAAGTTATGCTACTTTTTATATTATTTTCAGCTGTAATTAATATTGCGTTAAATTATTTACTAATACCTATTTATGGATATAATGGAGCTTCTATAGCTACGATGTTTAGTATGATTAGTTATTCACTGCTTGTTTATATTTTTTCTTATAAATTTATAAAATGGGAATTAGATTTCAAATCATTAATCAAAATAATTTTTTCAGGGCTGGTAGCAGGTTTTTTTGTCTATTTACTAAAAGATTTTGTTAAAGGTTATATTGTCCAGTTAATTTCAGGAGCAATTTTGGGGTTATTAATATATACCTTAATTCTTCTATTAATCAAAGAAATAGATTATAAAACAGTAAAAAAATGGATTATTAACAGGTTAAAAAACAATTACTAAGTGTAAAGGAGTAAATTCGATAACATAATTTACAATTCAAACCAAAAAGGAGACATGAACCTAATTCCTTGGTTAGAATAGATGTGCCAATAAACCATTCTACAAGGAGGTTCATGTCTCATGAATAGACTGCCACATCACCAAGGAATCGACAAGTTTTTATCGATGTTGGATCTGGCACTTTACTTCTCCAAATCTGTTTATTGCAGAATAAAAAATACAGAGTTCTCCAAGGAAAACATGCAGAGCTTGATGGGAAAAAAAGGGCTTGCTAGCTCCTAAAATTCCCTCTACTGTTAAGGTTGTGAAGAATAAAACAGTGGAGGTAAAGAAAGGATGCTAGCAATGCCTGAAGTTCATTATATCAAACATTTAAGGGAAAACAAAGATCTGTCGATCTCGGAGATTGGGAGAAAGACAGAGCTGAATTGGAGAACCGTCAAGAAATATGCCGATGGAAATATTGGTGGACAAAAAATCAAGAAAAAGAAACATGGGATGATGTACGAGCTAAGATATGGGGAGATCCTCGATGACTGGCTGGAGGAGGACGCGAAGCTGCCACGAAAGGAGCGAAGAACCAATCGAACCATGTTTGAACAAATGCAAAAAGAGCATGGTTTTCCCGGTTCTTACCGAACCGTATGTGCCTACATTCAGGAAAGGAAACCGTAGCTCAAGGCAGAAAAGGAAAAACGATACGAACGGCTGGAGCATCCTCCGGGGGAAGCCCAAGTCGATTTTAACACGATGCAAGTAGTGTTAAGGATGGGGCTCTTGAGGACAAAAAAGCTCTTGATTTTGAGCTTCCCCCATGGCAATGTCGGATTTGTTCACCCTCTCCTGTCAGAAAATAGGGAATTCTTCTTGGAAGGGTTGAAACAGTTATTTCATCAAGCAGGGGGAGTGTCAAGGCGTTTAAGGATGGACAATTTGTCCGCTGCCGTAGTGACCATCGGGAAAGGAGATAACCGTTAGTATACTGAAGCGTTTCTGCGTTTCCAAGCCCACTACGGGTTTGAAGTACAGCCGTGCAACCCCGCCAGCGGGCATGAAAAAGGGGATGTGGAGAGGAAAGTATACTACGTACGCCATCGTTGTTTTGTCCCGGCCCCTGTGGTGGAGAGAGACGAACAGCTGGCCGAATGGCTGCGGGTCAAAATGATCGAAGATTGGTCTCACCTTCACTATGAAAAAGGGGTGTCGATCGAAGAGTTGTGAAAAGAAGATCAAAAAGAGCTGAAAGCATTGCCTGTAGACGATATTCCGATCTTCTCTTTGGATACGGTGAAAGTAAACAAATACGGAGAGATTACGGTGGATGTGGAAAAGTGGGTGATCCATTAAGCCCGGGTGAACCAGTTTCTCGTGGTGTAAAAAGAGTGGGATCGCTTTATCTACCTATCCCATCAAGGAGAAGTCGTTTTTGAAGCTCCGCGGCCGTGTATGAACCAGAAACAGGAAATCCCCTGGGAAGAGATTTTCAACGATTGGGAGAAGAAGCCTCGATCCATGAGTTATTTGCGTTTTTTTAGTACTTGCTAGAGAAGGTGCAAACACACTTGACCTTCCGCAAGGGAGAGGTCAAACAGCACGTTCGAGGAGTTTGGGAACTCTTAAAAAGCCATACATTGAAAGCACTGGATGAATGGCTGAACAAAGAGCAACGGTTAGACTTGGCCCCTCATGAGTTAAAGGTGTTGTTGAGGGTGAAACAACAGTCTTATCCGGAAAAGTGAGAAGAAACTTACAGCCCTTCGGTGTTTGTCGATTATGAGACGGATTTACACCTTTATGACCAACGGCTATGCCCGTCGTGGGAAAGAGGGGCAAACCGGGATGACTGGGGACATCAAAGAGATTTGTAAAGCGTTGCATTTGGAGTATATTGCCGATCGTTTTGAGGAGGTGTCATACGAAACAAAAGAGCAATTTTTGCGGGATGTACTGGCTTTGGAAGTCTCATCGCGCCAAGAAGCAAAACGGTCGAAGCTGATCGAGAGGGCTAAATTTCGGGAGTTAAAGTGGCTGGAGGACTATGAGTGGGCCGATCACATTCATTGGCTCTCGAGAACGACCAAAGAGGAGCTTTGTGACCTTGTATTTTTGGAGCGAGAACGTATTGCTTCTGGGATTGCCTGGAACCAGGAGAACCTATTTAGCCAAGGCTTTAGGGTTGAAGGCATGCGAGAAAGGCCATGAGGTGTGATTTTTCCGAGTGGCTGATCTCGTCGCCCAACTGGAGGAGGCCTTAAAAGACGGGACGTTGCCCCGTCTGAAACGGCAAATCGAGGCGTGCGAACTATTGATTCTAGATGAACTGGGATATGTGCTGTTTCAAAAACAAGGGTCAGAACTGCTTTTTCACATCATTGCGGACTGTTACAAACGAAAAAGTGTCATTGTGACCTCTAATTTAGAGGTCGGGCAGTGGAACCGGGTATTTGGGGATAACCGTTTCACCGCTGCGTTAGTGGACCGTCTGGTCCATCACGCCCATATCATTGCCTTTACAGGAGAAAGTTATCGTCTAAGACACACGCTTTTTTCTGTAAAGAAGACATCCAATTAGCAGTTAATTGGAAAAATCGAGCTGCAAGCCTATGTATTTTTTACTGCAATTCTCTGCATTTTTTGGGTTCTTACGCATATTTGGTGAAACATTGAATTACAGTTAAAATTATTGAATTATCGTTCGTCTCTTCTTATTATCCGAAACTAAATCGTTGGAAACGCTATTAGTTATTTACTCTATTACGCACATTTTTTGAGCTATCACCAAAAGAACGTAAGAACCATTTTTTGCTTGCAAAAACAAGCGATGCCGTACAGGACGCTAGGGCGAGCGTTATTCAAGCGTCAGCTGTTTAATCATAAGGATAAACCTGTGATACGAGCTGATAATGGACCAAAATTCATCTCACATGCCTTTGAAGCTGCTTGTGAAAGATCGAGCATGAACTAATTCCACCGCGGACGCCCAATATGAATGCACATATTGAAGCGCTTCATCGTTTACTGGAGGAGGAATGTCTAAGGAGAATGGTGTTTGACAGTTATGAAGAGGCTTATTAAGCTGTGATGGAGTATATGTGGTTTTATAACGAACGAAGAATTCATTCCAGTATTCTTGATCTTTCGTCGTATGAATTTTTCAAAAGAGCGAAAACAGAAGTATTGATGATTAAAGAAGTTCGAGTATAAGGCAAGAGGGATTTGATCTTTTTTGCCAAGAAAAAACGAGAAATTTTAAGAATAACTTAAAAGTAAGATAGGATGTGTCCAAAATTAGAGGGTCAATCCGCTGGTCATTTTTAAACAAGTCCGCGTTGGCAAAGACGAAAAAGAATTTTATATGTACAAATTTCGCTCGATGGTAACAAATGCGGAAGAATTACTAGATTCATTGCTTCATTTAAATGAGACAACAGGTGCTTCGATGTTTAAGATGAAAAACGCTCCGTGTGTTACTAAAATAGGAAAATTTATTAGAAAAACAAGCATTGATAAGTTTTCACAACTTTGGAATGTATTAAAAGGGGGAAATGAGTTTGATAGGCCCGAAACCACTGCTATCAAAAGAGGTTGCGCAATATACAGAATATAATAACAGCTGTTGTTTGTTACGCTGAGGTGTACTGGTTTATAGCAAATAAGTGGTCGAAGCAATGTCGTCTTCGATAAAATGATTGAGTGAGATTTGCAATATATAAGAGACAGGAGAGTCATTAAAATTATTTTAAAAACTATCCTGGTGATTTTTGATTCAAAAAAACGCATTTTAAAATTAAAGATTAGGTGGTGATCGTTAGATGAAAGTTTTATTTTTTACGTATGCACCTAAGACAAACGCAAGCAGTAGGTACCGTGTATATAAGTATATACCATATTTTGATAGAGATGGTATTTATGTAAAGGTTTGTCCACCGGTCAATGAACAGATCTATAATCTCTTTTATAAATTTTTAATGCAAAAGAATGGTGTTTTCATTAAGCTTTTTTATTATTTTTTTCTTGTTCTTCCAAATAGAATATTTCAGCTTTTTCAGGTGAGGAAATTTGATGTAATAGTAATACAAAGAGAGTTATTCCCGTATGGAAATGCTTGGTTAGAAAGAATCATTGCACTATTTAATAAGAAAATTATTTACGATTTTGATGATGCTATATTTACTAAACCTACTCATTATCAAACAAATAAATCTATTAAAGACAAGATTAAAAATTTTTTAAATGGGGAGGATCCGGTCAAAACTAGAATACTTTTAAGTAAATTGGTGATTGTAGGTAACGAATATTTGTATAATTACGCAAAAAATTATCATCAAAATGTAGTCATTATACCTACATCGATAGATTTAAATGAATACAAGGTAGAATACAAAGAAACCGAAAAACAGGAGATTACTATTGGTTGGATAGGAAATCCAGGGAATTTATACTATTTGAATTTAGTTGATAGAGTATTGGCAGAGTTAAGAAAAAAGTATAATTTTAAGTTCAAAGTAGTTTCAAGTCAGGAATTTAACTCAAGCCATATAAAAGTTGAAAATAAAAAGTGGAGAGAAGAAGATGAATTGGCGGATATCAGTAGTTTTGATATAGGGATTATGCCGCTGGAAGACAATGAGTACACTAGGGGAAAAGGTGGCTTTAAACTAATTCAATATATGGGGTTAGGGATACCCTCTATTGCATCTCCTGTGGGAATAAATTCAGAAATAATACAAGATGGAGTTAATGGTTTTTTAGCAAAAGATCAAACAGAATGGTATGTAAAACTAGAAAAGCTAATTATAAACCCCGAATTAAGGAAATGTATAGGTTTGAAAGGAAGGAGGTCTATCGAGGATAGATTTTCTATTTCAAATAACTATGTTGTATTAAGAAACAATATTAAGAAAATTATGGATAGCGAGGTGTAATTTATGTCTATCGATTTAGTGATCTTTCCTTTTCATGACTATAAAAAATATGAAAAGGAAGGATTTAGAACGCGAGATGGCCATCTACTTCAATCTTTCCAAAGAATCAAAGAAGTTAATAAGATTTTAGTAATTAATAGACCTGTTTCGATATCTGAAATGATAATAAAGAAAAGGGATAAAGTAATAAAAAGTGGGAAGGTGATTTATCGGCAAGGAGATTTTACAATAAGTCAAGTTGATGAAAAGACATTTGTGTTGGATATATTTGTGAAAGAATTTTTTAAGCCTATTATTTTAAAAATGCGTTGGTGGAATTATATTTTTAAACAAGAGAAAATTAAGGAATCAATCAATCAAACTTTAAGATATCTAGGATTTCATAAACCTGTTTTATTCTTTCAAAATCCATTATCTGTAGAAATTTCGAAGTATATTCCATCAAAACTTATTGTTTTTGATGCCATTGACAATTGGACTATTCACCCTCAAATGAAGGAAGTACATGAGATAGCAAAAAAAGGTTACGAATATATTAAAACAAATTTTGACTTAATATTTACAAATTCGAAGAAACTAAAAAGTTTTCTCCAGAATGACAGGTCTGTTCCATACGTAATTCCTAATGGTGTAGATCCAGAAAAATTTAGAAGAAATTATGAAGTTCCTGAAGATTTAAAAAACATAAGAGGCCCTATCATCGGATATGCAGGTAAAATTCAACAAAGACTAGATGTAGAATTGTTACAAAAGTTGGCCATTAATTTCCCGGATTATAATATTGTGATAATAGGTCAACTTTTGGATAAAAAATGGTTTAAACCTTTAAAAAATATTAAAAATATGCACTATTTAGGTGACAAGCATTATAGACTTGTTCCGCAATATGTGACTAATTTTGATATTTGTATTATTCCTCATAATGTGGGAAAAGGTGAAGTTGATGGAGATGCAATAAAGTTGTATGAATATCTAGCGGCTAACAAGCCTATTGTAACTACTAATATTGGTGGGGTAGATGTTTTTAAAGATTATATAAAAATAGCTTACGATCATGATATGTTTTTAAAGCAAATAAAAGAAGTGTTAGATGAAGGTTTATTGCCCCCTAACTATGAATTACCACCAGAGCATACCTGGGATTATAAAGCTAAACTAATTATCAATAAAATATTGGAAAAATTAAAGAGTGTGGAATCCTGAATGTTTATATAGTTTAAAAGTGAAAAAGATAATGCTAGATACAAGAAAAAGTTCTGTGTATGAGTAGATTAGTTATCCGATTTGAAAACAAAGACGGTGAGGATATTGATTAATGTTTTTATCATTGGCTCAAAAGGTATTCCTGCCAAATACGGCGGTTTTGAAACGTTTGTAGAATATTTGACGAAAAGAAAGGTAAGTGAAAATATCACTTACCATGTTTCATGTTTAGGGAAAAATAACGATGAATTTTATTATAACAATGCTAGATGTTTTAATGTAAAGGTTCCTGATGTGGGAAGTGCGAAAGCGGTTCTTTATGATTTAATGAGTTTACAGGAATGTATTCGATATATTAAAGAAAACAATCTAACTAACAGCATTGTTTATATTTTAGCTTGTCGAATTGGTCCGTTTTTTGCTTTTTATAAGAAACAGCTAGAAAAAATGGGAGTAAAGGTGTTTGTAAATCCCGACGGCCATGAATGGAAGAGAAGTAAATGGAATTATTGGATTAAACGTTATTGGAAGTTTTCTGAGCGTTTAATGGTGAAACATGCGGATTTATTAGTATGCGATTCACGTGGAATTGAGTCATACATTCAAGATGAATATAGACACTATCGCCCTAAAACTACATTTATTGCTTATGGAGCGGATGTGAAGGAATCTTCACTTGCGGATGATGATCCGAAGCTAGTTGACTGGTATCGTCAACATCAAGTAAAACCGTTTGAATATTATCTAATTGTGGGACGTTTTGTTCCTGAAAACAATTATGAACTAATGATTCGCGAGTTTATGGCATCTAACACTAAAAAGGATTTAGTGATTATTTCCAATTTCGAACAAAATGCTTTTTATCAACAGTTGCTCGAGAAAACTAAATTTGATCGCGATCCTCGTATTAAGTTTGTTGGGACTGTGTACGATCAGGAACTTTTAAAGAAAATTCGTGAGCAAGCTTACGGATATTTACATGGTCATGAAGTCGGAGGGACAAACCCTTCTCTTCTCGAAGCATTGGCATCAACGAAAATTAATTTATTACTGGATGTAGTTTTTAATAAAGAAGTTGGTGCAGACGGGGCGTTATATTTTACAAAAGAACAAGAATCATTAAGTCAATTGATTAATATGGCGGATCAATATACTCAAGAGCAAATAGAATTACTAGGAGCGAAAGCAAAAAATCGTATTATTAGCGAGTATTCATGGGAGAAAATTGTTAGTGACTATGAACAATTATTTCTAAATAGCTAGTTAAGGAGTTGTTAATAGTGAAAGGTATTGTTTTAGCCGGTGGCAGTGGTACACGCCTTTATCCTTTAACAAAGGCAGTATCTAAGCAATTATTACCTATTTACGATAAACCGATGATTTATTATCCATTATCTGTTTTAATGTTAGCGGGTATCCGCGATATTTTGATTATTTCTACTCCTAGTGACACACCGCGTTTTAAAGAATTACTAGGAGATGGCTCAGATTTAGGAATCTCATTATCCTATGCCGTGCAACCCTCTCCAGATGGTCTTGCACAGGCATTTATTATTGGTAAAGAATTTATTGGTAATGATAATGTCGCACTTATCCTAGGAGACAATCTTTTTTACGGTCACGGTTTGACACAGTTGTTGCAGAGAGCGGTTGAGCGCAAAACTGGGGCAACGATTTTCGGCTATTATGTTAAGGATCCTGAACGTTTTGGTGTTGTGGAATTTGATGAACATGGTAAAGTTATTTCTATCGAAGAAAAGCCGGAGAATCCTAAGTCGAATTATGCGGTAACAGGGTTATATTTTTATGATAATCGTGTTGTTGAAATTGCCAAAAGCATTAAACCTTCTGCACGTGGAGAACTAGAAATTACGGATGTTAATAAAATATACTGTAGATGAGCAAATTCACTGACATAAATTGACAACTAAACAAAAAAGGAGACATGAACCCGATTCCTTGGTTAGAATAGATGTACCACCAACTATCCACAAGGAGGTTCATGTCTCATGAATAGCGCACCCATGGACTGTTAGATATCGACAAAAATTCAAAAGTATGTGATGAGTTTTGTCGAAAAATATTTTTTTGGCACCCCTAAGATGCCAAGAAACCTTGATATATCAACATTTATAGAGGGAGGAGATCAAATTGAGTTTTTTTCGGGAACTAGGCAGATTGGCAGGGAAAGCAACGGGAGCGGTGATAGGTGGCGCGGTGAATGTTGTCGGTGAAATAACAGGCAGCCAATGGATCAAAGAGGTAGGCGATGGCGTGAAAAAAGCGTCCGAGTTTGCCGGCGATACGTTTGGCCAAGCGGTAGACGGTGTATGGAATACGGCGTCTGGCATCATTCAAAAAGATGAAGCGAAGATCGAAAAGGGCCTTGGAAACATCGGTGAATCGATTTCGCGCACGGCCAAAGGAGTATACCAGACAGCCAAACATACATACCAAAACGGAAAAGGGGTCTATGAAGGGCTGCGCGATGACGATGGGAAAAAGATCAAAAATGGATTGACCAACATTGCCAAAACGGTAGCTGTAGGAACGTTGGCGGTCGGAATCGTGGATGTGATCGATGGCGCTGACCATAGCGATTGGGCAGAAAGCGATCAAGGTCTGGGCAACATAGGTAATGGGGCAGATGCCAATGGTCATTCTATGGGTTCCTATACCGGCTATTCCGAGGTGGCAGCTAGTATAGAATCGGAAGAAAATCCGGGGACACATCATGTCCGTCCTCACTGGGTGGAAGGACATTGGCGCGATGGGCAATGGATTGAAGGATACTGGCGTGATGGGGATGGAAATACCGATGTGAACTTGACAGAGCAACAAGGCGGCGGCTATGAGCGGACGAATCCGGACGGGAATCCGGGTAATAACCTGGCATAAATTAGATGACCTTCTTTTGTTTCAAGTGGGGAATAAACTTTTGATAATAGCCAAGACGACGAGGGAGGGAAACGGGTGAAAGAAGAAATATTGCTTGTAAAAATACATAATTCCTTAGCGGAAGGCAAAAGTGATTATGAAGCTACTCGGGGAAATTGGAGGATGAGTAAACATAGATTTCCGTATATTCAATATGTTGCAGGGGTACATCATGGAAAAGTCGTTTGTGTCTTTCAGCCTGAAGAGTGGGAGATTATCGAAGAAGGACCTGATAAGGGGAGAAAACGTTTTACGGGTACCAAAGCTTCTAGTGAAGTATTGAAAAAGCTGCAAATGGTAGAGGACAAAGTTATGAGGAAATTCGGAAGCGGGAATGCTATTGCTTATCTTTCATTGGATGAATTGGATCAGTTAGTGAGCAACTACCAAACTATAAAATATGCAAAGCATCATACGGCTAAATCAAACGATGTGGGGGAAAACGTGCTTGACCGAATCAAAGGAGGGCTGTTCGGCGTCGCGATCGGTGATGCGCTCGGGGCGACGATGGAGTTTATGAGTGCCGAGGAAATTCGCGGCACGTACGGAAAAGTGACGGACATCATCGGCGGCGGTTGGCTTGATTTACCGCCTGGCGAAGTGACGGACGATACGGCAATGACGATTGCGGTGGCGAAAGGAATCATTCGAAATAAGGAAAACCCGATTGCTGAAATCGGAGAGGAGTTTTTGAAGTGGTATAAGACCAATCCCCCGGATGTCGGCAACATCATCCGCACCGTGTTTTCATTGTATGCTGGCGATTGGTTTGATGCTGCTTATCGGGCTTGCCGGAAGCTCGGCGGCAAATGTGCGGGGAACGGGTCGTTAATGCGCTGTTTGCCGATTGCGCTGGCGTATGCGGATCAGGAAAAGATGGAGGAAGTCACGGTCCTTCATTCGAATATGACACATCATGATAGTCAAGCGGCGGAAGCGTGCCTTATTTATAACCGCATTGCTTCTCGGTTGTTGCATGGAGAAAAGCTGTCAGCAGCGATTAGGCAAGAAGTTGTTCATACGCGATACGAACCGCTTTTAACGGTTGAACCGGCCTGCCCGCCTGATGGCTATGTCGTGCATACGATGAGCTGGGTTCTTCATTGGCTGTTGCGCTGCGAGTCGTTTGAAGACGTCGTCATTTCAGCGGTGAATATGGGTGGCGATAGCGATACGATTGCGGCGATTGCCGGGGGATTGAAAGGATTAGAAGTCGGATATCACCAACTGCCAAGCCGTTTTACTGAAAAGATCGTCTGTGCCGATGAGTTGGAAGAGCTGGCGGTGCAATTGGTAAATATTCGGGGCTAGTCGGGTGGAGTTTGCCGCGGCCTTCCTATTGGTTGATCGGTTTGAGATAGGATTTATAGGTTTTCAATAATTTCCATCGATGTTTCTTTGTTCGAAATTTTTGTGAATGATGGGGGGATGTATGATGCTAGCTCATCGATTGGCTGAAATACATTCGAACTTTGGCATTTATAGTGAATCACAAATCAATGGGAACGTTGACTTTCATATCGTATCGGATTTGAAACAAGTTCCGGAGTTGAATTATTTAGTGGATTTTTATGAAGCGTATTTCCAGCATTATAAAAAAGCAATGGATCCATCTCGGAATTATTGGTCTTTTAAGAGGGACAATATTGCCCGAAGTGTGGATTTGCCGTTTATTGGGCGTAAGGTTGTTGAGCGAGGTAAGGCAGAGTATATCTTTGTGTTTAAGGGTTCCTTGCAGAAGGAAGAGAAGCTGAGTATGACCGTCCTTTCTTGTTTTTGGATTTTTGAAGACGTACAACCTTATCAGTCATTTTTTGATCGCTATTGGCCCAATACCAAAAATTATGATCCGCTTGTTCGAAATTTAGGGATCACCAGGGATATTGCAGAGAGATCATATGTGACGGATTTTGCTAGGGTAGCTAATCATAGAGGGATCCGGGATATGAAAAAGTGCAAGGAACTGTTAATGGACGAAATACATTTATTAAATCCCCAACTGGTCATATTGGTCGGTTCAGAGCCAAGAGATGCATTTAGCCACGAACTTCGGCTGCATCCGGAAAAGTACATGAGTGTTCCGTTTTCGTTAAAAGGGGTTCCGAAAAAGACACAAATAGAGGGTCCACTTCTTTATAAGCAACTGCGTGAACGCCTTTATTTGTTGAATAAGGAAAAGGCCCAGTTCCTGTCACACCACGCGGATGACCGAGATGATAGAAATTAAATAATGATAAGAAAAACGTACAATGAAAAAGAACGAGTGCGGTACACACTCGGTCAGCGCAACTATATAAATGCACCTTGAAAGGTTAACCTTTGCATCACGCAGCACACCCCAAGCGTCGAAGCACCTTTTCCGGTTGTTGATCAATATATTCCATAAACCGGGTAATGGCTCGATCAATATCTATTTGATCTTTATGAAACACATTCGCAATGACTGTCTCTTTGAACCATTTCCACAAGCGTTCGATCGGATTGAGTTACGGGGAATACGGGGGTAGAAAGATCAAGTGAAACGATTCCCCTTCTTGACGCAAGAACTCTTTGACCATTTTGGCATGGTGGATGCGGGCATTGTCGAGCACGAGCACAATCAATTTGTCAGGATAATGGCTTTTGAGGATTCTCAAGAAATCCAATTGAGCACATTCACGGCTCCAAAAAGCGAAATGTGGGCATGGTGGCCATAGGTGGCACTTACTTTTGTTGGCCCACTTCCGACCAAGTGGTTCGCAGGATTTGATACGACCGGATGCGCGTTTCATCGACATACAAAAGAATCATATCGGGAGTGATTAGTTTTTTATCAGTTCCATTTGTTTTTCAAACGCCTGCTGTTGTTCGGCGTCACCTTTGGCTAAGGTATAGGTGAGGCGGGTCCAAGACAGTCTCATTCGATGCAAGAGTTTCCGAATTCCTTCCCGGGACATGGCCACCCCGTAATGTTCACGGATATAGGACTGAAAGTAGGTTAAATCAGGAAACAGGAGGTGCGATTTATGTTCGTCCAAAATCTACAGGAAAACGTTAAATACTCCTATGACTATGATCACGATGTCCTTTATATTTATTTGGGCGAACCAAAAGTATCGTACGATGATGAAGTAGCTCCTGGCCTGTTTATTAGATTTTCGGAAGAGGACGATGTCATTACTGGCATCGTCATTATGGACTACAAGAAAAGGGATATTGATCTTATAAGGAAATATATACCGATAAATATCAACTTTCATATGATCAATCAACAAATTCACTAGTTTTAAATGAATTTTGCGCTGTTTAATGTGTGTTGGCCTGTAAAGCGAGCCTTTCTTTCAATTAGGAACGGCTCGTTTATTCTTTATTTAGGACAGGATGGCGGGTGTCATGGGATCAGTGCCTGTGCATGTGATCTGAAAAGTAGACAGTATAAATCTGTTAAGAGGGAGGAATCAGGACTAAACAGCTCTGATTCCTTTACTTTTCTCGTCTTTTTTCTAAGTTTCTTAGGATCGACCGCAAGAGCTATGAGTGCCTATCATTTGTCGAAGGCTATTCCGTCAACGAAGTCATTGAAACAGATGAAAGAGCAATCGGCCACAAATCCTTCATCGAATACACCGACCGCCGCTCGGACGCCCCAGCGCGCCTTGTTGCCTCCTTGGAGAAGATTTATAAGGAACTCGGCTGGAAAGCGGAATATTCGTTGGAACAAATCATCGAAAGCGCATGGAAATGGCATAAATACAGAGCCTCCTGCTGAAGGAGTGTTATCAGCGGGAGGCTGAATTGCCCATCTACGTCAATCAATCAGGGTTAAAATCCAATCTTTTAAGTCAATAATACGTAAATGTTTTGGGGACGAATCTGTACCAGTTACAATCATCGGCACTAGTGAATCTTGTTTATGAAGTCCCCCATGGCTTGCTCCTCCAACATGAGTTGGAGAGCCTTCACCGATAAATTCAAATCCTGGTTTAGCACTTACTACAAGATAATTTCCTCCATGAGAAGTTAGCGAGCTGTACAATCGGGCCAGCGCATCCGGATATTCATCATAAAAAATCTTATTGTTCTTTACCGTCAGATTCAAAACTCCTGCATCTCCTGCTATATCCCACGATTGTTCGTACTCATCGACCAATGTTCCATTCGGTTTAAAAATGAGTCTTCCCTGTCGAACTCCGGATATGACGTGCACGGATTCGTTTTCCATCCAAGCAATGACATCCACTCTGTCGTCCTTTTGCAGCGTTTTCGCGATATCCGGAAGCGGCGCGCGTTCAGGATTTAATGTATAAATAAAGGCCATTCGTTCATTAACCGCAAGCACCACCTCATCACTATCTTTAATCCCGCCTTTTAATGTCAAGGCCGATTATTTTTCCCCCAAATCGCCGGTTTAAAATTCCCCAGAAGGACCTCATTGACCTCATTGATCCTTCTGTTTTTCTTGTTGGAGCCTCTTTTCCCGTAATCGATAGCTTTCCCCCTTTAGGTTGAAAATGATGGAATGATGCAGTAATCGATCTAACATCGCCGTCGACAACACTGAGTCTCCCACGATTTCTCACCATTCCCAAAAGCTTTTGTTGGAAGTGAGAATAATTGGGGCATGCTCGTATCACCGGGCGATCACTTGAAATAAATAATGAGCACTGTTCGGGTCCAGTTTTAAGTATCCTATTTCATCAATAATCAGAATCGTTGGCTTCACAAGGACATGAAGCTTTTTCTCCAACTTTCCTTCCTGGTCGGCTCTTCTTAACTGATTGACCAAATCGTGTGCAGTAATATAAAATACGTTTTATATCCTCTTGCGATCGCCTCCATTCCATCGAAATAGCCAGGTGTGTCTTTCCAATCCCCGGCGGACCAAGAAAAAGAATATTCTCCTTTCGATCAATAATCATTCGCGAATAGCCTAATGTAGCCACAAATAGCGATAACTTGACTTTTCTCCCTTCGATCACGACCTCGCCAACTTCTTTCCAATCGACTTGCATTTGTTCGCCAGGAAGCGTTTCATAGCGAACAGTGTATTTCTTTTTCGCCGTCTCTCGGAAAGGTTTCATATAGTCTTTTAAAATCGTCTTTTCTCCCGTGTAGCCCTGTTGTCGAATTTCAAAAAACAACTTTTCGCTATTAAACACCCCATCCTCTAACATTCGTTTTTGAAGATACGACTTAAATGGATCTAACTTGCTTTTTCTTGGATTTCGCTTGGATTTAGAAGGGGGATTAGGGGATTAATATATTTTCGGACGGTTTTCCGATCGATCCCCAATTCCCTCGCAATATCGGAAATACTCATCGCCCTTTCATACATTTCTTTGATCATAAAAAATTCCCCTCTCGTAACCATGAACCATAGCTCCTCTCATTGACACTATGGTTCTATTGTAAGTGGGGAATTTTATTCCGGCTATATTGGGGATTTTATCATCGGCTTTAACACTTATTCATTGTTTTTGGAAAAGCTGATTACATACAACACCTTGTGAGGATAGTTGCAAGAAACATTTTTGATTTCATAGAGAAAAAAGAAGAGGGGAGAGATTCTTATGGCTAAAAAGTAGAAACACGAGAAGAATGAATTAATATTATTTAACGAGTTTGTTAATGAAATATGGAGAGAGGGAAGGGTATGAGGAGGAATATCCAGATGGCTCTACGGAATGTTTTATGTTATTACTTAATGAAAATAAGAAAATAATTGGTACATTCGAACTAAAAAAGTAGAAGCTTATTCCCCCATTAATGATTATTTTTCATTTTTCGGAAATGAAGATATTGCAAAACATAGGGGGCATGTCATGGAAATCGATAAGCTCACTATTGATCGGCATTATCGAGGAAGAAAACTATTGACAACAATCAATGAACTTTTTTGCCCATTATGCCTTTCAAAATGAAGTAAATATTATATTGCATTGATTTTACCAAAGCTATATTATGCTATTCATTTTTTTTATAAAATTGCCGATAAAAAAATGGGGAAATCTTTTATTTATAAGGGTGAAAAAGTACATCCGGTGTGTCTAGATATTGAAGAGGCAAAACAAAATAAAATATGGAAAAATACAGTTGGTTGAAGACTTTTTTCAATATTCCATTGTAATTGGGCTCAATGTCTGTCACCACCCGGAATTAAAGGGAAGGAGTTGCATCGGATATGGAAAGCAGCGGAAGAAAATTGCAAGAACATTTAAATTCCCTTTTGGACGAGTTAGGATCGCCGATAAACTGGACCCAAGAAGAAGCCCATCAATTTTATGTGAGGTTTTGTGCCCCGCAGCTTCTTGGCAGCCGTTTAATTTTAGAAGTAAGATATGTTAAGGAGCTGCAGAATGACAACTTATTATTAATAGCAGAAGTGTTAAATCCTGATACGTTTACGCCGTTTATTCTTCCTTTTAATGGGGATAAATGGACGGTGGCCTTTATTGTTTCAAAGGATGGACCTGAGTATAAGAAAGGGGATATTTTAACTGCTGTTGCCGAAGAATTAATTTTAGGTGAACTTTCGAATGAGAAGGATAAGCGGGAAAATAGAAAATTAGGAATGATATTTATTAACGCAAATTCTATCCGACGTGCTTCTTTTGAAACAAGTTTGCTGGCGCGCTTCGGCGAGGGGGTTGTGAAAAAGATTGCGGAGCTGCTTGGACCTTTGGAGAAGATTGCGCCGCTCATTGTTTCGCAACTTGAATTACAAATGGAGGACAAGATCCTTGAGTTAGAAGCGGAATTGAATAAAAAAGAAAATGAGTTATGGGCCAACTTTCGGGAGCAGGAGATAAAACTGCAAGAAGAATATCGTCAGAAGGAAGAGCAGTTCAATAAAGAAAAAAGTAAAATTGATCGGCAATTAAAAAAGCTCGAAGGACAGAAAAAATTAATCAGCGATGAAGAGTCTTTGCTAGATAAGAGAAAGAGAGAAATCGAAGAGCAAAAAGAAGTTTTGAACAAAGAAGCTCAAAGGTTAGAAGAATATAAAAAAAGCCTAAAATCTCAATTCGAACAGTTCCGCCTTGTACATCCATTGTTAGGGAATGAAGATGATGAAGATAATGCTACTTCAAATGACCAAATCATTCATTGGAGCGACCAAGAAGACATTATAGCAACCATTCAAGGTGCTTTGCACGAACAATGCGACCTTCAGTATGAACGTGATGTTATTGAATGTTTTGTAGGCGCTTTAAAGACGGATCAGCTTATTATTTTGCATGGTCCGAGCGGAACAGGCAAATCCAGCCTGGCAAGAAATTTTTCTAAAATCATTAAGGGGGCAAAGACATACACAATAAGGGTTCAGTCTAGCTGGACGGATAAGCAAGATATACTCGGTTTCTTTAATCCGATTGACTATCAATATGTCTCCACTGAATTTTTGGATGCGTTAGTAGAAGCAAAAAAAAATCCGCAATCTTTGTACTTGATTTGTTTAGACGAGATGAATCTGTCCCATGTAGAGTATTATTTTGCGGAATTTTTGAGTGCCAGGGAAGAAGAAAATCCTAAGATTACCCTTTACTCTAAACATTTTCAGGAGTTGGCTTATAAAATGATTAAACCTTATATCACTGTGGATGAAAACGGACTTGAGTTTCTTGATGAAGAGAAATGTAAACAAATACAGAGCGATTCCGAAAGATGGAAAGTGCAAAATTGTTTTGATTTGTACTATCGATATCCCGCAGAATTTGAAATTCCACGTAATGTAAGATTTATTGGTACGATGAACATGGATCATACCGTAAAAGGACTAAGTCCAAAAATCATTGATCGGAGTTTTGTGATTGACTTGCGTTATCCAGAGGATGAGGAAGGATTAATAGAAGAGCTGGGAAAAATGAAAGTATCTGAGCTGATTTCTGTTGATTTGGAGAAAGATCTAACGGTCACTGTGATGGATGAAGAATGTAGACAAAAGGCTAAAGAACTTAATTCGCTGTTGGATCAATTAGGAGCTAGATTGAACCGCAGAGCTTTAGACCAAATTGGCTATTACGGAAGCGCGGTAAACTCTCATTTGAAGTTTGATCAAATCATTCGCGGAAAAATATTGCCGAGAATCCAAGTTTCGCGAAGTGATGAAACGGTTAGAGCATTGGAGCAGCTATTACAAAAGCTCAAGGATCAATCGGATATTTCATTATTGACTCAACAGAAAATAAAAGAAATGTTAAGACAAGGGCGGACAATTACATATTGGAGATGATGCGGAGTGGAACTATGGATCGCTGAGATTAAGTCTACAAGTGAACGCCCTATACAAAAATTAATCAGTCCGCTGATTTTTAACGAAGAAAGCAATTGTTATATTGCTTCTGAATATGAAGGGACAATTGTTGTAAAAACATCGAATAGTAAAGTTCAAAAAGTATTCTTGTCCCATTACGGTGTAACGTCTAATGAGCAGAGAATCCCATTAATTTATGATGAACAATGGGATGTTTGGTATGATAAAGGTAATGAACTTGAGGAGCGAAGTCCAATCGGTATTAATCAATGCGGCACTTTTTTCTTTGAGGCGGAAGATGGAGAGGGGTATATAATAGACAGGTCCAGCGACGTTTATATCACAAGCAGTTTATTGACAGAGGAAGAGTTTCAGCGGATGAAAGACGAAATCGTCAATATGCTTGAAGATTTATTGACGGCTAACGAGGGGCCTGCTACGCCAATGAAATTGTGGAGAGGGAATGTTGAAGCGGCTCGACATGCATTAGATCAGATGAAAAAACTTCATGAGGTGTTATTGGAATTGGAAGACGAGCCTCATGAGCAATTAATACGTGAATATCAATTGGTCCCTTCTTCCAAAATAAAACAGTTTGATGTCAAATTTTTGATCAGCCATAGGATTTTTCCTTTTAAAGATAAGTTTTCGATTCCTGTAAACGTGCGTTCCATAGATATTCCAGAACATAGAATGATACGCTGGGGACTAGAGAGATTAATAGATTATGCAGACCGTTATTTAAGGCAGGCGCGAAACAGAAAAAGAGATTTGTGTCGAAGAGCAAGTTCCTTAATCAGTGCATTATCGAATCAACACGATAAGCATCTAAATCCTTTTGAAAAGGAAAGAATCGTGAATTCAATAAAGAAGGACTTACATTATGTAATCGAATCCTTTCAGTTAGTTAGTGAGAGTGAGCGTCATTGGACAAAGTTCATAGAGTTAACAGATACTTGTTTAAGTTTGCATTACTTGAGTGTGGATGAAGAGGAGCTGGAGCAGACGCACTTGTTTACATTTTCGCCTCTTTACAGTGAAGTGTATCAATATTTAGACGATTTGTTGAATTTAAAGCCGCTGAAGCAGTTGTCAAATACATATGTTCCTTTGCAAAAGTCTCCAAAATTATACGAAATATGGTGCTTACTTTCCATTATTCATTCATTAATTTATGAATGCGGTTTTATTCCGACTCAAAATCCGTATATTCAAATTCAGCGATATCTTCAAAGAAAAGGGGGATTGGAAGGAATATCTTTTACTTTTAACCGTCCCGTTTATCGTTATAAAGAATATCGGGAGCCACAAAAAACAAATTTAACACTTGAAGTTCATTATGAACGACCTTTTCTAGATACGGAAAAATCTTATAGGCCTGATTTTACCTTTACTTTCCGGGATGGTTTTCAGGCAGAAACGGCTTTTTTGGATGCTAAGTATAAGCCGTTGCCTAATTGGGAGCATTGGATTGAAATCATTCGCGATGTATCCTTTGAAAAATATTATGAACCGCTGCCGAAGAAGCCGATCGCGTCCTTTTTAATTCATCCAAATAAATTGAATGATGTTTCTGTCCATACATGGAATGCGACAATGAATCATAGGAAACAAGAAGAGCTTAGGCATCGTTTAGGTAGCTTTGAATATAAGCCTAGCAATAAAAAAGAGTTTGTAAAATGGATGAATATGCTATTGCATTATCATTTAGGGTACAATGGAGTTTGTATGCATTGCGGTACACACCTTCCTGCCAATTCTAATTCCGAAGGCGGATGGAAAAAGTATTTTACATGTAGCAATCGAGCCTGTGAAGCGTTTTGGGTAGAGTCTGTTTGTTTTAATAGAAAAAGAGCGCGTCGGGCACAAAAAGATGCTCATGATCCATCCACTGCCACGCTGTTTAAGTATACCAAAACATTCTGAAATGAATTATCATAAGGAAACCGCAGACGAATGGGATGTGTTTTGTCCAGTTTGTAACAAAAGGGCTCAGGATAGATTTAGAAACGATGCCTGATATATGGTGGCACTGTCACACCCAGAAGCTTATCGAGAGGATTAGTAGAATAATTGTCGTAAATTTAGCATGTTCTTGTATCTGCCATAAGCAAAGTAAAAACCGTCCACCTTGGCTTTATTTCTGTTTCCAAAAAGGTGTTGATACTCATGCGCGAAAAAACTTCCAATCAAAACAAACGTAGCTTATACATATTTAGTGAAGGGAAAGTGATGTTACCGACTGCAAAGCTCTCATTGAATACACCGACCGCCGCCGGGGCACCCCGGCGCGCCTTGTTGCATCTTCGCAAAAAATTTACGAAGAACTTAGCTGGAAAGCGGAATATTCATTGGAACAAATCATCGAAAGCGCGTGGAAATGGCATCAGCGGAAAGGTTAAGAAAGACAGGCCACCCTTGTTGCAAAGAATGGCTGATTTATTTACGGGTATAAATGACTGAATATTCCATGTATATTTGATTGACGATACTGTGCGTGGCGGCGACGGTTTGGCTCTTACTTGACGGTTGGTGGCAAGAAATTGAGGAAGTAGTACATACATCGTAGGTATATTTTCACAAAAATGTTATGGAAGGAAAAGGATTGGGGTGAATGGGTGTAGAAATAAAAGGATTGATGTCAATATGGCAAATATGGAGGATAGAAAAGTGAATCAGCAGCTATTTGCGGAACAAATGTGGAAAGCTCTGTTAGGGAAGCTCTATGAAGGGAAAATCGTATCTACATTTATTTAAGGAAGAGAAACTTTTCAAGTCTTGTCGTTTTCTGACGAAGGAATTCTTGTGAGTCCGACATCGTATGGAAGAGGACTTCTCGGATATCATGAAAGAAACGGGTCATATTATTGGTTTTGTCTATGCAGAGATAAGCAAGTGGTAGCATTATATACGGTGTAAGTAAAATATTTTTGCAGGAAGCCTTGTTGTATTTTGTTGTGGGAGTATAAAAAAGAGCGAAAAGCAAGTATGTGATGTAAAAGTTTTCTTCCTATGAATTACAAATGTCGTTAAAACACAAGGAGAATTAAAATGCAAAACAACGTTTGTAATATATAGGAGTGAGGATATTATGTGGGATAGAATCATAGGGAAAGCGGTTGGGACGGTAGCTAAAGGTTTAGTTATTCATTTTGTGAAAGAATACCATGAGAGAAAGAAGTAAAAGGAAATTGAACAAAAAACAAGCTTTGTCAACAGAGGATTATTAATGACTATATTAATTTATTTGCTAGGTTTTCTCTTTTCTTATTGGCTTTTATCTTTCGGAACATGGGGAATTATTTTAGTTATTCTTGGATTTTTCGGACACTTAAGCAATTTAAACGAGACAAAAAAATATGGTGCGAATATAACAAGAGAATTGATTTTGTCGATTATTTCAATGACGGGATTAACTATTTCATTTTTTATATAAACATTCACTTTTGACGACGAAAATGTAGATAACCGCCAATTAAAGATACGGTAAAACAAAAATATGAATGATGGGAGGCATTCATAATGGTATTACCACTTATTCCTCTTATTGTAGCAGCAGCAACCGCTGCATCAGCTACTGTAGCTGCCAAAAAGGGTTATGATTCTTATCAAAATGTGAAAGAGGCAAAAGAGATTGCAGAGGCAACAGAGCGAAAATATAAACGATCTTTTCATAAATTCGAGCAGGCTCGGCAACAGACTAATGCAGCGTTTGAATCGTATGGTGAAACAAAGCTAATGATCTTAAATGGGACCATGAAGAGTTTCGTAAAAAACTTTAGGAAGCTGAAAAACGTTCATTTTTCAAATAAAACGGTGATTGACAGCATTGACAGTGTATCCAATGTTGACCATTTTATGAGAGAAGTAGAGAAGCAGACCATTCATGCTTCACAAATTGTCGTTAGTGGGATTTCTGCTTTGGCTGGCGGTGGGTTAGCGGCAATGGGTGCGTTAGGAGCGACGACGACGTTTGCCGCGGCTTCGACTGGAACGGCTATAGCCAGTTTAAGCGGGGCAGCCGCTACGAATGCGACGTTGGCATTTTTAGGTGGAGGTTCGCTAGCCGCAGGGGGGTTAGGGATTGCTGGCGGAATGGCAGTATTAGGTGGAATTGCTTTAGCACCTGCTTTGGCAATTGGAAGTTTGATTTTTGCTTCTTCTACGGAAAAAAAGTTAGAGGAAATCAAAAAGCAACGTTCTGAAATTGAAGTTGAGATCAAAAAATTAGATGCGGCGAGAAATGTTTTAGATGAGATTCAAGGCTATACGTTAAAAATGAAACAATTGGCACAATGTTGTGACCAATTGTTTGCCAAGTACATTGATAAAATGAAAAAAATTATATCCTCTTCTGGGTCGGACTATATGAAGTTTCGATACGAAGAACAGCAGGTAATACAACGTGCGTATCAATTAGCTGTTATTATGAAGCATTTGCTAGATACGCCAATCATTAATGAAGATGGTGCGGTATCTCCATTATTAAAAGAAGTAATGGCGAAAACAGAGAAACACTTATCACAATCTGATTGGGAGTAGATAGGGAATATGAAGCAAAGTACCATTGATATTATTTCTAGTCAAATTGTCGCACAACAAGTGGAACGTTTAGGAAATGCAACGGCGGAATGTTTTGCTGGGATGGATTTATTAAAGAATGTAGCAAAGCAGTATATAAAGTGCGATCCTGAGATTACACAAGGAAGATTGTTTGAAATTATCGAAAGTACAAAGTTTAATATTAACGCTGCAAAGGCAGGGGAAATGTTTAGAGCTTTCACTACACATTCACTAGGTGATCCGCAAGCAGCAGCTGATATTGTGATTAAGGATTCCTTTCATATTTTGAAATTTATCCAAGCGAAATCTGGGAAAAGTGCAAGTAGTTTAGCACGTATGGTAGCTGATCCAAAATATAGAGATATGGACAGGCTCGTTAATTCGGAAAAGCAAGCCGTGTGGCTGAGTTGGTTAAAAATCGAGCACAATCTAGTAGTATTTATGCGCAAGATTATCAACAAGCCTATCCTCATATCACTGGCGAATTAAAATATGGAGGAGTTAGTAGCGGAGGAACTAGTTATGACGAAGCGTTAAGGGCAGCTATCCATTCTGATCGTTATGCGTTGGAGCAAAAAATACGTCATTTTTTGTCTAATACGTACTGCGCTATGGTAAATGGAGCTTTAGCAGGTGCTTTTGTGGGAATGGCTACAGGGGCGCTGCAAGGAGGCAGTCAATTTGTTCGTGGCGAAAAAGATATTCGTTCTGTAGCAAAAGACGTTGGAAAATCAACCGTTTACTCTGCTGCGCGAACAGCGGTGATTTCTGGTGTTGCGCATGGAATAAAATTTATTGGGAAAGGCTCTGTTTTGGTACGTGGGAACGTTGCTTCGGCTTTGGCTTCTTCTGCAGTAGCTTTAACAGAGCTTACTTATCAATTTGTAAAAGGAAAAATTACGGTGGAAGAATATATAGAGAATGTTGGAAGTAATGCTGTATCAACTTTCTCCAGTATTGTGTTAACTGCGGCAGGAGGAGCATTATTTGGACCGATAGGAGCTGGGATAGCGGCTACAGTTGGCATGATCGGGATGAAACAATTGTATCAAGCATTTTCATCTGCCCGTCAGGATCTCCGGCTAGCGATAGAAGAGCGAAAACGCGCTGAAGATATAAGCTGTTTGTTAGTTGGAAAGATAGCGGAGGAAGAGAGACAAATCATTGCGTTTTATCATGAAGCGGGGGAAGTCGTAGCGAATCTTTCGGGATTAGTAGAAATAGCTATAAATGATGACATACAAGTTGATCAAGCTATTTCGCAAATCGTTTCAAAATTAGGTGTTTTTATAAAGTACGGGACAAAGCAAGAATTTGATGAGTTTATGGCTACAGATGAAGATTTATGGTTATAGTGAATCGGGAGTTTTTTTCCATATAAGTGAACCCCGAGTTCGACACTTACTAGGTAAACAAATCGTTCATCAGCCCTTATGGATCAAGGGTTGATGAACGATCGTGCATACTTCATACGAGTATCTATGAGTTTGGCTGAATGTCTAGGATTCTTGGTGGAGGCCTCCATCCCTACAGCTACAAAGATTCAGCATGTTTTTGAATGCGCTCGTTGCATGACGTCAGTCTGTTTTTGTAAGTAAAAAATATGTATATGGGTGCCTGTCCCTTGCCGAAGGCTATTCCATCAACGGAGTCATTGAAACATATGAAAAAGTCACTGGCAGCAAAGCCATCATTGAATGCATTGACCGCCGCTCGGGTGATCCGATGCCCCTTGTCACCTCATCGCAAAAAATTTATGAAGAACTTGGCCGGAAAGCGGAATATTCGCTCGAACAAATCATCGAAAGCGCGTGGAAGTGGCATCGTTAAAAAGTAAGATAAACACAAAGGCCTCCTGCAGAATGAGTATCAGCGGGAGGCTGTTCATTTTTATATAGTTACCTCATCAGATTTCGCTTTGATATTTAATGTTCCGCCTGTTTTTCGCAATATTTTTTGTAATCTAATGATATACGTAGATTTTAGAGCAGGTGTTCTAACTCTTGTAGTAATGATTCTTCCTTCCAACACATATTCTCGAAGATATGGTTGTAATTGTTCAATTGTTTTTGAAATTTGCTGTACAGCTTTTTCTAAATCAGACCCTTTCAGTTCTATAAAGAATGCTCTTTTATCTTCATTAATTAAAAAAAGGAAGTCACATTTTATACCTTCTGTAAGAATACAGCCATCTACCCGATATAGTGCGACTTTTTTTCTTTTGTTGTTTATAAATTTTATCCCCCGACCGTTTTCTTCAACTGTTACCAAACTTCGGTTATCGTTGTATTCTAGGCATCTTTCCCATGCTTGAATCGGCATCTTTAATCCTCCAGTTCCTCCACTTCCATTAGTCGATCTAATAAATCATTGATTGCGTTTGATGCTTCGTCTATTTCCTCCGGTCTAATTAATCCTAGCTCTTCATCGACGATGCTTTTGTAACTGAATGTATCTTCCGTGCGTTCAACCATATAAGCTCTGAGCTTTGAAGGGGAAACTCGCAGTTTTTTATCGACGATAGGATGATTGCCTTTGTCTAGTTTTTCACTAATCTGAGCAGCGTACAAGTATATATTAAATGCTGATAAAATATAAGGACTATGAGTTGTAATAACTAGGGTATTGTTCGATGAATTCAATAAGAGAGAGAAAAGAGCCACCATTTCTTTTTGAGCGGTTGGATATAAATGTGCTTCAGGCTCCTCAATAACCATAAATACATTTAATCGTTCTAAAATAACTGTGAAAATTAATAGTAAGATCCATACTACTTCCTGTTGACCAGAGGAAGAAAATTTCAATTTTGTGTATTCTTTGTCGTTAAAAAAGATTTTTTCGCCGTTATCTGAAAATACATATTTACCTTTCATAATTTGTTGAATAATGTTGATTGCTAAATTGATGGACTCGAAATCGATTTTTTCAACAGAGAATTTTTTTCTATCTTGAATAATCTCCTCAAATGATTGAGAGAAGTTTTTCTTTAATAAATTAATACGATCGATAAATCCTTCTGTTAATAAATCAAGTTGTCTAGGATTAATATCCTGTAGCTGATCGGATAAGGTTGCAACTAAGCTTCGACCTGCGGGAATAAATATCGCTGTTTTAGAATCTTCAAAAGCGGAATAGATGGCACTTCTTGTTTTTTCTAACAAGCTTTTTTGATTGGCTTTCCAGTACGATACATCCCAAGAATCGATAAACGATTTTTCTTGATTTTGTATTTCTTTTTTTAGATTTATCACTTTTTGGAAAATATCAAAAATCTCCTTTTTTAAGTTTTCGCTAAAATTGATTTGTACGTATCCATTTTCTAGGTATAACCTAATCGATTTGTCAGTACTGTATTCATATTTAATATTAAACGGTTTCATATGTTTCGTGGTTCCAAAATAACCTACAAATTTGTATCTTAGCTCCTTATTAAATTCAAAAAAAGGGTTATTTTTGCTTTTATCCATTTTTTCATTCGAAAGTAAATATTTAATCAATTCATCAGGGATGGAACGAAAGAAAAAAATTAATTTGCTTATTGTACTTTTTCCGCTTGCTTGTGGTCCGATTAGAATGGTTAAATCAGCAATTTTCTCATCAAATGAGGTGATAGGACCGAAATTTTCAATCGTAATTCTATGCATTGTTTATTCAACTCCTAAAGTAATCTCACTTATATTTATAAATTATAGCCAATAAGTTAATTTTAGAAAACAATGAACCAAATGTGGTGTAAGCGTTCATAGGATGAGGACGAATAAGCATATTTTATCTTTTCAATGAATTAACCAAGTGCCTGTCTCTAGGCGTTTTGGGGCTTAATCAAAAATGTGAAGTTGACTCATTGAAAGTTACTGTTATCGGTCTGGTAAGTCAAGAAAGACGCTTCATGATATTAGGATATGTGCGTTGTTATTCATAGTCGGAGAAAAGTGTTATTTATACCCTTGGCAATAGTGCTATAGATGCATTTAAATAATTGCCTAAGTAAGTAAAAAGGAGCATTCCTGTTAGAAGTTTTTTCGGGGACTTGAATAAAAAAAGCCCTCTTGGTATGATTCGGGGGTGTCAATCGCACGAATTGACCCCTAATTTGGATACCAAGGAGGACTATACATGAATTCTATCTCAAACAAGAAGATTAATCAAGTCACCGATCAAACGCTGGTGGTTGGCATGGATATCGCGAAAAAGAAGCATTACGCCTGCTTTGTGGATGAGCGAGGGAGGGTGTTAAAAAAGCCGTTTCCCGTTCTGCAATCGAGAGAAGGATTGGAATGGTTGTACCAGTGCATCGTGGAAGCCATGAAGGAATTTGAAAAAACCGAGGTGATCGTTGGCATCGAGCCAACGGGACATTATTGGCTCAATCTCGCTTACTTTCTTGACGAGAAGGGCATTCCTCTCGTCATGACAAACCCGATGCACGTGAAGCGATCCAAAGAGCTATTCATGAGACATGAACCTCCTTGTGGATAGTTGGTGGTACATCTATTCTAACCAAGGAATCGGGTTCATGTCTCCTTTTTTGTTTAGTTGTCAATTTATGTCAGTGAATTTGCTCATCTACAGTAATAGATAAAATTTTTGCATGGTCATTAATGAGCGCGAAGAATAAACCATTTGTAGAACTGGGAATAAAAAAATTTTTTGATGGCGACTACGTTAGTTCCATTCACATATTAGTCCCTCAATTCGAATCCACCCTTAGACGAATGTTTGCAGCCGCAGGATATGCGACTACGTCGATCAAAAAGTCTACCGCACAACATGAGGAAACTTTTAATGAATTTTTGAACAGAGATGATATAAAAGAAGCTTTAGGGGAACGCATTCATAAATTGATACAAATGGTAATGGTAGATCAGATGGGAATAAATTTACGTAATAAGGTGGCTCATGGATTAATTGCGTTTGAACAGTGCACGAAGGGTCTTAACTTGTTAGTAATCTACTTATTTTTATCTTAATTAGGCGAGAAGACTCCCACTTCAACGAAGCGAAGCGGAGTAAGTGGGAGATGAATCGCCTTAATTATATTTTGCTGAAAATAGGATAGATTCAGTAAAATATAGTATCATATAGTTAGATGGGAGGTGAAAAAATGTATTTTTGTATCAAACAACAGCTAAATGGTTTGACCAAAGAAGAATACTTGACTCTTCGAGAACTGTGCCATATTGCCAAGAACATGTACAACGTCGGACATGTGCAGCGTGCCTGTCACGCCCCGATATATGTCGAGATTTGTAGAAACAGAGGGTCATAGATTGGCTCTCTGCTTTTGTTTAAAAAATTCATTCCCAAGCAGGAATTTGGTTCGTTTTGTCGAAAAAGTATGTAAAATTTTTGGAGGTGAGGTAAATGTATGGCCGTCGATCACGACCGCTTGTTTAAAGAGCTCATCACAACGTTTTTTGAAGAGTTTATTCTTCTCTTTTTCCCGCAAGTGCACGAGCATATTGATTTTCACCATTTATCATTTTTATCTGAAGAACTGTTCACGGACGTGACCGCTGGGGAAAAATATCGCGTTGATTTGTTAGTGGAAACGAAGCTAAAAGGGGAAGACGGTTTAATTATCGTCCATATCGAAAACCAAAGCTACGTTCAACCATCGTTTCCAGAGCGTATGTTTATTTACTTCAGCCGCTTGTTTGAAAAATACCGCACAAACATCGTTCCGATTGCCGTCTTCAGCTACGATACCATCCGCGACGAACCATCCTCATTTACGCTTCGACTTCCATTTGGGAACATACTCCACTTCCGTTTTTTCACCGTCGAGCTGCGCAAACAAAACTGGCGTCATTATATTCGCAACGACAACCCGATCGCCGCTGCGCTGTTAAGCAAAATGGGGTATACTGAAAGTGAACGAATTGAATTGAAAAAACAATTTTTACGCATGCTTGTGCGCATGGAATTAGACGAAGCAAAGCAACGATTGTTAATCGGCTTTTTCGAAACATATGTGCAACTGTCGGATGAAGAAGAACAACAATTACGAAACGAGGTGAACAAGATGGAAACGAAAGAAAAAGAACAAGTGCTCGAATTGTTAATTTCGTATGAGCAAAAAGGATTAAAAGAGGGTGTAAAAAAAGGATTACAACAAGAAAAGCGACAAATTGCGAAAAAGATGTTGGTAAAAGGGTACGACATCCAAACGATTCACGAATTAACCGAACTGCCTGGGTTATGGATATAAATGCCAAATAACCCTCTTCTTGAGGGGTATTTGGCATGCCCAGCATTTGGTTTTCTCTTCATCCTTTGATTGATTTTTCGAACATGCGTATCATCCTAAAAAATTTTATACAGCTAACTTGACGGGTATGGGATGGTTCCCCGCTTCTTTTTTTATTTCAATAGAAAGGCTTAGACAAAATGAAGACAATTGCGTATTACATTTCTGATTACGGTTTTGGGCATGCGACAAGAAGTGTTGCGCTTATTCGCCAGTTGTTGAAGATGGAGGAAGACGTAAGAGTGATTATTTGTCACTCTTTTGCCCTTCAGTTTTTGAGAGAGTCTTTGAAGGATGAGAATCGAGTAACATTCCGCAAGATGGAAACGGATATTGGTTATGTGTTGCAAAAAGACTCGATTGAGCCGGATATCGAAAAATTAAATGTTGAATATAAAAAGTATCTGAAAAAGTGGAATTTCCTCATTGAACAAGAACGAAATTTTTTACAGACAAATGGGGTAGATTTCGTCATTTCCGATATTTCCGCTTTTCCGTTTGAAGCGGCGTATATGCTAGGGATTCCTTCTATTGGAATATCGAATTTTACTTGGTATACGGCATATCAAAGATTGATTGCTGATCCGCTGCTTGAACCTTTAAAAAAATCTTATGAGAAAATGACTTATTTCTTTTCTTTAGCCGGAAGCCAAGAGCCGGATTGGGGGACGAAAGGAACAAAGCAGTTTGGCTTTTTCGCAAGAGAAGTAGATGGCAATGAAGTTAATAGGATCAGGAAACTTGTGAATCCAACTGGCGATCAGTTCGTTGCGTTCTTTGGACTCGGCATGAAAATCGATATCGATCAATTAGAACGCTTGCCGATTTGGGATAGTCCTAACTGTACGTTTATCGTTTCGTCCAACGTGCAAGTGAAAAAGCCAAACGTTTTTTCCATTCCAAAAGACTACATCGAATCGCAGCATTACATTGCCGCAGCGGATTTAGTCATTTCAAAGCCTGGTTGGGGAATCGTTAGTGAAGCAGTATGTGCTCGTAAGCCATTATTGATTTTAGATCGACAAACGATGAAAGAAGATCAAAATACGATTTCGTATTTAAAAGAAAATCATTTATGCAAGACGATTACATGGAAGGAATTACACAATTTTGTCATTGACGAAGCGTTTATGAAGAAAATGCGAAGCCAATATCCATTTCATAACACCTTTTTTTCTAATCAAGCGGATATGGTGTCAAAACAAATTTTGCAAGTTTTAAGAAATAAAAATGACAGGATTTAACCATAACGAAACAACCAATCTTCTTATGCTCTTTCTTCCAAGAACGCGTTTGGAGAGGAACGAAATCGCATGATTTATACGTGTAGGACATTCCTTACGAGCTAACGAGGGAGTGGTGGGCCATTTCAGCAAATCTCGTAAACAACAAAGGGAAGGGACAGAAAGATGACATATAAAGCAGCAGTGGAAAAATGGCTTTCATATCCAGAGTTGGATGCAGAATTAAAACAACAATTAATTTTGATGCAGCATAATGAACAAGCCCTTGAAGATAGTTTTTACAAAAACTTAGAATTCGGCACAGGCGGTATGCGAGGGGAAATTGGCCCTGGTACGAATCGGATGAATATCTATACCATTCGCAAAGCATCGGAAGGATTAGCGCGTTATATCGTGGAACAAGGCGAAGAAGCGAAAGAACGCGGTGTCGTGATTGCCTATGACTCCCGCCATAAGTCGTCGGAGTTTGCGCTGGAAGTCGCAAAGACGGTTGGGAAGCATGGGATTAAAGCGTACTTATTTAAAGAGCTTCGTCCAACGCCAGAGTTGTCGTTTGCGGTTCGTTATCTTGGGGCGTTTGCCGGTGTTGTCATTACAGCAAGTCATAATCCGCCGAACATATTTACCGAGAAGTCTCCCACCTCTAAACAAAGTGTAGGTGGGAGAGGAATCGGTTGTTTTTTCTCCTAAAAACAGAACATATGTGCTATACTATTCTTATCCATGATTTGGTGAAAGGAGGATCCACCATGCTTCGTGGGCAAAAAGTGGCCTTCCAGGCATCGAAGGCGGACCTCGAGCGGCTTCGTGCCTGTAACCGCGAGTCGGCTCGCGTCTGGAATGAATGCCTCCGATTGGCCAAAGAGCATTTCCTTCAACACGGCCGCTGGATCTCGAAAAGCGAGCTGCAAAAACAAACGAAAGGGCGATTCCATCTTCACAGCCAGTCCATTCAAGCCGTCTGCCACCAATACCTCTTCGCCCGGCAATCCGCTCGAGCCGCTATCCAGAAAGGACATCGCCACGTTCGTTATCCGTACAAGCAGAAGACATTTTTCAACACCAAATGGGCAAAAGACGGATTCACCATTCATGAAAATGGGAAAATCACGTTGTCCATGGGCATCCATGGTGGAAAACGCGAAAAACCGATTATCGTCTACGTCTCACAGCTGCCGCAGGGAACGATCAAAGAAATCGAATGTTGTTATGATCATGGCTGGTATCTTGCCATCACCTATGACGATGGCCAGGAAGCGAAAGCGTACCAGCCGGGGCATGCGGTTGGCGTCGATCTTGGCGAAATCCATACGATCGGGGCGTTTTGCGAAAACGGCCAAGCCCTCCTCATCACGGGGCGAAAGGTGCGCTCGCTTCACCGGCTGCGAAACAAAAAATTAGCCGAGATTCAACGCCGTCAATCGAGATGCCAAAAAGGGTCCCGGCAATGGAAAAAGTATGAACGGGCCAAGAAGTACATCTTATCGAAATCGGAACGCCAGCTGCGCGATGCCCTTCATAAAACAACGAAACAGTTTGTCGATTGGTGCCGTGCCCAATCGGTTTCCGATGTGTACATCGGAAATGTCGAGGGAGTCCAGCGGCACACGCGAAAGAAAAAACGGGCCAGCCGGAAACAAGCGCAAAAGCTCTCAAATTGGTCATTCGGGAAAACCAAGAACTATCTGGCCTACAAATTAGCCCAGCACGGCATTCGCCTGAAAGAGATGGACGAATCGTATACGAGCCAGACATGTCCTGTCTGCCGGAAACGAAAAAAAGTGTCGGGCCGAATTTTTGCCTGTTCTTGTGGATATAAAGAACATCGGGACGTTCATGGAGCCCGAAATATCTTGAGCAAGGCGGTGCATGGACATATTCTTCCTTGGTCGGTACCGACGAAGCTCACGTATCTACGGATTGCGTAAGCAAGAAGTAGTAGACGGGCCGGACCGCCCCATCGGTCAAAAGCCGATGTTGCTTACCGAATCGGCCGGGAAGACTTCCGATGCGTGCATCGAGCGGGAGAAGAGAGCCTTCTTCTGCGCCGAAGCTTCTTCGGGCGAGTGGTAAGAAACTCCTATCTCTAAACGGAGTGTAGGTGGGAGAGGTTCATAGTGTATGGACAAGACGGCGGGCAAATTCCGCCAGCTGTGGCGGATGTGATTATTCAATACGTCAATGCCGTGGAAAACGAATTGACGGTTGAAGTAGCAAGCGAGCAAGAACTTCTGGAAAACGGATTGCTTATATATATCGGCGAGGAAATCGATGAAGCTTACCTTCAGCAATTAAAAACGATTCAACTAAATCCAGAAATGGTTGCGGAAGTGGCGAAAGAGTTAAAAATCGTTTTTTCTCCTTTGCATGGCACAGCCAATAAGCTAGTCGGCGCTGGTTTAAAAGCATTTGGCTTTGAAAACGTGACGGTTGTAAAAGAACAAGAACTTCCAGATCCGAACTTTTCCACTGTTGCCTCACCAAATCCGGAAGAGCATGCCGCGTTTGAATTAGCCATTCAATACGGTAAAAAAATCGATGCCGACATTTTAATGGCAACCGACCCGGATGCGGACCGTCTTGGTGTCGCGGTGAAAAATTTAGATGGCGAATATGTTGTGTTAACAGGCAACCAAATGGGCGCGTTGATGCTGGAATATTTATTATCGCAAAAGCAGGCAAAAGGAATTTTGCCGAAAAACGGCGTCGTTGTGAAAACGATCGTGACGTCCGAAATCGGCCGCGCGATTGCCGAGCATTATGGCTTGCCAACGATCGATACATTGACTGGGTTTAAATTTATCGGCGAGAAGATTAACGAGTTTGAACGGACGAAAGAATACACGTTCCAGTTCGGTTATGAAGAAAGCTATGGCTATTTAATCGGCGACTTTGTCCGCGACAAAGATGCGGTGCAATCGGCGATTTTTGCCGCGGAAGTAGCGGCTTATTATAAAACGCAGGGAAAAACATTGTATGAAGGGTTATTAGAGATTTTTGAAAAATACGGTTACTATCGTGAATCATTGCGCTCGCTAACGTTAAAAGGAAAAGATGGCGCCGAGCAAATTGCGAACATTCTAGCGGCATTCCGCAAAGAGCCGCCGAAAGAAATCGCTGGCGTTAGCGTTGTCGCGATCGAAGACTATTTGATAAGCAAGCGTACCATCGTGGCGACTGGGGAAGAACAGACGATTGACTTGCCTCGTTCGAACGTGTTGAAATATCATCTTGCGAATGGCGCATGGTTCTGTTTGCGTCCATCAGGCACGGAGCCGAAAGCGAAGTTTTACTTTGGCGTGAGAGGAACATCGTTACAAGAGAGCGAAGAACTTATTGCCGAATTAGAAAACGCAGTAATGACGATAGTCCATCAAATAATTAACGTATAATTGGAGGATTGTATATGATTCTCGTTGTCGGCGGAGCCGGTTATATCGGCAGCCATTTAGTGAAAGAGTTAGTGGAAAAAGAGCAAGTAATCGTGCTTGATAACTTATCGACTGGTCATCGATATTTAGTTGATGATCGCGCGGTGTTTGTTCAAGGAGATTTAGGGAACAAAGCGGACCTTGAACCGATTTTTGAAAAATATCCGATTCAAGCTGTCATGCATTTTGCGGCGAACAGCTTAGTGGGCGAATAAGTGGTGAATCCGCTGAAGTATTATCAAAACAACGTTGCCGCTACATTAACGTTATTAGAGATGATGCTGAAATATAATGTGAAAAACTTTATTTTTTCGTCTACTGCGGCGACGTATGGGATTCCGAATGTCGAATTGATTACGGAAGATTGCCCGACAAATCCAATTAATCCATACGGCCGTTCGAAGTTAATGATCGAGCAAATTTTAGCGGACTTTGCTTCTGCGTATGGACTCAACTATATCGTTCTTCGCTACTTTAATGCGGCTGGGGCGCACGAGTCAAGAGAAATTGGCGAAGACCATAACCCGGAAACGCATTTAATTCCGATTGTCTTGCAGCATTTGTTAGGCCAGCGCGACAAAATTTCCATCTTCGGTACGGACTATGATACACCAGATGGGACATGCATTCGTGACTATATCCATGTTACCGACTTAGCGAAGGCGCATATTTTAGCGCTGGAAGCTCTATTGTCGGGTAAAAAGAAAACCGCTATTTACAATCTCGGCAACAGCTTAGGTTATTCCGTCAAAGAAGTCATTGAAACATGTGAAAAAGTGACCGGCCGCAAAGCGGTAATCGAATACACAGACCGCCGCCCGGGCGACCCGGTGCGCCTTGTCGCTTCCTCGCAAAAAATTTATGAAGAGTTGGGCTGGAAAGCGGAATATTCGCTTGAGGAGATTATTGCAAGCGCATGGAAGTGGCATAGCCGAAATGCAGAATAATAGAAAGCTTCCCTCTGAAGGATTTCAGCAGGAGGCTGCATTTATTTTTTCGATTTGGAGGTGACTTTTGTTATGGAGAAAAAGCCTTTGCAGCCAGAAACCGAACGTTTCAAACAAATCTTAATCGAAGAGTATCAACGAGGGGGAATTGTCCGCCAATATGACCACAAAAGACATGATTCGAGAGCTTGCTCATCAGTTAAAACCAATTTTTAAAAGGAATAATCATAAGTAGTATTGAGAGGTATGTATGCCATCATTTCAACAGCTGCCAAAGTCCGTGAAAAAGACCATTCGCTACATTCTGCAAGATGTTCATTCACTAGAGAAGCTGGAGTGGATGGAAAAAACGATTCACTATTATATTCAAAAACGAAAGAAGGAATTAAAAAAGAATGATTCGTTTAAACAGATTAGGTGATGAAATGAAAAATAAGATTATTCCTTGGATTCTTGTATTCGCATGGTGCGGGATGATTTATTATTTTACGGAATCTCCCATGTTTACTGGTGCGAATACAGCCAGTTGGATTAATGAAATCATACAAAAGCTGCAATTAGGGCATATCGATCATATCAATGATGGTTTTTTGTCATGGAATTACATCGTACGTAAATTGGCTCATCTTTCGGTATTTGGTCTGCTTGCGGTGCTTGTATGGAGAGCGTTATATCCATGGCGGTTTGCGATGGTTAGCGCATGGGTGTTTGCTGTTATTTGCGCAGGTTTGGATGAATGGCATCAGTCGTTTCAGCCGGGACGGACTCCGCTTTTGTCGGATGTAGTGATTGACGCGTGTGGGGCGGGGATTGCGTTATTCGTTGTGTGGATGTATTTACGAAGGATATCTTAGGTGTGATAAAGATTGCGAATTCCTTCTATGTTTTGCATGATGGTTATAGAGATCCTCTGCTTCCTCTTCTAGCTATACCCGCTGTATCCATTCCATTGGTAAACTTCTCAATAACTACACCCTAGATGCTCAAAGATTTCTTTTTTGGATGTTCGCTTATTCATGGTTCCATTTTTCCATTGATGTGGTTCATTGTTTTGGAAAAGTGGATGATGGCTTCGTACAGAATATTGCGCGGCTAGTCGCAAGAAACAGGCGTATAAAAATTTTTTATGATAAAATTTTAGATAATTCAGATAAAAATATATGGTAACCTGCCGACTTGTGAATGTAATAATAACTGCTGTAGATGAAAAGGGGGAGTATTTATGGAAGAGTATAAGGATAAAGTAAAACAACTAGAAAGGATTTCTTACAGTGAATACTTAAGTGAGTTTGTTGGGGAATTTAAAAAGATAAGAGATTGGGCTAAGGAGAAAGGCCTAGTTAGATTTGAAAAGATGGCTCAGTATGAAATTGAGGTTCTTTCTCTCCATGATCAAACACCGATTGTTAAAATCAATGATAGAGGAAGATTTATTCCTATGATCGAATATAAAGATGGAACAAAATGGCCTGATATAGAGAATTTTACTGGTGAACAAATAGCATATTATGAACAGCGTCTAGAAGAAACGGAAAACGTATTTTTAAGGGCTAGATACGCTGACTTTCTGTTTGAACATGGTGATAAACACGGAACTAAAAATAAGTATGAAATTTCTAAAATACTCTTGCCATCATTGCTTGAAACAGCCGAAAAGCATTTAGAAAAAGGGAATTGTTATTTGTTTGTTTCTGAACTGGCAAGAGCGGTTGAAATTTCTTTGAAAATGGGAAATAAAGAATGGATTGAGATCATACTCAAAAAAATAGAAAGCACTTTACACATGTTTGATAAGAACAAAGACTACAGGTGGACACTAGGACTGTCTAAGCTGTTAAGAAATATATTGAGCAGCAAGTTATCAAATTTAGTTGATGAAAAGATCGTGTTGTTGTGTATCCAATTACTAAACAAAGGGAGAAAAAGTTATTGGGATAATAAGGAATATGCCGATCATCGCATGTTTTGTAAAGAAATCATCCATTGGAAAAAGTTGAAGAGAATTAGCAATGAAGAGGAACAACAATTGCAGATGGAAATCGGGCGGTCTTTTGAGGAAGAAGCGGTGCATCAACAAGGCAGAGAACAAAAGAGTAGCATGGTAAAGGCCCATTTTTATGAACTAGCGATGAGGCATTATGCGAATATTGGAAAGACAGATAAGGTTGAAGAAATGAAAATACTTATAAGAAAAGCGTATAAAGAATGGGAAGAGAGTGACGAATTATCTGTTGTTTCTGCGGAGGTTCCAATCCCTACTCACGAAATAGAAAATATGATGCAACCTTATCTTGAAGTAGATGTAGCAGAATCGATAGACATGATAGCGAAGCCAATTGATTTTATCCCTGATATTAATAATGTCGAAAAACTAACGAAGGAACTGATGACTGCTTACCCCCTGTATCATTTAGTAACTAAAGGATTAATAGATGATGAAAAGAAAGTCGCTGAAGCTAAAAATGATGAGGAGTCTTACCAATGGGCTTTCTCACAAAATTATATGTTGCATCTACAAACAGTTTTAAATATGGCTCTTGTCCCTTTATTTGATAAATTGATTAAGGAAAGAGGGCTCACGTCAGAATTAATAATAGATCTGTAGATGAGCATTTTTCATTACAATAATTTCCATGGTTAGAGAGACAAACAGGGTACCCCTTACGCGATACGGAGCTGTTTTTTGATCACATCAATGGGAATATCTTGCTTTGCAGCGTCATAAACGTATGAGCAAAAAGGATTAAAAGAGGGTGTAAAAAAAGGATTACAACAAGAAAAGCGACAAATTGCGAAAAAGATGTTGGTAAAAGGGTACGACATCCAAACGATTCACGAATTAACCGAACTGCCAATTGAAGAGATTGAAAAATTGAAATAAGGGTGTGATTGTGATGTTTAACAGAGAGCCATTGTTTGGTGCCTGTCACCACCCGAAATTTGTCGAAATATTGGTAATTGAAAGATAAAGGAGAGGGTATTACAATGATGGGTGAGAACTAATGTTCTGTGATTGGGAGGGATGGATGAGTGACGGTGAAGATTTTAAGCATTGGGTTGAGGGGGTTAGAAGGGTATCGGGTGCAGGTGGAGGTGCAGGAGGTGCCTGGGATTGCGGCGATGGTGATTGTTGGGTTGCCGGATGCGTCGGTGAAAGAGGCAAAGGAACGTGTTCTTGCTTCGCTTTATGCTTTCGGATGCGACTTTTTTGATAAAAGGCTTGTTGTTCATTTGTCTCCGCCGGAGCGGAAAAAGCATAGCCCGATGTTTGATTTGGCGATGGCGATTGGGATTTTGAAGGCAATGGGCAAGCTGACAGCGCCGGTTTCCCCCGATGCAGCGTTTTTAGGTTCGTTATCGTTGGATGGAGCGATTCAGCCGGTGGATGGCATGCTTCCAGCGATATTGGCGGCAAAGAAGCTCGGTTTTCAAAAAGTATACCTTCCGTATGATCCCACACTTCCGCTTCATCATTTGAAAGATCTCGATTGTATCTTTGTTCAGACATTGGAAGAAACGGTGCAATATCTGCAAGGACAACGCGTTCTTTCGTTATCCCCAGCTTTTCGCACTCCTGAAATCATGGACTCCCCGCGAAAGCATCATCGGGATTTTCAATCGATTATTGGCCATCATCAAGCAAAGCGAGCATTGGAGATCGCAGCGGCAGGCGGACATAACGTGTTAATGGTTGGACCGCCTGGGTGCGGGAAAAGTTTGTTGGCGGAAACGTTTCCGACGATTTTGCCGAGCCTTTCTCATGATGCGCAGTTAGAGGTGATCAGTTTGTACCAGCTGGCAGGGGAAAAAATCGAGAGCGGCCATCCGCCTTTTCGTCATCCGCATCATTCCGCTTCATCGGTTTCTTTAATTGGCGGGGGAACGCACCCAAAGCCTGGCGAAGTGTCGCTGGCACATCGTGGTGTTTTGTTTCTCGATGAAATGGCGGAATTTGCGAAAAAGACGCTGGATATGCTTCGCCAGCCGTTAGAGACGGGGAAAGTGACGATTAGCCGTATTTCGTCGACGGTGACATATCCCGCGGACTTTATTTTGCTTGGGGCGATGAATCCGTGTCCGTGTGGATATTTAGGCTCAAGAACGCGCTATTGCACATGTAGTCCGAAACAAATTCAAGCGTATCGAAATCGTGTTTCCGGGCCGATTTATGACCGGATGGATGTTTTATTATCATTGGAAGTCATTGATTTCACCAAAGAAACGAGGGTTTCGGAATCTTCGGAAACCATAAGGAAAAGAGTAGAAGAAGCAAGAAGAAAGCAATATGAACGTTACGGAAAAGAAATAACGAATGGGCGTGTTCCTTTTGAGTTATTAATGGAAAAAAGCCCGCTTGCCAAAAGGCAGCAACTTCTGTTGCAGCAATGGGCATCCCAGCATCAATGGAGCAATCGTGTACAAACGAAAATCATTCGGTTGGCAAGGACCATTTCCGATTTAAAGGGAACCGAAGAGATAGCGGATGAATCGCTTTGGGAAGCGATGACGCTAAGATGGCTGAAAACATATACGAAGCAACAGGCAACAGCGAGGTAAAAAGAATGGGACGGCAAAAGCGGATCTGGGTGCCCCATCGGTTTTATCATATCGTTTGCCGCGGCAATCGGCGTGATCCCCTATTCAAGGAAACAAATGATTTTCTCGCTTTTCTTCATATCCTCCACCAGCTTCACGAAAAAATCCCATTTGAAATAGCCGCATATTGCCTTATGACGAATCACTTTCACCTGCAGCTGCGCTCACAACAGGAGCCGATTTCGAAAGTCATGGCGCTCATGAACAAACGGTATGCGAATTATTATAATACTCGCTATCGTTTGACGGGACATGTATTTGAAAAACGTTATTATGGTAAATTGATTGACAATGACAGCGGAATGTTGGAAGTGAGTCGATATATTCATCTCAATCCTGTAGAAGCTCATATGGTGCATGCGCCGGAACTTTACCGATGGAGAGTTTATTTGTATATGCATCCCAAATCGCTGCCTCCGAAATTTATGAATATGGATGCATTATTAGATTACTTTTCAGGCACAAAAACAGAGCGGAAGAAAAAATATGCTGAATTTGTGAGGGGGTGAGGGCATCTGTCACTTGTCAGCCATCGAAAGCGCGTGGAAATGGCATCAGCGGAAAGGACGATGATTAGGCACCCCTTGGTGGGGCGGTTTATTTATAGGCATTTTCTATATACAGCGGTTTCCCTAATGAAATGAGTGCAAGAAAATTCTTTAAGGTGTAAAATATAATTACAATACCGTTTTAATATATGGAAGGGAATATGGAAAAGAGGCCCTTCAATGTTTATTGTAATTCCATTAGTTTAAGTATGAGTCTTCATGATATTATCCTTAATCTTCAACAGCAATCGCCCGATGAGAATATATACCTCGGAAAGGTTACTATGAGCCCACAACACGCCAAACAATTTGCTTATTTGTTATTGAATTGATTAACGAACAAATCCATTAGTTTTGGCCGATTTTGCCTCTGGCATGGACTCAACTATATCATCCTTCGCTACTTTAATGCGGATGGGGCGCACGAGCCGGGGGCAAAGCGGTTTTATTTTCTAGAGGGCTGGTGAAAAACGACCGATTTCGCCGAACCCGTTGCTTTCGGCTGAAAGAGAAGCGTTGATTTTACAGGACTTCTCAATTTGAGAAGAGATTCCGTTTTCCGCGATTTTTCACGAAATCACCAGCCTTCCAGTTTCGAACATACTCGTTTTTAGTTAAGGGTATAGAGAGCGAAACAGCGGAGGAAAAAAGGTTTTTCCAAGGGCTCTCCCTCCTTTCCCGCCATGCGGGTGGGAGGAGGATCAAATGTATTTCATCATGGCCGTTTCATCGCAACAGTCCAGTTTCGGGCAGTTGACGCAATCAATCCACACTTTTTCCGGCAGTGTTGATTTGTCCACGATCTCAAACCCGCATTTTCGAAAAAACTCGACTTGGTAAGTAAAGGATATTAACCGCTTCACCCCGAGTCTGGCCGCCTCGTCGGCAATATGGTGGACGAGCAGGCGGCCGATTCCTTTCCCCATATGGTCAGGAGATACGACGAGCGAACGCACTTCCCCGAGATCGTGCTCCAGGATATGCAGCCCGGCGGTGCCGACGATTTGGCTGTTCTCCCTGGCGACATACATGCATTGCAAGTGCTGGTAGATGGACAGCAGCGAGCGGGGCAGCACGAGTCCTTTTTTTGCATAGTGTTGGATGAGCGCGTGCATGTCTTTGACATCGCTCGTGACGGCATGGTCGATTTGCATTGGGATCCCTCGCGATCAATCGTCATTGTATATTTATAAATATACAATATTTTGTTTTTATATTCAACTACGGATTTTCGTTGGCTGGGGGATGTTTCTGCCAAACGCTGCGCGGCAGGAGGAACAAGAATGCCATTGTCGAAAGAATAAAGTGTTTTTTGGAAAGCAACAGGAATATGCATTGGATGATGGCATATTGGTCGATTGAATCGTATGGAAGTGTAGGGTTTTTCATGAAACGAGGGGGAAGGATATGAGCACGATTACCACGTTTGACAGTACGGTCGAAAGTTTGCTTGATTTGCTTGAAAGCATTCAGGAATGTCGAACACAGCTTCCTGATTTTCAGAGAGGCTGGGTTTGGGATGACGAGCGGATTCGGAATTTGTTGATCAGTGTTTCTCTCTCTTATCCGATCGGTGCGGTGATGATGCTCCAGACGGGAAATCCGAATGTCCGTTTTGCCTCAAGGCCGATCGAAGGCGTCGATAACGTGAACCAAGTGGAACCGGAACGGCTGATTCTTGACGGTCAACAGCGGCTGACGGCGTTGTTTCAATCATTGAAATTGAAAGCGCCTGTAGCGACAAGAGACAAGAGAGACAAGGCAATCAAACGGTTCTACTATATTGACATTGACAAAATGTTAGATCCGAACGTCGACCGAGAAGAGACGATCGTCAGTGTTCCGGAAGACCGGATCATTCGCGGACCGGGAGGGAGGGTTGTTCTTGATTGTTCTGACTTGGAGAAAGAATGCGAAGCGGGAATGCTTCCGGTGAATTTGCTTTTCGATCCTGCGGGGTTGTTGGCGTGGCAGACGCGCTATTTTTCGGATTCAACGAAAATTGCGGAACGGTCATTGAAGTGGCAAAAGTTGATGACGGACGTATTTCCCCGTTTTCAGCAATATCAAGTGCCTGTTATTATGCTTCGGAAGCCGACTCCGAAAGAGGCGGTTTGCCAAGTTTTTGAGAATGTAAACACGGGGGGCGTCTCTCTGACCGTCTTCGAGCTTCTTACCGCCACATTTGCGGCGGAAGATTTCAAGCTGAGGGATGATTGGGAAGAGAAGGAAGCAACATTAAAGAGGTCTGGAGAAATTTACAACAAAGTGTTGGCCGATATCAGCAGTACCGACTTCCTGCAGGCAGTTGCGTTGTTGGCCACATACAATCGACGAAAAGCGGGGGAGGGTGTGGCGGTCAGCTGCAAGCGGCGGGATATTTTGCAGTTGAAGTTGGCGGATTACCGAACATGGGCGGATCGGGTGACGGAAGGGTTTATTCAGGCGGCTCAATTTTTGCATGAGCAACACGTGTTTTCCGCGCGCGACTTGCCGTACGGCACCCAGTTGATCCCGCTGGCAGCCATTTTTGTCGAGCTGGGAAAAGAGGCGCACAATGTTCGTGTCCGTGACCGAATCGCCCGTTGGTATTGGTGCGGTGTATTGGGTGAATTGTATGGAGGAGCGACGGAGACGCGGATTGCCCGTGACGTGGTGGAAGTCGTCGAATGGGTTCACGGCGGTGCGGAGCCGACGACGGTGCGGGATGCCCATTTCGCCGCTGACCGTCTCTTGACATTGCGTACTCGAAATAGTGCGGCTTACAAAGGGTTGCATGCGTTGTTCATGAGGGAAGGGGCGCGGGATTTCTTATCTGGGGTGCCGATCGATATTCAGACGTATTACGGCGAGTCGATTGATATTCACCATATTTTCCCTCGTGACTATTGCGAAAAACGGGGGATTGAGAAAACGAAGTACGACTGTATTATTAATAAAACTCCATTGTCCTATAAAACGAATCGGATGATTGGTCGTGATGCTCCAAGTGTATATTTGAAGAAACTAGAGGAGAGGAAAGGCGTTTCGGCAGCGGTGTTGGATGACATCCTGCAAACGCATGTCATTGATGTGGCATTGATAAGAGCGGATGATTTTGAGCAGTTTTTTGAAAAAAGAAGGCTGGCTCTGCTTGCGATGATCGAGCGGGTGATGGGTAAGAAAGTGGAGTGAGCGGGACGGGAGGATGTTGTAGGGGAGAGGTTTTGGTTTATATTTCAAGGAAAAGGACCTTTAGGACCTTTTTTGGCAAATGCCTTGGAACGACGTATTCGCAGGGAGATCAAAGGGGGAAAACTTGGTGGAAAAACAGGAACAGATACATTGGCTGCTGGACAGCAGACAAATGGAAATAGAATATTTATGAATTGGAAAAACTGGCGGTGCAACTGGCCGATATGCGAAGTTCGTTTGGATCGGAAGCTGTGCAGGGGTAGGGGGACGGAAAAAGACACTTTTTATCATTGGGGGAGAGGGCATGAACCAACGGCTGTTTGCGGAGGAAATGTGGAAGTCGTTGCTGGATAAGCTGTACGAAGGAAAAATGGTATCGACGTTCAAAGGGAAGGAAGCGTTTCGCGTTGTTTCGTTTTCCGATGAGGGGGTTATTGTGCGATTGAGTTCGAAGGAGAAGGATGTGTTTCTAAGCAAGAAGGCGATGGTCAATGTGATTGAGAAGCTCATCGCCCATGAAGATGGCGTGCGGAAAAAAATGGTGGACCCGGAATTCCGTCTAAAGTTAGGGCTGTTTTTGCTTCACCCGTGGACGGAGAAAGTGGTGCGCCAGGAGGAGGGGAAACGCCGTCCGTATTTGTTGTTAACGGATGAAGCCCGTCAGCGATTGGCAAGCGGCGAGTAGAGGGATTGACACACTGGGAAGTGCGCTCGCTTTGGCGGCCAAAGGCCAAGGGAAAAGTCCGACTGTTGCTTGTTCCACACGCCAAGAGCCATAGGGAAAAGACCAGTGATAAGAGCCGCGCGGTTGCGGCTCTTTTGTGCTGCCTATTTGTCCATTTCCTTTGCAAGGTCGGCGACTTCGGCGACGGTCAGTCCGGTTCGTTTGGCGATCTCGTGAATGGGAAGAACATCAAGCAAATTTTTGGCGATTTCGATGGCCTTCCGTTTTTCCGTTTGCTTGATCGCCTGCTCCTTTTCTTGCATGACTCTTTGCACTGCTTGTTCTTTTTCTTGTATCGCTCTTTGCACTGCTTGTTCTTTTTCCTGCATCACTTTCTTCAACATTTCTTCTTTTTCTTGTTCAAGTTCTTCGACTAACAGGCGAAACACTTTGTTCATTTTGATCCACTCCTTTACTTTTTCGGCGTATGACCGGTCGATGAATTTGTCTGTAGCGGTCAGAACGCCAGCGATGATGTGCAGCTGTTTCGGTTCGTCGCCGATCGCTTTCGCCAGCTCGATCGTTTTTTCGATCATCGTTTGCCGGTCGAAGCGGGTGTGCATGAGCGGCACGAGGATGAGTTTCATCGTTTCTTCCGGAGTGAGCGGTTCGCCGTTGTGGACTTTTTCTTCAATGGCATGGAAAATCGCATCGCCGTTGAATTCGCCAAGCAACACCGCTTTGGATGAAAGAAACACATCGCCGGCGTCAAGCCGTTCGCGGGCGGTCGTGACATCGCTTGTGTAGATCACAACGATGCGAATCGGGCGGATTCGTTTTTCCTGTTGATAGTATGTGTGAAGGATGCGGCAGGCATAATCAAGATACTTTAAATGGTTGTCGAGAAATCGTTCATTGCTTTCGTACTCCAGAAGCAAAATGGAATCGTCTTCGAGAAGAAACACGGTGTCGGCGCGCCGTTCATCCGCCCGTACAGACGGAAATTCGTTTGGAAGCAGTGCTTTGATCCGTGGGAGTCCGTGAAGTCCGTATACATCGAGGGCTTGGTTTTGGTACAATGCGCTCAGCGACTTGAACAAAATGTCTTTGGCGTGATGCGAGATCCCGCCTGGCATCGTCTTCACTCCATTCGCTTTTGACCTAATTATACTACTTGCCCGATCGATTGTCAGCTGCCATCGTGAGCGGAAACACGGTGTTCGTTCGGTGGGAGTGAATGACATCTTCTTGAAAAATAAAACGGGTTGTGACTCAGAACAGACGGATGAATGACGCTGTTTTGCCTTCACGGCCGGATAAACACTTCCGTTCCGTTCGGAACGATGGAGGCGAATTCGAGCACGTCTTTGTTGTGCATGCGGATGCAGCCTTTGGATACGTATTTGCCGATCGAGGACGGGTCGTTCGTGCCGTGGATGCCGTAATGGACTTTGGATAAGCTGAGCCACATGGCGCCGAACGGACCGCCCGGGTTCGGCTGGCGGTTGACGATGACAAAATCGCCGACAGGCGTGGCGGTGACCATTTTGCCGACGCCGATCGGATACGTGCGGATCGCTCGTCCCCGGTGTTTTAACGTCAGCTGGCGGCGGCTGATCGAGATGTGGATCGTGTAGGGAATCGATCCTTTCGGCGGAAGGTGGGGGATGACGATCTCCTGCCCGGGAAAGATGACGGACGCGGCGGTCAAACCATTGGCGCGAAGGAGCGCCTCAACAGATGTGCGGTAGTCGCGGGCGATGGAGGCGATCGTTTCCCCGTGTTTGACGATATGTTTGTACATGGCATTTCGCTCCTTTTTTTCGCTGGATGGAGAAAATAGCTCCGATTGATGATACTTTAGTGTATGAGAAGATTCGAATAAGGTTGCTCAAATGGGAAGAGAGTCTCATGCGCATGGCATGCGGCCGCCAATGCCGTATGAACGCGCTGTGCGTTAGTCTATACTTGACAGGGAGCGTTGCCTAACGGGTGTTTCTTGTCAAAACGTGTAGGTGAAAAAGGAGGATGGCGCGAATGAGAACGTTTGTCCTAAAACCGGAAGGACAGAAGGTTGATTATGAGCTGTATGCCGAGCTCTCCCCTGTCCCGCTTGAGATCATTGACGGCGATCTCTTTTTTACGAAAGAGGAGCGGGAAAACTTGCTTAAGCTGTTGATATACAATGTCGGCATTAATCGGACGCTTGAGATCATCGAGGAATGGAAGGAGCGGTGAAAGCGGCGCCCGGTCGATATCGGGGCCGCATCGATGTTGGGGGTTACGGGCGGTAAGGGAACAAAATGTTCTTTTCCCCTTTTTCTTTGGCGACGAAGACGTCTTGATGGATTTCGAACACGCCAAAAGCGCTATGGAACGTCTGAATGACGCGGACGCGATACACGTCGTGAAGCGGTTTGTCCTTATCAGACATCGACCATGACGACAGTTTTTCCACCTCATCGATGCGGTAGTCGAACGTCTCGACGCCGAAGTCTTGCATAAAGACGTGGGCGCGGCGCTGGATGTAGACGTCTTTTGGGAATTTCTTTTTCATAAGCGGGTGAAACAGCTCCCAAGAGCTGCCAAAATCCCCTGCCTGCTCGTAGCGGTAAAACGTGTCAACGATTTCCTTTGCCTCGTTCCGTTCGTTCGAAAGAAACAGAGACAAGATCGCCACCAACACGGCGACGGCAGTGAGAACCGCCACCCCAGTCCTGGCTCGGATCGTCTTTTGGCGGTAGCGTGGGAACATGGGTCTCCTCTCCTCTCTGTTATACCATATGCACGATGGGCGGCGGATATGGGCAGGGAAAGGGCGGAAGCGCCGTGGCATGTGTCACAGGATAGACATACGGCCGCATTTTTTAGTCAAAAAATTCATCAGAGTGTAGTAAAATGGATGGCAGAAGTTGTTGGAAATGATGCACTAGCGTGAGAAACGGTGGTTTGTCCTATTTGGAGGCGGGTGAAAAGGCGGAGCGTTTAGGGCTCCGTTTTTCCTTTGCCGTTCCGCTGAAAACAGAGATGCAGGAGAGGTAGAGAGCGATGCGGAAATCATTTATTTATTTGGTTTGATCAGTCTTGCCGAACAAGGAAAATATGACCACAAGGCTATCAGTATTCCAAAATATCTTAAAAAAGATGGCTTTCATTCACTGATCATTGGCCAGATTCGTATAGACGGCAACAAATTCACGATACCGTATTCTCGCCTATTTAAAAAGACTCACAAGCCTATCACGATAACGATTCCGCCTGTGTTACTGGGCAAAAAGATTAAGCAGATTGAAATCATTCCTAAGCATCATGCCAGGTTCTTTGAGATTCAGTACAAATATGAAATGCCTGAACTAATTAATGCTGATGTCAATGGCGCATTAAACATCTTAAAGAAAAGTAAAGCTGTAGACCTGAGTGTCTTATGCTCTAGCGGCGAAGTGGACACGCCTCAAAGAATAAGGATTGCTTGAAGCAGTCAAACTTCTTTGGAAGCCCCCACTTCAAATTTTCGCTAGAAAATTAAGTGGGGGTAGTTCACGCCGCCAAAGACGAGCAGCATAACCATGCCGTTGTTCTTAGGGAGTTTTTGCGCAACATCGCTAAGGAGGGGTTCGGATGATTCGCGCCATGGTCGGCGATCTGACCAAAGTGGAAGGAGTCGAGTACATTTGCAATGCCGCCAACGGCATCGGGCCGATGGGCGGCGGCGTGGCAGCGGCGATCCGTCGGGCGGGGGGACGTGTGATCGAGGAGGAAGCGATCCGCGTCTGTCAAGCGCAAGACCCTAAGCCCGGCGATTTGTACGTGACAGGAGCAGGCTCGCTGCCGTTTCGCGGGGTCCTTCACTTAGTGACGATGAAGCAGCCTGCAGGGGCGACGTCGTATGACATCGTTCGGGCGTGTCTCGAGCGGCTCGTCGCGCACTGTCGGGAGAACGGAATCAAGAAGGTGGCGTTGCCAGCGCTAGGGACAGGCGTCGGAAGGCTTGACAAAGAAAACGTGGCGCAGTTGTTTGTCGAGGTGTTGGGTCCGGTCGAGGATGTGGAGTTTGTGGTGGTGGATATTGATCAAGCATTCATCCGTTTTGTCCAACAGCGCCAATAAAGGGAGAAAAAGGGCCTTGACTTCGTCTTGGCCCTGCTTTTTTGGCAATGAATAACGTGTTTCCTTCTTTCTCATATCATATTATAATAAGAACACACGAATGAATGAGTTTCATTGACTTTCTCATCCGGCCGACAGGAGGTGGCATCATCGTTGATGTCCGAATGACGAAGCCGGTGTGAAAGGGAGTGGGGTTTCCTGTTCGAACCGCGATCAGGAAAAACAGCCAAAAATGCCAATGCGGGCGTTTTTGGCGCCATCCGGAGGGATGAATCATGTTATTCTCATTGCCAACATTAAAGACATGTCAAGTGTTAGTGGATGAATTTCGTTCGGCCCCACAGCCGTTTGAGCCGGAAAAGCTTCGCTTTGCGGGTGTCGGGGAACGGGACGTTTATAATATTTCCGCACCGTTTGTGGATGAAGGAGAATGGGTGATCGCTGGGCGCGTCGAGGCGCGCGACAGCGAGCAATCGGAAGTGTACTTTTTCGTCGAGCGCGACGGCGTCTGGGTTCCTCGTGACGGGGCGCCGGTGTTCGCCTTGCAGGATCCGTTTGTGGCGCGCATTCACGGTCAGTTGGTGTTCGGCGGCGTGGAGACGTTTCCGCATCCGGTGTTTGACGGCGAGCTGAGCTGGCGGACGGTCTTTTACCGCGGCCGCAATATCTGCAGTTTGAAAAAGTTCGCCGAAGGGCCGGACGGAATGAAAGACATTCGCCTTGTCGAGCTGAAAGATGGCTCGATCGGCGTGTTCACCCGGCCGCAAGGGGAAAAAGGCGGACGCGGGAAAATCGGGTTCACCCGCATTTTCTCGCTCGATGAGTTGACGCCGGACGTGATTGAGGCCGCGCCGATTTTGGACGCCCAATTTACGGATGAAGAATGGGGCGGCGTGAACGAGGCGCATTTGCTGGCGAACGGGCTTGTGGGGGCGCTTGGCCATATCGCTTGCTTTGACGAGCACGGCAACCGCCATTACTACCCGATGGTGTTCGTGTTGAACCCGGAGACGATGGAGCGTTCAGAGCTGGAATTGATTGCGCTTCGCTCCCACTTTTTGGATGGTCCGGCGAAACGGCCGGATTTGGCGAACGTTGTCTTTAGCGGCGGACTCATCCGCAAAGGCGACGGCACGGCTGAGCTGTACGCCGGCGTGAGCGACGCCGAGGCGCAAAAAATTTCGCTCATCGACCCGTTTGTGAAATACGAAGCGCAAGAGCTTGATCGGATGTATGCTTCCGTTTAGCGAAAGGATCGGTGCGACAGACCTTCTCTATGAATGGGGAAGGTTGGCGGCCGGTCCTTTTTCACATTTGGCCGGTTTCTTGCCTTGTGCGAAGGGCTTCGGTTTGACATAAACGTGACTTGTTCGGTGACGGTGTATGTGCTCAATGAGGAACGGCTGTATGAGCAGGCGGATGTTCAAGTGAAAACGGGAACGGTTCGCTCCGTGTATTTTCCGGGGCTTGCAATCGACATGCCCGAATTGTTTCGTTGACAAGGTGCTGAGAGGATGGCTTGAAAGCGAACAGCGTGGGATCAATCCCACGCTGTTTTCGTGAAAATGCAGGACTGGCGCGTGATTTTCATCCCCGGGTGGAGGGCAAAGCGTGCTGCCCATGGACCTTTCCGTGAAAATGCGCGTGCCTTGATGATTCATGTTCATGCCCGGGTGAAGGGCAAAACGTTGCCCATGAGATGTTTCGATGAACACACGTGCCTGGATGATCCTTTTCATGGCTGGACAAAGAACAACACTTGTTGATGAAGTTTTTTCTGTGTCCAACAGGATGTTTATCGCCTGCGTGATGTCCTTTACGGTTGTTTTTGCCGCTTTTCCCGCTCCTTCATTTTCTCTTCCATCCGCTTCAGCAGCTTTTCCCACGGGTTTTCCGCCGTTTTTTTCTTGCGCTTTCGTTTTTCTTCCGCCATGCTCAAGCGCCTCCTTTCGCTGCGGCCGATAAGGCGAGCAAGTCGCGCAGTTCGTCATCGGACAGTTCGGTGATCCATGCCTCGCCTTCGGTGATGATGTCGGCGAGCGCTTGTTTTTGTTCGAGCATCTCGTCGATTTTTTCTTCGATTGTCCCGACGGTGATCAATTTATGGACGTGGACGAATTTCGTTTGCCCGATGCGGTAGGCGCGGTCGGTCGCTTGGTTTTCCACCGCCGGGTTCCACCAGCGGTCGAAATGGATGACGTGGTTGGCCGCTGTTAAGTTGAGCCCGGTGCCGCCTGCTTTGAGCGATAAAAGGAAAATCGGCGCTTTTTTCGCTTGGAACTCATCCACCATCCGGTCGCGCGTTTGTTTTGGGACGCCTCCGTGCAAAAACAACACCCGCTCATCAAACAAGTCGGAAAGCAGTTCTTGGATCATCTCGCCCATTCGCACATATTGCGTGAAGATGAGGCACGATTCGTCGTTGGCGCGAATTTGCTCGATCAGTTCGATGAGCTTTTGGAGTTTGTGTGACCGTTCGACGAGCTGGCGGGGTCGGCGTTCTTTCAAATACAGCGCCGGATGGTCGCAAATTTGCTTCACACCGTTTAGCATTTGCAAAATCAAGCCGCGCCGCGCAAACGGACTGGCTTCCTTTGCCCGTTCGAGTGTGTCGTTGACGAGCTGCTCGTACAAGGCAGCCTGTTCGGCCGTGAGCGGGCAATATTCTTTTTGTTCAAGCTTATCCGGCAAGTTGAGCGCAACCGCTTCATCCGTTTTCGTCCGCCGCAAGAGAAATGGGCGGATGAGCGTCTGCAGCGCCGCTTTTTTGCGGGCATCTCCTTCTTTTTCAATCGGCCCGGCAAAGCGCCGCTCAAACTCCGCACGGCTGCCGAGATAGCCGGGGTTGAGGAAGTGGAAGATGCTCCAAAGTTCGCCGAGACGGTTTTCAACCGGCGTGCCGGATAAGGCGATTTTATGTTTTCCGCTCAAGCGGCGGATGGCGCGCGCTTGTTTCGTTTGCGCGTTTTTAATGTTTTGCGCTTCATCAAGGCAAATCGCATGCCAATGAATCTGTTTTAAATCGTCTTGGTCCAAATGAGCAAGGTTGTAAGACGTAATGACGAGATCGGCCTCGCCTGCCGTTTGCACGAACGCATCGTTTTTCGCCCGGTTCGGTCCATGGTGCACGTAGACGCGCAAGTCTGGGGTGAAGCGGGCGCATTCTTTTTGCCAGTTGCCGATCACGCTGGTCGGGCAGATGAGCAAGGCCGGCGTGTCCGGCCGCTCCATTTCTTTTACATAGGTCAAATAGGCGAGCAGTTGCACCGTTTTGCCAAGCCCCATGTCATCGGCCAAGCAGGCGCCAAAGCCGAATCGGCGCAAAAAGACGAGCCAGTCGACGCCGCGCTGCTGATACGGGCGGAGCGTGCCGTGAAAAGACGGCGGCACATTCGCTTTCGGCAATCCATCAAGCTGCTGGAGCTGGCGGATAAACGCCCGGAATTGGTCGTGGACGTCAATGTGGATCGGGATCGATTCGTCCGCTGCCTCTTCGCGCTCCTCTGCTTCCGAAAGCAGCGTTTGCGCCACGATGTCGTGGATCGGCACGCCTTCTTTTTTCGCCTTTTCCATGAGCGCCTGTGCGCGGCGGACAAGGGCGGGATCGAGAATGAGCCATTGGCCGCGCAGGCGGATGAGGCGCCGCTTTTGTTCCGCCAAAGCGGCAAACTCCTCTTCTGTCAGCTCAATCCCGTTGGTCGCCACCCTCCAGTCAAAGTCCGCGAGGCGCTCAAGGCCGAATAATGATTCCGCGTTGACGGAAGGCGACAGCTTCGCTTTGATCGACAGCTGCGCCTGGCGAATGTCGTGCCACCAGTCGGGAAGCAGCAGGCGCACGCCCGCTTCCGTCAGCTTTAAGCTGTCTTCGGACAAAAAGCGCCACGCTTGTTCGTCGGACAGTTCATGAAGCAAAGACTCATTTTCATCGCCAAGCCACGGCACGATCGCGCAAATGCGGCGAATGGCCCGGGAGACCGATGATTCATATGGGCGCCAAGCGCGCGGAATGTCGCTTGCGGGTGCGATGACGCTGTCGTCGACGGCGATTAGCACCGCTTCAAGCGTCCATACGTCGCCTTCCTCGGACGGCTCGACAAGGCGCAGTCCGACGACAAACGGCGGCCGGTCGCCGAGCCATCCGATTTGTTCGAGCCAGTCGTCTTCCGTTCCGGTCCATTGGCCGCTGGGGGAGGCGATCAATGGATAAGTGCGAACGATTTCGCCCCAAATGCCGCGAAGTTCCGGGTCGCGTGAGAGCCAGTCGGCGACCGCAAGCGACCGCCATGCCGCAACAAGCGGGTGCGGATCGTCTTTGAGCCCGCGCCAACGCGTCCGCTCAGCTTCGGCCCATTCAGACGGCTGCCCTTGTTTCCACGCCGAGAAATCGGGACGGAAGCAGCGTGTGCGCACATCGTCGATGATTTGCTTCGCCCATGTTTCAAGCTGGGCGGTGAACTCATCTCCCCATTTGATGGAAAGAAAACGGTTGGACGGGCGCCAGGCGAAAAACGTGAGCGCCTGCCACGGGGACAGCCGCACCGCGTCGCGTCCGTGGACGGTCGCGACATCAAGCAAGGTGCCGTAAAAGGTTTCTTCATGCCAGGCGAACACAAGCGGCGCCCAGCTCGAAACACGGTCCGGGCCGCTGAGCCAGAAGCATCGTCCTTCTTCGCTCCATTCACATGAAAGGGTGATCGTCTGCAACGCTTGTTCCATCATAGAAGCAATTTTCCTTTCTCCACTTCTTCATGAAACGCGCGCATGCGCGCCGTTTTGGCTAACAGCTGTTCAAGATACATCTGCCAGTCGTTCATTCGTTTCAACGATCGGTAGCACGCACGCAATTTTTTTAAATATTGCACGGCGACGCGATAGCTTGCGCGGTTTTTCGCCTCGACAAAACGCATGACCGCTCGGTGATACAATGGCAAGACGAGCGCCGGGTTTTGTTTTTGCAGCATGGCGAGAAATGTTGGATCAATGTCATGGGCGGTGGCGTCCACCCATAAGTATAAGTCGACTACATCATGGTAGCGCCTTTGATCGAGCAGCCAATGAACGTAGCGGTTCGCGCTGTATGGGAAGCATGCGGCCAACAGCTTCTCATAGTCGTCCCATTTGTTGTGTTGGCGAGCGTATGATTCGTACAGCCGACCGATTTCGTTGACAAACGGCGACCGCTCCATCTCTGGAAGAGCGGATATGTAGAAGGCAAGCTCTTGCTTTCCTTTCGCCCAAAATGATGCGAAACGTTCCGGCGAATGCGAGGATGCGAACCGCTCCATCCAATCGATAAAAAACGGAGCCGCTTCCTTGGGATGTTGGCGGTAGATGGCGAGCGCTTCGTCATCTTCGCCGAGTAAAAAGGCGAGATGGGCGGCAGCTAGCAACAGAGTGGTTGACTGTTTTTCCGTTGCCAGGCGGATCAGCGTTTCTTTCTCTTGCCGGCGCTGCGCTTCTTTCGTGAACAGCAGCTCCCAAGCGGTTGTGTATAGGCTGTAGACGAGTGAAGGGGACGCCTTTCCCCACCGCAGCAACAACTCCCGTACATACGGGATCGTCTGTTCGATGTGCGTTTCAACAGACGGGGGCAGCAGTTCGGACGGAAACCGTTCCAACGTTTCGAACCATTCGTCGGCGATATAATCGACGTCTTGTTGCCACGAAAACTGCTCGTATGATCCGAACAACAGCCCACGGTCCCAACCGCGTTCGCGTCCGTATTCGAACAAATGGTCAAGCAAAAACAAGGCCGCATGAAAGCGATGCAACAAACGGACAGCGCTGTGTTTCGGGCTGTTTTTGACGAGTCGCGGAAACAGTTGATGGGACAAGCGGTACGGCCAATCATTGCGGCGGCGGTGGCGGGCGCTCCACTCGTCCAATAGGTCGGCGAACTGCTTCCGCCATTGGGCGACCGATTCCGCTGTGTTTGGTTCAGACGGTGTTTGGACCGATGCCGCTTTCCGGTTCGGTTTTTTCTTTCCTTGTTTCCATTGCCGCAACAACTCGCCGTTGTCAAATACATTTCCGTACACGTAAAAGAACAGCGCCAGTACGTGCGGACAAAGATCTTCCGCCCCGCATGTGCAGCTGTGGAGGGAGATGTCCGACAAATCAAGCGTCACGTCATGAATGGCGGTGTCGATGACTTTTCCTTCGATAAAATCGCTGTCTATGACCGTGACGTTATACACCAACCCTTGCCGTGACAATTCCCGCCCTTTTTGGATGACATGTTGGAAGAGAGAAAACGGCCATTCCCGCTGCAAGTCGGCAGCGGCTTTTTGCAACAGAGGTTTGGAGATTGCGGTCTGCAACATATCAGTCCGTCCTTTCCGTCCATTGTGCATCATGGGTTCCCGAAGAAAGCCCCCGTTTTCCGTTCATTCTTTATATCTACATTATTATAGCATGGCGGATTGTACTGTTGCTATGTTTGTTTGGCGTGGGATTTATTCCTAATTTTCTCTCTGTTATGATACAATGAACATAACGGCAAGGCCGAATCGAAGGAAAGTGGGTGACGATATGACGGTGTCGCGGAATGCCCTTTGTCCGTGCGGCAGCGGCAAAAAGTACAAGCATTGTTGCGGAAAAAAAGAGGCGGTTTCGATTTCGTCATTGATTGACCGCGAGTTGATCGAATGCATGAATGATATGCGCCAGTTTGTTTTACAGCGGTATGAGAGGGAGGCGGAAGAGCTTTTAGACCAGTTCCCGCTTGATGAGATGCCGGAGGAACTCGAGCTTGGCGTGCAGATCATGGCGGTGAACTGGATGTTGTTTTGTTGGCCGCTTGATGAAACAGGACAAACGATCTTTTCTGCTTACCGGAAAAGCCGTCATTGGGAGCGGTGGCGCCCGTCCGTTCAGGCTCACATCGAGAGGTGGGAAGGAGCCGTTCCGTCGCTTGGCGAGTTCATCGGCTATGAGGACGACAATCGCCCCGTTGTCCGGGATTTGTTGACGGGAGAGGAAAAGATCGTTCATTTATTGACTTCCGATCAATGGCCGAGCGTGATCGAAACAGGAGATGTGGTGTTCGGCTTCCTTGTGCCGTACCAAGACGTGTTCACGTGTTTCACAGCGGTGTTTCCGCTCCCGGCGTCAGGGAAAGATCGATTGCTTCGGGCGATTCAACAAGAAGGGGAGTGGAGCGGTCAGCCATCGGCTTTATGGATGCGCGATCGGTTCGTCGCTGTGCTTTCCGATGTGTTCTTGGAGTGGCTTTGGCAGTTCGCCAAACAGTTCAAATGGGATGATCCGAAACAAGCGGCCGTCATTCGCGAGCTCGATGAAAACGAGCCGGAGGCGCCAGCGGCGCTGCTCAATCAAGCGTTCGCCATATGGGCGATCTATTGCGGAAAAACATCCCGCCTCCCTTATTCGGTCCCCGTCTACGCGGCGGCGCTCCGCTATGTGGCTGGGCATTTGATGAAGGCGGAAGGATCGGAGGTGGAAGACATCGCCGATCGGTATGACGTGATGCCAGAAGATGTGCGATCGGCGGCGTTGGATTTTTTCCTGATGGCTGTTGATGATGAAGACGACGAGGAATGGCTCGATGACTGGGAGGAAGACTGGTTCGAAGAGGAAGGGGATGAGCTTGATGCGCGCATCAATGAATGGATCGATGACATCGATCTGATGTTGATGCGTGAAGGATGGGACGAGAAGCGAGTCAACCGTCATATTGACCGCGCCATCCGTTCGTGGCGGAATGAAGGCCTGCTTGAGGAAGTGAATGAAAAAGAATTGCGTAAAGAACTCCGCGATGTAGCGTGGGAGATCTTCACCGATCGGGGATTCATCTAGAAGCTGGCAGAAAAACGGGCGCTGCGCGCAAGTCAGTGGCATTTCGTCAGAAAGGAAAGCCGGTTCCACAAGGGCTCTCTCATTCAAACATCATTGGGCTCAACCCAAGCCCTCTATAAGTAGAAACAGGGAATGGAATGCGTTCCATTCGTGAAACTCCAAAAAAAGCGGCGGGGAACGATCGGTTTTGACCGAATCCATAATGGATTGGGAAAAATGGCTTTGTGCGCGATTCCGACAGTTTTTAATATCTTGGTCGCCGTTTTGGAAAGGAATGATTAGAAGGGAGGATTTTGCATGGCAATCGGCCGAAATGACCCGTGCCCGTGCGGAAGCGGGAAAAAGTATAAGAAGTGCTGCATGAACAAACAGCAGGAGCGTGAAATCAAGCGGGTGCGGCAGCGCCGCTTTTTTGACCAAAAATATGAGCTGTCGCAAATGGTGCAGCGGTTTTTGGATGAATCGCTGTCTTATGATGAACGCGAAGCGGTCAACCGTACATTTCGCCGAATGATCGAACAAAAGGATCATCGTGAAGAGTTGAAGGTGTTTGAGACGCTTTGGTGTTTTTTCCTCCATCGTTATCCGAATGGATTGCGCGGCGTTGAATGGTTTCAACAGGAAAAAGGGCGTCGTCTGTCTCCGGAGCTCAAGGAAATGTTGGACCGCTGGGTTCGACTTGTGCCGCGCCTTGTGCAATTTGTCGATTTGCATGATGAAGGAGGAGTGGCGGTCGACCGGTTGACGGGCGAGAAACTTCTCATGCCGTATTGCGAGACATTGGAGGTTGTGCGCCCTTGGGGCGGCATGTTTGCCTTTTTGGAGCCCTTTGACGGCGGCTATTACGTTTGCGGTGTATCATCGATTGTGGATCCGAAGGGCGTGGAACGGGCGGAAGAGAACATTCGCGTCTTGTTGACGCAAACCGATTGGCCGTATGAAAAGGTAGCCGTTGAACATTTTCTCGATATCGTTGATGCAGGCTATCCTCCGAGGGCGGACGATGTGCAAGAGGAGCGCACGCGATGGACGTATGAATACGAATGCCAGGAAGCCGCTGAGGCGATGAGGAAGCTTGCTTCGATCGGACGCGCTCACATTGATCATGACGATGGGGAGAAAGTGGAAGGTTCATGGTGCACCAATGTGTACCATTATGTCGGAGTGATTTCCCCCAAGCCGATTCATGTGTTTGAATTAGGCGGGTCATTATCCGCTCATCGGTCGCGTCTCGTGTTGTCTACCGAGGAGGAAGGGACGGCCGAACAGCTCGTGTCGCTGCTGCAGGCGTTTGGGTATTCCCCAAAAGAACGAAAACGGGGGACAGAAGCCGTTTTGCGCCGAAAAGGGATCGAAAACGTTTCGCTTCATATTGATTCAGACCCAGACTCTCCCCCTTGGGTGGCAACGATGGCCGGATTGGATGTTCAAATGGAAAAAGCCCTTCACATCCCGCTTGAGAAATGGAATGGAAAAACCCCTCACGAAATGGCGCGCGAGGGGCGTGTGCAGGAAGTGGATGAGTGGCTGAAAGAGTATGAATTCCATTTGTTTAACATGCAAGAACGAGCCAATTTGCCGGTGCTCATCGAAGTGAATTTCATTCGCTCCCGTTATGGATTGCCCCCATCTCCGTTTAGCTCATCACATCGTCTTTCGGACTTATGGAAAATGAAATGGATGGGGCCGGAAAGAACCGAGACATTGTTGATCCGCGCGGAATGGGAAGGGATGTATTTTACCGATGACGCATTGGCGTTTTATAACGAAGTCATCGTGAGCGGAGAAAAAGAAGCCAAAGAGGCGTGTTGGGCCGTGGTTTTGCTCGTGTGTGAATATATGACCGGGCGGACGTTTTCATCGTGGGAGGACGTAGGAGAAGAAGACTGGAAACAATGCATCGTCGATCAAATCCCGTCAAGATGGAGTTCGTTTTCATGGGAAGTGGTGAGCCGAGCGCTCGATATGTTGCTTGAGTGGGCCGATTGGCTGGACCGCCGTTATGGAACGAATCATCGAACTGTTATTGGTGCCGTGCTGGAAGAGGTCAGAAGCGAATTGGAACATTGCTTTGCTTTGCTGGATGAATGGAGGGGCGAGAACGGAAAGGGGGATGAGGAACTGATGGCTTGGCAGCTTGCTCGTTTGTTTGGTTTGCCTATTTCCCTTTCCGTCGGTTTCTCGTTTTTCCGCGTCAAGCGTGTGGAACAGGGGAAGGCGGTGCTGGATTGGCTTGCCCATAACCGAACGGTGACATGGGACATTCCGAAGCGGGCAGAGCCGCATCTGTTGCCGGGCATGTATATCGTCGCCGTGACCGATCGCAACGGCAAGCTGGACGATCTTGCCCGCGTATATCCGCCGTCTTTCTCTCCGTACGTAGAGCCGTGGCTTCAGGCGCTGCAAGAGTGGCCAGACAAGGTGGAGAAAGAACGGGCTGCGTTTCAAGAGCGCCTGCTTGCCTCGTTGTCCCGTTTGCTTCGCCGGCCGTAGGCGTCCCGATGAATGACGGGGCGCTTGTTTCTCTCGGCTCGGCCTCTATGATTCTCCATTATGCAGGCAAGCCCAATGGTAAGAGTCATTCATATTCTATTCTTAGGATTTTGGGCCATCACTATAACGTGTGCTTGATTGAGAAGCAGGGTTTTTCTCGTTTTACCGAGAAACGGATGAGGACGCGAATGATCCAAGAATCCTACACCTTTAGGAGTGCGGAGTGTCAACCGGCATGAAAATCATGGATTGGCTGATTTCTCCTTGGAGAAGGAAATATGGCATGTTTTGAAAAAGCCAAGGGCACCTTTTGGTGAAGAACCAGGATTTTGGTTAGGCATAAAAAATGGAATGCGAATCGATGTTCTCGACATGAGCGGCGGAAGTCCCAAAGTGCTTGCGATATGTGTTGCTGAAAGCAGTTCCATCACACGTTGATCGTGAATGTCTCCCCAAAGTGTTTAGCTGGCCCGAGCGTTAGCGTAGAGGGGGAGAATGTTCAATGACTATGATACAAAGAAAGTAGGTAGCTATATGGTGAAGGCATCGCGAAACAATCTTTGTCCATGCGGCAGTGGGAAAACGTATAAGCATTGTTGTGGGAAGAAAGAAGCAGTATCGATAGAATCTCTAATTGACCGTGAAGTGGCCAAATGTATGCAAGATGTGTTTTCGTTTGCGTTAGAGCGATATGAGGAAGAGCTTGCTTTCATGATGTCTGGTTCTCCATTTCAAGGGCTTCCTAACGAGCTGGAGACCAGCGCCAATTTATTGCTGACGAACTGGGCGATTTTTCACAGACACGTTGATGACAAAGGGATGACAATTTTTTCAGCCTATATGAGAAGCCGGCGCCGCACGCGGTGGCGTCCAGCAGTGCAAACTCATTTGAAGCGATGGGACGAGGCGGTTCCGTCGTTTGACGAGATCATTCATATCGAGGATGAGCGGCGTTTCCTTGTACGCGATCTGTTGACCAGAAAAGAAAAGTACGTCCGTTTTTTGACGCCGGAGGAGCTTCCGTCTGCTAGGGAGGGGGACGTGTTAGTAGGATGCCTCGTTCCGCATGGGGACGAGTGGGCGTACTTCATGAAGGTGCTGCCGATTCCAAAGAGCGGGAAGGATCGGCTTGCGCGGGCGCTTCAAGCGGAATGGAATCCGGATATGAAAACGTGTGAAGTGTTTTTGCGCGAGTCGTTTCCGGAATTGCTTGAAATAGCGGTCCATGAGCTGTTGTGGCAGCTGCTGAGCGAAAAGGACTGGGGGGATCGAGATCAAGATGATGTTTTTCGCGAATTAAAGAAAAAGGAAGAAACAACCTCCTCCCTAGTGCTCAGCGAGGCTGCGTTCCTTTGGCGCGCATATTGCGAAATGGATGAACCGGTCATCAAGAATCCTGCTGTGTATGCGGCTGCACTCCGTTATTTGGCGAGTGAAATGGCTGGAAGAGAATTTGTCAATATGGAAAAGGTTGCGGAACACTACGGCGTTCCTGTAGAGGAAGTGGAAGCCGCTGTGATGGAATTGTTTTTATTTCGCACAGAGTTGCTCGATGATGGAGATGATGAGGGCGAGAATGATGATGAGTGGCTCTTTGACGATGGGGATGACGGTGATGAGATCTGGTTCGACGACGGTGGGATGGAGGATGGCGATGAGCTGGACCGTGCGATTGAGGAATGGCTTGACCAAGTTGAGGAGTTGTTTGATTGCGAGGGCTGGGACGTTGATCAAGTCCATCGCTTGATCGACAAAGCGATCCGAACATGGAAAAAGGACGGGTTGCTTGAAGGAGTCGATGCAGCTGAGTTGCGCAAGGAGCTCGAGGAGCTCGTCTGGGAGACGTTTGCCGAACGGGGATTTTTGTAAGGCGATGGACAAAGCAGGCAACAAAGGACAGATGGGTGCGAAAGAAGGTGCCCTTGAGAGATGACGGATACCTTCTTTCGCATGCGTTACAATCGGATATAGGCCAGCCGCTCGTTCGCTTCCTCGACGTCAAAGGCATCAGGGTCAAAATCTTCGCCTTTCATGTCGTACATCCAGTCTACCAGCTCGCGCAATTCGGGATCGGCAAGAGAGTCTTTTTGCGCCGCCGCTTCCAGCAGCTCCAGGTAGCCATAGACGCCGCCGCAATCCTCGGGAGGGCACGCCCGTTTTCCTTTCAGGCAAGCGGCGCGTTCCAACGGTTTTGGGAGTGTTTCAATCTTTTCAACAGTGACGGTATGGCGCCAGTAGTCGCCAAAATCGTAAATATATAGAAACTTTTGTTTTTCTTCCGTCAGCCATTGCTGTAATGGGATGCGGCGGGCGTCCATCAGTTCTTTTTCCAGCTGAAACGAATCCCAGCCGTCAGGGATGCCGATGAGAACGCTTCCGAAATCGAATTCGTATAAATGGGCTTGTTCCCATCCCATCGCTTCTTGGATGATGAGATGAAGCTCGTGAAATGTCGCATGTCCGGGAACAAGGACGCGCCGCCAAATCGGCGGGCGGATGCCGTTTAATGTGATTTTCAGCTGGTAGGCTGTTTTGGACCGCCGCCGTTTGGAGGGGGGTGCGCTCTTTGGCGCCTTAACCCATCTGCCGTGTGGACGGTCCCGCTCTGTCGGATGGAACATGGCAGACAATTCGTCGATCAGTTTAGCAAGATTGTCGGGGTTCATAGCCCTCGTCTCCTTTCGGATAAACGTTTTGTATAATAGTAGTTTATCCTGTCCATAGTAGAATTTAAACATTATTGATGGAAATATTGAAAAAAGAAAGATGGGAGAGGAGGATGACGCATGTCGATCGGCTGGAATGACCCATGCCCGTGTGGAAGTAGGAAAAAGTATAAGAAGTGCTGCATGAACAAACAGCAGAATCATGAAATCAAACGGGTGCGCCAGCGCCGCTTTTTTGGCCAAAAATATGAGCTGTCGCAAATGGTGCAGCGATTTTTGGATGAATCCACGAGTGTTGATTATCCAAAATTAGACATACGTCTTCCATAAATTTGGGCATACTCAAACAAAGCAGCGGCCATCCCGGATTTCCAATCGAGAGGAAGCTGCCCAGAGAAAAAACGGCGAACAAACGAAATGAAGGAAAGAGAGACGTTCGTCCGTTTTTTGGTTTGATCATACAGCCATCGCAGCAACACATACGCAATGAACGCCCCAAACAGCTGATTGTATACCGCATTTTCCGTCGTGCCAAACAAGGTTGGGACATTCAGATATTGCTTTACCCAGCGGAAAAAGACTTCAACGGTCCAACGTTGTTGGTACATGTCGGCAATGGTTTCCGCAGACGCATGGAAGAGATTCGTCACGACCCGAATGTCGCGGCCATTTGCATCTCGAAAGATCACTACCCGGTGACGCTTGGTCGATCGGCATTGTTTCGTCCCCAACTGGCACGTGAAGTCGGCTTGAACCGATGAAGATGTGCTGGAAAGGTGTTTCAAGCTTTTTTTCTGATGAAGTTCGATGTTGTCCTTCATTCGAATGACAAAGAGCTGATGCTGCTCCACAAATCGATCGAGGCGTTCGATTTTGAAATACGCCCGGTCTTCCACGAGCACTTGTTGAGCGTTCGTCAACTGTTCTCCCACTGGGCCATCGTGACGCAGTCCGGTCGTTTCCACCACGTCTGCCGGCAGCGAGGATTTCGGCGAATACGCGACGTGCAGCTTCACTCCGGCGCGTTCGCCGTGATACGGCGCCCATGGGAGGCGGTTTTTCCCGACCGTGACGGTCGTCGAATCCACCACCCGAAGCGGTTTGGGAAACCGAAGCGAACGGCGGGTTTGGCGGTTGCACTTGGAAATGATCAACGCCAACAAGCGTTTCATGATGTCATAGGGAACTTCTTTCGCTTTCTTGGATACTGTGGAATAATGGAATCGCGGCAATCCATACAGAGGCCCCACATCGGCTCCGTGGCGAAAGCTTTTCCATTGATGCATGGCGGCCAGCAGGAAGAAGTGAATCAACTCGCGCAACGTAAAGGTTCGAGACGAATCACGATACCCAACCGCTTCGGCAATCAGTTGAATCTCTTCATCCGAAACAAGTTTTTGCATCAAATTCGGGAGTGTGGTATGCTTGTTTATAGAGAGCACCTCCTGGGTTTGTTTGTGTCGTTACTCACATTCTACAGGAAAGGTGCTCTTTTTTCTATACACTTTGGATTTTATTGGATAATCAACACGCCTGTTCAACTTATATAGATGACGTAAAAAATTTATAAAACACTGTCCTGAGGTTATTTAAATAATTAAACTAACGGAAGCATTACTTCAAGAAGCAGGAAGTAATGCTTTTTTGTTGAAGTAAAAGGTAGTTTAGTGGAAAAACTTTTCTATATTTTGGGTTTTATGTAATAGTAGGGATATACGTTCGATTGGAGGAAATTAACTGATGATTATCAAAAATGACAAAGATATCATTCAACTGATTAAAGAAGACGAGTGGATGATGGATATATTAAAAGCCGTAAAGTCGTTGAATTTACCTGATTGGTGGGTCTGTGCTGGATTTGTTCGTTCGAAAATATGGGATACGTTACATGGTTTTAAAGAAAGAACACCTATTCCAGATATTGACGTTATCTATTTTGATGATACCAATATGGACGAATTAGAAGAAAAGAAGTTCGAAATGAGGTTGAGAAATATCCTTCCTAACATTCCTTGGTCAGTGAAAAATGAGGCAAGAATGCACATTGTTAATAATATTTCTCCTTATTCATCTTCCGTAGATGCTATATCAAAGTTTCCAGAAACAGCAACATCTTTAGGTGTAAAATTAGATGAAAAAGATGACATCATCTTGGTTGCTCCTTGGGGAGTAGATGATGTGATTAACATGGAAGTAAAACCGACACCCTATTTTAAAGAATCAAAAGAACTATCACAGATTTACGAAGAACGGATAACGAAAAAGAATTGGAAAGATATTTGGTATAAGGTTAAAGTTTTTCATATTGAAAATTTTTATTAAAACCCGTGGTGCTATATAAGTTGCAATTTTGTTTTACATGGCATTGTTCGCTCTTCTTGTCACCGTGCCAGCTTGTTAGGTGATAAAGTAAAGACGGGACATGGAGGTCGGAAATTCTTTATTACAACCTATATATCTTCAAAGAAAACAAAATATTTGGTGAACAGTACGACGAAAATGTTCAATAACGTTATTTCAAAATATAAAACTCAATAGATGTTCCACCATATAATCCGAATATCTTATTTTTTTATATAATTCCGAAATTAACGTTTCCACCACTTAATCCGAGGAACCGAATTAAATAAATAATAGGGTGGTATCTATGGGAGAGATACAAACAAAGCAATTTATGACTAAGAGCGGTAAAAAATTTGTAGTAAGAACTGCTTTGCCCAGAGATGCAGATAAAGTGGTAACATTTATCAAAACCGTTATCTGTGAAGCACCTTATTTACTTACTACCGAAGCAGAATTTAAGGTAACAAGTGAACAGCAAAAACAATTGTTGCAGCAAATGCTTGATGACAATGGAAAATTGGCTATTTTAGCTGAGTATGATGGAGAAATTATTGGATTTTTAGATTTTCATAATGGACATAGGCAGCGAATAAAACATCAAGGCTCTTTTGGTATGAGCGTTAAAAAAGATTTCAGAAACCAAGGAGTAGGCAAAGCATTGCTAACTGTGTTATTAGATTGGGCAAAGGAAAACCCTTTAATTGAAAAGGTTTGTCTTGAAGTATTTGCTAACAATACGAGTGCCCTTCGTTTATACAGAAATTTTGGGTTTGTGGAAGAAGGTCTTAAAACAAAAGCGATTAAGATAGATGAACAGACTTATTATGACTTGATCTTAATGGCTTATTTTGTGAATTAGTTTCAAGTGTTCTTCAACTCTTATGGAAGAGCGAATTAACTTCGTCATCTGTGGCGAAGCTCGCTTCATGGGTGGCTAAGGGGTAGGATGGTTGAAGGAGCAAGGAATTTAATCTTAAGTCAAATAATATTAGTCAAAACGTGAGATTAAACAAAAGGGGATGGGGAAATGATTGTTCTTGAGACACAAAGGTTGATATTAAGACAATATGAAGATGAAGATATAACTCCTCTACATAGTATTTTTTCTGACCCAGAAACCATGAAGTTTTATCCAGCTCCCTTTAGTATTGAGCAAACTCAAGACTGGATTAAACGAAATCAAGATAGATATCGGAATGATGGTTATGGATTATGGGCGGTTTGTTTGAAGGAAACGAATGAATTGATCGGGGATTGTGGTCTTGTTAAACAAAAAATAAATGAGGGTATAGAAGTGGAGATTGGATATCACATTAATAAAAAGTATTGGTCAAAGGGGTTCGCAACAGAAGCAGCTAAAGCGTGCAAGGAATATGCGTTTGATAAATTGGGTTTAAATAAGCTGATCAGTATTATTGATCCAAGAAATGTTCCATCCATTCGTGTGGCAGAGAAAATTGGTTTCATTAAGGAAAAAGAAGTATTTATTTTCGGTAAGAACCATTATATATACTCGGGATTTAAAGAAAGTAACGAAGGGTTATTGAACGAATGGTGCGATAGTTAAATAAAATATGTACAAAAAGCTGCCTTATCATCACAAGGTGGCTTTTTCATCGGTCGAAAATCAACCATTAACGATAATAAAGCCTTTTAGAAAAGGGATAATAACATGGATTGTTGAATTCTGTAAGATAGGGGGTGGATCTATGTTGCAAAAGTTGTCGCTGACAGGAAAAAGAATATCTCTGCGCACACCAACACGGGATGATCTGCCAATTCTATATAACCTGATATACGGTGTGGAGAATCCAGAATGGAAAAAGTACGACGCTCCTTATTATCCGCTTGAATTTTGTACCTTTGAAAAGTTTTCTAAGAGAATGGAAGAAAGAATGAATGTTACGGATGTACCAAGTCAAATGATTATTGAACATCAAGGTCAAATTATAGGTATGGTTAGCTATTATTGGGAGGATAAGCGTACACGATGGCTTGAAATGGGAATCGTCATATATTCTCCTGAACATTGGAATGGTGGATTTGGAACGGAAGCATTATCTTTATGGATTGACTATCTCTTTGAAAATCTAACCATCGAGAGAGTAGGGCTTACAACTTGGTCTGGAAATCCACGAATGATCAGATGTGCGGAAAAATTAGGAATGCGATTAGAAGGGAGAATGAGAAAATGCCGCTACTATAATGGCGAATACTATGATTCCATTCGGATGGGTATTCTTCGAGAGGAATGGGATGAGTTTAAAAAGAATAATCCCTTATTCAATTCCCATGGAAGAACAAATTAATTTCCATCATCTGTGGTGAAGCTTGCTTTATGGTTGGCTAACGGGTGCGATACTTCAACAAGAGGGTATCGCTTTTTTTATTGAACTAACAGGGTAGTTTATTTTAAGAAGGAAAACTATTTAGAAATGAGGAAATAATTCAATAATAACATTAAATGAAGGAGGAATCGTATGGAAATTAGAAAAGCTACTTCTAATGATATTCCTGAATTAGCATCTTTAATGGAGCAACTTGGTTATCCAACCTCTGTTGAACAGATGAGAATTAGATTTAGTAATATTGAATCAAACCCAAGCTATCATACTTTAGTTGCTGAATATGATGGAAAAGTTGTTGGAATGATTGGATTATGTACTGGGGTTTTTTATGAATTGGATGGTTCTTATGTTAGAATCGTAGCTTTAGTTGTAGATTCTAACTATCGTAGCAAAGGTATAGGAAGAAAGTTAATAGAAGAAGCAGAAAGTTGGGCAAAAAGACAAGGAGCTATCAGTATTGGAGTAAATAGTGGAAATCGTACAGAACGTTTAACTGCTCATCAATTTTATATTAATATGGGTTATGAACAAAAAAGCATTGGATTTGCAAAGAAGCTTATTTAACTATCCTGAAAATTAATATTTTCATTCTTTTGATGGTGCCGTATAGATACGGCATGGTTATCTCCCATGGAAGAACGAATTAACTTCCATAAATGTGGTGAAGATCGCTTCATGGGTGGTTAACGAGTGCTTTACTAAAAGTGCGTAAAAGAGAGAGAACTATAGAAGCGATTGTTGAAGAACAAAAAAACACTTGAGTCTAAAAATTTTCCGAGAGTTTTTGCTTGCTTACCACATGCTCAATTTTATTTAGTACACTGTAGATGAGCAAATTCACTTACATAAATTGACAACTAAACAAAAAAGGAGACATGAACCGGACTCCTTGGGTAAAATAGATGTGCTCAAAACCCATTCACACAAGGAGGTTCATGTCTCATGAATAAATTAGCACATCACCAAGGAATCCACAAGTTTTTCTTCACGCTGGGGTTGACGCTGCAGCTTTCCAAACCGGTCATCAAGCATCTCATTCATATTGTCGATGCCTTGACCACCAAGGGATTCTCGGGAACATTGACTGATATTCATTACTGGAGCTTTCATCCGAATCATCGAACGACGCTCAGTCACTTTTTCACGAAAAGCCCTTGGAACGAGGAAAGGCTGCTTGGGAAGCTTCAAGAGTGGATCCTTTCCCAGGTCGAACGACTGGCCAAACGGAAGAATCAACCCCTTTTTGTTTCGATTGATGATACGATTTGCCAAAAAACGAAGCCTTCGTCACGGGCTGCGCACGCCATTCATGTGCAGCGTGCCTGTCACGCCCCGATATATGTCGAGATTTGTAGAAACAGAGGGTCATAGATTGGCTCTCTGCTTTTGTTTAAAAAATTCATTCCCAAGCAGGAATTTGGTTCGTTTTGTCGAAACTTTATTATTGCGATTCATAGCAAGCAAAGCTTGTTTACGGGTTGTACCTTTGATTTTTTGCTTATCTTTAATGCTTTGAAGTCTGGCATTTTCTTTGTTAAACCATTGATTAATACTTTTTAATCTCCGCCCATCAATGATGAACGATCTGCCGTCTGATGTGACACAAGTGGCAAGATTATTCACTCCTAAATCAATCGCCAGTGCTTTTTGGTCATTTAATTCTCTTTGATCTTCAGGCATTTCATATTTGTACTGAATCTCAAAGAACCTGGCATGATGTTTAGGAATGATTTCAATCTGCTTAATCTTTTTGTCAAGTAACACAGGCGGAATCGTTATCGTGATAGGCTTCAAAGAACCTGGCATGATGTTTAGGAATGATTTCAATCTGCTTAATCTTTTTGTCCAGTAACACAGGCGGAATCGTTATCGTGATAGGCTTGTGAGTCTTTTTAAATAGGCGAGAATACGGTATCGTGAATTTGTTGCCGTCTATACGAATCTGGCCAATGATCAGTGAATGAAAGCCATCCAAAGAACCTGGCATGATGTTTAGGAATGATTTCAATCTGCTTAATCTTTTTGTCCAGTAACACAGGCGGAATCGTTATCGTGATAGGCTTGTGAGTCTTTTTAAATAGGCGAGAATACGGTATCGTAAATTTGTTGCCGTCTATACGAATTTGACCAATGATTAGTGAATGAAAGCCATCTTTTTTAAGATATTTTGGGATACTGATAGCCTTGTAGTCATATTTGCCTTGTTTGGCTAGTTTTACTAAGCCAAATGCCAATCGAAAAGAGTTGCGGGAATCGATTGTTTCGTTCTTGGAGCATCTCACTCAATTTCCAGAAAAAGTGCTCCAACGCATTGGACAGATAGTTATGTCGGAAAATTAATCTGAATCTATATAGTAAATCGTTCTTCCAATCCAATAGCAATTTATCCGGGATTAAGATTTGTCCAATTGTTATTGTTTGAGGTAAAAGGGGATACAAAAATACTTGATTACGCATTGCAATCTCTGTCTAAATACGTGGCTAATACGGAACCTTTCATATCAAATATTTTTAGAGATAAAGATCTAGAGACTCTCATGAAGTTTATATGACAATTAGTAATGGGTATGTAATCAATATCCAAAAATAAAATATATTGGTTACGTCCCTGTGCATTGCGATCCGAAAAGTAGACAGTATAAAATCGGTTAAGCAGGGGAATCAAGTGCCTAAATGGCTCTGATTCCTTTCCTTTTCTTTTCTCGTCTTTTCCAAGCGTCTCAGCCCCCTAAGGCCTGTCAAGGAGAGCATTTGACAGCCCCTCAGATTCTGGGAATGGATGGTTAAGACAAGGAAGGAGAAAATATAGCCCTCTAATGGATTATCGAAAAAAGCCATTTATAACCTCGGCAACGACTTAGGATATTCCGTCAACGAAGTCATTGAAACATGTGAAAAAATAACCGGCCACAAATCCTTCATTGAATACACCGAACGCCGCCCGGGCGACCCGGCGCGCCTTGTCGCTTCCTCGCAAAAAATTTACGAAGAACTTGGCTGGAAAGCGGAATATTCGTTGGAGCAAATCATCGAAAGCGCGTGGAAATGGCATCAGCGGAAAGGATCCAAATGATCAAGCCGCCCTTGTTAAGGGCGGTTTGTTTATTTATGGCCATATATGACTGAATATTCTGTATATAACAGATTAGCCAAACTATGCATGACGGTCAAGGGATATGGAGTAGTACATAAATCGTGGGTATATTTTCATAGAAATTTGCTGGAAGGAAAAGGATTAAGAGGAAAAGTGTCGAAATAAAAAGATAGGTGTCAATATCAAGAATATGGAGCATTCCTGTTAGAAAGGTTTTCGGGGACTTGAAAGAAAAAAGCCCTCTTGGTATGATGCAGGGGTGTCAACAAACACCTAACATCAGACCAAGGAGGACTATACAATGAATTATACACAAAATCGTATGAGCAAAAAGGATTAAAAGAGGGTGTAAAAAAAGGATTACAACAAGAAAAGCGACAAATTGCGAAAAAGATGTTGGTAAAAGGGTACGACATCCAAACGATTCACGAATTAACCGAACTGCCGATTGAAGAGATTGAAAAATTGAAATAAGGGTGTGATTGTGATGTTTAACAGAGAGCCATCGATTGCCCCTCTGTCATTTTTTTAAAGTGGTATGTAGCAGTAAGGCGGTATTTAGCAAATATGAGGATTTAGCGAAGGGAAGGAAACGATGTGCGCAATGCGGGTCTCGGTGCCGCATAGCCCCGCTACCAGAGGGTTTGGTGCCTGTCACCACCCGAAGATCATTAGGACACATAACAAAATTCGATATTTAACAAAGTTTTAGCCATAAGCTACTAAAAGAAATCGTCGGCGTTGCCGCTGTAGCATTGGCATTTCTACTGGGAGTTTAATTATAAGAAATTGTTTCTAAAGCTAGGGATTGATCAAACCGCTTCTTTATCGAGAACAAGAAGTAGCATTCTCTCCGAGAAGTTTCCCTCTTCTAAACGGCGTGTAGGAGGAGATGGATCGGAAGGTTTTTTTATTCACATAAACGAACGTATGTACTGTGTTTGATTCGTAAAAAAGGTAATGCAAAAAGTGTTCCCCCAATCATCGTGACGTTGATGGAGCGGGAAAATCTCTTTCTTCGGTACATCAGACGTTATTCGCAACTAATATTACAAACATGATGTCGTGAAGAAACACATACATATTATAGGAATGGATCACGAACAATTTATCATCCGTTGAATATCACTTTGATTGTCATTCGGTTGGATGGTTGCTAGAATAATGCATGCCGCATCTTTGGGCAGTACTTTTCCAAAATAATTTTTTATGACTTTATGTTGATGCGTGAGAGGAGTTCGGACATGTCGAAATCGTTCGTTTATATCTCCCTCGTCTTGATTATGATGATCTGGGGATTGAACGTGATTGCCATCAAGATTTTAGTCGAACATTTTTCGCCGGTGATGTTAACATCGTTTCGGATTTTTACTGCAGGGATCGTTGTGATTCTGATTTTGCTATTCATGGGGCAGTTGCGGAAATTAACTTGGAAGGAAGTGATGTATATTGGCATAGCCGCTTTGTTTAGTGTCGTTGTCCATCACCTTTTTCTTGCGCTCGGATTAACAAAAACGACAGCGTCCAATGCTGGGTTGATTTTAGGGCTTATTCCGCTGGTGACATCGGTGTTGGCGGCCATCTTTTTAGGCAATCGGCTTACAGTGTTTCGGTTTGTCGGGATTTTCTTCGGGTTTGCCGGCGTGGCGTTTGTCGTGTTAAACGGCAAAAGCGGCATTCACCATGTGTCCATTGGCGATTTTTATGTATTTCTGGCCGTATTATCGCAAGCAATTAGTTTTATCATGATTAAAAAAGCAACGGTCGATGCCCGTGTGATGACAGGATGGATGTTGTTGTTTGGGTCTTTGCTTTTATTTTTCATTAGTTTGTGGATGGAACCGAACGGCTTATCCAGCTTGGCAGGCGGTACGCCATCCCTATGGATGATCTTCCTTGCTTCCGCTGTATTTGCCACTGCGCTCGGCCATATGTTTTACAACCAAGCGATTCAACATATTGGTGCGGTGGAATCGGCGATTTTCATTAATTTGAATCCTTTGTTTTCTTTGCTGGGAGCTTATTTATTCCTCGGAGAATCTATTTCCCATACACAAATGATCGGATTTATTTTAATTGTACTCGGTGTCGTCTTAGGCAGCGGTGTATTGGATGAAATCGAGGTGTTTACTCATCGCTCGAAAATGATGGGAAAAAGTGTTGAAAAACGGAGCTTGTGGGTCTCCGTTTTTTGGTGAGGGCCTGTCGCTTGGCGATGAAATAAGGGGATTTCCTCTATCCACACAATATTTTTTCTGTTCTTGTTTTTATGTTGAGGGCATGTATTTGCCACGAATCGAAAGTAGGTAGGGGAGATTCATCGTTCTAACATGTTATGTAAATCTTGCAACATACCAGCAAAAACTGGATCACGATGTATGTTTTCATATACAGTTGGGTCAATTATTACATAATTTTCTGACAAAAGATCAAAGAGCCTACTTTCGTTCTGAGGAAATAAAAGGGGATACAGCATGAAATCTTTGATATTTGCCGTAACGAAAATGCAATCGTATTGCCAGGCGGCCAATAATATTCGAGCGTCAGATACGCTCCCATATTCCATATCTCTTGCTGCATTGATATCACTTTTGTACTCAGAACGAACGTAGGCGGTTATTTTTCTTATTTGATGTTCTATCTCTGGTGTTGCGAGATCAGGGACTGTTTCTTCTATCAATTCTAGTAGTTGTGCTATGCGTTGATTTTCTTTTTCGCTGAGCGTATAGGATTGCACCTCTAACTCCCGGATTACTTCTTTAGGAATATAAAGGACTGATTCTCCGTTTCGAAATTCCTGTAAAACGTTCCTCCAAAAACGCTTTGTTGCTTTTTTGTAGCTTTTATGGGCACGTGGGTTAGACTTATACCGGAATACGTTCGTGTCTAACATATATACTTTTGTTTCTGTTATGTTCCCCATATTTTCCTTCTTTACTCCTCTTCCCCTAAATATTCCAACATCTTTTCCGCTATGTTGATGGATTGATTTTTTATCTTTTGTCTTTTTCGGAGAAATGCTGGCCAGTTTGGATGATGGAGAAACTGTGCGGTTGGAATGATCCATTTTCCACTGCCTTCAAGGCGCTGGTACGCATCAATTTTTCCTTCTGCGCAATATCGGCGAACCATTTGTGGTGTGACGTCGAGAAGAAGTGCGACATCGCGAACGGTTAGATATTCTGGAATGGTTGGTTCCGTTATTTGGCTAAGAACGTTCTGGACTTCTTCTTTCTCTTGTTCGTTTAGTGCTAGATACATCTTCTCTTTTTGTTTTTCCAGTTCAAGTGAAAGTCTTACTAGCTCCAAGTAACGTCTGGCGTTTTCACTTAGTGTTGACGTTTTTTCATATTCATCAACATTTGAATTTCCTGCTGTTCGAAAAAGAGTAGTCATTTTTTTATTCACCCCTTCCTCACCTCCATTATATCAGAATGATTAAAGAAACTAAAGAAAAAAAAGAAATAAAAGAAACTTTTATTAATATTTGTTTCCTTATTAAGGGAAAATATTCTCTGGAATGATTGCTTGCGTGTCTGTGCATTGCAATCCGAAGTTATTGAACAAACACATCATCTTAGTGACCGGAGAAGAACAGACGATTGATTTGCCACGCTCGGATGTCTTGAAATACTATTTTGCCAACGCTTGGTTTTAATCACGTTCATTAGGTATTAGGGTCCGTGTCTTATTTAGTGTTCTTTATATCATCATGATTACAATGATTTTTCCCCCATTCATTAGCGGGAAACGATGATAATACACAAATGTATCATCATTTGTTAAAATTTTATGTATATTATAAAAATTCAAAACATATTTTTTTGGAAGCCAAAGAGTCGTTCTTTCGTAAAAAAGATAAAGATTTATTTACGTAAACTAAACAAAATCATCAAATATGTAAAGTAACCTATATAGTAGAGTAAGTGATTTGCCGACCGTTTTATAACCGAAAGAATGGGGGAGAGCGCAGTGAAGAAGATAGAAGATGCCTTGCCTTTGCATGAAACAAAAAGGCGTCCGGGATGGAAACTGTATGTTTCTTTGCCGGTTTTATCGTGGGCGTTGTATGATTTTGCGAATACGATTTTTTCTTCGAATGTGAATACGATTTTTTTCCCGCTTTATGTTTCGGAAACGGTGGGAAAAAGCGAGAGCTTGAACCAGATCGCCAGTACATTTATTTCGTATGCGAATGCGTTAGCCTCTTTCTTTTTAGTTTTATTTTCTCCTTTATACGGCACATGGATTGACCGGACTGGGAGAAAAAAGAAATGGCTTGGGATATTTACAGTTCTTGCGGTTGTAGCGACTTTGCTTATGGGCGTTGCCGGATATTCGAATCATGGGAATTTCATTTTTGGATTGCCGGTGTCTTTTGTCATCACCGTGCTTTTATTTGTCGCAGCAAAATTTTTTTACCATTCGAGCCTCGTTTTTTACGATTCCATGATTTCGAGTTTGGGGAATAAACAGGAAATTCCGCTCATCTCCGGTTTTGGCGTTGCCGTCGGATATGTCGGAACGCTTGTCGGGCTTGCTGTGTATCCGTTTGTTGGCGAAAAGGATTACTACCGGGCTTTTATTCCAAGTGCTCTTTTGTTTCTCATCTTTTCTTTACCGCTTTTTTTCTTTGTCAAAGAAGAAGCCGCTGCGCTAAAACGAAAGACCGGATTTTTTGCGGGCTATCGGGATATTTATGCGACGTTGAAAGAAATGAAAAAGTATCAAAGCATTTTTACATTCATGATTGCTTATTTCTTTTTAAATGATGCTGTGGCGACGACGATCGCCATCATGTCCGTTTATGCCAAGGCCATTGCCGGGTTTACGGCGGGGGAATTTATCCTTTTATATTTAGTTTCCACCGTTTCTAGCATTATAGGTTCGTTTCTTTTTGGCTATATTACGAGAAACAAAGGGGCAAAAAAAGCGGTTTTGTATGTTGGCATCATGATGTGCATTGCGCTGGCAGTAGGGGCGCTTGCTTATTCCAAGCTTTCTTTGTGGATCGCCGGAAGTTTGTTCGGCGTCAGTTTAGGAGCGATGTGGGTCACTTCGAGAACGTATATTGTCGAACTTTCGCCGAAAGACAAGCAAGGGCAATTTTTCGGACTGTTCGCTTTTTCCGGAAAAGTGTCGGCCATCATTGGTCCGACGATTTATGGAAGCATTACTCTCCTTCTTCATTCGTATGGAAACATTGCCAATCGGTTGGCGATGGGGACACTTTTGGTGATGGTGCTCCTTGGCATTTTCTTTTTGCGGAAAGTAAAGCCGCAGGCGCCTGCCGAACCGGAAAGCTGACGGGAGATTTTGTGGGTGCCTGTCGCTTGTCAGACAGTTGGCGGCAAAATGGATACTTTATAGAATGCGATCCGGTAAAACAAAAAGATTGCTTTCCTTTTTGTTTTAGGAAAGATGAGCTATGATAATTTTAAGAGGGTTTTTAGAAAGAGTGGGTGAAATGGCCGGAGATTATTTTTTGAAAAGAATTTATGAACCATATGATCCAGCAGATGGAAAACGAATTTTAATTGATCGGATTTGGCCGAGAGGCATCTCTAAAACGGAAGCAAAGATCGATTTGTGGATGAAAGAGATTGCGCCAAGCCCCGAACTTAGAAAATGGTTTGGCCATAAAAGGGAGCGGTTTCGGGAATTTTCAAAGCGCTATGTGACGGAGCTGGAAACTGAGGAACAAAAACAAATGCTTGTCAGGGAACTGATTGCGATGGCAAAAAAAGAAAAAGTAACCCTTCTTTACGGGGCTAAGGATAAAGAATGCAATCATGCCGTTGTGTTACGAAACTTTTTAACATATTTTTCCCGAGAAGTCTCCCTTCCTCTAAACGTAAACGGAGTGAAGGAGGGAGATGAATTGGGAGGTTTTTGATTTCTAAAAACGAACATATGTGCTATAATAGAACTATCCATCAAACAAAGAAAGAAGGGAATGCACATGCTTCGTGGCCAAAAAGTGTTCTTCCGGGCATCGAAAGCGGATTTGGACCGATTGTATGCCTGCAATCGCGAATCCGCCCGTGTTTGGAATGAATGCCTCCGCTTAGCCAAAGAACACTTCCTCCAGCATGGGTGCTGGATCACCAAAAGCGAGCTGCAAAAACAAACGAAAAGAAAGTTCCATCTTCACAGCCAATCGATTCAAGCCGTCTGCCACAAATATCTCTTCGCAAGACAAGCTGCACACCAAGCCATCCAACAAGGACATCCTGCTCGTTATCCCTACAAGAAAAAGAAATATTTCCCAACTAAATGGGTGAAAGACGGTTTCAAAGTGTATGAAAATGGAAAAATCGAACTCTCCATGGGCATTCATCACGGAAAACGGGAAAAGCCAATCGTCGTGTATGCGTCGCATCTGCCAAAAGGAACGATCAAAGAAATCGAATGCTGCTTGGATCAAGGTCTTTATTTGGCTGTGACGTATGAAGATGGACAAAAGGCCAAAGCGTACAAACCGAACTTCTCCGTCGGAGTCGATCTTGGGGAAGTGCATACGATCGGAGCGTTTTGCGAAAACGGGCAAGCCCTCCTCATCACGGGAAGAAAAATACGCTCCCTGCACCGGCTGCGGAATAAAAAACTGGCGGAGATCCAGCGGCGACAATCGAAATGTCAAAAAGGATCCCGCCGATGGAAAAAGTATGAGCGGGCGAAACAATACATGTTATCCAAATCCGAAAGACAGCTGCGGGATGCGTTGCATAAAACAACGAAACAGTTTGTCGACTGGTGCTTAAAGCAGTCCGCCTCCGATGTGTATATCGGAAATGTCGAAGGGGTGCAGCGAAACACAAGAAAGAAAAAGCGGGCAAGCCGCAAACAAGCACAAAAGCTCTCGAATTGGTCATTCGGGAAAGTGAAGAAGTATCTCACTTATAAGCTGGAACAACATGGCATTCGCTTGCATGGAATCGAGGAGTCGTATACGAGTCAGACCTGTCCTATCTGCCAAAAGAGAAAAAAAGTGTCTTCCCGCCTGTTTGTGTGCCGGTGTGGGTATGAGGAACATCGTGACGTTCATGGAGCGCGAAATATCTTAAGCAGGGCGCTGCACGGTACCTTCAAACACTGGAACGTACAAACGAAGCTGACGTATCTACGGATTGCGTAAGCAAGAAGTAGTAGAAGGGTTGGACCGCCCCATCGGTTTAGTGCCGATGTTGCTTACTGGACCCATCAAGAAGACTTCCGATGCATTCATCGAGTAGAAGGAGACCGCCTTCTTCTGCGCAGAAGCTTCTTTGGTGGAGGTAGTAAGAAACTCCCACCTCTTCATAGAATAAAGGTGGGAGAGGTTCATTGAGGATGTAACCCCTATTCTCCTCAATTACTCTCCCCGAAAGGATGATCCTCGTCATGAAAGAATATCTCGATTTGAAAATGGATTTCATGTTTAAACAGTTGTTTGGCCATCCGAGCCGAAAGCGGATTACGATTGCTTTTTTGAACGCTATTTTGCATCGGAGCGGACGTGACCGCATTGTCGATGTGCAGTATGAAAATACGGAGCTTGCGAAAGAAACGGAAGATGGAAAAACGAGCCGCTTAGATGTGCTCGTGTTTACCGACCGGGGCGAGCGGATTAACGTGGAAATTCAGGTTGTTCACCAGCATGATTTGCCGGAGCGGGTGTTATATTATTGGGCGAGGCTGTTTTCTGCATCGCTCTCCTCAGGACAAGCGTATTCCGAACTTCCTCCAACCATTATGGTTACGATCCTCAACTACCCTTTATTTCCTCATGAAACAGACCGCTTTCATACCGTGTTTCATTTGCGTGAAGATGAGGAACATTTCCTTTGGAGCGCTCATATTGAATTCCATGCGATTGATTTGTCACAGTTTATGGTACAATGGAAGAAATATAGACGGGAGATGAAAAAGTCGGCAGAAGTGCCGTGGCTGATGATGTTATCGGTGGTAGACATTTGAAAAAAATGTGGGATGAAGAATTTGTTTATGAATGTCTAGCTTCGGCGGCTATCCCCTCGCGACGCTTCGGCCCCGCTGTGGCGGCGACAGCCTCCTCGCGGGTCCTCCAGCGCGTTTCGGGGATAAGCGAGCCGCCTACGCTTTTCGATGAATTGGAGGAGTGGGCGATGAATGAACAAGAAATTCGCGAAGCGTTAGAAGAATGGGAGAAGTTAAGCGTCAGTCCGGAAAACCGATATGCGTATGAGATGCGGCTGAAATGGCTGCGCGACCAGCTTTCCAATCTTCTTGGGGAGCGGCGCGCAGGACTAGAGGAAGGATTAAAGAAAGGGAGAGCAGAAGGATTGAAGAAAGGTCGGGAAGAAGGGCGGAAAGAAGGAGTTCGACAGGTTGCATTGGAAATGCTTCGTGCTGGGTTAGACCTCGAAATGATTATGTCCGTGACGAAACTTAGTAGAGAAGAGTTGAATGAACTAGCTAAGAAAACATTGGACGATTAAATGGTTTATTGCCAAAAATTTATGTAGCGATATGCAAGAGGTCTTATATAGAACATATATGATCGCCTCTTCATGTTTTTGCACAAACAATGGCAGCTCGTTCCTGACAAAAGAATCACGTTTACAGGAGTTCTCTGCCAAGTCTTCAATAGCTAATGGATCAATTGCTTTGATTGTGTTCGAAGAAAGAAAATATTGGAGTGAATTGGAGGGGAATAGTCATGATCAAAGCAGTGCATGGAGACATTACGAAACTTCAAGATGTTTCCTACATTTGCAATGCGGCAAACGGAATCGGTCCGATGGGAGGAGGAGTGGCAGGCGCGATTCGCAGAGCTGGCGGCAAAGAGATTGAAATAGAAGCGATCAAAGTTTGTCAGGAGCAAAATCCGATGCCAGGTGACCTGTATGTCACACATGCGGGAACACTTCCGTTTCAAAACATTATTCATCTAGTGACGATGAAAGAACCGGCAGGAGCGACCTCTTATGACATTGTCAGAACATGCTTAAACAATTTAGTCGCTTATTGTCAAAAACATGGAATTGACAAAGTAGCCCTGCCGGCGTTGGGAACAGGGGTAGGAAATTTGGATAAAGCAAAAGTCGCCGCCATCTTCAAAGAAGTGTTGGAACCGGTGAAAGACATCGAATTTATCGTTGTCGATATTGATGAAGAATTTATCGCATTATTTGATGGAAGCGGCAATGTTGACTAAAAGGAACGGAGCATCTTCTTTGGTACTCCGCTCCTTTTGGTATTTTTCAAACACTTTGATTTACCTTTATTCTACTTCTCGAAGGATTTTTTCAACATTTTTCATTCGGTTATTCAAATCTTGGAGTTCTTGAAGAATTTTCTTTTGATGTTCGCTTGTGTCTCGTTGTAAAGCGAGCAATTCTTCGGACATTTTTTGATAAGCTTGTTCTTTCCCTGCTTGTATTTTGACGTGCCATGTTTTGATCAAATAGACGATAATGATTGTTGTCAATACCAATACAGTTAAACTATAAAATACACCCGTATGCATGATGTTCATTCTCCTTTCTTCTTGATGGTCAGTGTGTTTATCGATTTTGCAATCAATTCTTTCGTTAAACGAATATCAAAAGGCTTCAATTCATAATATTTCATGGATTTGCCGTCCTCTGACAGCTCCAACTCACTCGTTACCAGCCCCGCTGCCTCTAATTTCTGCAAATGCATATAAAGCAAGGGCCGGCTCATCTGAACGGCTCTTGCCAACTGGCTCACATACTGCCTCTCTTTTGCTAATATAGAAATAATTTTTAAGCGATGAGGGTTCGACAGAGCTTCCAATACAGCAAGCAATTCATCACCAGACAAGTCATCTCCAGACAAGCTCGGATTTTTATTTACCATCACTATGTCTCTCCCTTTTTATTCCGCGTCTTATCCAATCTTCTCGACTGCTATAACCCCGTTTAAAGTTTTACGGTACTCAGCATCCCCCTTTCATTGGGATATTTAATAGTTAAAAATTTAATAACATATGTAATAAATATTTTACATGTAAGAATAATATTACATATGTCCATTTTTGTCAACACCATAAAAAACGACTTGTACTTTGGTAAGAACACACTGATCTGATTAAAAAAACAGCACAAAAAAATCGCCATTTACCGTCTTGGCAACGGTTTAGGATTAAGTGATGGAAACATGTGAAAAAGCCACCGGCCGCAAAGCCAGCATTGAATCCATCGACCGATGCCCGTTGTTGCTTCATCGCAAAAAATGGATGACGAGTTGGCTGAAAAGCGGAATATTCGTTGGAAGGGATGATTGCAAGCGCATGGAAAAAGCAAGGTAAGCCGAAAAGCCTCCCGCTGAATGGTGTTTAGCAGGAGGCTAATTAATAATCAGCTCCATTGCTTTGGTTGACGAAATAGCGAAAAAAATGTAATATTAAAAAAGTTTCAATTATACAAAAATAATAAATTTTGATGCAAACCGAGATAAAATGATTGTATTTTTAAAAAATTACAAAGACCATATATGGGAGGGCATCTTAGATGAAGAAAAAAGACATTTTCTTTACGGGGTTAATGCTTTTTGCCTTATTTTTCGGGGCAGGGAACTTAATTTTTCCGCCGTATCTTGGCATGGAAGCAGGGAAAGCGGTTTGGCCGGCGATTATCGGGTTTGTCGTTACAGGGGTAAGTTTGCCTATTTTGTCTGTTGCCGCTATTGCGCTAGCCAAAGATGGGATTCAATCGATTGGAAATTATGTTCATCCTCTGTTTAGTTTATGCTTTTCGCTTATCATTTATTTAGCGATCGGTCCGTTTTTCGGCATTCCGCGGGGAGCAAGCGTCGCTTATGAAATGGGAGTAAAACCGTTTCTCAGCGGGAATAGCGGCGCGTTCTCGCTGCTTTTATTTACCATTATCTTTTTTGTGATCGTTTATTGGTTAAGCTTAAATCCATCGAAGCTGGTTGATCGCATCGGGGAAATATTGACGCCGATTTTGCTTCTTTCGATTGCCGTTCTTTGCATCGCAGGGATCATTCAGCTGCAAAACCCGCTGCAAGAACCGGCGGAAAAATATGCTTCCGCTCCGTTTTTTAAAGGATTTATGGAAGGATATTTAACGATGGATGCGATCGCGGCGCTTGCGTTTGGGATTGTCGTGGTGAACGCTTTAAAAGATAGAGGCGTGCATCAGCAATCGGCAATGATAAAAGCCACTATTCAAGCAGGGTTGATCGCTGGAGTGGGTTTGGCGTTAGTTTATATAGCGACTGCGTTGGTCGGCGCGAAGATGTCTGTAAACGGTCCATTTGCCAATGGCGGGGATTTATTGTCCAGTGCGGCCGCGCTTTTATTTGGAAGCGGCGGAAAGCTATTGCTTGGCGTCATTGTCGCTTTAGCGTGTTTAACGACCTGCATTGGGCTAACTACGGCATGCGCGCAATATTTTCATAAAATAACTCCAAACATATCGTATAAAACTTATGTGACGATCATTACGATGTTTAGTTTAGTCGTTTCTAATTTAGGATTAAATCAACTGATTTCGATTTCCGCTCCGGCGTTAACGATGATTTATCCATTAGCCATTGTGCTTGTGGTCATGTCGTTTTTCCATCGCTTGTATAAAGGTTCTACGAAAACGTATGGAATGGCTTTGTTGTTTACCTCGGTGTTCAGCGTATATGATGGCTTGAAGGCGTTTGGCGTGGGTACGCAATGGTTAGAGCCGTTATTATCTTGGTCCCCATTTTTCTCGATGGGATTAGGTTGGGTGGTTCCTGCCATCATCGGGGCAATCATCGGCTTTGTGATGGACAACATCGTCTTGAAGCAGCATCGCACAGCGTAAAAGCTGGAGAATTGGGAACGGCCGCTTTGCTTCGGCATGGCGCTTGCCGTTCCCGTGTTGTTATAAGGAAAAGAAAGCCGATCACGGCAGACATGATGGCCTGTTTTATTAAAAGCGAAGAAGCGGAATGCGGTAATATCGTGGGAAAAGACAGTTCGATTTTAATTTTTTCTTTATTAACGGAAAGGAAAATCAATCCTCCCTTCGAAATATATAGTAAGCGAAGTGGTATTTGGTAAGAAGGGAGAATAATAGATTGAATGGGCTGCGGATGAGATCGTTAGTGTTTCTTATATGCATGACAGTGTTTCTCGCCGCGCTGCCGACGTCTCAGGCGATGGCGGCAAAACAAACGGCAGTGGTGACGGCGAAGCAGGTAAATGTGCGGCAAGGGCCGGGAACGCTTTATCACGTTGTGATGAAGGTCGATCAAGGGGAAACGTATCGAGTCGTTCGTGAAAAGGCAGGCTGGGTGCAGTTAGAAATAAAGCAAAATCAGACCGGATGGGTCGCCCAACAATACATCGCCTATGTCCGCAAACAGGCGATGGCAACAGAGGATAGACTGCGAATACGGACCGTCCCGAGCTTGAACGGCAAGGTCGTTGGCTATCTTTCTCAAGGACAAGCCGTTGAGGTGATAAAGAAGGAAAACGATTGGGAGAAAGTGGTGACTCCTTCGTTTATTGGCTGGGTTTCTTCCGCTTATCTTGCTTCGAATGATGATAAGAAAACATCGATGAGACAAACAGGATGGGTAACGGCGGATTCATTGAACGTAAGGGCGAGACCGTCGCTGCAGGCAGAACGTGTGGAAAAAGTTACATACGGCCAACAAGTGCAAATTATGTTCAAACAAGGACAATGGTATCAAATTGCCACAGAGAATGGAAAGATTGGCTGGGTGTCCAGTGAGTATATTGCCGCTGTTTCTCCAACGGCTTCGCAATGGGTGAAGGTATTGTATAATGATGTGAATATTCGTTCGGCTCCTTCGCTGGATGGAAACATAAAAACAACAGCGCAGTATGGAGAACGTTATCGGGTGCTAGGGAAGATTGGCAATTGGTATGAAATTGAGATTCCAGGACGGGGCATTGGTTATATTGCCGGCTGGCTCGTTTCCGCTGGTGCGGATGGCAAATCGGAGTCCAAAACCTTAAAAGGAAAAACGATTGTGATCGATGCTGGACATGGCGGAAAAGACAGCGGGGCCATTAGCCATACCGGGATGATGGAAAAAACGCTGACATTGCGGACAGCGCAGCTTCTCAAAGGAAAGCTGGAAGCACAAGGGGCAAACGTGGTGATGACGCGTTCGAGCGACCGGTATGTTTCGTTGTCGGAGCGCGTGCAAACGGCGTATCGCTATCACGCGGATGCATTTATTAGTATTCATTATGATAGTGCGAAGGATCAAAATGCCAAAGGAGCAACGGTATATTACTATGATATGTTTTCCGACTATTTGCTTGCATTGTCGCTGGAACATCCGTTTTCCCGCATGATGTCGATTCCGTTTCGCGGGGCGAGTTTCGGAGATTATTACGTGATTCGCGAAAACGAGCTCCCGTCCGTGCTAGTAGAATTAGGATATTTGAGCAATCCGACGGAAGCGAGCATCATTGCGACAGATCGTTACCAGCAGGAAGTGACAAGCGCGATTTCCACTGGGCTTCGCAATTATTTTGAATAATGAACGAAAAGGCAGGGTGTGGGAGTATCCTGTCTTTTTCTATCTTTAGAAGCAAAGAGACAACATTTCTCACTGGTCTTACGGAAGAGGAAGTGCGAAAGTGGATGAAATAGTACCGGTGTAGCGCATTGTTTCTTTTCGAGTTTTGCCAAAGAGAAGGAGAGCTTGCCACAGTCAGAAGTGGACGGCTCTCCTTTTTCATAGAGCAATCTGTACGAAGCAATTCGATTATAGCGCATATGTTCGTTATTTTTTATCACAAGGCGATTCATCTCCCGCTTTCATTGGACTACACCCTGCCCGTTTAGAAGCGAGAGTCTTCTCGCCTATTTAAGATAAAAAATGAAATTAAAACAAATTTCGAAAAAATTAGACATATTTTGTTGCAATATGGTAAAGTAAAATAGGCTGGAGACTGTTTCATCTCATTGATGCGTTTTACAAACAAAAGGGAGAGCGTCATTACTCTCCCTTACCACCTTTTCTCGGTATGGCACCACGCACCGCTAGGTCTAGGGCGCAGTGAGTGGAAACCACGAAATAATAAATAACGTGTCGCTAGGTCTAGGGCGCGACAAGTTATTTATTAATATATCCTTCTTATAAATACATTATGTATGAACGATTACGTTTTGTAAAGAGGGAATGGATATGGAACAACCATTTAGCGTTCTGGATATGATGGTATTCTTTGACGAAAGCGGAAACAATCAGGTTAAGCCGCATCTAATGGCTGGTTTAGCAATTCCGACTAAATACTATAACAACGAAAATATTCAACAACTGAATGAAAAAATCAAGGCCACAAAAATCCATTGGACAGAATATAGTGGTGACAGTAAAGAAAGAAATACCATTTGGAGAATAATTAATACCGTTATGGAACACCATTACTTGCTGAAAATGAATGTAATTTCTTATAATCAATCAAAAATTGAGGAATCTTCCAGAAAAATAAAACATGTAATAGACGATATAGCGGATCAAACGATTTTTATGAAGTTTCCAGAACGAATTGTTTACGGTTTATTAAGAAGATATGGTGCTTATGTACACATAAATACGAAAATATATATTGAGGATAACACTAAGTATCATAACAAAAAATATGACCTCAGAACTCAGCTGTTTCAACAACTTAACATTCAATCCATCTATCGCGGCGAACGTTTCACCGTTACCGAAGCGGCATATATCCCAAAACAAACAGAACTGGGGATTGAACTTGTTGATTTATTGTTAGGAATGGTTAGAAGTATTATTCGTAATGATTCCCCTGATAAAAGGAGAAGTAGAGAAAAAAACAAACTAATTATGAACTTGCTGCTTTCTAACGCTAATTTTTACTCCTTTATGAAAACGATTCGTTATTATGAGTGGGATAGCTCTCCGTCGTTGGTGGAAGTGGATTTCGAAAACTATTTAAATATCTTTATGAATTCCAATCTTGACTATTAGAATCTTATGCATCACTTCGCGTTTTTACTCTAATTTTGCAACACCATCGAATTGGATAGCTTTCTTCGTTCATAAGATATTGCTAGAGGAAGAGTGGGATCTCTTCCTCTAGCTTTGACTCATTAATAAAATGTTTCATTCAATTCCCAAGATTCAACGATAGCATAAGCCGTTTGTGGATCTAATCCTTTACCGATTAAATAAGTCATTGCCGCAACTTCTTGTAATGCGTGTGCAAACGAGGTATGCTTTGCTTCCTTTAAGCCGTATTGAACAAAAGGAGCAATCACGTTGAGTGTTTGGTCTTTTAGTTGAGGATATAGAGGTTGTTTTATTTGCTGATGTGCTATTATCTCAGATTGCGGATATTGTGGATAGGCCCCTGTTTGTTGCGGTGGATAATAGGGCATTTGATACGGAGCAGGGTAAAAATGCATGTGTAAACTTCCCTTCTTAATTATTGGAGTTTTTTCGTTCTGTTGTATGATATGCTCCGCGTTTGTCTACCGTACCGGATATATCCCTGTTTTTTAGGTCAATGTCTGAAATCGTTACTGCAGAATGTAAATACTCCAAACTATTCAACTAGATAATTTGTTAGAAGGCAATACAATTTCATCATATAGACAAGACCGTTCTTCGCTGACACATCCTCCCGTCTGTGCGACTCTTGTTTCGTCTCGAGGATCGATCAAGTCTTTGCTCCATCCCTGTTCGTAAATCTCCTATAAAGCCCAATACGTGTTATGGATTAGACAAATGATTGTAAAAATCACTTGGATGAATGCGCTTGATTGGTCCGATTTGAGCCGGAAATCGTCGATGGTTGGTCGTGAGTATGTAGTTACACTCTTCTTGAATTGCCGTTATCCAGACGTGAAAATCCTCCTGGTCAAAACGATAAAGTGGTTCAGACATTTCTTGCGAAGAAACAATTTGTTTTGCTGTTTCGTGATCGCAGCCACTTAACTCGACCAATACTTCTCCAATGGGTCGATTCTCTCTTATGACGGTTTCGACACTATATCGGCCAACCAAACTATTAACGGGCAGATTCGTATAGTATTGAAAAATCGGATCCAAAAATTCGTTTAAAAACGCTTCGATTTCTTGTTGGTTATACACAACCCTCTTGTCCCCTTTTCCAAGTCCTTGAGAAGCATTTCGAATAAATTCAAATAAACATACCCTTGATACGATTGGTTGAAATAAATGAGGGAAGCGAGCCGCTTTAAGAATTTTTCGGTTCACCCCGTCGACTCGCAAGGCACCACATAGAATCGTTGTATCGATAAATACTTTAGGAGGACGCGGGGCATCATAGATCAAATTCATCTACATCCCCCGCTTTCTGATTCTTTATATCAATTCGTTTAAGTACTTCTTCCGTTCGTTCATCTTGTTCTGATGTCGTAATGAAGATCTCTTGTGGAATTCTCCAATGACCTCCATCGGTTTTATAGGCTCCTGGAAATTTTCCTTTTTCACACATTCGTCGAATGGTTTGATCGCTTAGCCCTAATTTTTTGGCTACTTCAGTTGTGGTGTAATAAGCCGTGGCGACTTGCTTGGATAGGAGAGGTGCTGAAGAGGAAGATAGTCGGTACTTTTTAGGTTTTCGTTTGTGATGTTCGGCTAATAAGGAAGCCAACAGTTTTTTTCGAACCGCAAGCGGATTATCTTCCGCCATTTGACTCAATTGTTCGATATAGTCCACCAAATACTCGTAAGCTTTCTCTTTCTCTTGATGTGCGTAGGCCTCCCTCATTTTCTTTTCGATTCGGCGGAGTTGGGAAAGACGATCTGTGTTTGGTACAGACAAAGGAATCGTTGAAAAAATAGGGGAGGTTATACCGAGTTGCTGCAAGGATTTTTCAATCGTGACCTTGAATACAGATTTGGCTTTTTCGACATTGATTTGCGAAAGAATTTGCACGCTATCCCACAGGTTTTCTTGTTCTTGATCAATCAATCGTGTCACTTTCAACCACCTCTTCTTGAAATTATTTTATCATTCGAACCAAACAAAATCAACAAATCAAACAAAATCAACAAAAACCAATGAATTTCGTCATAAATAGGTAAATCGAATAAACCTTTAGAACACTCACATGGAATTCCATATGATGGATCTGCGCCCGCATACACAATCATGGAAAATGCAAAAAAGGTTCATTATCAGTTATAATAACTTCATATATGAATGAGAATATCATGGACGAATGCGAGTGTTTGGCAGAAATGATGTTTGATTATCTATGATTTCTCCTATCATGAAGCTTGTTTAGGAGCAGAGTAAACAATCAAAGGTGTGATGAAATATGGATATTGCCGTAGCGGGTGTAGGATATGTCGGACTAGTCACGGCCGCGTGTTTGGCGGAAAAGGGACATAAGGTGGCGTGCGTGGATGTCGATGTGGAAAAAGTGGTATTGCTTCAGCGAGGGAAATCTCCGATCTATGAACCTGGGTTGGAGGAGTTAATAAGAAAAAATCGCGAGCGGTTGTTGTTTACGACTGACTATGCGGCGGCGTGCCGGCGGGCAGATGTGATCATCATCGCTGTTGGCACCCCGGAAGAGCCGGATGGATCCGTGAATTTGCGATATGTATGGGAAGCGGCAAAGCAAATTGCGCAGACGGTGGAAAAAGACTGTGTGGTGGCGGTGAAATCTACCGTTCCCGTTGGGACAAGCGATCAAGTGGAACGTTGGATATATGAACACCGGAAGCACCCCGTTCATATTGAGGTTGTGGCGAATCCCGAGTTTTTATCACAAGGGACAGCAATCAAGGATACGCTGCATGCGTCAAGAATTGTGCTAGGGGTAGAATCGCCGCATGCGGAGAAGGTCATGAAAGAAGTGTATGACCCGTTTTATCTTCCTTATGTCGTGACAGATCGAAAAAGTGCGGAAATGGTGAAATACGCATCCAATGTTTTTCTCGCCTTGAAAATATCCTATATTAATGAAATCGCGAATTTATGCGAAATGGTTGGCGCCAATATCGAAGACGTGGCGGAAGGAATGGGAATGGATCCGCGGATCGGGAGCCGTTTTTTGCGCGCCGGCATCGGTTATGGCGGGTCGTGTTTTCCGAAAGACACGAAAGCGCTGCGTTGGCTTGCCGATGGTTGCGATTATGAACTGAAAACGGTGCAAGCCGCAATGGAAGTGAATGAAAGTCAAAAAGTGAAATTGATCGAAAAGGCAAGAACGTACGTGAGCCATTTTCGCGGGCTGGAGGTGGCGGTGTTAGGTCTTACGTTTAAGCCGGGAACGGACGATATAAGGGAGGCCCCTTCCCTTGCTAATATCGCGGTATTATTGGAAGAAGGCGCAAATGTAAGGGTGTGGGACCCTGTTGGGATGGAAAACGCAAAGCGCGTATTTCCAAAGGAAATCACCTATTGTTCGACGATCGAAGAGGCGGTTGCGAACGCCGATATTTGTTTTATTTTTACGGAGTGGCCGGAAATCCGGCAATTTGACGTCCGTCAATATGCGAATTTAATGAAAACGCCGCTTGTGTTGGATGGGCGGAATTGTTACAGTCTAGCCAGTGCGCGCGAGGCAGGAATCATTTACGAATCGATCGGCCGAAAACGGGTGTGTCCAGCGGAAGACCACTACCGTCTGCGTGAACACGAGGATGTGTTAAATCGCTAGGCAAACAGGTTGTACCGTTATTGATCGCTTGTCATCGATGGACAAGCGTCTAGCGGGGCATAGTGCATATTCCCCATTCGCCGCCATGGATGAGGACGGCGCGAATGGGAGTGGTGGATGCGGCTTATAGAAGAAAACTTTTTTGTTTACATAAGAGGGGGAAGACGATGAAAATCAGCGACTTTTCGATACGAAGACCGGTTTTTACGTTCGTTTCGATGATTTTAGTGTTGATTTTAGGAGCGGTATCACTGTTCAATATCCCGATGAAGCTGATCCCGGATATTAATCCGCCAGTCGGGGTGGTCGTGACGAGCTATCCGGGGGCGGGACCGAAAGAAGTGCTTGAGAAAGTCACGAAGCCGCTGGAGGCGAATTTGTCGACATTGCCTGGGCTAAAGTCGATCACATCGACATCGCAGGAAGGTTCTAATTTGATTTTGCTGGAGTTTTCGTGGTCGACATCGATTGATGATGTGCAAAACGATGTATTGCAGCGGATCGATCAGACGGCGCTTCCGGATGATGTCAACAAGCCGCGGTTTTTGAAGTTTGACCCGTCACAGTTCCCGATTATTCAGCTAACATTAACATCGAAGAAAGGGAACGAGGAACTTTTAAAACAATTAGCGGATCAGCTGCGAGCAGAGCTGACGAAGGTAGAAGGGGTCGCCAGTGTGAATGTTTCCGGCACGTTGACGAAAAACGTGCGGGTGCTGTTGGACCAGGAGAAATTAAAAACGTATAAGCTGAGCCAGCAAGATATTGCCAACTTTATCTCCGCCAACGATATTTCGCTTCCAGGCGAGACGGTCGTGATCGATGATAAGCAGTTAACGACCCGGATTATCAGCACGATCGACTCCGTTGATACGTTAAAACAGCTCGTTGTCACGGTGAATCCGCTCAACGGCGAAAAAGTTCGTTTGCAAGATATCGCCGATATTGCGATTGTGCCGGAAAAAGAAGATACGATTACGCGCACGAACGAGAAGCCTTCTGTATTATTAAGCGTGCTGCAAAAAGCGGATGCCAATACAGCAGAAGTGTCGAAAGCGTTCCAAAAACGCTTGAACGAATTGTTGGATACGAAAAAATTTTCGGCGGTTCATGCGGATGTTTTGTTTGACCAAGGCGATTTTATTCAGCGGACGATTCAGAACATTTTTCAATCGCTCGTTCTTGGCGGAGTATTCGCGATGCTGGTGCTGTTTTTATTCTTGCGCAGTGCAAAAAGCCCGCTTATTATCGGCATCGCGATTCCGTATTCGGTCATCGTGACGTTTGTGTTAATGTATTTTGCTGATTTTACGTTAAACATGATGACGCTTGGCGGTCTTGCGCTCGGTATCGGAATGCTCGTCGATAACTCGATTGTCGTGATCGAAAATATTTACCGCCATTTATCAATGGGGAAAGATCCGAAACAAGCGGCAAGAGACGGGGTAAAAGAAGTCGGCGCTGCGATCACTGCGTCCACGTTGACAACGGTGGCCGTGTTTGTACCAGTCGTTTTCATTACGGGATTAATCGGCGATTTGTTTACCGAATTTGCGTTAACGATTTCGTTTAGCTTGCTTGCGTCGTTGTTCGTGGCATTGACGGTCGTGCCGATGCTGGCGAGCCGCTGGTTAAAACCGCCTCGCGAAAACATCGAGGAAAAACGCCAGTCTTCGCGCATGCTTGTCGGTCTGGACAAGATGGTGAGATGGTCGCTGCGCCATCGGATCATTGTGTTGGTGATTGCGATCGGTACGTTAGCTTTCGGGTTATTTGGCGTGACGAAAGTCGGCATGCAGTTTTTGCCGAATACGGATGAAGGCTTTTTCTCCATCCGCGTGAACCTTGCCAACGGCAGCGCCCTCCGCGAAACGGAAAAGGTTGTTTCTGCCATTGAAGACGAGTTGAAAAAAGTAAAAGAAATTGATGCGTATGTCAGCTTAATCGGCTCGACGCAGGAGCAGGCGTTCCGCGGTACATCGCAAAGCAATGTTGCTGAGATATATGTGAAAATGAAAGACTTGGACGAGCGAGACCGTTCCGTATTTGACGTTGTCGATGACATAAAGAACGATATGGAACAGGCAGCGAAAAAAGCGAATCAAACGGCGGAAGTATCGATCAACTTGCAATCGACTGCAGGAAGTACGCCGAATACGCTTGTGTTCAGCGTGAAAGATACGAATGAAGCGCGGCTGGAAAAAGCGGTGGAAAAAATATACGACCGCTTAAGCAAACTCGATGAAGTGAACGAACTGACGACCGATATTTCGGAAACGGTCGACGAAATTCAAATCAAAGTCGATCGCGAAAAAGCGCTCGCGCAAGGGTTTACTCCAGCGCAAGTGGCGACGATGGTCAACGATATGACACGCGGTGTGACGGCGACACGCATGCTTGATAAAGAGTCGAATTTGTACAATGTTAACGTCGAATACGACGAATCGGTGAAAAACTCGGTCGACAATTTGAAAAAACTGCTGATCAAAAAGCAAGACGGCACATTTATTCCGCTTGGCGACATCGCGGATATTACGATCGGGAAAAGCCCGGTTCAAATTCATCGCATCGACGAGCAATACGCCGTTCAGTTTACATTAAAATACAAAAACACGACGAATTTAGGGGAGATGTCCGCGATTGTCGATAAAGAAATCGCGAAATTGCATCTTCCGGAAGAGACGGAAATCGTCTTTGGCGGCGACCGCGAATTGTTAGAATCGGCGTTGGGTGATTTGCTGCTTGCCTTTGCCTTAGCGATTACGTTCGTGTACCTTGTCATGGCGGCGCAATTTGAATCGTTGAAATATCCGTTTGTCATTATGTTCACCGTGCCGCTGATGGCCATCGGTGTCGCGCTTGGCTTAATGGCAACGAAAACGCCAGTTAGCGTTATGGCGATTATCGGCGTCATCGTGCTTGCGGGTATCGTCGTCAACAACGCGATCGTGATTGTTGATTACATTAATCAAATGAAAGAAAAAGGTTTGGCGAGCTACGATGCGATTGTCACATCGGTGAAATTGCGCGTCCGTCCGATTTTGATGACGGCCTTGACAACGATTTTAGGGTTGCTGCCGCTGGCGTTTGGCATTGGCGAAGGAGCGGAAATGAACCAGCCATTGGCCATCACCGTCATCGGCGGCTTAATTAGCAGCACCTTTTTGACATTGTTCGTCATCCCTGTCGTATACAGTTTGTTTGATAAGGAAACGAGAAAAATGAAGCATAGCGGTTAAAGAAAACGATCTCCCAGCCTCGATTGGGAGGTCGTTTTTTATGGAAACGTACAAAGGAATTTCATATTATATGAAGAAAGAATTGTAATACATTTCCGTTTTGCACTCCGCAAAGTGCTACTTGCTTAGAAAAAGCGGAGATATTACTATATATTTTTGGATCGTTTGTTCAAAAGAAAATATGGCATGATGCGGTTTTTTCGCTAGCACCTTACTTGATTCTTGATGCCAACTTGTTAATATATCTAATAAACATAAACATCTTCATGCACCAGACTTTGCAACTGACTTAGCATCCAGATGAAGCATTATATAGATTTGGGAGGAGTTTTAGGAGGAGTTTTATGTTATCGAAGAAGGCCAATGTCAAAACTTGCGAGATGCTATTAAAAGAGTTTGAGCAAGGGCCGAAGCCGTTTAGTCCGGAGAAGTTAGTTTTTACAGGAGTGGGAGAACGGGATGTATATAATATCTCGGCACCGTTTGAAGACGAAGGAGAATTTGTTATCGCTGGTCGAGTAGAGCCAAGAGATAGCGAGCATTCGGAAGTGTATTTCTTTGTGAACCGTGGAGAAGAATGGGTGCCAAAGGAAGGAGCGCCAGTATTCACGCTCCAAGACCCGTTTGTTTCGAGAATTCGCGGGGAATTGATCTTCGGTGGAGTACAAACTTTTCCACATCCATCCATAGAAGGCACCTTAGGTTGGAGAACGATTTTTTACAAAGGGAAGAATATCTCTAGTTTAAAAGAATTTGCAAAAGGCCCAGATGGGATGAAAGATATTCGATTGATTGAGTTAAAAGATGGATCAGTTGGTGTGTTTACACGTCCGCAAGGGGAAAAAGGCGGACGAGGGAAAATAGGTTTTACACGAATCGATTCATTAGATGAGTTGACAGTGGAGATCATGGAAGAGGCTCCTCTTTTGGATAATCAGTTCGTAGATGACGAATGGGGAGGAGTCAATGAACTTCACTTGCTTTCGAATGGACTTGTTGGTGTTCTTGGGCATATTGCTCGTTTCGGTGAAGATGGCAAACGCCACTATTATCCGATGGTATTTGTGTTGAATCCGGATACAATGGAGCTTTCCGATATCGAATTAATTGCGACAAGATCACATTTTTTGGAAGGTCCTGCGAAACGCCCAGACCTCGTTGATGTGGTATTTAGCGGCGGGTTAATTCGGAAGGAGGATGGCACTGCGGATTTTTACGCGGGAGTTAGCGACGCGGAAGCACAAAAAATTACCGTTGTCGATCCATTTGTGAAATACGAAAGATAGGAGATGGCTGTGAACATTTTGCCAAAACTAGGTTCGCCTAGTTTTGGCATTTTTTTATACCAAATTCGTATCAGTAAATTTAGAAATTTTATATGTTTTCGTGATAGAAAGCGAGCGCTTTTTGGTAGAATGATAATATAGAACAAAGAAGTGGAGTGATAAAATGAAATCGGATAAAAACGCCCCATATTCTCGCAGAAGTGGGAAGGGGAACATTGTTTCCATACAAACCGCAGTGGATCAACAATTAACGGAATGCATGCATGATTTATTATGGTATGCGACCGAAGAATATGCGGATGAGTTGTTAAAAACCATCGGCGATCCAAGAGAATGGGAACAACATGGGGAAATCGGAGAGGCGATTAGTTTTTTTATAGCAAATTGGACTATTTTTTGCGTTCCAGTGACGCCGCGGGGCGAAACGATCATTGAGCGATATGTAAAGTGGAGAGGTTCGTTATGGCGGCCTTCCACTCGCTCCATTCTTGCGTCATGGATTGGAGCGGCGCCGTCTTTTGATATAGTGGTAGAGCTTCAAGGAGAACGGCGTTTCGTCGTTCAAGATGTGTTGACATTGGAAAAACGAGTCGTGCGCATTTTTGACAGTGAGCCATTGCCGCAAGTGCAAATAGGAGATTTGTTAATGGGGATTATAGTGCCTGCCGGAGAGGAATACACGTATTTTACTGCATTTTTTTCATTTCCAAATATGATCGCCCATGAAATTGCATGTTCGCTAAAAGAGGATTGGGAAGCATACGGACCGGAAGATGCGCGTGCATTTTTGCGGACATCCTTTCCAAGCGCGTGGATGACGGCCGTTCGTATGCTCGTGTCATTCATAGCCGATCCGTTCGAATGGGAACATCCGAATTACGCAGCGGTGGTTTATGAATTAGAAAAGAAAATGCCGCAAAGTATGAATTTGAATATGGCAAAAGCGATTTGGCATGAATATTGTGATACCTGCCAACCTGTTATTCGCAGCGTTCCTTTGCATGCGGCTGCTTTGCATTATTTTGTTTGTCGGATTTTGCGCGGCGAGGCAGTAACACAGACGGATTTGGCGCATCTTTATGGCGTTTCCGCAAGCAGTATTTCCAAGAAAGTGAATGAGATGATGGATTATATGACAGATCATCTCCTATCGGAAGATTTCGAAGAGGACGATGATTTCATCGAGGAATGGGATGATGACGAGTATTGGGATGAGGAAGAGCCATACCCTGTTAGCGAACTTGTGGAGTCGATGCTCGATAAACTTGTAAAAACAGGATATATATTTGGAAAAGAACAGAATCGGCAGGAGTTAAATCAGCTTGTTAATGAAGCGGTACGTGAGTTTTTCGAAGTGGAGGAAAATAAAATATACGATCGCAAAGAAATTCGCGCCATCGCCGAAAAGGTCATCGCTGATTTACTGGACTGAAGAATGGGTTGCATGCGCAAACGTTATTTGACAACAAAGGGGATTTTGCGGCTCTGAAAAGAGAAGGGAATTAAGGACGATTATTCAAAACATTGCAAGCAACATTCGTTGGCGAAACGAATCCATATCCGCAGGGATGCCCAAGAAACATTTACTTTGATAGCGGACATGCCATTGGTTCGCTATTTTTTTATAAAAGGAATTATTCATGGTCATAACCGACATTCATCCGTGAATAGTAATCGTAGTGAAGGGGGAAGCGAAGTGATTAATGCAGATCGGCTTTGGAATCGGCTGATGGAATTAGGCGAGATTGGAAAACAGCCATCAGGCGGGGTTACTCGTTTATCGTTTACAAAAGAGGAACGTGCCGCAAAGGAGAAGGTCGCTTCGTATATGAAGGAAGCGGGGCTTACTGTGTATGAGGATGCGGTCGGAAATTTGATTGGACGTAAAGAAGGAAAGGAAAAAGATGCGCCTGTCGTACTGGTCGGTTCGCACATTGACTCCGTCTATAACGGAGGAATGTTTGACGGTCCGCTCGGAGTGCTTTCCGCGGTGGAAGTGTTACAAACGATGAACGAACGAGGGGTGGAAACGAAGCATCCGATTGAAGTCGTTGCCTTTACCGATGAAGAAGGAGCACGCTTTAGTTTCGGAATGATCGGAAGCCGCGGAATGGCGGGAACGTTGTCGGAGGAAGAGTTAGTTCATCAAGACAAAAATGGGGTTTCGATTGCCGAAGCGATGAAAGAAGCAGGGCTTAACCCTAGTGAAATCGGCAAGGCAGCGCGACGAAAAGGATCGGTAAAAGCATATGTCGAGCTGCATATCGAACAAGGCCGTGTGTTGGAAGAAGCGAATCTTCCCGTCGGAATTGTCACAGGGATCGCCGGGCTTGTATGGGTCAAATTTACGGTAGAAGGAAAAGCGGAACACGCCGGGGCAACGCCAATGCCAATTCGCCGCGATCCGCTTGTTGCGGCGGCACAGATCATCCAAATGATCGAGCAAGAGGCGAAAAAGACAGGAACTACCGTGGGGACCGTTGGGCAAATGAAAGTATTCCCCGGAGGAATTAACATCATTCCAGCAAAAGTCGAATTTTCCTTGGATTTGCGGGATATTGATGCGACAGTGCGCGATCACGTATTACAATCGATTATCGAACAAGCGCAAAAGATTGGCAAAGAGCGAAACGTACTAGTTAACGTTGAGCTATTGCAGGAGATGCCTCCGGTATTATGTTCCGAACTTGTGCAAAACGCAGCGAAAGAGGCATGCGGGCAGCTTGGTTTGGATATTTTCTCCCTTCCGAGCGGTGCTTCCCATGACGGAGTACAGCTAGCTAGGCTTTGCCCGATTGGGATGATTTTTGTTCGCTCGAAAGATGGGGTTAGCCATAATCCAGAGGAATGGAGTTCGAAAGAGGATTGTGCGGCTGGGGCGAACGTATTGTACCATACCGTATTGCGTTTAGCGATGGGAGAATGAGGAGAAGGGGGAAGAAATAATGACAAACACGGAAATTAAACAGCTTGTCGATGAAATCAAAGAAGAAGTCATCGCATGGAGGCGGCATTTGCATGCAAATCCGGAGCTGTCGTTTCACGAAGAAAAAACGGCGCAATTTGTTTATGAAACATTGCAATCGTTTGGGAATTTAAAGCTTTCGCGCCCGACAAAAACGAGTGTTATGGCGCGGTTAATCGGGGACGAGCCGGGAAAAGTGGTGGGCATTCGCGCGGATATGGACGCATTGCCGATTCAAGAGGAAAATACGTTTGAGTTTGTTTCGAAAAATCCAGGCGTGATGCATGCATGCGGGCATGATGGACATACGGCGATGCTTTTGGGAGCGGCGAAAATTCTTTCGCGGCTTCGTCATCAAATCAAAGGAGAAGTCCGCTTTCTTTTCCAACATGCCGAAGAGATATATCCAGGCGGTGCAGAGGAAATGGTGCAGGCGGGCGTGATGGATGGGGTGGATGTCGTCATTGGCACCCATCTTTGGTCCCCATTAGAAATTGGCAAGATTGGCATTGTGTATGGTCCGATGATGGCTTCCCCAGATCGCTTTTTCATTCGGATTCATGGGAAAGGCGGGCATGCTGCTTTGCCACACCAAACGATTGATTCGATTGCCATCGGCGCGCAAGTGGTGACGAACTTGCAGCATATCGTATCGCGCAACACCGATCCGCTTGAGCCTCTCGTCGTATCGGTGACGCAATTTATTGGCGGAACGACGCACAACGTGATTCCAGGAAGCGTCGAAATTCAAGGAACGGTGCGCAGTTTTGATAAAACGCTTCGTCAAAATGTGCCAAAATTAATGGAACGGATCATAAAAGGCATTACCGAAGCACACGGCGCAACATACGAATTTAAATATGAATTCGGCTATCGTCCGGTTATTAATGACGAAAAAGTGACCCGTGTCATTGAGGAAACGGTGCGGGAAGTATTTGGCGAAGAAGCGATTGATCATATAAAGCCAAATATGGGCGGAGAAGACTTTTCGGCATTCCAGCAAAAAGCACCAGGAAGCTTCTTCTATGTCGGCGCTGGAAATAAAGAAAAAGGTATTGTATATCCGCATCACCATCCGCGTTTTACGATCGATGAAGATGCGTTAGAAATTGGCGTGCGCTTGTTTGTCCATGCGGCGTTTAAATTATTGGCGGAAGCGTGATGGCGCTTCCGGTTCATTTTTTTATTTAAGATTTAAATGACTCTTGTTATATTTCTATTTTTGTTTTATACTATATGTAACCGGTTACATATATAAGGTGGAAAAAAATATGGCAACAATTAGAGATGTGGCAAAGTTAGCAGGTGTATCTGTGGCGACTGTTTCGCGCGTGTTAAATCAAAATGGTTATGTGAATGAAGAAACCGAAAAGCGCGTGAGACAGGCGATGAAAGAATTAAATTATAAACCGAGTGAAGTGGCGCGGGCGCTGTTTAAAAAGACATCGAAAACAATCGGGTTAATCGTGCCAGATATAACAAACCCGTTTTTTCCAGAACTTGTCCGCGCTGTGGAAGATGTGATGAATATTTATGATTACACCGTGATTTTGTGTAATTCGGATGAAAAAACAGATAAAGAAAAAGAATATATAGAAGTGCTAAAGCAAAAATATGTTGACGGTATTATTTTGACGACTAATCAGCTGCAACTAGATGAAGTATCGGAATGGGATATCCCCGTGGTGGTGCTAGACCGTCCCCTAAGTCGCAGCTATCCGTCAGTGATTGCTGATAATTATGGAGGAGCGCGGCTAGCGACAAAACATTTATACGATACTGGGTGCCGCAAAATTGCTCATATCCAAGGACCACCTCATGTTGTGAACGCGATAGAGCGCTTTCGCGGCTATCGAGATGAAATGATGGAGAGGGGACTTTGGGACGAGAGGCTGATTATTTCTGGAAACTATCAGCTAAAGCAGGCGAAAGAAGCGGTGATCGAAGCATTAAATAAATACGATATCGACGGCATTTTTGCCGGAAATGACGCGATGGCGGTGGGAGCGCTGAAAGCGGTTCAACAGCTAGGGCTGCGAGTTCCAGATGACATTGCGATTATTGGATATGACGGCATTCCGCTGACGGAAATGACGACACCGGAACTATCGACCATTTCCCAACCGATTTATGAGATGGGCGCAATAGCCGCAAGAATTTTAATCAAAAAGATAGAAGGAAAACCGCTTGAGAAGCTTCATTATGTGCTTCCGGTTGAACTAGTGGTACGACAATCGACGCGTAAGGGGGAATGAAAGTGGCAAAACCAGTGATTACCGTAGTCGGCAGTATCAACATGGACCTTGTGACGATCGCTTCCCGCTTTCCATCACAAGGAGAGACGATTTTAGGGGAGGAGTTTCATCTCATTCCTGGCGGGAAAGGAGCAAACCAAGCGGTGGCGGCCGCGCGGCTTGGCGCGGATGTGCATATGATTGGCGCAGTCGGGAAGGATGCGTTTGGAACGGAGCTGCTTCGCTCATTGGAGCGGGAAGGTGTTCATATCGATAATGTGAAACCGGTTACAGATAAAGGGACCGGCATTGCTTCGATTACGATTTCGGAACAAGATAACCGAATTATCGTTGTTCCGGGGGCAAACCATGCGCTTCGTCCAGAAGACATTGATCGATGCGAAGAAATGATTGCCAAAAGTGACGTATGTGTACTCCAGCTGGAAATTCCGCTTTCCGTTGTAGAAAGAGCCGCTTTTTTAGCGAAAAAGCATGGAGTGCGCGTCATTTTAAATCCTGCGCCAGCGCAGCCGCTGCCTCAGAAGCTTATAGAGCAAGTCGATTTTCTTACGCCAAACGAACATGAACGGGATATTATTTTCGAACAAGTCGATGCGGACGCGTTTGCCGATAAAGTGATTGTCACGGAAGGAGCGCGCGGCGTGACGATTCGGAAAGATGGAAAACAGATGCTCATACCAGGCTTTCGCGTTCCGGTCGTGGATACGACAGGAGCGGGAGATACATTCAACGGCGCGCTGGCGGTCGCGTTAAGCAAAGGAATGAGTTTAGAAGAAGCTTGTCTGTTCGCCAACGCAGCGGCGGCGCTATCAGTGACAAAGCTAGGCGCGCAAGGCGGAATGCCAATGAAAGAAGAGGTTGAACGATTTTTAAAAGAAAATGCCGAATAATTCATGTACAATATAAAGATGTGATCGTTCAATAGAAAAACAGCATGCAAAAAGAAATTAGGTGACAACAATGCAGCAGAAAATCCAACGCTGGAGCCTTGTCGTGATCTGGTGTATCGTCATTTATTCCTTTAGTGAATCTTCGCTGTTTACCGGTGAAAATACGAAGCGCATATTAGAAGCGGTGTTGTCGTATTTGCCATTTGGCCATGACGGGGGTGATGCGTCGTCTCCGTTAAATTTTATTGTTCGGAAGCTGGCGCATTTAACCGAGTTTGGCATACTGGCGGTGCTTGTTTGGCGGGCGCTTGAACGAGGGCGTATGGCGTATGTTGGCGCATGGGTCTTTGCGACGGTGTACGCGATGACGGATGAGTGGCATCAATCGTTTGAGCCGGGGCGCACCGCTGCGCCGACAGATGTGGCGATCGACTCGTGCGGAGCGTTCCTTGCCTTGCTTTTTGTCCGTTTGTATATGTATTGGAAAAGGAAAAAGAAGGATGTTTCCGTATAGATTGTTGCTGAAAAATGTGGATGATGGATTACAAGAAGTCGCCATTTAGACGATTTGACTTGAAATGGGCAAAAAAACAGCATTTGATGAACGAGTCAAACAAATGCTTATTTCTGCTTGTCGAATATAACAACTTGAGAAGTGTTTAGGGGATGAGCAATCGAACTGATGGCTAACTCCGTGCCCAGATATCTTTATTTTTTCTTGTGTTTTTTGCCTAATAGAGCCGTTGCGATGGCACTAAAGAAGTTGCCTAAAGCTTCGATCATTTTAGCAAAAAACACCTCCTACCTTAATATCCCTTTATTTACCACATATAACAATACTATAGAAAAACTATGAAAAACGACAATCTTTGTGAAAAGATCGAAAAAGAATATACCGTCGTCATATCGCGGCCTCTCCCAAGTATCGTTTTTGGCAAATATGGAAACAATGATAAAAGCAAGTTTGCTAGAATCAAAGAGGGGAGAGGTCTTTATGTTTGCTTTTATCGCCGGAGTATTCGTGGGGTCATTGGTGATGCTTGTTGTCATGAGCATGATGTTTGTCGCCAAACAGGCAGATGAGCATAGCGCCAATTGGCAGAAGAAATAAGAAAGCTTCCTGCAGACATGCAGGAAGCTGTTTTTACTCATCAGCAGGAAACACGATTCCCGTTTGTTTGCGGGCCTCTTCCATCAAGGCAATCGTCAGCAACGAATGCTCATGTGAATTGATTTCGGATTCGCGTTTTCCGTTTTTGATCAGCTCGATAAATTCCTTCGCTTCATAATACATCGGAGGCTGTTCTTGCGGGACGGTAATATCTTCTATGCGCCCGTCGCGGTAGCGAATTTCCACTTTTGTCGGCGTATGGATCGCATCGATCAGAATGCTTCCTTCTTCCCCTTGAATTTCCGATGGAAGATAAGAGTTGGTGATTTTTGAGTACATCACCATCGCATCCATGTCGCCGTAATCAAAAATAATGCTTCCTTCTCCGTCAACGCCGGATTCGAGTTTCAAGCTATTTGCTTGGAGGCGATGCGGTTTTCCGAATAAGACGACCATCGGGTAAATGCAATAGACGCCGATATCCATTAGTGAGCCGTTGGAAAAGGCGGGATTGAACGCGTTCAAAATCGTTCCTTGTTTATACGCATCATAGCGGGATGAATATTGGCAGTAGCTGGCGAAATAGCGGCGTATTTTCCCGATTTTATGTAAATGTTCGCGAATCGTTAGAAAGTTCGGAAGCAGCGTCGTTTTCATCGCTTCCATCAAGACGACATCATTTCGGCGCGCCGCATCAATCATCGCTTTGACTTCTTTTGTATTCGATGCCATCGGCTTTTCGCATAGCACATGTTTGCCGTGATTCATAAGCAAAATCGCCTGTTCGGCGTGCAAAGAATTTGGGCTTGCGATATAGACGGCATCGATGTCTTTGCTTTTCGCCAGTTCCTCAAGGTTTGTAAACGTCTGTTTGGCACCTGTTTTCGCCGCAAATTCCTTCGCTTTTTCTTCCGTCCGCGAATATACCGCGGTTAATGTGAAGTCTTCTACTTTTCTTGCCGCTTCAATAAATGCTTCCGTAATCCAGTTCGTTCCGATCGTGGCAAATCGAATCATGGCGGTCCCTCCTTATTTGTCGTAACTATACCATTTTATCGTTCATACAATTCAATCGGCAACTCATCGGGATCGCGGAAAAACGTGAACCGTTTCCCTGTAACTGGGTCGATCCGGATCGGTTCGGTAGCGACGCCTTGCGTTTGTAAGTATGCGACAGCTTCATCGATATCGTCAACTTCCAAGGCAAGATGGCGCAGCCCGCACGCTTCCGGATAGCTTGGCCGCTTTGGCGGATTTTCAAAGGAAAACAGCTCAATTTGTGTATGTTCGCCGACTTGCAAATCTAATTTATACGAATTTCGTTCTTTTCGATATTGCTCGTGAATAATGTTGAAACCGAGGATATTCGTATAAAAATGTTTCGACCGTTCGTAGTCGGAACAAATAATCGCGATATGGTGAATGCGGGTGAATTGCATAAGCTCCTCCTTTAGCAAGGCAAATGAATTTCTACTAGAAGTGACATTATTTTTTAAAAATAAAAAAATCCAATTCTGCATGAATATTGACGTGGAATAATATGTATATTATCATAAAAATCAATAGATAATAATATTCAAAATATTCATATATTTATATTTTACTCATAAAACATCACCTCTAAAAATTCAACATTTTTGAAAACGCTTACCAACCTGGTTTTTTCGTTCACCAATTATTGATTCCTCACGAATAGCAGCTCAAGAATGTCTACATCCTGTTTTGCCCACATATTATGATACTACACTATTTTTCTATGAAACAGAAAAGGAGAAGGTACATATGCGCTACGAATTCAAATTGCCAGACATCGGAGAAGGGCTGCATGAAGCGGAGATTGTGCGTTGGTTTATTCAAGAAGGAGACGAAGTTTCTGTCGATCAGCCGATTGCGGAAATTCAAACAGATAAGGCGATAGTGGAAATGACGACACCAGTGGCGGGAAAAGTAGTAGCGCTTGCCGGGCCGGAGGGAGCGACGGTAAAAGTCGGCGAACCGCTTATCATCGTTGACCAGCAAAAAGCCGCTGATCATGAAGAAGCAGCCGCAGAATCTAAGCCGGCGAAACGGAAAAAACGGGTGATTGCCGCCCCGTCGGTAAGAAAAAGGGCAAGGGAAATGGGCGTTCCGATTGAAGAAGTAGAAGGAACCGGAGAAGGCGGAAGAGTGACGCTTGCCGATTTAGAGAGATATGTAAAAGGGCGTGAGTCCGCATCGGCGGCAGTGGCACCAGCGCTGGAAGCTGCCGAGATGCCGACGGTTCATAAGCAAACGGTAAACGAAGAACGCATCCCGATTCGCGGGCTGCGGAAAAAAATCGCCGAAAAAATGGTGAAATCAGCATACACCGCTCCACATGTGACGGGGATGGATGAAATCGATGTGACGAAACTGGTGGAGATCCGTACAGGTCTTGTGAAACAGTTGGAGACGGAGTCGGTCAAACTGACATATTTGCCGTTTGTCATTAAAGCAGTGACGCGTGCGCTAAAAGAACATCCAATATTTAATGCAACAATAGATGAAGAAACAAACGAAATCGTGCTAAAGAAAGAATACCATATCGGCATTGCCACGGCGACGAAAGAAGGGCTTGTCGTCCCAGTGATTAAGCATGCCGACCAAAAATCGATTCGCGAGCTGGCGATCGAGCTTGCCGAGCTTTCGGAAAAAGCGCATCGCCATACGCTGCGTGTCGATGAGCTGCAAGGAAGCACGTTTACGATCACAAGCACCGGGGCAAACGGCGGCTGGTTTGCGACACCGATTATTAACTATCCGGAAGTGGCGATTTTAGGCGTTCACTCGATTAAGCGAAAACCGGCCGTAATTGGCGATGAGATTGTCATTCGCGATATGATGGGGATGTCGCTCACGTTTGATCATCGCGTCATTGACGGGGAACCGGCAGGCCGGTTTATGAGAACGGTAGCGCAAATTTTAGAACATCCAGAGCAGCTCCTGTTAGATGTTCGGTAAGCGAAGGGGGAGGAAACGATGTTTGACCAAAACCAATTGCCGTTTGATATGGTACAGCTGTTGGATGAAAACGGGAACGGGGATGAGGAAGCATTACAACAATTTTCCGATGAATTTCTCGTCACACTATATAAATGGATGCGAAAAGCAAGAGTCGTTGATGAACGTTTGTTAAAAATGCAGCGGCAAGGGCGGATCGGTACATACGCGCCATTCAGCGGGCAGGAAGCGGCGCAAATCGGCAGCGTGCTCGCGCTTGAGAAAGAGGACTGGATTTTTCCAAGCTACCGGGAAATCGCTGCTTGTTTGGCGCATGGGCTGCCTCTTACGCAAATTTTTCATTACGTGAGAGGCCATGTGCTTGGCGGCAGAACGCCGGAGCATTTAAACATTTTCCCGATTCAAATCATTATTGGCGCGCAGACGCTTCATGCGACAGGGTGCGCATGGGCAGCAAAACTGAAAGGAGAAAAGCAAGTATCCGTCTGTTATTTCGGCGATGGCGCGACATCAGAAGGCGATTTCCATGAAGCGATGAACTTTGCGTCTGTTTATCAAGTTCCGGTCATTTTTTTCTGCCAAAACAACCAATACGCCATCAGCGTTCCGGTGCATAAGCAAACGGCAAGCCGGACGATCGCGCAAAAAGCGATTGCATACGGAATGAAAGGTGTGCTTGTCGACGGCAACGATGCGCTTGCCGTGTACAAAACGATGAAAGAGGCGGTCGATGCGGCGCGAAACGGCGAAGGACCGATGCTTATTGAGGCGCTGACGTATCGACTGGGGCCGCATACGACATCCGATGACCCGACAAAATATCGAAGCGCGGAAGAAGCGGAGCAGTGGAGAAGGAAAAAAGATCCTCTTCATCGCTTGCGGGTGCTGTTAGAAAAACGCGGGCTTTGGACAGAAGAAAAAGAAGAAGCATGGGTAGCGCAAGCAAACGACGAAGTCACGGCGGCGTATGAAGAAGCGGTGGCGGCGGAGACAGGGTCGATCGTCGATGTATTTGACTACGTGTACGGTAAGCCAAGCAAGCTTTTACAGGAGCAGCAACAAGAAGCAGCAAGGAGAAAGCAAGGGAAAGAGGTGAAATAACATGGCGGAAAAGACGATGATTCAGGCGATTAATGAAGCGATATGGCAAGAAATGGAACGCGATGAGCGCGTGATCGTACTAGGAGAAGATGTCGGGAAAAATGGCGGCGTGTTTCGCGCGACAGATGGATTGTTAGAACAATTTGGGGACCGCCGTGTATTTGATACGCCGCTTGCCGAATCAGGCATTATCGGCACATCGATCGGACTGGCGGTGAACGGATTCCGCCCGATTGCGGAAATTCAGTTTCTCGGCTTTGTCTATCAGGCGATGGATCAGCTTGCGGCGCAGGCAGCGCGCCTTCGTTTTCGCTCGGCAGGACGGTTTACATGCCCGCTTGTCGTACGAAGTCCATACGGCGGAGGAGTGCGCACGCCGGAGCTTCATTCCGATGCGCTGGAGGCGCTGTTTACGCATTCACCTGGTTTGAAGATTGTCATGCCATCGAACGCCTATGACGCAAAAGGGCTGCTTATTTCAGCGATTCGCGATGAAGACCCCGTTTTATTTTTAGAGCCGATGAAATTATACCGCGCCTTGCGCATGGAAGTGCCGGATGAGCCGTACGAAATTCCGCTTGGAAAAGCGCGTGTCGTCAAAGAAGGGGAAGATGTGACGATCATTTCGTGGGGTGCGACCGTTCCGCTTGTTGCGAAACTGGCGGTAGAGATGAAGTCGCAAGGAATTGACGCGGAAGTAATTGACCTTCGCTGCCTGCAGCCATTAGATATCGATACCATCGTGGGGTCGGTAGAAAAGACAGGACGGGTGATGGTTGTTCATGAAGCGGTCAAAACGAACGGGTTCGGCGCGGAAATTGCCGCATTGATTAGCGAACGGGCCTTGTTTACGCTATCGGCGCCAATCGTGCGTGTGACCGGCTATGATACACCGTATCCGGTGCCGTCGGTCGAAGATGATTGGCTGCCGAACGCCACTCGCATTTTCGAAGGGGTACAAATGTTAATGCGATATTAATAAGCACGAAAGGGGATCGCGATGGGACTTTATGAAGATTTATTAGAACGGATTGGTGACCGTGAACGGGTGACGATAAACGAAACGGTTCTTGAGCAGCATAGCAAAGGGATGGCCTATCACGAACCGAGAAAGCCGGATGTCGTCGTCTTTCCAAGAACGGCGGCGGAAGTGAGCGCGGTGTTGTCTTATGCGAATGAGCGGCGCATACCGGTTACTCCATTTGGAGCAGGAACCAGTCTAGAAGGACATATTATTCCTGTTCAAGGCGGCATCACACTCAACCTTACGATGATGAATAATATTATTGACATTCGTCCCGACGATTTTTTGGCCATCGTCGAGCCAGGGGTAACGCGGATGCAGCTGAATCAGGCATTGAAAAAACATGGACTGTTTTTCCCGGTTGATCCGGGAGCGGACGCAACGATCGGCGGGATGGCGTCAACGAACGCCAGTGGTACAAACAGCGTCAAATACGGCGTCATGCGCGATCAAGTGCTAGGCTTGGAAGTCGTGCTCGCCGATGGGAAAATCGTTCATACCGGCGGAATGGCGGTGAAATCGTCGGCAGGTTATGACTTAACGGGGCTGTTTGTCGGTTCGGAAGGAACGCTGGGTGTATTTACGAAGATTATTGTCCGTCTTCAGGGCATTCCGGAAGCGACGAATGCGATTAAAGTAAGCTTTCCTACGTTGGCGGAGGCAGCGCAGGCCGCAGCGTCAATTTTAAAAGCGGGCGTGTCTCCGGGGAAAATAGAGCTTGTGGATGAGCAAACGATTCAAGCGGTCAATCAATACAAACAGACAGACTATCCAGCGGCGCCGACGCTATTTATTGAACTAAGCGGCAGCGCGTCGAGCGTAAAAGACGGAACAGAGCTTGTCAAAGAGTTGTGTGTTGCGGAAAACGCGGTTTCGTTTGAAATGGAAGAGGATTCTGTCGCGCGCGCCAAATTGTGGGAAGCACGGCATCACGCGGCATTTGCCATTCAAGCGGCATATCCAGGAAAAGTGATGTTATCGACCGATGTGTGTGTGCCGATTTCCAAAATGCCGGCAGCGATTGCCGAAACGCGGAAGCTTGTCGATGAATATGGCATGACGGCCGCGATTCTCGGCCATGTCGGCGACGGCAACTACCATACCATTCTTGCTTTTGATCCGGCGGATAAGGAAGAAGTAAAGCGCGTCGAAGAAGTGAACGCCCGCATCGTCCGCTACGCCTTATCGCATGGCGGCACGTGCACGGGCGAGCACGGCATCGGCATCGGAAAGCGGCAGTTTTTATACGAAGAACATCGTGATTCCGTTCCGTTTATGAAAGGGATTAAGCAGCTGTTTGATCCGAACGGCATTATGAATCCGGGGAAAATTTTCTTATAATGATCATGCTTTTGCCCCGCTCATTGGCTTATAGCGGGGAATTTTTTTGTCTGTTGGCAGGGAAAATAAAGTAACGGCCTGTTACCTATATGAAACAAATTATTTTCGTGTTGTGTGCATTACTGAATTTCGTCGATCTATTTACTTTTTAATGGGAAACGCGTTTATTTTAGTAGGGAAGGATGAAGAAAAGGAGGAGCAAGAGATGGAACATCGACAATTACGCCCATTCCCCGACGGCTTTTTATGGGGATCTGCTTCGGCAGCGTATCAAGTCGAAGGGGCATGGAATGAAGACGGAAAAGGGCTATCGGTTTGGGATGTGTTTGCCAAACAGCCAGGCAGAACGTTTAAAGGAACGAACGGTGATGTCGCTGTTGATCATTACCACCGCTATAAAGAAGATGTGGCGTTAATGGCAGAAATGGGGCTAAAGGCATATCGCTTTTCTGTCGCATGGAGCCGCATTTTCCCAAATGGGAAAGGGAAAATCAATGAAAAAGGATTGCAGTTTTACGACAATCTGATCAATGAACTGTTAGCACACAACATTGAACCGATTATCACGTTGTATCATTGGGATGTCCCGCAAGCGTTAATGGATGAGTATGGAGCGTGGGAGTCGCGGCAAATTATCGATGATTTTCACAACTATGCGGTAACGTTATTTCAACGTTTTGGCGACCGCGTGAAATATTGGGTGACGCTCAATGAACAAAATCTTTTCATCACATTCGGCTATCGGTTAGGGTTGCATCCGCCGGGAGTCAAAGATATGAAACGGATGTATGAGGCGAACCATATTGCCAACCTAGCAAACGCCAAAGTAATTCAAGCGTTTCGCCATTATGTGCCAGACGGCAAAATTGGTCCAAGCTTCGCCTACTCGCCGATGTATCCATACGATTGCCGTCCGGAAAATGTGCTGGCATGGGAAAATGCAGAAGAATTCCAAAACCATTGGTGGATGGACGTGTACGCTTGGGGCACGTATCCGCAAACCGCTTGGAACTATCTTGAACAACATGGGTTGGCGCCAACGATACAAGCCGGCGATATGGAATTATTGAAAGCAGGGAGACCGGATTTTATGGGCGTCAACTATTATCGATCACAAACGGTCCAATACAATCCGCTTGACGGCGTTGGCGAAGGAGTGATGAACACGACCGGAAAGAAAGGGACGTCGACGGAAAGCGGAATTCCTGGGCTATTTAAAATCGTTCGCAACCCGTATTTAGAGGCGACGAATTGGGATTGGGAAATTGACCCGATCGGGCTTCACATCGGATTGCGCCGCATCGCCAACCGCTACGGGCTGCCTGTTTTCATTACCGAAAACGGCCTCGGTGAGTTTGACAAGCTCGAAGAAGGCGATATCGTCAACGATGATTACCGCATTGACTATCTACGCCGCCATATTCAAGAAATCCAGCGGGCGATTACCGACGGTGTGAAAGTGATTGGCTATTGTACATGGTCGTTTACTGACCTTCTCAGCTGGTTGAATGGTTATCAAAAGCGGTACGGTTTTGTGTATGTGAACCGTGACGACGAGTCGGAAAAAGATTTACGCCGCATTAAAAAGAAAAGCTTTTATTGGTATAAACAAGTGATCGCTTCTAATGGGGAACAGCTGTAATAGTTTCAAACAAACTAGTTCATTAGACGATACATTTCTTTGGCCAAGCTTTCCAACAAATAAATGACGGGGATTTGTGTGGTTACGTTTGTTTGTTCGATAAACTCTGTATTGACGTAATACGTTAAGTTGTAATCCGATATTTTTGCTAGTGAGCAATGTTTGCGGTTGGTGATGCTGATAATGGTGCTGCCTTTTTCCTTTAGCCGATGCACTTGGGATAATGTATAGGACGTTTCGCCTGATACGGATAATGCAATCGATACACAATTGTTGAAATAGTGGCCGTAAATTGGAAAAAACGGGTCTTTAATATAAACGGAAAACTTTTTAAAAGCCGAAAAATAGCGGGAGCCGTATTCCGCTAAAATGCCGGAGCTGCCGGAACCGACGAAGATGACATGATCGGCGCCAGCGATAGCGGCTGCCGCTTCGCGAATCGTTTGTTGGTAATCGGTTTTTAATGTCCGTTCAAAAAATTCGGCTAACGTTTCCTGTGCGTTGGTGACAAATGAACGTTGGTTTTGTTGCAAGTACAGTTTTAGTTTCGTTTTGAACTCGGAAAAGCCGTCACAGCCGACCTTTTTACAAAAGCGCAAAATCGTCGGCGGCGAAACGTGCACCGCTTCAGCGAGTTCACGGATGCGCATATATACCACTTCATTGGCGTGTTTGGTGACATAGTTATAAATCATATAGTCTAGTTCGGAAAAATTGGCGATTTGTTCAGGCGTAAACATATCAACACCCCAGCTGTATTATTGAGCGAATCGGTGAGAAGAATGTTATTCATCATTATACCATGCGAAGGCAATTTTTCCGAAAGCAAGCAACAACGATAAATAACTAGTCTTTACTAGAGGTTGGCTCAAAAGGGCGTTAAAAGCGATCTTTTCGAGCCATCCTTTCTTTTTTCGTTAGACGGAGTGCGGGAAAAATATGTACAATAAAGTCGTATCATACATGTTTTTGTCAAAATAGGGGGTCGCCCATGCGGAAACGATGGAAGTGGATCATTTATGCCAGCAGCATTGTGGCGCTTGTTGCAAGCGCTTCCTTTACAATCTATTGTGCGTGGAAAGTATATGCCTATCATCAGCCAGGCGAAAGAGAAATTAATGAACACGAAAATAATGCGTATCATTTTGTCCTCGTTCCGGAGGAGCTCGATAATGATTATTGGCGCTTAGTGGAAAAAGGAGCGAAAGCGGCGGCAAAAGAGACAGGGGTCCATCTCGAATATGTTGGACCGCGGCAGGCCAACATTGATGAACATATTCGTATTCTTGAAAAAGCGGCCGCCTCCAAAGTAGATGGAATTATGACACAAGGATTGACGGAAAAAGAGTTTACGCCAATGATTAACCGCATTATTGAAAAAAATATTCCGGTTGTGACGGTCGATACCGATGCGCCAACAAGCAAGCGAACGGCTTATATCGGCACGGACAACTATTACGCCGGTTTTATTGCCGGTAGAGCACTAGCGGAAGATATGCGCGGAAAGGCCAATGTCGCGATTATTACAGGAAGTCTCACCGCCTCTCATCAGAAACTGCGGGTTCAAGGTTTTAAAGATGCGGTGAAGAAAGAAAAAGGGATTCGCATCATTGCTGTAGAAGAGTCGAATATTACGCGCATACAAGCAGCCGAAAAAGCGTACAGCATTTTAAAAAAGCATCCTGAGGTGAACGCGTTTTATGGCACAAGCGCGCTCGATGCCATCGGAATAGCAAAGGTCATTGAACAATTTCACCGAGAAAAGGAAACCTATATTATCGGATTTGATACGCTGCCAGAGACGATTCATTATTTGCAAAAAGGAACAATTCATGCAACAGTGGTGCAAGAACCTTATGAGATGGGATACCGAGCGGTGAAAGCGATGGTGGATATTATCAAAGGAAATGATGTTCCGTCTGTTACGAATACGGAAACAAAGGTTATCCGCAAGCAAGATTTGCCGCTGCGTCCGGCTCGCAACTACGAGGTGAAACATGATTAAAATTCGGACAAAACTATTGTTGTATTTTAGTATTTTTATCCTGTTGCTCAATGGCATTGTCTTCTTTTTATACAACAGCAGCGAAGATATTGTGAATGAGTACGACTACAGCATGCGCCGGCTTTTGCTGTTGAATGAAATTTCTCAACGTACGAATCAATTAGTAGAACAGTTGAATGCTTATCTTACAGAAAAAGATGAACGATATTTGCGAGAATATAACCGCCAATACCGCTGGCTGCAAGAAAACCGCAAACAAGTTGGAGAAATGTTTTCCAACCGAAAAAATGCGCTTTTAGTGGAAAATTATGAACATATGATTGAAAGTTTACTAGAGGAAGGGGCATTGACCGTCTATCATTTTCAAGCAGGCAATATTAGCTTATACTCTTCCCACCTTCACGAAGCGATGAAGATTTCTTCGTTTATTCAAGAGACGACCCTTTCCTTGATTAACAATGAATTAACGACTTATCAACGCTTTTATAATGAAGTGGAAGAGCGGAATCGCTATTTCCGCTACATGGGGATCGGATTGTTCATGACGACGCTTTTGCTTGGCGTTCTTTTAGCAGTATGGTTTTCCGGAGGCATCACCAAGCCGATCGCGCGTCTTTCGCGTGCCGCTCGGGAAATTGCAAGCGGGAAGTTGGATGGTCCCGATGTCATTAGCACAACCAATGATGAATTAAAGTTATTAACCCATACATTTAACGATATGCGCCGCAATCTAAAGCGGCTGATCGAGGAAATGAAGAAAAAGTCCGAACTCGATCAGCTTGTAAAAGAATTAGAGTTAAAAAGTTTGCAAAGCCAAATCAATCCTCACTTTTTATTTAACACGTTAAACGTTGTTGCAAAAATGGCGTATCTAGAAGAGGCAAACCAAACATCGCGGCTGATTGAAGCGATTGCCGCTATTTTACGATATAATTTAGGAGATTTGCAGCGTACGGTAACATTAGCAGATGAAGTCCATATCGCAAGGGAATACTTTTTTATCCAACAGACACGCTTTTTTGACCGAATTAAATTTTCGATGGATGTCGATAAACAATGTTTGCCATTGCCCATTCCGCCTCTAACCTTGCAGCCGCTTATTGAAAATGCCTTTATCCACGGAATCGAATCTTATGAAAAAGGAGCGGAGATTTCGTTAAAAGTAGAAAAAAGGAACAAACGCGTCATCATCGAAGTAAGGGACAACGGCGTCGGGATGAGCGAAGAAACGAAAGAAAAATTAATGGCTTTTATAAAGGGACAAGAAGACGGCTCTGCTTCGAATGGAAAAAAACGCGGACACTCCACCAGCATCGGTATACGCAACGTCATTCGCCGGCTTCAGCTTTTTTATGGGATACAAGATGTGATGGAGATTGAGTCAACGGTTGGGGAAGGAACAACGGTTCGTCTGCTTTTGCCAATGACAAAAGGGGGTGGAAGCGAATGAAAATTGCCGTTGTGGATGATGAAGCGTTGGAGAGAAAAGCATTGCAAAAAATGATTCGCGACCATCTTCCGAATATGGAAGTAGTCGCGGAAGCTGCCAATGGACGCGAGGCGGTGGAGGTCGCCGACGAATATAATCCAGACGTTATGTTGATTGATATTAAAATGCCTGGAATCGACGGGCTGGAAGCGATTGAGCTTATTCGCCGAAATCACCCTGACATGAAGTTTATTATCGTATCCGCGTTTGATACGTTTGACTACGCAAAACAAGCAATGAGGCAAGGGGTAAAGGAGTATTTATTAAAACCGAGCCGAAAGGAAGAAGTGATTAGCGCGCTAAGGCGAGTGTATGACGAATTAATGGAAGAGCGGAAGAAAGAAGAAGAAAACAAGGAATTGCAACAACGAGTGCACCAATTGCAAAAGCTTGTAGAAAAAGAATGGTTATCAGTGCTGATGCTCGAAGAAGTTTCTTCAGAGGAATGGAAACAATGGGAGACGCTGTTTCCATTCTCCATTGACTCGGGAATGTTTATGGTGATTCAATTTCCTAGCGGCGGAAAAAAAGAGGTATGGAAACAGTGGGTAGAACAGGTGCTTTTAGAAAAGGCGGCGACATATTACGTCATTGGAAGAATCATCGATGGACAAATGCCGATTTTGTTTTTTACGGATATTCCCGAGAAAACATGGAAGCCAATGATACAATCCCTTGCCCATGACCTTGTTCAACAGTTTGAAAAACAATATGAAGAAACACTTTATATCGGTCTTGGTTCTCCGGCATCCCAGCTAGAGGGATTGCGCCGTTCCTATTATGAAGCGCTCGCTGCTGTACAATATTATGCATCGCAAAAAAAGGCAAAGAGCGGTTTTCTGCCGAAGAAAGCGGTGCTCGCATCGGCGGCCATCGATCAAACGGAAAGAGAAAAACGACTGTTTGATGTGGTGCGTGAAGGTGATTTCCAACAAGCATTAACACAATGTTTATCTTATATCGAAGAGATGGCTGTTCATCATCCGTTTCATGTAGTGAAACAGAAAATGGAGGAAACGTTTATTTTGCTTGGGCGCATGTTAACCGATTTCGGTATTTCGTATGAGCGGACCACCACTTTTCATTCGTGCAGTTCCTTGGAGAAATTGAAAAGAACAGCAACAGAGCAGCTTCAGCACATGGTACATTATATACAAGCATGGCGGCATCAGCAGGCAAATGGAAAGATTGGCAAGGCGAAAGATTATATTGACGAGCATTACCATCATCCGCTGACACTCGAAGAAGTGGCGGAATATGTCGGCATCAGCCCATACTATTTTAGCAAACTATTTAAAGACCGCTTCGGAATGACGTTTATTGACTACGTAACCGAAGTGCGCATCGCGCGCGCGAAAAAGGAAATGGCAGATCCAAATAAAAGTCTAAAAGAAATTTGTTTTCTTGTCGGCTACAATGATCCGAACTATTTTAGCCGCGTTTTTAAAAAACATACCGGAATGTCTCCTACCGAATATCGGAAAAAGCTCCACTTCGCCACTTGATGGTGATGAGGAGCTTTTTATCTATGGACAAAAAAGTGAAGAAGATCGCAAAAAAGTGCAGAGATTTGTTGGCTGAAATGATGAAAAAACATGTTACATTCATTATTGAAAGGGTTTTCATGATAAAGAAAAGGGGGAGGAAACGTGAAGAAAAAAGGATTATGGTTGTCCTTAGCATTAACGTTCAGCTTGGCGTTAGCTGGCTGTAATTCCGATTCCAATTCCGCATCCAACAATAACAATAAAGAGGATCAAGGCGGAAGCAAAGGACACGAAAAGCTTGAAATATTCAGCTGGTGGACTGGCGCCGGAGAAGAAGATGGATTAAAAGCGTTAATTAAATTGTTTCAAGAAAAATATCCAGATATACCAGTAGAAAATGCCGCAGTAGCAGGCGGTGCCGGAACGAATGCGAAAGCGGTGTTGGCAAGCCGCATGCAAGGAAACGATCCTCCTGCGACATTCCAAGTGCACGGCGGCGCTGAGTTGAATGAAGGATGGGTAGCTGCCGGTAAAATGGAACCGCTCAACGATTTGTATGAAAAAGAAGGTTGGATGGATAAGTTTCCAAAATCATTGATCGACATGGTCAGCAAAGACGGGAAAATTTATTCCGTTCCTGTGAATATTCACCGCGGCAATGTGCTTTGGTATAACAAAAAAATCTTTGCCGAAAATGGCCTCCAGCCGCCAAAAACGTTTGATGAATTTTTCCAAGTTGCCGAAAAGCTGAAAGCGAAAGGCATTACTCCGCTTGCGTTGGGGGACAAAGAACCTTGGACGGCAACGCATATTTTTGAAACGGTTTTACTAGGCACGTTAGGGACAGAAGATTACAAAAAGCTTTGGACAGGAGAATTATCGTTTGACGATCCAAAAGTAAAAGAAGCGGTCAACACGTTTAAGAAAATGTTGAATTACGTCAACGAAGACCACAGTTCCCGCAACTGGCAAGATGCCGCTCAGTTGGTCGGAAAAGGCGAAGCGGCCATGAACATTATGGGAGATTGGGTCAAAGGTTATTTTGTGAACGATTTGAAATTAAAAGTCAATGAAGACTTCGGTTATGTGCCAACTCCGAATACAGAAGGCAAATTTATGGTGATCACCGATACGTTTGGCTTGCCAAAAGGCGTGAAAAATCCAGAAGATGTGAAGAAATTTTTATCGGTGCTTGGTTCCGTGGAGGGACAAGATACGTTTAACCCTCTGAAAGGCTCGATCCCAGCTCGTATTGATGCGGATCTGTCCAAATATGACGAATATGGAAAACAAACAATTCAAGATTTTAAAACAGCAGAACTTGCGCCAAGCTTAGCGCATGGATCCGCAGCGCCGGAAGGATTTGTGACAAAAGTCAACCAAGCAGTCAATATTTTCGTGACGCAAAAAGATGCGAAAACGTTTATTGATACACTTGTATCGGCTTCGTCAGAATTGAAGAAATAGAGAAGAAAAGGGGACGGGAACCATTCTCTTCCCCTTTTCTTGTTACGACAGGAGGGATGGAATATGGAAACAGCAAAGGCAGTATCGGAACGAAGCGTGACAGTCGTTCCAAAGTCGCAAAAAAAGCGGAAATGGACGGTAGACCATTGGCTTGCACTTGCATTTCTATCGCCATCGGTTGTGCTTATTTTGATTTTCGTGTATGGATTTATCGGCTGGACGGGATATGTTTCTCTCAGCAATTGGAATTCCCTTGTACCTGACTTGTCGTTTGCAGGACTGAAAAACTATATCTATTTATTTCATGATTTCCGTTTTCAAGCCGATTTGCGGAATACACTTGTCTTTACGGTCTTGTTCATCGGTATCGTGATTGTGCTTGGACAATTGTTGGCGATTTTGTTGGATCAAAAATTGCGCGGCGAATCGATTTTCCGTAACATTTTCTTTTTCCCAATGGCGTTATCGTTTGTCGTAACAGGGGTTGTTTGGCAATGGCTATTAAACCCGTCAACAGGGGTCAACTTGTTTTTAAAAAAATTTGGATTGGACTCGAAGTGGTATACAGATACAACGATTTTAGGAAGTTTCCACTTAGGGAAAATTGAGTTTGGCGTGCCGGTGGCGATCGTGGCGGTGGTGATTGCCGCTGTATGGCAAATGACGGGATTTGCGGTCGCGATGTATTTGGCAGGATTAAGAGCGGTTCCGGAAGAAGTGCGGGAAGCGGCGCGCATGGATGGCGCCACGGAGTTCCAAATTTATCGTAAAATTATTATCCCGATGTTACGGCCGATTACGGTCAGTGTCATCATCATTATGGCCCACATTTCGCTGAAAATCTTTGACCTGATTTACGCGATGACTGGCCCTGGAGCAAACTTTGTCACAGACGTGCCGGGAGTATATATGTTTGAAACGACGTTCCGCGGCAACTACTACGCAAACGGAGCGGCGATCGCGATCATTATGCTGCTTTCTGTGGCTATTTTTATCGTTCCATATTTGATTTCAAGCCGAAAGGGTGAATCATGATGAAACAACGGACATGGTCACGGGCAGTTTTGTATATCATTTGCATCCTGATGAGCTTATTTTTCTTAATGCCGGTCTATGTGATGCTCGTGACAAGCGTCAAGCCGCTCGATGAAGTGACGCTTTCTGATATGTGGAAGCTTCCGACTGCCTTTGATTGGAGCAGTTATCAGACCGCGTTTGAGAAATTGGCGCCAAATTTTTTGAACTCTATTTATCTCGTTGTTCCTGCAACATTGCTCTCGGCGCTGTTAGGAGCATTGAATGGCTACGTATTATCGAAGTGGAAATTCAAAGGGGCGGATACGATTTTTACGTTGATTTTGTTTGGCATGTTTATTCCTTATCAAAGCATTTTAATTCCGCTCATCCAGTTTTTGCGGGAAATTGGTTTGTATAATACGATTCCAGGGCTTGTATTTGTCCATGTCGTGTACGGCATTCCGATCACGACGTTGATGTTCCGCAATTTTTACGCGGCAATCCCGGATGAAATGATTGAATCGGCGAAAATCGATGGAGCCGGGTTTTTACGGATTTTCCGCTATATCATGCTTCCGCTGTCGATTACCGGGTTTGTCGTTGTAGCGATTTGGCAGTTCACAAACATATGGAACGAATTTTTGTTTGCGGTAACGATCACAACGTCTTCCCAGCAGCCAATTATGGTCGCTTTGCAAAACTTATCCGGAAGCCAAATCGTGCAATGGAACGTGCAAATGGCAGGGGCGCTGCTAGCCGCTTTGCCGACATTGCTGGTATATATGTTTCTCGGCAAATACTTCGTCCGGGGGTTGTTAGCTGGTTCGGTGAAAGGATAATCATGCATGCGGGAAAAATGTTTGTGGAAGATCTTTTAGGAGCTCGCAGGGAGAAGAACTATTTCGATCATGCAAAAACATCCACCAGCAAGAACTTCCTATGTAGCGATCGGTTTGTCGTCGACCTCCAATCGTGCAAAAACTCACCCGCTAATTTTCAGCGGGTTTTATCACTGTCTTAACGCCTTATGGTACAATAAAATCGGAAATCATAGAGATGAAAGCGGGGAGAAGTGCGTGTATCTTGGGGCGATTGAAGCAGGTGGAACGAAATTTGTATGCGCTGTCGGGGATCGTGACGGAAATATAAAAGAAAGAGTGACATTTCCAACGACGACGCCGGAAGAAACGATGCGCCATGTCGTCGATTTTTTTAGCCGATATGAATTAGAGGCGATCGGCATCGGTTCCTTTGGTCCGATTGATTTGCATCCCGATAGTGCGACATATGGCTATATTACAAGCACGCCGAAACAAAAATGGGTGAATTTTAATTTTGTCGGTGAAATGAAGCGGCATTTTCAAGTGCCGATCGGATTTGACACGGATGTGAATGCGGCAGCGCTCGGTGAACGGCGCTGGGGTGCCGCAAAAGGGGTGCGAAGCTGCATTTATATTACGGTTGGAACCGGAATCGGCGTCGGGGCGATTGTCGAAGGGAACCTGCTCCATGGTCTTATGCATCCGGAAATGGGGCATATTCTCATCCGCCGTCATCCGGAAGACACATTTGCCGGTGTTTGTCCATATCATGGAGATTGTTTAGAAGGAATGGCGTCCGGACCGGCGATTGAAAAGCGCTGGGGGAAAAAAGGCGCGGAGCTGGCTGATCGCTCGGAAGTATGGGAGTTAGAAGCATTTTATTTAGCGCAGGCGATTGCCAACTACATCTTAATTTTATCGCCGGAGAAAGTCATTATCGGCGGCGGTGTCATGAAGCAAAAACAGCTGTTGCCAAAAATCCGCCGCAACGTTCAGGAGCTGTTGAACGGGTACATTCAGCAAGAAGCGATTTTGCGCGATATTGATCAATATATTGTGCTTCCGGGACTCGGCGATAATGCTGGCATCTGCGGGGCGCTTGCCCTCGCCGAACAGGCGCTTGCACAATGATCCACTGACCGCTTGTTCAAACAGGCGGTCTTTTTATATTTTTAGCCAAAATAAAAAAGAAGTAGGGACCTACTTCTAATGGTATAAATGTTTTTCCAAAGCTTCTACATCATCTTGGTCGGTCAGTATGCTTAAGGCCCAATGATAAGGGGAGTCATGAAATCCTGCTGGGTCTTGCATTAACAATTTTTTTACATTGGATTGTTCGACTAAATGAATGGCTTCTGTTTTACTCTTTCCGAATTCGGTCATTAGTTCACGAATGATGTGCTGAACCATTACATCAATCTCTTTTTGAAGTTTTGCGTTATCGGCTACAGGCATGTAATCACCTCCGAAATCGTTAGATATTGCACTGCCTTATACGTCAAAACCGCTAACTGGTTTTTATTTTGATACGCACGTATATCATGATAATCTGTGGATTGCAAACCGCCATCTGCTACTGGTCCGTAAATCCAATCATATTGCGGCAAAGGGAGATTTCCTTGTCTCATCATCCATACAAACTGTTTCCAATCATCATGATCATGATTAAAAATTTTATGTTCTAATTTTATCCAATTCTCTGTATTTGTAATCTCAAACTTGAGTACAGTCGGTTCAAAGGTCTTTTTCATTCCAAGAAAATCACGAATCGTAATTCCAGATAACTCGAGCATTGGCTGAACAGGAATAGGTCTTTCCGTTCTACGTTTTGCCCATTCTTTAGCTTGAGCAAAATTCGCAGTCAAATAAAAACCCGATCCAAAATCTGTACTGCCTTTGCGTCTAGGAAATATTCTTATACCATGTTTCATAATGATATCAGCATATAAATGGATCGTGCCATGGTATAAGGGCAAACTATAATCGTAAATGATATGCACAATACAATGACCCCTTTTATAAATTATAACACGGAATTATAAGGCACAAGAAATGTTTTTTGCCATCGCCAAGCAGGCGTTGGCCGATGATCTACTTAACGTTTGTGTACAACAGGAGCTCTTTTTAATTTCTGTGACTGATGGGTCATAATTTATATAGAATCATGTTATAAAATAAGTTGATAAATATATACCGCTGTTTTATAATATTTTTGACTGTCTAGTCATATTATCGTTAGGAGCGAAGTCCAATGAAAAAGGAAACGAATTATCAACGAATTGTTCAATGGCTTCGGCAGCGCGGCGTGCGTGCGGAAATTGCGAAACCTCGCATCTCATTGCCATCGTATCGGCAATGCATCGAGCCAGGTATTTCGAAAAGTTCCTCTTTATAGGAGATGACGGGCATGACAGCAGGCCGGAGAGTGCAATTTATCGAAACAGCGATGAAATTGTTTGCTGAAAAAGGATACCATTCGACATCGATTCAAGATATCGTTGATGCGTGGGGGATTTCGAAAGGAGCGTTTTATCATCACTTTTCGTCAAAAGAAGACTTAATGCTCGCTATCATACGGCACTATTTTGAAAAAATGATGGCAAACATCACCGCCATTTCACAGGATAGCAGTTCAGAAAAAGAGCGGTTTATTCAGCAAATCGCCGCACATTTTGCGAATATGCATGAGCATAAAGACTTTTTGCAAATGATGATGAACGAACAGCTTCCAAAAATTAGCCACGATATTCACCATTATTTATTGAAGCAGTATGCTAACATCTTTTCTTGGTATTGCGACCGTCTCATCGAAGTATACGGAACAGAGGTAGAGCGGTACGTGCTTGATGTGGCGACGATGTTAAACGGCATGATTCGGCAATATATATTTTGTTTCATTTTGCAGGCAAATAAGTTTCATGCCGAAGAATTAGCGCGTTTTCTCGTACGGCGTTTGGATGCGATCATTGCGAGTTTTTCGCATGAAGAATCGCCGATTTTAAACAAAGAAATGTTAAAGCCGTTGATGGAAATAGAAGAAAAAGAACGCCGTGTATTGCGAGAAAAGATCAGCGCCCACATTGCCCATATGCAAAAAAAGATTTTATCGTTTTCACTCGATAAAAAAATACAGCACGAACTTCATGACGCGCTTGATGCGTTAGAAGCAGAGTTAATGAATGAAGAGTCGGCACCAAGGAAATATGTGGTGAAAGGAATTTTATTATATATCGAAAATCAACATATTCCGCTATTAGCTGATGATTTAGCATCGTTGACAGAAGTTATCCAACAATATATGACAGCGAATAGATGGGAGAGACGAAAATGGAAAAAGGAAATGAATTAGAAATGCAGTCAAGCACCATTCGACATCGAACGATATTAATTACTGGCCTTATGATTGCCATGTTTTTTGGAGCATTGGAAGGAACGGTTGTCGGAACGGCGATGCCGCGCATCGTTGGAGAGCTTGGCGGATTAAGTTTAATGATATGGCTGACGACCGCTTATATGTTGACATCGACCACGATCGTGCCGATTGCCGGAAAACTTGCGGATTTATTAGGCAGACGAGTCATTTATGTGACAGGACTCGTCATTTTTATGGTTGGCTCCGCCCTTTGCGGCATGGCGGATAATATGACAGAGCTCATTATTTACCGCGGACTGCAAGGAATCGGCGGGGGAATTATGATGCCGATGGCAATGATCGTCATCGGGGATGTGTTTACGGGAAAAGAACGTGCGAAATGGCAAGGGGTTTTCGGTGGATTATACGGCCTTGCCTCCGTCATCGGCCCGCAAGTTGGCGGTTTTATCGTCGACCATTTAAATTGGCGCTGGGTATTTTACATTAATCTTCCTGTCGGGATTTTAGCAACCATTTTTATTGCGATGGGATTGAGCAAATATAAAACCGAGGGGCCAGTGAAATTTGATCTTGCCGGGATGTTTACGATGGTTGTCGGCGTGGTTAGCCTGCTTTTAGCGTTAACGTTTGGCGGGGATAAGTATGAATGGACATCATGGCAGATCATTGCCTTGTTTGCGGCGGCGCTTGTCTTTTTAACGCTGTTTGTATTTGTAGAGAGGAAAGCGGAAGAACCGATTTTGCCGATGCATTTATTTAAACACCGCACGTTTACCGTATTAAATGGAATTGGCTTTTTAATGAGTGTCGGCATGTTTGGCGCGGTTATGTTCGTTCCGTTTTTTATGCAAGGAGTGGTCGGAGTAAGCGCCACCCAGTCTGGCACGATTATGACGCCGATGATGATTACGATGATTATCGGAAGCGTCATTGGCGGCCGAATCGTTTATAAAATCGGCGTAAAACCGCAGCTGATGATCGGTATGGCCATTATGGCGGCAGGGTTCGGTTTATTAAGCACGATGGATGTGGATACGTCCAAATGGACGGCCACGTTGTATATGATCATTTTAGGACTGGGAATGGGGTTAGTGATGCCGATTTTAACGCTCGCTTTGCAAGAGAGTTTTCCAAAGTCTGAGCTTGGCGTCGTCACTTCCTCAAGCCAATTTTTCCGTTCGATCGGCGGGACGTTCGGAATGACGATTTTAGGGGCGATTATGAACCATCGATCGAGCCAGCTGCTTGACGACCGCCTCATGCCAATGCTTCAGTCGCTTCCGGTGCAAGCAAAAGGAATGGTGGACCGGTTTGCCCATATGATTCATGATGATCCGCAAGGGCTTTATTCGATTTTGCTTAGCCCGGAGGCCTTAGAGAAAATACCGCCGCAAATGAGAGAAACATTTGTGCCGATTTTAAAACAGTCGCTCGTGGATTCGCTTCATTCGGTTTTCCTATTCGGGCTTGTTTTTGTCATTGGTGGAACAGTGCTCGTATTTGGGTTGAAGAATATCAAGCTATCTGATAGACAACAGTTGCAAGAAATGGCCGAAAAGGAAAAACTGCCGCAGAGCTAAACCTCCGCGGCAGTTTCTTTTTGTGGAAGCGATGGGTAACGGTTAGTGGGAGGTTTTTTGCTAAGAAGGAAAATGTGGTGTTGTTGACGGTGTGCTGGTGCGTTTTGTCGCTTTATTTACGAAGCGGTGATCAACTGTCAAACACTTTTGAGCGTGTGTGAAAACGGACGCCTTCTGGACCTTCTAACGAAAACATGCCGCCGCGCCCCGGAACGACGTCGATAATGAGCTGCGTATGTTTCCAATATTCGTATTGCGCTTTCGAAATGTAAAACGGACAGCCGCCGATTTCGCCAAGCAATACATCGGAATCGCCGACGATCAGCTCGCCTTGCGGGTAGCACATCGGTGAACTTCCATCGCAACACCCGCCGGATTGATGAAACATTAACGGTCCGTGTTTTGCTTTTAACTTTTCAATCAGCTCCAAAGCGGCCTCTGTCGCGATTACTTTTGGCTGATTACTCATCGCAATCTCCCTCCTAAAATAAAAAAGATGGATGGCAGGAAAGGCAGCGTGAATGACACGCTGCCTAAAAATTAGAAGAGTCCTAGTTTTTTCGGTGAATAGCTGACAAGCAAGTTTTTCGTTTGTTGATAATGTTCAAGCATCATTTTATGTGTTTCGCGGCCGAATCCGGATTGCTTATAGCCTCCGAATGCTGCGTGTGCAGGATACATGTGGTAGCAGTTTGTCCAGACGCGTCCTGCTTGAATGCCGCGGCCAACGCGATAAGCGGTATTAATGTCGCGCGTCCATACGCCTGCACCTAAGCCATACAATGTGTCATTGGCGATCTCTAATGCTTCGTCCATGTCTTTAAATGTAGTGACTGCAACGACTGGTCCGAAAATTTCTTCTTGGAAAATGCGCATTTTATTGTGGCCTTTAAAGACGGTCGGTTTTACGTAATATCCGTCTTTTAAGTCGCCTTCTAGGATATTACGTTCCCCGCCGGCAAGCAATTCGGCGCCTTCTTGTTTGCCGATATCAATGTACGATAATATTTTTTCTAATTGTTCCGAAGATGCTTGTGCGCCGATCATCGTTTCCGTATCGAGCGGATTGCCTTGTTTAATTTGTTTTACACGTTCTAATGCGCGCTCCATAAATTTGTCGTAAATGGATTCATGAATGAGAGCGCGGGAAGGGCATGTACATATTTCGCCTTGGTTTAAAGCAAACAACGTAAAGCCTTCGATCGCTTTATCGAAAAATTCATCATCTTTTGCCGCCACGTCTTCGAAGAAGATGTTTGGCGATTTTCCTCCAAGCTCCAATGTGACTGGAATAATGTTTTGCGATGCGTATTGCATGATTAGACGTCCTGTTGTCGTTTCGCCAGTGAAAGCAATTTTAGCGATGCGGCTGCTTGAAGCAAGCGGTTTTCCAGCTTCCACTCCGAATCCGTTCACAACGTTGACAACACCTGGAGGAAGGATGTCTTGAATTAACTCCATTAAAACAAGGATCGATGTCGGTGTTTGCTCTGCAGGTTTTAAGACAACGCAGTTTCCAGCTGCTAACGCTGGAGCGAGTTTCCATGCTGCCATTAAAAGCGGGAAGTTCCAAGGGATGATTTGTCCGACAACCCCAAGAGGCTCTTTAAAGTGATAGGCGACCGTATCGTGATCGATTTCGGATAAAGTGCCTTCTTCCGCACGGATGCAACCGGCGAAATAGCGGAAATGGTCGATCGCAAGCGGAATGTCGGCATTCAACGTTTCGCGAATCGGCTTGCCGTTTTCCCATGTTTCTGCAACAGCGAGCATTTCCAAGTTTTCTTCCATACGGTCAGCAATTTTGTTGAGGATTCGCGCGCGTTCGGCAGGGGAAGTACGGCCCCATGCATCTTTTGCAGCATGAGCAGCATCCAACGCAAGTTCGATATCAGCTGCTCGGGAGCGCGGCACTTCGCAGTAAGCTTGCCCTGTCACAGGGGAAATATTTTCAAAATACTCTCCATCGACCGGTGGAACCCATTTGCCACCAATGAAATTTTCATAGCGTTTTTTGAACGTGATCAGTGAACCAGGCTGCCCAGGTTGAGCGTAAATCATCCAAGTTTCCCCCTTATATATTTTTTATATGCGCTTACAAGAAAGCGCATTCAATATAATGAAGTGAAAAATTTCTCCCAGTAATTAAGTTATCATTTTGTCACAATTTTGTCAAAACAAATTTTGATTTATTTAAAATTTTATAAAAATAAAAATGATGAATCTAGTAGTGCAGCTCGAGTCCTTCTATCCATTGGCTAGCATATACGCTGCTTAAATGATGGAACGCTTCGAGCACATCGCTTGGATTTGCCGCAAAAAGTTGTTTTGCGACGTTTTGATTTTGTTCGTGAATAAATTGAAACAGAAAGTCTGTTTTGACACGATTGACGATTAAAAGCGCACAATAAGAGCGTTCTAGCTGCTTTTTGCGCTCGATTGTATCATCAATTTGTTCGAAATGCGCTTTATAGCGGGAAATAAGTTCGGATATATGCTCGCGAATTCGCGCTTGCGCTTCGTTCATCATTTCCTCCATTTCTCTGGCAGAAAGAAATGATTGCTCCTCAAGCATGGTTCCAAGCACTTGTTGTAAAGCATGCGACGATTCTGTTGCGAATGCTACATTGGCGAGCAATCCATGCATATATTCATTCTCATCCGCTGCTTGAATTCGTAATTTCATAATGATTTCAAGCACATCGGAATGAACTTTTTCTTTCGTCCAATGGGCGGTCAATTCATGAAGGAGAATGGACAATATATGGGCAACTTCCTCTTTTGTCATTTTCATCGTTGGCAGTTCCTTTCTGATTCGTGTTGTATATTTTAAGAATGCCATGGTGATGTATCCACCGTCAACGTTGCTTCCTTTTTTAGTTGTAGAATCGAGCTTCTTTGAGTAAGATGGAACTAATAGAAAAGGGGAGGAGAAAAGCAATGAAGCCGCTAAGGCTGCGAGGTCATCATTTATTATGTGTTCATGGATTTCGCGGAATGGGATATAGCCCGTCGTTTGTCAAAAAAATGTGGGAAGTAGTGACAAAAATTCGCGATGAAGAACAAGATTTTCCGATTCAAGTCGTTGCTGCGCTCGATGATACGTGCATGACATGTCCGCATCACGGGGAAACGGCATGCCAAGCAGATCCAAATTCGAATGAACATGTGATCTCCATGGACCAAAAAGTGATTCGCCATTTAGGAATTGAAGAAAACGAAATTTATTTAAAATCGGAATTAGTGCGGCTTACAGCGCAAAAAGTGCGGCCGGATGATTTAGATTACTTATGCGCCAACTGTTCGTGGCTTCCGTATGGCGTGTGTAAAGAAGGAATTGCCAATGTGCAAAATGGCAATGTGGCGCAAAAGGCAAAAGTAAGTACCGGCAGAAAATCATTTTCGCAGCAATACCATTTTCAGAATTCATAAAAAATAATGACACCATTGATAAAAAAGTGTGATATGATAAACAAATATAAGAGATTTTCAGACAGAAAGGGTTATGGAACATGAAAGTGGCAAAATTTGGAGGAAGTTCGGTCGCAAGCGCCACACAGTTTCGAAAAGTCGCCGATATCGTCAGCTCTGATGTGGAGCGCCGCATTATTGTTGTATCGGCGCCGGGGAAACGATTTAAAGAGGATATAAAAATAACCGATATCCTTATTCAATTGGCGCAAGCGGTTATGGAAGGAACAGCATGCGATGAGATCGTTCAGGCGGTAGTAAAACGATATGCGGAAATCGCCAAGGAGCTGGAATTGCCGGCAGATGAATTTACAGCGGAGCTAGAAAAGGATTTGCGTTGGAAAATGAACGAATATCGTCATGATCCGTGCCGCTTGATGGACGCGATAAAAGCAAGCGGGGAAGATCATAACGCTAGATTGATGGCGCTTTATTTACAGGAGATAGGGTTAGAAGCAAGCTACGTCAATCCGCGGGAAGCAGGAATTATTGTAACGGATGAACCGGGTAATGCGCAAATTTTGCCGGAATCGTATGAAAAGCTATATCATTTACGAAAACGACGCGGCGTATTAGTGATTCCGGGATTTTTTGGCTACTCATTGGAAGGGAATATCGTCACATTCCCACGCGGAGGTTCAGATATTACCGGATCGATTGTAGCAGCCGGGGTGAAAGCGGATGTGTATGAAAACTTTACGGATGTCGATTCGATTTATTGCGTCAATCCTTCCATTGTCGAAAACCCGCGCCAGTTAAAAGAAATTACATACCGAGAAATGCGCGAACTTTCTTATTCCGGATTTTCCGTGTTTCATGACGAAGCGCTGGAACCAGTTTATAAAGCAGGCATTCCTGTTTGTGTGAAAAATACGAATAACCCTGCTGCTCCAGGCACTTGGATTGTCGCCAAACGCAACCATCATGACGAACCGATTGCCGGCATCGCTAGTGATACGGGATTTTGCAGCATTAACATCAGCAAATATTTAATGAACCGGGAAATCGGATTTGGCCGCAGACTGCTGCAAATTCTAGAGGATGAAGGAATTTCGTATGAGCATACTCCTTCTGGCATTGACAACATGTCCGTTATTTTACGGGAAAATCAATTAGAAGGAGGAAAAGAGCAGCGCATTTTAGACCGCATTCAAACGGAGCTGGAAGTCGATGAAGTTCATATTGAACATGGACTTGCGCTGATTATGGTGGTTGGCGAAGGCATGGAACGCACCGTCGGGATGGCGGCAAAAGCAACTGCGGCGCTTGCGAAGGCAAACATTAACCTTGAAATGATCAACCAAGGTTCATCGGAAGTAAGCATGATGTTCGGCGTAAAAGAAGAAGTCGTGGCCGATGCGGTTCGCGCGCTTTATGAAGCGTATTTTCAAGAGGCTTCCGTAGGAAACGAAGTATAAAATACATAAGAGGCGGAACGAAAAGTAATCCATTACTTTCGTATCCGCCTCTTTTTATATGTTTTTATACATAAGACATAGAAGTTCGGAAAATACTACCAATGTATATATTTTATGAGGGAGGAAACGGCATTGAAACGATTTTTCTTCGCCATCATCGCATGTTTCGTTTTCACCATCGCCCATGACGGACCGCATGCATTTGCGCAAATCCAAAAGCAAGAACTAGAGCAGTACATAAGCAGCATCGGCTGGACGATGGAAGATTTACTAAATTATTTAGATGATTACCAGATGACGGTCGCAGATTTTCAGACGATGGATGAGCTAAAGCAGTGGCTCGGTACACCGATTACAGAAGAAAATTTCCATCAGCTGCTTACACGCTATCAATTGACACAAGAAGAATTAGAAGCATTGCTTGGCCAGTTTGGGGAAACGGTTCAAGATTATACGTTTATTGATGACTTGGATGCGGCTGTTGGCTTTTATTTGCGACATAACGAACAAATGCAGCAAATTAATGATATGCTTGGGGCAATTGGGTTTACAGAAAAGGAAGCGAATCGTTTATTTGCGCATATTGCATCGCTTCATCACCAAAATTTGAAGCAACAGTTAGAAGCATTGAGCGCGCGCATACAACCGTTTCTTCAAGTGGAAGATGCAACACAGCTAACGAAGCAGCAACAGAAACAATTGTTTTCCATTTGGGAAGATGTGCTGGCTGCGCTGGAAATACAACCGAAATTTTACTTGGAGAAAAACGGGGACAAGCAGGAAGTATCTTATCGCCGGCTTTTGTCAATGGATACGCTCGGTGGTCGGGATTTACGGGTCGAGCTATACAATCAAAAAGGAGAATTGCTTTCCGATGTCCAGTTGTCGGAAGAAATGTTTACTTCGGGATATGTGTTCCGAGCAGGTGAAAAATTGATCGACGCCAGCGCATTAGCAAGTGAAATGAAAGAAAAAATGTATGGCGAAAAAATGCCAGATACTGCTTCTCCGTATCTTGCCAATATGCTGCTTGGTCTTCTGTTTGTTTTGCTTGGCGCTTATGTTTATTGGCGCGCAAGAAGCAAATTAGCGGAGTGAGACATATGAGCGGGCGGTGGAAAACATATCAAACGTACGGTGCGTTGGTTTGTATAATGATAGGATTGGTGATGGCACTTTGGAATGGATATTCCTATTGGCTCGGGTACGATGCTGTAAAACCGTTGAAAGAGAAAGGAAAAACGCCTATTGCTCGGCAAATGACTATAAATACGGCCGCCAAACCGGAGATTGGCGAGCAAATCGGGATGTTATCGATTCCAAAGCTTGGCGTTTCTATACCAATTTATCATGGAACAGAAGAGCGGCAATTGCGAAAAGGAATTGGGCATTATCCAAAAAGCGCTTTGCCGGGAGAACGAGATAAGAATAATATGGTGCTATCCGGTCATCGTGATACTGTATTTCGGCAATTGGGCCAAATCGGTGTTGGCGACAAATTAATTGTGGAAACAACAATGAAGCAGTTTATTTATCGAGTAAAAAAAGTCCGCATCGTGGATGAAAACAACCGTACGGTTCTCGTCGAAAAGCCTCGTCCAACATTAACGGTGACGACATGCTATCCGTTCCATTTTATTGGCAAAGCGAAGCAGCGCTATGTTCTCATTGCGCAGCTTGTTTCCACCATAAAGAAAAAGGGCTAGATGCGTGATTCTAGCCCTTTATGGTTGATTCATTGTTTTTAAAGCCGCGGCGCTCGTTCAATTGCTGTTTAAATTCCTTCAACAATGCTTCTCCTTGCAGCCCTTTTTTTACAAGACCCGCAAGTACCACTTCCGCTAAATCTGTTTTGCTTCGGATTAACAATCCATCCATAAGCACGCTGATATGGTCGTTCATTCTTGTGATGGAACGAACAGTTGCGAGCATATTGGCGGGATCGTTGCTTCGGTTTGTAATCGTTACTTGAAGACGGAATTCGTCATTTCTTTTTTGCAGTTCTGAAAATATCGATTCGTATTCTTTATCTAAATATGTTTCGATTAGCCAGCGATTTTGTCCGTCTTCTTTATTAATAATCAGTCCATCAATAAACGGGATTTCTTGTTGGTGCAAATCATCGTAAACAACGGAGAGCCCCACAAGCTTGAAGGTCTTCATTCCATCACCTCGTCAACATTGTCCTTGTAGAAATTATAGCATATTCCAACGACCGAGGGAAAATGTATCACGTGCCCGTTATCTATTTAATATTTTATCCAATTGCAACCGTATCGATGTGGTGAGCTGTCATTTTATGGTTCGATAAGTCTATTTTTGATGAGAATATAGAAAAATTGAATTTTGCTGTCGATTTTACGTCGTTCAGACCGTATGACCATCATAATTGCGGAAACAAACGGTATGTAAAATTAAAAAATGATGATTTTACGAAGAAATAGAAGTCCATTATGATGAATATGCATCGAAATGGAAGGGAGGGATGTGTCGAAACATGATTAATCAAGTCGTGCTCGTCGGCCGGTTGACAAAAGATCCGGAACTTCGATATACCGCCGATGGAGCAGCAGTCGCTAACATTACGTTAGCGGTAACAAGAAATTTTCGCAATGCGGAAGGGGGAATTGATACCGATTTCGTTCAATGTACACTTTGGCGGAAAGTGGCGGAGAATACAGCCAATTACTGCCGGAAAGGTTCGATTATTGGCGTCATGGGGCGGATTCAGACAAGAAACTATGAAAAGAAAGATGGGCAACGAGTATACGTGACAGAAGTAGTGGCTGAATCCGTGCGGTTTATGGGCGGCAAAACGAATGAATGGATCGAACATGCGTAAATTTCCTCTATGATTCCTCATTCTTTTCCTTCCAACCTTTTCCCCAAAAGAAAGAGAGCGTGTTTCCTCGTAACATCCCCAACTTTGCGCTAGCAGGAAACGTTAGCGCTTTTTTTTGTAGATATCGAGGCGTTTTCGTTGCTGCACCGTGCAAAGCGAATAGCTGGATGTGATTATTTGATGGCATCGGAAAATTCTTTTACTAGCTTAATGATGATCGATTCTAAATGTCTTCGCTTTTTGACCGGCAATTGGGTCAGAGAGTAAATCGTTTTTTCCATATTTGGGTTTTGTCTCAAATAGTCAATAATATCCAACATTTTTTCATCAATACGATCCGTTTGATATAGAAGGTTTACCTCTCGCAGCAACTCTTTTTTTGTCGTATGCTTCCCAATTAAAAAATCGACGCTCACTTTGTATAAATTGCTTAGTTTTTGCAACGATTGCACGTCCGGAAGCAAATCCCCGTTTTCCCATTTGCTGATTTGTGAGCGCGATATATTGAGATGTTGCGCCAGCTGTTCTTGTGTCCAGTTATGCTGTTTGCGCAAATATTTTAGTTTTTCTCCTAAATTCATGATCATTATCACCACGCTCGAATAAAATCCATCAATAACTTAAAGATAGGAGAGCGTGGAAGAGGTTTGTGTTCTGTTTAGGAACGTTTGTTTATTTGTTCCCAAAAAGATCAAACTTTTCCACTTGTCAATGTTCGACATCTTTGTCCGTTGACTGTCATCATGGTACAATAAGCGAAAAATGGATAAATATTTACTATAACCAGGAAAAAGAGGGATGATGGTGAATATTTATCTCGCGGATTTAATGGTAAGTGAGCGGAAAGGTTTCAAACGAAAGAAAGGAACGTATCGGGTATTTATCAAAGAAATGCGAAGCCCATTTTCGATCAAATTGAAAACGATTGCGCCAACTAATTTTACGGATTCATTGCGGTTTTTAAAAAGCGAGGAAAAACATGACCGTTTCTTGGGGGAAGAAGCGCGGTTTCGCACCATTGCGTGTTCTCGTGATGCTCAATTGTATTTCGTATTTAAATCGGTCAATCAACTATATATGTTTATCGTAAAGCTTGATTTACAAAAACAAAAGTTCGAAATTGCCCTCTATGAGTGGAATCAGCTCCAACAAAAATATCTCCGCCTTCACACCAATGAGCTATTAACCATTGAGAGGCAGCTTATTTATTATATTTTGCAGTCGCTTTATATTTTGGACAACAATCGTATTTCTTATTTATTTATGTGCCCGGCAAGAAAAAACAATAAACGGTTGTAGCTGTTTTATGATCGCCTCAAGAACTTCCCTCGTTTGTTCTGCTTTTCCTATGGTATTTTGGATGAGGATTGTACGTTAAGCCGCAGATATTCAATACGATTTGATCCTTGCTTAAATAGGGTATTCCCTATTATTTTTTTAAAGTTTTCCAGTTCCCCGCCGCGATTATTCTGGTTTGGATGGCAGCGAACATGGCTGTTTTTTCGTAAAGATTATCTAAATTTTGTATAAAAAAACAAAAATGCTCTTTCTATGGGAAGGGAAGTTTCGCTATACTAATAATATACGTGACTAATTTTCACACCTTTCCGCATGTCGAAAAATGGAATCTGCCTAAAAAGATGTCGTATCTCTCAGACTATTAGAATGGGCAATTTCAATAGATTCCTTTTTTCGACATTGTTGCGATGTAGATTCAGCCACGGGGGAGAGCGAAAAGGTGTTGAATTGAGCTGAATTAGCATTGATTCAAGGTGACAAACGTTGTACAATGCGGGAAGCAGAACAATAAGGGAGAGGTAGATGATTGTGAATTGGAAACCAAGGCAGATCGTGCTAACGTCCGCTTTCGTCTCTGCGCTGTTTCTGATGCCGGATGATGGAAAAGCAGCGGAATGGAAAGTGGGGATGAGCTCGCCGCAAATAAAGGAGCTTCAGCAACTGCTAAAGGAGAAAGGATTTTTTACATATCCGACTGCTACCGGTTATTTCGGAACGATTACCGAGCAGGCAGTAAAAGCGTTTCAAGCATCCGTTCGTTTGCCGGTCACGGGCATCGTCGATGACGCTACATACGCCAAGTTAAAAGGAACAGTTGTCTATAGTACTTCGGAAATGAAAATCGGCTCGCGCGGAAACAATGTAAAGGTGCTGCAGCAAAATTTAAAGTTGCTTGGCTATTTCCGATATCCGGAGATCACTGGTTATTATGGAGTGATTACGCAAGAGGCGGTCAAGAAGTTTCAACGAAATAACGGCCTTTCCGCAACAGGAGTCGCAGATGCGCGCACTGTACAGTTGATTCAAAACGCGGTGAATAAGCAATCTAACAAAACTTTGCAAGCAAATGCATTAAAAATAGGTTCAAGAGGGATGGAAGTAAGCAAATTGCAACAAAAATTAAAGCAGCTCGGTTATTTTACATATCCGGAAATTACGGATTACTATGGAACGTTTACGGCGGAGGCGGTCCGCAAATTTCAGGAGAAAAACAAACTTCCAGTTACCGGAGTGGCTGACAGTGCGACGCTAGCGAAAATAAACGAAGCGATAGCCAGCTCCGAACCGCAGCCGTCCGCACCGAAAGCGGGCATCTATTTAACAATTGGATCGACTGGTTCTAAAGTGAAAGAAGTGCAAACAAAGTTAAAACAGCTTGGCTATTTTACATATTCGCAAATCACTGGCTATTATGGAACTATTACAGCAAATGCAGTAAAGAGTTTTCAACGGGATGTTAATCTGAAGGCAACAGGTGTTGTCGATGCAGAAACATATGAGCGTTTGATGGGAAAAGCACCGCAGCGAAAGCTTGATGTTACTGAACTTGTTGCCGATGCGGCGGAACTTCTTGGCAAACCATATGTTTGGGGCGGGGAGACGCCGCAAGTAGGTTTTGACTGCAGCGGATTTATTGTTTATTTGTTTAAAAAACAAGGAATCTCTTTGCCTCGCACAGTAGCAGCGATTTGGAACGTCGGCACGCCGGTTTCCTCCCCTTCGGTCGGCGACATTGTCTTTTTTGAAACGAGCCGTTCTGGCCCATCCCACGCAGGCATTTATATCGGCAAGAGGCAATTTGTTCATAGCGGCTCTTCCACTGGCGTCACCATTAGCAGCTTGGATAATTCTTATTGGAAAGCGCGTTACTTGGGCGCAAAACGATACTAAATTAGGGAAACTCTAACAGAGGGAATTTATAAAATAAAGGGATGGCTTGGGAGTTTCCAGAGCTATCCCTTTTGTTTTGGGAAGTGATGTTCATTTCTAGATATACGCGACGCATGTTGTGTAGAAAGCGATGCATGTTCGTCATTAAGAGTTAACGTTATGGATGTTACTCATTTTTGTTTCGGGCTTTTTGGATGTCAATGAACATTACCTTGATTGCACCAAGCTCTTTTTCTCAGTTTAGAAATTCACCAGTACACTTCTTCTTATCTAACTCGGGTTCCCCCATCCATAAACAAAGTTTATGGAGGTTTTTGGGTTTGTAGAGAATGCCATGTGTTGACGGTTGAGGAAATGGGAAGGTTATGATAATGTAAGGAATGAAGTTTGCATCGGACTTAACATTTTGGCATTGTAGGTGAAAGTATGGCTGATAAAATTAAAGTAATGACTATTTTCGGCACAAGACCGGAAGCGATTAAAATGGCGCCACTTGTATTGGAGCTGAAAAAACATTCTGAGTTCATTGAACCGATTGTCACCGTAACAGCGCAGCATCGGCAAATGCTGGACCAAGTTCTAGAAATTTTCGATATAAAGCCCGATTATGACTTAAATATTATGAAAGATCGTCAAACATTGACGGAAATTACCGTCCGCGCCTTAGAAGGACTCGATGACGTGATGAAAAAGGTGAAGCCGGATTTAGTGCTGGTACACGGAGATACGACAACCACGTTTGTCGCAAGCCTTGCGGCGTTTTACAATCAAATCGCTGTCGGACACGTCGAAGCCGGGTTGCGCACGTGGAATAAATATTCACCATTTCCGGAAGAAATGAACCGTCAGCTTACCGGTGTGATCGCCGACCTTCATTTCGCGCCAACGAAAAAAGCGTACGAAAACTTAATCGGTGAGAATAAAAAACCTGATTCTATTTTTATTACGGGAAATACGGCCATCGATGCGTTAAAAACGACAGTGACAGAAAATTACAAGCATGATATTTTAGAGAAAATCGGCAATGACCGCATGATTTTATTAACTGCCCATCGCAGAGAAAATCTTGGCGAATCCATGCGCAACATGTTCCGTGCGATTAAACGCATTGTTCAAGAGCATGAAGATGTGCAAGTAGTCTATCCTGTCCATTTAAATCCAGCGGTGCGTGAAGTAGCCGATGAAATTCTTGGCAATGATCCGCGCATCCATTTAATCGAGCCTTTAGGGGTGTTTGACTTTCATAATCTTGCTGCGAGAGCGTTTCTTATTTTGACCGATTCCGGCGGTGTGCAGGAAGAAGCGCCTTCGTTAGGCGTTCCGGTATTAGTGCTTCGCGATACGACAGAACGGCCGGAAGGCATCGAAGCGGGAACGTTGAAATTAGCGGGGACCAATGAGGAAACGATATACAACATGACCCGCGAGCTGTTGAATAATCGAAACGAATATGAAAAAATGGCGAAAGCTTCGAATCCATACGGAGATGGGCAAGCTTCTAAGCGCATTGTGGAAGCAATTCTTTATTATTTTGGCAAGGTGACACAGCCGCCTGCACCATTTTCCATTTAGATTCTAGGAATCCTCCATCCTTTTTAATAAGGAAAATATGGGACTTTTCGGAATTAGTCCGATACAGTATAGAAAATAACTTCTTTTCGTTTCTGTCTTGCTTATGATAAAATTAAATATTAGGGGTCTATTGGCCCCAAAAAGAAAACATACGGAGGTTTTCTGAGTTAATGTTGAAAAATCTTCCCCGTTCTGTAAAAATTGGAATAACACGTTCTATTACCCGCACATTTGAAGCGTATATGCGGGACATTGAATGGAATGAACAACGATTTGATCCGCGTGTATTTATGCAACGGTGGCGCGATTATATTGAGCATTACTCCAGTTGGTTTCATTCCCTCGATGATCGCCTGAAAGCAAATCCAGCGTTTCATGAGGAATTAGCCGATAAAATTAATTCCGTTATCGACAAAGTGCTGTCAGAAGCACCGACGGAGGAGCAGCTTGCCAAAATCGAGAACTTGGCAAAACAACATGGTGTAGAAGACATTCCCGTTTCTTGCAAAGCGGAAGCGGATTATCAGATTGAACGCCTCAAGCGCCTTGGGAATATGAACAAAATAGAAGAATAATGACATGCCATATCAAGATATTTTGGCATGTTTTTTATTTAGTTTGCGGAAGAACGGCATTATTCAAAACGGTAACACGGATGCATGTATGGCGGATTTGGTTTTATATATGGAAAAGTATACATTTAAAATTTGTTTCAGTATATTGAATTTCCGTTACAATAAAGACAAATGATATGATTTTTTGCTATAATAAAGTTTGGTTGTAAAAAAGGCATCTTGCATAAAAAAGGAGAGAAAAACTTTCTTATGAGTAAAAAAATTTGCGTCATTGGATTAGGGTATATTGGATTGCCGACAGCAGTGATGTTTGCCAATCACGGCATCCAAGTGCATGGTGTCGACATTAACGAAAACGCAGTAAAGATGATTCAAAACAAACAGCTGCACATTGAAGAACCGGGATTACAGGAACGCCTTAATAGTGCGATTGATAGCGGGAAATTTACCGTTTCCACCACACCGGAGGAAGCGGATGTATTTATTATTGCTGTTCCATCTCCTATTAATGAAGATAAAACAGCAAACTTAGATTATGTGCGCGATGCGACAAAATCGATTGTCCCTTATGTTCGCAAAGGGAATTTGGTCGTACTCGAATCAACGGTGCCGCCGCGCACGGTAGAAGATGTCATGCTTCCTATTTTAAAGGAAACAAATTTAGAGATTGGGACGGAATTGTTTGTTTCGCATTCTCCAGAGCGTGTGATTCCAGGAAGAATTTTTGAAGAATTAACCAACAACGACCGCATTGTCGGCGGTATTAATGAGGAATCTTCACGTTTAACAGCGGAATTATATAAAACGTTTGTCAAAGGAACGATTCACATTACTGACGCGACAACCGCTGAATTGGTGAAAGTAATAGAAAACACGTATCGGGATGTCAACATCGCGTTTGCAAACGAATTGGCAAAAATAAGCGAGAAAATTGGCGTCAATGTGTGGGAAGCAATTCGTCTTGCTAACTTCCATCCGCGTGTAAACATTCATTTGCCTGGTCCAGGGGTTGGAGGCCATTGCATTGCGGTAGACCCTTGGTTTTTAGTGGAATTGCAGCCAGAATTAGCGAAGATCGTTAATCTCGCTCGTCATACAAACGACAGCATGCCGGAATATACAGCGTTAAAAATTAAACAAATTCTTGAAAATGAAAATATCCATCATGGCCGTGTTGCCGTATTTGGTCTAGCATTCAAAGGAAACGTTGACGATATGCGGGAAAGCCCATCGCTTGAGGTTATTCATCATTTAGAAAAGCTTGGTTTTGATTATACTGCTTACGATCCACATATCAAGGAAAATAAAGTGGAGCGCCAGACGCAGCAAATCGAAGAAGCGGTGGCCCATGCGGATATCATTGCCATTTTAACCGATCATAACGAATTTAAAACGTTGAATCCGGAAAAGATCGCTTCTCTTGTACGTACTAAAATTATTTTGGATACAAAAAATTGCATTGACCGGAACGAATGGGAGAAGCACGGATTTCAAGTATTCTTGCTCGGGGATGGCAAAAATACTCTAAAATAAAGCAAGATGACGTTTCGAATTAGGTGATAGGATGAAAGAAACATTTTTAGGTGTCCATGTTTGTGGATACACGTATGAACAGCTTGTGGCAAAATTAATGGAAGACATTGATCGTAACCGTAAATCGTTTATCGTTGCGATTAACCCTGAGAAAATTATGAAAGCCCAGCGAGATGACCGATTGCGGGAATTGCTGAATCAAGCGACATACCCTATCCCGGACGGGATAGGGGTGGTTTTCGCTTCCATCTTGAAAGGTGGAAGCATTCGGTCGCGAGTAACGGGAATTGATATGATGCTCCGCTTATGCCAAGAAGCGGCTGCCCGAGGAAAAAAAATTTTCCTTTACGGGGCAAAGCCGGGAGTAGCCGATGAGGCAAAGCGGAGATTGGAAGAAATGTTTCCGGGAATTCAAATTGTCGGAACCATGCATGGGTATGAGAAAGATGAACAGGTAATCAAAGACGCAATCAATCAATCGGGAGCAGACATTTTGTTTGTCGCGTTAGGAAGCCCTGCCCAAGAATATTGGATCGTCAATCATATGCATTCGCTGGCCCCAAAAGTATATCAAGGAGTTGGTGGGTCTTTTGACGTCATTTCTGGAAGGTTAAAAAGAGCTCCTCACCTCGTTCAAAAGCTAGGATTAGAATGGCTGTACCGCTTGCTGAAAGAACCGTGGCGTTGGAAGCGGCAGCTTGCGCTTCCGAAATTTCTTATTAAAGTGATTAGGGAATAGAAGGGATAGTATGTCAAAATTACGCATTGCGAGCATCCTGTTTTTGCTATCCACCTTTTTCTTGAAATTTTCGAGCATGTTTCGTGATATGATCATCGCCAAATTATTCGGCAACTCTTATGTCACCGATGCTTATATCGCGGCGATGACCATCCCCAATGCGCTTATTTTGTTTATGTTGACAGGGATGAAAGATGCCTTTTTGCCTAGCTATTATAAGTACTCTCAGCTAGGGAAAGGTTTTTCTCATTTAACGAATATCGTAAAGGGAACATTTTGGATTTCGTTTGTCATCTCTGTCGCCGGAGCGCTTCTTTCGCCATTTGTCATTCCAAAGCTATATCCAGATTTTAATAGCCATGGAACACAAATTGCTATATGGACGGCAGTTATTTATTTTCTGTCAGTGGCCCTTGTCGGTGTCAATGCGGTTTTTGAAGGATATTTTGATGCCCAAAAAATGTTTTCATTTTCAACATTTTCCCAAACGATTGTAGTGCTATGTACGATTGGCGGCGCGCTGTTTCTTCATCACCAAATGGGGATTTATTCCGTGCCGTTTGGCTATTTTGTCGGAACGGTTTTCTCTTTCTTAATCAAGCTGTTTTATTTAGGACCGCGCCGGTTTATCGACTGGAAGCAGCCGATGGATCGAGAAGAAATTATCTCGTTTTACCGTATATTTTTGCCAATCGGGCTAACGATCGCGGTCGGCCAAGTAAACTTGTTTGTGAATACATTGTTTGCAGCTCGTCTTGGCGAAGGGGCTGTATCTACTCTAAACTATGCGTTTCGTCTCGTAAGTATTCCGCAGGCGATTTTTGGAGTGACCATCGCTACGATTGTGTTTCCGTTGTTAGCGGAGGCAAGAACGAAAAACGACATGGCTCTGTTTAGAGTCGGTATCGAAAAAGGACTTACGTACATGTTTCTATTTTTGGCGCCGACGGTAGCCGGGATGCTCGTGCTGATGAAAGAGTGCGTCCAGATTGTATATGAACGGGGCGCGTTTACGGCGAGTGCGACCGCCCAAACAAGTGAATATGCGTTTTTATATATCGGTTCTGTTCTTTTTTACAGCATTCAAGCTGTCATAGCGAAGGGTTTTTATACGTTGGAAAAAGGACATTACATGTTGAGAGCAGGAATTGTTTCGATTATTGCCAACATTATTTTTAATGCGATTTTTTCCAGCATAATAGGAGCGGCAGGTTTGGCTTTATCTGCGTCCTTTGTCGGTTTAGTATATTCGCTGATTACGTTTACGACGCTTTATAAGATTTCAGGTGGATTTCGTCTTTCGGTGATTGGGAAGGAATATGGGAAAATTACACTTAGTACGCTCGCAATGGTAGCTGCACTGCTTTTTATGAAATACGAATTGCATATCGATCGGCTTGCTATCATACCGTACTTAGCGGTCATGATTGTGTCGGGGGCAGCGATATACTTTGTGGCATTATGGGTGTTTAAGGTACAGTCCGTTAAAGAAATTTTGGCGAAAAGGAGGAGTAAAGAAGTTTCTTAGAAGGAAACTGAAGAGCTATGAAACGACTAGGGATGCTGCGAAAGTGGAATAACGAGATTGATTCATTTTCACCATATTTTTTCTTTCCTTTTATTTTGATTCTTTATTTTTTTGTTAGTTTATTTGACTTTGGAAAAATAGAATATTTCGAAGCAAACCGGAATATTTTATGGGCCATTTTAGTCGGGATGCTTTCTTATTTAGCAGCTGTTCATATTGTACAAAAGAAAAATTGGATGTTTCCTTCCTTGGGGCTGGCCTTTTTAAAGGGAAAAACGAAGTATTTTCTGTATTTCCTTGGCTTCATCGGCTTAGTTAGTTACATTATTATGCTTGCAACAGGACAAATTGGGATTACGGATGAATCGGTGCGCAGGCATTTAGATCCGAAGTTAAATTTTTTAAGTTCGTTTTTATGGTTTTCTGTTCTGTTTCTTATTTGTGACCGCGCCGTTCGCGAGTATCCGTTTACAAAGAAGCAGATGCGCACGTATTTTTTTGTGTTGGCCGTCGTTTTACTGCTTTTAGTGTTAATGGGATATCGGACACCGATTGCCATTATGTGCTTCACATGTTTGATTGTTGTCCACTATACGATTCGGCGCGTTAAGCTGTCATGGCTGTTGGCATTTTTATTTATTGTTGGTTTGTCTCTTTCATTATTCGGATTTTTCCGTGTCATTACGGAGGACCAGTCGAAAAAATTTAACAGCCATGAAGGGCCAAATGTGGAGTTAAACGAAGAGCAAATGAGCAGAGATGAGGCTCTTCGTCGCAAAATTGATGAAACGCCGAAATGGGTTCGCGGTTTAACGGAAGTGAGCGTAACTGGCCGAATTGTGTTAAGCAAATTAATGGAATATGCCGATGAGCATGGATATATGTATGGAAAGCTTCATGAAGGAATATTTTCCACGGTTTTGCCGGGTAAGCAGCTATCGCCTCGCATGCAGATCACAGAAATGGTAAACTCGCTTACGGTAGATAAAGGAAAATATGTGACGCGCCCGGGAAGAACCACCACGCCGACTTTGCTTGGACAATTTTATGTCGAGGCAGGCTATTTGGCGATTATCATTGGATTTGCCCTGTATGGCTTGATTTTGTCGATGTTGTATAACCAGATGAAGCAGTCGGGATTTGCCTCGTTTCAAACGATTGCGTATGCGTTTATCACTACGATTTTTATGATTTCCATCCATACAGGTTTGCTAGATTTATTGTTTTTGTTGATGATTGGCTATGCTATTGTTTCCAGCGCAATTGAAAGAACGAGGACAAACATCTAAAAAAGTCATTGTTATATAAAGACGTCAATGGTAAAATATACTTATAAGAAAGAAAATATTATTTCCTTCTGTAGCAATATACAACAGAGACCTCGGTTGGTAGCCTCTGGAAAACCGTCTATCTTTAGATAGACGGTTTTTTCTATGAATATATTTGTTTTCATCAAAAAAGGGCTCTCTATACGAGAACCCCTTTTTTCTTTACGATTGTGAAGAAGAAGACGGCAATGATACTTTCCATGAACGAAAATCCGGATTTTCCTTCGTGACTAGCGATTTTGGGAAAATAAACGTCCACGGCTTGCTTGTATTTGCTTTCACTTCAAAGTTATCAAGGGAAAACGCGCCGCTGGCGACGATATCCCCGCTTGCATCATGCACTTGCAGTGGTAACTGCTGAATATGAATGTTTTTGTCGCTTCCATTGCGAATTAGCAATGTGACATGAAGATCTCCTTGTTCCGTCTGCCGAATTTGCAGCCCCATAAAATTGACTTCTCCTGGTTTAGGAGGCTGTATGGATTGAACGAGTGATTGCAATTTTTCTTTGTCTTCCGCCGCTAAACTTTTCTCCCAGCTTTCTTCTAAATCGAGGGAGTGGCGTTTTTGTTTTGGCAATTCGAAGGCGAGCTTCCAATCGACAAGCGGTATTTCGGAAGCTTGGATCGTTTCTTGCTCAAATAAAAACTTCCATGGGCGGCTGCTGCGCGGCGGAATTTCCCCAAGTTCCGACAAGTCGAACACCTTACGGGCAAGCACTTCGTTGTTTGGGCCAAGCAATACAAGCGGAGTTGGTTCGAATTTAATCGGACGGGACAAGCTGTTCCGGACAAAGGCGGTAACGACATATCCTTGCGGCACCTGTTTTATATCAATGCCGGATAAAGAAATTTGGTTTTCTTTCAGCGGCCGTTGTTCATTATTCAAAAATTGATAATAGTAGCGTTCTTCTACGCTTACGTTCCACGATGGATGGAATGACAGCTCGGTTTTGACTTCTTCAGCGCCAGAGCCTGAGTCTGTATCGCTGCTTCCTAATAGCTCGCTTGCTTCCACGATGCTGTCACGTTCGTCTTTTTGCTGTTTTTGTCTTTTAAAAAATGATAGCATAATAAATTCCCTCCATAATAGTTTAGGGTGTTTTCCGGCACTTTAGCTGGAGGCGGTTTTTGGCGCGACCTCCTGCGCGAGACGGCGGCAAACATCCGCTTCAATTTGACGATACGTATATACGAAAAGCTCGAATCCTTCGCGCTGATATTGACGAATTGGATCTTCCTGGCTGTAATGGCGCAGGCCGATTCCTTCTTTTAAACGCTCCATCGCATCCAGATGATTCAGCCAGTGGTAATCGACAATCGAAAGCAAGGAAGGTCTGATTTCCGACAATACTCGTTCGGCGTCATCCATTGTCTCCAAATAATGAATATATTGTTCTAATGAGTGCTGGACGCTGTTTTTTACGTCTTCTATATCATTAATGTTTTCCGAAAGACAAACGGCAGGAAAAGGAATGATTTCATGAAGCCGTTCGGAAAGCTCTCCCAAATTCCATTCTTCTGGAAGCATCTCGATTGGGCAATGCTGCTCGATTTCATATGGAACGTATTCACGAAGCATATCAATCATCAACGGAATCAGACGGTCGTTTTCGAGAATGCGGTTGCGCAATCGGTAAATCGCTGTTCGCTGGTCGTTCAACACATCGTCGAGCTTTAAGTTATATTCGCGAATCGAGAAGTTGGTTCCTTCGCAAATGCGCTGAACGCGGTCGACAAACTCATGAATGTCTTTATTTAAAATTTCGCCATTTTCATCTGTTTTTGCTTTTTTGATCCATTTTTCCGTTTCTTCTTTGGCAAAACGGCGGAACATGTCGTCCTCTAAAGAGATGAAAAACTGAGAACGTCCTGGATCTCCTTGTCGGCCGGCCCGGCCTTTTAACTGATTGTCAATGCGCCGCGACTCATGGCGTTCCGTACCGAGTACAAACAGCCCGCCAAGTTCGGCCACTCCTTCGCCAAGCATGATGTCTGTCCCGCGGCCCGCCATGTTTGTCGCGATGGTGATTTGCCCTTTTTGTCCGGCCAACGCGATAAGCTGGGCTTCTTGTTCGATTGTTTTCGCGTTTAATAGGCGAAACGGCAGATTTTCCGCTTCTAAATATTTGGCGACTTTTTCCGACTGCAAAATGGACGTTGTTCCAATTAAAATCGGCTGGCCTGTCGCATGAACTCGTTTTGCTTCTTTCGCGACCGCTTTATACTTTTGATCGATCGTCAAAAAGACGCGGTCCGGCTCATCGACGCGGATGACCGGTTTGTTCGTCGGAATTTGCACGACATCCATGCCATAGAGTGTTTGAAATTCCTTTTCTTCCGTTTTGGCTGTTCCCGTCATGCCCGATAAAATCGGATAAAGACGGAAGTAGTTTTGAATCGTAATCGATGCCTGTGTTTTATTTTCTTCGGTTAGTTCGAGCCCTTCTTTTGCTTCGATGGCTTGATGAAGACCGTTGCTTAAGCTTCGTCCTTCCATCGGCCTTCCGGTGAACATGTCGATTAATATAACTTTTCCGTCTTTGACGATATAGTCGACATCGCGCTGAAATAAAACGTGGGCGCGCAATGCTTGAATAACATAATGATATAAAGTTTGATGCTCTAAATCATACAAGTTGTCGATGCCAAAGCCGCGTTCGATTTTGGCGATTCCTTCTTCCGTCAAGTTCGTTGCTTTTGTTTCTTCATCATAATAATAGTCGACGTCACGTTGAAATGTTTTGACAATGCGGGCGCATAAATAGCTTAGCTCGGAGCTGACTCCCGTTTTGCCGGCGATAATGAGAGGAGTTTTTGCTTCGTCAATAAGAACGCTGTCGATTTCGTCAATAATCGCGTAGTGAAACGGCCGCTGTACACGCTGGGATACATCGTAAACCATGTTGTCCCGCAAATAATCAAAGCCGAACTCGCTGCCGATTCCATATGTAATATCCGCCTGATATGCCGCCTTTTTCTCCTCCGTATCCATCATCGGGAGGTTCAGCCCGACCGTCAGTCCTAAAAATTCATGAATTTGTCCAATCAATTCGCGGTCCCGTCTGGCTAAATATTCGTTTACAGTAATGACATGCACTCCTTTTCCTTCCAAAGCGCGCAAATAGCTCGGCAATGATGCGACGAGCGTTTTTCCTTCACCTGTCGGCATTTCGGCAATGTTTCCTTCCGCCAGCACAAGTCCGCCGATCAGCTGTACATCGAAATGGCGCATGCCGAGCACCCGTTTCGATGCTTCACGCACCACCGCGAACGCTTCTGCCTGAATATCGAATACTGTTTTTCCGTTGGCGAGTTCATTTTTAAAATAAGCTGTTTTTTCTCGCAGCTCTTGATCAGATAGTTTTGCAATCTTTGGTTCTAGTGCGTTAATATGATCAACAATTTTATAGTAATGCTTCAACCGTCTCTCATCACTGTTGAATATCTTTTTTACATAAGACAACATTCTACAAGTCTCCTCCACACATGTCGAATCATCACTTAATCTAGTATATCATTGTTTGTTTTGCGTTTCACCTTAAATCTTCATCTGCAACATTGCAGGGTTGTAACATGTTTCCTGTTTTCGGAAAAACAAGATTTGGAGAATGGCTGCTGATCTCCGCGGCGCCAATTCAACGGCTTGAAGATCAACGGGATAAAAACAGCCATAATGGTGCGAGTTCCTCATTGTTTGCAGCAGATTATGCGTATTTATTCGCAATTTTGCCACTTTCCAGCACTATTATTCATTTTTCGAGGAAAAATTTATAAAACTATGAAACTTTTTCTTATGATTTACGTTATAATAATAATGAATAGTGTAAAAAATTAATAGAAATGGGGGACTTTAATGAAAAAATGGAAAAAAACAGCCGTTTCGCTTGGGCTTGCGTCCGCGCTTGTCTTGCCTAGCTTTGCCCAGGCGTCCACAATGCCGCCGTTGGAGCAATGGAAGAAGCAACATGCCCAGCAACATGCCGCAAAGGCCCGGCTCGCTTATCAGCAGCTGAAAGAGGCGAAAGACCAAATCAGCGAAGATACGCTGATCGTCAAGTACAAAGAGAAAATTCCTGCCAGCGTCCATCGCAGCCTTGGCGCAACGTTGAAAAAATCGTTTCCGCAGTTAGGTTATGATGTCGTCACAGTGCAAAAAGGAAAAACGGCGAAAGAAGTGATACGCTCCTATGCTAAGCTGAAAGCTGTGAAGAGTGTCACGCCTAGTTTTACATATAAAAAGGTTAGCACGAACGATCCGAAAAACGATAAAATGTACCCGCTTTCGTTATTGCAGATCGATAAAGCACTGCAGCTTGCCGGCAAACATAGCGTAACGGTGGCGGTCATTGACAGCGGTGTGGATACGAAGCATCCCGATTTAAAGGCCCAGCTGCTTCCAGCATATAATGCAGTCAATCCGGCAGGCCCGGTAGTGAAAGATATTCACGGAACACATGTTGCCGGGATTATCGGGGCGACCGCCAACAACGGTGTTGGCGCACATGGCATTAATCCTAATGTAAAAATTTTGCCGATCGACGTGTTTAACGGTGAATGGGGCGCGAGCGACTATGTGATTGCCCAAGGTATTTTATACGCGATTGAAAAAGGAGCCAAAGTCATCAACATGAGCCTTGTCGGCTACTTTAACTCCCCGATTTTGGAAGATGCGGTAAAAAAAGCGATTGACGCCGGCGTTACCGTCGTTGCGTCAGCGGGCAACGAAGCAACCGATGAGTATGCCGTCCCGGCATCGTATGAAGGCGTCATTAGCGTCGGAGCGACCGACAGCAAAAACCATTTAGCAAACTTTTCTAACTACGGCCCATCCGTGGATATTGTCGCGCCGGGCGTCGATGTTTACAGCACCGTTTATGATCCGACAAAAGGCGCATCCTTTGCGGAATTAAGCGGAACATCGATGGCTTCTCCGGTTGTGGCGGGCGTGGCGTCGCTCATTTTATCCAAATATCCGGACTTAAAGCCGTATGAAGTGGAGGCAATTTTAGAAAAAACGGCGACCGATCTTGGAGAAAAAGGTTATGATCTTAAATATGCGAACGGCCTTGTCAATCCGGTTGCCGCGCTGAACTTTGACATAAAGAAATTGCCGAAAAAAGAAACGTGGAGCGATGAAGCAATTCTCGCCAAAGCTGCTCCGCTGCAGCTGACGGAAGAAACAACAACAAAAACGGGAAGCTTAACAGCACCGGAACAAATCGACTGGCTGAAGGTGGATGTTAACGCCGGGGAAAGCATCCAAGCCGTGCTGGAAGGTGCAGAAGATTACGATTACAAGCTGATCTTGCGCTTCTACCCTGAAGGCAAAAAACAATCCGAAAAGCCAATCAATGTCAATGACACGCGCGCTGGAGAAATAGAAGGAAAATTGTTTACAGCAAAAGAAAACGGCACGCTTGTCATCGGCGTCACGGATGCGAATGGCAACTATAGCACGCAAGGAAAATCGGAGTACACGCTAACACTGCAAAAATTAACAACGCTGGCGGAGGACAATTCCACGAAAGACAATCCTGTTGCCATTGAACAGCTTCCTTTTGACAGCGACAAGTCAGAATTCGCGCCATTTACTTTCATCCCGGAAAAAGAAGGGGAAGTGGATCACGATTACTTCACATTTAAAGTGGAAGAACCGACAACAGTGAAGCTGAATCTTTCGCCAGTTCCGGGCATTAATTCGACAATCAGCGTTTACTTAGCGGAAGACTTCTATCATCCGGCTGATGCCGAGAATGGCCCATATCCGATTGTTCCACCAGTAAATAATAACGGCAGCGGAAAAGGCGAGACAGTCACGTTTGAAGCAGATCCGGAAATGGAATATGTCATTGAAGTGGCAAGCGAACCGCCGCTCGATTTTTGGTACTATGGCTTGTCTCCGCAATCCTCCGGCGCAAATGGTGATACGCCAGCGTCCGCCATTCCGTACCGTTTAACGGTGGAGCCGGTAACCATGCCGCCGGATGAAGATGGATATCCGCTGACAGATGATGAGGAAGAACCGGCGCCATCGGAAGAGACGACTCCGGCTGAAGAAGCGCAGCTAAACAAAAAAGCGAAAGAAAAGAAAGATATTATTATAATAATAGAAGATAACGGCCCGTTGTCTTTCGAAAAAGAAGACATACAGCATATAAAAGAAAATGCGCTTCCTTACAGCCTTGGCGATAAGCAGTCGGCGCATATCCAATTTGGCGAAGACCGCGATTTTTACAAGCTGTCTTCTGTCGATGACACAGCGGTTTACCGCTTTACATTTGATGTGCCGGATGACATGCAGCCAGAGGCGGTAGTGTATGAATATGACCCGAAACAAGACGACTTATATCCTATCAGCGAATTTAACGGCTATGACTACTTTACGGGCCAAGAGACAAACACGTTCACGCTATTTTTAGAAAAAGGAAAACAATATTATTTATCGGTTGCCAATGGCCGTTACCAACCGTCTGCTGATCCATATACATTTACATCGGAAAAATTAATGGATGCGCCGAAAGACGTGAATGAAAACAATAATGAGCCAATCCGCGCGACGGTCGTTCAGCCGAACAAGGCTGTGACAGGCAATTTCGCGTTGAACAATGATGAGGATATATACTATTACAAACACCGTGCCAATGACGACATATTCACATTCTTTGCGCGCCCGGATAAATTGGCAAACAAAGCAAGCTTGCCGGCTGAATTGCAAGGCACGCTAATTCCGATTGCGACAGTGGTGGAAGATACGAATGGAAACATGTCCATTGATGACGAAGAAGCGGGGAAAATGGTTGAATTTTGGCCGACCGGACTCAATCCGCTGTACGATGTGAACGGTTCGTTTAAAGCGAAGAAAAACACAGGCTATTTCTTTATCATAAACAGCTATCTGTACGATGGACTAACGCTTCAATCATACCGATTCGGCATTGAAACGCTGCCGAAAAAAGATGAAGATGCGGGATCTGTGGTGAAAAACAACGTGCCATCCAAACCGCTCAGTTTGAAACAGTCGGGAAATACGTTCAAAGCGACAGGCTATTTGAACGCGTCCGTCGATTACGGCGATAAAGACTATTATGTGTTTACCGCGGCGAAAGACGGCAAATTTACCGTCCAGCTTGCTGGCGGCGTTACGATGGATGGCGTCATCTCCATTTATAATGAAAAAGGCGGGCTTGTGCAAACATTCGACTATTATGGCGAAGGCGACAGCGAAATTGCTGCTGTTACTTTGAAAAAAGGAAAATACTACATCGTTGTGGAAGATAGTTTTGCCCGCCCAAGCGCGCAGCCATATACGCTTTCGGTTTCACCAGTAAAATAAAATAATAATGAAGAAAAAAGATGCTTCCAAGCAAGACGCATTGGAGCATCTTTTTTCTTCCATCTTAATTTTTTGAATCTATGTTACTATGAAAATAGCAAACCGCAAAGGAGACGAGGCATATGCGCAAATATTCTTTCCTTCTTTTCTTTGCCATAGCGTTCATCTTTGGCGGAAAAACCGTTGATGCCCATGTCGTTGACCTCACCAATAAAGCCCAAGTGCAAAGCAACTATGAAGATTTTTACCCACTGATTGCCCGCTATAAAGGCACAAGCGGAGTGACCATTGAAAGTTACAGCTCGAAATGGCGCACGACAGCGCAATTAAAAGCGCTTGAGGCAGAACTTTTGGCGAACAAGCACGGCCCTGAGCTTTCCCTTCTTGGGAAAATCATGATTTTTCCTGATTATCCGGCAGGAGAAAACGTGCTCGGGCAATACTTCGCCGAATACCAAATCGGAAAGACGCTGTCGCTATTGCCCAACCGGGTCATCCATTTATATGGCGGAAATGAATTAACGACCGTTGCGCAAATGGCGACAACGCTTGCTCATGAATACGGACATCATTTTACCTATTATTATTTAATCAACAAAGAGCAGCTGAAGCCGGCTGATTGGCTTCGCTCCAAATACGCCGCGGCGCGCGAATTGTTCCGTTACCCGTCCGTGCATGCGGACGGAAGCGGCGCTTACGAATGGTCGCTGCCGGAAATATTAGCGGAAGACTATGTGCAACTGTTCGGTTCGCCGCTTGCAGTTAAAGGGCATATGCAAATGAATGTCCACATTCCGACGCCGTTTGAGCTTTCCAGCCTGCAAGCATATTGGAAGCAGTGGCTTGGAAACAACTATGCCGTCCTGTCCCCGCTGCCGCTCCGCTTAACAGGCTATATGCCGGATCCGTCCGATGCATCATACTATCATTTGCGGCTTTATTTATACAGCCCGAAAGCGCCGGCATATATTAATGCGCAAGACGGCAATGGACGGTACGCTTCTGTTAACGTTGGCACGCGATCCGCGGGCGTATCGGAAAGCTGGTACCGCCCATCGGCGCTTTCTGATGACGTTTCATGGCTTTTTCAAAAAGATTGGAACGACCGCGTATTATTCCGCGCCGTTCTGCCTATGGCAAAAGGATTTAACCACGGCTCGGAAACGCTGGTTGTCAATTACCGCAACATTGCCGCAAGCGTCAGCTCCCGTCCGCTCTTTCCGGACGTTGAAGACGAAGAGACGAAGCAAGCCGTGAAACTATTGTATGACCGCGGAATCATCACAGGCTATGCGGACGGCACATTCCGGCCAAGCGAAAAGCTGCTGCGCCGCCACGCTGCAAGCATGCTTGTCCGCGCATTCAGCCTGGCATTGCCGGAAGGATATAAAGTGAAGGCAACGGATATGAAAGAAGGAGACATTGGATACAAAGAAATGGCCATTGCAGAGGCACACGGGCTGCTTGGACAAGGGGGAAAGCTCCGGCCGAATGAGTATATGACAAGAGCACAGATGGCGGTTGTGCTTGCCCGCGCTTGCTCCGATATATACAAACAGCCAGAGGTGCTGCGCCCGTTCCGGGACGTTCCGCCATCGTTTTGGGCATACAACGAAATCCAGACGCTCGCCTTTAATGGCATTACCGTCGCCGATCCGTTCCGCCCGAACGAGATGATAACAAGAGGGCAGTTTGCTTTATTTTTAAAACGAACGCTGGAAAAGAAATAGCCGCAAGGAGGCATCCCTTGCGGCTTTTTGTGCTACTGATGCATAGCGCGGTACAAAAAGGCGGCGAATTGCACGCGCGTGACGGGATCGTTTGGGCCAAACGAGCCATCCTCGCGCCCCGTCGCAATTCCTGCTGCCGCCAGTGCTTGAATGTCGCGAAACGCCCAAAAGCTTGGCGGCACATCGGTAAATGATTTTGCCGCAGCTGGCGGCTGTAAGCGAAATGCTCTCGTCAGTACCGCGGCCAGCTGCGCGCGCGTCAACGTGTCTTCCGGATGAAATTTTCCGTTGCTTCCGTTCATAATCCCTTGTTTTTGCACCGCCCGAATCGCTCCAAGCGCCCAGTAGCCGTCCGGCACATCATTAAACGGGACCGAGCGGTCAGACAAATTCAAATCCAGATACTCTGCCAAATACGCGGCGACTTCCGCGCGGGTAATCGGCTCGTCCGGCTTAAAGTAGCTGTCTTCATATCCGATGACAAGCTCTTGTTCCGACAGGGTGCGCACCTCATCGAACGCCCAATGGGACGGGGAAACATCTTGAAACTGCCCTGGCGCCAAGCGGTACGCTAGCACCCGCTTTGCCCCGATATATGTTTTTTTCCAATATGAATCATTCAGTGATGAAATCGTCACACCTTTGGAAGAAGAAGAATGAATAAACCGGTTGTTTCCTATGTATATTCCCGCATGGGAAACTCCTTTTCCGCTCGTATTGAAAAAGACGAGATCACCGACGCGCAAAGCGCTTTTGTCGACACGTTTGCCCATCCGGTACATATCGGCCGCCGTCCTTGGCGTATCAATGCCGATCGACTGGTAGACATGCCGGATGAATCCCGAGCAGTCGAATCCCTTAACCGTCGTGCCGCCCCACCGGTATGGGACGCCGATGTACTGCTTTGCCGCCGGAACGATGTGGTCGTAGTTCACGCTCGCTTCTGCTTGCTCGGCGCGAGCGCCTGCCGCGAAAACGCTCCCGCCGAGCAACAGAGCCAGGACCAATTGCCTGCGCATTTTCTCATCTCCTTTACTCGGGCGAAATTGTACGAATTTTGTCACTATCGCTAGTGTATCATAATCATTTTTTCTGAAACGTTACAGTTTCTTCTCGGAAACATTACAATTTTGTAACAAATTTTCAGTCATACCGTCTGCCAGCATCGCATATAGTAATCTTGTTGAAACGAAGGCGCATGATTTGAAAAAAACTCTTGCACGATATGTTATTTTTAGTAGAATATTAGCTAGGAAGAGAATTTTGTTTCTGTTTCATAGAAATAAATCGGCAGGAATACATTGACAAGATGCCTATAAAAAACTATACTAGTAATTGTTTAGTAGCTAAATTTAAGAGGGTTATGGGAAAAGTGTACATACAGCATGTCTCTTAAATTTAGTTTCTTATATGATAAATTCATCAGTTACACCATAAAAAGGGGAGGAAATAATACAGATGGCTTACCAACCAAAGTCTTACCGCAAATTTTTGGCTGGTTCTGTATCTGCTGCATTAGTTGCAACAGCGGTAGGTCCAGTTGTAGCCAACGCTGCATCGTTCAGTGACGTAAATCCGAACGATTCTCACGCAGCGAACATCAACGCTTTAGTGGAATTAGGTTACATTAAAGGGTTTACAGATGGCACGTTCAAACCATACCAAAGCATCACCCGCGGCCAAGTAGCAAAAATTTTCGCGCGTATCTTGACAGACCAAGGCTTTAAAGCGCCTGACAAAATCGAACAAGTATTCGACGATGTGCCGCTTGACGCAAAAGACCAAGAATTAGTTAAAGCAGCGGCAATCGTGAAAGCTGCTGGCGTTATGACAGGCAGCCAAGGTAAATTAAACCCTGCTCAAAACATCACTCGTGAGCAAATGGCGAAAGTGCTTGTTGAAGCATTTGATTTAACACGCCCAGCAGATTTCAAATCCAAAATCACTGACTTAGACAAAGCTGATCCGTCATTCCGTGACTACATCCAAACATTAGAAGCAAACGGAGTAACGGTTGTTACTGAATACAGACCAAAAGACAGCGTTACTCGTGCAGCATTTGCTTCGTTTGTAAAACGCGCGTTGGATGTTTCTGTAGTTACAGCAGATGACATCACTGCAGTAAAATTCGTTGATGAAAACACGTTAGAAGTAACATTCAACGGCGAATTAAAAGAAGTGAAAAAAGAAGACTTCGCAATCGAAGGTGTTGAAATCGACTCTGTTTCTATCAAAGCGGCAGCATCTGCTGAAGGCAAAACAACGGTTGTTGTCATCAAAACAAAAACGAAATTAGAAGAAGGCAAAACTTACACTGTTTCGTACAAAGGCAAAACTACTGACAAAGCAAAAGTAGAAGTGCCTGTTGTAACTCCTAAAGTTGAAAGTGTAAGTGCGATTGGTGCTAAAAAGTTAGAAGTTAAATTCAACAAAGCTGTTGACACAACAAAAGCTACATTTGAAGTGAAAAAAGGTTCTGTAAAAGTTAATACTGAAACCATCACATTTAATAATGAAAAAACTGCAGCCGTTATTGAACTAACAGGAAAATTAACAGCTGGCGAGTACACTGTGAACGTTACTGGCTTAACTGATCAAGCTTTAACAGCTACTACAACTGTTGAAAATGAAAGAGTTGAAACTGTAAAAATTTTAAGTGAAAATGCAGTTTTAGATAAAGATGGTAAAAAGGTCACTGTTGGTTATAAAGTAGAGAACCAATACGGTGAAGATATCACAGCTACAACTGCGTTAACAGCAACTGCAGCTGGTACAGTAGTTAACGGCAATGCAAATCCTTCAAAAGGTGTAGTTACTATACCTGTTAAAGAAGAGAGTGTTAAAGAAGGAGATTCAATTGTTTTAACACTTGTGCATGCCGCTACTGGAAAATCAGCTTCAGCAACGGTAAAAGTATCACCAAAAGCACAAGTTTCTGAAATTGCTATTACTGGTCTTTACAACAAAGATGGTAAGGCTCTAACTGAAACAACTGATCTTTCTAAAGATGCATTCTACTTATTGGTAGAAGGTAAAGATCAATATGGTAATGTAGTAGATGAAGCTGCTCTTGATGCTTCCAATGCTGTACTGATTAATAACACGAATCCTTTAATTGCTAAGGTAGCAACTGATTTTGAAACAATTAAAGTAAATGGAAAAGATGTAACAGCATTGAGACTAAATGGTCCAGTTACAGCCGGCGAAACGACTGTTATGCTGATCTCTACTGCGAGCGGTAAAAATGCTACATTTAAAGTGAAAGTAGCAGAAAGTCAACGTACTGATACAGTAACTTTTGAAGTTCCAGATTTAGTTGTAGCTAATGAAAAACTATTTGTGCCAATCCAAGTTCTTGATAAAGAAGGTAATCTTGTTACAGATGAAAAAGTTCTAAACGATGCAACAAGAGGTATTAAAGTATCTGGTGTTACAGATGCGAAAGTTAAAAAAGTAGATGGAAAAATTGGCGTAGAAGTTCCTGCTGAAAATGTTAAAGAAGGATACATTTCTTTAGTAGCAGTATCTTCTACTGGAAAATCTACTATTGCAAACATTCAAGTTAAAGCAGAAGCAAAACCTGTGCGGGTTGAAGGTGTAACATCTGACATTAAGACAACAGTTCTTACAGGTTCACCTGCTCAAACACTTTCTGTAGATAATGTGAAGATTATTGACCAATATGAGCGCGAAATGTCAGCCGACCAAAAAGCAAAATACTTTACTGGTGAAACACCTAAATACTCTTTAGTAATCACAGATGAAAAACCGAAAGACGGTGAAGGTGCAGTTAACATTATAAATGGGAACAAAATTGTTCCAATTGCTAAAGGTACAGAAAAAGTTACAATTTCAATCAAAGATGAAGTTAAAAATGAGGTACTTACAGGCAGCGAAAAATCAGTTACCTTCCGTGTAACAGATGGCACAGAGTATAAATCATACGAAGTGAAACCTGTCGGCACTGTGTATGATGAAGTAGCTGCTGGTAAAACTGATAATGATGCATATGATAAAGTAGTTGAAGTATATGGTGTGCTTGATGATGGAAGCAAAGTAAAGCTAGAACATGGAGTTGACTACACTGTTTCGTCTACAAATGCTAAATTAAATGCTGATGTTGCTGATGGAAAAATCGATGTTGATAAAGCATTCACATACGGAAAAGATGAAACAGAAATTAAACTTCCATTAACAGTTACAATCAATGCTACTGGTGAAAAACTTACACAAGAAGTGACAATTTCTAAAGAAACTCCAAAAGTAACAAAACTAGAAGTTGTGGCTAATGGTAAGGCTACTGATTTAGCTGCTGGTAAAACAGTTGCTGCACTCGAAAATGTTTCTTATGATGCGGCTAAGGTAAATGCTCCATTTGACTTCTCTGTTTTAGCTGGAGATGTTGCTGATATTGTCGTAACGGACCAATATGGCGTACGAGTTGTATTGACTGGATCTAACAATGAATTTCCTGATGGAACTAAATTTGTAAGCACGTTGACATTCAATAAAGTAGATGGCGAATTGGTATTTGTAAACAATGGTACTGCGTCTGCTAAAGTAACTGAAATTCCAAAAGACTCTGTGTTTAACGTAGTAGTATCTGCAGGTACTTTAACTGCAGCACCGGTTAAAGTAACAGCTACATCAGATTATTCTTATTCATCAGCTCAAGCTGCTGCACAAAAAGTAGTTGATGATGAAGCTGCTAAATATGAATCTGAAGTGACAATTCCTAAAACTACCAAAGCTGATGAAAATATTACTGCAGTTGTACAAAAATTGAAAAAAGATCAAATAAAAAACGATGGTGTAACTGTTGCTGTTAAATCAATTAAAGAAGATAAAGGTAAGTATTTAACTCTTACTGATGGAGTTCTAAAATTAGCTAAACAAGCTGCTAATGGTGCTACTGATAATACAGCTGTAATCGTATTAAGCTTTACTAAAGATGGTAAAGAAGCTACTAAAGAGGTTACTGTTAAAATCGAACCTCAAGATCAAAACGACGAAACTCAAGGTCAAAACTAATAATTTTGTAGGTTGGGTATCCATCACTGTCTGAGACGGTCCGAATAATGATGAAAGGTCTCGCGGAGAGAAATCTCTGCGGGGCTTTTCTTTTGTCTTCCTTTTTTATAAAATAAAGAAAAAAGAGCAAGAATCCTTGTTCTTGCCCTTATCTTGAATAAACAGCTAATAAATCAGAAAGTAAAGCAACAACACAAAACTAAAGGTTTATGCTAAAGTGTTAAAAGTAGACGTTCATAACCTTTAGATTAAAAGTAGACGTTCGTAATCCTTTAGAAACTGATAAAACTCTTGGTTATCCATTTCTCTTATTTCCTGAATGCTATAACCTAACCAGTTTTCATCTTCTTTATCAATTGGATCATTGCTATATACGACTTCTACTAATGATACGTTATTAAAACCGTAAACTACATAAACCGCATAAACAAAATTATGTCTATTTAATAATTCCTGTTTCGTTTGTTCAATCACTTTCTCATCGCCAAGAAAAATACGATAATCTACCCCTGTTTCATTTTCAAAAATCTCGGTAATATACTCTACGCAATATTCTGTGATAAAGCCCAGCCCCCGAAAGCAATAAAGTCCTTCGCCTTTCCAATGAATTTTCAAGCTCGATGTCCTCTAAATCTTCCTCGTCATAGTCATATTTATTTTTCAGGAACTCAATGGCTTGATTGTTTATGGCAAACTAAAAATGTAACGTTTGGCAATTAATTTATGCAGGTCCTATAAAACAAAAAACCACTTGCCAACATTCCCCAAATACACTACCCTCCTAGTTGGACAAAACAGTTCAACGGGAGGTATTCAAGGAGATGTTAGCAGTGGCTGAAATTCATTATATCAGATATGAAGCAAACCAAAAAGGATGTTCCTATTCCGATATTGCCAAAAGAATGAATCGTGATCCAAGAACAGTGAAGAAGTATGCGGAAATGGAAGACTTCAATCCCTCAAAAGTTAAACAAACGAGAAAAGCGAAAGTGATGGATCCAGTGAAACCGATATTGGATCAATGGATTAAAGAGGACTTGACAAAGAAGAAAAAATATCGAAGAACTGCGAAACGAATGTATGAAATCTTAAAAGAAGAATATGGATTTACAGGTTCAGATCGTTCTGTTCGGCTCTATGTATCAAAAAGAAAACAAGAACTGCTCGAACAAAGTGAACCAGCTGCGTTACCTTTAGAATCGAAACCTGCAACGGCTCAAGTTGATTTTGGAGAAGCTCCTTTTCTCTATCAGGGGAAATACGTCGATTTTCCTTACCTGGTCGTTTCATTCCCTTACAGTAATGCGGCCTATGTGCAAGTCATGCCAGCTCAAAATCAAGAATGTTTCTTGGAAGGATTAAAACGAATCTTTCACTATATGGGAAGGGTTCCAAGGGTCATTCGTTTTGATAATCTCTCCCCTGCAGTAAAAACGATCTTGCCAAACGGAGAAAGAGAATTGACAGAGACATTTCAACGATTCGTTTTACATTATGGCTTTGAATGCGAGTTCTGCAACCCAGCCAGCGGAAATGAAAAAGGGAATGTCGAATCAAAGGTGAAATATATTCGAAACAATTTCTTTTTACCTGAACAAACAATCTATCAACTAGAAAGTTTTAATGAATCTTTATGGGAGAAATGTGAGAAGGACTGGAATCGTCCGCATTATGAGAAGGAGCGACTCATCGCTGAATTATTTGAAGAAGAACAAGCGTTATTTCTTCAATTGCCAGCCAAAGAATTTGAATGTGTCCGATATGAGCAGGTCACGGCTGATAAGTACGGTTTCATCCATTTAGAAAACAATTTATATTCCACGTCTCCCCGTTTTGCCAAACAAAAGGTTTTGGCAAAGATCTCTTATCATGAGATTGCCATTTTAACAGAAGAGCATGAGCTGATTATCAAGCACGAGCGTTTATATGGCACAAAACAAAAATCAATGAAATGGCAACCATATCTTACGTTAATGGCCAAAAGGCCAAATGCATTAAAATATACGGATTTCTATGAAAAGATGCCGGAAGAATGGAAAAATTATTTTTCCAATTGTACCGTTCAAGAAAAGAAGGAAGCATTACAACTACTAGCTGTTTTACTAAAAGAACATGATTTCGAAGTTTCGACACAGGCTTTGAGGATTGCCTCCCAGTATGGTCATCCGAAAGTAGAATCGATTAAACAGGTATTTTATCAATTAATCAATGGAAGAGGTATACGAGAGCCAATTCAACCGAAAAAACACGTTCCAGATATGCCGGAAGCCATCCGAGGAGCAAGGCATTATGACCGCCTATTCGAATCCCAAGGAGATGTGGCATCATGGAACAAATGATTAAGGAATATGCCAAAAGACTAAAATTAAGCTGGATTCCAGCCAATTACCATACCATCCATGCGGAAACAAATGAGGAATTTTTACTGAAGCTGTTTGAACGAGAAGTGCAGCATCGAGATGAGAGAAGGATAAATTTACTACTAAAACAGGCGACATTGCCGAAAATTCCAAATAAACCTTATGATTGGCGGGAGATTCAACTAGCCCCAGGCATCACAAAAGATTATATTTTAGAAGGTGAGTTTACGAAAAATCAGGAAAACCTTATCTTCTATGGCGGAGTGGGAACCGGTAAAACATTCCTTTCCACTCTCATCGCCCTCAATTTGATGAAAAAACAAGGAAAAAGAGTGAAGTTCTATACGGCCGCCTCCATTGTCAATGCTTTATTGGAGGCCAATGAAAAAGGTGACCTTGGTAAATTTCTCAATCAAATCGAAAAGTTGGATCTCTTGATTCTTGATGAATTGGGCTATATTCCATTGCATAAACAGGGGGCAGAGTTATTATTTCAAGTTATTTCCATGTGTTATGAAACCAAAAGCATCATTGTGACAACCAATTTACCTTTTAGCCAATGGAATAATGTCTTTGGCGATCCCATTTTAACAGAGGCCGTCATTGATCGGCTGATTCATCATTCTCATTTAATCATCTTCAATGGTGAAAGTCACCGATACAAAGACTCAATCTCTCAACGTTAACCATGGAATTTGGCAAGTGTATGTATGCATTTTTAATTGCCATTTCATACATTTTCTACTTGCCAAAAACATACTAAGTCAATGATATCAGGGGGATGATTCCTCCTGATTTATACATAATAATTGGTCGTAGAAATACGATTCTAGGAACAACAAGTTTAAAATGGTTTTATTTTTGTTCGCATAATTATCAAGAACGACGGATTAGATTGTTCGCATAATTTTTTTGAAGGAGAGCTTGTTATGCAGAACTATGTCACTCCGTTTATTGGCTATTTATATGAAGAAGCGAAAGATGAAAAAACCATTGCGTCGTACCGGACAACGGTCGTTCATTTTTTAACATGGAAAGAGCAGCGGGATGGAGAATATATAATAGAAGAAACTCGTCCAATCGATATTAAGGAATATATAAGCTACTTAAAACATCAGTGCAAACGGAAACCGGCGACCATTAATAAATACATCGCTGCATTGAAAGTCTTCTTTGCCTTTTTGCTTTCCAGCGGGATCATTAAGGACAACCCGATGACACGCATCAAAGTCGAAAAACTGGATTATGCTAATGGGGCAAATCAAACAAAATGGCTGACAAAAGAAGAACAAGACCGCTTCATTAGTTATGTACAATTGGAGCCAAATGAATTCAAACGGCTGCGAAATTTAGCCATTATCGATTTAATGCTTTATTCAGGACTGCGGGTAAATGAGGTTTCTTCATTAGAAATAAACGACATTATAACAAAAGATAAAGATGTTCAAGTGATCATTCGGGAAGGCAAGGGGAATAAGTTTGCCACTGTAATACTGGTTCAAAAACACGCCAAAAATTTACGTAAATGGCTAAAGTACCGGAAAGGCTTAGATAAGGACATACATAAATCCTCGCCGCGGTTGTTTGTTTCCGAACGTTCCCCATTTTTTACTGAGCGGGGAATACAAAAGATGTTGAACAAATATGCAGAGCTGGCCAATATGGACCACATCACTCCCCATCGTTTCCGTCACAGCTTTTGCAAGAACTTAGCTAATGCTGGAACTCCGATTGAACTTATAAGAAGGTTGGCCCGGCATGAAAGTATTCAGACAACAGCTATATATTTGGAATCATCACAAGAAGAGCAGATTGAGGCATTAAGGAAGGTGTAATGTTTTTGAAATCTGTACTTTAGGTAATAACAAAAATATGTTAGGAATGCGAAGAATTAATGTATTAACAAATGGAATATAGGTCATAAATAAATGTGTTGTTTTTTGTGTAAAATTATGTGTATAATATAGATAATAATGCATATACTAAAGAAAGGAGGATGGAAAGTGGGTGTTCATACATTGACAAAAGAACAATATCCTATTGCCAATACAAACACATTGAATTTTTTGAAAACTAATGTTTTAAGTGTTACGGATATTTCTAGAACAAAAAAATTATCAGAAATACTTGATCGTTTTTCAAATGGAGTCTCAGATGAAGTATTTGTTATTCAAAATGCAAAAAAGAAAGATGCACTGGCTGTAGTCATCGATATAGATTATTTTGAGCAACTGCTTCAAATAAAAGAAGTTGTAGAAGAAGCACTTGATCAAATTGTTATGGAAGAGGCATATGCACGTAAGAATAAACCTGTAAATCAAACTTTATCAGATATTTTTGATGAAGCAGATATTAATGTAAACGAATTAATGAAATTATTAGAGGAAGATTGATGTGAAAACACTTGAAGATTTGCAGGAGCTTATTTTAGAAAAATATAATGTTGAACTGAGGTTTGTTGAGGATGTAAAGCAAGATATTAAAGCGATTAATAAAGGACATAGACAAACCGTTTTATTAGAAATTTTAAGAAGGGCAAAGCAAGGTCCCCTATTTAAGCCGGATGGAGTTGCTGAATCGTTACATGGGGACTTGCATGGTTTTGCAAAGATTAAGTCAAAGTCACTAAATATTAGAATTATTTATCGCCCGGTTGAAGGACAGCCGATAAGAATGGAAATAATTGCAATAGGCCCTCGTGATAAGAAAAAGGCATATCGAATGGCTGCTGAACGTTTACAAAAATTCTTCATGGAAATGGATTAGATACAGACTTTAAGATTCAAGTTTTCTATGAAATGTTAATCAAAATATTTTGGGGAAATGTATCTTATACATGGTTAAATGTTAAAAGCCGGTCAATTAAGACTGGCTTTTAATCATTAATCATTCTATTCCTATGTGAGTCATAAATGAATTCTTTACTTTCTTTCCATGAACCCAAAATATTTGTAAATGCATCGAAAGTGGGAATTACAGGTAGTACCACGAATAATTAAAGGAACAGTTATTTTCTTTTAGATAACGTTTGTTTTATTGATATCGATGTATATATTAATTTTTTTCAATTCTTCTTGTAAGACCGATTCAATATTATTTAAGTCCTTATACTTTATCCGAATGAGGGGGATTCCTTTCTCTTTTGCGAAGTCATTTTTAATTTGGTCATTTTTTTGTCTTTCCTTAAACCCTTCTTCTCCCCCAAACAAATTAGATGGTTTGTCATGCTGTTCTCCATCAAACTCAATGAAGGCGATGATTTTATCCAGCCTCCAATTGTTATACAGTACAAAATCAAAAGGGAGTGGCTTAATATTTCTGCAATTTTCATCCCTATATTGTGTATCGAATGGAAGTTGATTTGCAAATAATAAGTTATAGATGGCTTTATATCCTTTTGAGTTATGGATATCAGTACATAGGCCGCAGCGTTTTCCGCGTAAGAAATTATCCGGAGTTACACGGTACACTGTTTTACATTTTTTGTGGTATAACGGAATGGGTGTTTTGGCATCGACATATTCACCAAGTACGATATATTCATCTCCAACTAATTCATATACTTGTTCTTTAAAACGTTGCGTATCTTTTTTTTTCTTTTTACTGCAATATTGGCAATATGAGTTTCCATCTAAAAAGTGGCGAGGTCGTGGATATAAATAATTGTTGCAGACTTTATGTAAAATCTTAATATTTTCATGGCGGCCCTTATATTCCCCGATTACTTCAAATTCATCTCCATACATTTTATAAACTTCCTGCTTAAAGGCTTCTGTATCACGTTTCCATTTTCCTGAACATTTTGGACATCTGTTTCCCTTTTTTCCATCACCATTTCTCGAACCAAGAAATGCATCAGGAGTAGTAGTAAATTCTTCGTTACAAACTGTATGATACATTTTTATAGGGTCTTTACTTCTTGTATATTCGCTCCTTACTTGATATTCATTACCAACAAGTTTCTTTACCTCATTAACAAACCAATCGTGGTTCTTTCTTCTCTTTTTCCCATTCTCTTTATTTTTACATATTCTACATCCAAGTTTTAAAGTGATCAAGTTTTTTGGGGTTTTATCAAGAATTCTTCCGCATTGTTTATGCCGAACCTTTATTGGCTGATCATACCCCTTATATTCCTCAAGTGGTTCAAACTCATTCCCCCAAACCTGAAAAAGTTCTTCAAGAAATTGATGATTAGTTTTTTTACCTTTTTTCATCTACTTCACCTACTTCCACGGTAAGTTTGTCATCTTTATCAGATGATTTACTTTTATTATTGACTCGTAGAGTGAAGTTATACGTATAGGCATTAAAATTTTTATAAAATTGCTCTAATTGGCAAGTTTATTGAACGAATTTTAGGCAATGCCTATTCTCCTACAACGATCAGCCGTATGACCGATGTTGTGAAGGAAGACATCGAGAAATGGCATAATCGCCCTCTGCTCAAGCGTTATTCGGTCTTATATTTGGACGGCTTGTATGTGAAACTTCGCCGCGATACCGTGGAGAAAGAAGTCATTTATGTGGTGTTAGGAGTGAATGAAGAAGGATATCGCGAAATTCTTGATTTCTTTGTGGGAGGACAGGAAAGCGCCTATGGATGGCAGGAATTTCTGCAACACCTTTACCAAAGAGGCGTCAAGGAAATGCTTCTGGGCGTATTTGATGGACTACCGGGGCTGGAGGAAGCCTTTCGGGCGTTTTATCCGAAAGCTGATGTGCAACGCTGTATAGTTCACAAAGTACGTAATACCTTACATCGTGTTCGAAAAAAAGATCAATTCGAAGCAGCAGAAGATTTCAAGCTGATTTATCGCGCACCAAATAAGGAATGGGCGTTACAAATGTTTCAACAGTTTCAGTCGAAATGGTCCGGCAAATATCCAAAAGAAGTTCAGTCTTGGGCCAATGAGTTGGATGTCCTCCTCACCTTTATGAAATATCCAAGCAGTATTCGAAGTGTGATTTACACGATGAATGCGATCGAACGAACCATCAAGGAGATTTGGAAACGTCTAAAGCCGATGAACAGTTTGAGGAGTTTAGAGGCTGCGAAAAAAGTCGTGTATTTGACCATCCAGAACTTTAATGAGAAATGGGCAGGGTGAAAGTTGCGAGGATTTACCGAAGCGCAGGAAGCCCTCCAACGAATGTTTGAAGAACGTTACAATTAACCAAATAATGTAAATATATATGATAAAGGGATTCTCCCTTTCTACAAAGGGTACTTAATATTCAGTCTTATGTGTGGAGGAAACGAGTCCCCTATCTATTCCAAATCCATTTCAGAGATACCCTATCTTGCATTACACAAAATTCTTGACAGTACCGATAATCCCATATACTCTCACTCCTGTTGTCGTTTTAAAGATTGCATGTTTGGTTAAAGTCTTAAATATGGTACTTTGAAAATCTTAATATGATAAGAGGTTTTTATAAAAAAAGAGATAGCCGGCATTGGTTATCTCTGAACATCATTATTTAACAATTGTTTTCCTTGCCATATCATTTTCCAATAATTCTCGATTCGTTTAATTGTGTCATCGGCACGCTCTGCAACAAAATCTCTTGCCAATTGGTAATCTATATCCTTTGGTGAGATCCCTTTCGTGACAAACGAAAGCAGTTGTTCTTTCGCTTTAACTAGCACCGCGGACAAATCTTCTTCATTTTGAATGCTCTTAAACATTTCTTGATAATTTTGGATGATCGATTCGATTTCTTCATCTGTATAAACAGTTTTTCCAAGTTTATTCGTCATGGACAGCTCGCGGCTTTGTTGGTATGTCAGCGGAGCATTCAATGGTCTGATTTTGGCTCGTGCTGCTATAAATATTTCCTCTACAGATTTATAATTCATTGCTTTTTTCGTATTGTGACGAACATAATCTTGGATCAGTTGATCGAATCCGGTTTTTACATCACCGCTTAAAAACGTATCGCTGAAGTGTTGAAGTGCAGCTGTTGAAGAAGCCAATTCAAGATGGGCTTCATAAGAGTTCGGCTGTTGTTTCTTAATTCCAAAAAGGTTAATCCCTGTATATTTCGCTAAACTATCCATTCCATCCGTTATGTGTTGTAAGATGGATTCTATTTTCTTCAATTCTTCGTCGTTTAGAGAATCAAAGTATTTGGATTCATGTAAATATTGACTAAACACTAGCCATTGATCCTGTGGCCGATACGAAAAAATATCGGAAGGGTCTGCGTTTTGTACATTAATATCTTTTTGAAAAAACTCTTCTACCGTCATGGCCATCATGTCTTGAACCTGTTTGATTTCATCCGAAATGGTGAGTTTATAGGCTTGTCCATTTCTGATGACTTCCACTTGCTTTCCGGCTAATGGATTTTTGATTTCATGTATGGATGGCATTTTGGCACTATTTCGAGCAGCTATTGCTCCTATATACCCGAGATCAATTTTCATGGTTATTCCCTCCTAATGTCCTTTATGTTCGACGCGGTTGCTTGAGTGGACGTACTGGGCAAAAAAGTGTTGCGAACGGTAAATCGAATTGCTTTCGACGACGAATGTCAGGTCATCCGGGATGGGCAGTAGCTTTTGCGGGACATTAACGATGGCCCGGATCGTCGACAGGGTATTCCGTTTGGACGAGACGCGGTAGGACAATACGACTTTTTTCACCATATTAAATATCGGATATCAAAACGAATTGTTAAGTGAAATAAAGAATAATTCGAAAATTACGCTTTACTAAGGAAGAAACTGGTTTGCAAACGATGTTGCTTTTTCCTATTAAAATATTAAGACTCCGATGTTAAATTATTTGAAATACCAATTAAGTCAATAAGATTTTGTACAGAACTCCAATGTATTGTAAGGATATTTTATATCTAATTTTAAAATGAGGAAAATATTGATAATAAGACAGAAGACTTGACCAGAAAAAGGATTGAGCAAATATTATATTCGAAAGTTTGAGCAAAATAGAGAAATAATTAGGACAAATCGAGTGGTAGTTTATTTTACGGAGTCTGATAAAAAGTCCGGTTCTTTTTTTAGAAATTTGTACAAGGATTACAAAGCTTACTTTTATCAATATATTTACGGACCAAATGATTATATGCAATTATTCAACTTAGCAAAAAACTGTATGTATCAAAGTATTAATTTAATTATAACTATTCATATTGGAAAAATATTAATTTTGATAAAGTGTAAGTGCGATTAACCTTAAACAATTTGTTGTAAAATTCAACAAGCCTGTTGATAAGAAAACTGCTGAAGATAAAGCGAACTACACATTCGGTGGAAGTCCTTTAACTGATAGTGACCAAGTGAAATTAAGTGAAGATGGAAAAACAGTAACAGTTACACTTGGTACTGCAATTACACAGCAACAAACTAAAAAAGAAGTTGTTGTGCAAAACATTAAAGATGTTGATGGTCGTAAAATTGAACAATATAAAACAGACATTACATTCCTTGACCTTACAATTCCAACGGTAGAAAGCGTCAAACAAATTGGTCCAAAAGAAGTTCAAGTATTCTTCAGTGAGCCAGTAGATGTAACAGTTGGAACAAGTGGTGGTTTCTTAATTGATGGTGGTAAATATTCAGCAACAGTTAAATCTGTAGATGCTGCATCTAATTCAGTGGTGTTAAGCACTGGTACTTTAGCAGTTGGTGAACATACTTTAACAGTGAATCCAGAAGGATCTGAGGTTGTAAAAGACTTCGCTGGACTAAAAGTGGCTAAAACAGACCTTAAGTTCAACACAGTTGAAGATAAAGAAGCTCCTACATTAGTAAAAGCAGAGGCTAAATCTCAAACTGAAGTAATTCTTACTTTCAATGAGCCAGTTTCTCCTAGCGATCTAGGCAATAAAGTCTATCACACTGCTGAAACTGCAGATTATCAAGCAGTAAGTGTTGTACCTGTAGCTGGTTCTAACAATACTCAATTTAAAGTTACATTCAAAAATCCATTACCAGTTGGAGCTACTAAAATCTTAGTATCAAAAGAGGCTGCAGTTGATAACTATGGTAATAAAAACAGTGTAGTCCTTTCTACAACTGCAAATGTATATAAATCCAGTTTGAAATTCCGACATGTTTAATCAACCTGCATCCTTGTCTATACTGCTCCTAAATGAGTAAATCAAAGGAGCGGAAGAAGAATGAGGAAAAAAGGATTACAAATTACAAACGAATGCCAATCGAAAAGAGTTGCGGGAATCGATTGTTTCGTTCTTGGAGCATCTCACTCAATTTCCAGAAAAAGTGCTCCAACGCATTGGACAGATAGTTATGTCGGAAAATTAATCTGAATCTATATAGTTGCTGACGTTACTAAACCAACTGTAACTGAGTTTAAGTTTGTTGACAGCAAAAACATTCAAATTACTTTTAGTGAAGATGTAACAGGTGCTGACAATCGTTCTAACTACAAAATTACAGACAAAGATGGTAAAGCTGTAACTGATTATACGCTTTCTTATAATGCAGAAGAGAACAAAGTGACCATTACATTTGGTTCAGCACTGAAAGAAGGTCAACAATATAATATCGAAGTTTCTGGCGTAAAAGATAAAGCTGTTGTTCCTAATGAAATGGACAAATATACAAATACGTTTGTAGTGCCTGATACAACTGCTCCAACTGTTTCTGGCACAGGTGTATATGACAGAACAGAGCGTACAATCACTGTTTTCTTTAGTGAGCCAGTGGACGGAACTTCTGTACTTGATAAATCTAAATACACATTAACTTACGGCGGTAACGAACTTCCGTTACCATCTGATGCGACTATTTCTTTAGGTGGTAATAACGCAAGTGTAACAATCAAGTTGCCAAACATCATCAAAGATAAGAATGGAAATGACATCAGCTCATTAATCGATGGTTTAATCGTCGGTCAAGTACAAGACTTAGCTGGTAATAAATCTAAAGTATATAACAATGTTACATTGTCCGGTTCAGCTAGTGTTATCGATGCTACGACTGTAGTAGCTGACTCTGCTAAAACTTTAGACAAACGTACAATTCAGTTTGAGCTGGGAACGCCACTTAAATCGATTTCAGCTGATGACTTTACAGTTAATAATAAACCTGTAGAGTATGCAAACTTTGAAAACAAAGTGGTTTCTGATGGTACTTACGGTTCTGTAGTAACACTTCAAGTTGGTAAAGATGATGCTTGGAATACTGACACAAAACCAGCAGTAGCAGTGAAAAACGTTACAACTAAAACTACTTCACTTTATGGTGGTACTTTAAGAGCAAATATTACTTTGATTAATGGAAATAGTGTTAAAGATGGTGTAGCTCCTGAAGTGAAATTCAATGGAGACAATCCGGTTATTGATGTATTAGATGCAACAGGAAATGGTAAAGCTGATACAATCAAAATTACCTTTACTGAGAACTTGAAAGCTGGATCTGTGTCTATTGAGGACTTTGAAGTACCGGGGTATACAATCTCAGACGTTCAAACAGATAATAATGTTGTAACGTTAAAATTAGTAGAAGGTGGAGCAGCTGATATTCTTGAAACATTCAACGTAAAAGTCGTTGGAGATGTAGCTGATGTAGCTGGTAATGTATTAAAAGGTAATGCGAATATTATATACACACCTGTAAAAGCTGCTTCAATGGACTTAACATCATCTGACTTATTAACAACTGGTTTACCAGCTGGGTCGACCCTTATTGATGGAAATCATGAAATTGGTGTGACTCCACTCAATATGTTAGCTGGTGCTGTCACTACAAATAAATTAACTGTGACAGGAACAATGTATCAGGATGACTTTACAGCAGATTTAGCTAATGAACCGGGTGGTAACAAGGCTGCTTTCGTTAACTATATTAAAACACCAACAGGTACAGCTACAGTAGATTTATATAAAGATGGTTCTTACGCATGGACAGCAACTAACCAAGACAATCAATGGTTGGATGTTACCAATGGCTATGTCAAAGTAGCTACTTACTTTGCTGAAAAGAATGCAAGTGGAACTTGGGTGTTAAGACCTAATAGTGTCACTACTTATAAATTAGTATTTAAAGACAATACTGGAAAAGTAATTAACACAGCTGAGTACGTACTAGACTTCAGTGGTGTCAAGATTGAAACAACAAACCGACCACAACAACCATAATTTTAGGCAGGAAATAGGGTCATACCTTTTCCGATTTAAGGGATAAGGTAATTTTGAAGAAGATGCCCTGTAGAGAGAAATCTCTGCAGGGCTCTTCTCTTTTGGATCACGTACCTGTCACGTTTCTAAATTTGTCAAACGAGTATTGAAAAGAGTATAGTAGAGAACAATCTCTACTAGTCCCTTTTTGTTTAGGTATAATTTTATGTTTATGAATTTCATAATAATGGAGTAAGATGATGATGGGAGTGTATAAATAATGAAGTTAAAGATATGGACCAGCCTATTCCTAGTGTTGTTGCTGGCAGTTGGTTGCTCAGCAAACGAAGAAAAGAAAGCGAATGAACCAAAGAAGGAAGAAACAACGGCAAAAGAAGAACAAACACAAACAAGTGAGCCAGTACAAAACAAAGAACTGACGAAGAAAGCGAAAGAAGAAAAAGGCGTTCTTAACGGTCAAGTATACACACAAAACGGCATGGCAGTAGGAACGCTAGTGTTAGATAAGAAAGTTAGTGATGCGGATGCAAAGAAATTAGCTGAAAAATACGCAAAAGAGCTAAAAGAAGAGTATAAGAATATGAAAGTAAACGTACAGGCTGTTCGCGGTGGAAAGAACGTTGCTAATATAACGTTAGATTAAGGTTAATCAATGAGGGGTCTCGCGGAGAGAAATCTCTGCGGGACTTTTCTTTTTTATTTATGTAATGAAAAAAAGAGAAAGATAAAAAACAATGGTGATAATCAATAGTCATACAAGTATATGGCTATAGATGGAGAAATTGTCCGCATGGCGGCCGAGAAACATCTTTACTAAGGAGGGGGGCTAACAGAAGTTCTCCTTCGCTTGTTATGTATGTGAATGAAAGGAATCTGCAAACTATCTGAGATACTGTGCAAAATCTGAAATAATTCGCAAAGATTTGTGCGCTATTTCAGATTTTGGACGGAAATAATTTGAAAAAGTAGATCTGAAATAATGTGCTAATTTACATTTATCTCTTCTAGATAATGAAATCTTGTTCCCATATGAAAAACACCTCCACAAATCGAATTGAGTGATACATTCGATTCAGGAGGTGTTTTGCACTATCTTATTGGGTTACTTCAAACAAGACATAAGCCTTTTTCTTTATTACATAGTCAACGTATTTTCGAATTTTCTTGCTATTTCTAAATCTGCAGTAACAGGATAAGATAAGTCATCGTATCCATAATACAAGAGTTGCGTAGGTAAATTGTTATTATAAGTCATAACTTGATCGATAAATGCTTTATGAGCTAATCCCGCTCTGGAACAATATTCAGCAGCTGGAATCACAAAATTCAACCATTCTTCTAATTCTTGTTCGTACGCTCGGTGTGGAAATGACTTTGCTTCTAATGTGTGCTCTTTAAAAATTTCTATAATTTCTGATACTAATTCTTTTGACAACACATCAGGTTGTTTTTGAATATAATTGTAAACCTGTGAAGCACGTATTACTGGGATATCGCTTTCGTTGTCTATTATGACATTATCATTTGCAATTACAATGATAAATTTTATATATACGTAATCTGTAAACACACCTTTTTCACGAAGAACATTATTAATAAAACGTTGCTTTAACGCAACATGACGATTTGTTTGACTAACTACATCTTTCATAGGTTCCATATTACCATTAGGCCATACTTTTAACCATTGACCATCCTTGGTGATACGGATACTATAACTACCAGAACTGGAAAAGTTTTTTGCTTCAATAATATATATACCCTTATTTGAAGCAACAATAGCATCTGATTCAACAGAAGAACCTTCTGTTTCGATACGCACATTGTATAAGGTAGTCAACACATCTCTATACAAATCTAATTCTTCTTTCAATCTTTTTTCGCCAGCTAACCCCGAATTAATGATTTTCTGTTCTATTTTGATTACATTTTTTGAATCGTCTAATTCTGTAATACTATTTATAAATTGAGAAAATCTAGGTTGAACATAATTCGCAACCTCTACAGCAAACAAAGGATGAACACCGTATTTTTCAAAAAGTTCTATCTCTGCCTTTTTGCCAATATCTTCGTTTGAAGCTCGTTTAAAACCATTCCATAGATTGAAAAATAAATCATTGAAGTGTGAGCTATTATATTGGATATCCCATAGGTTTTTTGCGGGAGCTAGGTAAGGAAACTTAGGTAAAACTAGACGGTTAAAGGTTTCCACAAGCTTTTCTTCCACCGTCTCTAAGTATACTTTTCTTTCTTCTAATGTATGATATACTCTAGGTTCTGCTGAAGGAGTACCAGAGCGATAGTGCTCATTTTCTATGAGAGCTTTCTCATAAGAAGCAGCTATTTTTAATTTCTCTTTTATCTTTGGTTCGATTTTATGAATGTTATTAGGGATCCAATTTTCTTTTGCTTGTTGCCTTTTCTTTTTGTAAATTTTAAATGCAATGAAACCTATAATTACAAAAGAAAGAATAAAAAGGAACCCTTTCCAAAACTCAAGAACGAAGTACAAAGCGATTAAGAAAACGATACAACCACCCACTCCACTACCTTCACTACCTTGGTGAGACATTACTCCTCCCTCTCTTCCTATTTCTTGATGTTTTATTGAAAATGAGTTTTATGAATAGGAAATACCTGTTTTAATTATATCAGCATAATTTTACTTCTTAATAGTCAAAATTACAATATTGGTATTATTTAGATAGATTTGTTTTTGCAACAAACATTAAACTTTTATTTAGAGTATATTGAATGATAATTTTACTCCTACTTGTGATTTTTTGGTTCATTTTTTCTACTTAATGGTTTCAAGGTGCTTTTGATGATGCAATATTGACTTCTTGGTCCGCTATTTGATTATAAATGTACCAAAAAAAATTGAATATGTTGTTCATGACGTCTTAGGCCATACAAATTAGGCGTCTTCAATTCCATATAGTTCTTTGAGAGTAACAAAGTAACTTCCAATAGTCGAATGATTATATCACTGGATCTAAATGGAGCATTTTTCATCATATCTTTCTTTTTATGGGTATGAATTGCAGAAGGAAGAACGATGCTTTATTTGCATTGGTAGCAAACAATACTTTGTATACTTTACATAGGAGGAAGAAGAAAGATTACAGGGAGATTTGTATACAATGGATAGTTTGTAGAGAGAGTTTATTATATTTATTATAATTTACTCATACTCTTTTTTTCTATTTTGACAAAATATACATATTATGTAAAATAAAAAAACGTAAGATATTCTTCTATAAAACAAAGGGGAGGAAGGCAATGAACAGTTCTTACAAAAAAGAATTGACTAAAATCATTATTCTTTTAGTATTAGGGTTTGTATTGGCGGTCTTTATAACTGTTAAAGCATTCCTTACATACGGTGGAACACGTTTTGAGGCAACAGATATTCTTATCCTTATTTGTGTTGTTTTGTATCCTACTGGAGTTTTTTACGGGTGGAGAGACATGTTAAGAGTGTTTACAAACATCCTAAGCACAGACCGCGTTGAACATCAAACTGGCGGTCCTATTTCAGCAGGAATCACAATTGCAACTTTCGCTTTCGCTGGTACCGCTGCTGTTGTTTTTGGGTGGCTTTTTGGCATTGTTAATGCATATCGCAAACTCCAACGTGCAAAACATACCTCTATCTAAAAAGAAAAGAAAAACTTACAAACTTCAAAAAATAGATTATTGATGGTAAACGTTAAATGATTTGGGATGCATGGTGATGCGAAAAGCAGACAGTATAAGATCCGGTTAAGCAGGAGGAATCAAAGATGAACGGCTCTGGTTCCTTTTCTTTTCTGGGTTGCGTGCCTGTCACGCCTCAATATTTGTTGGAGGATTGAGAATTGAAAGCGTAAGGGTATTATAATGATGGATAAGAGCTAATGTTCTGTTATTGAGGTGAATGGATGAGCGGAGATTAAGATTTTAAGTATTGGGTTAAGGGGGCTAGAGGGGTATCAGGTGCAGGTGGAGGTTCAGGAAGTGCCGGGGGATGCAGCGATGGTGGTTGTTGGTTTGCCGGAGGAGCACCGTCCGAATAATTGTTGAAAGATTGACAGGATAAAAAGAAGGAGAGCGTCACTACAAAGGTGAACAGCTCTCCTTTTTGTTTTTATAGAATCTGGTAAAGTTACTTAATTTATTATAAAATTAGTAAAAGAGGAAAAATATATTGAAATATCAATTTAACGATTCACAGATAGACTATGATTTTGTCAAATCTAGTCATTAATTAGCTAAATGAACAAAAGGGGATTTGGAAAGAGGAACGGTTGAGAATGTTCTTTTGTAAAAAAATTATATTTGGATTAAGGGGATCGAAATGAAGCAAGTTGTACGATGTGTCATGATTATTAGTTTGTTATTGACAGGATGTAGTGAAGAAAAAAGTAAAGAAACTCAAAAAAACGAGAGTATTGAGACAGTAAAAAAAGATTCGGAAGAGTGGTTGCTGACTTCAAAAAAGGATTGGCTTGCCTTTTCGAAAAAAAGCGGATGGTTAAATCAATACAATCAAGAAGGCAAGAAGTTTGATGAGCCCATAGCGGTAGACTTTGAAGGCGATCAAGTACCAGAAATTGTTGTTCCATATTCACCCGTAAGTGAAGGTACGAATATGTTTGCGGGCTTTGTTGTTGGAAAATTTGATAAAAGAACAAAAAAATGGACTATTTGGAAAGACTATCAATCAGATATTGCCACTAAAACCTATGGGCTTGGTACTTTAACTTTTGAGAACAATCGGGAAGCTCTTGTGCTAGAAGAACTTAGTTATAGCGCAACGATGATCACAGGAAAAGCTTCTGTCTATTTGTTGTCACCTGAAAAAGAACAAATTGTTTGTGGTGTTTCTTTTCCAGCCGATGTTGGAGAAGAAGAGCGAGCTCAAATAAAAGTTGGAGCCAATCGTCTTATGGTAAAATATAACAATAGAGAGGTAGAGTATAAACCGGAAGGAAACAACCTTCTTATTAGCGAATCAAAGAAAATTGTTTTGCGTGACTGGGCTGAATACATCGATGAAGAATTCAAGCAATTACTTAATAAAGGAAAACTGAAGGGAATCCCTGTTTCACTGGGGATGTCATACGATGAGGCAAAAGCTTATGCTGGAAAGCCTGTGGAAGAAGGATATGATGAGGGTGGCATATGTGCTTTTTATGAAAACTATCAGTTTTGCAATGATTCTGAATCAGAGACTGTTACTTTACTAAAATATCATTTTTTAGAAGAAGCGATTCAATTTAAACATATAGAAAAAGTTCTTGGAACACCAAAAGAGAGTTTTTTGGATGAGATGACAGAAACTTATACTTGGATTTATTCTCTATCGAATGGAATGACACTTATCTTTTATTCTTCCTCAAGTTCACCTGATGGATTAATCGAGGCAGTAGAACTGCGTTTGAAATAGGAGCCAGTGCATTGTGATCCGAAAAAGTAGACAATATAAAATCGGTTAAGCAGGAGGAATCTGGGCTAAACGGCCCCGATTCCTTTTCTTTTCTCGCTCGTCTTTTCCAAGAGTCTCAGAACTACGAGAGCCTATCAAGGTGAGCACTTGACAGTTCCTCGGAATTCTGAGAATGGATGGTTAAGATTTGCCCAGTCTACATTCGGTATACTTTTAGACATAGGTAGGGTTCTCCTTTCTCTAAGATTTTTGGTCCAATCAGAGAATACCCTACCTTTTTTCTTTTGTTCTAGCAAAATGCTTTACACAAAATTTTATACATCATCATTAACTGTTTGGTCTGGCAATATGTTTGGCATTACGTCTCAATTATTTAATTCTATACTCCCGTCTATGCTTCTAAAGATGTTTGAGTTGTTTAATTTTTTTGCTTATTTTACTGGGTGTCCCTCGCAAACATATATCTTTTTCAATAAAGCTTATCTTTTAACTTCGTATTTTTTCTCAACAATATATTTCATTTTCAAATACGTTAATGCCTCATAAACCTTTTCGAAGTCCGTTACATTGCCACCATCTAATGTTAAATGTGCAGGTGTCGTATAACTAATTCTGCCATCATAGCTCATCAAAATAAATATAGCAGGACGAGTGTTCCCATCCCTTTGCCAGTCTACCTCACCATAACATACATGATACTTCACAGAACCATTTGGATTATGATTGGACGGAATAATGACTTGTTCAATAATATTATGTACTCTAAAATCGGACATGGTTTCCCTTCCCATGATAAATATTTATCTGAGTGAATGATTTAACACATTTTAACCCTTTTTTGTAACAGATCTAATCAAATGTAAAATTTTTATTTTTACCCTTTTCTCAAAGTTACACAGAACTTGGCTAATTCTTTAAATAATCCTACGACCATAAACGCATAAATTGATAATTTAACCTTATCATTAGAATTTCAGAATCTTGTTCATATTTTTGGATATTCTTTGGTGTTAAGCTCCAAGAAATGCTCTTTCTTTTAGGAGGGAACATTTTCAATATTTTATCTAACGATACTATAAAAATATTTATTTCTTTTCCTGCATCGACAACAAAAGCAAAGTACGGCAAACAATTGAAATGTTCACAAGCCTGCTTTACTTTCGTCACATGACTTTCATCTATCGTAATAGTTGAGGTTTCTCTGCCAGGTCTCCTACTTTTCCCCTTTACTGAAATTCCTAACATTTGTTCGTTTGAATTTTTCTTCTTTGCAATTAAGTCGATTCCAGTATGATCTACTCTTGCACATTCATATCCGTATTTTGAAAGAAAGTAAAGGACTGTGTGTTCTGCAAAATCACCAGTGATTTTAGAGTGATTTGAACTCTTTTCAATTGCTAAGACTCTATTCTCATGTAGACTCATGAATTCATGTTCTGGATTGTAAACAATATGGGGATTCCCAATATCCTCTCTGTTATCCTCCCAAATACACTCCACTCCTCTTCCTTGAGCAGAGCCCGCGAACATGTCACAAGAATTACAAAAATTACTTGTATGCTCTTCATCAAAACACACTACACGATCTAATAATTTACAATAAACTTTAAGGTCTTTAGTGAAATAGTTTATATGATTCACTTTCATTAATTTTACACCTCACACCCTCTCATTAATCCATTTTTATGGATATGTAAAATATTCTTTTTATTTAACAGAAAATCCTTGCGAAACCAATAAATTGTCAAGGCCGATTATTTTTTGGTTCTTACGCATCTTTGATAAAACATCGAATTACATTTAAAATTATTGAATTATTGTTCGTCTCTTATTATGGGTCTTCACCATTTTCTGTGATTTCTACTCAATCCTAGAGACATGTTAGCTGGATGAAATAGGTTCATCAGTCAGGATCCTTCTTCCGCATACAGACCACGAAGTTGGTAGAATGGAAACAGTCAAGTGCTTTCCTTGACGGGTTCCATTCTACCAACTATCATACCGATAGCGGAAGAATGGAGCGCTTAAGCAGCCTGACTACCTGTAGTGTTCCCTGTACACTCCAGAAATACACGCAAACGAAACCGTTCTAGATTTCGATAGCCATATGCCCGGCGTTTGATGTTTTTGATCTTGTGATTCGTCCCCTCAATTCGGGCATTCGTATATGGGCACAAAAAGTAGGAAAGAATAGGCTCCTTCCACCTTTCAAGCGTGTTGGCTGCTTCCTGAAACGAAGCAAAAGGGCTCTGTTTGGCTAACTTAATCCATTCTTCCAAGCGTTCCTTTGCTTCGTTATATCCATCGGTTCGGTAAAAATCCCGAAACAACTCTTTCAGATAATAAGCAATGGAAAGTACCGGATACTCCTCCAAGATATCGTCTAATCGAAGCCGTTGGTCCTTACGAAGCTTTTCACAGCCTTTTAAGAGAAGATATCGAGCCTTTTTCAATGGAGAAAATTCCTTTCTTGCTTGACCCAAGGCTTGTGTCACTTTTTGAACCACATGGTACTTATCGATGACAATCGAAGCAGATGGAAACAGGGCGCGAACCGCCTTATGATAAGGTTCTCACATGTCAAGAATCACCATTTGGACCATTTCTTTCGACAGGACATTTTGGCTCAACAAGTTGACGGCAGAGTCACATTGGCGATCGGCATGCATTCCCATGACCGATCCGGCTTTGGCATCCATCAATACGGTTTCATACTGATGTCCCTTTTTTACCGCGATTTCATCTAAGCTAAGCACCATCCCTTCCTGAAAAGATGCCTCCGTTGCTGTTTGGCGCTCTTTTGCTTTTTTCGATGCGATGGAGTAATAGATGCGTTCCAATGTCGTATATGGGATGCGGTGCTTTCGGCTAACCTCTTGAATGGTGGAGCCTTCACAAAGTTCATACAAGTACTCACAAAATCGATTGGTGTAGTGTTGATTTGGTTGAATCGATTCCAAAGAGGCGGAAAACACTTGGGAACAATTCCAGCACCGATAGCGCTTTACCTTTACGAACAAGTACACCGGTTGATGGAAAATCGCCAAATCCCGTACTTTTCTTGTCCGTCTGTCGTGGACAGAGGAAGTGGCAAACCCACAATGAGGGCAACGTTCCTGTGTCTCTGTTTTCTCTACATGAATCGCATAACCATAGGAAAGAAGTTCGTGTTTAATAACTTTAAATTCTGGCAATCCTAGTGGTATGGAAAGCACTTACGAGACCTCCTTAATGTTTATTTCACCGCTAACATTATTGCCAGGATCTCGTCAGTGCTTTCTCTTTTTTGTCACTAAATCACAAAATTTGGTGATGAACCATTATTTTTATGAAAAGGTTGCTGATGAAGCTTGTGATACAAAAATTTGAAAAAAGGAATATAAAGAAGAAGTTATTTTAGTTTTAGAATACTCGAAAAGCTAATGAAGATAACGATTTTTTATTTTTGTGCAATTAGGAAGAACCCCCTGACCTCTTAGCTAAAAAGTTATAAGGGAAGGAGGCAACATATAGCAATACATTCCTCTTTTTAAGGAAAAAATAAGTTTGATCAAGAACTTTTTAATAATTTTTTGCATAAAATAATCATATATTCCGTTTTTTGAGGAAAATATATAGAAAATCAATACATTCTTATTTATAATTTATGTAGATACGGAGGTGAAGCGTATGGTAAATACAAACAAAATTGTAGGTCAGAATGTCAAAAAATATATAGAAAGTAAAGGTATTAAACATTCATGGGTGATGGAACGCACTGGTATTAAGAAGACAGCTTATTATAATTTCTTAAAAGGCGAAGGAAATGTGGAGGAGTATGTTGCAAAGATCAATAAGCTATTCCGCATTAAAGATCCGTTCTTTTTTTACAAGGCAGATATGGAATTCAAAGAAAAAACGTTTGGCCGTAGCCGATCTGATTCATTTATGAATTATGTGGCACTTTCGTTTCACGGTACAGTGGACGAAGAATTAAAAAAGGGTATGCACCTTTTTAGCGAATTTGTTGAACTGATCGATGTTTTAAAATCAGTCACAAATTCGGAAAATCCAAGGGGGCAGTCCATTGATTACAAAAGATAATCTTGAAATGATTCTAGAGCATAACAAAACACATTTGCCGAAAATTAAAAAGGCAATGGACCGTATTTACTCCCTCGGAGATCCTCTTGCTCATGTAAAGCCGCTTGATTTTATAAAAACCTATCTTTACGAGCATGCAAATGTATTGCAGTTTCCGATTCAAAATGCTGACTATGGTGGGCTTGTGTATTACTATAACGGTGATTATTATGTCCATATTAATACCGCACAGCCGAGAATATATGAAAATTTCATGTGGGCGCACGAGTTTTATCATTTCTTTTTTGACAGAGATAAAATTAAGAACCCTGACCAAAATTTTATCATGATTGATCATATTTATGATGAAAAAGAGCGGCTTCCTAATCTCTTCGCTTCCGAATTTTTAATTAATGACTTTGTGTTAGAAAGAAGCTTTCAATTTTTAGAAACTGCTCATACGAAACAATCTCTTCCGGAAAAAATTATGCGATTAATCAGTATCTTCCAGATCCCGTATAAAGCGTTAGTTGTTAAACTTGCTCAAAACGAATTGATCACGATTAACGAAGCGAAAAATGCATTGGACTATGATTATAGAAATCGTATTCCTCATGATATAGACAAATCATTTTTCGAGCCTAGTTATACAATAAACATCAGCGGGTTTGATGAATTGTATGAAAAAGCAAAAGGGTTGATGTATGAGGAGGATCTTCAATCGATTAAAAAATCTTATGATAAGCTATATGAACAAGTGTTGGCGTCAGTGCATGATCAAAGGGGGACTAAAGGATGAAGGTCCTCGATTCTCCTGTTTTAGAATCTGTTCGTCCGTTTATTTCAGATAATACGGAGCAATTGTACCAGTCACTAAACGAACACCAAACATTTTATATGTTAGATAATATGATTTTAACGAAATTAAGAAAACAAATATCAAATTTGCCGCTTTTGCTGCAGGCGTTTCATCAGTCTCCGATTTTTCTTATTCCTGATGTAGTGTTAGAAGAGTCTTTTAGGAATATACCCACAAAGGAACGGTATAATGATTATTACTTTGAGCTTTTCAAACAATTATCGGCGAAGAAACAGCTATACATTATATCGATGGAAACCATTTATCAATTATTAGAAAAAGGAATGACGAAAAAGCAATACATATTTGATGCGATGAAACAACTAGCTTTGGAAGCTTTCAGAGTAAATAGAGATATTATTAATAATCTGGAACGATGTGAATTATCCTCTTTTTCGGATCTTCCGAAATTGAGACAAATCATTTTACATAACGGAAATAATGCAGGAGAGCGCTTTATTTGTTTTTTCTCATTATTGCTTGTTCATCAGTACTACGGTCCTGCCTATATATGTAGTGATGACGGCAAAGGTGTATATACGATGTATAATACTTTTGTAAATAACGAAAGTTTATTTCGAATATTAGGTGTCGATGATTTTTTGATGTTTAAAGAGCAATACATCCTGCTGTCTTATGACTGTATTCTACAATTATCCATTAAGAATACGGAATTAAGCTCAGAAGAAATCTATGCTTTTGTGCAGAGTAGCGGTCGAAACGAGTCAAGGAAGGTCATTTATTCGTTAGATGGACAGTCATTCCATACAGAAATTAAAAATGCAAATTTAGCAAAATGGATAGAAGAAGGGAAAATAGAGATTTCCTTTTAATTCTATTGTCAATCATGAAATCTTTAAAATGAATTTTAGAGTGGGATTCATTTTATCATCGGCTTTAACACGGGTAAATGAGGTTTCTTCATTAAGAAATAAACGACATCATAACTAAAGATAAAGATGTTCAAGTGACCATTCGGGAGGACAAGCCGATAAGTTTGCAACTGTAATACTGGTTCAAAATTCAAAAGTCATACTGCTTCATTATTTCGACAAGCAGTAATAACGGAGTGATAAGACGAGAGGATATTGAGCCTGCCGAATCAGCATATGAAAGTTATTGCGCTTTTGATCCTTGCCTTTATTAATCAACTGGGAGGAAAAAAGAATGAGTGATTTTTTTAAGAAATATGCAGCAATTCGAGGCGAGCTGCATGTTCAAAAACTTCAATTAGGAGGAACGATAGCTGTACAGATCAAAACAAGACGGAAGCAGCTGAATATGTCTCAACAGGAACTTGCAGACCGTATTGGAGTTCCAAAATCCACAATTGGAAGGATTGAAGCAGGGCTTACGAGTCCTAGAGTAGGGACACTTTTTAAAATTTCGCAGGCACTGAATACCCCTTTTATCATTGACGGTACGAGTAGACAGGGTCAGACAGGATCATAACCATAACTGCATGTTCAAGTTTAGCATATCATTCATACGCTTATATTATCGAAGTCGTTCCTTGGAGAGAACATTCTCCAAGGAATTTGTTTTTGGAGGAAGGGATCAATGTATGTAAAATTTCGTATCTGTCAATCGTTGATCTCTCCTTATGTGCTTTGACGTTTAGATAAATATGAAAAGTATAAGATAAAAAGGCTGTGAAAAGTACAAAAAGGTCTATAAAGGCCCTTTTTTATATTATTAGGTTTAAAATTAGTGATGATTAGGTTAAAATATTAGTATTAATATATATAAGATATATAAAGGTGTGAAAAGGAGGGATATGGTTTGAGAAAGCTTCGTTCTAATGAAGTGTTCAAACCGGGATCATTTCCGAAATACACATACGTTTCTAGAAAGTCTTCGGGTTTCGGTTTTACGTATGAAACACGTTTGAAGCAAGCTCTTAATACACCGGGATATTTAACGTCCATTATTGGTCCATCTAAAACAGGGAAGACTGTCTTATGTGAGAAAGTGATCGAACCGCAAAATATGGTTTCTTTAACAGGTAGTGATTTTAAAAATGCAAAAGACTTTTGGGAAGTTGTTGCAAATAAAGTCGGTTTGCCTCTTGAAGGAGAATACTCAGAAACGACTGTGCTAAAAGGCACTGATAATAGTCCAGAAGATAAATCATTTTCTACTCGAGAAAAGTATGGATCAAACAAGGATAAGGTGATTGAATTTTTTAAAAAAAATAACCTTGTGTTAGTTCTAGATGATTTCCATTATGCTCCTGAAGAGGTGCAGTTAGATATCGCTTATCAATTAAAAGATGCCATTAGAAGAGAATTTAAAGCTGTGGTTATATCACTACCTCATAGAGCGGATGACGCCATTAGGAAAAATCCAGATTTGAGCGGCAGATTAAATTTAATTAATATCGAACCATGGCAAGAAGATGAGTTAAAGGAAATTGCGATTACTGGTTTTGAGCAGCTTGGCATCAAAATAAGTGATGAATTGGCTTCAAAAATGGCTTTAGAAAGCCTTACATCTCCACAGTTAATGCAGTCAATTTGTTTGAATCTGTCGCTTATTTTAAATATTGATGAAGATGAAAGTATAAAGGAAATAAATGACGAAAAAAAATTGGAAGAAAGTTATCGGTTCACTACTATTAACTTACCGTATCAAGAAGTGGTGAAAAAGTTAATGGCCGGTCCATCCACAAGGGGGCAAGAAAGAAAAAAATATCAATTAAAAAATGGAGAAAAAGCGGATATTTATCATATTTTATTAAAAGCAATTGCTCAAAATCCACCTGTTGTTAGCCTGTCAGTGGACGAAATGAAAGAGAGAATCGATCAGCTGCTAGTAATTAATTCAAAGGAAAAAATCGAGAAGAACAAGATTAGAGATTCTCTTCAAAAATTGCATGATATCATGTTTTCTAGTGAGCCTATTTATCAAGTCTTTGAATGGAAAGATAATCAAATATTCATTCTAGATCCCCTGTTCCTGTTCTTTTTAAGATGGGGTATTTATTGATCGTGAAGGGGGATTTTGTATATGTCGATGATTCAAAAAGAGCCGGATATAGTTATAAAAGAAATAAATGAAAGAATAGATGATCTCGAAAAACTTATAAGCCTCTATGAGCAAAAGCAAGATGTTTATAACTCCTTTAATTCTTGGAGGAGCAATGTAAAAAGAACGTTGAGTGAAAATTTTTCTGAACCATCGATAAGTAGAGATTTTCTGATTGAAACGAAAGTAGTTCCAAATAAATTCTCGAGAGCGGACACTATTAGTAAAGTCGGAGAAGCTCTTCAAAAAAGTAAAGATATTTTGAGCAAATTAAAATCTGACGTTGAGTCCGGTAAATACTTACCAGAGAAAAGTGCTGAGGATCATATAGACAAAACAATGGCTGTAACAATTATCCGAAAGATTTTAAAGAATTTTCATAAACACATTGAGGCGATGTATCAAGATGAAGTTCATGGTAATGGTACGATCAAAAAGGAAGATTTAGATAAGATTAAAATCGGAAATGAGTACGATGTTCAGCGGATACTATATTCGCTAATCAGACCAATATTTCCAGATGCTAGATTTGAGGTTGTGAATGATGCTGGTTACGCTTCCGTCAGATATGATATCGTACTCGATGAATATGGAATTGTAATTGAGATTAAATGTACAAGGGAAAACATGACTGAACGTAAATTGACGGAAGAGTTAGGCGCAGATTCATTTCATTATGAAGCCGATCATCTTTTCCTGTTTATATTTGATAAAGTGAAATTAATAAAAAACCCTGATGCTTTTGAGAAGGCTTTTCGAAGAGAAAAACAAGGTTTTGATAAAGAACTTGAAACAATTATTATTCGAGAAATCACTTTCTGATTTCTAAAATGCAAAGAGTTTTGCTAAGGTGAATGGCATGAATACTCACAGATGTTTATTGCAAAATAAAAGTGGCTCTGACGCAATCTTGGTGATCGGAAGAGGTTCATTGAGAAAATGAGTGTGCAAATAAGTCTTTTTATTTGCATTCTCAATTACCTCAATTTTTCACCAAAAGAACGTAAGAGCCATTTTCTTTTTTTCAGAAAGGAATAAGTATATGGTGTAGTTTGTGAAATCAAATACCCGGCCGGTGGAATCATGCTGATTATGTCCAGTAGAGGGCGAAAATATAGCTAAAAATAGTGGTTTTAAGAATAAAAATGGAAGATTCTAAACTTACTTGACGGTTACACTACTCAAACTATTCCTCAGCTATAGATGCTTTAGATTCTCCTTGAAGGTCCTACTTTTTTTTGTTATGGCAAAGCTTTATACATCATTTCGCAATTCAATGTTTGTAACTATACTTGTTGATATATGCTTTTTGAGTCTGAAAAAAGCATTTTTAATTAATCGATTCAAATGATTGCCTTTGCGACGAGAATATTTGTTTGTCGAAAAATCAGGGGTATCATTTTTTGGAAGAATGTATATACTATGTATATACATTTTGGGTTGGGGGTGATATAATGAACTCAAAGGAACATTTAGAAAGCAAAATAAACCAAAGTAAAGGAGGGGACTACATGTCTACAGTTGTTGCTCAAAAATGGGGAAACAGTTTGGGCATTCGTATCCCAAAAGATGTTGCTGATAAAATAGGGATTAAACAAGGTTCCGAAATAGAATTAAATGTGATTGGAAATGAAGGTATCATCACATTAAAGCCAAAAAGAACACGGAAGAAATACACACTGGAAGAACTAATATCACAGATTACACCTGAAAATCGACACGAGGAAATTGATTTCGGGATAGAAGGGCGTGAATTGATTTAATGCCAGCAGACGTACCAGAGAGAGGCGATTTCGTTGTTTTAAACTTCAATCCACAAGCTGGTCATGAGCAGGCTGGGAGAAGGAATGCTATTGTTTTATCGCCTAAAGAATTCAATCAAGCAACAGGATTTATAGCTGTTTGTCCGATTACCAATCAAAAGAAGGGTTATCCTTTCGAAGTGGATTTACCAAAAGAAGGAATATCCCTTGACGGCGATGGCTATCCAATAACAGGGGTAGTTTTAACTGATCAAATTAAATCATTGGATTGGAAAGCTCGTAATCTAAAAAATTTAAAGAAGTATAATCCAGAAGATGCACAAATTGAAGAAATAGATAAAATAATTGATGAGTGCCTAGCGAAAATAGAAACATATCTGACTTGACATGATCCTTTCTCTTTCAGAAAGGGATTATCGAAACTGTTCCTTGGAGAGAAAATTCTCCAAGGAACAGCTTTTTTAAGGAGCATTCCTGTTAGAAGTTTTTTCGGGGACTTGAATAAAAAAGCCCTCTTAGTATGATTCGGGGGTGTCAATCAGATGAATTGGCCCCTAATTTGAATACCAAGGAGGACTATGCATGAATTCTATCTCAAACAAGAAGATTAATCAAGTCACTGAACGATGTTAGTGATCTCTCTAAAATTACTAAAATATGTAAAAGGAAGATGAGTAAAGAAAATCTCTACCGGGCTTTTCTTTTCTTAAACTTTAGTATTAGAATCCGTTATTTTTTGAAAGAGTAAAATGGAGACAAAAAATTTAAAAAATCGCTCGGGTCGCATTGGAATCTGTTTGTATATTTAAATCAAATACGGGTCATTTTTACATTAGACCGTTTCGATGATATTTTGGTTGTATGTCTGAAGCAAGTGGGACGAATTTGGCATGAGAAGGGAGAAACAGTGCAAAAATCAAACGTTCTCCCTGGATAAGGAAGTATGGAAGCGATCAAATCTTTAATAAACTGAGATTGCATGCGAACTTTCCCCATGGTTGATGGTTTGGTCACCTTTACCATACAGGAAATTTCGTATTTAAGGTAACAAGAGGAGATTTTGCGCTTTATCTTTACCGCTGCCTCTAATAATAAGCAGCAAGTCCGAAGTCTGCAGCACTGAGATTTTTGCGGTTATCGGAATTTGTTGAAAACTCATCGTAACTCTTAATTTAATATATAGCCCTCAAAATCTTTTATAAGTTGTAATATTATAATAAATACAAAATATAGAAGAAGAGGGAATGGTAATATATGAGATCAGTTCTGTTTGCTTTTTTACTGTTCATTTCTTTTTTAAGTGTTTCCAATCATCTCGTTAAAGCTGACAAGCTTAATACATATATTAAAGCCACTAAAAATCACGTTCCACTATTTGATAACAGCACCGGTTCATTGGTAGAAGTCGGTTATATGGAAAAAGGAGATATGTTAAAAGTTTATAAAGATCAAGGAAAAAACTGGTGGCAAATTAAATTCGGTAATAGTTATGCCTATGTTTATAAAGGTAATGTCGAATCGTTTAAGGCGAAAGCGATTAGGGGAGAGAATACAAGCAATTTAAAGAATTCAAACAACACGATTTTATTAATGGAGAATCAGCGAATCTATGATAATAGTACAGGAAAGTTGATTCCGTTTGTTACGATTAAAGGGAATATGCGTTATCCAATCATTCGTAAACTTAGAAATTGGTATCAAATTGATGTTGGTGGTCGGATTGGATACGTCCATCATTCAAAGGCTAGTTGGGACCATGGAGTTCCTGTATTAATGTACCATCATATTTTGAAAAAATCCGAAAACAAAAACTATCGTAATGTATCAACGACAATTTCAGATAGTCAATTTAATGAGCAAATGGATTGGTTAAAAGAAAACGGATATGAAACGATTACATTGCAACGTTTAGAACAGTATGTGCGGGGAAAGGCAAATATTCCTGCCAAAGCGGTCGTCATTACCTTTGATGATGGGTTGAAAACAAGTTTCATATATGCTTATCCAAAATTAAAAAAGTATGGATTCAAAGCGGTCAATTTTATCATAACGAGTAGAATACCGAAAGAACCACAAAAGTTCAATCCAGATAGCTTGCAGTTTTTGAGCCGATCTGAAATGACCGCAATGAGCGATGTATTTACTTTTGGATCCCATACACATCGTTTGCATAATTTAACTGGAAGGAAGAGCGATGTTCTTATTAAGCCTTACAATGTGGTAAAAGAAGACATTAAACGGAGTAAAGACATATTAGGCGCCCGGTATTTTGCCTATCCATTCGGTCAATATAACTCTAGTATTATTCGAATATTAAACGAACTGGATTTTAAACTGGCGGTGACGACAAAAGAGGGGAAAGTGCACATAGGAGATCCTTTGCTGGAGATAAAACGGTTAGGTGTATACCCGGAATATACGCTGAAGGACTTTGCGAAAATGGTTCAAAACTAACAGGGGTGCTCACTTCATTGGCACATCCAGAATGAGAATTTCCCGTTTCCATGGAGAGCATTCCTCTGCACCGTTTCCGCCGTAGGTTTTTGTGAAAATTGGCTAACGCTCGAACATTCATTGGCATTGTTAGACGTCTTGTTCGTCAAGAAAGCATTCAAACAACCGCTATTTTCATAACGGCGAGACCTAGCTGTTCTTCTACTTGCATCTCGAGGATTGGATTTTAAGACTTGTTCCAGCAGCTTAGGTAATCCCCATCTTTAGTCAATACCCCGTACAAAAGTTTATCATTTAGGGTAATATGGTATGGAGCCATTGTTTTGTCCATTGTTCGTTCTACCAAAGGGGAAGTAACATGGCTCTTTTTCTATTTCCTTTTTACACAATTATATGGACTTAACTTTATTGAGTGAAAGAGGACATTTATACAATTTAGTAAGCTGTGTATGTAGAATGGAAAGCATCATTTGCGGGCGGCCAAAAGGAATCAGGCGATTTAATCCCTGGTTCCTTTTTCGTCTTTTCGTACATTCAACTTTTAAGAAGTCGATGTGTGTGTCATGTCGTCAATAACAGATGCATGAAGCATTGTTCTAATTGTCGTATCAAGATCAATTTTATGGTGGTTTCAGATGGTTGGTTATTACTAAAAGAAGAAGTTCTCATATTTTAGGATGGCTGCCATCCTAGATATGAGTAATAGGGATTTTAGCCTAGATAAAATAGCATTGGACATATTTGTTTATGGCAGAAAATCAAATATTTTGTTGAAATAGGTATATTTTACTAGTATGATAGAAAAGGAATAAAAGATAAAAAATGGGGGTTTTTTCACGTGTATTGCGTTAAGTGTGGAAGCAAAACGGAGCCTGGAGCAAAATTTTGCGGCAATTGCGGCGCTTCTGTGCGGCCTCGGTCTAATAAACTATTAGTGATGACGGCTATATTGATGTTTGTCGTTTGTGTTAGTATTTGGACAGCATTTGTCAATCAATGGCGGCATTATGAGAAAAAAACGGAGGAAGTCGCCAGCAAACCAATCGAGCAAACAAAACAGGAAGGGAAAGCGCACTTGGAAAAAGTGAAAAGCCAGACCGTGCCTGCCGCGAAAGCAACAGCGGCGAATACGAATAAAGACGTAACGGAAATCATCGCAGAAGCGCAAGAAAAAGTATTTACCATTTATACTGACTATTCACAAGGATCAGGCTTCTTAATCAACAAGCAAGGAGATGTACTAACGAACGCGCATGTGGTCGAAGGGTCGATTGACGTCATTGTTCGTGATAAAAATGGAGAAGAATATCAAGGAAAAGTGATTGGTTACAGCAATGAAATCGATGTTGCCGTTATCCGCGTTCCCGCGCTAAAAAATAAAAATCCGCTTCTGTTGGAAACAAAAAGAAAAGCGTGGGTGGGCGAAGAAGTAATTACGCTCGGAAGTCCAATGGGATTGGAAAATACGGCGACGTTTGGGTTTATTAGTGGCGTAGACCGCAATTTCGTTATCGAGCCGCATATATATGAAGGCATTTACCAAATCTCTGCCCCGATTGCGCCGGGAAGCAGCGGCGGGCCGTTGATTGAACGAAAAACAGGAAAAGTGTTGGCGATTAATTCGGCGCGCCACGCAACAGAGGCAAATATCGGTTTTAGTATCCCAATTTTTAAAATATATGACCTTATACAGAAGTGGATTTCCTCCCCTCTTGCCGAAGATGAGATTTATGCAATGTTTTTTAACAGCGAAGGAGCGTATTTTTACCGGAACCTCGAGGGCGAAGGATATTTCGAGGGCGGCGATTACAGCGAAGAATATGATTCGTATGATGTTTGGAATTATGATGAACAACAGTCCGAAACGGAAAGCGAATATGAAAACTATGATGAAAGCAGCGTAACGGAAGAAAACGGGGAGGTTGGCGATTCCGTCGATGAGAGCGATGTTTCCGAAGATGAAAGCTTGAATGAGGAAGAAATTAACGATGTGCCGGCAGAGGAAGGGGCGAATCTGGAAGAAGAATCGCCTGATGGAGAACAACCGGCAGAGGGCTATGAAATAAATGGGGGCGACAGTTACGAAGGTGAGTCTGGTGAAGAAACGATAGATCCGTCAGCGGAAGATCAATTAACGGAGAATCCGCCAACGGACCAATCGACGAATTAACTGCGCTTTTCTGAGACGAGAGACTATTATGCTATGTTGCTTTTATATAGAGTATCATGTGGTTTACCATTTTTCAAAAGTTGTGTTCAGCGTCGTATCGAAGCTGTTCCTTGGAGAGGAAATTCTCCAAGGAACTTGTAATATATTGGAGTAGTTTGCAAACAAAAACTTAGCTACTGGAGCATCGGTTCGAATCATCTATATGCTCATTTTTTTCATGAACTTTTCGGAGGTTTATTAGCATTGCCCGATTTTTGTCGAAAGATTAGTCATTGAAATACAAAAAATGCAAGTATTACAATGACATTAGGAAATAAATGACATCAGAGGAGGTGTATAAATTCAACTTGATTTCTCAACATAGTAGATGTTTGTCACTTCTTTGTTTGAAAGCGCATCCTAAAAAATGATTTGGTCGAATTTTTTACCTGGATCTCTGTATAGTTGCCAAAATCTTGGTTATAGATTGAACTATGCGTCGAAGAAACTAGTTTGAAAGAAATAAAGTTTTAGTATGGGGGATTTACTACTGTTAATAAATTCAATGATTGAATAAATTTGTTGGCAAAAATGGGGGGAAGAGGATCGATGATGAAAAAATTGTATAGTTGCTTGTCGGTCTTTTTATTGTTCAGTTTTCTGTTGCTTCCTGCAGCAATGACAGAAGCAAAATCAAAATTTAAAGATGTCCCGAATGATTTTTGGGCAAAATCGGAAATTGAGTTTTTGAGCAGCAAGGGGATTATTAAAGGGTTTCCCAATGGGACATTCCAACCTAATCAGCCGGTGAAGCGCGTCCAAGCTGCAATTATGATTACGAGGGCATTAGGTTTAGATACTTCCAATCGTCCTAATCCTGGATTTAAAGATATAAAAAATTTAGATAAAGAAGCATATAATGCGATCGCTGCGGTTGTGGATGAAGGGATTTTTCCGAAAGGACAAACGTTTCGGCCACATGAAGCGCTTTCTAGAGCCGATATGGCGATGGCGTTAGTGAAAGCATACGGCTTGAAAGGAACATATCATAAGCCAATTATCGATGTTTCAAAAGATCTTTATCCTTATGTTAGTGCGCTGGCGGCAAATGGCATTACGAAAATTTATCAGGATGGAACATTTAAGCCAAACAATACGGTTACAAGAGCGCATTTTAGCGTGTTTTTTGCCCGTGTTTTAGAGCCTTCGTTTAGAGTGCCTGTCAATTCGAAAGAAAATCCGGCAAAACTCGGTGAGCCTTTGGTTGTGGAAACCGATAATTTTCTATATGGCCGCCATAAATACGAGATAGAGTTAACCGATGTCATTACTGATGGTGAACAAGCATGGCAGATGATTCAAGATGCGAATATGTTTAATGAAGAGCCGCCAGTAGGGAAAAAATATATCCTTGCGAAGTTCCGGTTCCATTTGCTTGAGTTTACTGGAAAAACATTTTCTTCTTACGATTTAAATTCAGCAGCATTTGAAGCAGTGAGCAAGAACGGAGTAGTTTATGATATTCCTTTTGTCGTTGAGCCAGAGCCAAGACTGTCCGCAAATTTGTATAAAGGCGGGGAAGTGGAAGGATGGGTGGCTTTCTTAGTGAATACGAATGATACCCCTCTCATTGTGTGGCAGCGGGAATGGGATGATGAGCTTTGGTTTAGCCTAAACTGATGTGAGGAGGAACCAAGCCTTAAAGGCTTTGGTTCTTTTTTTGTGCGGTTCGAATCGATTATATTCGACTATTTACCTAAATTTAACATACTATCAATACCTTTTTAAATTTATAACTATATAATCAATTGTCGAAAAAGAAAAATAATTGTAAAAATATCATGTTTAGATGGAGGTAAGTAGAAATGCGTCTTTTTCGATTCACGTTGATTAGGATGATGCTCATTTGTTTTACTTTTTTTAGCGTTTTCGCCCCTTCTTCTCTATCTGTTATGGCAGTACAGTCCACAGAAACCGCAGAATCTCCGCCAAAGGATCCCGAAGAAACACCATCCCAGCAAACGCAACCTACTACACCGAATACAACAAGCAATACGACGAACTTACAGCTTATACATACTCCTGTTACGACCATCAGCAATCAACAAGATTTAGCGATCCGTGTGAAAGTGGAAAATGGCAGCGAAAATACGACTGTTACGCTTTTTTATCAAACTTCCCCTGATTTGGAGTGGAAGGCAAAGACTTTAACAAAAGAAAATAATAATGAATATTCAGGCGCCATTTCCGCCGCTGAGTATGTGGGAACGAAGCTGTCTTATTACATAGAAGCAAAAGACGGAGAACAAACAACCTACTACCCAGATAACAAGGAAGAACCTGTGCAAGTAACAGTACAAGAGGAAGGAAACGATGACCCGCAGAAAAACCCAAAATTGATTATTACGGAGATCGTTCCTGATTCAACGAACGTAGGAGGCAGCGATGGATACGAGTTTATCGAGATTTACAATAACAGCAATCAGCCTATCTCCCTGCAAGACTATCAAATTATTTACCGCTATCCCGCGTCTGAGAATAAACAAGATGTCATTTGGAAATTTGACGACAATAAAACGATTCCAGCTCAGTCTTCATTTGTTGCATGGATTAAAAACGGTTCCAATGAAGATAAAACCATTGCCGATTTCAACAATATTTATAAATCCGAAGTCAGCGAAGACAGAATGACTACGATTCACTCAGCTGGCATGGCAAACACAGCAGAAAGAACGATTATTATTGCGGATAAATTCAATAACGAAATTTCCTTCGCACGTTATGGAAAAGAAGATGTGGTAGAAAACAAGGGTATTCAGTATAAGGTAGCAAATGGTCAAAAGCAACTCGTAAATATCGGCTTAAGCAACCCCGCAAATCCAGGGAAAATTATTAAGGGACAAGTGCCTGCTGAGTCGGTTCAAGTAAGTCATGATACGCATCCGCCTGTTATTATGCATACGCCGGTAACGAAAGGAAAATGGCAAGAAGATATTAAGATTGAAGCGAAGGTGACGGATAACGAAGAAGTAGTTAGTGTCGTCTTATCCTACCGTTTTCAAGAAAATGGCGAATATAAGTCCATTCCGATGGAGCTAAGCAATGCAGAAACAAATACGTATTCCGCGATTATCCCAAAAGAAAGTATTTTCACCAATGAAGTGTTTTATAAAATTGAAGCATTTGACGGAACACAAAAAGTGGAAACGGAAGAACAAAAAATTACCATTGACAGCGGATCGTTTGATGCGCAAAAATTGCCGCCATTATTAATTACAGAGCTTGTTCCAGACTCAACGAATGTCAATGGAGTGGACGGCTACGAATTTATCGAGATTTACAATAATTCTTCCAAAGATATTAACTTAAAAGATTATAAGATTCACTATAGATATCCAATGGATGGTCCTGAGGCGGATTTAATATGGAAACCGGAAAAAGAAGATATCATCTTGCCAGCAGGACAAACAATGGTATTTTGGATTATCAATAAGGGAAATAAGGATAAAACGGTCGATGATTTTAATGCACATTATGGAACTAAATTAGTGGAAAATAAAAGCATTGTAAAGATTTATTCAAATGGCATGTCCAATACGAACCATAACGGCATTACGATCGCGACAAATACTGGTCATGATGTTGTCGCTGCATATTATAATGACGAACTAAATGTAAAGGATACAGCACCGGATAAAGGAATTTTCTACACGTTTCCAAGAGACGGCTCTCGCAATATGAAAAAATATAGCAGCGCTAAAGAACGTGCAACACCGGGGCAAGTAGCACCGATACAAGTGCCTAATCAACCTGTTGTCATTCCAGAAGACAATGAAAAGCCGACATTCGAAGATTTAACAACGCAAAAGCAAGTATCCGAATATGAAAATATCCAGCTATTGTTTGACGCACAAGATAATCAACAAGTCAAAACGGTCCGTCTTTTTTATAAAGACAATCAAGCGAAAAAATATAAATCGGTAGATTTGCTTCAAGACTTTAACGACAATTTATATCATTATACGATTTACTCTCCGGAGCTAATCGGAAAGGCGTTTATCGAATATTATTTAGTCATTTCCGATGGAACGAATGACATTGCAACGGAAAAACAACAAATATCTATTATTCAGGAAGAAAAGCCACAAGGAATCAGGCTAAACGTAACAGATGAAACGATTTTGAATCAAACCGCCATCATTAAAGCTAGTTCCAATGACATATCGAAGACAACGATCCGAATTGATTCAAAAGATGTCACCGCCGAAACAAAGCCAGCGCTGGAAGACCAAGCCTATTTCGCGGTAGAGGTGAAGAAAACAAATCTTTATTTTAAAAATGGAATCACGATCAGAGATGATGTATTACTCATCTTTGATGATACGATTAATCAATATGTGACGTTAACGGTCCCAATTGATCCAAAGTACTTTGAGAAAGGGAAAGGAACGACGATTTCTGTTCGTTCAGGCACGAAAGTATCTCCATTTGATCAAGAATCAGAAGAAAACCGTGATGATTTTTACATTAAAAATGCCAGATTAGTATTGAAAGACGGCACGGTTCTTTACGATCCCAACTATGCAGATCCTCAAAAGGAAATTTCGGTAGGGGATGGAGCGTCATCACAGAAAACGGTTGATTTTACGTTTACGATTCCTGAGGAAAAGTACAATGCCAAAGCGTATGTGTGGGATACAACGAAAGAAACGGAAGGAACGCACGTCATCCAAGCCACTGATGGACAAAACACGGCAACGGCGAATGTGAAAGTCGACAATAGCGCACCAATGATTACTCCTTCGGTGGAAGAGGGAAAAGAATATAAAGGAGAATTTACGATTGATGCAGAGACGAAGGATGAAATCGCGGGAGTAAGCAAAGTGGAAGCGACTTTAGACGGAAAACCGATTGATTTGCCGTTTGCGACGTCATCCGCGGAACTATCGAAAGGGGAACATATGTTAATTGTAAAAGCGGTTGACCATGTCGGAAACGCTGCGTCCAAAACGGTGACATTTTCGACTGTGGAGGAGCATCCTTTCAGTCCTGAAGTCATTTCGCCGAAACATCAAGAAGAAAATGTATCGACATCGCCAAAATTAAAGGTAAAAGTTTCGGATCCTACAAAAGATGATTTGCACGTTGCTTTCTTCAAAGGATATCAATACCAACCGGGGGAAAAAGAGTTATCGATTTACCAAAATTATGTTGATCGCGAACCGCCGAAAGAGATGGTTCCGCAAGGGGAAACGATCATCACAGGTGAGGATCTAAAAAAATTAGAAAAAGCAGATTCCCAATATGTCATCACGAAATCAACCACACAGTTTCCGTATCAACGTTTCCAAGTGAAATTAGATAAAGAAATCGATGCAGATGATGAAATTCAATTCACTTGGGAAGGAAAGTCTCTCTTAGGCCGAAAAGTAACGATGTATGCTTGGAACTACGCTGCAAACAAATGGGAGGCATTACATTGGAAAGTAGCCGAAAACGATAAAAATTTTACACTGCAGGGAACTGTGAAAGGTCCTGATTATGTGAAAGACCAAACGGTTCAAGTGATGGTGCAGGATGAAATTGCATCGACCACCCAATTTGATTACACGTTTGTTTGGATGTCTGATACGCAATATTATTCGGAGAGCTATCCGCATATCTTTAAGCGAATGACAGAATGGATCGCGGAAAAACAACAAGAATTAAATATTCAATATGTCTTTCATACGGGTGACATAGTCGATGAAGCGGAAGACGAGATGCAATGGAAGAACGCGAATGAAGCGATGAGCGTACTTGACCAGCGCAACATTCCATACGGCGTGTTGGCTGGCAACCATGATGTCGGCCATAAAACAGGTGATTATAACCAATACAGCAAATATTTTGGGGAAGAGCGTTTTAAAGGAAAAGATTATTATGGAGAATCATATAAAAATAACCGCGGACATTACGACCTGATCAGTGTAAATGGAAATGACTTCATCATGATTTACATGGGTTGGGGAGTGAATGATGAAGATATTGCTTGGATCAATGAAGTGCTTGCGAAGTATCCTGACCGAATGGCGATTTTAAACTTCCATGAATATTTGCTTGTGTCAGGGAACCGAAGCCCGATCGGCGATAAAATTTATGAAAAAGTGGTTGTTCCAAACAAAAACGTCATTGCGGTGCTTTGTGGACATTATCATGACAGCGAGACATTAATCAGCGAAATTGACAATGACAAAGATGGTAAACCAGACCGCAAAGTATATCAAATACTCGCCGATTATCAAGGCGGGCCAGAAGGCGGGCAAGGATTCATGCGGCTGCTTCACGTAAATCCGATCGAAAACAAAATTTATGTAAAAACATATTCTCCGTATTTAAATAAATACAATTATTATGACAGTGCAACATACCCTGGAAAAGACGAATTTGTCATGGATATGAACTTGAAACCTCAAGAAAAAGTGGTCGCAACTGACAAATTCGAAGTCAATGTGTTTACAAATCAAAAAATTGGTGAAGCGGCGAAAGTAAAAGACAATGAAACGGCTGAGGTGGAGTGGAAAAATTTATCGGCAGAAAAAGAATACGGATGGTATGTAACGGTTACGGATGATTTTAAAGGAAAGACTCGTTCTCCTATTTGGACTTTTACAACAGCGAAGCAGATGCCTCGTCCAGGAAGCGGAAATAATAATAATGGAAGTAATCCGCCTCCATCCGATGATAGAAATCATAATGGAAATAATCCGCCTCCTTCCGATGATAAGAATTCGAACGGACAAAGACCGCCTATGGATGGAGAGGTAATTTTGCCAGAGAATTCAATGTCCATAACAGAAGAAACAATGCAAGATGGAAGGAAAAAAATCACTTCAACAATTGCAAAGTCAGCAATAGAAGATTTAATTTCTAAGAAAGCAACATTTAATATATTAACCATTATGTTACATTCAGAAAAAAGCAAAGAATTTACAGAAGTGAAATTGTCATCCGATATTATTGAACTTCTAAATAAGAAAAATCAACAATCCGTCATTCAGGTCGAGACAGGAAATGGCACATACAGCTTGCCTATAAAAGAGCTTAATCTTTCCAATTTGGCTAAACAGCTGAACACATCTGTAGATCAGATGCAAATTGCGATTCGGATCAATAAAATTTCTGATAAAGAAGGTGTGTTACAAAAGCACCGATTAACGGCAGTATCCAATGTTATTGATTTTACTGTGCTTGTTTCAGCTGGCCGGAAAGAAATTGAGCTCAATCGATTTACGCAACCAATTAAACGTTCCATTAAGTTCGAAAACAAAGTAAATGTGAATCGGGCGACCGTCATAAGATTGAATGAAGATGGAAGCTTTGCTGCTTTACCTACTTACTTTAATGGAAATGAAGCTGTTTTTAGAAGCATGACAAACAGTAAATATACGATCGTAGAGCATTACCAAACATTCTCCGATATTAAAGGTCTTTGGAACCGAGAGGATGTGGAAAAGCTGGCGTCTAAATTTATTATTCAAGGCCGCAAAGACGGTACGTATGGACCTTTAGAGGATACGAAGCGAATTCATTTAGCTGTTTTGTTGACTCGCAGTCTTGGCCTAGCAGCATCGAAAAAATATGATGGACGATTCAACGATGTGAAGGGAGACGAATGGTTTGCGGAAGAACTAATGGCTGCAGTCGAAGCAGGAATCATTAAAGGAAAAGGAGATGGACGTTTTGCGCCTTATGAATCGGTTACCCGTGAACAGGCTGCCGCAATGATATCCCGTGCAATGCAATATATTGGATATAACAAACAAAAACTAGATACAGGAAAATCCATCAAAAACTATAAAGACTTTCATGCAATAGGGACTTGGGCTCGGGATGATGTGGAACTATTGTTGCAGGCTGGCATTATGCAAGGGCGCAAGACAGGTGAATTTGCTCCACGGGAACCTGCGAACCGTTCTCATATCGCGGCTATTTTAAACCGCTTCTTAGTATTTGTTGACTATATGAACTAATGGCGTACTGCTGTTAGCCGAAATGTGTTGTAGATCATTTTAAAAAGGAGAGTATCGTTCCGTGCCGATACTCTCCTTTTGGTTTCATCAAGTTCTCTTTGTTCTTCGAATTTCTTACGCATGCGAGTATTGTGCTAGTTTACTCTGTTTGGTTCGGCGTTTTACGATATGAAATAAACGCGAATAAAAACGCGATAAAGAAGACGAGTGAATTGGAATATAAGTAGCGAAAATCTTGCGCCGGCAGGGCGATAAATACCGTTCCCGCGTTGAGCAGCACGGCGATTGGCAAAAGCCAAGCTTTTCGATCGTTCCGCAAAAAGGCGATAAACGTAAACAACAGAATAGAGAACATATATACTGCCGGACGCCAAAGAAACGGTTTGCCCGTTGTTTCGGACCATTTTAAGTATGTACCTACCATATTGGTTATTGGCTGAGAAATCACTTCATTTTTTAAACCAAATTTGTTCCCGTAAAAAACGTTGGTAACGAACATGGACGTGTATCCGTCGTTCGGCTCGTTCATTTGCCAGACGAGGGAAGTTTGCTTCATCATCGCCTCGATAACGAGTCGAGGATTTTGCAGGCAAATTTCCCACCATGTCCGTAAATAGGTGGAAAGATGATTTGGAAAAATCGCTCGCTTATTATAGTAGCCGGAAAATTTAATTGGATCGGTCACGTAAGGATTGTAGAATTTTTTCCATAAGTCTAATGACATGATTTTATTGATATATTCGGCTTGTTGTTCGGTCATTTCCCCATTATACGCGATAACGCGAGCGATTTGTTGGGTTGGAATGCTTAGCGCTTCGTTTGGATCGGATGGCGTAACGTTCAAATAAGTAAATAAAGGTCCCGTTACGGCGTAATGAATGACGACCACAAGTGAAATGACAAGGAGCCACCGTTTCCATAGATGACGAAACACCGCGAACAATATGATCAACGACGCCAAACAGACAACAAATCCGTTATGCCGAAAAAAGACAACTCCCAATGCCGCCATTGTAAAAAAGAGAAAAGATGGAAAGCTATTCAACCAGTTTCCATTTGTCATGATCAGTTTGCATATCAGTGTAGTAAACAGCAAAATAAACGTGCTGTATAAAATGTCTTTCCAGACCGTGATGGAATAAATGCCGTTGACCGGATTGACGGCAAATAAAATGGAAACGGTCCAAACCGCCCATTTCGGCGCCCCTGCTTTTTCCAATTCAAATAGACAATAGCCAATAACAACCGAAATAATGATGATTTGCGCGATACCAATCGCGGCCGGAGAGTCCCATAATGCCGTTACCATCATAATAAAAAAGGTGTACATGACCGGATGCCAGTCATTGAATTTTCCAGTATGGGCTTGTTCCCACTGAAATATAGAATCTGCTGTCATTGCTCCAGGGAAAAAGGCAATGAGATAAAACGGCCAAACGATAAGCGAAGGCAAAGCGTAAACAAAGATGAGCACCCGCTTTTTGTCCGGATTAGGACGGTTAGGTTTGATGGATAGAATCAATGAAGCAATAAATAGCACAATGATCGATGTACTAACATAAGTTCCGATATAAATAAGTGACTTTATAAACAGCGACGAGTGCTGCAGATGCGTTTGTTCACCTTTCATGCTGATAACGGCCAACAGCGGAAATAATAGCATAAACAGATACGATATCCATTGTTTTGATCGAGAAAGGGATAAAAGGCGCGCTTTGTTTTGAAGCACTATATAATAAGCGGCAAATAGAAGGAAAAATAAGAAAACCCCTTCCGCAAAAATGTCCCGATGAATGGGAGAAAAAAACAAAATAGTACACATCGTGCTGATCAGCGCCGCGATGACGCTGAAAATCCCATTTTTTAACATGGCATTCGCACTCTCCTTTTTCATAAAGCATTAGCATTATTATGTAAGCTATCTGCTGATGGCAATTGAAGAAAGGCGCGACATCTGTTCATTTTTCAGACAGATGAGTGGATAAGAATCCAATATAATAAATACGCGTGGCGTGAAAAAATTCTATAGACAAGCATAACATAATAATAAGGAAGTGGAAAGAAAGAGGCAGAAAAGGAGGGCGTCGCCGAATTGGTCCTCTCTCTTTCTCTATTTTTATTCGACGAGGCGGATGATATGTTTAAACTCCTCTAATGTCGTATCGGGACCGATACCGTGGCGGTTTAACTGATACGGATCGTCGCCTGGTTTTACCGTTCCAACTTTTGTCGTAAATGCCATGGTGAAGCCTGTTTCTTTCAAAATATTAATCGTTTCTTGTTTGTATTGGCCGAATGGATAAGCGAAGTACGTCGTTCCGTTGAGAAGCTTTCGGCTTTGCAGAAGGTCGGCCTTTACGGTTGCACGCGGTTCTTTCATCAAATTCCCGATTCCATCCGTTCCTCGGTTATGAAGTGCGTGAGTGTGGCTCGCGAATTCAAATACGTCACGCATCTGATCGATTTCCGGCCAGCTGAGGAATTGAAGGATATCCGGGCGGAACGGCTGAACAGCCGAGGTATTTCGGCTAGTGATGAGAAACGCAACGGCATGAAAATGATATTGTTTTAGCACCGGATAGGCATAAATATAGTTCGTTTTTAATCCGTCATCGAAATGGATCATAATGCTTTTTGCGGGCAAGCTTCGTTTTCCGCGCAAGAATTGCTCGAGTTCTGGCAAGGTAATCGTATGATAGCCATGATCGCTCAGAAGTTTCATTTGTGCCGAGAATTGTTCATAGCTGACAACTGTTTTTTCGTTTTTGAACTTCACGTTTTCTTTTTCTTTTAGCAGATGGTGGTACACAATAACCGGCACTTCCGTTGCGAGGCCGGCTACGTTATTTTGATGGACATAGGCTAAGCGTCCGGCGAACATTATTTGATACCAAGGGCCTTCTATCTGCTGGACAGGCAAAGGCATGTTTTTATATACAGTGCCGATTGGCTCATCCAATGTTTTAGTTTTATAAACTGGTACGTCTGTTTTTGGGTAAACGATCTTTTTTGGCTTTGTCGAGCCATTCAAAGCCGGCAAGGAAGCTCGGACTTCTTTGACGTGCTGTTTGTATAAGTAGTATGAATTGTTTCCGAGCTGAATGGTATACCAATTATTATTTATTTTCGTAGCGCGGAATAATTGATCTTTATAAAGCCGGCCGACTCGTTCGAATTTTCCGTTCACCTTTCGATGGAAGACTGCTTTGTCGTTTGTGGCGCTGATCACTTTGACAGAAGCGGCAAACACAGGCTTGTAGGTTAATAGAACTAAAAAAATAGAAAACATGAAGCTCATCGCTAATATACAATAATGTTTTTTACGCATTATTGCCCCCCCTTTTTTGGTCTTTAGTCGCGTAACTATTCACCCCAGTGCTAGTGTATAAAAAAGCCCAGCACAAATAGGGCATTTCGGTCATAGAAAATGCCCTAGGTAGCGGAAAGAACTCGATCGATCGTTTCGCCTGCCAACAGAAGACATAATTAGTCGCATTACAAAATTCATAATAAAGCATAAATTTGGAAATGGAAGATTGTCAAGAAATGTATTTAATTTCCATCAAAATTAATAGATACTTTTTTCTTCTGCTCTATTAAAATATGGTTATAATAACAATTTTATTATTAAGAAAGGAGAATAGTTTTTGAGAACTCGACGCTTTATATCCCTTGTGCTGGCTGCCGTCCTGCTGTTTCCATTTTTCGTGTTTCCAGTTGCGGAAACAGCCGCGGCGGAAAGCGTTTCGTTCCGTGATGTGAAACAATATGAAAAAGAGATTACTTATTTATCAAGATTAGGTGTGATTCGAGGGTATCCGGATGGAACTTTCCGTCCGAATGATTCTGTAAAGCGGATACAAGCGGTGCAGCTCATTTTGCGCGCGCTAGGCATCGATCTTGTTGAAGATTCTTCTGTCCAGTTTACGGATGTGAAGAAAGGGGATTATGGGTATCGGGAAGTCGCTACCGCCGTGGAACTCGGCATTGTCAGCGGAAAAGAAAATGGTTCGTTTGATCCGTATGGACGGCTGACACGGGGACAAATGGCAAAGATTTTTGCGAATGCGTTTCGTCTTGTAGGAAAATGGAACAAAGACTTTACCGATGTAAAACCAGGAAATTGGGCATATGAATATGTGCAAGCATTAGCAGCGAACGGAATTACAACCGGTTACCCTGATGGCAGTTTTCGTCCAAATGATTCGATTCAGCGCATGCATTTTGCGGCGTTTTTGGCAAGGTATATCAATGATGAGTTTAAGCCACCTGTTTTGACGCCGTTTAGCCGAAAGGAAATTATCGCGAAAAAGGAAAGCGTTGTAATGATTGATGTGTATGATGAAAATGAAGAGCTTATTTCTCAAGGAAGCGGGTTTGTCACAACAAACGGATTGATTGTTACTAACTATCATGTTATTAATGGCGGATCATATTTTGAGGTGGAAACGCATACGGGAGATATTTATGAACTAGAAGGAGTTGTGGATTACGATTTAGATAATGATATCGCGATTTTAAAGCCATACGATTTATTGCCGATTAAGCAATTACGCCTCGGTTCTAAATCAATGGTGGAAGAGGGGGATGATATCGTTGCCATCGGAAGCCCACTAGGATTTTATAACTCCGTTTCTATCGGTATTGTCAGCGGGATTCGTCATTTTGAAGAAGAAGGATGGGAAGCGGATTATATTCAATTTACAGCGCCAGTCACCTTTGGCAACTCAGGCGGACCACTATTAAATATGTATGGTTACGTTGTCGGATTGGTTTCTTTTGGCTTTGAAATAGGAAATCTCAACTTTGCATTGGCGGTGGACCATATTAAAGATGTTCTTCAACCATATATTGGTGTTCCATTTTATCAGCTTCCGGTTCTTTCTATTGAAGAGCTACCGGTTATTGATGATGGAGAAGAGGAAATACCGGAAGAGGGGGAAATACCGAATGAAGAGAAGGATCCTGGCGAACAGCCGCCGGCTCCTACTGTGGAAACGACGAAATTTGTGTTAGAGCAAAATTTAGTGACATCGGTTTTTCATCCATCGTTGCCGATTTTGTATGGGCTTGATGTATTTGGAAATGTTGTTGAAGTCAATTATGAAACAAGACAAGTAAAAACATTGCCGTTGCCGCTGCCTGCTGAACGGTTATACTTTGCTAATAATGAACTATATATTACGTTGTTAAAAGGAAAGCATAGTTCTTATTGGTCGGAGGAAGACCAGCAAGGGGCGATAGCCATCATTGATGCAAACACGTTTACATTAAAGAAAGTATTTGACGTTGCCATCGATCCGTATGATATAGTGGCGGATGACCGCTATATTTATATTTCATCAGGCTCTGGGCAATGGACGTTGTTAAAAAGCTATGACCGCACCACTTATCAAGAAGTGGACTCTACATCGATTCGGCAGGCAAGCTTTTTGGAAATGAGTCCGGACAAAACGAGAATTTATGCAATCGGTACAGATCTTTCTCCTAGAGATATGGAAGTATTTTTTGTTTCGGATGGCAAGTTTACGGTCTATTATGATTCGCCGTATCATGGGGACTATGAACTTGCTAAGGATATGACCATCTCTAGCGATGGAAAATATTTATTTAACCATGCAGGAACGGTATTTTATGCTACTCCTTTGCAAAGCACGAATATGACTTATGCGGCAACGATTCAACCGTTTACAGCCATCGCTTTTGATCGGACAGCAAACGTATTTTATACAGCAAAAGATCATACAGTGAGAATGTACAACCAAACATTTGAAGAAGTAAAGGAATGGATTGTTTCAGGTACTGTTCAGAATATCTTTGTCTCAAACGGGAAAGTAGTTTTGTTAACGACTGAAACGCCGTATTCCAATGGATTAAACGTTCAATCTATCCAGATTTTTAATCAGGCTGTCGGTAGTGGTCTGTGAAGAAAAACCTCTCAGGAGCCCTGAGAGGTTTTTTAAGGAAAAATAAAAAAGGGGCCAGTGCTTATGCAAAGCAACTGGCTTACCAAACAAAATCTTACCGCGACTTTATTCTACAAAATTCGACAAAATATGTCTATAAGTAATTGTTTCTTGTCGAAAAATATATTTCCATATAATCAAGGTATTTCCTAGTTTGTTTTGTGGGTGATATATCATGATATTAATAAAAAATGAAACGCTCCAAAGAATTGCATTTGGAGCGTTTCACTGTTTATTTGTAAATCGGCACGTCAAAAATGAGCGTATATCGGTCAAGCAAGTCGTACAGCGCACTAATGTTGCGTACTTGTTTGACCGCCCAGCCAATGTCGGTTGCGTATTGATGTACTCCTGGGTTGGCTGGATTCCATCTCATTTTGTATAGCGTATCCTGCTTATAGGTTGGATTGTTAATATATCGATTGGCGATTTCCTCGGCTCCGCCGATAATCGCTGCTTCTGGAGTGAACCAGCCTTTCTTATAAGCGTATTCAGCTCCGCAACGGACTGGACAGCTATCATAAGCGTTCAGTCCGTACATGTTATAAACTACTTTCGGTTCAACCGGTTTGCCGTCCACTTCACTGACCAGCACGCCGTTTGCTAATTGGGAAGTGCCGTTTCCTGTTTCAAGAAGGGCATGTGAAATAAGATAAATTTCGTTAATACGATATTTTTGTCCGGCTTCAATAAATGCCTGTCCTTTTCCGGCAAGGATGCCTTTGCCGGCTAAAATTTTGTCATTTAACTCGTTTAATGGGACGCCTGCACTTTCTGATAGAACAAGAAACTGAAAGTATTCTTTGCTGTCGCGGCTGAATCGGCTAGGATCGAGATAGGCTTTGACATCTTCCGGCTTTGCGTTTTTCCAAGGGCCAAACTTAATTTCATACCAATCTCCCACCTTGTTGACCACTTGCACGATGTCGCCGGCTTTTAACGTCCCTACGATCCAATGGGATGTACTTGTTCCTTCCCGGACGTTTAACGCAGTGGCTGTAACCGTTCCGACCGTTGGAAACGTACCCGGTTTATCGACTTTTACATAAGCGGAATGTACGTAGGACGGACTGTTTCGGTATAAGTCGGTTTGCGGTTTTTTTTGCATTTGAATTTCTAACATGTCATCTAGTGTTAAATTATAGGATGTGTAACGAATAATCGGACCAATATGAATCGCGTCTTTCCATACGTAACCGATTCGTCCGCCGATGTCGATCACGACCGAACTGTTTTCTTCGCGAATGATTGGATAGCTTTCCCCTTGTTTGATGATCGCGAACCTTGTTTTTGTGTTATTCGGATCTTCGTAAACAGGTATGTCGGATACTGCTAGAAAGTATTGGTCTGTTGGCTGGAGGCCTTTATTTTCATTTTTTAGTTGAATCGAAAATGGCGGCCTTGTCGATGCTTTCCAAACATATGCGACCCCTTTTCCATATTTGATTTCGTGCCAGTTGCCGAAATCGCGCAGGCGCGGAAATACTTGACCTTTGTCCAAGTAAGCTACGACGATTAGTTTTCCTGTGCTGTTATCATAGACAGGAAGGCGGTCTTGCAGCACTTCGAAATATCGGTCTGTACTTTTGAATGGAAGTTTTACCGCGCTTTTATGGACGTAGCCAATCCGTCCCGATACGTCGATGCCATACCAATTTCCTAATTCTTTAACGACCGGATAGCTGACGCCTTTTTTAATGGCAGCGAATTTCACTAGTGTTCCCGATGAATTATCATATACAGACGCATCAGCAATGGTTGTAAAAGTCACACCATTCGGAGAGGCAGAATTGGCGTTTCGGATCGAAGAACCGCTGGAAGGCTCCGTTGCTCCTTTCCAAACGTACGCAACTCCTTTTCCAAATTTAATTTCATGCCAATTTCCGTAGTCTCGTATTCTCGGGAACTCTTGACCTTTTTCGAGCGTGCCGACTTGAACGAGCTTTCCGGTGCTATTATCATAGACCGCTGCTTGATCGACGGTGACACGGAAGTAACGGTCAGTAGGTTTGAAGGTGATTTGTACACCGTTTTTATGGACGTAACCGATTCTTCCAGCTATTAAAATTTCGTACCAATTTTCTCCGAATTTGCGGATAACAGGATAGGTTTGGCCCTTTTTAATTGTAGCGATATGAATAAGCGCACCGGTTGAATTGTCATATACAGGCAAATCAATCGTAGCAGTAAATACTGTGCTTCCTCCCGCGTTGCTGCCTGTTTTCATCGGGCTGTTTCCGTTCGATGGTTCCGTTGCCCCTTTCCAAACATACGCAACCCCTGTTCCAAACTGAATTTCGTGCCAATTTCCGTAATCTCGTATTCTAGGAAACTCTTGACCTTTTTCGAGCGTGCCGACTTGAACAAGTTTTCCGGTGCTATTATCATAGACCGCTACTTGATCGTCGACAACTTGAAAATATTTCGTGCTCGCTGTAAATTGAGCAGTTGTTGTTTGGTTTGTTGATGCGATGGAGGCGCTAGTTGCCGTTTGATTTGCGTCTGTACTATTGACCTTTGTTGTATTTGTTGTCGTTTCTAGCTGTTTTGTTTCCGTTATTGGCTGGCTTGTTTCTGTGCTGTTTGCCGGCGCGGCACTTGTATTTTTTGTTTCCTCGGAATCGGAAGCCGTGTTATCGTTTGGCTCTATTACAGAAACAAACGGAGATTTGTTTATGTATGCGAGCTGGTTTCCGATAATCATTTCAAACGCGTCATCAAGCTCCTGAGAAATCGGATATTGTTGTTCTGGCATTAAATATCCGATTAATTCACCGTTTTGTGTGTAAATGGCTGCTTTTTCTTTGACTAGCACATATGTGGATTGCGCTTTTTCTTCGTATGTATAGCTTGTTAGTGGTTCGGAAAGAACGGCATTTTGCACATCAGCACCATCAAGATAGGCAAGCTCGGTTCCCCACTGAATGTAAACACGGTTGTTTTCGAGTTTTACAGCTTGCAAGATGGTTCCCTTCGCTAATTCCCCAACCGGCTGATTCGTTTCCGGTTGTTTGACTGGCGCTGATTCGCTTGTTACTTGAACGTACGTATTCGCTTCCTCACCGGTGTTTGCTGACGTGCTGACGGCATATACCGGAGAAATGGCATAGGAAACTAGCAAAAACAGGATCGACAACAAAGCTGCGAATCTTCTTGTCTGTGCTCTCATTTACGTTCTAAACACCTCTTTCAAAAATTATAGTATGGTAGACATAACAAATTATATCATTTTTCCCAATAAGCTTACATAGTTCGATAACACTAAAAAATAGATAGCGAGATGTTTGGCGTCTTATGTCGAAAAAAGAGAACCGGTTGTTCCCTAAATTTTGTTAAGCTATAATGAATGAAATAGCAAATTGGATGTAATAAGGGGAGTTTATGATGAAAAAGGTACGAAAAGCAATTATTCCTGCCGCTGGGCTTGGAACAAGATTTCTCCCAGCGACAAAAGCGATGCCGAAGGAAATGCTGCCGATTGTCGATAAACCAACAATTCAATATATTGTAGAAGAAGCGATCGCCTCAGGAATCGAAGATATCATTATTGTAACGGGAAAAGGGAAAAGAGCGATCGAAGACCACTTTGATAATGCCCCAGAGCTGGAACAAATGTTACTTAAAAAAAAGAAATATGATTTGTTAGAACAAGTTCGGCATTCCGCGAACTTAGTGGATATTTATTACATTCGACAAAAATCGCCAAAAGGGTTAGGACATGCGGTATGGTGTGCGCGGAAATTTGTTGGGGACGAACCATTTGCCGTGCTTTTAGGCGATGATATTGTTCAGGCGGAAAAGCCATGTTTAAGCCAGCTGATTGAACAATATGAACATATGGGCTGTTCAGTTATTGGTGTGCAGCCTGTTCCAGACGAGGAAACACATCGTTACGGCATTATTGAACCGTGGGAACGAATAGGAAATTTGTATCAAGTGAAGCGGTTTGTCGAGAAGCCGCCTCGTGGAACGGCTCCGTCGAATTTGGCGATTATGGGACGATATGTGTTGACACCGGAAATTTTTGACTTCCTAGAGAAGCAAGAGGCGGGAGCAGGGGGAGAAATTCAGCTTACCGATGCGATTCAAAAATTAAATGAAAAGCAGCCGGTATATGCTTACAGCTTTAGTGGAAAAAGATACGATGTTGGCGAGAAGTTAGGATTTGTGAAAACAACCATTGAGTTTGCCTTGCAAAATGAAGAATTGCGGGAGGATCTTATCGCGTTTTTAAGGGATATCGTGAAAAAACTGCCCTAACTGACGAGGAAGGGGAGCTATATATATTGTTAGGCTGATGCATTAAAAAAATATGGGACTGGCCCCAAAAGATATTTAGGTTTTGGGTTCAGTCCCAGAGTTATAATACAAGAAAAATAGAGCCGATGATAATGAACAGCACTCCAGCGATTTTTTTTCGCGTTATTGTTTCTTTCAGCAGAATGGATGACAATAGGAACGTCCAAATGTAGGTGATCGATGTCAGCGGAAATACAACTGTATATGGAAGTTGCTGCAATACGATAATATTTAATACCGCACTGACGCCATAAAGCAGTCCGCCAGCGGCAAAAAACGCAAGGAATGGAACGTGTAATCCGATGCGCTGGCTTGCTGCTTTTTTTAAATAATATCCTCCTAATGCCCCGAGAAACGTCATGAAGATAAGCAGTAACAATGATTTAATCGTCCCCACCCCCGATTAAGACTGCGCCGACGATAATCAATACGACCGCAATCGCCTGCATCGCCGTAATTTGCTCATTGAGAAACATAGTTCCAAGCAGCAGCGCGAACACATACCCCATACTTAAAAGAGGGTGCAGCACGGACAAACTCCCGAAGCGGAAAGCTACGGTCATGAGAACAGCGCCGACGCCGTAAAATAGAAACCCTAGGATTAAATGGCGGTTCCATTGTCCTCCCGATAACTTCCAAAACATTTGGCCGCTTGCTGTGCTCATGGATGCCAATAAAATGAGGACAATACCGATTTTGTTTTTCTTCAGCGATTGAATAAACGCGTTCATGGCGGCATCCCTTTCTTTCGATCAGAATGAATGCAAATCAAAAATGGATAAAAACGATCATGTCATATGGTTAAGAATGCCCCTGCTAAAGAATAAAATGTCATCAAAACACCGCTAAGCAGCCCAGCTATAAAGCTGGCTGCGTAACAATTAAGAGACGTCATTTCGTTCTTTTTCTCTCAAGTGTTCATATATTCTGTTGAGTTCAAGTTCATACTGCTTCCGATGTGCGGCGGCAACTGTGTCTAAAATGAGTCCGCAGGCAAATGACAGCAACGCAAAAATCATTAATCCTACTGCTAAAATGGCGGAAGGGACGCGGGTAATAAATTTCGTTTGAATAAATTCAACCACGACAGGAATGCCGACAGCGAGTCCAAGGATGAAAAATAGCAACGCCCATAAAGAAAAGAACAAGAACGGCTTATAATCTTTAAATAAGGTAAAAATCATTTTTAATACTTTCCATCCGTCGGAAAACGTGTTAAGTTTCGATTCACTTCCTTCCGGACGGTCCCGGTAATCAATCGGCACTTCTTTTATAAGAAATTTTTTATCGAGCGCGTGGATGCTCATTTCGGTTTCGATTTCAAACCCCGGACTCATAACGGGCATTGATTTTACAAACAATTTGTCGAAGGCGCGGTAGCCTGTCATAATATCTTTAATGTCGCTTTTGTATAAAAAGTTGATTAAGTTTTTAACGAGGTTGTTCCCAAAGTTATGAAACGGGCGTTTGTTTTCTTGAAAATACGTTCCGTTGGATAATCGGTCGCCAATTACCATATTGGCTTCTCCTCTTTTAATTGGTTCAATCAGCTGATGAACAAATTCAGCAGGATATGTATCGTCCCCATCGACCATGACGTAAATGTCGGCATCGATTTCGCGAAACATGGACCGAACGACGTTTCCTTTGCCCTGGCGCAATTCTTTGCGAACGATCGCGCCATGCTCGGCAGCGATTAAAGATGTTTTATCTTTTGAATTATTGTCATATACGTAAATGTCTGCCTCTGGCAATTCGCGCTTAAAATCGCTAACGACTTTGCCAATCGTTTTTTCTTCATTGTAACAAGGGATAAGCACAGCAACTTTCATGGTGTTCACTCCTTTATCGTAAAATATTGAGCCGCTTTTCACATTGCAAAGAAACACAGGGACAAGCATATCATTTTTTCATCATTTTTTCTATCACGTCATCGGTCTTCGTACGGAAAAATCCCGATGTGATCAGTGACGCCATATCCGTTTTTGAGAAATAACGAAAATACTCTTTCTTTATTTTTCCAAGTTCCATTGGAGTCGAAATGGTCATCCCTTCATAAAGGGAAGAAGGAGGGTTATCGATGATCCAATCGCCTGCGTGAATTCCGCTCGCTATTTCACGTTCTAGCCCATCCGCTAAACCAAGCTGAACGCTGCGCGCGTCCACTTTGTCTTTAGAAAGCTTATATACAATGTGCTTTTTCCGTTTTTGTACAATAGATGTTTTTGGAATGGACGGAACATCTTTGCTTTCCTGCAAAATAATCGAGAGCGACACATGTGACCCGTATGGCAAGGATGCTTCGTTATTTTCAAGATGAACATAAAAAGGATAAAAGCTTTCCTTTTTTTGCTGCGTCGGGATTTTGTCAATTTCCGTTATTGTTCCCGAATAGATGTTTTTCCTTTGCCCAAGCGGTATGATCTTTACACGTTGGCCTTCTTTTATTTTTGGCAGCTCCATTTCGGATAATGTCCCTTTGATTAAGTAAGGGCGTCTAACAATCGAAATAAACGGGTGCGGTTTATTCAGCTCCACGTTGTCAATGATGCCGGCAGCCGGACTTTTTACTATTTGTTTTTCCTTTTTTTTCTCTAAATAGGCTTTTTGATTGGTGAGGTGATGTATTTTCGATTCAATCTCTCTTCTTTCTGACTGTAGCTGCTGCATGAGAAGTGCCTGAGAGTTTTCTTGGCCCTCTTGGGTTTCCATATCCATTTTTAATGAATCGATCGATTGTTCCACTTCATTTTGTTGCTGCTGCCAAAATGCAAGTTCATTTGCAAGTTCTTCGATCTGTTCGTCGAGTTGATTGCTTTTCAATGAAAACAGTGGAGTTCCCATCTGCACTTCTTGTCCGCGTCGAACAAAAATTTTTTCTACCTCATTCATATCTGTCGGCAGAAAGATTTTTTCGATGTGCGGAGATGAAACAACCCCTTTAGCAGGGAAAAATAATGTAAAATCCCTTTGTTTTACTTGAATGATGGAATCGCTGATGACGGTGCGCGACAAAGATTTGTCATATTTATCAAAGAGATATAAATTAATGGAGAAAAAAAGAGAGAAAACGATTAATGTTCCATATATCATCCATTTCTTTCGCATATGAACCCCCTCGGTTTATATGAAATTGTGCCGTCACAGCATTTTGACACTATCTTTGCTTGCTAGACCATGACAAAAATCAACGAAGCGGCAAGACGGATGAATAAATAAACAATGGCAACGATCGTCAACACACTCCATTTTGACATCGAAGAACAAATGGTTAGACCGATTGTCTGCACCGTCAAGCTCCAAATAGAAAAGATGGTGATTGATTGGAAAAAATGGATGAGAAAGAGATGGTCGAAAGCAAGCTGGGCGATAATGCCGAGCCCAAATGGCGATGAAAAGATATTCGCGCCTGTAATTAGACGGAATAAAAGGAATAGCGCATGCTCGATCACATAAATAAACATAGCGTACAGTTCGATCGTCATAATTTTCTCAAACGATACTTTTCCTCTTAATATGAGCCAAATCAACAATGACGTGATGTACATGACGATCATTGGAGCGATGAGGCCATGTCCAATTGCACCAGCAGCAAATAGCAGTTTTGCTGTTTCAATAAAGCCGTCGGGCATTTTTCCAATCAATGCTGTAAATCTTTCCGTATCCAATCCCATATAGACTCCTAATCCGGAAAGAAGCGCATTGCATAATGCTAGAATAACAAGTCTTCGAAAAAAGCCTCGCACCGTTTCCGCCTGTTGCAGCTCCATAAAAGCGGCGGAAGGGCGGAGTATGCCATGCCAAAGCCGTACTTGAAACATGATTCAGTCCCCCATTAATGACTTTTTATATATGTACACTTCTATCATTTTAGCGCAATCATTGATCAATTTAAACAAAAAGAATTTCTAAAATTTACTTGTATCTAGGTGGGCAAGATGTTTGTTAAAATGAAACAGCACCAACCGAGTCTTTCATATAGAATCGTAATATTTTAGCCAGAGCTGCCTTACGAAAAAGGCGGCTCTTTTTTTTTCGTTGTTTGCTATACTAAATTAGAAAAAAGAGAAAGAGGTGAAAACATGCGGAATCATTTGTGGTTTATGGTTTGTTTATGGGTCGGCTGTGTATTCTTGTTTGCAAAAGACGCGCACGGTCAATCCTTATCTGAATGGCTCATTTATTTTCAAAATGAAAAAGATTATTCGCTATTTATGGAAAAATATAAAGATAGAGTAAAAGACGAAGAGGAACAATGGGTAGTAAAAGCCATGTTTACTAGGGAGGAAATCGACGAAATTCAAAAGCTTCCCATTGTAGCAAAGGTAGAGCCGAATTATCAGAAATCGCTCGCTTCTTCTATTTTTAATGATCCTCTTTTCTCTCAACAATGGGGGATGAATAAAATTGATATATTGTCCGTGGCGCCTAAGTTTCATCAACGTAATATTTTGATAGGAAAACAAATTGTCACTGCCCAAGGTGCGATGACATATGAAGGGCAGCCATTACATACTCTGAGCTTTTCAATTTTGTCAGAGGAAGGAATGAAACTATCCCGCTTATCGGTCACGGTTGATCATGTTGAAAATTTATGGACACTCCAAGTGATGGATCAGAACGGACAGGTGATCTCTCAAAATAACGGCAATTTACCCACATTAGATGTGCTTTTGCCGAAAAATCAAACATATAAGGCGTTGCAAATTCATATTCAAGCAAACGGATGGAAAGAACCTCCTGTTATAACCAACGTAACAGCAGTCGATCATGTGCTTGTCGCTGTCATCGATACAGGAGCGGCGATACATAAAGACTTTTGCGGAAACGTTCTTCATAGTTTAGGGAGAGATTACGTTCATCCGGGAAGGCTGGCGCTGGATGACCATGGACATGGTACGCACGTGACAGGAATCATCGCTGCTTGTGCGAATAATCATGAGGGAATTGTTGGAACAGCAGGATTTGCTCCTGTGGACGTTGTTCCTTTGAAGGTGCTTGACCGTGAAGGGACGGGCGGCGATTTTGAGATCGCCAAGGCGGTCAATGACGCGGTATCGATCGGGGTGGATGTCATTAATTTAAGCTTGGCTGGAAAAGGAAAGACGCTTGTTTTGGAACAAGCGGTTCAAAATGCTCTTCAACATCACGTGGTTATCGTAGCGGCTGCAGGCAATTGGGGAATTCCGATACAGGATGTTTATCCTGCCTCTTACCCTGGAGTGATTGCGGTTGCGGCGGTGGACGAAAACAATCAAATTATCCCTTATTCCAATTATGGATGGGAACTGGATATTAGTGCGCCTGGTGAAAATATTCTCAGTACATATATGAATAATGAATATCGGGTCTTAAACGGAACGTCGATGGCCGCTCCTTTTGTGTCGAGTGTAGCGGCATTGTTAAAGGCAATGGACCCCCGCTTGGATGACATGCAAATTCGCAAGCGGTTATTTGAGTCAGCGAAGGATATACGAGAAAAAGGATATGATATTCATTCCGGATATGGCGTAGTGCAGGCGGCGAAAGCGATCCATCTTCCGTACAGTGAAGCGGTTGATTGGCTGACCATCCAAAACGGCCAGCCGGTTTCATTTTCGAAACAGCAGCTTCTCGGCATATCGAAAGGATTGATTGGCAAAGATGTGTATGTTTTTATCGATGATCAGTTAGTAGAAAAAAGAAACGTTGATGATCATTGGATTTCATTTGTATTACCCGATATTCCATCAGCTAGGAATGAGCAAAAGCTGACGGTGATCAGCGCCGATCATAATGGAGAGGTAGTTGCTTTTGATGAACGTTGGATGAATTCGACATCATCGGCATCTGCTTCTTTCACTGATGTTCCATCGTCATTTTGGGCATACGAAGAAATTCAAACGGCGTACCGTGAAAGATGGATTAACGGTTTTACCGATCATACATTTCGTCCTAACGCCTTGTTAACGCGGCGGCATGCTGTTATGATGATGAATCGGTTGTTTCAATGGAGGCCGCAGCAAATCCAATCTCCTTTCCTCGATACGCCGCTGACGTTGGCGGGAGCGGTGCCGATTTACACTGCATATGGTCAGCGCATTGTGAAAGGATATGATGATGGACATTTTTATCCAGAACGGTTTGTAACGAGAGCACAAATGGCGGTGATGCTGGCAAGAGCATTAAAATTAAGTGAAACCTCGTTTTCCGGCACTCCTTATCCGTTTAAAGATATAGATGGATCAGGGCATTTTGCTTATTATGCGGTCCAACAGCTCGCAGATAAAGGCATTATTACGAAACAGCCATATTTTCGTCCGAATGAATTTCTTACCCGCGCTCAGTTTGCGGCAATGCTTGCAAGAACATATCGATATATGTCAAACAAGAAATGAAGCTCATCATGCTTGTCATGATGGGCTTTATGTCGTTTATTTGGAAAAGTTTGTCGAATTAGGGTTGCGATTTTATACATAGTTTCATAGAATTAAGTTGATAGAGGGAGAATGTACATATTTGTCCGAATTTTGGATAATGAAAGGAGAGATGTTGTTGCAGCCGTTGCGATTATTGTTGTTCTGTTTGTTGGTGTTGTTTTGTTACTCTTCGGCAGCCTATGCAGAAACGGATTCGTCTGTCACTTCTTCACCCGATGTTTTACAGGAAATTCGTGATTTTCATCAGCCATCGCCATTTGATGCCGAATCATCTCGTTCCTCTTTTTCGGCTGCTTCCACCGGAAAAGCGACATTTGCCGATGTACCAGCTGATCATTGGGCAAAAAGAGAGATTGAATTTTTATACGAACGTGCGATTATTCAAGGGTATAATGAAAATGGCGTAATGAAATTTCATCCGAACGAGAATGTAACGAGAGCACAGGCAGCAAAAATGATTATGAAAGCGTTAGGAGAAAGCGAAAAGAAGGTAACCCGTGCGCGTTTTACAGATGTCCCTCCTTCCCATTGGGCGGCAGGATGGATTGAGAGGGCGGTGGAAAAAGGAATTTTCAAGGGATATGAGGATGGAACGTTTCAACCAAACGCTCCACTGAAACGGTCGCAAATGAGCAAAATTATTGCTATTGCTTTTAAGTTACCGGAGCCTGCAGTTGCGAAAAACCAGCAGATTTTCCGTGATATTAAGCCAGATTACTGGGCTTATCCTTACATCGCGAAACTGTATTACCATGGGATTTCTAACGGAAGCGACAATCAGTTTATGCCAGAGTCATATATATCAAGAGCTCAATTTTCCGCATTTGTCGCTCGCGCGTTGAACAAAGATTTCCGCCTTTCGGTCAATAGCCCTGCTATTGCTACAGGGAAAGTGACTGCGGACACATTAAATGTCCGTTCGGCTGGAAACGCCAACGCTTCGGTGATTGGCCAGCTTGTTCGTGGGACAGTGGTTAATGTTTTAGAGATAAACGGATATTGGGCGAAAATTTCGTACAATGGCAAAACGGGATATGTACATAAGTCGTATTTAAAATTAAAAAATATAAGCGGCAATCCGGTGCAAGGGCGTATTATTGTGGTTGATGCCGGCCATGGCGGAACAGATCCAGGGACGATGAAAGAAAAAACGTACGAAAAGAACATCGTCTTATCTGTTGCGAAAAAAGTGAAACAGAAGCTGGAAAGCGCCGGGGCTAAAGTCATTATGACGAGGGAAACCGACGTGTTTAAAAAGCTCGAGGAGCGAGTGCAGATTGCCAAAAATAATTACGCGGAGCTGTTTGTCAGCATCCATGTCAACTCGGCAAGCCCATCCGCGAGCGGCACAGAAACTTATTATGATACATCGAAAAATCCAAATGGCTATGAAAGCTATTTATTAGCGAAAGCCATTCAGCAGCAAATCGTAAGTAACGCCAGCATGAAAGATCGCGGCGTAAAAGACTATAATTTTTACGTCGTCCGCAATAACAATGTTCCAAGTGTTCTGATCGAACTCGGTTTTATCACGAACAACAGTGACTACCAAAAATTGACTTCCGATTACTATCAAGATATTTTTGCGCAATCGATTTATAATGGCATTGTCCAATATTACAGCCAATGATAAGATGAAGGGTGCCCAAAGGGCCTCCCTTCATTTTTCATTGTATTCAAAAATTGCTATAATGTAATGGTCAAAAGTGCTTTTATGGATAAGGAAACAATAGTATAATGAATAAAGTTGAGACGAACAACATTTTTCGACAATCATTTTTAAAAAGGTGTTTTTTATGAAGATAGGTATTATAGGAAACTATGGTCACAATAATAATGGAGATGAGGCAATTTTAACAGGAATCTTAAAACAGTTGATAGAGGAGCTGTCTATCCCCAACGAAGATATCATTGTTTTTAGCAACAATCCCAAGGATACAGAGCAACGATACGGGGTCAAAGCAGTTCCTATCTTTCACCGCAAAGGCCCTCTCCTGTTCTCTATTATGAAAACATTAAAAGAAAATTATTTTATCATGAGAAAGCTCGATGCAATCATTGTGGGCGGCGGCGGAATTCTTATGGATTTGTATAAATGGGATGGTCCATTATACGCTACTCTTGGGTTATTAGGGCATTACGCAGGATGTAAAGTGATTGTTTACGGAGTCGGGGTAGGTCCGATTGAAACGAAACTGGGGGCCTTTTTCATTAAGCAATTATCCCAAAAAGCCTTCTGCATTTCCGTTCGGGATGAGCAATCGAAACGGCTGCTGCAGGCGCTAGGGGTGAAAAGGGACATATATGTAATCGGAGATCCGGCACTGTATTTAGCTGCTCCAAACGAAAAGAAAGAATCACGCTTTGTTCAAAAAGTAGCCGTTACCGCTGTGCCATATTACAATGGGAAGTATTGGCCTACTTCTAATGAACAAAAGTACGCCAATTACGTTACCGGAATGGCGAAAAATTTAGATCAGCTTATTGAGAAAAAGAACGTGACGGTTACGTTTTTTTCAACGAAATATCCCCAGGATGTGCAAGTTACAAAGGATATTGCCTCACGAATGAAACATAGTGATCGTGTCACCATTATTGATGAAAATTTGCATCCAAATGATATTGTCTCTATTTGTGCTTCCCATGATCTTGTGATTGGAACAAGACTGCATTCGCTTATTTTGGCGGTTGTCGCAAAAACTCCAATCATTGGCGTTGGCTATCATCCAAAAGTTCATCATTTTTTAACGTTTATCCGCCAGACAGATCGCTATGTTTCTGTTGAAGAACTAGGAATGGAACCGACTTCGTTTGTTCAGATTGTAGAGAAGATGGAGAAAAATTGGTTGGACATTCAACGGGAAACGATACAAATAGCTGAACAGATGAGAGAGAAAGCAGGGGAAGGGATTGAATTGCTGCGTTTGATGGGTGAGAAACATGTCCGCTAAAAAAATATTAGTGTTAAGCAACATGTATCCGACGGAAACGGCAAAATCATTTGGCATATTTGTGAAAAATCAAGTGGAAGCTCTCCGCGGCCGAGGGCTGGATGTGGATGTCATTGCTGTAACAAACCCTCGTACTGACAAGGCAAATGTCCTGATGAAATATATTTTTTGGTTTCTTCGGACGCTGATTCATTGTATGATAAAAGGCCGAAGTTATGATGTCGTTCACGCTCATTATGTCTTTCCTACAGGAATGTTGGGATTATTGTATAAAAAATGGTGGAAGACGAAGCTGATTGTGACCGCGCATGGCGGGGATATTGACCGGATGGCCAACAAAAGCGGACGGATTCGGCAGTGGACTACAACCATTTTACAAGAGGCGGACCATGTCATTGCGGTAGGGCACAAACTTGCCGAACAAATTCGCGATGAATTCGGCGTTCCTAGAGAAAACGTCTCTGTGATTAACATGGGAGTAAATCGCCGAATATTCCAACCGCTCGATAAAGATAAGGCAAGAAAGCGCTGCGGGATCACTGTACATGAGGTTCCGATTTTATTTGTTGGAAATATTATTCGTCAAAAAGGACTAATCGAATTGGTGGAAGCATTTTCTAAATTGAAAAAAGAATATCCTTCTGTTTCTCTTTATATGATTGGGGCCAAGAAGGATAATGCCTTTTATAATGAACTCATTCATCGCATTAAGGAAGCGGGAATCAACGATGTATCTATATATGATGCGATGAAACAGCAGGAGGTAGCGGTGTGGATGGCCGCCGCGGAGATGTTTGTTTTGCCATCTCATTTAGAAGGATTTGGATTGGTGGCATTAGAGGCAATGTCTTGTCATACTCCCGTTGTCGGAAGCCGTGTTGGTGGATTGGCTTATTTGCTGGATGATGGGGCAGGTGTGCTTGTAGAGCCTCGCAATCCAGACTCCTTATTCGAGGGAATGAAAAAAGTTCTTGATGATCCTGCCCTTCGGAAACAGCTAATTCAAAAAGGTGAGGCGCGCGCCCAAGAAAATGATCAAGAGCGAATTATTGATCAAATTCTTAAGCTTTACGGCCATGTTGAGTAATATTATTATTTCAAAATACTAATTCCAAACGAAATCAATGGGTATGATGAACGCAAAAAATAGTGGTATAGCAGGTGAGGATGTGAACAGAAAACGTCTGTTTCAAGTCATTGGTGTCGTAACCGTTATTAACATATTGGCCCGATTTTTCGGTTTTATACGTGAAGTGATCATCGGATATCATTTTGGCACGTCCTCATTAGCAGATAGTGTGGTTTTGGCTTATACCATTCCTAACTTTCTGTATTTAGTACTTGGCGGGGCGATTACGACCGCCTACATCAGCATCTATAGTAAAATGGTGAACGATATAGAGAAGCAGCGCTTTCACAATACTGTATTTACATATATGTTGGTTTTCTTATTATTGCTCACAGCAGGATTAATGCTGTTTTCAAAAGCCATTGTCGCATTCTTTTTTTCAGGTCTCACCGGCTCACAGTTGCTGATGACGTCACAGCTTTTTGCCATTACGGCTCCGTCTGCGTTATTTCTTGTTTTTTCAATGTGGTTTTCTGGCATTTTAAACGCGCAAAATCAATTTTATAGCGCTGCTGTTGCGACATTGGTGAATAACGGGATGTTTGTGCTGCTGGTCGTATTGCTTTATCCTTTTTGCGGTATTTATGCATATGGATGGGGAGCGGTGGCAAGTGCTGTGATGATGATTGCTATTTTGTTTGTTCATTTGCGGAAAAATAACTTGCACCGCTTTCGTTTTCAATGGGTGACGACGGAATCGGAATACATCGTTAGAATGTTGAAAATCGCTATACCTGTCCTATTTGGCGGTGCGACGCTGCAATTGTATATTTTTATTCAGCGCATGTTCGCATCACAGCTTGAGGCCGGCTATGTAGCGGCTTTAAACTATGCTTCGAAGTTTGTCCAACTACCGCAAACTATTTTAATGACTAGCGTAACGACAGTCATCTATCCAATGCTTGCCAAAAAAACAGCAGAGCAAGATTATGCGGGCATTTCATCCGTATTTTTCCGTGGGCTGAAATCGTTATTCATGATGATTATTCCTGTTTCGATTTTTGTTTATTTTTATGCCGAAGAAATAGTGAAGCTCATTTTCGAATACGGTTCGTTTACGGCACAATCAACAAAAATGACGGCGATGATGCTGAAAATTTTTGTCATCGGGATGTTTGCGCAAGCCGCCAATCTTTTTGTTACACGATTTTTTTACGCAATGGAAAAATCGTTCGTTCCAGTAGCTACCGGCATGATTTCCGTATTTGGCGTCAATATTTTGATTATTAAGCTGTTCATTGGAAAATATGGAGCGGACGCTGTAGCATGGGGAACGACGATTAGCGCTATGGTTCAATTTCTAACGCTGATTGCGGCAAGCGTGGTACAGCTTCGTCTCCAACCTGAAAAAGAAACGCAGTGGCTTCGGCTTTTCCTGTATGCCATCTGTGTAACGGTCGCCGCATCGATCATTCACAAATATGTAGATTTTAGCAATCATATTGTGAATATTGCAGTAGGCGGAGTCATATTCGTTCTTTTCTCTTTTCTTTTGTTAAAATCGTTTCGTTTAATTTCTCTTCAACGGCTGCCGATGATGAAATAGGCAGCTGTTTTTTTATGACTGTTTGTTTATCTAAAGGCAGATGTGCGTACAGAGAAAATACATATATGTTCGAAATATATGAATAAAGAAAAAGATTAATAGATTTTCAGTGATTTTGCTATTTATGTAATAGAGTTAATATGTTATAATCAACGCTGTGGGATTTGAGCGCTGAAAGTGTTTGGAAATCAAATTTAAAAAAAATGGCAACAGCCGTTTCGAGTGAGAAGTTAGATGAGTGGTTATCCTAGAACTTAAGGGAGGGGTTCCCATGCTATCTTTATGGATGACTTTGCTTATATGTTTTGCCTGCTCCGTTATTTTAACCCCAATTGTAAAAAAATTAGCGTTTGCCATTGGAGCGACTGATAAGCCAAATCATCGAAAAGTCCATCAGAAAGTAATGCCGCGTTTAGGCGGTTTAGCGATATATATCAGCTTCTTGATTGGTTATTTTATTTTGCGCCCATGGAACGAGGATTGGATGTATATTTTGCTCGGAAGCTCGATTATCGTTGTTATCGGCATACTGGACGACATTTACGAACTTTCGGCAAAAATAAAGTTTTTGGGCCAGCTTATCGCCGCTTTTATTGTGGTGGTAATCGGAGGAATCCAAGTCACCTTCATTAACCTTCCGTTTGGCGGGGAACTGCACTTTGGGGTATTGAGCATCCCTATCTCTATTGTTTGGATTGTGGGAATTACTAATGCCATTAACTTAATCGATGGACTTGACGGACTGGCTGCGGGAGTGTCCGCGATCGCCTTAATTACTATTTCTGGAATGGCCATCATTATGGGCGACTGGTTCGTTTCCTCGATAGGATTCATTATGCTTGGAAGCACATTAGGGTTTTTATTATATAATTTCCACCCGGCGAAAATTTTTATGGGCGATACAGGTGCTTTATTTTTAGGATATATGATCTCCGTGTTGGCGCTGTTAGGGTTTAAAAACGTTACATTCATCTCGTTTGTTGTGCCTGTGCTCATTTTAGGAGTGCCAATTTCTGATACATTTTTTGCAATTATTCGCCGAATTGTTAAAAAACAGCCTTTATCTGCGCCTGATAAATCGCACTTGCACCACTGTTTGCTTCGGCTTGGATACAGCCATCGCCAAACGGTTCTCATTATTTATGGCATGAGCGCCTTGTTTGGACTTATCGCCGTTATTTTGTCACAGGCTGCTGTATGGGTATCGATGATTATATTAGTTATTGTCCTGCTTGCCCTTGAATTAGTGGCAGAAAAAATCGGCCTGGTCGACAGCAATTATCGCCCGATTTTAAAAATTGTTCGGGTCATCCGTTATGCCAATGGAAAACAAAATTAATAAAAAAGGTCATCTTGGGCTTCTGCCCAAGATGACCTTTTGCTTTTTATGGCTTACTGTTCTTCGTCGCTATTTTCATCGGTGCTGGTGCTGTCAGATGATTGCAAATGATTTTGGAGCGTTTCCCCTATTTCTTGTACGGAATCTTCATCTAACATGTAGTAATAAATCCCGTCGTTATGGTCTGTTCCTTTGAGATAGAGTGATTCAACCGTCAGCTTTTTGTCACCTATAACATAATGGACGAGAGATTTCATCTGATCAAACGTGAAGTTCGTTTTCATATTGCCCCCTACAGCTTCGATGACATCGTCATACTTTGTAATGGAGCTGGCCTCACTTGCTTTCTTCAAAATAGCTTTTAAAATTTGTTGCTGTCGTTTTCCGCGCTCGATATCGTTATCTTTCTTCCTGGTTCTCGCAAGGGCGAGCGCTTCTTCTCCGTTTAACGTATGGACTCCTTTTTTCAATACAATCGCATTATGGTGGTCTTCCGAGTCTTTTTCCTTAATGTCATAAGGAACCTCGACCTTAATTCCCCCTAGTGCATCCACCACATCGATGAAGGCGTAGAAATTCATTTTGACGTAATAATCGATATGAATGTCAAATAAATTTTCGATGGATTCGACCGTACATTTTGTGCCTCCATAAGCGTGCGCGTGTGTAATTTTATCGTATTTGTCTTCACAAGGGATATATACGTATGAGTCGCGCGGAATGCTCACCATTTTCACGGATTTGTCTTTTGCGTTAAACGTAGCAAGAATAAGCGCGTCCGATCGGGTATCGCTTTTAAATTTGCGCGACTTGCTATCGTCGATGCCGATAAACAGCACAGAGAAATTATCCTTTTTCGGATCAAGAGACTTTACATTGCCGTTTCCGATCTCTTCATACGACTTGTTAATCATCGATTCAGCTTTATGCATTAAAAATAAAGCATATCCTGCGGAACTGATTAGAAATAATAAACAGGGAACAAATAGCCAAAATAAAATGCGTCTTCTCCGTTTTTTCTTTTTCATCTTTTTAAGCCGTTTTCTTTCATTTACCATAATAGGAACTCCTTTTCACCGTTTTGACTTTATGTCCGCTTTAAGAGACGTCCGTTTCGAGATACTCCGTCTCCCCTTCTTTTATTTCCGCTCTTCCATTGGTAAGTTCCATCATCCATTCGATGAACGTTTGTTTTTTTTCTTCATCAACGAAAATTTCTAGCTCGACATTTTCTAAATAATGGATATCCTTTATAGTATATACAGAAGAGCGCAATTCATTTTCCACTTTTCCGAGCCATGTGTAGTCAATGACAACATGCATGACGCGCACAAGGCGGCGTTCGACAATGCCAGCTGCCTTAAGCCCTTCTGATACGGATTTTCCGTAAGCACGAACAAGACCGCCCGCCCCGAGTTTAATGCCGCCAAAATAGCGGGTGACGACGGCAACGGTATCTTTTAATCCTTTTTTCTTTAACACTTCCAGCATCGGAACGCCAGCGGTGCCGCTTGGCTCGCCGTCATCGTTCGCTTTTTGAATTTGGTCGTGTTCGCCGATGATATAGGCAGAACAGTTATGTGTTGCGTCCCAATGCTTTTTTTTAATTTGCTGGATAAACTCAATTGCTTCCTCTTCTGTTGTTGCTCTATTGATATAGCAAATGAAACGGGATTTTTCAATAATGATTTCGTTTTCTCCGTACCCTTTTACTGTGTAATATTTTTGTAACAAAACAAAAATCACCCCACTGTTACACAAAGGAGTTTCAAAAATTCGATAAGTTTTGGACAAAAACATGTTATACTAATTTAGTAGAAAAAGAAATAGATTGTTATTGTTATTGGATGCTTTTTTTATTATAAATCGACAACATTTTTCCTTCAAATAAATTTTTTTGGTGCAGATACACAAAATTAGAAAGCAGCGCAGCAAAGCGTTTACGGGGGATCTTGTATGTCTTCAAATAAAACGTTGGATGCAAAAGAATTAGATAAAATTGTCGAAAAAATGATCGACACCGTTCAACATAGCAAGGACGAAATTTTTCGGATCGGTGAACAGTCACGCCAAGAACATGAACAGCTGCTTCAAGAATTGTTGGAAGTGAAGATGCTAACCAAACAGACGATTGAAGAGGCGGATAAACTGGAAATACAAACCCGGCTGTCTCGGCAGCGCCTTGCGGAAGTAAGCAAGGATTTTTCGCTATATTCGGAAGAGGAAATTCGTGAAGCATACGAAAAGGCCCATGAATTGCACATGGAGCTGGCGATGATCCGCGAGCGGGAAAAACAGCTGCGGCTGCGGCGCGATGAGCTCGAGCGGCGCTTAGTTGGGCTGAAGGAAACGATCGAACGGGCAGAGCATTTAGTTGGACAAATTACGGTTGTTCTTGATTATTTAAACAGCGACTTCCGTCAAGTGGGGGAATTTATTGAAGGGGCTAAACAAAAACAAGAGTTTGGGTTAAAAATTATCGAGGCGCAAGAAGAGGAAAGAAAACGGCTATCGCGGGAAATTCATGATGGTCCAGCGCAAACGCTCGCCCATGCCATTCTTCGTTCCGACTTCATTGAAAAAGTGTTAAAAGATCGCGGTATTGAAGCGGCGATTGCCGAAATTCGCGATTTTAAAAAAATGGTTCGTTCTGCTCTTTATGAGGTACGAAGAATTATTTATGATTTGCGACCAATGGCGCTTGACGATTTAGGTTTAATTCCTACACTAAGAAAATACCTACAAACGATCGAAGATTATAATAGGGAGATTACCGTCTCCTTTGTACACATTGGTGAAGAAGTAAGACTACCGGCCCGAATGGAAGTTGCGGTGTTCCGTCTCGTTCAAGAATCAGTACAAAATGCCCTGAAGCATGCGGAAGCGACCGAAATTCAAGTGAGAACGGAAATGAATAACAACCAGCTGTTTGTGATGGTAAAAGATAATGGGAAAGGATTTGACACAACGGTAAAAAAAGAGAATGCTTTTGGACTTATTGGCATGAAAGAACGGGTCGAATTGTTGGAAGGGACATTAACGATTCGGTCAAAGATTGGATTCGGTACAACGATTTTCATTCGTATTCCGTTAAATGTATAACGTAACATAATCAAAAAAGGGAGGAGAGGTTATGAAAACACGCATCGCCATTATTGATGATCATCAACTATTTCGGGAAGGGATTAAGCGAATTTTAGAGTTTGAAGAGGAGTTTGAAGTCGTCGCAGAAGGCGCGGACGGAAGCGAAGCCCTTTCGATTGTAGAAGAGCATCGCCCTGACATTGTCATTATGGACATTAACATGCCGAACATCAACGGAGTAGAGGCAACGAAACAGCTGATTGAAACGTACCCTGATACAAAAGTTGTCGTTCTTTCGATTCATGATGATGAAAACTATGTGATGCGCGCATTGCAAACAGGGGCTACCGGCTATTTATTAAAAGAAATGGATGCAGATACATTGATTGAAGCGGTGAAAATCGTCGCAGAAGGCGGCTCGTACTTGCATCCGAAAGTGACGCACAATTTGATTCGCGAATACCGCCGGCTTGCATCGGAAAAAGGTGAAAACAAAGAAAGAAAACGCGAAGTTCGCTGGCCGCTTCATCTATTAACGCGCCGTGAATGTGAAGTATTGCAGCTATTAGCAGACGGAAAAAGCAACCGCGGTATCGGTGAGGCGCTATATATCAGCGAAAAAACGGTGAAAAATCATGTAAGCAACATTTTACAAAAATTAAATGTCAATGACCGTACACAAGCGGTCGTTGTCGCCATCAAAAACGGCTGGGTCGAAGTGCGCTAATGTTTGCGGAAAATGGCTGGACAATTTATTGCTATTGGATAATGAATTTCGTCCCTTTTTTTTGTTACAATAGGTAATAAAGACTAATGAACGAGGAAGGTATGAACGATGAAAACAGCCATTGTAACGGATAGCACCGCTTATATTCCGAAAGAAGTGCGCGATAAGCTAAGGATTCATATGATTCCGTTGAGCGTCTCGTTTGGCGCGGAAACGTATCGTGAGGAAATAGATATTAGCACGGAACAATTTTACGACAAAGTAAAGCAGCATAAAGAGCTGCCGACCACCTCCCAGCCAGCGGTTGGCGAATTTGTCAAACTATTTACATCGCTCCGTGACGAAGGATACGATGCGGTCATCAGCATACACCTATCAAGCGGCATTAGCGGAACATACCAAGGTGCACTGACGGCAGGGAATATGGTCGATGGTCTGCAAGTGTACGCGTATGATTCGGAAATCAGCTGCATGGCCCAAGGTTTTTACACGATCGAAGCGGCGAAGATGGCGCTTGATGGGAAAACGCCAGAGGAAATCATCGCACGGCTCGATGAAGTGAAAAAAACGTTGCGCGCTTACTTTATGGTAGACGATTTATCGCATTTGCAGCGCGGCGGAAGATTGACAGGCGCGCAGGCGTTCATCGGCGGACTACTGCAAATTAAGCCGCTGCTTCACTTTGAAAATAAAGTGATCGTTCCGTTTGAAAAAATTCGCACGCGCAAAAAAGCAGTGAAACGGATTGAAGAATTATTTGCCGAAGACGCCGCCAAAGGAGTGCCGCTCAAGGCGGCGATCATTCACGCGAATCGTCCAGACGAGGCGGAACAATGGAAGCAGGAACTGGCAAGCAAGTATCCGCATGTCGAATTCATGGTGAGCTACTTCGGCCCAGTCATCGGAACCCATCTTGGTGAAGGTGCGTTAGGACTAACATGGTATCAGCCGTAATCTTGCTGATCCCTATGCCGCAAAGCTTTATGCGGCATAGGGGTGAACAATATGAAATGGAGGGATCATATGCGTTTTATCGTGGATGAAGGAAGGTTGATCCCCGAAGCATTAGCCAAAACCAATGACCAAACTGCTAAACCGATCAGCCACATTGATGTCGCGTCTTCTATCCCAATGCACCCCGAGTTTCCTTACTCCCCAGAACTCCTTTCTTTTTTGGAAGGAAAACAGCTTCTCCTTGAAGAACTTCCGTTCCCCCTTGATCTCATTCAAGCACATTATGAACATGGCTATCTTGCTTACGAAAAAGGAATGATGAAAACAAAACATGGATGGCGCTGCATGAGGTGCGGAAACGAGGAGAATCATTTTTTCGCCTCATTTCCTTGTGCACGCTGTCAAGCGGTTTGTACATATTGCCGCAAATGCATTATGATGGGACGTGTCAGCACATGTACCCCGCTGGTTGTATCCCGCTTTTCTTTCCCTCAAGCTTGCTATTTTTCCCCGCTTTCCTGGAACGGAATATTATCCCAAGGCCAGCAGCGTGCTGCCGATGCGGTGGAGGACGCAATCGTGCGGAATGACGAATTGCTCGTATGGGCGGTTTGTGGCGCTGGAAAAACGGAGGTATTGTTTCCAGGCATCGCGCGGGCGCTTGAGATGGGAAAACGCGTATGTATTGCCACCCCAAGAACCGACGTCGTGCGCGAGCTTGCCCCCCGTTTGAAACAAGCATTTCCAAGCGTCCCATTGATCGCCTTGTACGGCGGCAGCGACGACCGCGGCAAATTCGCCCCTTTTGTTATTTCCACCACCCATCAGCTATTACGGTTTTACCGCGCTTTTGATGTGATGGTGATTGATGAAGTCGACGCCTTCCCGTATTCGATGGAACCGATGCTTGAATATGCTGTCGCAAAAGCGCGCAAAGAGACCTCCAGCCTTATTTATTTAACCGCAACCCCTCACCCGAAGTGGCAGAAGGAAATCAAGCGCGGCAAACGAAAAGCGGTCACCATTCCCGCCCGCTACCACGGTTTTCCCCTTCCTGTCCCGTCCTTCGAATGGTGTGGCAACTGGCGCAAGCAGTTAAAGCGCAGTCGTCTTCCCCGCAACGTCATCACCTGGGTGAAATTGCGCATTGAAACAGCAAAACAAGCGTTTTTATTCGTCCCCCATATTGATGAGCTCGAGCAAGTTGTACGTATATTGAAACAATTAGACGAGCGGATCGAAGGCGTTCACGCGGAAGATCCGAAGCGCGCGGAAAAAGTGCAAGCGTTTCGTGACGGTCGCATTCCGCTTCTTGTCACTACGACGATTTTGGAACGCGGCGTGACCGTTCCGAACATCGATGTTGCCGTGCTTGGCGCGGAAGACCGCATTTTTACGGAAAGCGCGCTCGTGCAAATTGCCGGCCGCGTCGGGCGAAGCGCTCAATTTCCAAGCGGTGACATCCGTTTTTTCCATTACGGAAAAACGCGGGAAATGGTCGCGGCGAAACGACAGATTGAGCGAATGAATAAGGAGGCTTCAGAAAGGGGGATGTTAAAAACGCAATGAAGTGCTTGATTTGCCATACGCCGTACAATCCGATGGTGAGTTGGCGGCATTTTTTGACATTAGAAAAAGCGGATTGTCTTTGTTCGAAATGCCGCAATGCGTTGATGAGGATTAACGGAGAAATTTGCGATATGTGCGGTCGCCCGTTTGCTGGTCTTGAACCATCCCATCGTAAAGAGCGATTATGCACGGATTGTGTTCGCTGGCAAGAGGACGACGAGTGGAAAGATGTGTTGACGAAAAATCGGTCGGTGTATATGTACAATGAATTTATGAAAGAAGTGGTTGCGATTTGGAAATTTCGCGGCGACTACGCGATGGTCGAAGCGTTTCAAGAAGAGTTTCGCCGTGAATTTTATCGTCATTTTGACCATACCTTTTTGATCGTTCCGATTCCCCTCAGCGCCGAGCGGCTGTACGAGCGAGGCTTTAACCAAGCAAAGGCGCTGGCCGAGCTACTCGCTCTCCCCATCCACGATATCCTCACACGCCATCACCTCGAAAAACAATCCAAAAAATCGCGCCATGAGCGATTGCGGACGGAAAACGTCTTTCAGTTTTCGGGAAAAATGCCTTTACAGGACAAGCATATTGTGTTAATCGACGATATTTACACGACAGGGACAACGTTAAGGCATGCGGCGAAGGTGTTGCGTCAGGCTGGAGCGATAGACGTCTCCTCCTTCACCCTCATTCGGTCATAACGAGTCAGTAAACATCCGCTTGAGATGTGCCGATATTAAAAGTAAGGACATGTCGAGCGGAGAGTGATAGTGATGGAAATTCGAAATTCCCTAGCAAGACAAGCAGCTTTCGTGCATGAACAACCGATCATATTAAAAAATGGTGAAACATATGAGGCAACGATAAAAGAAAAAATAAATACCAATGAAGCGATAATGAATATAAAAGGAACTGATATTCGTGTTCAAGTAGAAGGGGAATTGCCTCAAGAAGGACGTGTGATGATAGAGGTAACAGCTCAACAAGGCGATATTCCAGTAGTGAAAGTGATCCCACGACCTCAACCTGTAGCAAAGCCGCAAATGAATGATATCACAACACTTTTAACCAAACTCGGTGCAGGGGAAAATGTGCCTACTGAGTTAAAACAAGCGGCACAATTGTTACTATCTAAAGAAATGCCGCTAACGAAAGAAACGGTTGCCGTATTAAAAACGTTTTTCGCTGAAGCTCCGGGTACGGTTGAACAAAAACTGGATACGATTCGTGCTTTAGCAAATAAAAGATTAGAAGTAACGAACGCACAAATAACAGCGGTTCATGAGGCGCTGCACGGAAAGCCGCTGGGTGAAGTGTTAACATCCATCGCCAAACAACTGGATGCAAGTTTTACATTTACAAAACAAGAAATTGAAAACAATGGTCGTATTACAAAAGAAGCAATTGCGAATGTTCGTAAAGAAATTCAACGTGAGCCGAATTTTGCCAAAGTAATCGAACGCGTTGCCGAGTTAGCTAAAGCGGCAGAAACAGATGTATCGGAAGCCTTAAATAGAGCGGTGCGTGAAGCGGTTGTTTTCCATGAAAAAGGTCAAGAATCATTTGCCCGCGGTAAAATCGTGCAAACATTAGTGCTATTAGAGCAATCTGTCTCCCAGGAAACGCGCGTTCAACGTGGAATGAGCGAGCATGACCTAGTGGAACAAGTGAAAAAACTACGTGAGCATGTACAACGCGAGCCGTTAGTAGGAAAAGCGATTGTGATTGTAAAAGAAAAGATAGTAGATAACAAAAACATTTCTCATGATATTCAAGAAAAAATAGCCGCAACTCTCCAGGAAGTAGAGAGATTACGACAAATAGGACAGCCTCTTTCTGCCAAAGCAAAGTTAATGCAGGCATTGACACAAATGGAGGATGAAATAGCATCCAGCTCCAAAACGACAGAAGCGAAAGTTCATGATGGGGTCGAACAGACGGTACAGGCGTTGCGAAAAGCGAAAGACATCATTCGGAATACAAACAATTTACCGGAAGCGATTCAACGATTAAAAAATGAAGTTATTAGTCATGTAGATAAGAAAACGGCAGCAGAAATCGAAACACTCGTTGAGCGCTTGTCTATTGCTCAAAAAGCTGGCAAAGACCGCCTTATTCAAGCATTCGAACAAATTGAAAAAGAGCTTGCGCGCAAACAAGCCGGCCAAACAGAAAGACCGTTAGAAATGGCAAAGCAGCGAATAAATCAAGTTGGACAAACATTTCACACGAACGAAGCGAAGGCCCAACCGTCTCAAAATCTTACAGAACTAGTAAAAGACGTGCGCAATCAGGTCATGAAGGAAGCCGACTTAACGAAAGCGCTGGCGCATGTCCGTACGCAACTCATTCATAACAACTATGTGCCGGAGGAAGTACAACAAAAAGTCGATCAAGTTATCAAAAAAGCACAGGTGCTGAAAGCGAACGGGCAAGAACAAATAGCTCGCCATCAAGTCATTCAAGCATTAACGGAGCTGGAACAATCCGCTGAGCAAGCGAAACCGAACGTGCGCGATGTGGCGAACCAAGTCAAGCAAGTACGTGAGCAAGCGGCACGTGAATCGAACTTGTCCAAAGCAGTGGAACAAGTTCGTCAACACATCGTGGATGCGCCGGAAATGGATCGAGAAGTAGCGGAGAAAGTAAATCGAGCGTTGCGTAAAGTGGTGCAGCTTCAGCAAATAGGTCGCGAAGGCGAAGCCCGTACTCGCTTAGTCCAAGCATTAACACAAGCCGAACAAGAACTGCACATGCAAGAAACGGCAAATCAAGTGAAACAAGTACGCGAACAAGCAATACGTGAACCGAATCTCACCAAAGCGGTGGAGCACGTTCGCCAACATATCGTGGATGCGCCAGAAATGGATCGGGAAGTAGCGGAGAAAGTGAATCGAGCATTGCGAGAAGTGATGCAACTTCAACAGCAAGGCCGCGAAGTCGAGGCTCATGCTCGTTTAGTACAGGCGTTAACGCAGGCAGAGGAGACATTACGTGCCAATGAAACGGAACTTCAACCGTCTCAAAATCTTGCAGAACTAGTAAAAGACGTGCGTAGTCAGGTAATGAGGGAAGCCGACTTAACGAAAGCATTGGCACAGATTCGCACACAACTCGTTGATAACGACCGTGTGCCAGAGGAAGTGCGACAAAAAGTTGACCAAGTTATCAAAGAAGCGCAGGTGCTTAAAGAGAACGGACAAGAAGTAATGGCGCGCCGCCAAGTCGCTCAAGCGTTAACGGAACTAGAACAATCCATTGAACAAGAGAAACCAAATGTACGTGATGTTGCTGACCAAGTGAAGCAAGTTCGAGAACAAGCAGCACGCGAACCGAACCTGTCCAAAGCGGTGGAACAAGTTCGTCAACACATCGTGGATGTACCGAAAATGGATCGGGAAGTAGCAGAGAAAGTGAATCGAGCGTTACGTGAAGTGGTGCAACTCCAGCAAATGGGGCGAGAAGGCGAAGCCCGTGCTCGTTTAATGCAGGCGTTAGCACAAGTAGAGGAAACATTGCGTGCCAATGAATCAAAACCTCAATCGTCTGCGAATCTGATAGAACTAGTGAAAGACGTACGTAGTCAGGTCATGAAGGAAACCGACTTGACGAAGGCGCTGGCGCATGTTCGCACGCAGCTCGTTCATAACGACAGTGTGCCAGAGGAAGTGGGACAAAAAGTCGATCAAGTTATCAAAGAAGCGCAGATGCTGAAAGCGAATGGCCAAAAAACAATGGCGCGCCGTCAAGTTATTCAAGCATTAACGGAGTTGGAACAATCCGTTGAGCAAGCGAAACCGAACGTACGTGATATGGCGAACCAAGTGAAGCAAGTACGTGAGCAAGCATTGCACGAACCGAACCTGACCAAAGCAATGGAACAAGTTCGCCAACACATCGTGGATGTGCCGGAAATGGATCGGGAAGTAGCGGAGAAAGTAAATCGAGCATTGCGTGAAGTGATGCAGCTTCAGCAGCAAGGCCGCGAAGTCGAGGCTCGTGTTCGTTTAATGCAGGCGTTAGCACAGGCGGAAGAAGCATTGCGTGCCAATGAAGTAAAAACGCAACCGTCTCAAAATCTTGTAGAACTGGTGAAAGACGTGAGCAGCCAGGTCATGAAGGAAGCCGATTTAACGAAAGCGCTGGCGCATGTCCGTACGCAGCTTGTTCATAACGACAGCGTGCCAGAGGAAGTACAACAAAAAGTTGACCAAGTCCTTAAAGAAGCACAGGTTCTGAAAACGAACGGGCAAGAAGCGCTGGCGCGTCGTCAAGTTATCCAAGCGTTAGCGGAGGTAGAACAGTCTGTTGCACAAGAAAGACCAAACGTGCGCGATGTGGCGAATCAAGTGAAGCAAGTGCGTGAACAAGTAACACACGAACCGAATCTCACCAAGGCGGTGGAGCACGTTCGCCAACATATCGTGGATGCGCCGAAAATGGATCAAGAAATCGTGAAGAAAGTCGACCGAGTGTTACGCGAAGTCGCTCAACTTCAGCAAATGGGTCGAGAAAGCGAAGCTCGTGTTCGTTTAGACCAAGCATTAACACAAGCCGAACAAGAACTGCGCACACAAGAACCGGCAAATCAAGTGAAACAAGTACGCGAACAAGCAATACGTGAACCGAACTTGTCCAAAGCAGTGGAACAAGTTCGTCAACACATCGTGGATGCACCGGAAATGGATCGAGAAGTAGCGGAGAAAGTGAATCGAGCATTGCGAGAAGTGGTGCAACTTCAGCAAATGGGTCGCGAAATCGAGGCCCGTGTTCGTTTAATGCAGGCGTTAACGCAGGCAGAGGAAACATTACGTGCCAATGAAACGAAACCTCAGTCATCTCAAAAACTTGCGGAACTAGTGAAAGATGTACACAGTCAGGTCATGAAGGAAGCCGATTTAACAAAAGCATTGACACAGATTCGTACGCAACTTGTTCATAACAACGATGTGCCAGAGGAAGTGCGACAAAAAGTTGACCAAGTTATCAAAGAAGCGCAGGTGCTCAAAGAGGCCGGTCAAGAAGCACTGGCGCGTCGTCAAGTTATCCAAGCGTTAGCGGAGGTAGAACAGTCTGTTGCACAAGAAAGACCAAACGTGCGCGATGTGGCGAATCAAGTGAAGCAAGTACGCGAACAAGTAACACGTGAACCGAATCTCACCAAGACGGTGGAGCACGTTCGCCAACATATCGTGGATGCACCGGAAATGGATCGAGAAGTAGCGGAGAAAGTGAATCGAGCACTGCGTGAAGTCGTGCAACTTCAGCAAATAGGTCGCGAAATCGAAGCACGTACTCGCTTAGTCCAAGCATTAACACAGGCCGAACAAGAACTGCGCATACAAGAACCGGCAAATCAAGTGAAACAAGTACGCGAACAAGTCACACGCGAACCGAATCTCACCAAGGCGGTGGAGCACGTTCGCCAACACATTGTGGATGCGCCAGAAATGGGTCGGGAAGTAGCGGAGAAAGTGAATCGAGCACTACGTGAAGTGGTGCAACTTCAGCAACAAGGCCGAGAAGTTGAGGCCCGCGTTCGTTTAATGCAGGCGCTAACGCAGGCAGAGGAGGCATTGCGTGAAAACGCAGTGAAATCTCAACCGTCTCAAAATCTTGCAGAACTAGTAAAAGATGTGCGTAGTCAGGTAATGAGGGAAGTGGATTTAACGAAAGCATTGGTGCATGTTCGTACGCAACTTGTTGATAACGACGATGTGCCAGAGGAAGTGCGACAAAAAGTTGACCAAGTTATCAAAGAAGCGCAGACGCTGAAAGCGAACGGGCAAGAACAAATAGCGCGCCGTCAAGTTATTCAATCGCTAGCGGAGTTAGAACAATCCGTTGAGCAAGCGAAACCAGCAAAACAGATGATTGTCCGCGATGTGGCGAACGAAGTCAAGCAAGTGCGTGAACAAGTAACACACGAACCGAATCTCACCAAGGCGGTGGAACACGTTCGCCAACATATCGTGGATGCGCCGAAAATGGATCAAGAAATCGTGAAGAAAGTCGACCGAGTGTTACGCGAAGTCGCTCAACTTCAGCAAATGGGTCGCGAAAGTGAAGCGCGTGTTCGTTTAGTCCAAGCATTGGAGCAAGTGGAACAAGAACTGCGCACACAAGAACCGGCAAATCAAGTGAAACAAGTACGTGAACAAGCAGCACGCGAACCGAACTTGTCCAAAGCAGTAGAACAAGTTCGTCAACACATTGTGGATGCGCCAGAGATGGATCGGGAAGTAGCGGAGAAAGTGAATCGAGCATTGCGTGAAGTAGTCCAACTCCAGCAAATGGGTCGCGAAATCGAGGCCCGTGTTCGTTTAATGCAGGCGTTAACGCAGGCAGAGGAAGCATTGCGTGCCAATGAATCGAAGCCTCAATCGTCTGTGAATCTTATAGAACTGGTGAAAGATGTACGCAGCCAAGTAATAAAGGAAGCCGATTTAACAAAAGCATTGGCGCATGTTCGTACGCAGCTTGTTCATAACGCCCATGTGCCTGTGGAAATACAACAAAAAATAGAAAAAGCAGTCAAAGATGTTTTGATGTTACAACAAACCGGCCGGGAAACATTCGCGAAAAACCATCTCATTCGCACGCTTGAACAAGTAGAAAAAGCTGTAGCAGCAAAAGAACAAAAGCCGCAAGTTGATCTGCTTGAAACGATTCAACAAGTAAAACAAACAATCGACAAAGCGGAGACCATCGAAGAAGCGATCCGAGAAATACGCCAGCAGCTTCATCGTTTTTCCGATAAGAACATCGCAACGCAGTTGACAAAAGCAATGTTCGAAGCGGCAAAACTTGATAAAAGCGGTCGCGAGCAGCTTCTTGCGAGTCTTACAAATTTAGAAAACGAACACATGAAGGATATAACGAATGAAAAAGAAATATTCAACCAACATGTATATGATGCTGTTCGCAAAGCCATCAAAACAATCCATCGTGAAGCAAACTTAGAAAAAGCGATCGACTTTATTAAAACGGAAACGATGCCGCGATTAACCGAAGAACCAGAGCTCGGGAAAAAACTAGCGGACTCTTTCACGAAGGCATTGCAGCTGAAAGAAAACGGAAGAGAACTTGCTGCAAGACAAACGATGCTAGAAACATTGACGGAAATCGAAACATCATTGCCTTCAGCGGTCAACGAAAAAACCGATCCATCAACTAGCTTAGACAACCTTTTCGATTCCGAATGGCAAACAAGCATACAATTGCAAACAAAAGATATCATTGTACAAACCGTTACGAAAAAAATGTCGCAAGCGGCGATTGACTTTAAAAATATAAAACGCGACATTATGCGTAATTTAGAGACGATTTCGCAATTAATTGAGAAATATAAACAAAGCGCCCAACCTCAGGCGAAACAGCTTTTAGAAACGACAATCAAGCAATTAGACAACGCCATTTTAAAAAGCGATATGATGTTATTTACCGATATGATGACAGAAAAACAATTAATGAAAGCAAGTTCACAGCTCGCCGAGGCGAGAAAACGATTAAATAAAGGCGACTATAGCGGCGCACAAAAAATCGTGAAAGAAGTAAAAGATGTACTCGCAAAAATGCAATTTAAACCATCTGATGTGAAAGTGAAACATTTTGTGGCAAACGAAAGTTTAAAGTTTGCCGGTTCGCCAAAAGAATTTTTAACGCAGATGAATAAAACGGTTCAACCTTTTGCGCTTGAACCATCAGCACGGCAAATGTTTGAAACGATTCGCCGGCTCGGTTTAACTCATGATTACGAAGTCGCTGAATCGCTCGTTTTTAAAGGAAACAATGAAGAAGTGCCACAACAAAATATGAAGGCAATGTTCTTGAAACTTGCCCAAAGCGGAAACGAGCAAGTAGCACAACAAGCGGAACAAGCGTTAAATAATCTTACGGGGCAACAACTGTTAAATAAATTTGATGCAGGCGCGAATGTGCAAAGCTTTTTCTTCACGTTACCGCTGTTATTACAAAATGAAGTACGAAGCATAAAAGTGTATGTGAATTCTCGCAAAGACGGCGAACGAATTGACTGGGAAAATTGCAGTTTATATTTCTTGCTTGAGACGAAAAAATTGGGCGATATTGGGATTTTACTGAATGCAAATGAAAGAAATCTTTCGATTACGTTTCGTAACGACAAAGAGGATTTTACGGAGAAGATCCAACCACTTATCGATGTCGCCAAAGAAAGATTAGAAGAAATTGGTTATCGTGTGACCGGAGTGAACGTGACAAAATTATCGAAAGAAAATATGCCAATGAAAGAGTCGAAACCGATATCACAGACACCATCTTATGCAACATTTACGGAGAAAGGATACGATTTTACAATATGATCCAAAAATATTTTAACCAAAAAAAACGAAGTCAAATAAACGGTCCCACAGCAGCGGTTATTCGTTACGATGAAGAAACCGGAAAATCACCGACTGTCGTCGCTCAAGGAACAGGATATGTGGCGCAAAAGATTATTGAATTAGCGAAACAACATAACGTTCATATCCAAGAAGATCCACTCCTTGTGCAAAACTTGTTAAACCTTGATTTAGGTGACAGCATTCCCCCGCAACTATACGCTGTCATTGCAGAAATTTTGTTATTAATAGAAGAAATAGAAAAAAACTATTAAACTACGTGCATAAATGGCCGATATAAAAAATAGAGAGCAAACGGGGGTGTACAATTTGGAGGTCCTCACTGAAGAAATTGTTTATAAAAAAAATTCCCAACAACTAACGGCCCTGCTTTATGAAGGACTCATTGAAAGTTTAGAAGCAGCGATTACATTGATTGAACAAAAAAATTATATAGACGCCAATAAACGGCTGCAAAAAGCCAATGATATTCTCCGCCGGCTCGGTGTCGGGTTAAAATATGATGCCGGCATTATCGCTCATCAATTAGATGCGCTTTACAACTATATGGCAGAACGTCTCATTGAGGCCAATATGAAGAAAGACGTTTCCATCATTAAAGAAGTGCTTCAATTAATAATGACGATTTCATCTGCTTGGAACGAAGCGTTAAAAAAAGAACCGCAGCCAGTGCCAAAATCGTTTATGCAAAAAGCAGCAGCTTACGAAAAATTTGTGACCACATACGAAGAAAAATAGGATAAAGGAGCGAATAAACATGAGAATTAATCATAACATTCAAGCATTAAACGCCTATCGCAACTTAGCGGCAAACCAATTAAGCGTCTCTAAAAACTTAGAAAGATTATCATCTGGTTTGCGAATTAACCGCGCGGCAGACGATGCGGCTGGTCTTGCCATCTCTGAAAAAATGCGCTCGCAAATCCGCGGACTTCAAATGGCAGAACGCAATGCGTTAGACGCAATCTCGCTCATTCAAACGGCGGAAGGGGCTTTAAACGAAGTACACAGCATCTTGCAGCGTATGAGAGAATTGGCAGTGCAGGCTGCGAATGATACGAATACAAATGAAGATCGCATGCATATTCAAAGCGAAATCAATCAACTCGCGGACGAGTTAAACCGTATTGGGAATAGTACAGAATTTAACAAAATAAAATTGCTTGACGGTAGTATCCAAAAGACTGAGGCGCTACCAGCAACGTATATTAGCGACCCAATTAGTGGAAATATTGAGATTCGTAGCACTGAAACCAATGCGAAAGTCACAGGTGGATCAATTTCAACAGCTGTGGAAATTCATGGAGATAAAGCAGGCTACGTTACAGGCAGTGTTAATTTATCTGATAGTGCTTTATCGGCTTCATCTATTACTATTGATAGCTCGAATAACGAATTGACTTTAGAAGTAGGGGATGGAACAATTGCTACAATTGTTCTTGATATAGCTGCTCAAGGTGGAACAAGTTTAACATTTGACGGTACATCAGGAAAAACAAGTGCAGACTTGTTAGCGGTTATCAATAACGCTATTACATCATCACCTGACTTAAATGGAAAAGTAACGGCTAGTATTGATGCAAATGGTTATCTAATTTTTACGGATTTATCTAGAACTGGTAATGGTAGCTATGTGAAAGTCAATGGTGGAAATGCATTAGGGACATTAATCGGCACAGCAACGAGAGTAGACGGAATTCCAGCCAATAACACTCTTACATTTGATTTTACTGACGGTGCGGGCGGTCCTGACGGTACAGTTACAATTACTCTTACGAATAAGGTATATAATACAGTAGACGAAATTGTAACAGAAATAAACAATAAACTAGGATCTTACAACGTTACTGCTCTGAACGATGGTGGAAAAATCGTGCTTCAAGCAAATGATAGCGGATCTGATAGTTCTATTAAAAATGTAGGCGGCTCCGCTGCTGCGTCATTATGGTTAGTCAATGCGGAAGAAACACCAGGGCTTGATATTAACAATCAAATTTCCTTTAAACTAAACGGCAATGCATACACAGCAATTATTCCTGATGGTAACTATACTGATCGCAGTGTACTAGCGCTAACGATTCAAAATGCAATTAATCAAGCCACTAACAATGGTGAAGCGGATATTACAGTAAAAGCTGTTGGAGATCACTTCGTATTTGAAACTGGTTCTGTTGGTCAATCAGCTACATTTGAAATTACTTCTCCAAATAATGATCTTGGATTAACTGCTCGTGAAGAAAAAGGGCAAGACGCAATTAATGTAGATGTTAATCTACAAATTGGTGCAAACGAGGGACAGCAATTTGCATTCAGTATTGCTGATATGAGAGCCAAAGCACTTGGTATTACGGGATCAAGTTCTGGTAATCAGACATATACAGGTGCTGATGGTAGCGTGATTTCTGTTAATTACTCTGCAAATACAGTTAAAAATGGACAAAACATTGAATATGTTATTAATATTTCAGATGCTCAATCAGCAAGTAAAGCTATCACCGTAATTGATAATGCAATTACTCTAGTATCAACCGAGCGTGCGAAATTAGGAGCGATTCAAAATCGTCTAGAACACACCATTAACAACTTAAAAACGGCAAACGAGAACTTAACATCTGCAGAGTCGCGCATTCGCGATACCGACATGGCGCAGGAGATGGCAGAGTTTACGAAAAACAATATCTTAACCCAAGCAGCACAAGCGATGCTCGCGCAATCAAACCAGCTGCCGCAAGGAATTTTGCAGCTGTTGAAAAGCTAATACGCTTCGTTGATGAAGGGGTGGGTCAACAAGACCTCGCCCTTTTTTTGTAGTTGTGCAATAATGATGGTAACAAGAGGTGATGACAATGGAAGTGCAGAAAGTAACAAGGGCAAATGTATCGAACGTTAGCCGTAAAGAAGAAACAGCGATGGAATCGGTGTCGTTTACCGAAGTGATGGCGAAAAAACGAAATGACATTGTCTGGGAACGCGTGCAGCAACAAGTCCAACAAATCGAAGAACAAGGGAAAAAGCTCGCCGAATCGCGAACGATCGAGGACTTGAAAAAATATAAACAGCTTGTCAAGCAATTTTTGGACGACGCCGTCAAAAACGGCCTACAGTTGGAAGAACAGCGCGGATTCAGCCGCGGCGGACGGGCGCGCATTTATAAAATCGTCAAAGAAGTGGACCGCAAATTAATCGAATTAACAAATAACGTATTGCAAAAGGAACAAAAAGGACTGGATATATTGCGCATCGTGGGGGAAATTCAAGGACTCATTATTAACATTTACACGTAAATGAAAGCGGGGAGGGGAAAACGATGGGAGAGCTTACAAACTGTCCGAGATGCGGGCGGCTTTTTGTCAAACATTCCATTCGTGATGTTTGCGAACAGTGCTATAAAGAAGAAGAGGTATTGTTTGAAAAAGTGTATCAATTTCTCCGTAAACGCGAAAACCGCACTGCCACGATGGCGCAAGTCGTCGAGGCGACGGGAGTAAGCGAATCGCTCATTACGAAATGGATTAAAATAGGGCGGCTCCAGCTTGTTCATTTTCCAAATCTCGGCTATCCTTGCGAATCGTGCGGCACGATGATCCGCGAAGGGCAACTTTGTCCGAAATGTAGAACAAGGATTCAAACACAATTAAAGCAGCTTGAGGAAGAAAAACAGCGACAACGACAAAGAATGGTAACTTATTATGTCCAAAAAAATGAGGAGCATTAAACATTCACTTCTTTGTTCCGATATAAATAGTAGGCAGATGAACGTTGATGGAGAAAAGCGAGGTGAACAGCGTGAAAATTCATCATGTCGGCTCGATGAACGTTAATCCGTATGAGCGGCAGTTTAATAAAGTGGAGCGGCAAGTTCCGTCTACAAGAAAAAAAGATCAAGTCGAAATTTCTGAAGCGGCGAAAGAATTGCAGGAAGCGTCGAAATGGGAAAGCGCTCGCCAAGAAAAAGTCGAACAGTTAAAACAACAAGTGCAAAACGGGACGTACACGATTGACCCGAAAGCAATCGCGAAAAGCATCATTGAATATTATCGAAAACAATAAAAACGGAGCGAACGATGATGACGTTTTCTGGGCTTATTTCGATATTAGAGGCACAAGCGAAACTGCATGAAAGTTTATACAAGCTCGCCCAGCGCAAAACGGAAGCGTTGAAAAAAAATGACATGGATGCATTGTCGATGTTAATGAACGAAGAACAAAAACATATTTTCGCCATTCGACAGTTCGAGGAACGGCGAGTGCGCTGGATGGAAAAAACATTTCCAAACGCGCAAAACATGACGATCACCCGTTGCATTGAGCTTGCCGATAAAACGGAACGAGAGAAACTTACCAAGCTATATGAACGGTTGACGGAAACGATCACACAACTCAAACAGGCAAATGAATTAAATAAACAGCTCTTGGAACAGTCGTTGCAGTTCGTTTCAGCTATGTTGGATGTGGCCATGCCATCCGCCCAGCCGATTACGTATAACGAAACGAACCAATACGAAGAGTCGTTAAACCGCTCCATATTCGAGTCAAAGGCTTAAGGAGAATAAGCATTAAGGAGGTGTAGACCTGGTTGCTAAAATCGTTGTCGTGTACTGACCGATGGAAGGAATGGTGCACGACAGATGCCGTCGCTAACCGCGATCCACGGGGTGTCTTTCACAGCAGGTGAATGACAAGGGAAATTCCCTTCCTGATGGAACTCAGGTGTTTCCTGAGCGGCAAGCTGTTTGGCTGGTTCCATCGCGATGAGTCGATTTTTATAGATTTTAGTAACCAGGAGAACGATGCTTTCGACATTTCACGGATTAGAAGCCGCCAAACGCGGCATGATGACCCAGCAAGCCGCACTTTACGTAACAGGGCATAACGTCGCGAACGCGAATACACCTGGATATACAAGACAGCGCGTCAATTTTGTACAGACGGAGCCATTTCCCTCCCCTGGTCTGAATCGTCCGCAAATCCCAGGGCAGATGGGGACAGGTGTAAAAGCAGGTTCGATTGAGCGTGTGCGCGAATACTTTTTGGACATTCAATATCGCGGGGAAAACAACAAGCTTGGTTATTGGGAAGCGCGCGCGGATGCCATCGCCAAGATGGAAGACATCATGAACGAACCGTCGGATAACGGATTGGCAAAAACGATGGATCAGTTTTGGCAAGCGCTGCAAGACTTAAGTGTCAATCCTGAAAACGAAGGGGCGCGGTCTGTCGTGCGCCAGCGCGGACTTGCCGTAGTCGAAACGTTCCATTATTTATCCAACTCGTTATCGCAAATTCAAACCGATATCGGCACGCAGATTGGTGTAACGGTCACGCAAATCAACTCGCTTGCCAAACAAATTAGCGAACTGAACAAACAAATTGCGAGCGTCGAACCGAATGGCTATTTGCCGAACGATCTGTATGACGAACGCGACCGTCTTATTGACGAGCTTTCCAAACTGATTAATGTACAAGTCGAAAAACACCCAACCGGCGGCAACGCGCCAGCAACGGCGGAAGGGACATATGATATTTATTTCCTCAACGGAAACGAAAAAGTATATCTCGTCCAAGGCGGGGATTTTCAATCCATTTCATTTCCAGATGGTCAAGATGTGGACGGGGACAAAGAGTACATCAAGGAAATGCCGCCAGTTACGGGAGTCACAGAGTTGCAAGTGGGTGGCACGTCCGTTTCCTTCACCAGCAACAATCAAGTCACATTTCCAATGGGCAAACTGCGCGGACTCATCGAAGCGTACGGCTACGTAAACGGGCAGGATAGCAACGGTCAGCCAATCGTCACGGGCATTTATCCGGATATGTTAAATAACTTAGATAAGCTTGCTTATACATTCGGTAAATTGTTTAATGCAGTTCACGAAAAAGGATATGGGCTCAACGGCGAAACGGGTGTTTCCTTTTTCGATGGGCTTGGTCAAGAAGAAAAAGGAGCGGCAAAAACGATTCGTCTTTCTGCCGATATTGACGACCTTGCGAACATTGCTGCTTCCACGGAATATGGAAAGCCAGGAAACGGAAACAATGCGATTAATCTCGCCAACGTCGGGAGTATGTTGCTATCCTCGAATACAATTAGTTTAATTGGTACATCTGCAACCATTCAGATGAGTGACTTACAATTGCCGTTGACTTCTGGCACGATCCAAACGAACTACCAAGGCTGGATCGGCAAACTCGGTGTCGACGGCCAGCAAGCCAACCGGATGAAAAACAATAGCGACGTCCTCCGCCAATCAGTGGAAGAGCGCCGTCAATCAGTTAGCTCCGTATCTCTTGATGAGGAAATGATGAACATGATTAAATTCCAACACGCTTATAACGCGGCAGCGCGGCAAATTACCGTTGTCGATGAAATGCTCGATAAAATCATCAACGGAATGGGAATCGTCGGAAGGTAGGTGACTAAACGTGCGCGTGACACAAAACATGCTGGCAAATAATATGCTAAAACATTTGAGCGCTAGCTATGCGAACTTAGGAAAATATCAAGAACAGCTTTCCACGGGAAAGAAAATTAACCGCCCATCGGATGACCCTGTCGTGGCGATGAAAGGGATGGCGTATCGCACCAACTTAACGGAAGTCGAACAGTTGAAACGCAATTTTTCCGAAGCGTACAACTGGATTGAAAACTCAGACGCGGCGCTCGATAAAGCGACACAAGCGTTGCAGCGCATTCGTGAGCTTGTCGTGCAGGCAAGTAACGACACGTATGAAGAAACGCAGCGCCAAGCGATCTCGCAAGAAATTAAACAGCTGACCGAACAGTTGGTGACGATCGCTAATACGAAAGTCGGCGACAAATATATTTTTAATGGTACAAACACGTTACAGGCTCCTGTGCAAATGGTGAACGGTTCCATTACAACATCGAACAATGCAGAAGAAGTAAAAATCGAATTAGCGAAAGGTATTTATATTGGTGTCAACGTGGATCCAACGAAAGTGTTCCATTATGACGCTTCACAAAAAGGAAAAGGATTGTTCAGCGATTTGCAGTCGCTTGCTAACGATTTGGACGATCCGACCAAGACAGGAAAAGATATTAACGAATACCTCGGCTATATTGATCAGCATATTACAAATCTACTAGGTGTCCGCGCCGAGTTAGGGGCGCGCATGAACCGCGTCGAATTAATGGAAGACCGCATTAACCAGCAAGAAGTGATTGCGAAAAAAGTGTTGTCGGATAACGAAGACGTCGATATGGAACGTGTCATTACTGATTTAAAAGTGCAAGAAAGTGTCCATCGGGCTGCATTAGCGGTCGGTGCGCGCATTATCCAGCCGACGTTGGTCGACTTTTTACGATAAGCTAGCTTTTTAGCTGGCTTTTTTCTTATCATGTTTCGATTCCGCTCACCTAGTGCGGCGGTGTCGGCAAGGAGGAACTGTTGATGCGTATTCCGCAGCTTCGTATGGAAGCGACATTCGCAAAACTTTCGATTTCCACCGAACCTGCACAACTGGAAATCACACAACCGCCAGCTGAAATGACGATCGAACAGCCAAAGCCAGAACTGGAGATCAACGTCATCCGTCCGCGCCTGACAATCGACCAGTCGCAGGCATGGGCAGAGATGAATTTAAAACATGTGTTTCGGCTTATCGAGGACGCGGCAAAAGACGGTTACGAAACATGGCTGTCGTACGTAGCGATAGTTTCTGCGCAAGGCGACGAATTGATGAAAATCGAAAATGGAGGCGATGTTATCGCCGAGCAGGCGCAAGCAAACAGCGAAGGCCCGCCGCTCGAATTCAACATCGGTTTTGTGCCGTCACCGTTTAGCGTCAAAATCGACTACGAACCGGGCAAACTGATCATGGATTGGAAAATTCATAAGCCGCTCATTGACGTAAAACCGCACCAGCCAATTATCCATTACAAACAAGGAGCGGTGCATATTGATTTAGCACAGCGCAACTCGCTGCGCATCGACATTGTCACGTAAATACGAATCGAGGGATGAATAAATGAAAATCGCGACAAAATATCACGGAGACATTGAAATTCATGAGAAGGACATCGTTCGTTTTGAACAAGGAATTCCAGGGTTTTTAGAGGAAAAACAATTTGTCTTATTACCACTCGAAGACACACCGTTTATCATTTTACAATCGGTGAACACACCCGCACTCGGTTTTGTCTTAATCGAGCCGTTTTCGTACTTTCCAACGTACGAAATCGAACTCGATGACAACACGCTCGAGCAGCTACAAATCACTGGCGAGCAAGACGTCGCCTTATACGTTATTTTAACCGTCGCCGACCCGTTCGACGACACAACGGCGAATTTGCAGGCTCCGATTGTCATTAACGTCCATAAACGCCTTGGAAAGCAAGTTATTTTAACAAACACGAACTACAAAACGAAACATCGCCTCTTTCCTGAAAAAGTGGCGAAATAAAGGAGGCGGCAAATATGCTTGTACTAACGCGCAAATTGAAAGAAGCGATTCAAATCGGCGATGACATCGAAATCACCGTCCTCGCCATCCAAGGCGATCAAGTGAAACTTGGCATCAACGCACCGAAACACGTCGAAATCCATCGCAAAGAAATTTACCTCGCCATCCAAGCCGAAAACAGCGCCGCCTCCCACGCCTCCAAATCATCGCTCGAGCGATTGAACGAGCAATTGAAACACTTGAAAGGGGGGAAACAAGCATGAGCGTCAGCATTATGGGCATCCATGTCCCAGGAATCATTGCGAGCATTGTCCAAGATAACAAACAAGCCGCTGAACAAGCGTTAAATGAAATCATTAATAAACATAAGGATGACCCAGCACACATCATTAAAGAAATTCAACAACCTTCGCCATTTTCGCAATTTCTCGACATCAAAATCTAAAAAATTTTTTCTCCAACCTATTAAACTTTTAAAAAACAAACCGATATAAAAAGTGAACGCGGCATAGCGAAGAAAGGCGGCCGACTTTCTTCCTATCCGCGGATCTCCATTCCACAAGGACGTGGAATAAAAAAATTTCAAGGAGGAAGGGAATATGAGAATCAATCACAACATTGCGGCGTTGAATACGTATCGTCAATTAACGATCGGTCAAGGCGCAGCAGCGAAAAACATGGAAAAACTTTCTTCCGGTCTTCGCATTAACCGCGCTGGTGACGATGCGGCAGGGCTTGCGATCTCTGAAAAAATGCGCGGGCAAATTCGTGGTTTAGAGCAAGCTTCCCGCAATGCGCAAGACGCAATCTCGCTTATCCAGACGGCAGAAGGGGCTTTAAATGAAACGCACTCTATTCTTCAGCGTATGCGTGAACTCGCGGTACAAGCTGCAAACGATACAAATACTGCTGATGATCGTGCGAAAATTCAAGCAGAGGTTGACCAATTAGCGAAAGAAATTACTCGTATTGCTAATGACACTGAATTTAATACTCAAAATTTATTAGCTGGTGGTTTAGACAATACTTTCCATATTGGAGCAAATAGTGGTCAAAATATTACTTTAAAAGTTAATGCAATGGACGCAAAAAGCCTGGGTGTATCTAGAGATATCAACTATATCTCTAGCTTTACAGCTGGAACAACAACTTTAACCTCCTCAGCTGTAACAGAGCCGGGTTCAGGTTTAACAGCTGGAACATATAAAATTGCAGTAACACATAATAATGCTAATGCTTCAGCAACAGGAAACACAACAGCAGGTGCTGTTTCGCTAGCTAATCAAACGTCTTTCTCAGGAGCCAGAGATGAAACTGGTGTAATTTTTAAAGTAACAAGTGTTGATGGTAGTGGTAAAGTAATTACTGCAGAGTATTCAACTGATGGTGGAGTTACTTGGAATGCAGCAACTGTGGATACTACTGGTAGTGATGGTGTTATTAAATATAAAGGTGTAGATATTACAATTGCTACTAACGCACTTAATGCTGTTGATCAAACTGTGACAGTTAACTTTACTGCAAGAAATGACTCAATTCAATTAACTGATGCTTCAGGAAACAATATTGGTTCTGCCGTAACTGTATATTCAGATCAAGATTCGGTAACAATCGGTGATGCAAGTACAGGCAGAACTTTAAAAATTAATTCAACTAGCTTAGGAGATTTAACGACTGGTACAGGTGGAAACGCAGCATCTGTCAATGTTGGGACACAAGCATCAACAGCTGCAGTAATTGGTACAGATGGCACAGTTATTACTAAAGCAGTTGCTCAGGCTGGCATAAATGTAAGTACTCAAGAGGCTGCTAATAGTGCAATTACAATTATCAACAATGCAATTACAAAAGTGTCAGAAGAACGTTCAAAATTAGGTGCTGTGCAAAATCGCTTAGAACACACAATTAATAACCTACAAACATCTTCTGAAAATTTAACAGCAGCTGAGTCTCGTATCCGTGACGTAGATTATGCCTTAGCTGCCTAAGCAGCAACAGGCAGAGTCGTCCTAGCTGGAAACGGCTAGGAGTATCACCGGGTGAATTGCTGGAAACCCCTTAGAGCCTTTGACGCCACAACGTAGCTGGAAACGGCAGGCGTGATGGCTGGAAAAGTCAAAGGATTGGGCAACCAGCAGCCAAGCTCCTGTTCCGAAAGGATGGAGAAGGTTCAACGACTAGGACATACCACCTAAGGCGAAACGCTATGGTGATGAAGTCCGTAGGGTGAACAGGATTCCTCCATCGTCCTGTATCGTCCGAAGCGCCCGGCCCCTAACAGGTCATGCTGAGGGTGAAGATGTAGTCTGGTCCCGTCACGAAAGTGAGGGTGGCACGATGGCCAAAGAAATGATGGAGTTCACAAAGAACAACATCCTAACACAAGCAGCGCAAGCAATGTTGGCTCAATCTAGTCAAATTCCGCAAGCGGTATTGCAACTGCTTCGGTAATTTGATTAGAAGGGCGTCTTAGCTGGAAACGGCTAAGAGGATCACTGGGTGAATTGCTGGGAACCCCTAAAGCTTTCCTTGCCACAACGTAGCTGGAAACGGCAGGCGTGACGGCTGGAAAAAAGGAAAGATGCAACAATGGGCAACCAGCAGCCAAGCTCCTGTCCCGAAAGGGTGGAGAAGGTTCAACGACTAGGACATACCACCTAAGGCGAAACGCTATGGTGATGAAGTCCGTAGGGGAGGCAAGATAGCCGAACCGAAGCGCCCAGCCCTTCGCCAGCGGCAAGCTGGAAAGGTGAAGATGTAGTCTACACAACGTTCGAAAGACGTTGAGGCATGGCAAGCCAACCAACAACCACAAGCAGTATTGCAATTGCTCCGTTAATTTCGAATATTTACCAAAGAGATACCGGCATTTGCTGGTATCTCTTTTTCAATGTTGCTTGACGATGAAGGAAGGGAATGAGAATGACTATACTGCCGTACATATTACAAGATTTTAATGAAAATGGAGTGTACAATAATTGCCAAGATGAATTAAAAATAGAATTTACAGATATTATTCACGCTGCTATTACGGTCGGTCGAAGAAACTGGGATGATGTGTTGTATCATGGAATTTATTCGGACTATGAAGTGAATTTCAGGACTAGTCTTGTTCAAACGTTTTTAACGGATAATGGAAACTCTCGCTATCTTACGGTTAGCGGACCTTATCATACATTAGATCCCAGAGAAAAGGGAGCTATAAATTATTTTTTAGGTTGTACTTTTGCGCATTTGCTAACGATGAAGTTGTTTAACATTAATTGGATTATGCATTTAGATGTTTATCAGGCAGGTCTATACGGTCCAAATCCTGTTAATATTACAATGAATGGAGAATCGAATAGAAGACCCGACTTTATCGGATATGATTCATCTAATCGATGGGCAGTGATCGAAGCAAAAGGCAGGACACAGTTTAAACGTGGAGATTTGGCAAGGGCGAAAGAACAAACGGAAAATTTGAAAACAATAAATGATGAAGAGCCAATATTCAGACTAGCTATAATGAGTTACCTCAACAATAACATGATAAATATTCGTATAAGTGACCCTCCCAAGCCGAATGATTAATGCCCTTCATTTAAAAGTGAATATGAGTCAATTTTTAAGAGATTATTATGCCCTTCCGTTTTACATTGTAAGCAAAGGAAAGAACAGTGTAGTAAATATTAACGGTTTAGATTTTATTGTATTAAACGATCCTTACAAAATCTTTAAAGTGGGAATCGAAAAAAATCTTTTTATGGTCTTATCAAAATCAATTGAAGATAAAGAAATTAATTTTCACAAAGAACTAGAGTCAATAGGTTATTTTAGCGAAAGCTTTCAGAATCATCTTAAAGAAATTGACGAAAATAATAAGAATTGTACTATTGGAAAAGATGGTATTTTAATTGCTAAATAAGTGTCTGCCTCACTTTCATGCATAGTGACTGTTTTGCTTTAAACACTAAAATCATCACTTATGAAAGCGCAGAGATGAACAATTTGGCTCATGTTTAATCCTGTTATCTCTTTAAACTTATATAGCCATTGTCTTTGTTCGACGTTTAGCTGAATTTGATAGGGCTTTAATGATTTTTTATCTATTTTTAATTTTGGAAATAGTTCTTTAAATAACATATCGTATATAGTTTTATCATGCAATTGTGTGTACAGGAAAGGAAGACGTTCTAATATTTTATGAATGTCTCTAGTCGGTTTCTTAATAGGAATGGACGTCGGTAAGTAGATTGTTGTACGTTTTGCGGTAATTTTTTTGTTCATAGAAGAGACTTGAATTTTTCGATGCATGCTTTCATGGACGTATGGCTTTATGAGATGAACGAAATAAAAAATTTGCGGTTGATCGTAGAGGATTAAACGATTTTGCTTGTCAAGCGAGAATTCTAATTTGTACAGCTGATAAATTGACTCGATAAGTTTTTCATTTTCAGCGGCGGAAAAGCCGTCAGTAGATAGAATGATTTTTTTGACTTGATTCTTTTCGATTTTTAAATGTCCATCATCTTGATACCACCATGCGAGACAAATGGGAGTTAACACAAAAGGTAAGAGGGAGAAGGGAACAGTTTTTTTACCATTTGGATACCAAATATCCTTTAATAAATCAATCACTTCCGAAGTGAATGATTGTACATAATAGTGTTCTGTAAATCCCATCTTTGTTCTTGGATCGATAATTTTTCTATATTTTGGCCGCGCTAATTTAATATATTTGCTAAGCTCTTGATAACAATAAAAACACCATGTTTTATCGTGAATGGCATGTGAAAATCGCAGACGAGGTCTTCGTGTTTTTTCGATTGTAAGATTGGCATCCCCTAGTAACTTCCCCGTAAGCATACTTAACGCATCTAACGGGAGAAGTTGCAGTAATGTTTCAATTTTTTTCATCATCTTTATGAGGCCTCCTAAAATAATTTTTCGAACATATATTCTATTATAAAAGACGCAAAGATATTTTCCAAACTCTTTTGGAACCGTCAAGTAACATGGAATGAACACTTTTTGCTCATTTATTTGAACAATTTATAGTTATATTTGATTGAAGGGGGATCTAATCTAGAAAAATAACGAATATAAATCAAGGAGTCTGCTATTAATAAGCTCTAATTTTTAGGATTTAACAGAACATACATTCGTATTTGTGTTATAATGAATTAGAGGTGATCATATGGATAATCTAAATTACTATCGAAGCATTTGTCCTTCTGAGCTAGCTCAATTGCCTGTTGTGAACCTCTATAAGGAGCTCATCAGCGGAAAAAGAAAGGTCCTTCCTTCAGGTACATGGGAAAAAGACGAAAATGTGATCATTATTGTTCGTTATGCATTAGAAGTGCATTTTGGCTTGAAAAAGGAGCAAATCCCCAAGATTAACAGAGGCGTCATAAAGGAACAGAAGCTTTGGGGAGCCTTGAATCGTTTTAAATCTGTTCGTAAATTGATTCAATTTGTATATCCTGACCGATACAATGAATTTAATTTCAATCGAGTGCCGATTAATTACTGGAACAATATTCAAAATATACGCAACCGATTGGAATGGCATTTGCGCAGGGAAGGAATAAGGATTGTGGAAATACCGAGAAAGGTGAATTACGATTTGCTCGTTGAGTGGGGATTTTCCAACCCTTTGAAGCGATATGGCCATTCCCCATACCGCTTCATGAACGCCCTATACCCCGGCCGTTTTAAAGAAACGGATTTTAAAAAAATTCCTCAAGGCTATGCAATGAACCGCGAATTTTTGAGAGAGCAGTTTATGGACATGCTTCGTATGGAAAAGATCCGGTTCGAAGACGTGCCGAAGAAAGTGACGCAGCAAATGCTCATCAAGCATCGTTTTAGCGCAGCTTTAAAACATCACCGCGGATCTCCTTCATCGTTCATCCAATATCTTTTCCCCAACCAATTTTCACTCGATGATTTTCACACAAAACCAAACGGCTATTGGAAAGATATCAAGAATGTCAGACAGGCCATTATTGATTTGATTGAAAGGGAGAAAGTAGCCGAGCAGGATGTCCCGCGCTTTATGACGAAACAGCGGCTGATGGCGGAGGGGCTGACTGGTCTGTTGCATGAATATCACGGTTCGCCGATTGAGATTATAGAGGCGGTGTTTCCGGGGAAGTATGATGTGACAGAGTTTCAGCGTGTGCCGAACCAACATTGGCATTCGCCGCAAAACCGGGTGCAGGCGCTGCGGACGTTTTGTGCCAAGCGGGGGATCGGCCGCGAGGAGTTGCCGCGGTTAAACCGGGCGTATTTTCGCAAGCATTTTCCACGGTTTATCAGCATGGTCGATCGTCATTACGACAGCAAATTTTACCGTTGGATTATGGAATCATTCCCCGAATATACATTTCAGCCTGAGGAATTTAATTTGCTAGTTGGGATTGACGGGCAATTGTGTGATTCAAAAGAAGAACTAGAAATCCATAACTTTTTGATTCGCGCGGTCGTTGATGGGAAAGTGGAAAGAGAAGGATGTCGTTTTGTGAACCAAGAATATGACGAAGTATACATCCCTGACTGGGTGATCGAACAAAACGGCAGAAAGTGGATTGTCGAATATTTCGGACTATATGGTTCGACTCGTTATAAGTGGTATGCGGAGAAGGCGGGCCGAAAAATGCAGTTTTACCATTCGCTCGCCGATTATACGTTGATTGTGATTATGCCTGATGATTTTCGGGAAAAAGGGTTTCAAAGAATCGTGTCCCTTTTGCTTAGTAATGGGATGCAGCTTCATGTTCATTGCTCTCATTGTTACTAAAGGAGAGAAACTTTTAGGATTAAAACTGTCATCGTTTAAATTAAAGATGTTGCTTTCTACGATTTTTTATATGTGTGTAAGGTGATTATTGATAAAATGATAATAAAAAGGGAGGAAAACAAATGAAATGGTCAGAGTTACGTAAGCAATATCCGAATCAATTTGTTTTGGTGGAGGCCATTTCGGCTTGTTCGCAAAATGGCAAACGCATCATTAAAGAAATGGCAGTGATCGATCGGTATCATAGTGTGTCTGATGCATGGAATGGTTATAAACAGCAGCACAAAACTTTTCCGGAGAAAGAATTATATATTTTTCACACAAGTAAGGAGCAAATAGAGGTAGAAGAACAATATTTTATAGGGATTCGGGGGAGAGTATGAATATAAGAATAGAAAATGGATTACCTATTGTTTCTGTCGAAATAAAGTGTGGTGAAAAAGCCGTTCTTTTAACGGACGTGTTATTGGATACAGGTTGTGCTACGACCATTTTTGATACGGATGCACTCGCACAAATTGGTATCGAATTAGATGGTACCGTCAAGAATTTTGTGTAATGTAAGATAGATAGGGGATCTCTGAATAGATAGGGTACTCCTTTCTCTGGAATGTGTTATGGCTAAATCAGAGAATACCCTACCTTTTTTCTTTTGGTCTAGCAAAATGCTTTACACAAACTTTTATACATCATCGGGCTTTGTATACCAAAAAGAAATAGGAGCTGTAATTCAGGTTGAATATTATGAAATGTCTTAAAAATTATGAATTGTATTTTATTGTCAGAAAAAATGTAAACCCATAAAGACAGTTTTGCTTACTAGTTTTATAATTTGTCTGTCGGGCAATGCACGCCATCGGTCATTTATGAAAACTAAACAGTAGGGTGTTTGACGTGATGATTTATAAAAAATGGCTCTACCATATCACCCACTATAGCAACCTTCCATCGATCCTTTGTCACGGTGGATTAGTGGCAAATAACGTGGCGAAGGTGAAAAGTGTATCGTATGTCAATATTGCGCATACACGTATACAAGCTAGGAGGTCAATCACATCAGTTCCGCTTCCTCCTTATGGCACTTTACATGATTATGTTCCTTTTTACTTTGCACCTAGGTCACCGATGTTATATGCTATTAACAAAGGCCGTGTAGACGGGTACACAAAAGGACAAGATGAGATTATTTATCTCGTGTCTAGGACAGATGTGATCCATCATAGAGGATTAGGTTATGTGTTTACGGATGGGCATGCCATTATGAAATTTACTGATTTTTATAATAATTTAAAAGACTTAGATAAAATTGACTGGAACGTTATGCACTCTCAATTTTGGTTTGAAACGGAAGAGGACCCCGATCGGGAAAGAAGAAGGCAAGCGGAGTTTTTAGTGTATCAATTTGTTCCTATTGATATGATTTTAGGTATCGGGGTTAAAAATGATAAAATGAAGCAAAAAGTTGAAGAGATTATGTACCAATGTCATTGCCATAAACCGATAGCTGTCCGGCCGCATTGGTACTACTGAAGGAGGTGACGCAATGATCATCCTAAAACAAGGCAATCTCTTGGAAGATGAAGCAGAAGCTTTGGTGAACACGGTCAATTGTGTCGGAGTGATGGGGAAAGGAATTGCACTGCAATTTAAGCAAGCTTATCCAGAAATGTTTTCGGAGTATGAAAAGGCTTGCCGTCGCAAGGAAGTGCAGCCAGGCAAAATGCATGTCGTTTCCACTAAATCGTTGTTGAACCCAAAATATATTATTAATTTTCCTACAAAACGCCATTGGAAAAATAAATCCCGGATGGAAGATATTGAACTAGGGTTGGCGGATTTGATAAAGGTGGTTAAGGAGCTTAATATAAAATCGATTGCGCTTCCGCCGCTTGGCTGTGGAAATGGTGGGCTTAGATGGGATGAAGTACGTCCTAAAATTGAAGCGGCTTTTGAGCATTTAAAAGAGGTGGAAGTGCATTTGTATGAGCCTGCAGGGAGCCCTAACCCTGATCAAATTAAAATACGTACAAAACCTCCAAAGATGACAAGATCTCGAGCGTTATTGCTAATGTTAATGAATGATTATTCCATTCCGGGGTATAAGTTGTCATTGCTGGAAGTTCAGAAGTTGGCTTATTTTCTTCAGGTTGTCGGCGAGCCGATGAGATTGCGATTTGAGAAAGGGAAATACGGTCCGTATGCGGACAACTTAAATCATGTGTTACTGCGTTTGGACGGTCATTTTATTCGAGGTTTTGGAGACCGCAATCGGGATGCGGAAATTTATTTGCTACCGAATGCGGTACAAGAAGCTGAACAGTATTTGCAGGGTGATTCCGAAGCTGATGAACATTTAGAAAAAGTGCGGAATGTCATTCAAGGGTTTGAAACTCCATATGGGATGGAATTGCTTTCCACCGTACATTGGGTTGTAAAAGAAAATCCGGATATAAAAGACGATGTTCATTCCATTATTGGAGAGATTCACAACTGGAACGAACGAAAGCGGAAGATATTTAAAGAAAAGCATATTACAAAAGCTTGGCAACATTTGAAGGGAATAGGGATGCTTAATTAATAAAAAAATGCTTGTAGATAAGCCTTGCTCATTTAGGGAGTGAGGCTTTTATTATTAATATAAACCTTATTTTTTGGGGTTTTTTCTATTTTTTATTATTAATTTCGCTACAAAACTGAATTCCAAACCTTTTGACAGTCTATTGTTGAAATAGAATTATCATAATCCCTGATTTTGATATAGGGTGCTTTTATTTTTCTATCCCCCTTCACAACTCCTCATCTCCATCCGATATAAAACATAGATAGTGTTCATGCAAAGGAGCGGACGATGATGGCGATGGAACGAGTATCTTCGCATTCTCTTTCCTATTTGTATGAAAATATTCGCAATGAAAAAGCCGGCAGCATGATCGAACCCCAGCAGCAACATCATACGAACAATTCAGAAACAACAGTGCAAAACATTCCAAAAGAAAAACTAGAAGAAGTAGTAAAAGGCTTAAACGAATTCCTTCAGCCAAGCCATACGTCGTTAAAGTTTGAGCTGCATGACGAGTTGCAGGAATATTACGTACAAATCATTGATGAGCGAACGGATGAGGTTATTCGCGAAATTCCGCCGAAAAAGCTGTTGGATATGTACGCGGCGATGATGGAATTTGTCGGGTTGATTGTCGATAAAAAAATTTAATGGTGGTGAGTGAATTTGGCAAGCAACATGCGCATTGGCGGTTTGGCGAGCGGCATGGATATCGACCAGATCGTTAAGGACTTAATGAAAGTGGAACGGATGCCGCTTGATAAGTTGAAACAGAAAAAGCAAATTTTAGAGTGGCAGCGCGATGATTATCGTTCGATGAACGCGTTGTTGCAAGATCTTGATAACTATATTTTTAATAATTTAACATTGCAAAGCAGCATGTTGAAAAAGAAAGTAGCCAGCTCTGATGAAAGTGTCGTCACTGCAACGGCGAACTCTTCTGCTGCAAATATAAGCACAACCATAAATGTAACAAAAATTGCAAAAGCCGCTACATGGATTTCAAATGGAACAGAGAATTTTCAAAGCGGTACAACAAGAACGATTAGTCTCAATGTAACGAATGGAGATGGCAGTACGAAAAATGGTGTAACTATCACTATTGATGCATCTGATACATTAAATTCTGTTATTTCTAAATTAAATAGCAACAATGATTTAGGGATTACAGTTTTCCATGATCCGCAGACGGATAAAGTAGTTATAACGAAAAAAGATACAGGAGCAGCTGCAAAACTGGTTATAAATGATGACGTTACTGCTAATTTTTTTCAAGAACTTGGATTTACCGCTTTTGCTGGCAGAGAACTTGGTGATACGAACAATGATGGCATTGTTGATGCTGGTGATGCAAACGTCAAAACAGCTGGTGAAGATGCCCAATTTACCATTAACGGTCTAGCGACGACCCGTTCGACTAATACATTTACTATTAATGGCGTGACGTATACATTGAAAAAAGAAGGAGCATCCGCTACGATTACAACGACAAACGATACCGACGCAATGTTTAACGTGATTAAAGGGTTCGTCGACAAATACAACGAAGTCATCAGCAAAATTAACGCCGAGCTGAAAGAAGAACGCTATCGCGATTACCCGCCGCTTACCGACGAGCAAAAAGAAGCGATGACGGAAAAACAAATCGAGCTTTGGGAAGAAAAAGCCCGGAGCGGGATGTTGCGAGGCGATTCGATTTTATCGAGCGGTCTAAGCAAGATGCGAATGGACCTTTATACAAAAGTAGAGGGTTCTAATATTACAATCGGGTTTTCCCAGCTTGCGGAAATTGGCATTACTACCTCATCTAACTACTTGGATGGGGGTAAACTCATTATTGATGAAACGAAACTTCGCCAAAAAATTCAAGAAAATCCGAATGCGATTTACCGCTTGTTTAATAATGACAGCACCAACTATTCAGAAAAAGGCATTGTCCGCCGTCTCCGTGATACGATCAAAGATACCATCGGCAAAATCGAACAAAAAGCCGGGAAGACGATTTGGACGAACCAGCAGTTTGCGATTGGTCGCGATTTAATCCAAATTGACAGCCAAATCGATCGTTTTGAAGACCGCCTCAAAGAAATCGAGGACCGCTATTGGCGGCAGTTTACGGCGATGGAAAAGGCGATTCAGCGGGCGAACGAGCAAAGCATGTATTTGATGAACGCCTTTTTCGGCGGTTCTCAATAGAACGTAAAGGAGTGGGATGAATGGCAACGAACAATCCATATCAAAACTACCAAACGAACGCCGTGCAGACGGCATCGCCAGGCGAGTTGACATTGATGTTATACAACGGCTGCTTGAAATTTATTAAGCTGGCGCGCAAGGCGATCGAAGAAAACAATATCGCAGCGCGAAACGAAAACTTGATCAAGGCGCAAAACATTATTCGTGAGCTGATGGTGACGCTCAATATGGAGTATGAAGTCGCGAAGTCGATGATGACGATGTACGACTACATTTACCGCCGGCTTGTCGAGGCGAACGTGAAAAACGATGCGGCGATTTTAGATGAAGTCGAAGGATATGTGACCGAGTTTCGTGACACGTGGAAGCAAGTGATTCAAATCAACCGGCAGCGTCAATACGCGCAAGGCGGGCAGGCATAATGAGCGTTGTCATCGCGTTATTTCACGTGACGAAAGAGCTGCGTGACCTCGTCGCTATGCCGATAACAGCGGAAGCGCGCGACGAGAAGATAGCCGCTATCGAGCGGTTGCTTGCACAAAGGGACGAGCTGTTACGGGAGCTTCGTCCGCCGTATAGCGGGGAAGAACAGCGGCTTGGCAGGCAAATCGTGCAGTGGAATCAAGAGATTGAAGAACATTTGCGGGAGCTGAAGCGGCGAATTCAGCGCGATTTGGCGATGGTCCGCGAGAAAAGGCGGGCCAATGCCCATTATACGAACCCGTACGAGCAGTCTTTAGTAATGGACGGAATGTTTTACGATAAAAAGAGATAGGTTGTGATAGATATGACGGTGTTAACACCGATGCAAATCGAAATGGTGCAAAAATACGTGGCGCTTCTCGATACGATCGAGGAAGGGTTTGCGTATGTGGAAGAAAGTTTCGTAAATTATGAGCGGACGCAAGGAGACGAGGTGCTTGCCAATATTTTTATGGCATTGGCGAAGATTAGCGAGACAAATGTACATTTATGTCGGCTGTTTGCCGAGGAGACGGACATCGTTCATCACTTGCGGCTATTTTCCGATGTGTTGGAAGAAGCGTATAAATTAGATGGAAATTTTGGCGATCCGAACATGAAGCAGTGCATCGTTGAGCAGCATCTTTCCCCCGCGTTTCAAGCGTGGAAGATGATCATCACCCAGCTGTTAAAGCGATATGTCGAACAATGAAAACACCGAGTCCGCGTGGGGCTCGGTGTTTTTTATACGGCTTTGACGATTGTCACATTAATTTCCTTGCGCAAATCGATTTCGTACGGATTTTTAATGATGCGCACGATCGGTCTGAGCGGAAAGTCGGGAAACACTTTCGATACGACGCCGACATATCCGGTGTTTCATCCGATTGTGTAGAGGCGATGAAATAAGCAAATTTTTGCATGTTGCCGCATTTTGAATGGTACAATGGAATTGGTAATAAAATAAAAAATGGGGTTAGGAAAAACGATGTTATTCTCTGAGTAATATTGCCACATTTCCTTCTCACTTTCACAAAATTTTCAAAAACATTTTGCTGATTCAAGCAGGACCTTTGTTGGGGTTTGTAGAATATTAAACACATAGCCTTAAATAAAAAGGAGTGATCAGCGATGATCTATAACATTCGCGGGGAAAACATTGAAGTAACTCCAGCATTGCGTGAGTATGTCGAGAAAAAAATTGGAAAATTGGAAAGATACTTTGAAAACACAGAAGATATTCATGTTCACGTTAATTTAAAAGTATATAACGATAAACAAGGAAAAATCGAAGTGACGATCCCAATGCCGCAACTGTTGCTTCGCGCGGAAGAACGCCATGACGACATGTATGCGGCCATTGATTTAGTAGCGGATAAATTAGAAAGACAAATTCGTAAACATAAAACGAAAGTAAATCGTAAATTACGCAATAAAGAAACAAAACAAGTGCTTGTCACGCAAAACAACAATCCTCCGGTAGAGGAGAATGAGGAAGAAGAATTTGAGATTGTCCGCACGAAACATTTCAGCTTAAAACCGATGGACAGCGAAGAAGCGATTTTGCAAATGAATTTGCTTGGCCATAACTTCTTCATCTTTACAAACGCGGAAACAAACCGCACAAACATCGTGTATCGCCGTAAAGATGGAAAATACGGCTTAATTGAAGCAAACTGACCCTCATCCCCTGCCAACGTCCGGCAGGGGATGTTATAATATGGAGGAAGGAGGGGAAAAACGATGGAGGCGCTTTTGCGGCAGATTTTAGTAAAATTGGACAAGATGGAAATGAATGCTGAACAATTTCAAGTAGAAGTTCGCGATCGTTTTGATCAAATTGACAAATGTTTCGCAACGATAGAAGCTCGGTTGGGACGTCTGGAGCAAGGGATGGAAGAGGTTGACGGACACCTTGATCGTATTGAAAATGATATGGTTGATGTGAAAGGGCGGCTCGAACGGGTAGAACGGGAACTATGTGAGGCGAAAGAAGCATTATTTCGTCTAGAAAATCAAGTTGCTGACGATGTGCATGCTCTGTTGAAAAATATAGATAAGAAAGTGGAAGAAAAAGGGTTTGAAATATATGCGATCAACAAACGTCTTTTGCATGTAGAAGGAGCTATTGAACAAATTCAATCCCAAGAATGAAGCTACTCCAGTTCTTCTTTTCCGCATTTTCCTCCCCGGTTCATCTCCGCGTCTTAGTTGTCACCCATTCGTGTACATGATATCATGTAGATTAGTGATTCCATTGAATAAGGAGCGTTTTCTATGCTTGGAGTATTAAAAAAGGTGTTTGACCCAAACAAACGCCAACTAAGCCGTTTAGAAAAGATTGCTGACCAAGTCGATGCGCTTGGCCCAGAGATGGCAAAGCTTTCGGATGAACAGTTGCGTCAAAAGACCGAGGAATTCAAGGCGCGCTATCAACAAGGCGAGTCGCTGGATGACTTGTTAGTGGAGGCTTTTGCCGTCGTGCGCGAAGGTGCAAAGCGCGTCCTTGGATTATATCCATATAAAGTGCAAATTATGGGCGGTATTGTCCTCCATGAGGGAAATATCGCCGAAATGAAAACAGGGGAAGGGAAAACGTTAACGGCGACGATGCCCGTTTATTTAAACGCTTTAACCGGAAAAGGCGTGCATGTCGTGACGGTCAACGAATATTTGGCGACCCGCGATGCGACGGAAATGGGCAAATTGTATGAGTTTTTAGGATTAACCATCGGTTTGAATTTAAGCGGTATGTCGCGGGAGGAAAAACAAGCGGCGTATAATGCCGATATTACGTACGGAACAAACAACGAGTTTGGCTTTGACTATTTGCGCGATAACATGGTGCTTTATAAAGAACATATCGTACAGCGTCCGCTTCATTATGCGATTATTGACGAAGTGGACTCGATTTTAATTGATGAGGCGCGGACGCCGCTCATTATTTCGGGCACCGCGCAAAAATCGACAGCGCTGTATATTCAGGCAAATGCGTTTGTGCGTACATTGAAAAAAGATGTCGATTATACGTATGATGAGAAAACGAAAAGCGTACAGCTCACCGAAGAAGGGATCACGAAAGCGGAAAAAGCGTTTGGAATCGACAACCTATTCGACTTAAAGCATGTAACGCTAAACCATCATATTAACTTGGCGCTAAGAGCGCATGTGACGATGCATCGGGATGTCGATTATGTGGTGGAAGACGGAAAAGTCGTCATCGTCGACCAGTTTACAGGCCGACTAATGCGCGGACGCCGTTATAGTGACGGATTGCATCAAGCGATCGAAGCAAAAGAAGGATTGGAAATTCAAAATGAATCGATGACGCTTGCGACGATTACGTTCCAAAACTACTTCCGCATGTATGAAAAGCTTGCGGGAATGACGGGAACGGCGAAAACGGAAGAAGAAGAATTCCGCAACATTTATAACATGCAAGTCGTTGTCATCCCGACAAACAAGCCGGTCATCCGTGAAGACCGTCCAGATTTAATTTTCCGGACGATGGAAGGTAAATTCCGCGCCGTAGTAGAAGATATCGCACAGCGTCATGCGAAAGGGCAGCCGGTGCTTGTCGGGACGGTGTCGATTGAAACATCGGAACTTCTTTCGAACATGTTGAAAAAACGCGGGATTCCGCATAATGTATTAAATGCGAAAAACCATGCGAAAGAGGCAGAAATTATCGCCCAAGCCGGTCAAAAAGGCGCTGTAACGATCGCGACAAACATGGCCGGACGCGGTACGGATATTAAGCTTGGCGAAGGTGTCAAAGAGCTTGGCGGATTAGCGGTCATTGGCACGGAACGCCATGAAAGCCGCCGTATTGATAACCAGTTGCGCGGTCGTGCGGGACGTCAAGGCGACCCAGGTGTATCGCAATTTTATCTATCGCTTGAAGATGAGTTGATGCGCCGCTTCGGTTCGGAAAGTTTAATGTCGATGATGGACCGTTTAGGCATGGATGATTCGCAGCCAATTCAAAGCAAAATGGTCACTAAAGCGGTCGAATCGGCGCAAAAACGGGTAGAAGGCAACAACTTTGATGCGCGTAAACAGCTGCTTCAATACGATGATGTGTTGCGTGAGCAGCGTGAAATTATTTATCGCCAGCGCTATGAAGTGCTTGACTCCGACAACTTGCGCGGCATTATCGAAAAAATGATTCAATCGGTCATTGAGCGGGTCGTCAACGCTCATACGCCGAAAGAAGAGCTTCCGGAAGAATGGAATTTAAAAGGAATCATCGATTACGTCAATGCCAACCTGTTGCCGGAAGGCGATGTGACCGTTAACGATTTGCGCGGCAAAGAGCCGGAAGAAATGATTGAGCTCATTTGGGAAAAAGTGAAAGCGCGCTATGATGAAAAAGAACAGCAAATTCCGCCGGAACAAATGCGCGAATTTGAACGCGTCATCGTCCTTCGCGCCGTCGATATGAAGTGGATGGACCATATCGACGCGATGGAGCAGCTGCGTCAAGGAATTCATTTGCGCGCGTACGGACAAATTGATCCGCTTCGCGAATATCAAATGGAAGGATATGCGATGTTTGAAAACATGATCGCTTCCATTGAAGAAGAAGTAGCAAAATATATTATGAAAGCGGAAATCCACAGCAATCTCGAACGCCAGGAAGTGGCAAAAGGCGAAGCGGTTCATCCGAAAGAAGGAGAAGGCGAAGTAAAACGGAAGCCGTATCGCAAGGCCGTTCGCATTGGTCGCAACGACCCTTGCATTTGCGGAAGCGGCAAAAAGTATAAACATTGCTGCGGAAAAAATGCATAACGTTTGCGGCAAAGTGGGGGGATTGCCTCTCACTTTGTTTGCGAACTCCCATTGATTCTTGTTTCGAAAATCCAGTACAATGAGTAACGAGGTGAAGCATCATGATTGATCTGATCGAAATTAAGCAAGAACTTGAAAAAATGGCTAAGCGATTAGCGGAAATAAGGGGGTCTCTTTGACCTCGAAACGAAACAGGCGCGCATTCGTGAATTAGAGGAACAAATGGCCGCGCCAAACTTTTGGGATGATCAAAAAGCAGCGCAAGCGGTAATTAATGAAGCAAATGCGCTGAAAGATTTAGTGGGTGAGTTCCAATCACTTGAGGAGCGTTTTGAAAACTTAGAAGTGACGTATGAGTTGATCAAAGAAGAGCCGGATGAAGATTTGCAACAGGAGCTGGTCGCAGAAGCGAAAAAATTAACGAAAGATTTTAGTGAATTTGAACTCCAGCTCTTGTTAAATGAGCCATACGATAAAAACAATGCGATTTTAGAGCTTCATCCTGGCGCGGGCGGCACGGAATCCCAAGACTGGGCTTCGATGCTTTTACGAATGTATACGCGCTGGGCCGAGAAAAAAGGGTTTAAAGTCGAAACACTTGACTACTTGCCTGGCGAAGAAGCGGGAGTTAAAAGCGTCACGCTTCTCATTAAAGGGCATAACGCGTACGGCTATTTGAAAGCAGAAAAAGGCGTGCACCGGCTCGTTCGGATTTCTCCGTTTGATGCGTCTGGCCGCCGCCATACATCATTTGTTTCTTGCGAAGTTATGCCGGAGATGGATGACGATATTGAAATTGAAATTCGTCCGGAAGAGATTAAAGTCGATACGTACCGCTCTAGCGGTGCCGGAGGCCAGCACGTCAACACGACCGATTCTGCTGTGCGCATTACCCATATTCCGACTGGCATTGTCGTCACGTGCCAATCGGAGCGCTCGCAAATTAAAAACCGCGAAAAAGCGATGAACATGTTAAAGGCGAAGCTGTATCAAAAGAAACTTGAAGAGCAGCAGGCCGAGCTTGCCGAAATTCGCGGCGAACAAAAAGAAATCGGCTGAGGGAACCAAATTCGTTCCTATGTCTTCCATCCTTACTCGCTTGTCAAAGACCACCGTACGAACGTCGAAGTTGGAAACGTGCAGGCGGTAATGGATGGCGAAATCGATATCTTTATTGACGCCTACTTGCGTTCCAAACTCAAATAAGACGAAAGGCATCTGCTATCGCTCGTTCGATAGCAGATGCCTTTTTTGTGTAGACTAACTTTAATGCGTTACTGCTTTATTCCGCTGTCATTTACTTGTAGAAATGGGCGTGCTATACTCTCATGGGAGGTCTGATGAATGAGAAGAAGAAGTCAACCATTGCATCCAAAAGTGGGGCTAATGATGGAATATGTATACATATTGATTGGTTCGGCGATTGTTGCCGTGGCGTTTAATGTCTTTTTGTTGCCAAACCGCGTTGCTTCTGGAGGCGTAAGCGGAATCAGTACGATCGCTTATGCGGTGTTCGGTTGGCAGCCTGCTTATGTGCAATGGGCGCTGAATATTCCTTTATTTATTTCGGGAGTTGTTTTGCTCGGTCGGCAGTTTGGCGTAAAGACACTTGTCGGCACATTGTTTTTGCCGTTTGTTGTCTATTTAACGAAAGATGTCGAGCCAGCCACCCATGATCCGTTGCTTGGTTCGTTATTTGGCGGCATTGGGGTTGGGCTTGGCCTTGGCATTGTGTTTCGCGGCAAAGCATCGACAGGCGGGACCGATTTGGCGGCGCAAATTATTCACAAATATACCGGATTGTCCCTTGGCATGTGTGTGATTCTCATTGACGGGCTAATCGTATTAACCGCTGCGTTCGTCTTTGATATTGAACAAGCGTTGTATGCACTCATTGCTCTTTATGTGACAAGCAAAACGATTGATTTAGTACAAATCGGGCTCGGCTACTCGAAAATGGCGATGATTATTACCAATGAAGAAGAAAAAGTACGTCATGCGATTTTGCATGAAATTGACCGCGGTGTGACAAAGTTGTCAGGGTACGGCGGCTATACGGATCACGAGCGCCCAGTGCTGATGTGTGTGGTGCAGCAAGCGGAGTTCACAAAATTGAAACAATTGGTCAAAAGCATTGATCCATCAGCATTTGTCATTGTTATGAACGCTGCCGAAGTGCTTGGAGAAGGTTTTAAGCGCACATAATTTTTTCAAAATGGGTTATAATAACTCTGAATGTAATTATTAGATTAGGGGGAGTTCATTTATGAAATGGAAACTTGCTGCTGTATTTCTTGGTGCTTCTCTAGCGCTTGCGGCCTGTGGTGGCGGCAACAATGCAACGGATAATAACAATGGCAATAATGGAGGAGGGGATACCGCCGCAGCTGCCGAAGACATTTACAAACAAAGTTGCGCTTCTTGTCATGGGCAAGATTTATCAGGTGGTGCAGGGCCAAACTTACAAAAAGTTGGAAGCAAATATTCGAAAGATGAAATTAAAAACATTATTGAAAAAGGACGCGGCGGCATGCCAGCTGGCATTATAAAAGGAGAAGACGCTGATAAAGTTGCGGAATGGCTTGCGTCCAAAAAATAAACCTTTTCAATCCGGTACCTACAAGGGCCGGATTTTTCTTATGTAATGTATTTGAAATATAAATGTAAAACTCAAGTGTAACAAATAATGTTATAATAAGCTTTGCAGAATTTTGTACGATCGATTCGAAATATAGCGAAACAGCTCGAGTGATGACAACAATGAAAATGAGATTAGGTGATTAAGCATGATTGAAATGCAAGATGTATATAAGACATATCCGAATGGCGTAGTAGCGCTAAACGGGGTGAATGTTCGCATCAAACAAGGAGAATTTGTCTATATCGTTGGACCTAGTGGTGCGGGAAAATCAACGCTTGTGAAAATGATGTACCGTGAAGAGAAACCAACAAGCGGCTCCATTATGGTCAATGGTGTAAATCTCGCTAAATTAAAAGACAGCAAAGTTCCATTATTGCGGCGACATATCGGAGTAGTGTTTCAAGACTTCAAATTGCTTCCTAAGCTAACGGTATATGAAAATGTAGCGTTTGCTTTGGAAGTAATTGAAGAATCGCCGAAAGTGATTCGCAAGAAAGTGATGGAAGTACTCGAATTAGTCGGATTAAAACATAAGGTGCGATCCTATCCAGATGAACTTTCCGGAGGAGAGCAGCAACGAGTTTCTATTGCACGCTCGATTGTGAACTCTCCTAAAATTGTGATTGCAGATGAGCCGACAGGGAATTTAGACCCAGAAACATCATGGGGGATTATGGAGTTGTTTGAAAAAATTAATAATCGCGGCACAACGATCGTCATGGCAACACATAACCGTGAAATTGTAAATACGATTAGACGCCGTGTCATCGCAATGGAAAATGGGAAAATCGTCCGTGATGAGGCGAAGGGAGAATACGGTTATGAGGATTAGTACCCTAAAGCGTCACGTGCGGGAAAGCATGAAAAGTCTTGGCAGAAACGGCTGGATGACGTTCGCTTCCATCAGTGCGGTGACTGTTACGTTGCTATTAGTCGGCGTGTTTTTAGTTGTCATGTTTAATATGAACCATTTTGCGAAAAAAATCGAAAATGATGTCGAAATTCGCGTCCATATTGATGTAACGGCGAACAATCAAGATAAACAAACGCTTCGTGCGCAGATTGAAGCGATCCCTCAAGTGAAGGAAATACGTTATTCTTCGAAAGAACAAGAATTGAAAAATTTAATTAAAAGTTTTGGCGAAGAAGGCTCTTCGTTCCGTTTGTTTGAACAAGACAACCCGCTAAGCGATGTGTATGTGGTGAAAACAGAAAAACCGACAGACACGATCAAAGTGGCCAAACAAATTGAAAAGTTCCAGTTTGTCCACAAAGTGAACTACGGCCAAGGCCAAGTAGAAAAATTATTCAGCACGTTGAAAGCGGCGCGAAACATCGGGCTTGTGTTAATCATCGGTCTGTTGTTTACCGCGATGTTTTTAATCTCCAATACCATTAAAATTACGATTTTTGCGCGGCGGCGCGAAATTGAGATTATGAGATTAGTAGGAGCGACAAACGGATTTATTCGTTGGCCGTTTTTCTTGGAAGGATTGTGGCTTGGCGTCATCGGTGCGGTTTTTCCAATCGTGTCGATCATGGCCGTTTATTATAACATTTACAAATTTTTAGAGCCGAAAATTACGATTCCATTTGTAGAGCTTCTTCCATTTTATCCGTTTATGTGGCAAATCAGCTTGCTTTTATTGCTTATCGGTGCATGCATCGGCGTTTGGGGAAGCATGATGTCTGTCCGTAAGTTTTTGAAAGTCTGATAGAAAAAGATCATCACCATAAGGGAGAGGGGAATCAATTGATGAAAAGCAGGAAAGTACTGGCGCTTGCCGCAGCTGCGGCGTTAAGTTTTGGTGTTTTCCCGCACTTTGCCAATGCGGTAAGCGACCGGGATATTCAAGAAAAACGGGATGCGATTAACAACATTCGTTCAAAGCAGTCCGCGGTACAAGAGAAAATAAATGATGCTAATCAAGAAATTCAAAAACTGCAATCCAAACAAAAAGAGCTCTCCGAAGAAATTAAAAAACTCGATTTAGCAGTGGAAGAAACGAGTGGGAAAATTCGCAACTTATCCGCTGATATTCAACAAACAGAACAAGATATTGAAACATTGAAGCGTGAAATTGCCGAAGTGCAAGCGCGCATTGAAAAACGAAATGAGATTTTGAAAGAGCGTGTTCGTTCTTTGCAAGAGAGCGGCGGAGTCATCAGTTATCTTGAAGTATTGCTCGGAGCGCAAAGCTTTAGCGATTTTATTGACCGCATGAGCGCTGTCACCACCATTTTTGAGGCGGACAAACAAATTATCCGCGAACAACAAGCGGATAAAGCATTAAAAGAGAAAAAAGAAAAGGAACTTACGGATAAACTAGCTAGTCTTCAATCAAACTTAAAAGAACTAGAGCAGCTGAAACAAAAATTAAGCGAGCAAATGAAGCAAAAGAATCAATTAATGGCACATTTGAAACAAGAAGAACAAGAACACCATGATAAAAAAATGGCGCTTGCGGAAGAACAAGAATTGTTGAGAAAACAAGAAGCAGCGATGAAATATCAGCTTCAGCAGCTAATGGAGAAAAAGCGTGCTGAAGAAGAAGCGAAACGCAGAGCGGCTGCTAGACATACATATTCATCAGGAAATGAAAGTGCGCCTTCCGAAAATGAAAATACGCCGTCCGGAAGTGAAAATAGCAGCGGCGCATCTAGTTCCCGAGATACATCAAACGTTCCACCCGTTACAAGCGGAGCGTTTATGAGACCAGCAAATGGTCCGATTACATCAGGATTCGGTTACCGTTTTGGTGGAAGTGATTTTCACCCAGGAATCGATATTGGTAAAACTGCTGCTGTTGTTCCTGTTGTGGCAGCGGCTGACGGATACGTGTTCCGTTCGTATTATTCGAGCAGTTACGGAAACGTCATTTTCATCACTCATGTGATTAATGGACAAGTATACACAACGGTATATGGCCACCTTGAAGCGCGTCTTGTCGGTGAAGGGCAAACGGTCCGCAAAGGGCAAGTCATCGGCTATATGGGGAACACAGGCCGCTCGACAGGGCCTCACCTTCACTTCGAACTTCATCGCGGAGCGTGGAATCCGTCAAAATCGAATGCGGTAAATCCGCTTAATTATATTAATTAATTTTTAACCGTTACGCCGAGCAGTGAAACATTGCTCGGCTTTTTTGCCTATTCTATTAGAACTATTTTTATAAGTGAGTTATTAATATTTTTGAACGTGCTGCAAGGATCCATAAATGCAAATAAAAACCATCATCTTACAAAGGGGAGGCTATATCTAATATTTTCATATTGACAATATCAAAATAATTATTTTATAATTATCTCGAATTCGAGATTTATGAAACAAAGGTAATATTAGAAGGAGTGTGTTGATGATGGCAGGTATCGGATTATTATTAATCCGTTTAGTTTTTGGATTGACATTTGCAGGACATGGCGCCCAAAAATTGTTTGGCTGGTTTGGAGGACATGGACTTGCGGGAACGGCAGGCTGGATGGAATCCATTGGATTAAAACCAGGAAAAATGATGGCTTTTGCTGCTGGGATGAGTGAATTGATTGGCGGGCTTTTATTTGCACTAGGACTTTTGACTCCGCTTGCCGCTTTATTAATGATTGTGCCAATGATCGTGGCCATTGTGAAAGTGCATGGCCCAAACGGATATTGGGTGACGCAAAATGGGTATGAGTACAATCTTGCGATTATTGCGGTTGCTGTTGGAGTAGCATTAATCGGACCGGGGCAATATGCGCTTGATACGATTATTTTTGGATAAGCTATTGTAAGGAGAGAGTGTGTATATGATTCAAGTATATCCTGCGCAATCCCGCTATTATGCGGATTATGGATGGTTAAAGACGTATCATAGCTTTTCTTTTGGCGACTACTATGATCCTAATAACATTCATTTCGGCCCGCTGCGCGTATTAAACGACGATTTTGTCGCTCCGCTTAGAGGATTTGGCGCCCATCCTCATCAAGAAATGGAAATCGTTTCGATTGTATTAAAAGGCTATTTAAAGCATGAGGACAGCACAGGTCATACCGCAACGACAACGTTTGGCGGCGTGCAGCGGATGTCGGCAGGGACAGGAATTGTTCACTCTGAAATGAATCCATCCCCAACGGAAGAAGTGAATTTTTTGCAGCTATGGTTTTTGCCTGAAGTCCGAGGGTTGACGCCATCGTACGAGCGGACGACGTTTGATGTGGCGAAAATGAAAAACGCGTTGCTTCCGGTGGTGACGAAAAATCCTTCGTCTCCAGGAATTGCCCATATTCATCAAGATGCAACGATTTACCTTTCCGATTTAGAAGCAGGGCGAGAGCTTATATTTACGCAACAAGAGGGAAGAAGAATCTTTTTCTTTGTTATTGAAGGAGATGTTGCATTAAACGGAGAAACAACGTTGCATAAGCGTGATTCCGCGCGAATTACGGAAACGCCGATACTCCGTATTGCATCAGAAAATGGCGCGCGTTTTATGTTAATCGATTTACCGTAACGAACATGGCACAACTTGCGAAACGCAAGTTGTGCATTTTTTTCAAACTTATTTGGTTGAGAAAACAATGGGAAATGTGTAAACTAGTAATGCAAAGAAACAGAATGTAATCATACTATGTACAAGCTAGTCATATGATAAAAATAAAAGGCATCGCACGGCCTACTGTGTGGTGCCTTTCCTGTATGGCATAGGGTGAGGAGGAGACAGTTGTGAATAAAAAAACAACCGCAATACTTATGGCTTTATCGATGCTAGTTGGTGCCGGGGGAACATATGCCGGCATGCAGCTTGCAGCGCCTGACAGCGATCGTGAAATAACACTGGCCGAGCCAGATAAAGCGGCAACGAACGATGACGAGAAAGAACTGAAGAAAGTCGAACAAGCTTATGAGCTGATTAAAAAACGCTATGTTGAAAAAGTTGATGATGATAAACTCATCCAAGGCGCAATTCAAGGAATGATTAGCACGCTGAACGACCCGTATTCTGTCTATATGGATGAAGAAACAAGCGAACAATTTACGGAGTCGCTTGACTCTTCGTTTGAAGGAATCGGTGCCGAGGTAAGCATGATTAACGGAAAAGTCACGATTGTCGCACCGATTAAAAACTCGCCGGCAGAAAAAGCGGGATTAAAACCAAATGATCAAATTTTGCGGGTGAATGGCGAGAGTCTAGAAGGGCTTGATTTATATGAAGCCGTGTTGAAAATTCGCGGGGAAAAAGGGACAACGGTACAATTGGATATTCTTCGCCCCGGCGTAAAAGAAGTGATTAAAGTAAAAGTAGTCCGCGACGAAATTCCGATTGAAACGGTTTATGATTCGGTAAAAACGTATAACGGGAAAAAAGTCGGCTATTTAGAAGTAACGTCGTTTTCCGAAAATACAGCAAAAGATTTTAAAAAGAAATTAGCAGAATTAGAAAGCAAGCATATCGACGGGTTAATCATTGATGTGCGCGGCAACCCAGGCGGCTATTTGCAAAGTGTGGAAGAAATTTTAAAACAATTCATTCCGAAAGATAAACCATATGTACAAGTCGAAGAACGCAATGGCGATAAACAACGTTTTTATTCCGATTTAACGAAGAAAAAACCGTATCCGATCGCCGTGTTAATTGACAAAGGCAGCGCATCCGCTTCAGAAATTTTAGCCAGCGCTATGAAAGAAGCGGGAGGATATAAGCTCGTTGGTGAAACATCGTTCGGAAAAGGAACGGTGCAGCAAGCGATTCCGATGGGGGATGGCAGCAACATTAAATTAACGCTCTATAAATGGCTGACGCCGGATGGCCATTGGATTCATAAAAAAGGTGTTAAGCCGGACGTTGAAGTAAAGCAGCCGGATTACTTCCACGTTAGTCCGCTTCATATCGAAAAAGAGCTTTCCTTTGATATGAACAATGAGCAAGTAAAAAGTGCGCAACAAATGTTAAAGGGACTTGGATTTGACCCTGGCCGCACCGACGGCTACTTCAGCAAAGAAACTGAGTCGGCGGTAAAAGCATTTCAAAAGGCAAATAAACTCCCGCAAACCGGAAAAATCGATAAAAACACAGCCGAAGTATTACAAGCAAAAGTGATGGACGCCATTCGCGACGACAACAATGATGTACAACTAAAAACAGCGATGAAAGTGCTGTTTCAGTAAAATGAAACGGGCAACTGCCTTTAAGGGTTGCCCGTTTTTTCAATGATGCACCTTTTCTTTTTTGGAAGATGGCGAGAACGATGGGGAATGCAATGTTTTTTCAATCGTAAACCGCGGCCGTCTTTTGACTTCTTGATAAATTTTTCCGATATATTCTCCAATGAGTCCCATTCCCATTAGCAACAAACCGCCGATGAGACAAACGGAAATCATGATGGATGTCCAACCTGATTCGGCATGACCAAGCAATTTGACAGTCAACGAGTATATGCCGGCAACGCTGCTGAGAAGAAAAGCAAGGAATCCAATGAACGTAATCAATCGAATCGGTACGATACTAAAAGAGGTAATGCCATCAAACGCAAACGCCAGCATTTTTTTGAGCGGGTATTTCGATTGTCCCGCAAAACGTTTTTTACGGTCATAAAATACTTTCGTCGAACGAAAGCCAAGCAGCGGCACTATTCCGCGCAGGAAGATGTTGATTTCTGTGTAGCGGCTTAATTCCTCAAGCGCCCGCTTGCCCATTAATCGGAAATCGGCGTGATTGTACACTAATTGGACGCCTAATTTTTGCATGAATCGATAAAACCATTGTGCGGTTGCTTTTTTTCTCTTTTGGCAGATGCGACACATACACGACGATTGGCTTTTCCCGTTTTCCGTGATGAATGCCCATGGAGAGTTCGATTTTTCCATTTTCATACACTTTGAAACCGTCTTTCACCCATTTCGTTGGGAAGTATTTCTTTTTCTTGTAGGGATAACGGGCAGGATGTCCTTGCTAGATGGCTTGGTGTGCGAGGTTCTGGCGAAGAGGTATTTGTGGCAGACGGATTGAATCGATTGGCTGTGAAGATGGAACTTCCTTTTCGTTTGTTTTTGCAGCTCGCTTTTGGTGATCCAGCATCCATGTTGGAGAAAGTGTTCTTTTGCTAAGCGGAGACATTCATTCCAAACACGGGCGGATTCCCGATTGCAGGCATACAATCGGTCCAAATCCGCTTTCGATGCCCGGAAGAACACTTTTTGGCCACGAAGCATGAGCATTTCCTTCTTTCTTTGTTTGATGGATGGTTCAATTATAGCGCATATGTTCGTCTTTGAGAATCAAAAACCTCCTGATTTATCTTCCTCCTTCACTCCGTTTAGAGGAAGGGAGACTTCTCGGGAAAAATGTTAAAAAACAATAAAGAATAAATGAAGATGTAAAGGAAGTTTTTTAAAAGAAAAACTCCTTCTCTCTTTTTTTAGAAAAGAAAAAAGAGAGAAGGAGGGAGATTATACAAATAGACTCATAATGCGGCTGATGCCACGGCGTTTCGGTTTTTGCTTTGCATTTTCCGTTATAATCGCTTGTTCTCTATTAACGTCTTCTTCTAAGCGGGCAATACGTTGTTCGAGTGAATGAAGCTGGGAGGCTAGTTCTTCAATTTCTCGGCGATGATGCAAAAGCTGAACGGAAACGATATCGTCCGCTTTTTCGTTGAGCTTTTGTTCGATATTTTGGAGGCGGGAGGTAAACTCATTGAGCTGTGGTTCGATATAAACGTTGAACAACTCGTCAGCGGAGAATGGATGTTGCGGATTTTCTTGATTGATGCATGGTTCTAGGGCAGCGCCTTGTTCAAATTTAATTTGTTCTAGCAAGGCAACCGCTTCGGCATCGAATACGTAGTGTCCCGCTTCGTTTTTTTGGCACGGGACATTATATTTCTTTACCCAGCGCTGAATCGTTTTCGGTGATACACCAAGACGCTTCGCGACACTGCTTGTTTTTAACTCCATCTAAATGATTCCTCCTTTTTCATCCTCTTTTATATCATTTTCCATCAAGACGGAAATCCCTTCCTGCTTGACAAAACTAGTGTGGATTCGGCAAAGAAAGTCGTTATGCGAAAGGATTCGCCAATAATAAACAAATAATGTTGAAAAAAATGTGTATGCGATCATAGGATTTATGAAAGTGATTTGGTAGAATAGTAGATAAAGAATCGCGAACATAGCGAGGTGGCGGCGATATGTCGATATGGGTGTTGGAGGCGCTCAAAGGCGTTGGGCGGCTGCTTGTGCAACCGTTGTTTTATTATGGGATCGCACTGGCGCTTGTTATCGGATGGCGGCGGGTGAAGCGGGAAAGAAGCTATTTTTCTATTCGCGTATACAACATGTTTCATGAAAGCAAGCTTTTTTGGCGAAGCGGCCTTGTTGCCGGCGGTATTTTGTCGTTAGCAGCGGTTGCTATCGGCATCGTGCTTCCGCGCGATGCTATTTCAATGATTGCGCTTGTGACGATCGCAATCGGATTAACGATGCAAATGCGGCTGCTTTCCCCGGCGTATACGATGGGGCTTGTGTTTTTTATCGTTAGTATTCTTGCCAATGATAAAGAAACGGCACCAGCTTTAAAGCGTTTTTTCCCGGAACTTAGCGAGACGAATATGGCTGCACTTGCTATTTTGCTTGCTTTATTGCTTTTTGTGGAAGCATGGCTTATTTTACAAAACGGCGCTATCGAAACATCTCCACAGTTAGCGAAAAGCAAGCGTGGTTTTGTTGTCGGAGAACATTGGTCGCAGCGGCTTTGGTTCGTTCCTGTGCTGCTTCCGGTAACAGGAGAACTTCCGTCTCCATTTTCATGGTGGCCATTATTTCCTGTTGCCGGCGATTCTTATTCATTGATGCTTGTGCCGTTTTTGATCGGATTTTCTGAGCATGTACAAGGGATGCATCCAAAAGCCTCGATTCGTTTAACTGGAAAAAGAGTGATGTTGCTCGCATGGATTGTCAGCTTGTTTGCTATAGGAGGCTATTGGTATGCGCCGCTTTCGATGATTGCGGCAGCCCTTGCCTTGATTGGAAGGGAGTGGCTTGCTTTCTTCCAGCATCGTCAAGATCGCTTGAAACCTCCGTATTTTTCGAAGCGTGAACAAGGGCTTGTCATTTTAGGGATTCTTCCGAATTCCAAGGCGGAAAAAATGGAGCTAGAAATTGGTGAAGTCATCACAAAAGTGAACGGAATGACAGTAAAAACGGAAACAGAGTTTTATGAAGCGTTGCAACGAAACCGCGCATTTTGTAAATTAGAGGTAGTCAATGAACATGGAGAAGTTCGTTTCGTTCAAGGGGCGTTATATGAAGATGAACATCATGAGCTTGGGCTGCTGTTTGTAAAAGAACGGGAAAAATGGGCGCTAGAAGCCGTCTAAATAAGGAGTTTTTCATATGTGGTTTATAGTTTCGTTAATTGTGCCATGTTTGCTTGTACTGTTATTTACCCGTGTTACGTACAATCATTATATCGGAACATTATTGACCATCGCGCTATTGGTTGCTTCCTATTTCAAAGGATATACAGACGAACTGCATGAAATTCTAGCAGATATCGTATCAACGACAGTTGGGTTTTTGTATGCGAAAAAAATGGTAAAACAGTTGAAAAAATAGTTAAATAGCGGCGGACGGCGAATGCTGTCCGCCATTTTTCATTGGAAGGTACTTTCTATTTTGGAACGAATATAAGTTCGTATTTTTTATGCATCTTTTTTAACAATGTGCTACAATGAAAAATAAGATGAAACGAAACAGGAGGTCGAATCCGTGGGGGACCGTTTTGAGTTAGTGTCGGCGTATAAGCCGCAAGGAGATCAACCAAAAGCGATTGCCAAATTGGTCGAAGGAATTCGAAAAGGAGTAAAGCATCAAACGCTGTTAGGTGCAACAGGAACGGGAAAGACGTTTACGATTTCCAACGTCATTAAAGAGGTGAACAAACCGACGCTTGTGATTGCCCATAATAAAACGTTAGCGGGGCAGTTGTACAGCGAGTTAAAAGAGTTTTTTCCAAACAACGCGGTTGAATATTTTGTCAGCTATTACGATTATTATCAGCCGGAGGCGTATGTGCCGCAGACCGATACGTATATTGAAAAAGATGCAAGCATTAACGATGAAATTGATAAGTTACGGCACTCGGCAACATCAGCGCTATTTGAGCGGCGCGATGTGATTATTGTCGCCAGTGTATCGTGCATTTACGGATTAGGATCACCGGAAGAATATCGCGAACTGGTTGTGTCGTTGCGCGTCGGGATGGAAATCGAGCGCAACGCTTTATTGCGCCGCCTTGTCGATATCCAATATGAACGGAACGACATTGATTTTCAGCGCGGAACGTTCCGTGTTCGCGGGGATGTTGTCGAGATTTTTCCTGCTTCTCGGGACGAGCATTGTATTCGCGTTGAATTTTTTGGCGATGAAATTGACCGCATTCGCGAAGTCGACGCATTGACGGGGGAAATTATTGCAGAACGCGAGCATGTCGCGATTTTCCCGGCATCCCACTTCGTTACGCGTGAAGAAAAAATGCGTTTAGCGATCGAAAATATTGAAAAAGAATTAGAAGAGCGGCTGCGCGAATTGCGGGAACAAGGAAAACTGTTAGAAGCGCAGCGGCTTGAGCAACGGACTCGTTACGATTTAGAGATGATGAGAGAAATGGGCTTTTGCTCAGGGATTGAAAACTACTCCCGGCATTTAGCGTTGCGTCCGCCAGGCTCGACGCCGTACACGCTGCTTGATTATTTTCCAGATGATTTTTTGATTATCATCGATGAGTCACACGTGACATTGCCGCAAATTCGCGGTATGTATAACGGAGACCGGGCGCGCAAGCAAGTGCTTGTCGATCATGGCTTTCGTCTGCCATCTGCCCTCGATAACCGACCGTTAACGTTTGAGGAGTTTGAACAAAAAATTAACCAAATTATTTATGTTTCCGCGACACCTGGTCCGTACGAGCTGGAACATAGCCCGGAAGTTGTGGAACAAATTATTCGTCCGACAGGGCTGTTGGATCCAACGATTGACGTTCGTCCGATTGAAGGGCAAATCGATGATTTAATCGGAGAAATTCATGAGCGGATCAAGCGGAATGAACGCACTCTCGTTACGACGTTAACGAAGAAAATGGCGGAAGATTTAACGGATTACTTAAAAGAAGTCGGCATTAAAGTTGCGTATTTACATTCCGAAATTAAAACGCTCGAGCGCATTGAAATTATTCGCGATTTGCGCATGGGCAAATACGATGTGCTCGTCGGGATTAACTTGTTGCGGGAAGGATTGGATATTCCGGAAGTATCGCTTGTCGCCATTCTCGATGCGGATAAAGAAGGCTTTTTGCGCTCGGAACGTTCGCTTATTCAAACGATTGGGCGTGCGGCGCGAAACGCCAACGGCCATGTCATTATGTACGCCGATACGATTACAAAATCGATGGAAATTGCCATCAACGAAACGAAACGGCGCCGTGCGATTCAAGAAGCGTATAACAAAAAGCACGGCATCGTTCCGCAGACGGTGAAGAAAGAAATTCGCGATGTCATTCGCGCGACTTATGCGGCGGAAGAGAAAGAAACGTACGATACGAAACCATCTTACGGCAAGATGGCAAAGAAAGAACGAGAAAAGCTTATTGCCGATTTAGAAAAAGAAATGAAAGAAGCAGCAAAAGCGCTTGATTTCGAGCGTGCTGCCCAATTGCGTGATATTATTTTTGAGTTAAAAGCGGAAGGATGATTGGAGTCTATGGCAACCGATAAAATCATCGTAAAAGGCGCAAGAGCTCATAATTTAAAAAATATCGATGTGGAAATTCCCCGTGATAAACTCGTCGTATTGACAGGATTGTCCGGTTCGGGGAAATCGTCGCTTGCGTTCGATACGATTTATGCGGAAGGACAGCGGCGGTACGTCGAATCATTGTCGGCGTACGCCCGCCAGTTTTTAGGGCAAATGGATAAGCCGGATGTCGATGCGATTGAAGGGCTGTCGCCGGCCATTTCGATTGACCAAAAAACAACGAGCCGCAATCCGCGTTCCACTGTCGGAACCGTCACGGAAATTTACGATTATTTGCGGCTTTTGTTTGCCCGCATCGGCCGGCCGGTTTGCCCAGAACATGGCATTGAAATTAAGTCACAAACGATCGAACAAATGGTCGATCGGCTTCTTGCTTATCCGGAACGGACAAAAATGCAAATTCTCGCTCCCGTCGTTTCTGGGCGGAAAGGAACGCACGCAAAAACGCTGGAAGATATTCGAAAACAAGGATATGTGCGCGTGCGCGTGGACGGAGAAATGCGGGAACTCACGGAAGATATTGAACTTGAGAAAAATAAAAAACATTCGATTGAGGTCGTCGTGGACCGCATTATTATTAAGGAAGGAATTGCTGCACGTTTGGCGGATTCATTAGAGACGGCCTTGAAGCTTGCGGACGGAAAAGTGCTTATTGATGTCATTGGCGAGGAAGAGCTGTTGTTTAGTGAAAAGCATGCATGTCCGTATTGCGGCTTCTCGATTGGAGAGCTAGAGCCGCGCATGTTTTCATTTAACAGTCCGTACGGCGCCTGCCCAGACTGCGATGGGCTTGGCGCGAAGCTCGAGGTGGATCCGGATTTAGTCATCCCCAATGATGAACTGACGCTGCGCGAGCATGCGATTGCTCCATGGGAGCCGCAAAGCTCACAATATTATCCGCAGCTGTTAGAAGCGGTGTGCAACCATTACGGCATTGACATGGATGTGCCGGTAAAAGATTTGCCGAAGGAGCAGCTTGATAAAATTTTATACGGAAGCGGCGGCGAGAAAATTTACTTTCGCTACCAGAACGATTTCGGACAAGTTCGCGAGCAGTATATCGTTTTTGAAGGCGTTATTCCGAACGTCGAGCGCCGCTACCGTGAAACAAGCTCTGATTATGTTCGCGAACAAATGGAGAAATATATGGCGCATCAGCCATGCCCGACTTGTAAAGGAAACCGCCTGAAAAAAGAAAGCCTCGCCGTGCTTGTCGGCGGCAAACATATCGGCGAAGTGACGGCATTATCGGTTACGGAGGCGCTTGAGTTTTTCCAAAACTTGCAGTTAAGCGAAAAAGAAAAGAAAATCGCCCATCTCATTTTGCGTGAAATACGTGAGCGGCTCGGCTTTTTAAAGAACGTCGGCCTCGACTATTTAACATTAAACCGTTCTGCTGGGACGCTTTCCGGCGGAGAAGCGCAGCGCATTCGTCTGGCGACGCAAATCGGCTCGCGCTTAACAGGCGTGCTGTATGTTTTGGACGAGCCGTCGATCGGACTTCATCAGCGCGATAATGACCGCTTGATTGCAACGTTAAAAAGCATGCGCGATATCGGCAATACGCTTATTGTTGTTGAACATGATGAAGATACGATGCTTGCCGCGGATTATTTAATTGATATTGGGCCGGGTGCGGGCATTCATGGCGGCGAGGTTGTCGCTGCTGGAACGCCGCAAGAAGTGATGGACAATCCAAACTCACTGACTGGACAATATTTATCAGGGAAAAAATTCATCCCGATCCCAGCCGAGCGCCGCAAGCCGGACGGACGCTGGGTCGAAATTGTTGGTGCGAAGGAAAATAACTTAAAAAACGTGTCTGTCAAAATTCCGCTCGGTACATTTGTCGCAGTCACGGGCGTATCTGGTTCTGGAAAAAGCACGCTCGTCAATGAAATTTTGTATAAGGCGCTTGCGCAAAAACTGCATGGCGCGAAGGCAAAGCCAGGCGAGCATAAAACGATTAAAGGGCTTGAGCATTTAGATAAAGTTATTGACATTGACCAATCGCCGATCGGTCGTACGCCGCGTTCCAATCCAGCGACATATACCGGCGTATTTGACGACATTCGCGAAGTGTTCGCGGCGACGAATGAAGCGAAAGTGCGCGGATATAAAAAAGGCCGATTCAGCTTCAACGTGAAAGGCGGACGGTGTGAAGCGTGCCGCGGGGACGGCATTATTAAAATTGAGATGCACTTTTTGCCGGACGTGTACGTTCCATGCGAAGTATGTCATGGTAAACGGTATAACCGTGAGACGCTGGAAGTAACGTACAAAGGAAAAAACATTGCGGAAGTGCTTGATATGACTGTGGAAGACGCACTTGAGTTTTTTGAAAATATCCCGAAAATTAAACGGAAATTACAGACGCTATATGATGTCGGCTTAGGGTATATGAAGCTTGGACAGCCGGCAACGACATTGTCGGGAGGAGAAGCGCAGCGTGTCAAGTTAGCATCTGAATTGCATCGCCGCTCAAATGGCCGGACGCTCTATATTTTAGATGAGCCAACGACCGGGCTTCACGTTGATGATATTTCCCGTTTATTGAAAGTGTTGCAGCGCTTAGTTGATAATGGGGATACCGTTCTTGTGATTGAGCATAATCTCGATGTCATTAAAACGGCGGACTACATTATCGATCTCGGGCCAGAAGGCGGCGATCATGGCGGGCAAATTGTTGCGAAAGGAACGCCGGAAGAAGTGGCCGAAGTAGAAAGTTCGTACACCGGACGCTATTTAAAACCGATATTGGAGCGCGACCGCGAACGAATGCGCGCGTTATATGAAACGGCAAGGGCATAAGCCTTTGCCTTTTTGTTTTTCTTTAAATCGCATCTCCTGAGAAACTTTTCTTGATCGCGGTCGTATATAAAAACAAAGGGGGAGTTTTCGTGAATTCCAATAAAGTACTTGCATCATTATGTTATTTCAGTATTTTCTTTGCTGGATTCATCTTTCCGATTGTCGTTTACTTTGTCGCCGATGATCAAGCAGTGAAACAACACGCGAAAAAAGCGTTTCTTTCCCATTTGATTCCAGCCGCGACCATTTTGTTGTTTATCATCAGTGCTATTTTTGCAGGATTGACAGGGGGAGGCAGCGATGTGTCATTTTGGGTCAGCAGCGGCCTAGTATGGCTCGGTTTTGCTATAGCGGGGGTCGTCAACTTGGTCGTTGTAGTTTGGAATATTATCAAAGGGATTCAAGTGTTGAAATAAGATAATGGGAGGGGGATCGCCCATGGAAAAGAAAAAACGCATATTAAAAATGGTGAAGGAAGGGAAAATTACAATAGAAGAGGCGCTTACGCTGCTTGAACAGCTGGATGAACAAAAAAGCAATGCTGGCCCGCTTGAACTTCTTCATGTATCTGGATCGCATTCGCACTCAAAGCAACATTCCGTAAAAATGGCTTCGTTGAAAGAAAAACTATTTGATTTTTTAGACACGACCGCAAAAAAAGTGAAAGAGTTTGACCTTCCATTTGCCAATGCGTTTGAAGTAAGACATATTTTTCAACAAAGTAATGTGGCTTTGCAAAACATCGATGTGCATATCGCCAATGGAAATATCAAGGTAGTGCCATGGGATCAAGCGGACGTTCGAGTCGAATGTGAAACAAAAGTATATCGTTCTGAATCGCTCGATGCGGCGCGGCGGTCATTTATAGAAGAGTCGTTGTTTCTTGTGCAAAATGAGCACTTCCGATTTTCCGTTTCGAAACCGTTTATGAAAACAAATGCGACCGTTTATGTTCCGCAAACACGTTATCAAGGCGCAAAATTTCGTCTTTTTAACGGGGATATCGGCATCGAGCGTCTGCATGCAAACGAGTTGCATATCAAAAACGTAAACGGTTCGATCACACTTCAGCGTTTGCTCGCAGAAGAAGCGGAATTAGAGACGGCAAATGGAGCAATTGTATTGGAACATAGCGCGATCGAGGAAGTCGAAGCAGAAACGATTCATGGAGAAATTAAACTGAACGGGAATTACCGCTACGTGCGTTTACGGACATTCAGCGGCGGAATTACGTATGCAACGGGAAGAAAAGATGGGGTTATTACCGGAAAAACGGTAACGGGAAACATTGCATTGTTTCTTCCTCGCGATATATGTTTAGAAGGAGAAATGAGAACGAACCTTGGTGGATTGATCTGCGAGCATCCGAACGTATCACCTGTGGAGGAAAAACAAGAAACTGCGCAAAAAACGATTCGTTTTGCAAGTGAAAATTCCTCCAAACCGCCGCTTCATATTTGCGCGGATTCGAAAGCAGGATCGATTTCGCTGCAAATGATGGAGGGCGGTAGTGAGTAACAGAAGACAATCATGAAAAGACGGTGATGGTAGATGATCAATTGGTTAATCGGTGTATTTGTGAATACGGTTTTATTGGCGGCGATTGATGGATATTTTGATTCCATTCGATTTAGCGGCATCGGCGCCGCTTTTATCGCCAGCATGATTTTATCCATTTTAAACGTTGTCGTGCGTCCCATTTTAATTTTATTAACATTGCCTGTAACGATTTTAACACTTGGATTGTTTCTATTTGTCATTAATGCCATTACCTTGATGATGACAGCAGCATTAATGGGGAATGCGTTTGAAATAAACGGGTTTGGCACCGCACTGCTTGCTTCGATTGTTCTTTCCTTTTTCCATTTACTTATTCAAAAAGCGATTATTGAGCCGTTGCGGCAAAAATAAGTATGAGAGGCGGAACGAAGGGATCCGCCTCTTTTTGATTCAACGCGAGAAAGAAAAGTGCTAAAATGGAAAAAGACAAAGAAAGGGGAGAAATGCCGACATGCCGAAAGTGCGTACAAAAGACATTATCGAAAAGTTTCAGTTGGAATTAGTAAGCGGAGCGGAAGGAATTCATCGTCCGATTACGACAAGCGATTTGTCTCGCCCTGGTATTGAAATGGCAGGTTATTTCACGTATTATCCAGCAGAGCGAATTCAATTATTAGGAAAAACAGAGCTTTCATTTTATGAAACGTTAAGCCTAGAAGAGAAAAAGATGAGAATGGAGCGGCTTTGTACCGATATTACTCCAGGGATTATCATATCGCGCGGATTGGAAGTGCCGCCGGAACTGATCGAAGCTTCCGAACGGCAATCGGTGCCGGTGATGCGTTCGACGATGAAAACGACCCGGCTTTCGAGCCGTTTGACGAACTATTTAGAAAGTAAATTGGCTCCGACAACGGCTGTCCACGGCGTGTTGGTCGACGTTTACGGCGTTGGAGTATTAATTACGGGAAAAAGCGGGGTCGGCAAAAGCGAAACAGCTTTGGAATTAGTCAAGCGCGGCCATCGGCTTGTCGCGGATGACTGTGTGGAAATTCGCCAAGAAGATGAAGGGGTGCTCGTTGGCAGCGCGCCGGAGTTGATTGAGCATTTGCTGGAAATTCGCGGGTTAGGCATTATTAATATGATGACATTATTTGGCGCTGGAGCGGTGCGGACGCATAAACGCATTTCGTTAGTGATCGATTTGGAACTTTGGGATCCGAATAAACAATATGATCGTCTCGGGTTGGAAGAAGAAAAAGTAAAAATTTTGGATACAGAATTAACGAAATTAACGATACCGGTTCGGCCGGGACGAAATTTAGCTGTGATTGTCGAAGTGGCCGCGATGAATTTCCGTTTAAAACGGATGGGGGTCAACGCAGCGGAAGAGTTTTCCGCGCGTCTAACCGATGCGATTGAAGATGGCGAGCATGATTACGAATAACAGTTAGGAGGAGAATTGATGGATTCGACGATTCAACCGCTAGACCGTGTCTTTTTGCATCTCGGTCCGATTACCATTTATTGGTATGGTGTCATTATCGGAACGGGTGTATTGATCGGATTATGGCTGGCGACAAGAGAAGGGGCGCGGCGCGGACTCCCGAAAGAAACATTTGTCGACCTCGTCTTGTTCGCAGTGCCGATCGCGATTTTGTGCGCGCGCGTCTATTACGTGATTTTTGAATGGGATTATTATTCAAAACATTTATCGGAAATCCCGCAAATTTGGGAAGGCGGTCTTGCAATTCACGGCGGATTGATCGGCGCGGTCGCAACAGGGATCGTTTTTGCGAAAGTGAGAGGGCTTTCATTTTGGAAGCTGGCGGACATTGCGGCGCCAAGCATTATCTTAGGGCAGGCGATCGGGCGCTGGGGCAATTTTATGAACCAAGAGGCGCATGGCGGTCCGGTAACGCGGGAGTTTCTCGAAAGCTTGCATTTACCGGATTTTATTATTAATCAAATGTATATTAACGGACAATATTACCATCCGACCTTTTTGTACGAATCGCTTTGGAATTTAGCGGGCTTTTTGCTGCTGTTGTGGCTGCGGCGCGTTAATTTGCGGCGCGGCGAGTTATTCCTCAGCTATCTTATTTGGTATTCCATCGGACGTTTCTTCATTGAAGGAATGCGCACCGATAGTTTAATGCTAGCGGGCCATCTTCGCATCGCGCAAGTCGTTTCCGTTGCGCTCATTATACTTTCAGTCTGTTTATGGGTATTTCGCAGAGTAAAAGGATTAGCAAAAGAGCGGTATAACGATTAGAAAAGGGGAGAAGAGAATGGTCGGAATATTACAAAGGGGATTCGCGGTTGGCCTGCAAACGACGTGGACGCTCGGAAAAGTGATTTTTCCCATTACGCTCATCATGTCCATTTTACAGCATACCCCCGTGCTGCAATGGATCATTCAGCTGGTAACTCCATTTATGAAATGGATCGGGCTTCCGGGAGATGCGGCCATCCCGCTTGTGCTCGGCAACTTATTAAACTTGTACGCCGCAATTGGCGCCATACTGACACTGCACTTAACAGTAAAAGAAGTATTGATTTTGGCGGTTATGCTTTCGTTTTCCCATAACTTGCTCATCGAGTCGACCGTCGCGTCGCGCACCGGTATGAGCGTTGCGCTAATGGTTATTGTTCGCGTCGGGCTCGCGCTTGTTTCCGCTCTATTGATTCATTATCTTTGGCAAGGAGGAAGTGAAACGGCGCAATACGGCTTTGTTTCCAATTCTCCAGAGCAGCTGACAAGCTGGGGAGCTATTTTGCTTGCCGGGTTGAAAAAAGCGTGCCTTGGGATTGTGCAGTTAGCGGTGATTGTTATTCCGCTTATGATTGGAATTCAAATATTAAAAGAGTTAAAATGGATTCATATTTTTTCGCGTTGGATGGCGCCGGTGACGAAATTGCTCGGCATGAAAGAAAATACCTCTTTGACATTGGCGGCCGGACTCGTGTTCGGTTTAGCGTATGGTGCGGGAGTGATGATTCAGGCGGTAAAAGAAGACGGCGTATCAAAACGCGATTTAACATTGGCCTTTATTTTTCTTGTGTCCTGCCATGCCGTTATAGAAGATACGCTCGTATTTGTTCCGCTTGGAATTCCGGTATGGCCGCTGCTTGTCATTCGGCTGGTCACCGCTATTTTATTAACCATGCTTATTAGCTTTATTTGGAATCGTGTCGAAGATACAAAAAGGAAGGAAGCTGCAGTATGACCATTCGTACAATATTATTTGATCTCGATGGAACATTGATCGATACCAATGAATTAATTATTCAATCGTTTTTACATACGTTAGAAAAATATTATCCAGGCAAATATAAACGCGAGGATGTCTTGCCGTTTATTGGCCCTCCGCTTTATGAAACGTTCAACGCATTGGATCCGTCGCGCGTACAAGAAATGATTGATACGTATCGCGCATTCAATCATGCGCAGCATGACGCGCTCATCCGTGAATTTGAAACGGTGTATGAAACGATTGAAACGCTGCATCAAAACGGGTTTCGTCTCGGCGTGGTAACGACAAAAATTCATCAAACGGCAGTGATGGGATTAAAGAAAACGAGACTAGAACCATTTTTCGACTGTGTCATTGGGCTCGATGACGTCAAACATGCAAAGCCGGACCCAGAGCCAATTTATAAAGCGCTGGACTTGCTGCAATCCACGCCGGATGAAGCGTTAATGGTCGGCGACAATTATCACGATATTTTAGCGGGAAAACGCGCTGGCACGAAAACGGCGGGAGTGGCATGGGCGATTAAAGGACGGGAGTATTTGGAACAATATGAACCGGATTTTATGCTGGAAAAAATGAGCGATTTGCTGGCGATTGTAGGAGTGAAAAACGAGTGAGGCGGACGACGAAATATCCGGTATCAGGGGCCAACTCCTTGTGGCAAGTTTATAAAACGGTGTCGTTTTGGAAAGTGCTTAAAAACGTGATCATTATCCAAATTGGGCGCTACACGCCGTTTTTAGCGGTGAAAAATTGGCTGTACCGCACGTTTTTGCGCATGAAAATCGGAGAAAAAACGGCGCTTGCCTTTATGGTCATGCCGGATATTATGTTTCCGGAAAAAATTCAAATCGGCCGCAATTGCATCATTGGCTACAATACGACGATTTTGGCGCATGAATATTTAATTGATGAATATCGTCTTGGCGATGTGATTATTGGGGACGAAGTGATGATCGGCGCCAATTCGACGGTGCTTCCCGGGGTGGTGATTGGCGATCGCGCCGTCGTCGCCGCCGGCACGGTCGTCCATAAAGATGTGCCTGCCGGTGCGTTTGTCGCTGGCAATCCGATGCGCATCGTTTATACGAAAGAAGAAATGGAAAGGCGCAAGAGCGAACAATAAAACGAGAGCACCCTTATCCTTTCAGCATAAAAAAGAAAAGCGGTGCTCTTTTCTCATAAGCGGAAATATCGGAAAATTATTTATTTTAAAAACAAAAGGTGGAAGAGAAACAATGAGAAAAAGATCAACATGTTTGTTCGTGTTTTTACATCGACAACAGTGATTGTATTTAGTATTATCATGATTTTTATCAACCAGTTTGATTTAGAAATCAATCAAAAAATCGGGAAAGGAATTTTCTATTTGAAGGGGTATTATGAACAAGGAAATGAAATTGTCATGGAACAAGGAATCGGAGTTATTACGATTCCGCTCATCATCGGTTTTATCGTATCCGTAGTGGTTACGACTATTTCAACCATCCGCAAGAAACAAAAATATGGCGCTTAAGGTTCTTGCGTTACAAGACAGTTTTTCATCTTGCTCGCTGCAATTGGAAATTTTCATAGTTGACGAGCGGATAAATGAGGAGTAAACTACTAATAACTTCACTTCTCTACCATATTAGCAAACTAAAGTATTTATTATAAAGGACGTGTGAACATGACCAAAAAGTTGTTTATGTTCGAAAAACCGTTAGGTATGCGTGATACATTGCCGTTTTTATATGAAATAAAAAAACGTGTTCGCCAGGCGATGATTCGTGAAATTGAAACATGGGGATATGAATTGATCGAAACGCCTACATTGGAATATTACGAGACAGTCGGGACCGTATCGGCGATTGACGACCATCAGTTGTTTAAACTGCTCGATCAACAAGGTCATACCCTTGTCCTTCGTCCCGATATGACCGCTCCGATCGCAAGGCTGGCTGCTTCCCGTCTTTACAAGGAAGGCAATCCGCTCCGCCTTGCGTATAACGCAAACGTGTTCCGCGCCCAGCAGCGCGAGGGAGGACGCCCGGCGGAATTTGAACAAATCGGTGTCGAATGCATTGGGGACGGCACGGTCGCAGCGGATGCGGAAGTGATTAGTGTCATGATTGCGGCGCTCAAGCAGGCTGGGTTGCAGCATTTCACGGTGACGATCGGTCATATCGGCTACGTCAACGCTTTGTTTTTAGAAATTGTAGGGAATGAAGAACGTGCCAGCGTATTGCGCCGCTTTTTATACGAGAAAAATTACGTTGGCTATCGGGAGCATGTGAAGTCTCTGCCCCTTTCTTCCATTGACCAAAAGCGCCTGCTTCAATTATTGCACTTACACGGCAACGACATGACGATGGAAGAAGCCAAGGAGCTTGTTCATAGCGAGGAAGGAAAGCGAGCGGTCGACGATCTTTGCGAACTTTCGAACGCGCTTCAACTATATGGCGTTGATGATGTAGTGAAAATCGATATGACGCTTGTTAGCCATATGAGTTATTATACGGGCATTTTATTTGAAGTATATGCTGAACACGTTGGCTTCCCAATTGGAAATGGAGGCCGTTATGACGAGCTGTTGGAGAAATTTTCGCGGAAAGCCCCGGCGACCGGATTTGGCATTCGCGTCGACCGATTAATCGAGGCGCTCGGGGAATCAGAGGAGGAGGCAGCGATCGAGTGCATCGTATTTAGCCAAGAGCGGTTCGCTGAAGCGATTGAGCTTGCGAGAACAAAGCGGCGGGAAGGAAAGCGCGTGGTGCTTCAGCATATTTCTGGGATCCGTGATATTGATGCCTACAGCAAACGGTATAAGCCGATTACTTATTTGCTCGGCAGCACGGAAAAAGAGTGATCAGGCGCGTTGATTCACAAAAAATTACCGTTTGTTTATACATGGCTTTTCTGCTGTAATCCCCGAACGGGAACGCTAGCGGACAAATCAAGTTTGTCCGCAAGGCGTTCGCCGTTGGAGATGGGCATGCGACGCATTCCCAGTCGGCAAGCATTGGTTTGCCGACTCCGGCAGAAAGACCGAGTTCATTCTTTGTCTTCACTGGCTATATAGGCTTATTGCTACACTATTATGCCTTCATAATAGATAATCAACACTCATGAGGAGTGATAAACAATGCTGACGATTGCGATGCCGAAAGGGAGGATTTTCAACGAAGCGCTCGAACTGCTTCGGAAAGCAGGCTATACGCTCCCTCCGGAATTTGCCGAGTCAAGAAAACTAATGATTGAAGTTCCGGAAGAAAACATGCGCTTTATTCTCGCCAAACCGATGGACGTCGTCACCTATGTGGAACATGGGGTGGCCGATTTAGGCATTGCCGGTAAAGACGTGATGATGGAAGAAGAGCGCGATGTGTACGAGCTGTTAGATTTAAAGATTAGCAAATGTCATTTAGCGGTGGCAGGATTGCCGGGTGTGCGCATGAATCAAATCGCGCCGCGCGTAGCGACGAAATACCCAAATATCGCCTCTAGCTATTTTCGCGAACAAGGCGAGCAAGTCGAAATTATTCGGTTGAATGGCTCCATCGAGCTTGCTCCGCTCATTGGGCTTGCCGACCGCATCGTCGATATAGTCTCAACCGGACGGACGCTGAAAGAAAACGGGCTGGTAGAATTGGAGAAAATCGCTGATGTCACATCGCGATTAATCGTCAATCCGGTCAGCTACCGCATGAAAGACGAAGCGGTCGATGAACTAGTTCATCGTTTATCCGAGGTCATTCCGCAATGAAGGAGAGAGCAAACGTGAAAATCGAACGAGTGACAAACCGTGTATCATTGCGCCGTACGATTGAATCAGGGACGGAAGAACAGCGCAGTAAGGTTCTGGAGATTATTGCCGATGTGCGCGCTCGCGGTGATGAGGCGCTAAAAAGTTATACAGAAAAATTCGATGGCGTCCGCCTTGATTCGCTGTGCGTGACAGACGAAGAAATAGAAAGGGCGTATCAGAACGTAAGCGCAGAAGTGCTTCGGATCATCCAAGAGGCGGCGGAAAACATTCGCGATTATCATGAGCGTCAAAAGAGAGAGTCATGGATCATGACAAAAGAAGACGGCACGATGCTTGGTCAGAAAATAACGCCGCTTGATGCGGTTGGACTGTATGTTCCAGGAGGAACAGCCGCCTACCCGTCATCGGTGCTTATGAATGTCATTCCTGCTCAAGTGGCAGGGGTCAAACGAATTGTGATCACCTCTCCGCCAAATAAAGACGGAACGCTTCCGGCCGGCGTGTTAGTGGCGGCGAACGAATTAGGAGTGAAAGAAATCTATAAAGTCGGCGGTGCGCAGGCGATTGCCGCGCTTGCGTACGGAACGGAGACGATTCGTCCGGTCGATAAAATTTTCGGGCCAGGCAACATTTACGTGGCGCTCGCGAAACGCGAAGTGTTCGGGCAAGTCGCGATTGATATGATTGCCGGACCGAGCGAAATCGTCGTGTTGGCGGATGAAACGGCAAAGGCGAACGAAATTGCCGCTGATTTGTTGTCGCAAGCCGAGCACGATGAACGCGCTTCCGCGATTCTCGTTACTCCATCGATGAAATTGGCGCTTGCAGTCGCACGCGAGGTCGAAAAACAGCTGGAGACGCTGCCGCGCAAAGCGATTGCCGCTGCGTCGCTCGAGAACTACGGAGCCATTTACGTCACAGAAACGCTTGCGGAAGCGGTGGAAGTCGTCAATGAATTGGCACCGGAGCATTTGGAAGTAATGACAGCTGAACCGATGCAACTCCTTGGTCAAATCCGCCATGCGGGAGCGATTTTTTTAGGGCGCTTCAGCTCGGAGCCGGTTGGCGATTACTTCGCCGGTCCAAACCATGTGCTGCCGACGAATGGTACAGCCCGGTTTTCGAGCGGATTAAGCGTGGATGAATTTGTGAGAAAATCGAGCATCATTTTTTACAGCGAGCCGGCGTTAAAGCAAAACGCGGAAAAAATCGCGGCGTTTGCCAGACTTGAAGGGCTTGAAGCACATGCGCGCGCCGTTGAAGAACGTTTTAAAAAATAAGGGGGACATAGGTTATGGTAAGGCATGCATCGATTTCGAGAACGACAAAGGAAACGGATATTCAGCTGCAGTTTGTCATTGACGGGGAAGGAAAAGCGGAGCTGGATACCGGCGTGCCGTTTTTAACGCATATGCTCGATTTGTTTACAAAGCACGGCCACTTTAATTTAACGGTCACCGCCAAAGGTGATACGGAGGTGGATGATCACCATACGACCGAAGATATCGGGATTTGTCTCGGTCAGGCGCTGCGGGAGGCTCTCGGTGATAAAAAAGGAATAAAACGTTACGGAAACGCGTTTGTGCCGATGGATGAAGCGCTCGCCCAAGTCGTCGTCGATTTAAGCAACCGTTCGCATTTCGAGTTTCGCGGAGAGTTTCCAAGCGAAAAAGTCGGAACGTTTGATGTCGAGCTTGTGCATGAATTTTTATGGAAATTGGCACTTGAAGCGCGCATGAATTTGCACGTCATCATCCATTACGGGCGCAACACGCATCATATGATTGAAGCGGTGTTTAAAGCGTTAGGGCGCGCGCTCGATGAAGCAACGATGATCGACCCGCGCGTCAAAGGCGTTCCATCAACGAAAGGGATGTTGTAACGATGATTGGCATTATTGATTATGGAATGGGCAACTTATACAGCGTCAGCAAAGCGTTAGAGCGATTGAGCTATGAGTACATTATTTCCGATGATCCAAAGGAATTGAAAAACGCGAAGGGGCTCATTTTGCCGGGGGTCGGTTCGTTTAAAGACGCGATGCATATTTTGCGGGAAACAGGGCTTGCCAAGTTTGTTTGCGAGGCGGTAAATGAAGGCACTCCACTTCTTGGCATTTGTCTTGGCATGCAGCTATTGTTTGAAGAAAGCGAGGAAAACGGGTTAACAGAAGGATTAGGGCTGCTTAGCGGCCGCGTCGTTCGCATTCCCGGCGTGACGGCAGACGGAAAGCGGCATAAAGTGCCGCATATGGGCTGGAACCGTCTCGTTTTCCGTCATCCCTCTCCGCTTTTGCAAAACGTGGAAGAAGGACACGTTTATTTCGTCCATTCGTACTATGTGGTGACCGATGATGACGATGTTGTGCTTGCAAGCAGTTTTTACAATGTGGAGGTGCCCGCTGTCGTTGGGAAAGGAAACGTGTATGGAACGCAGTTTCATCCGGAAAAAAGCGGCGAGATCGGTATGAAAATTTTGCAAAACTATGCGGCGATCGCCGAAGGAAAGGGGAGTATGTGATGGCGGCATTTACGATTTATCCGGCGATTGATATGCGCGGCGGCAAATGCGTCCGCCTTTTGCAAGGGGATTATCATAAAGAAACGGTATATGGCGATTCACCGGTTGAAATGGCCGCTTTCTTCGCTGAACAAGGAGCCGAATGGATTCATATGGTCGACCTTGACGGCGCGAAAGAAGGAAAACGCATAAACGACCAGTTCGTCGTCGAAGTGGCGAAACAGCTGCCGGTGAAAGTGCAAATTGGCGGCGGCATTCGCACGGAAGACGATATTGTGTATTATTTAGAAAACGGTGTGGCACGCGTCATTTTAGGAAGCGCTGCTATCGCCGATCCGCCGTTTGTAAAAGAAATGCTGAAAAAATACGGAGAGCGCATCGCCATTGGTATTGATGCGAAAAATGGATTTGTCGCAACGGAAGGATGGTTGAACACATCGAATGTCAAAGCAACCGACCTTGGTAAAGAGCTAGCAGAAGCTGGGGCGCAAACGTTTATTTTTACGGATATCGCAACGGACGGAATGTTGTCAGGTCCAAATATTCAAGCGGTCGTGGAAATGGCGCGCGCAACTGAAAAACATGTCATCGCATCAGGTGGCGTCAGCTCTCTGGAGGATTTGGTGTCGCTCCAAACATATGCCGATGCCGGCGTGATTGGCGCGATTGTCGGCAAAGCGCTCTATACGAAGAAATTCACGGTCGCGGAAGCGCTGAAGGTGGTGCAAGGGAAATGATTACGAAGCGCATTATTCCTTGTTTGGATGTGAAAGATGGACGCGTCGTGAAAGGAGTGCAGTTTGTTCAACTTCGTGACGCCGGCGATCCGGTCGAACTGGCGAAGTTTTACGATGAACAAGGGGCGGACGAGCTTGTCTTTTTAGATATTTCCGCCTCTCACGAAGGGCGGAAAACGATGGTGGAAGTCGTCGAGAAAGTCGCCGCACAGCTGGCGATTCCGTTTACGGTCGGCGGCGGGATTAATTCGTTGGATGATATGAAAACGATCTTGCGCGCCGGTGCGGATAAAGTGTCGCTCAATACAGCCGCTGTTCGCAACCCGAACCTCATTACGGAAGGAGCGGACTTTTTTGGATCGCAATGCATCGTCGTTGCGATTGACGCGAAATATGACGAAACGATTGGCTCGTGGCGTGTGTATACGCACGGCGGGAGAAACGCGACGGACTTGGAAGTGGTCGAATGGGCAAAAGAGGCGGTCCGCCGCGGCGCGGGGGAAATTTTATTGACAAGCATGGATTGCGATGGTGAAAAAAATGGTTTTGATATTGCGTTAACGAGAACGGTAAGCGAAGCGGTTTCCGTTCCGGTCATTGCTTCGGGCGGAGCCGGCAACGCGAAACATTTCCTTGAAGTGTTTGAAAAAGGGAAAGCAGATGCGGCGCTTGCGGCTTCGATTTTTCATTATAAAGAAACATCGGTGAAAGAAGTAAAAGCGTATTTAAAAGAAAGAGGGGTAAACATCCGATGAACCTCGCAAACATCCGATTTGACGAAAAAGGTCTCGTTCCGGCAATTGTCCAAGACGCGCAAAGCAAAGAAGTGTTGATGCTTGCCTATATGAATGAAGAATCGCTAAAAAAATCGCTCGAAACAGGCGAAACATGGTTTTACAGCCGCTCGCGCGGGGAACTTTGGCATAAAGGCGCAACTTCCGGCAATACGCAGCGCATTGTCGAGATGCGTTATGATTGTGACAGTGACGCGCTTTTGGTGCTTGTCGAGCCAGCTGGGCCAGCTTGCCATACGGGAAGCTATTCGTGTTTTTCAAACCGTATTAATGGAGAAAAATACGAAGCTTCGCCAAACCGATTTGCGATTATTAACACGTTAGAGGAGATCATCGCGAAACGGGATGCGGAACGACCTGAAGGAGCGTATACGACGTATTTATTGGAAAAAGGCGTGGATAAAATTTTAAAGAAAGTCGGCGAGGAAGCGGCTGAAGTTATTATTGCCGCGAAAAATCGCAGCCATGACGAATTGAAATGGGAAGTCGCCGATTTATTGTATCATTTACTTGTGCTGCTAAGGGAACAAAAACTTCCGCTTGATGCGGTGTTGGAAGTGCTAACTAAGCGGCATAGCGCTAAGCAGTGACGTTGAGCTGGCTTCTTGCTGGGCCAGCTTTTATTTTTTATGTTTGCTTTTCCGAAGAATGTGGTATACTTTTTTCAGTGAATTCAACAATAGATGGAGGATTCCATGGAAAAGCAACTAAAGTCAAAGCAGCAAAAAGCGAAAATTATTCCATTTATCCAAAACGGTGAATACTATTTCAAAAAAGGAATGCAAGCGTATCAACAACGCGATTTATATAAAGCAAAAAAATATTTTGAACGAGCCGTTCAATATGATAAAAACGATGCTACATTTGTATTGCAGCTTGCCTCCGTGCTTGCGGAGTTAGGAGAATATCAGGCTTCGAATCAATGGTTATTCAAGATTGTCCATGAATTAGATGAAACGATGTATGAATGTTTTTATTTTTTAGCAAACAACTTTGCTCATCTCGGATTATTCCGCGAGGCGATGAAGTATGCGGAAATGTATTTAGCTTGTGATCCAAATGGCTATTTTGTCGAAGATACAGAGGACTTAATAGAATTGTTAAAAATCGATCAAGAAGATGAAAACAGCGATGTGCAGGATGATTTAATTGTATTGCAGGAACGGGCGCGGTTTTTATTGGAAAAAGAGGAGTTTCCAGAAGCAATTCGCCTGCTGGAAACGATAATTGCGAACTATCCTGAATTTTGGTCAGCGTACAATAATTTGGCGCTCGCCTACTTTTACAACGGAAATGTGCAAAAGGCGCAAGAAATTGTCGAACAAGTGCTAGAGCGAAACCCGGGTAATTTACATGCGCTTTGCAATCTCCTTGTCTTTTATTATTATTTGCGCAATGAACAGCAAGTAAAACGTCTTTCTGACAAATTGGCATGCGTGTATCCGTTTTTTATCGAGCATCGCTATAAGCTTGGAGCGACATTCGCGCTTGTCGGCCGTTTCGACCTCGCTTTTAAATGGCTATATCATTTATATAAAATGGGCTATGATGGAGATGATGCCTTTTATTATTGGCTTACCTATGTAGCCTATTATACCGGCCGCGAAGAATTAGCGAAAAATGTTTGGGAGAAGGTAATAAAAGTAAATCCTGACAAACGCGGAGAGGAGCCGTGGACATTTTCCTCTCTATCTGTCGACCATGAACTTCGGAGCATTATTCGTTGGTTTAACCAAACGAATATAGCAGAAATGTTATATGGACTTTATTTGCTTAGTCAATCGCCGTACAAAAATGATCCCGCGCTTTCCATTGCGATTCGTCGTTATTTGACTGATCATCCGCTCCTTAGTCAATTTGCCGATTATTTTCTATTTCATATGACAGAAACGTCTCCTTCATATGTCATCAATAGCCATATCATTATCAATGAGTTATCGATGAAAAATGATCAGATCGATGAAAACATGTATATTTCATGGTTTTCCGTCGTCGTAAACGCATTGCCGACAAAAGAGCGATTTTCTAACCATTCTGCTTGGGCGGCGGCGATGGAGTATGTATGGCGGCAGCAGCAAGGGCAACGTGTAACACAAAAATGGATTGCGGATAAGTATCATATTTCATTATCAACGGTGAAAAAATATGTAAAGAAAGTGAAAGAGCTGTTATCGTGAGCAAATTAATAGACGCTCATTCGAAACTTCTATACGATAATGGTAAAAGACTAATCAATGAAGGAGTGGAAGCAGCGTGTCAGAGGAAAAAATTTACGACGTCATTATCGCGGGAGCCGGACCAGCAGGGATGACTGCCGCTGTCTATACATCTCGCGCCAATTTATCTACATTAATGATTGAGCGTGGTGTACCAGGAGGACAAATGGTAAATACAGAAGACGTGGAAAATTATCCTGGATATGAGAATATTTTAGGTCCAGAATTGGCGACAAAAATGTTTGAACATGCAAAGAAATTTGGTGCGGAATATGCATACGGCGAAGTAAAAGAAATTATTGACGGCGAAGCATATAAAACAGTGGTTGTCGGCGATAAACAATATAAAGCACGCGCTGTCATTATTGCAACTGGTGCGGAGTATAAAAAACTCGGTGTACCTGGTGAAGCGGAATTTAGCGGCCGTGGTGTTTCTTATTGCGCTGTCTGTGACGGGGCGTTCTTTAAAGGAAAAAATCTCGTTGTCGTTGGTGGCGGGGACTCCGCGGTAGAAGAAGGGATCTATTTAACTCGCTTTGCTAATAAGGTAACGATCGTTCATCGCCGTGACCAATTACGTGCGCAAAAAATTTTACAAGACCGCGCATTTGCCAATGAAAAAATTGATTTTATTTGGAACCATACCGTAAAACAAATTAATGGAAAAGATGGGAAAGTAAACAGCGTGACACTTGTTCATACGCAAACGGGAGAGGAACGGGAATTTCCGTGCGATGGCGTGTTTATTTATATCGGCATGCTTCCGCTTTCGAAGCCATTTGAGAGCCTTGGCATTACGAACGAAAACGGATATATCGAAACCAATGAGCTTATGGAAACAAAAGTGCCGGGTATTTTTGCGGCAGGAGATGTCCGCGAAAAATCATTACGGCAAATCGTTACAGCAACGGGGGACGGAAGCATTGCAGCGCAAAGCGCACAACATTATGTGGAAGAGTTAAAGGAAAAATTAAACATAAAGTAACGAAATCGTAATAGACGTTTAATTCTGCTGTAACACGCATGAAACATTTTTTTTGTATGCTAAAAGTAAGTAATTGACCCCCTTTTATATAGATCTTTTTGTTCAGCACGGGTACCCTTTCCCGTGCTTCTTTTTTTATGTGTGAACAAGTATGTGTGTGTTGCGGAGGCGCCTTCCGCTTTTCTTCGTTGGCTAGCTCGGCGGCTAGCTCTCTTGTGCGAAATAACCTTCTCCCTTGAAGTGCAAGCACTTCAGCGGTCGAAGAACATTTCGCTTCGAGAGCTGTTCGCGCCGCCTCCGCTTTTCTTCGTTGTAGCGAACTGTAAGAAATAGTATAATAAAGTAAATGGGATTCTAAGACTTTGGATGTTATGTAGTGATGTTGAGGTGAGCGTGTTGCAACGCGTGACGAATTGCGTTTTACTAAAAGATGGAAAAGTCTTATTACTGCAAAAACCGAAACGGGGTTGGTGGGTTGCCCCGGGAGGAAAGATGGAACAAGGGGAATCCATCCGCGAAGCGTGTATTCGCGAATATCGCGAGGAGACAGGAATTTACTTAAAAAACCCAAAGCTCAAAGGAATTTTTACGATGGTCATCAAAGACCAAGAGCAAATCGTTTCTGAATGGATGATGTTTACTTTTTTTGCTGAACAATTTGACGGAGAAAACGTTCCATATTGTGAAGAAGGAAAGTTGGAATGGCATCCGGTGGAAACAATCCATCAGCTTCCGATGGCACCAGGTGATTATCATATTTTAGATTACGCGCTAAAAGGATCGGACATTATGTACGGGACGTTTATATATACGAAAGATTTTGAGCTGCTTTCCTATCGGTTAGATCCCAGTTAATAGAGTGGAGGGAGAGGCATGAGCACAGGTTCGGCCAACCATATTCAAATGGTGATTATTACAGGAATGTCTGGCGCTGGAAAAACGGTCGCTATGCATAGTTTTGAAGACTTAGGTTTTTTTTGTGTCGATAATTTGCCGCCGACGTTGCTCCCAAAATTTTTGGAGTTGATGAAAGAATCGGGGAATAAAATGAATAAAGTGGCGTTAGTAATGGATTTGCGGAGCCGTGACTTTTTCGATAGTTTGTTTACCGCGCTAGACGAGCTGACGGAGCAATCATGGGTGACGCCGCAGATTTTATTTTTAGATGCGAAAGATTCGACGCTTGTGGCGCGATATAAAGAAACGAGACGCACACACCCGCTTGCCTCAAATGGATTGCCGCTTGAAGGCATCCGTTTAGAGCGCAAATTGCTCGAAGAGTTAAAAGGGCGGGCGCAAATTATTTATGATACGTCTGATTTAAAGCCACGGGAGTTAAGGGAAAAAATTTTACAGCAATTTTCTTCTCACACGCAACAGACGTTTACCGTCAACGTGATGTCGTTTGGCTTTAAATACGGCATTCCGATTGACGCTGATTTAGTTTTTGATGTCCGCTTTTTGCCAAATCCTCATTATATTGACCATATGCGGCCGAAAACAGGGTTGGATGAAGAAGTTTCCTCCTACGTGTTAAAGTGGAGCGAAACGCAGAAATTTCTTGAGAAACTAATTGATTTATTAGCCTTTATGCTCCCTCATTATAAGAGAGAAGGAAAAAGCCAGCTTGTGATCGCCATCGGCTGTACAGGGGGTCAGCACCGGTCGGTTGCCATTGCCGAATATATTGCCCGTTATTTTTCGAAAGATTATAAAACCCATGTGTCCCACCGTGACATGGAGAGGAGAAAGGAAAAGCATAAATGAGTGTGAAGCATCAGCCTAAAATTGTCATTATCGGCGGCGGAACAGGGCTCCCTGTATTGTTGCGCGGCTTGAAGCAGTATGCCATTGATATTACGGCAATCGTTACTGTCGCTGATGATGGCGGCAGCTCAGGAAGATTGCGCGATGAATTAGATATTCCGCCACCGGGAGATGTGCGTAATGTATTGGCAGCGCTGTCAGATGTCGAGCCGCTTATTGTTGAATTGTTCCAACATCGATTTAAAAACGGCAACGGTCTATCAGGACATTCGTTAGGTAATTTAATTTTGGCAGCGTTGACGTCCATTACCGGCGATTTTGTCAAAGCCATCCGCGAGATGAGCAAAGTGTTGAAAGTGCACGGACAAGTATTGCCAGCGGCGAATAAAAGCGTCGTTCTTCATGCGGAAATGGAAGATGGCGTCATTGTTTCTGGAGAATCGAAAATTCCTTATTCCGGCAAAAGGATTAAAAAAGTATTTTTGACACCGGAAAATATTGAACCGCTTCCAGAAACGATTGAAGCGATTCGTTCTGCGGATTTGATCGTCATCGGTCCGGGAAGTTTATATACGAGTATTTTGCCAAATTTACTTGTGCCGAAAATCGGGCAAGAAGTTTGTCAAGCAAAAGCAAAAAAAGTGTATATATGTAATGTGATGACCCAAGCGGGTGAGACGCTGCACTACACGGTAAGCGACCATGTCAAAGCGCTCCATGACCATATGGGATGTTTATTTTTGGATGTTGTTGTTGTGAATAATGGTCATATTCCGGAAGAAATTCAAAAACGTTATGCAGAAGAGCTGGCGGAACCGGTGAAGGATGATAGCGATCGGCTCATCGATTTAGGAATTCAAGTGATTCGCGATAATATCGTCAGCTATGAAGATCACGTCATTCGTCACGATACGAAAAAAGTGGCATCGTTACTTATTTCGCTGATTACAGCACCTCCTTCCTCCTGATTACGATGAATGAATCGTTGGAGGTGACTAACCATGTCGTTTGCGTCAGAAACGAAAAAAGAACTAACGAATTTGGAAGTGAAACCGTGCTGTTTAAAAGCAGAATTGTCAGCGCTTCTGCGCATGAATGGTTTGCTGTCTTTTTCCAATCAGCAAATACTTGTGGATGTGCAAACGGAAAATGCCGCGATCGCGCGAAGAATTTATACTCTTTTAAAAAAAGGGTATACGGTGACAGTAGAACTATTGGTTCGAAAAAAAATGCGCCTGAAAAAAAATAATGTATACATCGTTCGAATTATTGACGGCGCTCATGAACTATTAAAGGATTTAAAAATATTGAAGGAGGATTTTTCACTAATTCGCGTGATTTCACCAGAATTAGTGAAAAAAAAGTGCTGTAAGCGTTCTTATTTGCGCGGTGCGTTTCTTGCCGGAGGATCTGTAAACAATCCGGAAACGTCATCGTACCATTTAGAAATTTTTTCTCTTTATGAAGAACATAACAATTCATTATGTGAATTAATGAACAGCCACTTTTTTCTTAATGCCAAAACATTGGAACGAAAAAAAGGGTTTATTACGTATTTAAAAGAAGCGGAAAAAATCTCTGAGTTTTTAAATATTATCGGCGCACATCAAGCGTTATTGCGCTTTGAAGATATTCGCATTGTACGCGATATGAGAAATTCGGTAAACCGTCTTGTCAATTGCGAAACAGCAAACTTAAATAAAACGATTGGCGCTGCGCTTCGCCAAGTAGAAAACATTCGCTATATTGATGAAACCATCGGATTGAGCGCCCTTCCTGATAAATTGCGGGAAATTGCGGAATTGCGGATGATGTATCAAGACGTAACGTTAAAAGAATTAGGCGAGTTAGTATCCGGTGGAAAGATTAGTAAATCAGGAATTAATCACCGTCTGCGAAAAATTGATGAGATTGCGGAACGATTGCGGGCAGGTAAGCCTGTTGATTTTCATAAGTCATTATAAAAAAGGGGAGATGGAGAATGGTAGAGAAACAAGTAGAAGTACGATTAAAAACGGGATTACAAGCACGCCCGGCAGCGTTGTTTGTTCAGGAAGCGAATCGCTTTTCTTCCGATATTTATCTAGAAAAAGACGGAAAGAAAGTGAACGCAAAAAGCATTATGGGGCTAATGAGCCTTGCGATCAGCACCGGTTCTGTCATTAAGTTGATTGCGGATGGTCCGGATGAAAACGAAGCAATTGAAAAATTGGCAAACTATGTACAAAAAGAAAAATAAAGAATAGGCTGCTTCTATGTCAAGCGAAGCAGCCTGTTTTTTCATGTTTTATTTTTCATCTATGCGTGTTAATACACGGTCGATAATGCCGTATTCTTGTGCTTTTTGCGCCGTCATGAAGTTATCGCGGTCTGTATCGCGTTCAATCACTTCGACTGGTTGGCCAGTATTTTCAGCAAGAATGCGATTTAACTTATCGCGCAAGAAGAGAATCCGTTTTGCGGCGATTTCAATTTCTGTGGCTTGACCTTGCGCGCCGCCAAGCGGTTGGTGAATCATAATTTCACTGTTTGGCAAGGCAAACCGTTTTCCTTTTGCTCCTGCGGCAAGCAAGAACGCACCCATCGAAGCAGCCATACCGATACAAATTGTAGAAACGTCTGGCTTAATAAATTGCATCGTATCATAAATTGCCAAGCCAGCAGTAATCGAACCACCTGGGCTATTGATGTAAAGCGAAATATCTTTTTCAGGATCCTCGGCCGCTAAAAATAATAATTGGGAAACGATCGAGTTTGCCACTTGGTCATCAATTGGGCTGCCAAGAATAATAATGCGGTCTTTTAATAAACGAGAATAAATGTCATAAGCACGTTCTCCGCGGCTTGTTTGCTCAATAACTGTAGGAATTAAATTCATGAAGCTTCCTCCTTTACCAATCGCTTAATCGTATGTACCTCTATCATACCTAAATGGTCAATGAAGGTCAAACAAAAAATATTGACCTTACTTTATTATTATTCGCTATAAACGTAGGACATCCCTTTTTTCATCATAACCTCTTTTTCATTTTTTAAACACATTTTCCCTCTTGCAATATAAAGGTGTTTTCAATATAATTGAATATGCAACTGATAATAGCAACTAAATATAATGCCCTCGTAGTGTAGTGGATAGCACGAGAGATTCCGGTTCTCTTAGCGTGGGTTCGAATCCTGCCGAGGGCGTATCAAGTGAAAACCTGCTGCGAAACGTAGCAGGTTTTTTTGTGCCTTGAATATAAAATCAACAGTCTGGCTCGATGATCGACTGTTGGCGTACCAATCTGCCTTTTTGAATGACGGATAAAGTTCAGTCACCGCCAATGGTTTTATAAACAATAGGTTTAACAATTATTTTTTTATATACCGCCGGGGCGACAGTATTGTACAATAAAAAAAAGGGGGCTTGACAATGAGGGCCGAATTATTGCAGGAGCAGCGACTTAAGCTATCGCTTACAAAGGAATTGACTCAAGCAATTGAACTATTGCAATATTCTGCTGTGGAATTACAGTCCTTTTTGTATGAGCAGTCGTTGGAAAATCCTTTTCTCGAAATTCGCGACTACCGGTTAAAGCGAAACTTCCGCAACTTATCGGATAAGGAAAAACAGCAGTGGATTGAAAATATGAGCACTTATTCGGAAACGCTTTCATCATATTTAACTGCACAGCTCCCAGCTCTTTCGCTTTCGGAACACGAAGAACGCATCGTGCATTATATGATTGCTTGCCTTGATGAAGATGGGTATTTGCGGGTAAATATCGAAGAAATTGCAGAACGATTTGCTATTTCCAAACAGGAAGCAGAAAAGGCGCTTCAGATCATTCAGTCATTAGAGCCGGCTGGCGTTGGCGCCCGCAACTTGCAAGAATGTTTATATTTACAGTTAAAGCGCTTACCATATCGCGATGAATTCGCGGAACAGATTATACAGCACCATTTTTCGTTATTTGTCGAAAAAGCTTGGAAAACATTGGCGAAACAACTTGGCGTGGATATCGCTTTATTGCAGCGTGTATGGGATTTAATTCGCACGCTTGAACCGCGTCCTGGCATCCATTATACAAAAGAGAGACCGCATTTTATTGTTCCCGATATAATTGTCCAACGCAGCGAAGAAGGTGATTGGCGCATTTTTTACAATGAAGATGTGCATCCGGAACTCATCTGGAATCGGGGATACGAGCAAAAGATTTCCAGCTGTCAAGACGGGCAGGTTCACGCGTTTGTAAAAGATAAATATCGCCAGTTTTTATGGTTAGCAAAAAGTCTGGAACAGCGCAAACAAACATTGCTGAACATTATGCATGTCATTGTCGATAAACAAAAACAATGTTTTGAAACTGGTTTTGCAGCCTTAAAGCCCCTTACAATGCGCGAAGTTGCGGAAGAGCTTGGCATTCACGAATCTACTGTCAGCCGCGCGGTAAAAAACAAATATGTTCAAGCGCCGTTTGGCACAGTGGAACTTCGCCGCTTTTTTTCAAGCGCTGTTTCTTCTGTTTACATGGATGAAGATGCTGCCTCTTCTGTAAAAGTAAAAATGTTTATCAAGCAGTTAATTGAACAGGAAAATAAGCAGCAGCCGCTTTCTGACCAAAAGCTCGCCGATTTATTACATGAGCAATACGGTGTGGTGATCTCGCGCAGAACGGTCGCAAAATATCGCGAACAACTGCATATTCCATCATCTGCAAAACGAAAACAGTATGTAGGGAAGTGACAGCAAGTGGTGATCAACTTATACTCGAAAACAAACTGTCCGTTATGTGATAAAGCAAAACAAGTGTTGCAAGAACTGCAACGGGAATTCTCCTTTCACATCAATGAAATTGATATTTATCAAGATGATGCATTGCTGGAAAAATATCAATTGATGATTCCGGTTGTCGAAATCGATGGGGAAGAAGTAGATTTTGGGATGGTTCAAAAAGATGTCATAAGAAAACGTTTACTCGAGGCGCAAAGTGGTTGAACATTATGATTCCCCCTGTTACAATGAAATTGTGCAGGGGGAATTTTTTTCACACAAGCGGGACACAATAAGTCATAGCGGGACAATTAATGTCCATATATTTTGCAAGGAGAAGGGGACCAATGCAATCATTAATTGAAGCGCAAAAAAAATTATTGCCCGACCTTCTTGAAGTTATGCAAAAAAGATATCGTATTTTGCACTACATTTCGCTGATGCAGCCAATCGGGAGGAGAGTACTGTCGGGCAGTTTAGGAATAACTGAGCGTGTGCTTCGTTCGGAAGTGCAGTTTTTGAAAGAGCAAAATTTGCTAACCATCAGTTCCGCCGGCATGAGTTTGACCCAAGAAGGCAAGGAATTGTTGCATGCGCTCGAGGATGTTATGAGAGAATTATTAGGCCTAAAAGATTTAGAAACAAAATTAATGGAGAAACTTCATATTGAAGGGGTTATCGTTGTTGCTGGAGATAGTGACCTTTCTCCTTGGGTAAAAAAAGAAATGGGAAGAGCTTGTGTGACCTGCATGAAAGAAAGATTGACAAACGGCGATATCGTGGCAGTGACAGGAGGCACAACACTTGCCGCTGTTGCCGAGATGATGACTCCCGATCCAAAACAAAACCGTATTTTATTTGTTCCGGCACGGGGCGGCTTAGGTGAAGATGTGAAAAACCAAGCGAACACCATTTGTGCAAAGATGGCGGAAAAAGCGTTAGGAAACTATCGGCTTCTTCATGTTCCTGACCACCTAAGTCGTGAGGCGTATGAATCTTTAATTGAAGAACCGACTGTGAAAGAAGTGCTGGAACTTATTAAATCATGCCGCATGGTCGTGCATGGAATCGGAGATGCTATCACAATGGCGGAACGCCGGAAAACCTCAAAAGAGGATATGGAGAAAATTAAAGAACGACATGCGGTTGCCGAAGCGTTTGGCTATTACTTTAATGAAGCAGGAGAAGTTGTGCATAAAGTGAAAACGGTTGGCATTCAGTTGGAAGACCTTCCGAATGTCGAACATGTCATTGCGGTGGCTGGAGGGTCTTCGAAAGCAAAAGCTATTCAGGCGTATATGAAACGAGCGCCTCATTCCATTCTTATTACCGATGAAGGTGCAGCAAGAGCGTTACTAGGGGAGTAACATCCCTTAAATATATACAACCATTTTTTAAAGGAGGAACTATCCATGGCAGTAAAAATTGGTATTAACGGTTTTGGACGTATTGGTCGCAATGTTTTTCGTGCGGCATTAAAAAATCCGAATATTGAAGTAGTGGCGGTAAATGACTTAACGGATGCAAACACATTAGCTCATCTTTTGAAATATGATTCTGTTCACGGAAAATTAGACGCGGAAGTATCAGTGAATGGCAATAATATCGTTGTAAACGGAAAAGAAATCGTTGTAAAAGCGGAGCGCGACCCAGCTAAACTAGCATGGAACGAATTAGGTGTGGACATTGTCGTTGAATCGACAGGTCGCTTCACGAAACGTGAAGACGCGGCAAAACATTTAGAGGCTGGCGCGAAAAAAGTAATCATTTCCGCACCGGCGAAAGACGAAGATATTACGATCGTGATGGGTGTAAACCAAGACAAATACGATCCTGCGAACCATCACATTATTTCCAACGCTTCTTGTACAACGAACTGCTTAGCGCCATTTGCAAAAGTGCTTCATGAAAAATTCGGTATTGTTCGCGGAATGATGACAACAGTTCACGCTTATACGAACGACCAACAAATTTTAGACTTGCCTCATAAAGATTTGCGCCGTGCGCGTGCTGCAGCGGAATCGATTATTCCGACAACAACAGGTGCGGCAAAAGCAGTTGCCCTTGTACTTCCTGAACTAAAAGGCAAACTAAACGGTATGGCAATGCGTGTACCAACACCAAACGTGTCTGTTGTCGACCTTGTTGCGGAGCTTGAAAAAGAAGTAACAGTAGAAGAAGTCAACGCAGCATTGAAAGAAGCGGCGGAAGGCGAATTAAAAGGCATTTTAGCTTACAGTGAAGAGCCGCTTGTATCTCGCGACTATAATGGCAGCACGGCATCTTCGACCATCGATGCGCTTTCCACAATGGTCCTGGAAGGAAAAATGGTAAAAGTCGTTTCTTGGTACGATAACGAAACAGGCTACTCTCATCGTGTTGTCGACCTTGCAGCATATATTGCATCCAAAGGACTATAAGGATAGGCGTTGTTTTTAGCACCCAGTCAAGTCTATAATAGGATGGTGGAGGGGAGCGGGGAAATGATCCCCACTCCTCTTCGTTTGTGGGAACGATATCATCAAAAAGGGGGCATAGCGCCATGAACAAAAAAACGGTTCGGGACGTAGATGTGAAAGGAAAACGAGTGTTTTGCCGTGTCGACTTTAATGTGCCGATGGAAAATGGTGCGATTACAGACGACACACGCATTCGCGCAGCACTTCCGACGATTCGTTATTTAATGGAACAAGGTGCAAAAGTGATCCTAGCGAGCCATCTTGGCCGGCCAAAAGGAAAAGTCGTCGAAGAATTACGCTTAAATGCGGTTGCACGGCGTTTAAGTGAACTGCTTGGAAAACATGTGACAAAAACTGATGAGGCATACGGCGATGCAGTAAAAGAAGCAATTTCGAAAATGAATGAAGGCGATGTATTGCTTCTAGAAAACGTTCGTTTTTACCCAGGTGAAGAGAAAAACGATCCAGAGCTTGCGAAAGCATTTGCTGAATTGGCCGATATTTATGTGAACGATGCGTTTGGTGCTGCCCATCGGGCTCATGCTTCTACAGAAGGAATTGCACACTATTTGCCAGCCGTTGCTGGATTTTTAATGGAAAAAGAAATTGAAGTGCTTGGAAAAGCTCTTTCTAACCCAGACCGTCCATTTACGGCGATCATTGGCGGCGCAAAAGTAAAAGACAAAATCGGCGTCATTGAAAACTTACTAAATAAAGTGGACAACCTTATTATCGGTGGAGGGCTTGCGTATACGTTTGTTAAAGCGCTTGGCCATGAAATTGGCAAATCATTGCTAGAAGAAGATAAGATTGAACTGGCAAAATCATTTATGGAAAAAGCGAAAGAAAAAGGAGTTAATTTCTATATGCCGGTTGACGTCGTCGTAGCCGATCGGTTCGCGAACGACGCCAATACGAAAGTCGTTGCAATTGATGAGATTCCAAGCGATTGGGAAGCGCTCGATATTGGGCCGAAAACGCGTGAGCTTTATCGCGATGTCATTATGAAATCCAAGCTTGTTGTTTGGAATGGTCCAATGGGAGTATTTGAAATGGATGCTTTTGCCGAAGGAACAAAAGCGGTTGCCCAAGCGTTAGCGGATGCTGTCGATACATATTCGGTCATCGGCGGCGGCGATTCGGCAGCGGCAGTAGAAAAATTCGGCTTAGCGGAAAAAATGGATCATATCTCCACCGGTGGCGGTGCATCGCTTGAATTTATGGAAGGAAAACAACTTCCTGGAGTGGTGGCGTTAAACGATAAATAACGCGCCAACTCCGTTCGTAGAAAGGAAGGGATCAATCATGAGAAAACGAATTATCGCAGGAAACTGGAAAATGCATAAAACATTGACGGAAGCGGTAAACTTCGTTGAAGAAGTAAAACGGCTTGTCCCGCCTGCCGAACAAGTCGATTCCGTCATTTGCGCACCTTTCCTATTTTTAGAGCGGCTTGTGCAAAGTGCGCAAGGATCTGATTTAAAAATTGGCGCGCAAAATATGCATTTTGAAGACAAAGGAGCGTTTACTGGCGAAATTAGCCCAGTTGCGCTGAAAGATATTGGTGTTACTTACGTGATTATCGGTCATTCCGAGCGCCGCGAAATGTTTGCGGAAACGGATGAAACGGTGAATAAAAAAGTGCTTGCTGCTTTTAAACACGGGCTTATTCCAATTGTTTGCTGCGGTGAAACGTTAGAACAGCGGGAAAGCGGCAAAACGAATGACATTGTTGGCGCGCAAGTAGAAAAAGCGCTTGCCGGTTTAACCGCGGAACAAGCAAAACAAGTGGTCATCGCCTATGAACCAGTTTGGGCGATTGGCACTGGCAAATCATCGACCGCTGAAGATGCCAATGAAGTGTGCGGCCATATCCGTTCAATCATTGCAAAAATCTTTTCGCCGGAAGCGGCCGAAGCTGTACGCATTCAGTATGGCGGCAGCGTAAAACCGGAAAACATTCGCGAATTTTTAGCGCAAGAACATATTGATGGCGCCCTTGTCGGCGGTGCAAGCCTCGATCCGAAATCATTTTTACAACTAGTGGAGGCTGGACAACATGAGTAAAAAACCAGTGGCGTTAATTATTTTAGACGGATTTGCGCTTCGCGAAGAAACATATGGAAATGCGATCGCGCAAGCAAAAAAGCCGAACTTTGACCGTTATTGGAATGAATATCCGCACGCTACATTAACTGCATGCGGCGAGGCGGTCGGGCTTCCAGAAGGACAAATGGGAAACTCGGAAGTCGGCCACTTAAATATCGGCGCCGGCCGCATTGTATACCAAAGCTTAACGCGCGTAAACATTGCGATTCGCGAGGGAGAGTTTGACCGCAACGAAACGTTTTTAGCGGCGATGAATCATGTCAAAGAAAAAGGAACGAATTTGCACATTTTCGGTCTTCTCTCTGACGGCGGCGTTCATAGCCATATTAACCATCTATATGCGCTATTAAGATTAGCCGCTAATGAAGGCGTAAAAAACGTCTACATCCACGGCTTTTTAGATGGCCGCGATGTCGGACCGCAAACGGCGCCGAAATATATTAAAGAATTACAAGAAAAAATAAAAGAGTATGGCGTCGGGGAAATCGCGACATTATCCGGCCGTTATTACTCGATGGACCGCGACAAACGGTGGGAGCGCGTCGAAAAAGCATATCGCGCGATGGTGTATGGAGAAGGACCAACCTATCGCGATCCGCTTGAGTGCATTGAAGATTCTTATAAACATGGCATTTACGACGAGTTTGTGCTTCCATCGGTCATCGTGCGTGAAGACGGCTCGCCTGTGGCGACGATTAAAGATGAAGACGCGATCATTTTCTACAACTTCCGGCCAGATCGGGCGATTCAAATTTCGAACACGTTTACGAACGAAGACTTCCGCGAGTTCGACCGTGGTCCGAAACATCCGAAAAACTTGTTCTTTGTATGCCTAACACACTTTAGTGAAACCGTAAAAGGTTATGTCGCGTTTAAACCGACAAATCTAGATAATACGCTCGGTGAAGTCCTATCACAACATGGATTGCGCCAGCTTCGCATCGCGGAAACGGAAAAATATCCGCACGTTACGTTCTTTATGAACGGCGGACGGGAAGAGAAGTTTCCAGGCGAAGACCGCATTTTAATCAACTCGCCAAAAGTCGCCACATATGACTTAAAACCAGAAATGAGCGCTTACGAAGTGACTGATGCGCTCCTAAAAGAAATTGAAGCAGATAAATACGACGCGATCATTTTAAACTATGCGAACCCGGACATGGTCGGCCACTCAGGAAAATTAGAACCGACGATTAAAGCGATTGAAGCGGTGGATGAGTGCCTTGGCAAAGTTGTGGATGCGATTCTTGCAAAAGGTGGCATCGCCATTATTACGGCAGACCACGGAAATGCGGATGAAGTATTGACGCCGGATGGCAAACCGCAAACCGCACATACGACAAACCCGGTTCCTGTGATCGTAACGAAAAAAGGCATCGAGCTTCGCAAAGACGGAATTTTAGGCGATTTAGCGCCAACGATGCTTGATTTGCTTGGCTTGCCACAGCCGAAAGAAATGACGGGAAAAACATTAATTATAAAAAAATAATTAAAAGGAGAGTGTGAACATGTCTGCAATTGTAGATGTATACGCACGTGAAGTATTAGACTCTCGCGGCAATCCGACAGTAGAAGTCGAAGTATATACAGAAGATGGCGGTTTTGGCCGCGCATTAGTACCAAGCGGTGCATCAACGGGAGAATACGAAGCAGTGGAATTGCGCGACGGCGATAAAAGCCGTTATCTTGGAAAAGGCGTATTAAAAGCGGTGGAAAACGTCAATGAAATTATCGCACCAGCGATTATCGGTTTTGAAGTGACAGACCAAGTTGGCATTGACAAAACGTTAATTGAACTAGACGGCACAGAAAATAAAGGTAAATTAGGGGCAAACGCGATTTTAGGCGTATCTTTAGCAGTAGCGCGCGCAGCAGCAGATGAATTAGACATGCCATTATACCAATATCTTGGCGGATTTAACGCAAAAACATTGCCAGTACCGATGATGAATATCTTAAACGGCGGCGCGCATGCGGATAACAACGTAGACATCCAAGAATTTATGATTATGCCTGTTGGCGCGAAAAGCTTCCGTGAAGCGCTTCGCATGGGCGCAGAAATTTTCCATAGCTTAAAAGCGGTATTAAAAGCAAAAGGATACAATACGTCTGTTGGTGACGAAGGCGGATTCGCGCCAAACTTAAAATCGAACGAAGAAGCGCTGCAAACGATCATTGAAGCGATTGAAAAAGCCGGCTACAAACCAGGCGAAGAAGTTATGCTTGCGATGGACGTTGCTTCTTCCGAGCTTTACAACAAAGAAGACGACAAATACCATCTTGAAGGCGAAGGCGTTGTAAAAACGTCAGAAGAAATGGTCGCATGGTATGAAGAACTTGTTTCGAAATACCCAATCATTTCGATCGAAGACGGTTTAGATGAAAACGACTGGGAAGGCCACAAACTATTAACAGAGCGCCTTGGCAAAAAAGTACAGCTTGTCGGTGACGATTTATTCGTAACAAATACGAAAAAACTAGCGGAAGGAATTGAAAAAGGCGTCGGCAACTCGATTCTGATTAAAGTAAACCAAATCGGTACATTAACCGAAACGTTCGATGCGATTGAAATGGCAAAACGCGCTGGATATACTGCCGTTGTTTCCCACCGTTCTGGTGAAACGGAAGACAGCACGATCGCTGACATCGCCGTAGCGACAAACGCCGGTCAAATTAAAACAGGGGCACCTTCCCGCACCGACCGCGTCGCAAAATACAATCAATTGCTTCGCATCGAAGATCAGCTTGGCGATACAGCGATTTACAACGGCATTAAATCGTTCTATAACTTGAAAAAATAATGATTAAGCAAGGGAACCTAACCGAATCGTTCGGTTAGGTTCTTTTTATTTCCTATTCTATAAAAATAAAAGAATGTATCGTTTTAACGATAAAAAGCCAATCATGGGCGGCAGATTGAAAGTGTGCCATGCGCTTAAGCTACCGTTTGTATTCGGTAATCTTCATCAGCCAGGGGTGACGAGTTTTACCGGAAATTTGCCGGAGCGAAAACAAATTAGCAAACAAATGCATGATGCATGGATTTCGTTTGCGTGCAATGGAAATCCTAATCATGATCAGCTGCTGGAAGAATGGACGGTTTTATGACTTTGACAAGGGAGAGGCAATGATTTTTGGCGCGTCAAGCCGCGTGGAAATCGACCCTATCGGTAATGAAAGAGCCGTATGGGAGAGAGCGAATTAAACCATTCTTTTCCTTTCGTTTATCAGTCTATCTGAAAAGCGTATGGTATTATGTCAAGAAAATAGAGATTTTTTCTACCGCGCTTCGCTTGCTGAACTTGTTCGAGAAGGAAGGTGTCAACAATTTTCCTTCTCAGACAAGGAAACGAGTCTGTACGTTTTTTCATACATCATCGGAGATGGGTCATTGTTGGAATGGAATCGTTTGTAGATGTACCAACACTCGATGTATCCAATACAATAAATGGAGAATTACCAAAATTAATAGACTTGGAAACTATATTTCATCATGTTCCTGAGATGAAAATTGAGGAAACTGCTGAGGTAAAAGCAAAATTAATGGTAGTAAATTCAGTTTTGGGCACGGGATTACTACCGCATTTGTTTTACAGAAGTGCAGACGGTCGTGGAGTAGATATAAGTGGTATTAGCACAAAGGCACAAGAGCTCCCTATACCTATATTGCAGGTAGAAAATGAAGGGACTGACGAAATGCGTTTTGTTCGTAAAAAAGCAACCTTGAAAGCAAATTATTATAATGCTCCGAAATTAAATGGAAAAATAGTAGAAGCGGCAGACTATATTGACTTTATTATTGAAGGATTTAAAAATGCTGGGCGGATTATTTTAAATAATAAAGAAGAGCTAATTAGCGAAACAGGACCACTTTCAAAGTTTAAAGATGTGGAAATTCGCATTATAATACGTCCTACACAGTATTATGGAAACTTCATTTTGGAATCTCAACATCCAGATTATTAGCATTAAACAATATCATTTTTCTCCAGAAGACTTAAACAATATCGATACTAATTTATTTGTGGAAGGGGCAAAAAAAATCGGTTACCGACTTGCAGAACAAGCTATCATTGGCAACAGAAACGATGCTGCTTGGATCGGACTTGTTACAAATTACTATGGTCAATGGCAGGTTTCTTCTTTAGATCAAAGTCTGTACAATGGCTTAAGTGGAATTGCATTATTCTTGGCTTATTTAGGTAAGGTTACAAATGAAAAAGATTTTACTAAATTAGCACTACAGGCTGTTGAAACGATTATACACAGTCCTATTCATTCAAAAAGTTTCTGTAGCGCATTTTATGGACAAGCATCAACATTATATACACTAGCTCATTTTATTGCATTGTATGGAAAACAGAAAACATGGGATTCATATTTAAATAGAGTTTTAACTAATATTGAAAGGAATGTAAGTAGTGATAATTTTTATGATCTCCTTGGAGGCAGCGCTGGTATCATCCATGTTCTTTTAAATATTTCTGAACAATTTGAAAATGAATATGCTCTTCATATTGCTCAAATGTACGGTGATCATTTACTTAAAAACAAAGTGACGACAGATAAAGGGGTGGGATGGCGAGATCAGGTCAGTCAAAATTTGATGGGAGGTTTTTCACACGGAACTAGTGGTATTGCTTGGGCATTATTGCGTTTACACAAGTTAACATCCAAACAAGATTATTATGAGACAGCATTAGAAGCTATTCGATATGATCGTTCGCTGTATGATCCAAATGAAAATAATTGGTTGGATTTAAGATGTTCAGAGCATAAAGGCAGTGATTTTGTTGCTGCATGGTGTCACGGTGCAGCTGGAATTGGGTTAAGTCGCGTTTTATATTTAGCATATCTAAATGATCAGTTACTATTGCAAGAAATCGAAACTGCTGTATCTACTACTCTCAGGTCTGGAATGGGGAGAAGCCATTGCCTTTGTCACGGTGATTTAGGAAATGCGGAACTGTTTTATATGGCAGGATCGATACTTGGGAGAACAGAATGGGTTCGTATGGCTGAAGCAATTGGAATGAATGTAATCCAAGAGAGAAAGCAAAATGGAAAATATAATACAGGTGTTCCTCGCCAAATAGAAATACCTGGTTTGTTTTTGGGGATTTCTGGCATAGGATATCAGCTGCTACGATTGTCCCATCCTCAGCAAGTTCCATCTGTATTAACTTTAGAAAAACCAATTGAAAGCAAATAAAACAGCACAGAATTCCTGTGCTGTTTTATTTGTAATATTTTTTGTACATTTTGTAAAAAATATTTTACATTTTGGAATTAAAATACTATAATGTATTTGGAGGTGATATTTTGTTAAGCAATCGAATTGTGGTTTTTCGAGCTGAAAAGGGATGGACTCAGCAGGATTTAGCGGAGAGAGTGGGTGTTAGTCGTCAAACGATTGCTGCCTTAGAAAAGAATAAGTACAATCCATCGCTAATCCTTGCTTTTCGAATTGCTCGTGCCTTTGGTAAACCGTTAACTGAAATTTTTGAGTTTAAGGAGGAATAATTATGCTGTTCTTGAAGTGCTTGCTGTTGCTTTTAGGAATGGTAGGGCAGATGTATGTATTGAAATTTCAGAGCAGTTTAGAGGGAAAGGACGAAAGAGGAGTGGTGATTCAATATCAGACAACTCGTTTTTTATTTCATCTATTTTATTTAGGTGTTGTTATCTTGCTGATTTTAAATTTGATTGGATACATCACTCCAGAACAATTGGTTGATATCTTGCTGTATTTCTTTGTCTCTTTAGGAATATTTGGTGCGGTGTATTCCTATTTAAAGAGACGTATATAAGATCATGGGGGAACCATTTTTCGAATATAAGAACATCTAATCACGGGTTGATAAAAATACATTAAGGGAGCGGGGAAAATTGACTTTAGAGGTTTATGGTTTGCATAAGTTTTTTGGGAATGTAATAGCGGTGAATAATCTCAGTTTCGTTTTAAAAAGAGGAGAGGTCCTTGGATTATTAGGTCAAAATGGGGCAGGCAAGACAACCACTATCAAAATGCTTTTAGGATTATTAAAGCCGGATAAAGGAGTTATTATGTGGGATGGGAAAAAACTGGATAGATCAAGCGTTTCTATTGGATATTTGCCGGAGGAAAGAGGGTTATATCCTAAAAGTAAAATTATAGATCAGCTTCGATTTTTTGGCCGATTAGAAGGAATGAGCAAAAAATCGGTTGATCAATCCATTAATTATTGGATGGAAAAACTCGGGATATCTAATTATAAATCTATGCGTGCTAATGAATTATCAAAAGGAAATCAACAAAAAATACAGCTAATTGGTACTTTATTGCATAATCCTGAGATTGTCATTTTAGATGAGCCATTTAGTGGATTGGATCCAATTAATGCAAGTTTGCTTTCTTCCATTATCGAAGAACAGATTAAATTAGGAAAAACGGTAATATTATCAAGCCACCGAATGGAGCAAATTGAAAAATTCTGTAAAAAAATTTGTATATTGAAAAAAGGTCGAGTTGTCCTTTCAGGGAAATTAGATGAAATTAAACAAAATTATAGCTATCGAAATTTTACTTTAACAGCTTCGCCGGAAACAGAACAATTTATTAAAAAGCTAGGATTGCCTTATAAAAAAGATGCTGCAGAAATTATCATAAAGGTTAAAAATTATGATGAATCAATTCAACTGATTAATCTATTTAAGCAAAATAGCATACCTATTCGAAATTTTCAAGTAGCGGAGCCATCTTTAAACGAAATATTTATTGAGAAGGTGAAATAAAAAATGAATAAGTTTTTAGCGGTATTTAAATTTTATTTGACTCAAACGTTATTTGCTAAATCCACTGTTATTTCTTCAATTGTGATTTACTTTATTATTATGGGGATATTTGGTATTGACCGATTTGCAAAAGACAAGGAAGATGATAAAAATATTGCTTTTATTTCTTCACAAGTACCGTATTCAGTGGACCTTGAATCTCTAAATGAGGGCTTAAAGTCAGTCAACCTGCATTTTGAAAGAGAAGACTCTTTATCGAAATTAAAAAAAGATGTGAAAAGCGGTAAATTAGATGGAATTATCCTCTTAGAGAAGCAAACTCCTCCTTCTATTACCTATATTTATAAATCATATGAAGATTCTGAATTTATAGCTGCAGTTTCTCAAAGAATTCAACAAGCATATATAATGAAAGTGATTGATGAAAGCAAGGCTGATCCAGAAATAGTAAACAAGTTGTTAACACACGTCAAAATAAAGAAAGAGGCTATAAAAGATACGAGAGAAACATTTGGTATTGTGTATAGTTTTGTTTTTTTAATGTATATTTTTATAGCAACCTTTGGGCAAATGATAGCAAGCTCCATTGCTTCGGAAAAATCATCCCGTGTAATAGAGGTAATTATTTCAAAAGTAAAACCAATTTATATGATGTACGCAAAGATTCTTGCGATTTTATTCGCAGGGTTGACTCAGTTTTTTATTATTATGCTGGCATTCGGTACAAGTTATTTGTTAGGATGGTTCGACTCGGACGGCCTTTCTATATTTGGTCTAAATATTAATTTGCAAAATCTTTCACTATTTGTTATTGTATCATTTTTGATTTATTTCATTTTAGGTTTTTTGCTTTATGCGCTGCTATATGCGGCAGTAGGTGCTACCGTGAGTCGTACAGAAGATTTAAGTTCAGGTTTATTACCAATTATTATTCTTGTGATGTGCGCTTTATTTATTGGAATGAAATCTTTATTTAATCCATCAAGCGATATCGTAGTGATTAGCTCCTATATACCCGTTTTTTCACCGATTGTAACATTTTCAAGAATTATGGTTGGAGAGGCTGGTTATGGGGAAATCGGTCTAACATTACTATTGCTTGTATGTAGCATTTTTTTCATGAATCGTCTGGTCAGCATCATTTACGTTAATAGCGTTACGAACTATAGGGGTAAATTAAAAATGAAAGAATTAGTTCAGGTAGTAAGGAAAGGGATAGAGATGTAATTTTAAGTTGGTTTTCTAACGGCTTTTAGATAAATTACGGGTTGTATCTCCTGCATAGAAGGAGAGGGCATACAACCAAAATGGTTTTTATGACTTTTTGGTCATCAGTTGAATAAATTGCGTAATAAATCACTAGCGCTGCATAATAAATAATGATGCAACGCTAGTATTTTTGTTCAAATAGTAAAGAGCAATGATATAAGAAAATCAACCATAGTTCGATGTTTTGACAAATAGACGTAAGAATCGATTTTATGCTTATAATACATGTCTTTTCTCTTCTTTTGGTCTATGCCAATATTTTATTTGTGAGCAATAATGAAACTAATAACACAGCATGTACGTTATTTTATCCAAACGAAACATTTTCTCTACTCCACTTAAAAGTAACATTCCTACAACCAGGAAGATAACTGCAGATGAGAAATTAACTCGTTAAAGCGACTTCTTGATTTATTGTTATGTCTTCTGTTGGCAGGCGAAACGATCGATCGAGTTCTTTCCGCTACCTAGGGCATTTTCTATGACCGAAATGCCCTATTTGTGCTGGGCTTTTTTATACACTAGCACTGGGGTGAATAGTTACATTTATTGTATATTTCCATACTCACTATTGTAGTAATAAAAAATTTATGATATATTTTAAATATTGCAATGTGCGTTTTTTAAGGAGGAGTGGACATGCATACGCTGCTTGTCACATTGTTAGTCATTGTTTCGATTGGACTTATCGTGATCGTTTTGTTGCAATCGGGAAGAAGCGCGGGCCTTTCCGGCGCCATTACAGGCGGTGCGGAGCAGCTGTTTGGAAAGCAAAAAGCGCGCGGATTGGACGCGGTATTGCAGCGCATTACGGTTGTGCTGGCAGTGTTGTTTTTTGTATTATCGATTGCGGTGACGTATATGCAACTTTAATGATGAAAACAATGGGGGCGGTCCAACCATTTACTCGGGCTGCCTTTTCTGTTTTTTCATAAAAAGAAAGGAGTTGTGCATCATGAAGATCGTCCCACCAAAGCCATTTTTCTTTGAAGCAGGAGAACGTGCGGTTTTATTGCTCCATGGTTTTACTGGAAACTCGTCGGATGTAAGAATGTTGGGACGTTTTCTTGAATCAAAAGGATATACATGCCATGCGCCAATTTATAAAGGCCATGGGGTGCCGCCAGAAGAGCTTGTACATACCGGACCGGATGACTGGTGGCAAGATGTAATGAACGCTTATGAATTTTTAAAAAATAAAGGATACGAAAAAATTGCAGTGGCAGGATTATCGCTTGGAGGCGTATTTTCCCTCAAATTAAGTTACACTGTACCTGTAGTGGGAATTATTCCAATGTGTGCGCCGATGTATATTAAAAGCGAAGAAACCATGTATCAAGGTGTGCTAAAGTATGCACGCGAATATAAAAAACGGGAAGGAAAAACACCAGAACAAATTGAAAAAGAAATGGAAGAGTTTAAAAAGACGCCGATGAAAACGTTAAAGGCGCTGCAAGAGCTGATTGCGGATGTACGCAACCATATCGACTTGATTTATGCGCCGACATTTGTCGTGCAAGCGCGCCACGATGAAATGATTAACCCTGATAGTGCCAATATTATTTATAACGGTATTGAATCACCAGTGAAAAAAATCAAATGGTATGAAGAATCGGGCCATGTCATTACGCTAGATAAAGAAAAAGAACAGCTGCATGAAGATATTTTTGAGTTTTTAGAGTCGTTAGATTGGTAATCATATTGAAAGGAGGGAAAATGATGGATCAATCATTAGTCGATCGAATTTTAACGTTTATGCGGGACGAGGCGTACAAGCCTCTTACTGTTCAAGAGTTGGAAGAAGCGTTCGGTATTACCGATGCGGCCGAGTTTAAGGAATTTGTAAAGGCGCTTGTCGCTATGGAAGAACAAGGGCTTGTTGTGCGTACGAGAAGCAATCGCTACGGTGTGCCGGAAAAAATGAACTTAGTGCGCGGAAAAGTGTCCGGACACGCAAAAGGGTTTGCTTTCGTTGTGCCGGAAGATCCGTCGCTCGACGATATTTTCATCCCGCCTTCCGAGATGAAAAACGCGATGCATGGCGATACCGTATTAGTGCGTGTGCATTCCGAATCGTCAGGCGCCCGCAGGGAAGGAACGGTTGTACGGATTTTAGAACGCGGTGTCACCGAAGTTGTCGGAACTTATACGGAAAGCAAGTATTTCGGATTTGTCATTCCGGATGATAAAAAAATTGTCAATGACATTTTTATTCCGAAACATGCCGCTAACGGTGCTGTGGAAGGACATAAAGTGGTTGTGCGGTTGACATCGTACCCGCAAGGACGAATGAGCGCCGAAGGAGAAGTTATTAAAATTCTCGGACATAAAAACGACCCAGGTGTTGATATTTTAGCGATTATTCATAAACACGGCCTTCCTTTGCAATTTCCAGATGAAGTCATCGAACACGCCAATAGCATTTCCGATACGATTACGGAAAAAGATTTGCAAGGCCGCCGCGATTTGCGCGATCAAATGATTGTCACGATTGACGGCGAAGACGCAAAAGACTTAGACGACGCTGTCACGGTCACGAAGCTTGAGAACGGGAATTACAAGCTTGGCGTTCATATTGCTGACGTCAGCTACTATGTGGAAGAAGGATCTCCGATTGACCGGGAGGCGTACGAACGAGGGACAAGCGTTTATTTGGTGGATCGCGTCATTCCGATGATTCCGCATCGTTTATCGAACGGCATTTGCTCCTTAAATCCGAAAGTCGATCGCTTAACACTTTCATGTGAAATGGAAATTAACGAACGCGGCGAAGTCGTCAGCCATGAAATTTTTCAAAGCGTCATTCGTACGACAGAGCGGATGACGTATTCGGATGTGAACAAAATTCTCGTTGATAAAGACGAGGAACTAAGAAAAAAATACGAACCGCTTGTGCCGATGTTTGAATTGATGGCAGAGCTTGCGGAAATTTTGCGCAATAAACGGATGAAGCGCGGTGCGATTGATTTCGATTTTAAAGAAGCAAAAGTGCTTGTGGATGAGAATGGAAAACCTTATGATGTCGTGCTTCGTGAACGATCGGTGGCGGAGCGGCTTATTGAAGAATTTATGCTGGTGGCGAACGAAACGGTCGCTGAACATTTTCATTGGTTAAACGTTCCGTTTATTTATCGTGTTCACGAAGATCCAAAACCAGAAAAGCTGCAGCGTTTTCTCGAATTTATTACAAACTTTGGCTACGTCGTCAAAGGGACAGGAAACCAAATTCATCCGCGCGCGCTCCAAGAAATTTTAGAAGCGGTTCGCGGCGAGCCGGAAGAAATGGTCATATCGACGGTGATGCTTCGCTCGATGAAGCAGGCGCGCTATGACGCGGAAAGTCTCGGTCACTACGGATTATCGACCGATTTTTATACGCATTTTACATCTCCGATCCGCCGTTATCCAGACTTAATTGTGCACCGTCTCATTCGCACGTACTTAATTAATGGGCAAATGGATGAACAAACCCAACGAAAATGGGCCGAAAAGCTTCCAGACATCGCTGAACACGCATCCGATATGGAGCGCCGCGCTGTGGAAGCCGAGCGGGAAACGGATGATTTGAAGAAAACAGAGTTTATGGAAGATAAAATCGGCATGGAGTTTGACGGAATTATTAGCTCCGTTACGAACTTTGGCCTCTTTGTCGAACTGCCGAACACGATCGAAGGGCTTGTTCATGTCAGCTACTTAACGGACGACTATTATCGCTATGATGAACGGCATTACGCCATGATCGGTGAGCGAACCGGAAAAGTGTACCGCATCGGCGATGAGATTACCGTGCGTGTCATTAACGTGAACAAAGATGAGCGGATCGTCGACTTTGAAATTGTCGGCATGAAAGGCCGCCGTCCTAAAGAGGCAAAAAGTGCACCTGTCGTTATTGAAGGGAAAAAGCGGAAAAAAACAAATAAACAAAATGGAAAAGCGAAAAAATCAAAGAAATTTTACGAAGACGTTCCACAGCTAAAAGCAAAAAAGAAGAAAAAGAAAAAACGATAAGGAAAAGTCTCGATAGCATGAGACTTTTCCTTCTTCACGTTTTTTGTTAAAATCATAGTTGCACGATATGAGGAGGAAGGACGTCGTATGCCAAAAGGTGAAGGGAAACTGATTGCCCAAAACAAAAAAGCGCATCACGATTATTTTATCGAAGAAACGTATGAAGCGGGGATTGTCCTGCAAGGAACAGAAATTAAATCGATTCGCGCTGGAAAAGTTAATTTAAAGGATTCATTTGCAAAGGTCGAAAAAGGGGAAGTATTTCTTCATAATATGCATATTAGTCCGTATGAACAAGGGAACCGTTATAACCATGACCCATTGCGGACAAGAAAGCTTCTTCTTCATCGCCGTGAAATTAATAAGCTGATTGGTTACACAAAAGAACAAGGCTATACGCTCGTTCCGTTAAAGCTATATATTAAAAACGGTTTTGCCAAAGTGTTGTTAGGCGTTGGCAAAGGAAAGAAAAAATATGACAAACGCGAAGATATGAAGCGAAGAGAAGCGCAACGGGAAATCGAACGTGCTTTTCGCGAACGACAAAAAATATAATTCCAAAAATTTACAATTGAAAATTAAGTGCATTATGTTATAATAAATAACACAAACGGCAAAAAATATGATTCCAAAACTTCATCATTGAAAACTAAATGCATTATGTTATAATCAATAATGCAAAGGCCAGTTATCCAAAGCTTAAGCTTATCGTTATCGCTTCTCCATCACGGGGACGATACGGATTCGACAGGGATAGGTCGCGCTTAAGCTGCGAGCCGAGGGGATCGTCCTCGTAAAAAACGTCACTTAAAGATAACTGGCAAAGAAAACTACGCTTTAGCTGCCTAATTAAACGCAGCTAGCTCCTCCCGCCATCGCCCACGTGGTGGTGCAGGGGCTCATAACGAGTGGGCTACGCCCGAGTCCGCCGCCTGAGGACGAGGGAAGAGAACAATCAGGCTAGCTGCTCGGAGGCCTGTCGGTAGGCGGAAGATGCAGCGAAACCGAAATATACCGACTACGCTCGTAGATGCTTAAGTGGCGATATCTCTGGACGTGGGTTCGACTCCCACCGTCTCCATTCTGATATCCGATCGTTTCAGGTTGAAAATCACGAAACCCTCGGTATGACTGCGTTTGCGGTCTTTTTTATTTTTTGGAATCCGAAAGAATCCCAAGTTTTTGGGAAAATTTTGCACAGCTTTGATGATGCATTGAAGAGTTTTTTCACAGTGAGATCGGTTTATCTGCACCTTCCGTATTTCTGTGCAATCATGTGTCTTGGCATATTTAACATCAACCGACGGACTTGCCGGATGGCGAGTCCGTTTTTTTATGGTTTATGGAACGGGGCAATTTTTTTTAAAAAAGCGTACGAAGCTAGCCCGTCTATCTCTGTGAAAAAGGGGATACGTAGCGATTCAGTTAGAGGATGTTGTTAGCAAAAGATGTGATGCAAAGTATTAAGTCCGTTGGGCTGAGGAGTTGCATTTAGGGATTGGTCTAATAGATGCACACAAACTTAACAAACATTTACAAAACCTTTAAGATTCCGCAATACCGGTTATGTTATGATAATGTTAAACACATCAGCAATGTGCTGTTTTGGTTCGAAAGGGGCCTTAAGGATGGCGGATCAGCTCGCTTCCATTATGTTGCTCGCCGACAGCCTGAATAGCGAAAATCTTACGGCGAAAATAGATAAATATTTAAACAAACATCCTGTAGGGCTTATTTATTTAGATATAAAACGTTTTAGGGAAATAGAAAAAAGACATGGACCAATAGCGTGCCAAAAGCTGCTTGAAGTATGGAAACAATTGATTTTCGAAGCGGAAATGTCCGACTCATTCGGTTTGTTGACCCACCGAATGTTTGGCGATGATGTTTTGTTGTTTGTCCGTGCGGAGCAGGGAGATGCAAATTGGGCGAAAATGGGTTTGCTTCGCTTGGCACATGAGATTAGCACCATGTTTGGAAAGAAATTAAATGAATCAATCGCATTGTCTGGCGATTCGATTGAACTTTATGCTGGGACGGCGGTGTTGGATCCTAGCACAGGAAGAACAGCCGAAAGCTTGCTGTATGATGCGATCAAAGAAGCAATTCACGAAGCGAGAAACAAAACGGACGCGGAATTCAGACGCTTGCAGATGGAATTTCGTGATATACTTGCTGGGCGTAAGATAGCGGCTCATTATCAACCGATTATCTCTCTTTCAACTGGGAGCATCTATGGATATGAAGCGCTAGCGCGCGGTCCGCAGGCGAGTTATTTTGCGACCCCGAATCGCCTGTGGGAATTTGCGGAAAAAGAAAATCAGCTGTATGCATTGGAAACAGCCGCCCGTCAGCGGGCAATTGAGGGATTTTTGCCACACGATTCGAACTGGAAATTATTCATCAATCTTAATGCCAATGTGATTCACGATCCACAGTTTACCCCTGGACAGACATTGGCCTTCCTCGAAAAGATGAATTTGACACCACAAAACGTTGTGTTTGAAATTACAGAGCGCCAGTCCATCGATGATTACGCGTCTTTCACGAAAGCGTTAGATCATTATCGGAACCAGGGATACCAAATTGCAATTGACGATGCCGGAGCGGGCTATTCTTCTTTGCAAGCAATTGCTGAATTGCGCCCCGATTACATTAAAATTGACCGTTCGATTATTCATCATATCGGCTGCGACAAGATTAAAGAAATTTTGTTGGAGACGTTGGCAGGATTTGCGCAGAAAATCAATTGCCAAATTATTGCAGAAGGAATCGAGACTTTCGAGGAATTGGAAATAGTAAGACGGCTTGGCGTTCATTTCGGCCAAGGATATTTGTTAGGCAGACCATGTCCGCAGCTACAGCCGGTTCCGGATGCGGTGCTGAAATGGATTCAAAGATATTCTTCAACAGTTTGAAAACATGGGTTTTGCCCCATGTTTTCAGTTTGTAGACAAAGCTGACAAGCTGAGGCAGATCAATTATAGATCTGTCTTTTTTGTTGCTCTCTAGAGAGAGTATTTTCTTAGATGATTGGGCTGGATAGTTTAAAAGTGTGCTTGGTTGTTATTCTGAAATAAGTTTTCTGGGCTATTCATATTAAGAAATTTTCAGCAATTTTAATACGGTCTATCGGATGCTTGCGGAACTAAAAGCCAAGAAACAATTATGTCTTCGTTTTGTAACATAATTACTAACTCTATGAAACATAATTGTTATATTTTATTGATATTATACTGTTACGAATCCTAGTACGAATCCAAGCAAGTATTCTATTGTTACGAATTTAAGCAAGGAGGGAGTAGTATCTTGAAAAAGCTACTATTATATATTACTTCATCAATCTTTCTAGCGTTCGGATTTTCAGGAGCTGCATCGGCAGCGGGCACATATCAGGTAAAAAGTGGTGATACTCTTTGGGGCATAGCTAAAAAGTATAAAGTGACTGTCAGCCAGCTAAAGAGCTGGAATAACCTTAAAAGCGATTTGATCAGACCAAAACAGGTTTTAAAGATTTCAGGAACGGCAACCAAAGCGCCTGCTAAAACTACGGTAAAAAAGGCAGCAGCCAAAACAGTAGCGTACAAAACACTCACCGTTAAAGCATATGCTTATACAGTAAACTGCAAAGGCTGCAGCGGAATAACAGCTACAGGCTTAAATTTAAAGAAAAACCCTTCGATTAAAGCAATTGCCGTTGATCCGAAGGTAATTCCACTAGGTTCAAAGGTTTATGTGGAAGGTTACGGCTATGCGGTTGCAGCGGATAAAGGAGTCGGAATCAAAGGAAACAAAATTGATGTATTCATGCCTACAAAAGCAAAAGCTATCCAATGGGGCGTCAGAACTGTAAAAGTTAGAGTATATAGATAATCAAGGAGCCGGCAGATGCCGGCTTTTTTCATAATTTTTTGTGTGTGCATTTATGCATTCGTTATACGTTTTGCAATACGTTGTGTGAGTAAAATGTTTGTGGGAGAAATTCTTAGAATTCCCCGATGAGGGGTTGGGAACGTAGGTTCGCAATCCCCCTCATCGGGGCCACCAAGCAAAGCGCGGTAGGATCCCAAGCAGGAAACATGAAAAAGGACCCTCTCCCTGGTAAGATGATCATTGACCACACCATCAAACAGGAGGAGAGAGTCCTATGAATATTCAACAACATCTTACCACAAATTCGTTGACATGGAAAGAGATCGAACTTGATTTGTTTCGAGCCTTGCAAAACACCTTCGCTGAGCTGTGTAACGGGCGCTTGGCCCGGCAATGCGGACACTGTGTCAGAAGAGGGAAGTCGTTTTCTTTTCCACGCTCTGCATACGTTTGGACGTCAATGCCAAAGTCATGAAATTGAATCACGTCCTCCTCCCCCTCCTCTGAATCGATGGATTTTCTCTTCCGAAATAATTCACAAAAAATTTAGCACATTCTTTCAGAAAAGGGGAGAGGGCTTTCTGAAGGAATGTGCAAAAAAATGGCTCTTTTGTTCCGAAATAAAGTGATAATTTACAGTAACCAACCGCCCAACAGGTTCATACAATTGTTACCGAAGCATAACAACTGGGAAAGGAGAGGAAATGACAATGAATCAGCCTCATTATTCATATCCTTCGTCACCTCAATTGGTGGCATTGGTCGATCCATACGTGTACCAGACGTTGCAGTCCATCGTCGGAAGGGAAGTGGTCGTGGAGACTGCCCGCGGCAGTGTGCAAGGGGTGTTAAGGGAGGTAAGACCGGACCATATCATCCTGTCTTCCAACCGGACCACGTTATTCATCCGCATCCAGCAGATCGTTTGGATTCGCCTAACCAATTGATAAAATGGCGAAACAACAGACTATTTTGGAGATTAATTGGACGGAAATGGAGGAAGATCATTTGTTTACAAGAATTGATAAACTAGCCATTGAGCTGCCGGAGCCGAAATACGCTGATGCAAACGCAGCAGCGGCAGTACAGGAATTGCTCGGCGGGCGTTTTGGAGAAATGTCAACATTAAATAATTATTTGTTTCAATCGTTTAATTTCCGGCAAAAGAAAAAACTTAAGCCGTTTTATGATTTGATTGCCAGCATCGCCGCTGAAGAGTTCGGGCATGTGGAGCTTGTGTCGACGGCTATTAATTTATGTCTCACTGGTTCCACTCACCCGGGAGATCCCGATATTGCTCCAATGAGAAACGCGGTGGATAAACGGAATACGTATCATTTTATCGCGACAGCGCAAACAGCGTTTCCTGGAGACTCGATGGGAAAAGCGTGGACAGGGGATTATGTGTTTAGCAGCGGGAATTTGATTCTCGATTTGCTGCATAACTTTTTCCTTGAGTGCGGAGCGCGAGCGAATAAAATGCGTGTTTATGAAATGACAGACCATCCGGTGGCGCGCGAAATGGTAGGATATTTGCTCGTCCGTGGCGGTGTTCATATCGTTGCTTACGCGAAGGCGCTCGAAGTAGCCACAGGGGTCGATGTCACGAAGATGCTTCCGATTCCAAATTTAGATAATAAGAAATTTGACATCGCGCGGAAGTTTGAAGAACAAGGGGTCCATCGCCGGCTTTATACGTTTAGTGACAAATATTATAAGGATATTGCCCAAATTTGGAAAGGAACACATCCGCTTGATGGACAGCCGCTAGAAGTGATTGAAGGGATTCCGCAGGGAGGGCCGGTTCCAGAGTTGGAGGAAATTCCAGAAGCATTTGCTCCAGGAGTATCAGCAGAAGACTTTTTCGAAATTGCCAAACGCCTGCAACGATCTGCAGGATTATAAGAAACATGTAGTAAGGGAGCATTTCACTATTTCGTAGCGATTGATCCGTCGCTGTCCTGGCAAGTCCGCTAAGCTGTGGCTTGCCGATTGGCATGCGATACGCATGCCGAACAAAAATGGCCTATTTTATGTTTAATGTAAACATTATGTTGTGAAGAAAAAGAAAAGGATAGACGCTGGCAACGTCTATCCTTTTTCCGAGATGATTATGCGTTTGTTGTCACGTCATCCGGGATTTGCAAGCCAAGTCCTTCCGCAACGCGGCGTCCATAATCAGGGTCTGCTTTGTAGAAGTGGCGGATTTGCCGCAATTTAATATCTTCTTTTGTCACTTGTTTCAATGATTCGACAATGTTTTTCACGAGACGCGCTTTTTCTTCTTCGCTCATGAGACGGTATAAGTCTCCTGCTTGCGTATAATGATCATCATCGTCATATGGCACGCTTTCTGCCACGCCGGATACCGGGAATGGGGTCGTCTTATGTTCTGGCACTTCTGTCGGTCCGCCGAAGCTGTTTGGTTCGTAGTTGACCGAACCGCCTCCGTTATTATCAAAACGCATGAAGCCGTCACGTTGATAATTGTTTACTTCCACGCGCGGGCGGTTGATCGGAAGCAAGTTATGGTTCACGCCGACGCGGTAACGGTGCGCATCCGCATAAGCGAACAAACGGGCTTGCAACATTTTGTCCGGTGACGGCTCAACGCCAGGAACTAAGTTTCCAGGTGAGAATGTTGCTTGTTCGACTTCGGCAAAGTAGTTTTCCGGATTGCGGTTTAATACCATACGGCCGACTTCAATTAACGGATAATCTTTATGTGACCAAACTTTTGTGACGTCAAATGGATTGAAACGGTATGTTTTTGCGTCTTCTAGCGGCATAATTTGCACATATAATGTCCAAGATGGATAGTCGCCTTTTTCGATGGCGTTATATAAATCTTCCGTATGGTAATCCGGATTTTCTCCGGCGATTTTAACCGCTAGTTCCGGATCCATGTTTTTGACGCCTTGGTTTGTTTTAAAGTGGTATTTTACCCATACCGCTTCGCCGTCTTCATTCACCCATTTGAATGTATGGCTTCCGTATCCGTTCATATGACGGTAAGTGAGCGGAATGCCGCGATCCCCAAACAAATAAGTGACTTGGTGCAAAGATTCCGGAGATAAAGACCAGAAATCCCAGATTGCTGTTGGATTTTTCAAATGTGTACGCGGATCGCGTTTTTGTGTATGGATAAAATCCGGGAATTTAATCGCATCACGAATAAAGAAAATTGGTGTGTTGTTGCCTACAATATCGTAGTTCCCCTCTTCTGTGTAAAACTTCACCGCAAAACCGCGCGGGTCGCGGACGGTATCCGCAGATCCCAATTCACCGGCGACAGTAGAGAAGCGGACGAACACAGGTGTGCGTTTGCCAACACCGTTAAACACTTTCGCTTTTGTGTACTTCGACATATCGTTCGTTACTTCGAAATAACCATGCGCACCTGCGCCTTTCGCATGGACGACACGTTCTGGAACGCGTTCTCTATTGAAATTTGCCAGTTTTTCAAGAAGATGTACGTCTTGGATTAATGTCGGTCCGGGATTACCGGCCGTTATCGAGTTTTGGTTATCGCCAACAGGTGCTCCCCAACTAGTTGTGAGCTTTTTTTTATCTGACATCATTTATTTCCCCCTATTTTCATTTTCGTCTTCATAACAAATGATAACATTTTTCAAATTAAAGTCAATACTTATTTATAATAATTATAAAAATATATTTATAATAAAATCATATTTAAAATAATATAACAACTATTCAGATAATTAAGTTGCCATATGTACGAAAATGCATAAGCTGTTATCAATATTATCGCTCCAACTGAAAATCATGATAGTGTCCATCCCTTGGTAGTTGGTTTGGCTGCTGAATGATTTTCAAGGTGGCGGATTTTTATGTGCATTTATGCATCCGTTATGAGTTTTGCATCTTCATTTAATTAAAAAAAACGTCTGATTTATGCATATGACTCCTGATAAAAGAGAATTAGTATGATTTACAGTTGTTTTTCTATTAAGTAATGCAAAGCATCCTAATTTTAATTGATCAGCCCGAGACAATTTGATGTATTTAAGATTTTGGCTTTGATGAGAATTTATTAGGTTCATCATCAAAGGAGATCAAAGCCTAGACAGAAAAAATGTGGAGTTTCATATTGAAAAATTATGGATCCGTAACATTACGCTAACAACCGGCCTTGTCAATACGACTTCTACACCGATGTTATTAAAAACGGTGGAGTCGAAAAAATTGAAACCGGAACAATTAATTACACATCGCTTTGCTTTTTCTGACATTATGAAAGCTTATGAGGTATTTGGCAACGCAGCAAAAGAAAAAGCATTAAAAGTCATTATTTCCAACGACTAAAAAAATCAATTCTTGATCATTAGAGCTTGTATCATTCCCTATACAATGATACGGGTTCTTTTTTACACAATTGCTCGATTTAGTGTTTGTTACCGACCAAGTTAATTTGCCTTCAACATTTTGACAAGAGAGCAAGAAGATCTTTTCCGTCCGTTTGCCGGACAACTATGTAAATTTCCAATGGGTAAATGGACATTCTAATGTACATAGCTCCTATATTGGAGAATTTACGATGTATTGAGCGAAGTGACGGACGATTTGAGGAAAGACGAAGAGAGAGACCCGTTATTGTTATTAGGGAAAGTATCGAAGCATCGAGAAGGGATAATAAACGAAGAACTGCCCACATTTGTGGGCAGCTTTTATTTTGTTTTTAATACATCATGATCCACATACCGTTCACCGTTTAATTCGCTAATGACGTTAATGGCCACTTTCGCTCCATCGCCAGCGGTGATAATGGTATGTACGCTGACGCCAGCCACTGTTCCGGCCGCCCAAATTCCATCGATATTTGTGCGTCCGTTCTCATCTACATCAATAATTGTTTTAATGCGCGGCTCGGTTCCTGGCTTTGTTTTCACGCCGATTTTTTCGGCAAGATCGACTGCTATTCCTGTTGCCAAAATAACGTGTTTTGCCTCAAACGTACCGTTGTCTGTTTGAATGCGGAAGCCGTTTTCTGTTTTTTCGATGTTGGTGGCTTGGCCAACGACAAGTTCTGCTCCGAATTTTGCTGCTTGTTTTTTCCCGGTTTCGACTAAATCCGGCCCTGTAGTTTCCATAACGCCATAATGGTTTTCGATCCAGGCACGCTTTGTCATGCTTTTGTCATTGTCAATTAATACTGTTTTCTTTCCTGCTTTTGCGGTAAAAATGGCAGCGCTTGCCCCCGCAGGACCAGCTCCGATAATGGCGATATCGTACATCGGTTCATCCCCTTTTCGTTAGAATATTCCAATATTTATTATAACATGTTCATTGTTTCCATCCAAATTAATATGAATCGCATCTCTTTTATTTAAAATAATTATAATTTGATATTGATTATTTAAAAATAATATGTATAATAAATGATAACAATAATCATTCGTAAACAGTTAAAGGAGAGCGAAAACATGCGAAAACAAGTGATTTGCGAACAATGCCATCAACCGATTCGCCGGTTGAAACATTCTATCCTTTGCCGCTGCGGAACGAAAATTATTCAACATAAATAAGTATATAGGTATTTGGAGGGACTGTGCTTCTTAGTTGGCCAGTCCCTTTTTTTATGATAATGAGAATCTTTTTCATAAAAATGTTGACAATAGGAGATTGTCTTAATACAATTTTAATTGATAATAATTATTAAAATCATTTAGGGTGCATTAGAGGAAAAAACGATGAAAAAGCTGTTTATATTATTCGTCATATTAGCAGTTGCATCTTTATTTATCGGTGTCCAGCATATTTCGCTTGCCGATTTGCTGATGTTGAAAGCGGATGACGTAGAAGTATTAATAATCAGCCGGATTCCGCGGTTGATCAGCATTATTATTGCGGGTGCCAGCATGAGTATTTGCGGGCTAATTATGCAGCAGTTAAGCCAAAATAAGTTTGTCTCGCCAACGACGGCGGGGACGATGGATTGTGCAAGGTTAGGAATTTTAGTGTCATTGATTTTGTTCGCTTCCGCAGGTCCGCTGCTGAAAGTTACGGTCGCATTTTTATTCGCTTTTGCCGGTACGATGATTTTTATGAGAATACTTGAAAAAGTGAAATATAAAGACGCCATTTTTATTCCGCTTGTCGGTTTAATGTTTGGCAATATCATCAGTTCTATGACAACATTTTTCGCGTATAAGTACAATTTAATCCAATCCATTTCGTCATGGCTGCATGGCGATTTTTCCATGATTATAAAAGGGCGGTATGAACTGCTTTACTTAAGTGTTCCGCTTATGATTGTCGCTTATATGTATGCGAACCGTTTTACGATAGCAGGAATGGGAGAAGAAATCGCGACAAATTTAGGCCTTCATTATCGGTCCATCGTCAATGTCGGATTAATCATCGTGGCTGCTACTTCTTCTGTTGTGGTGCTGACGGTCGGGACACTGCCGTTTTTAGGATTGATTATTCCAAACCTTGTCACATTATATTATGGAGATCATTTAGAGAAAGTCCTGCCTCTGACGGCATTGTCAGGAGCAATTTTCGTGTTGGCTTGCGATATTTTCGGGCGCGTCGTTATTTATCCGTATGAAATCCCAATCGGTTTGACGGTAGGAGTCATTGGCAGCGGCGTATTTTTGTATTTGTTAGTAAGGAGAAGAAAGCAATATGTCTAACAAAAGGAAGCTGATCGTGTTAAGCATTGCCGCTTTGTCGCTGATTATGGTGTTTTTGTTTACGGATGTCAAAGGCAACTGGGACTATGTTTTTCGGTCAAGAAGTGAAAAAATTGCCGCTATGGTGTTGACAGGATGTGCGATTGCCGCTTCTACCGTCATTTTTCAAACGATCACGAACAACCGGATATTAACGCCGAGCATTATCGGGTTTGATTCGGTTTATATGTTGATTCAGACGTTTGTTGTATTTATTTTTGGGTCGACGACGCTGACAATGATGAACGCGAACGTGCAGTTTCTCGTTTCCGTCGGGTTCATGGTGGGATTTGCGGTATTGCTTTATTCCATTTTATTTAAACAAGAAGAGCAGACGATTTATTTTCTCCTCCTTGTTGGAATGATTATGGGGACATTTTTTCAAAGCGTGACATCCTTTATGCAATTTTTAATCGATCCGAACGAATTTTTTGTGATTCAAGATCGCATGTTTGCGAGCTTTAACAATATGAAAACAGAGCTTTTATTGGTGGCAGGCATTGTCATTGCGCTGATGATTGGCTATATCGTTTCTTACATACGTTATTTAGATGTGCTTTCGCTAGGAAAAGAGCATGCGGTTAATTTAGGCGTTCCATATGAAAAAACCGTCAAGCGGTTGCTCATTGTCGTTGCCGTGCTTGTTTCCGTCTCTACTGCGTTAGTCGGTCCGATTACGTTTTTAGGATTCATTGTGGCGAACGTAGCGTATACGTTTTTGCAAACATACCGGCATAGTTACTTGCTTGTTGGCGCGATGCTGTTTGCCGTTGTTGCGTTAGTTGGCGGGCAGCTGTTAGTGGAAAGAGTGTTCACATTTTCCACGCCGATAACGGTGATAGTGAATTTAATTGGCGGAATTTACTTTTTATATCTTTTATTGAGGGAGAGGAAAGCATGGTAGAAGTAAGAGGGGTTTATAAGCAATACGGTGGAAAAAACGTCGTTGACAACGTGTCGATTACGATCCCGACTGGGAAATTAACATCGCTCATTGGGCCGAACGGTGCGGGAAAAAGCACGCTGTTATCGATTATGAGCCGTCTTATCGATAAAGACCGCGGCGAAGTCAGAATTGAAGGAAAAGAAATTAGCCAATATAAAAGCGATGAATTGGCGAAAAAGATCTCCATTTTAAAACAATCAAACCATATTGCAATCCGGCTGACGGTGAAAGAACTCGTTTCTTTTGGACGGTTCCCGTATTCACGCGGCAGACTGACGCGCGAAGACTGGGAGTATGTCAAAGAAGCGATTCGGTATATGGAGCTGGAGGACTTGCAAGATTGTTATTTGAACGAATTGAGCGGCGGACAAAGACAGCGCGCGTATATTGCCATGGTGCTCGCGCAAGATACAGACTACATTTTTCTCGATGAGCCGTTAAACAATTTAGATATGAAACATTGTGTGCAAATGATGAAAGTATTGCGAAAATTGGTGGATGAACTTGGAAAAACGATCGTCGTTGTCATGCACGACATTAATTTTGCGTCCTGTTATTCTGATTATATTGTTGCCCTTAAAAACGGGAAAGTGGTTCGCAAGGGAACAGCATCAGAAATTATGAGCAATGGCGTATTGCAAGGCATTTATGATATGGACGTTCATATTGAAACGATCCATGATAAGAAAATATGTGTTTATTTTGCATAACTCTGTTTTTCATATAGCTTTTTTCGCATATATTTCGCGAGACTGGGCGCCCCTCGCGGAAAGGTGCGGGAAAGCTGTTGAAAATAAATATTATTATGATATAAAAACAAGGGGGATCTGTGATGCTAAAAAAACGTTGGTTGCCGATTTTCGTGGCGCTTTTCACTGCCATATTGCTGGCAGCGTGCGGGAACGAAGACAATGCAAAAAACGCAAGCAGCTCGAACCCGAAAAACGATAGTGAAAAAATAACGATCAAGCATGAATTAGGGGAAACAAAAGTAAAGAAAAAACCAGAGAAAGTCGTTGTCTTTGACTTCGGCGTTCTTGATTCATTGGATAAGCTTGGTGTTGAAGTGACCGGCGTTCCGAAAGCCAACCTTCCATCTTATCTTGAAAAATATAAAGATAGTAAGTATGAAAACGTTGGAGGGTTGATGGAACCAGATTTTGAAAAAATAAATGAAATCGCTCCAGATTTAATCGTTATTTCTGGACGCCAAGCCAATTCCTATGAAAAATTCGCCGAAATTGCCCCAACGGTTTATATGGGAATTGATACGAAAAACTATATAGACTCTTTCGCGAATAATATGAAAACGTTAGGTAAAATCTTTGGAAAAGAAAAAGAAGTCGAAAAGGAATTAGAAAGCATTAATAAACAAATCGAAGCGGTCAAATCGAAGGCAGAAAAAACGAGCGGCAAAGCGCTTATTGTGCTCACGACTGGCGGAAAAGTAAGCGCATACGGCCCAGGGTCCCGCTTTGGGATTATTCATGACGTGCTTGGCATTAAACCGGTCGATGCGAATATTGAAGTATCGACACATGGCCAAAGCATTTCATTTGAATATATTGCTGAGAAAAACCCGGATTATTTATTTGTGGTGGATCGCGATGCAGTAGTGGCAGGAAAACCGTCGGCAAAACAAACGATTGAAAACGAGCTGGTGAAAAAGACAAACGCTTATAAAAACAATCGCATCATTTATTTAAATCCGAACTATTGGTATCTTGCCGGCGGCGGCCTCATTTCTGTTGCGGAAATGATCAATGAAGTGGAAAAAGGCATCGAATAATGGCATTCAGCGGCTAACCTTAGAAAGAATGGTTAGCCGTTTTATTTTTGTTTGCCCTATCCTTGTGCGCATCGGAAATATCATTTGGCTGGTGGAAAATTATGTTCTTCGTCCAGTGAGCTTGGATCGCCGGAGTACAGTTTTTCTTTTTATCTATATGTTAACCTATAAATAAAATTAAGTTGACATTTAATAGATTGTCAGGCAAAATAAGAGAAAAAATATGGGATTGGAGGGAGAGAAATGAAAACAAAATCATTGTTGCTGACGGCGCTGTTTGCCGCGCTTACGGCCATTGGCGGGTTTATCAAAATTCCGATTCCCTATGTGCCGTTTACGTTGCAAATCGCTTCCGTTTATTTAGCGGGATGTTTATTAGGGCCGAAGCTTGGGATGTTGAGCCAGCTTGTTTATGTGCTGATCGGTCTTGCGGGAGCGCCAGTTTTCGCGGAAGGCGGAGGACCTAGCTATGTGTTGAAGCCGACGTTTGGTTATTTGATCGGCTTTGTTGTGGGGGCCTATGTCAATGGATGGATGATGAAAACCTTTCAATTTCGTAAAGCGGCTGCTATTTTTCTAGCGAATTTGTCTACTCTTCTTGTTGTTTATTGCTTCGGATGTGCCTGGTTGTACATGGCGATGAAATGGATCGTGGAAAAGCCGCTTACTATTGGGCAAACGTTATGGTTTGGCTTTGTGCTTCCTGTGCCGGGAGATCTGCTGTTATGTGCGGTTTGTTCCGTGCTTGTTGCACGTATACTGCCGCGTATTCACATCGTCATTCGTAAGCAGGAGGTGGCATCCTGATGGGAAAAGCAATATTTATCACCGGAACAGGAACAGAGATTGGCAAGACAGTGGCAACCTCTTTTCTTGCTTTTGTTTTCCAAAAGTTAGGGTTGAATACAAAAATATTTAAGCCTATTCAAACCGGCTTGGCGGAAGATGGGGTTTCGTTTGCAGATCAATATTGGTACGAGAAAGTTGTTGGATTGCCGCAATCAGAAGGGCTATATTATATGGAACCCGCCGTTTCGCCGCATTTAGCAGCAACATTAACGAATACCACTATTGACCCGGCATTGATAGCGGAAAAAATCGAACAATGGAAACGCCAATACGATATCGTTCTTGTTGAGGGGGCGGGAGGTTTAGCTGTTCCGTTAATAGAGAAGGAACAAGGGTTTTATATGACCAACGATTTGATTCGGGAATGCAACATTCCAATTATCATCGTTTCCTTAGCAGGGCTTGGCGCGATTCATCATACGGTGACAACCGTATCTTACGCACAGCAGCAAGGTATTCGTGTTCTTGGGTTGATTTTTAATCAATTTAATGCCGAAAGCATCATTCATGTTAATAATATTGAAACAATAAAGAAAATGTTAGATTTGCCGGTCATCGCCACACTGCCATCTCTTGCGAAGGTGACGAAGCATACGATGATGGCGTTGGCGGAGCGTTGGCTAAAGAATAATAAGCAAAAGCAGTTGTTACAGGAGGTGCTTTCTGTTGCGGTATAGTTATGAACAATTAGAACAATGGGATAAAGAGTATGTGTGGCACCCGTTTACCCAAATGAAAACATATGTGCAAGAACATCCGCTGATTATTGAGCGTGGGCAAGGAAGTTACTTATTTGATGTCAATGGGAAGAAATATTTGGATGGGTATGCATCATTATGGGTAAACGTCCACGGCCATAATGATCCAGAATTAAATGAAGCTTTGCACATGCAGATAGAAACGATCGCGCATTCGACATTGCTTGGGTCGGCAAATGTGCCTTCGATTTTATTAGCGAAAAAGTTGATTGAGCTTTGGCCGGGGCTTTCGAAAGTGTTTTATTCCGACACGGGAGCTGCCGCTGTGGAAATTGCGTTAAAAATGGCGTATCAATATTGGAAAAACATCGATCCAGTTAAATATGCGGCAAAAAATAAATTTGTTTCTTTAAAGGAAGCGTATCATGGTGATACGGTTGGCGCTGTGAGTGTCGGCGGGATGGACTTATTCCATCGCATTTTTAAGCCGCTGTTGTTTGAACGAATCGAAGTTCCTTCTCCGTATGTGTATCGTATGGACGAATATGGCGATGAAGAGGAGATTGTCAGATATTGTTTACAACAACTTGAAGATGTGTTAGAGCGTGAACATGAACAAATCGCCGGCGTGATCGTGGAGCCGCTCATTCAAGGGGCTGCGGGCATCATTACACATCCAAAAGGATTTTTAAAAGGCATTGAAACACTTTGTCGAAAATATGGGGTGCTGCTTATTTGCGATGAGGTCGCCGTCGGGTTTGGAAGAACGGGCACGCTGTTTGCTTGTGAACAGGAACAAGTAACGCCAGATATCGTTTGTTTAGGGAAAGGGATTACAGGTGGTTATTTACCGCTAGCTGCCACATTAACAACGGATCGAGTGTATGAAGCGTTTTTAGGAGAAGTCGATGAAGACAAGACATTTTATCACGGTCATACATATACAGGCAATCAGTTGTCTTGTGCTGTCGCTTTAAAAAATATTGAACTCATCGAAAAACGAAATCTTGTAGAAAACGTAAGAAAAAAAGCAGAAAGGCTGACAAAAAAGCTAGAGAAGCTTTATGAAATTCCAATTGTTGGGGATATTCGTCAAAAAGGATTAATGGTAGGAATTGAAATTGTTCAAGATCGAAACACGAAACAAATTTTCCCGCGCTCCGAAATGGTCGAACATCGTATTATTCTAGAAGCTCGAAAACGCGGATTGATCATTCGTCCGCTCGGTCCGGTGATCACGTTTATTCCAGTGTTAGCAATGACAGAGGACCAGATGGAAACAGCAGTCGATATCCTCTTCGATTCAATTGCGGAAATGTCTAAAGTCGTTCGATAATGGTTTTCATTGCTGCCTAGAGCGTCTAGGCAGCCTATTTTTTGTCCAAACGGTCAATCGCCCATGCCCTCGGCGTTTGTCCTACATATATTGAAAGGGAAGAAAACAATCAGCAAAGGAGAGACAAACATGAATGATATAAACTTACAAGATACGAGAATATGGGGCTTTGGTTGGCGTCCATGGGGCTTTGGATTCGGCCACCCATGGGGCTTTGGTTTTGGCCGTCCGTGGGGCTTTGGTTTTGGTGCTCCGTTCTTTGGCGGTTTTTTAGGGGGCCTGCTGGGCAGCGCGCTAACAGGCCCGTTCTATGGCGGTTATGGCGGTTACGGATACGGATTCCCTTATTGGTAATAAACATTGTTTGAGCCTGCCGGTTACATGGCAGGCTTTGAACTTTTTCAAATCCATATTTTAAGAAAAGCTTGTGAAAGAGTGGGCAGCTTCCCAGCTCCTTTTGCCTTTCATTGACATAACATGTTGGTGTCCAGTTTTATTTTTTGGGAAGGAGGAATAGCGATGGTATATCCACGAGTATTTTTCGGAGGTCCGTTTTTAGGCGGCTTTCTAGGCGGATTGCTCGGCAGTACCCTAGCATTGCCGCTTTTCTATCGTCCAAGACCGTATTATCCATACCCTCCTTATTATCCGTATAGTGGATTCTGGTATTGAGAAAGAGCGTCCTCGCAATACGCGGGGCGCTTTGTAACGGGAAACATATCAGCACCTAGTCTCGCCAAACATTGGAGTGAGCTTTATCTGGAGGCGAAGGAGCAAATGAAGCAGTTGGTTGAGGAAATCAAATAATGGAATGAAGAAGCGAGCGAATGCGAAAAAGCCATGATGTGTGCAATCATGGCTTTTTCGCTGCCTGAAGGTTTAGTATTACTGAACTGTATTTTGATATGGGAATTGATTTGTGTATCCTTGGAATTGCTGATACGATTGTTGCAATTTTTGCTGGTCAGCTGCTTCAAGCTTGTACCAGCCTTTTTTGAACATTAAGTTATATAACTCACGTTGGCAGTTTTGTGTCTCCGTAAAAATATTCATCATATCTTGATATAATTGTTGATGGCTTGCTTCATGCAAAAAGACGTTATATGAGGAAGTCATATATTTTTCTGTTGTTAACATATCGTTAAGAAAGTCGCGATCATTCATTTGCGGTGTTTTTGGTATTTGCGTTTCTGGATTTTGAATTTGGTTTTGGTTCATGATCATTCCTCCCGATTGTTATTGCATTGTCATTTTAGGCTGGCTTGGATTTTGTAGGTGGCTTAAAATTTTTTGATAGTGGCGTTGATGCATTTGACCAGCTTTTTCAAGCGCTTGTGCCACTTCTTTATCTTGGCATTGCGATGCAAAAAAGTGCGCTTTTTTCATGGCAAGCAAATTCCAAGACAGCATGTCTGTAAAATAAAGCGCATCTTTCGTTGAAACCATTTGCGGCGGCTGCGGCATGACCGTTTGTTGTTGCATGTTCATTTGTTGTTGCATACATCGTGCTCCTTTCCAAAGTTGAATGTTTCAGTTGTAGATTGTTCATTTTGTCGGAAACTATACACAGGGAAGAATTTTGTCGAAAAAAGATATTCAATAATAATAAAACATGCTACAATAAAAATACGAATGCGTTTGCGGAATAAGGAGGTACAACGATGGAGCAATTGATGCGCGACTTTTTTTTGTTTTTATCGAAAAATAAGACATTAACTAAATTGGCGAAAAAATATGGATTGCGCTTTGGGGCCTCCCGATTTGTTGCAGGGGAAACGATCGCACAGGCTGTCGAAGTGATTAAACAATTAAATAAAAAAGGGTTGGCTGTTACGGTCGATTATTTAGGAGAATTCGTGGACAATGAAAAAGAAGCGAACGAGATGGCGAACCATTGCATCGAGGCGATTGAAGCGATTGGAAGAGAAAAGCTTAATTCACAATTGTCGTTAAAAATGACATCGATGGGGCTTGATATTTCAGACGAGCTTGTGATGCGCAATATGCGGCGTATTTTAGATACAGCGAAACAGCACGGCGTTTTTGTCACGATTGATATGGAAGATTATTCTCGCTGTCAAAAAACGCTCGATATTTTTAAACAGTTGAAAAAAGAATATGATAATGTCGGAACGGTATTGCAAGCGTATTTGTACCGTACGGTATCCGATATCGAAGATTTAAAAGATTACCACCCAAATTTGCGCCTTGTCAAAGGGGCATATAAGGAATCACCGGAAGTGGCGTTTCCAGATAAAAAAGATGTCGATGAAAACTTTAAAAAAATCATTAAGATGCATTTATTAAATGGAAACTATACAGCGGTAGCGACCCATGACGACGCCATCATTGAATATACGAAGCAGCTTGTCAAAGAATATAACATTCCTAATAGCCAGTTCGAATTCCAAATGTTATACGGAATTCGTCCAGAGCGGCAAGAACAGCTTGCGCGTGAAGGATATACGATGCGCGTTTATGTTCCATACGGAACGGACTGGTACGGTTACTTTATGCGCCGCCTTGCGGAACGGCCAGCAAACGTTGCATTCGTTTTAAAAGGCGTGTTGCGTAAATAAAAACAAAAAGAGGCTGGTTCAAAAATTGCTGAATCGACCTTTTGAATCCAGTCTTTTTCTTTCTGGTTGTTGGCCATACTTATTATACCAAAAGGAGAATCATTTTCTTGTTTTTTACAAAAAAAAGAGGGTGTCCGAAAAGCAAAAAGCTACTGAACACTTTTGGACATCCTCTTTTTTCATATCGGGATGTATATCTTGCACACTTTTTGAAGAGAACGGTCTTGCAGCAGTGAGCTCTCTTGTGCTAAAAGGCTTTGCAAGCACGTTTGTGAAGAATATTGGCTTTGAGATAGTTTTGCTGCCTCTGCTTTGCTTATATTACCTTGTTTATGCAAAAGTTATTTACTCATTCACCCTGCATATTATGCCGCTTATATTGCTGGTTTTGGCTCGTCTTTTTTCCTCCGCCGTCCGTTTCCACAGTTGGACCAGCGTTACCCTTTACGCTTGCTGCGCTGACTGCTCTTTCCGAAGGGTTCTTTTTCAGTTTTGCCATCAGTCTCACCCCCTTTTATTATCGTCACCAAAAAATAATTTCTTATGAATACAAAATTTGTTAAGTTTATATATTGCGAAAATTATTAACATATTTTATATTTAATATAGCAACAATTTTAATGGCATATTTTTTTTCAGCATAAAATGAATGACTATTCATTCAATGTGTGAGGGGGAAAAGGAATGGTGAAACGCATTCAAAGGGCTGCTGTGCTCGGATCTGGTGTGATGGGTTCGGGAATTGCGGCGCATTTAGCGAACGTGGGGATACCGACGTTGCTTCTTGATATCGTCCCGCGTGAGCTGACGAAGGAAGAGGAAGCAAAAGGGCTAACACTTGAACATAAAGAAGTGCGCAACCGCCTTGTCAATCAAGCGTTGCAAAAGTTATTGAAACAAAAGCCAGCGCCGCTTATGTCAAAGTCCAATCTTGCCCTTATTGAAGTAGGAAACTTTGAAGATGATTTTCATCGTCTTGCTGAAGTGGACTGGATTATTGAAGTGGTCGTGGAAAATTTAGAAATTAAGAAAAGTGTATTTGCAAGGGTAGATGAGGTAAGAAAACCGGGAACGATCGTCAGCTCAAACACTTCGGGCATTTCCATCGAAGCAATGGCAGAAGGCCGTTCTGAGGACTTTAAAAGACATTTTTTAGGAACGCATTTCTTCAATCCACCGCGCTACTTAAAGCTGCTTGAAATCATCCCGACAAAAGATACAGCCCAAGAAGTGGTTTCATATATGAAAACATTTGGAGAAGAGGTTCTTGGCAAAGGCGTTGTGATGGCAAAAGATACGCCAAACTTCATTGCGAACCGAATCGGCACGTACGGACTTTTAGTCACTGTAAGAGAAATGATGAAAGGCGGATACAGCGTCGGAGAAGTAGATTCGATTACCGGGCCGCTGATTGGCCGTCCGAAAAGCGCGACATTCCGTACGCTTGATGTAGTTGGATTAGACACATTTATTCACGTTGCCAACAATGTATTTGAAAAAGTAGAAGGAGAAGAAAAAGAGGCATTCCGCGTTCCGGACTTTATGAAAGCAATGCTCGAAAAAGGCTGGCTCGGCAGCAAATCGGGGCAAGGCTTCTTTTTGAAGCAAGGAAAAGATATTTTAGAGCTTAATTATGAAACGTTGGAATATGAGCCGCGTAAAAAGTTAACAACCCCGGCAGTAGAAATGAGCAAACAAGCAAAAGGGCTTGCCAATAAGTTGAAAGCGCTTGTATATGCGGATGACCGTGCAGGAACATTCCTTTGGAACATTACTGCCCCAGTTCTTCTCTATTCTGCGAAATTGCTCGGTGAAATTGCTGATGACATTGTCGCTATCGACCGTGCGATGAAATGGGGATTTGGCTGGGAGCTCGGTCCGTTTGAAATGTGGGACGCAATCGGTGTTGAGCAATCTGTTCGTAAAATGCAAGCAGAAGGATTTGAAATTCCTTCGTGGGTAACGGATATGCTTGCGGATGGATTCACCTCTTTCTATAAATCGGAAAAAGGGCAAGCATTCTATTACGACCACGGAGAATACAAACCGATTAAAGAAAACCCGAAAGTCATTCATATTAAGCGCTTGAAAGAGCAAAAAGACGTTATTAAGAAAAATAGCGGCGCAAGTTTAATTGACCTTGGCGATGATGTAGCGTTGTTAGAGTTTCACTCGCCAAATAACGCGATCGGCACGGATATTGTTCAAATGATTAACTATGCCCTTGAAGAAGTAGAACGAAACTATAAGGGGCTTGTCATCGGAAACCAAGGGAAAAACTTCTGTGTCGGCGCAAATCTTGCGATGATTTTAATGGAAGCACAAGATGACAACTATTTTGAAATTGAGATTGCTGTTCGCCAATTCCAGCAAGCGATGATGAATATTAAGTATAGCCCGAAACCAGTGGTCGTTGCACCGTTTGCGATGACACTCGGTGGCGGAACGGAAATTTGTTTGCCATCATCACGCATTCAAGCCGCGGCGGAAACGTATATGGGGCTTGTGGAAGTTGGTGTCGGCCTCATTCCTGGCGGCGGCGGAAATAAAGAACTTTATATTAAATATTTAAACAGTCTGCCAAACGGAGTTAATGTCGATTTGCAACAAGTGGCGAATAAAGTGTTTGAAACGATCGCAATGGCAAAAGTATCAAGTTCAGCAGCGGAAGCGTGCGAATGGAACTTCTTAAGTAAACAAGATGGCATTACGATGAATAGTGATCATTTGCTTCATGACGCGAAACAAGCGGTGATTTCTCTTTACGATCAAGGTTATCGCCCGCCGGTTCGCAAAAAAGTACCTGTGGTTGGTGAAACAGGTTATGCGGCAATGTTGCTTGGAGCGCAGTCGATGTATCATTCTGGATACATTAGTGAACATGATTTAAAAATCGCGAAAAAACTTGCGTATGTCATCGCCGGCGGAAAAGTTCCATACGGTACGGAAGTGGATGAACAGTATTTGCTTGATTTAGAACGCGAAGCATTTTTAAGCCTAGTTGGCGAACCGAAATCGCAAGCAAGAATGCAACATATGCTTGTTAAAGGAAAGCCGTTGCGCAACTAGCATATATGAAAAAACAGGGGGGAAGATTGTGAGAGAAGCGGTGATTGTAGCTGGGGCGCGCACGCCGGTCGGAAAGGCGAAAAAAGGGACGCTCGCCCATGTGCGTCCAGATGATTTAGGCGCGCTCGTTGTAAAGGAAACGTTGAAACGCGCGGGGAATTATGAAGGAAATATCGATGACCTTATTATTGGGTGTGCGATGCCGGAAGCGGAGCAAGGATTAAACATTGCGAGAAACATCGGGGCGCTTGCAGGGCTTCCATACACGGTTCCTGCCATTACGATTAATCGTTATTGCTCGTCCGGTTTGCAAGCGATTGCTTACGCTGCAGAGCGGATCATGCTTGGCCATTCGGATACGGTTATTGCTGGCGGTGTGGAATCGATGAGCCTTATTCCAATGATGGGGCATGTGATACGTCCAAATGCGAAACTGGCAGAAGAAGCTCCAGAGTATTATATGTCAATGGGACATACAGCCGAACAAGTGGCGATGAAGTATGGGGTAAGCCGTGAAGACCAAGACGCGTTTGCTGTACGAAGCCATCAGCGTGCCGCAAAAGCGATTCGGGAAGGCAAATTTAAGGATGAAATTGTCCCGGTAGAAGTAACCGTTCGAAAAGTAGAAAATAATAAACTAGTCGAGAAAACAATACTTTTCGAAGAGGACGAAGGGGTACGCCCAGATACGAATATGGAAACTTTAGCAAAACTCCGTCCGGCATTTTCGGTCAACGGAACGGTAACAGCCGGGAACGCTTCACAAATGAGCGATGGGGCCGCTGCGGTAATGGTGATGGACCGTGAAAAAGCAGAATCGCTAGGGTTAAAACCGCTTGGAAAATTCCGTTCGTTCGCTGTTGCCGGTGTACCGCCGGAAGTAATGGGAATCGGTCCGGTTGCTGCGGTTCCAAAAGCGTTAAAACTTGCGGGGTTAGAGCTTTCCGATATCGGATTAATCGAACTAAATGAAGCGTTTGCGTCTCAATCGATCCAAGTGATTCGCGAGCTTGGGCTAGATGAGGAAAAAGTGAATGTAAACGGAGGAGCGATTGCGCTTGGCCATCCGCTTGGTTGTACAGGCGCAAAACTGACGTTATCGTTGCTTTATGAAATGCGCCGCCGCAATGTACAGTTCGGAATTGTCACGATGTGTATTGGAGGCGGTATGGGCGCAGCAGGAGTATTTGAATTAATTTAATGGGCGGTATCATTTCCGCCCGATTATATACAAAATCAAGGGGAGGAGTTACGAATGGCGAAAGCATTAGAAAATGCGATTAAAGGCGGAAGCTTTCTTATTGAAGACATTCCTTGTGAACGTGTGTTTACACCGGAGGATTTTACAGACGAACATAAAATGATTGCAAAAACAACGGAAGATTTCGTTGTAAACGAAGTGCTTCCACAATTAGAATATTTAGAAAATCACGAATTTGACCGTTCTGTGCAATTGCTAAAAAAAGCAGGGGAACTCGGGCTGCTTAGCGCGGATATTCCGGAAGAATACGGCGGCTTAGGGCTTGATAAAATCAGTTCTGCACTGATCGGAGAGAAAATGGCGCTTGCCGGCGGTTTCTCGATTTCTCATGGTGCGCACGTCGGAATTGGATCACTTCCAATTGCCTTGTTCGGAACAGAAGAACAAAAAAGAAAATACTTGCCGGCATTAGCGACTGGTAAAAAAATTGCTGCATATGCGTTAACAGAGCCTGGTTCTGGTTCAGACGCATTAGGTGCAAAAACAACAGCAAGATTAAATGCGGAAGGTACACATTATATTTTAAACGGTGAAAAACAATGGATTACGAACGCTGGATTTGCGGATGTATTTGTCGTATACGCAAAAGTAGACGGCGAACATTTCTCCGCATTCATTGTCGAGCGTGACTTCCCTGGTGTTTCTACTGGACCGGAAGAAAAGAAAATGGGAATTAAAAGTTCTTCGACACGTACATTAATTTTACAAGACGTGCCTGTTCCGAAAGAAAACTTGCTTGGGGAAGTTGGAAAAGGCCATGTTATAGCGTTCAACATCTTAAACATCGGCCGTTATAAGCTAGGAGTCGGTGCGGTTGGCGGTGCAAAACGGGCGCTGGAAATTACGCTTCAATATGCGAACCAACGTCAACAATTTAAACAACCGATTTCTAAGTTTACATTAACACAAGAAAAATTTGCGACAATGGCATCCCGGTTGTACGCAACAGAAAGTTCCGTCTATCGTACGGTCGGTTTATTTGACGAACGGATGAGCCTTCTTGATGAGGAAAAAGCAAAAGACGGAAAAGAAATTGCGAAATCGATTGCTGAATATGCCATCGAATGTTCGCTAAACAAATTCTTCGCAACAGAAACATTAGATTATATTGTTGACGAAGGTGTACAAATTCACGGCGGTTATGGATTTATGCAAGAATACGAAATTGAGCGGGCTTACCGTGACTCTCGGATTAACCGTATTTTTGAAGGAACGAATGAAATTAACCGTCTATTAGTTCCTGGAATGTATTTGAAAAAAGCAATGAAAGGCGAACTGCCACTTCTTCAAAAAGCGCAACAGCTTCAAGAAGAATTAATGATGCTTATGCCGGAAGAAGTTGGTGACGGCGTACTTGAACAAGAAAAATATTTAGTACGCAACGCGAAAAAAATCGCATTAATGACGGCGGGATTAGCAGCACAAAAATTCGGCCCGAAATTGGAAAATGAACAGGAAATTTTAGTAAACATTGCCGACATTGTTGCGAATATTTACGCGATGGAATCTGCTCTGCTTCGTACAGAAAAAGCAATTAAAAACACCGGAGTAGAGAAAAACAAACAAAAACTTCTTTATACGCAAATTTTCTGCCAAGAAGCGTTCAACGAAATCGAGGCGCACGCGAAAGAAACCATTATCGCAGTAGAGCAAGGCGATATGTTGCGCATGATGTTGGCCGCTTTGCGCAAATTGACGCGCTATACTCCAATCAATATCATCGCGAAAAAACGTGAAGCGGCAGCGGCGCTCATTGAAGCAGAACGTTATATTGTGTAATAATGGAAAGTACCAGGTTTTATCCTGGTACTTTTATTTGCAAAGGATGGTGCAATATGTCGTTAACCTTTTATTGGTATCCAAAGTGCGGTACATGCCGAAAAGCGAAAAAATGGCTCGATGAGCATGGTATCACGGTACAGGAAGTACATATTGTCGAAAACCCGCCGAAAAAAGAGGAATTGACAGAACTTTATCGCAAGAGCGGGCTTCCACTGAAAAAGTTTTTTAACACAAGTGGTATGAAATATCGCGAGTTAGGGCTAAAAGATAAAGTGAATACTGCTTCGGAAGAGGAGCTTCTTGAGCTTCTTGCTTCCGATGGCATGTTGATCAAGCGCCCGATTTTAACAGATGGAAATCATGTCATCGTTGGATTTAACGAAGAGCAATACGAAAAATTCTTTAAACAAATGTAACGAGTTCAGTGAGTTTTTTGGCAAAATCGGTTATTATTAAAAAGAATATAATCTATTATGAAGGGGTGCGATTATGAATACACCAAAGGAATTACGCTATTCTGAAGAACATGAGTGGGTGCGTGTTGAGGGAGATAAAGTACGCATCGGTATTACTGATTTTGCACAATCGGAGCTCGGTGACATCGTTTTCGTTGAACTGCCAGAAGTAGGTGCGGAAATTACAGCAAACGAGCCATTCGGCAGCGTCGAATCAGTGAAAACTGTTTCCGAACTTTATGCGCCAATTAGCGGTAAAGTAGTAGAAGTGAATGAAGAATTAAATGATAATCCAGAATATGTGAATGAATCACCGTATGAAAAAGCATGGATGATTGTTGTCGAGCCTTATGATATGAGCGAGATCGACAATTTATTAACAGCAGAGCAATATGAAGAAATGGTAAAAGAAGGATAATAATACACCCAATCACCACGGTTGATCACGCGAACGATGGGCACCCTATACATAAAGAGGTTTACAAAGGGTGCCCGTATGGCAGCGGAAACAAAGGATATAGAACATGATTTATATGAAGGTCATGTTTCTCTGTCGCAAGTTAGCAACAAAATAGGCGAATTGATAAGCAAATAACCGTCACCGTTGGACCAGATCAACAGTATGTCGATTGCGACGGTGAGGCTGGTTGGGGTCGAAAGCAACGGTGCTATGCCGTTGCTTTTCTTCTTTATTTTGCAAAAACGACTATAGTCTCGTTTCCTTTCCTTATCCATGTGGAAACCATCGTATTGTTTTTCCATATAATAAATGAATGACATTTTCAACTAATCAGGTGATAATAATGATAGAAATCGAAAAAGTGATTATTGTGGAAGGGCGTTCCGACAAACAAAAAATTGAAAACATTATTAATGAACCAGTTGAAATTATTTGTACAAACGGGACGATTAGTGATGCCAGACTGGAAGAGCTGATTGAGGAGCTCTATTATAAAGAAGTGTATATATTAGTGGATGCCGATGAAGCGGGGGAAAAATTACGAAAACAGTTTCGCCGTGAATTTCCTGAAGCGGAACATATATATATTGACCGAATGTACCGTGAAGTGGCTGCAGCGCCGAATTGGCATATTGCCCAAGTATTATTACGCGCGAACTTTGATGTCCATTACGATTATTTATTAAAAAGGTGAAAGCAGCAATGAAAAAAGTAGAGTTACCAGAAATAGATGACATTATTAATAAAAAAGATATGGCTTGTCTTTATGTATATACACCGATGTGCGGCACTTGCCAGCTTGCGGAGCGGATGCTCCAGGTTGTCGAGGAACTATTTCCGCATATTCCATTTTACAAGACCGATATTAATTATATGCCAGATCGTGCGGTTGCATGGAAAATTGAAAGCGTTCCATGCCTTCTTTTATTTGATCGCGGCAATATTGTAAAAAAATTATACGCGTTTCATTCTGTACCGTATTTATACGAAACAATAAAGGAAATGTTGCCTCAGAATTAGAAAAATGAACAGATGTGGTTCATTCTCTCCTCCCCTTAAAGGTGACAGCGCAAGAACTAAAATAAACGGTGATTTGACTTCGTTTGACATATTTCTTGGGAAATGATGAGAATATTGCCTATTTTCCAGACGATTTGTCGAGATTTTTATAAAGGATTCTCCTTTTTTTTATGGAAATGAATGAAGTGACAGGATAATGGGGGAGGCGGGTATAAAATGGATATGTGTGAATTAGTAGGACAGCTTACAGAACGAATTCAAAAATTAAATCATTTATCACCGATTTTACCAGAAGAAGAGTTATACGTTCAGTTTGAATGTGAAACAGAAACAGCGGTTGTTGCGATTTCTAAATATAAAATCGGTCAAAAGGAAAAGATAGATGAACGTCGGCTAGTGACCATTCGAGGATCGAAAGAGGCGCTGGAATCATTGATAAATGGAAGGTTAAAATTACAACAACAAATTCGGCTTCGAGAAGTGCACATTTCTGGAAGTTTCCGTCATATGTTGCTTCTGGAGTCTCTGTTACATTTGTCAAAACCGTATCGCTATGTTTGCTAAATACCATATTTCTTTATTTTTAATTTTTATAAAAAAATGAATTGACAATTAGGAGGAATAATAGTATTATTCAGAAAAAATGGTATATATCATTCTTATCAAGAGAGGTGGAGGGACTGGCCCAATGAAGCCCGGCAACCGGTTGTTTCAACACGGTGCTAATTCCAGCAGAGCGAATTGCTCTGAGGGATAAGAAGAGTGCATCCCCCTCTCTTCTTAGAAGAAGAGGGGTTTTATTATAAAAGGTAAAGGGGGAGAGAGTTTCAATGAGTGAAAAACAATACCGTTTCGAAACAGTAGCCATTCATGGCGGATTAAAGCCTGATCCTGCCACTGGAGCGCGTGCGGTTCCTATTTATCAATCGAACGCCTATTTATTTGCCAATACGGATCATGCCGCGAACCTTTTTGGTCTAAAAGAAGAAGGATATATTTATACACGCATCCACAATCCGACGGTTACCGTATTGGAAGAAAGGGTGGCACAGCTGGAAGGTGGAGTGGGCAGTCTTGCTCTCGCTAGCGGAATGGCCGCCATTACACTGGCCATTTTGAATATCGCCGGAGCTGGGGATGAAATTGTATCGGCATCTACGTTATATGGCGGTACATATAATTTGTTCGTCAATACATTGCCGAAATACGGAATTAAAACCCACTTTGTCGATCCGTCTAATCCGGAAAATTTCCGAGCAGCGATTACACCAAAAACGAAAGCAATTTTCGCCGAAACGATTGGCAACCCTAGTTTGCACATATTAGATATTGAGGCGGTGGCGCAAATCGCTCGTGAAGCGGGAATTCCGCTCATTATCGACAACACATTCGCCACTCCTTATTTGTGCAGACCAATTGAACATGGGGCGAATATCGTGATCCATTCCGCCACAAAATGGCTTGTTGGGAATGGGACGACCTTAGGCGGCATCATTGTTGATGGTGGTAATTTTGACTGGAATTCGCCAAAGTTTCCAGGATTTATTACTCCTGATCCAAGCTATCACAACCTTGTGTATGCTGAGGCGTTTGGACCTGCTGCATACATTGTCAAAGCTCGCGTGCAGCTGCTTCGCGATTTAGGTCCAGCGATTAGCCCATTTAATGCCTTTCAAATTCAGCTTGGTCTTGAAACATTGCATGTACGTATGAAAGAACATATTGCGAATACAAGAAAAATCGTCGAGTATTTAGATCGTCATCCAGCAATAGAGTGGGTGCTTTATCCAGAACACGACAGTCATCCAGCAAAAGAACTAGCGAAAAAATATTTGCCAAAAGGAGCGGGTTCCATCGTTGTATTTGGCGTAAAAGGCGGCAGAGAGGCAGGAGCGAAATTGATCAACAGTGTAAAATTATGGTCGCATGTTGCCAACGTTGGCGATGCGAAAAGTTTAATTATCCATCCTGCAAGCACCACACATCAACAGCTAAACGAAGAAGAACTAAAATCATCTGGAGTGACAGAAGATTTAGTTCGTCTATCTGTCGGCATCGAAAATATCGATGACTTAATCGAAGATTTAGAACAGGCAATTGCGGCTGCTACCGGAATTACATCTGATGTTTCCGTCTCATAATCACAAGAAATGATAATCATGCCATTTTCCATAATGACTATAACATTTCCATTGACACTATTCGACATATAGTGATAAAATCACATTCGTAATTATTGAGAGATTTTAATTGAATAAAGTGTTTTTTGTGCTCTTATCAAGAGAGGTGGAGGGATGTGCCCAATGAAGCCCGGCAACCGTCAGCGTACTCGCTGAAATGGTGCCAATTCACACAAAGCGTCTGCTTTGAGAGATAAGAGACAGAACGGTAATCATTGCCTTTCTGTTCTCTTGAGCAGAAAGGCTTTCTTTTTGCGGCGAGTTGTCTTTTACATGAGGGAAGGTGGAAATGTGCATGATTACATTAGAAAACGTGACAAAAATATATGAAGCGGCCAATGGATCTGTAACAGCAGTGGATAATGTCTCTTTGCAAATTAAAGAAGGCGAAATTTTCGGAATCATCGGATATAGCGGGGCGGGAAAAAGTTCGTTAATCCGTCTCCTTAACGGATTGGAAAAACCGACCAAAGGGAAAGTCATTGTCGCTGGACGGGATATTGCTAATATTAAAGGAAAGGAATTGCGAAAGGCCCGTCAGGAAATCGGAATGATTTTTCAGCATTTTAATTTATTATGGTCAAGAACGGTTCGCGAAAACATTGCGTTTCCATTAGAAATTGCCGGTGTACCGAAAGAACAGCGGAAAAAACGAGTAGACGAGTTGATTCAGCTTGTAGGTTTGCAAGGAAGAGAAAACGCCTATCCGTCACAGCTTAGCGGCGGGCAAAAGCAGCGCGTCGGCATCGCGCGCGCTTTGGCGAACAATCCAAAAGTGTTATTGTGCGATGAGGCGACATCCGCGCTAGACCCGCAGACAACCGATTCCATTTTGGAACTTTTGGTGGATATTAATAAGCGTTTAGGATTGACAATTGTATTAATTACCCATGAAATGCACGTGATTCGTAAAATTTGCAACCGCGTTGCAGTGATGGAAAACGGAAAAATTGTTGAACAAGGAGAAGTGCTGCAAGTGTTCCGGCAGCCAAAGCAGGAGATTACGAAACGGTTTGTACAGCAGGTCATCGAACCGGAGGAAACGAAAGAAACGATTGCGCATTTACTCGATAAATATCCAAAAGGAACGGTTTTTCAATTGACGTTTGTTGGAGAGGTTACGGAACAGCCGCTGATTGCTAACGTTGTTCGCCAATTTCAAGTTGATGCGAATATTCTTCAAGGAAAAATTTCGCAAACCCACCAAGGCGCTTACGGTGTGCTGTTTGTTCATATGGATGGAGAGAAAGAGGAAGTTGCCCGTGCGATCGATTATATTCGAAAGCAGCAAGTGGCGGTGGAGGTGATTACGGATGCTCGCTAACCTCTTACCAAATGTAGAGTGGGATATGATTTGGGCAGCGACCGTTGAAACGCTTTATATGACAGGAATTTCTGTCGTTGCAACATTTATATTAGGAACGATTCTTGGACTGCTTTTATTTTTAACGTCAAAGGGAAACTTATGGGAAAACCGCCTGGCGAATATGATCATCGCCGCTATCGTTAACATTTTTCGTTCCATCCCATTTATCATATTAATTATTTTGTTAATCCCGTTTACGAAATTCGTTGTCGGAACGATTCTTGGCGCAAATGCGGCATTGCCAGCACTCATTATTGGAGCGGCGCCATTTTACGCGAGAATGGTGGAAATTGCGCTTCGCGAAATTGATAAAGGTGTCATCGAAGCGGCCAAAGCGATGGGAGCGACAACGGCCACGATTATTTGGAAAGTGCTTCTTCCAGAGTCATTGCCTGCTCTTGTATCTGGAATTACCGTCACTGCAATTGCTTTAGTTGGATATACAGCGATGGCAGGGGTCGTTGGCGCCGGCGGCCTTGGCAACTTAGCGTATCTTGAAGGATTTCAGCGCAGCCATAATGATGTGACGTTTGTCGCCACCGTTCTAGTTTTGGTGATTGTCTTTGTCATTCAGTTTATCGGTGACTTTGTCACTTCCAAAATAGATAAACGATAAAAGGGGGAAGATCAATATGAAAAAATGGATTAGTGCATTATTTGCCATCGTTCTTGTGTTGGCTTTGGCAGCATGCGGAGGCAATAACAACGCTGATGGTGGCAAAAAAGAAGGGAAATTAACAAAATTAGTGGTTGGAGCTTCCAATGTCCCGCATGCAGAAATTTTAGAAAAAGCACAACCGATTTTAAAAGAAAAAGGCATTGACTTAAAAATTGTTAAATTCCAAGATTATGTTTTACCAAACAAAGTGTTAGCAGATAAAGAAATTGATGCCAACTATTTCCAACACATTCCATATTTAGAAGCACAGAAAAAAGAACATGGATATGACTTTGTCAACGCTGGCGGCATTCATATTGAGCCAATCGGTCTTTACTCGAAAAAATATAAAAGCCTCGAAGAATTGCCAGACGGTGCGACGATCATCATGAGCAACTCTGTTGCAGACCATGGTCGCATTTTATCGATGCTGCAAGAAAAAGGGTTAATTAAATTAAAAGAAGGTATCGATAAAACAAAAGCTACGGTCAAAGACATTGTGGAAAATCCAAAACATTTAAAATTTGAAGCGGATGTGGAAGCAGGATTGCTGCCGCAAATTTATAAAAACGGCGAAGGCGATGCTGTGCTCATCAACGCCAACTATGCGCTTGACGCGGGATTAGATCCTGCGAAAGATCCAATTGCTGTTGAGTCGCCGAAAGATAACCCATATGTCAATATTATCGCTGTACGCAAAGGCGATGAAAACCGCAAAGAAATTAAAACGCTTGTCGAAGTGTTACAGTCGAAAGAAATTCAAGACTTTATTAAAGAAAAATATAAAGGTGCTGTCATTCCAGCAGCGCAATAAAATAACGGAAGCGGTCCGCTTCCGTTATTTTTATAAAACAATCTTGATCAAAATATTTTTCACTATGAACATAGTGATATTCTCTTCAAAAGGTTGCTAATACTTTTCATTTGTTATAAGATTGTAATGAGAATAAAATGAGAATGGAAAGACAAGTAAGTCAATGATATACACAATTTTTAGTGAAAATTGGAGGTATTCTTCATGGCAGTGTTAACAATTAAAGATCTTCACGTATCCGTTGAAGGAAAAGAAATTTTAAAAGGTGTGAATTTAGAAGTAAAAGGCGGAGAAATTCACGCGATTATGGGTCCGAACGGAACGGGAAAATCAACGTTATCGTCGGCGATTATGGGACATCCAAAATATGAAGTAACAAAAGGAAGCATTACATTAGACGGGCAAAACGTGTTGGAGATGGAAGTGGATGAACGTGCACGCGCCGGTTTATTTTTGGCGATGCAATATCCAAGCGAAATTAGCGGCATAACGAATGCGGATTTTCTTCGTGCCGCCATTAACGCTCGTCTTGGCGAAGGAAATGAAATTTCTTTAATGAAATTTATCCGCAAACTTGACGAAAAAATGGAATTTCTCGAAATGAATCCAGATATGGCGCATCGCTATCTAAATGAAGGATTCTCCGGCGGAGAGAAAAAACGCAACGAAATTCTTCAATTAATGATGCTTGAACCGAAAATCGCGATTTTGGACGAGATCGACTCCGGTCTTGATATTGATGCATTAAAAATTGTTTCAAAAGGAATTAATGAAATGCGCAGCAGCGAATTCGGCTGTTTGATCATTACGCACTATCAGCGTTTACTAAACTACATCACACCGGATTATGTGCATGTCATGATGCAAGGGCGTATCGTAAAATCCGGTGGTCCGGAGTTGGCACAACGTCTTGAAGCGGAAGGATACGATTGGATTAAAAAAGAACTTGGCATTGAAGATGAAACGGTTGAGCAAGAAGCGTAAGCGTTAGGAGGAGTATTATATTATGACGACAGGAACAAAAATACCATTCGACCAACAATATGTGCGCTCATTTTCCAGCGGACGCGGCGAACCGGACTGGCTTTTACAGCTTCGCTTACAAGCTCTTGCTAAAGCAGAAGAGTTGCCGCTGCCAAAGCCGGATAAAACAAAAATTGACAAATGGAATTTCACACAATTTGCTAATCATGTAGTGGAAAGCGCGCCGTTTGCTTCATTAGATGAATTGCCTGAAGCAGTAAAGGCGCTTATTGAAGCAGGAGAGGGAACGAAAAACTTATATGTCCAACGCGACCATACACCAGCATATTTATCTCTATCGGATGAGTTGAAAGCAAAAGGCGTCATTTTCACTGATATTTTCACAGCAGCACGTGAGCATGGGGATTTGTTGCAAAAATATTTGATGAAAGATGGCGTGAAAATTGACGAGCATCGTTTAACGGCGTTGCATGCTGCGCTACTTAACGGCGGTGTGTTCGTATATGTGCCGAAAAATGTTGTAGTGGATGTTCCGCTTCAAGCTGTTTATATTCAAGAAAATGATGATATCGCATTATTTAATCATGTCATCGTTGTAGCGGAAGATAATAGCCGGGTTGTTTATGTGGAAAACTATATTTCCGTAAAAGAAACTAGCAAAGCAGTTGTCAATATTGTCGCCGAAGTGTTTGCCAACACGAATGCTCGTGTGTTTTTTGCTGCGGTGGATAACTTGGCAAAAGGTATTACAACCTATGTAAACCGCCGCGGTATCGCTGCCCGTGATGGCCGCATTGAGTGGGCGCTCGGTTTAATGAACAATGGAGATACAGTTTCTGAAAACATTACCCGCTTAATAGGTGACGGTTCTTTCGGCGATACGAAAACGGTCGTTGTCGGTCGAGGAGAGCAAGTACAAAACTTTACGACAAGCGTTGTTCATTATGGTAAACATACGGAAGGCTACATTTTAAAACACGGTGTTGTGAGAGACAGCGCGACTTCGATTTTTAACGGAATTGGAAAAATTGAACATGGCGCTTCTAAATCGAACGCGCAGCAAGAATCGCGTGTTCTAATGCTAAGCGAAAAAGCGCGTGGAGATGCGAACCCTATTTTATTAATTGACGAAGACGATGTAATGGCAGGACATGCTGCATCGGTCGGCCGCGTTGATCCTACGCAGCTATATTATTTAATGAGCCGCGGTATTCCGAAACATGAGGCAGAACGTCTTATCATTCATGGATTTTTAGCTCCTGTTGTAGAGGCTATTCCGATTGAAAGTGTGAAAAAACAACTTATTGAAGTAATCGAAAGGAAAGTGCAGTCATGAATACGAAAGAGGTTCGGCAGCTGTTTCCGATTTTGGACCAAGAAGTAAACGGGAAGCCGCTTATATATCTTGACAACGCTGCGACATCACAGAAACCTCTTCCCGTCATTGAAGCGATTGATCACTATTATCGCCAGTACAATTCAAATGTCCATCGCGGCGTGCATACGCTTGGTACGAAAGCGACGGACGCATATGAAGGAGCACGTGAAAAGGTACGACGGTTTATTAATGCGAAGTCCACACAAGAAATCATTTTTACAAGAGGAACGACAACGGCGTTAAATATGGTTGCAGCGAGCTATGGCCGCGCTAATTTACAAGAAGGCGATGAAATTGTCATCACGTACATGGAGCACCATAGCAATATTATTCCATGGCAGCAAGTCGCTAAACATACGGGAGCCACATTAAAGTATATTCCGCTTCAGCCAGATGGAACGATCGACCTAAAAGATGTAGAAGCGACGGTCACATCCAATACAAAAATTGTCGCTATTGTACATGTTTCCAACGTTTTAGGAACGATTAACCCAGTAAAAGAAATTGCAAAAATCGCCCACAAACATGGCGCTGTCATCGTAGTGGACGCCGCGCAGAGCGCTCCTCATATGAAAATCGATGTTCAAGATCTAGATTGTGATTTTTTGGCGTTTTCTGGGCATAAAATGTGCGGTCCGACAGGAATTGGCGTATTATATGGTAAAAGGGAATTATTAGAGAAGATGGAACCGGTAGAGTTTGGCGGCGAAATGATTGATTTCGTCGGCCTGTACGAATCGACATGGAAAGAGCTTCCGTGGAAATTCGAAGGCGGTACTCCAATTATTGCGGGAGCCATCGGTTTAGGAGCGGCAATCGACTTCCTTGAAGAAATCGGATTAGATAATATCGCTGCACATGAGCAGGAACTTGCCCAGTACGCTTTAGAACAGTTGTCCGCGATAGAAGGGATCACGATTTATGGTCCAAAACATCGCGGAGGATTAGTGACGTTTAACATAGAAGGAGTTCATCCGCATGATGTGGCAACCGTCCTTGACGCGGAAGGGATCGCCGTCCGCGCCGGTCACCATTGCGCCCAACCGTTAATGAAATGGTTAAACGTAACAGCTACAGCGCGTGCAAGTTTTTACCTCTATAATACAAAGGAAGAAATCGATCAACTCGTAGTCGCATTACAGAAAACAAAGGAGTATTTTGGTCATGTCTTCTAATAATCCTTTAGATCAGCTTTATCGACAAGTGATTATGGATCATTATAAAAATCCAAGAAATCGTGGTGTTTTAGAGGGAAACAGTGTAGATATTGATATGAATAATCCGACTTGTGGTGACCGTATTCATCTAACGATGAAAGTCGAAGACGGGAAAATTGTGGATGTGAAGTTTGAGGGAGAAGGCTGCTCCATTTCGATGTCATCAGCCTCGATGATGACGCAGGCGATCAAAGGAAAAACGGTGGAAGAAGCGTTGAAGCTAGCCAATATATTTTCCGATATGATGCAGGGGAAAGAACATGATGACTCTGTTGATTTAGGTGATATTGTGGCACTTCAAGGCGTTTCGAAGTTTCCGGCCCGTATTAAATGTGCGACATTGGCATGGAAAGCAATGGAAAAAGGGTTGCACCAGCGTCATTAATGGCAAGAAGAAAAAAGGAGGGTGAAACCGCATGGCGAAAAAAGCGCCAGAAATCGGCGAATATAAGTATGGTTTCGTCGATAAAGACGTATCGGTATTCCGCGCAAAACGCGGGTTGACACGGGAAGTGGTCGAAGAAATTTCCCGCATGAAAAATGAGCCGCAATGGATGCTTGAATTCCGTTTAAAAGCGTTAGATATTTTCTACAGCAAACCAATGCCACAATGGGGTGGCGATTTATCGAGTTTAGATTTTGATGAAATTACGTACTACGTAAAACCGACGGAAAAATCGGGCCGTTCTTGGGATGAAGTACCGGCAGAAATTAAAGCGACATTTGATAAGCTCGGAATTCCTGAGGCGGAACAAAAATATTTAGCAGGAGTATCGGCACAGTACGAATCAGAAGTTGTTTACCATAATATGAAAGAAGATTTGGAGAAACTTGGTGTTATCTTTAAAGATACGGATTCTGCGTTGAAAGAAAACGAAGACCTTTTCCGTGAGTATTTTGCAAAAGTTGTGCCGCCTACGGACAATAAATTTGCTGCGTTAAACTCGGCGGTGTGGTCGGGCGGTTCGTTCATCTATGTGCCAAAAGGCGTGAAAGTAGAAACGCCGTTGCAGGCATATTTCCGCATTAACTCGGAAAACATGGGACAATTTGAACGTACGTTAATTATTGTTGATGAAGGGGCGCACGTTCATTACGTAGAAGGATGTACCGCGCCAATTTATACAACTGCTTCGCTTCATAGTGCCGTTGTTGAAATTATCGTCAAAAAAGATGCGTACTGCCGTTATACGACCATTCAAAACTGGTCGAACAACGTGTTTAACCTTGTAACGAAACGCGCGGTTTGTGAAGAAAACGCAACGATGGAATGGATCGACGGAAACATTGGTTCCAAATTAACGATGAAATATCCAGCAGTTGTTTTAAAAGGAGAAGGTGCACGCGGCTTGACATTATCGATTGCGCTTGCCGGAAAAGGACAGCATCAAGACGCTGGTGCAAAAATGATTCATCTTGCGCCAAACACATCATCGACCATCGTATCGAAGTCGATTTCTAAACAAGGCGGAAAAGTGACTTATCGCGGTATCGTTCACTTTGGCCGCAAAGCGTCAGGATCGCGTTCGAATATTGAATGCGATACGCTCATTATGGATAACCAATCTTCATCCGACACGATCCCGTATAATGAAATTTTAAATGACAACATTTCGCTCGAGCATGAAGCGAAAGTGTCAAAAGTATCCGAGGAGCAATTGTTCTATCTGATGAGCCGCGGTATCTCTGAACAAGAAGCGACAGAAATGATTGTCATGGGCTTTATCGAGCCATTTACAAGAGAGCTTCCAATGGAATATGCGGTGGAAATGAACCGGCTTATCAAATTCGAGATGGAAGGCTCGATCGGTTGATCGTTTTTTAAAAACCATCCATTTGCCTATGGTGAATGGATGGTTTTCACATTTTTGGTTGTACATACCTCTATTGTTCTCAAATTTTTTGCCATTGTGATATAGTTAAAATAAATGTAAGTGTTAAAGCAAAAAATAATCGGTCTTGACAATAAGCTTATGATGAAAATATGTTATATTATCCTGTTATTTCATTCTTATGAAAGGAGGGGAAATCATTGCTTGTGACCAGAGTGGAACAGCATTACATCAAACGAATGCATCCATTGTGGCAAATGTGCGATGAGTTATGTTTGAATAAATTAAACATTATTCATAGCCTGATGAAGCTAGGTGATACGTATGATTTATATCGGATTAACAGGTTGGGGAGATCACGATAGCTTATATCCTCCTGGTCTTGCAGCGAAAGATAAGCTGCAAGAATACGCCGCACATTTTCCCACTGTAGAAGTGGATTCGTATTTTTATGCGATTCAGCCGCGCCAAAATGTCGAGAAATGGATTCATGAAACACCGAATTCGTTCCGCTTTGTCGTGAAAGCATACCAAGGAATGACGGGACATGAGCGAGGCCCGATTCCGTATTCGAGCAAGGAAGAGATGTTTGCTGCTTTTTTAGACTCGATTGAGCCGTTTATCCAGTCAGGAAAGCTAGCGATGGTGTTGTTTCAATTTCCGCCATGGTTTGATTGCCGCCGTGAGCATGTAATGTATTTGCGTTGGTGCAAGGCGCAAATGAAAGAAGTTCCGGCAGCGCTTGAGTTTCGCCATCGTTCATGGTTTTCCCCCCGCTTTTATGCGAAAACATTACAGTTTATGACAGACGAAGGATGGATTCATAGCATTTGCGATGAGCCGCAAGCTGGGGAAGGTTCCATTCCGACCGTGTTATATCCTACAAATGCAGAAAAAACGCTCATTCGTTTGCATGGGCGTAATGTATATGGGTGGAATAAAGCGACAAGCGGAGAAAATTGGCGGGCTGTAAGATATTTATATCGGTATCGGGAAGAAGAATTGCGCGAATGGGTGGCGCATATTGAAACATTAAAAACGAAGACAAAGGATATTTACGTATTGTTTAACAACAATTCCGGCGGAGATGCTGCGGATAATGCGAAGCAATTGATCCGTTTGCTTGGCATTGAATATACGGATTTAGCGCCGCGCCAGCTTGATTTATTTTAGTTATTGGAGATGAGAATATGGAGTATGTGCTGCTAGTCATTGTCGGCTTTTTAGCGGGAACGATCGGAAGTTTAGTCGGTTTAGGCGGCGGAGTGATCATCGTGCCATCTTTGCTGTTTTTAGGCGCTACACATTGGTTGCCGCATGTCACCCCGCAAGCGGCTGTCGGCACTTCGCTCGTCGTCATTATTTTTAACGGACTATCATCAACATTATCCTATATGAAAGAAAAAATGGTTGATTATCAAAGCGGCCTTTTATTTTTTATCGGAAGCGGCCCTGGAGCGATCATTGGCGCGTGGATGAATAATAAGTTGAGCCTTGAGCATTTTTCTTTCTATTTTGGGCTTTTTTTAATCGCTGTATCGTTTTTTTTATCTTTCAGCAAAAATGCTTCAGTACGTTCACAACGAAAAACATTTAAAATTACCCGCACTTACACAACGAATGAAGGGGAAACGGTGACGTATGGATATAATCCGATCGTAGCTATTGTCATCTCTTTCATCGTTGGTTTTTTTGGGGGGATTTTTGGCATCGGCGGCGGTTCATTAATGGTGCCGGCGATGATGATTTTATTTTTCTTTCCGCCTCATGTTGCGGTAGCGACTTCGATGTTTATGATCTTTTTGTCGTCACTTGTCAGCTCGCTTACACATATTTTTATGGGGAATGTACAATGGCTATTTGCGCTTGCTCTAATTCCGGGTGTTTGGTTTGGAGCGAAAACAGGTGCTTTCATTAATAAACGGCTTCGCAGTAAAACAGTGGTCATCGTCTTGCGCCTAGTGCTTGTTCTTTTAGGAATCCGTCTTATTTATGAAAGCTTTTCATAAAGGGGGAGGCTCGTTGAAACGGACAGTATATGTATACCATACGAACGATGTGCATAGCCATTTTGAATATTGGCCGAAAATTTCCTATTTTTTATGTGAACAAAGACAAAAGCATGAAAAAAACAACGAAACGATGTTGTTGTTTGATATTGGGGATTTTATTGATCGCTTTCATCCGATTACGGAAGCAACAAGGGGAAAAGCAAATGTTGATTTATTAAATGAACTTCATTATGATGCGGTAACGATTGGGAACAATGAAGGAATTACCCTTGACTATGAGGAACTAAATGCATTATACAAAAACGCCCGCTTTCCAGTCATTGTCGCCAATTTATTTAAGAAAGACGGGACACGTCCTTCTTGGGCGCATCCGTACTATATTATTCCTATTTCTGATACGTTTCGTGTTGGCGTGATTGGACTAACGGCTTATTTCGCTAAATCTTACGAGTTATTAGGATGGAAAGTGACGCCGCCTCTTGAGATGTTGGAAAACATTGCGGCAGAAGTGAAAAAACAAGCGGATCTTGTCATTTTATTATCGCATTTGGGAATCAACGAGGACGAAAAAATTGCTCAGACGATACCAGAAATTGATATTATCCTCGGAGGGCATACCCATCATTTATTTCCAGAGGGAAAAAGGATTAATCAAACATTATTGTGTGGAGCCGGGAAATATGGAAAGTTTATTGGAGTAGTGAAGTTAGAAATCGGGGAAAGTGATCATACATATAAAGCATTAGCTACCGTTGTGGATGTAAAAAGTCTGCCGGATTTGGAGAAAACGAAGCGCACCTTATCGTTATTAGAACAGCAAAGTTTAGCAACATTGGAAGCGGAACAAGTCGCAGAATTGAAAGAAGACTTGCCGTTACAATGGTTTTCGCCGTCTCCGTTTGCCGAATTGCTCGCTTCAGCACTTAAAGAATGGTGTAAAGCGGAAATCGGCATGGTAAATGCAGGTGTCCTGTTAGAGCCGCTTTACAAAGGAGCAGTAACAAAAAAAGATTTACACCGTATTTGTCCGCATCCGATCAACCCGTGTAAAGTGCAGCTTCGGGGCGCAGAATTAAAGGAAATTATTTTACAAGCAAATACAGAAAGAATGAAATACTTAGAATTTAAAGGATTTGGTTTTCGTGGCAAGGTGATGGGGCAAATGGTATATGATGGAGTCGAACTGGAAACAGAAACGAGTAAAGATGGATCCGAACATATTCGCCACATTATGATTAACGGCAAGCCATTAAATCCAGATCAACTATATGATGTGGCGACGATTGATATGTTTGCGATCGGAAATTTTTATCCCCAAATCCAACGCGCTTCGAAAAAAGAATATTATATGCCGGAATTTTTACGGGATGTTTTGGCATGGAAATTAGCAAACCAAAAATAAGCACATTTCCTTCCCTATTTCATACATTAAAGTAGGGAAAGGAGTGTGGCTTTATCATGATCAACGTAACTCCTATTACGATCGATCATTATCCATTTATTGCTATTTCCGTTCAATTACCAAAGACGAATTTGCTTGCCGTAGCAAGTGAAAAAGGGTACATTATGTGCGGCGCGCTCGATGTGGCGCTATTGAATGAGAAGCTGCGCGACCGTGGAATTGTCGCTGGAAGGGCGGTCGGGGTCCGCACGATTGAACAACTGCTTGAAGCGCCTTTAGAATCGGTGACAGTAGCTGCTGAAGAGTTGGGAATTACGGTCGGTATGAAAGGAAAAGATGCTTTGTTGAAGATGCGGTAAAAAATTATATAACAATTTGCGTTATCTCCCTCCTTTCAAGCATACATATAGCTTGTAAAGGAGGGATTTTATTTTGCCTAGATTTCCCGCACGCTTTCCGAGAAGAGGCCCGCTTCCCTTTCGATATGTATTTTTATTGACATTTGTTTTCTTTATGTTTTCCACAGCTCTCAGTCTTTGGATTGTGAATAAAAGGATCGAACCAGTTTTAATGGAAATTGCTGAAAAGGAAACGAAACGAATTGCCAATTTAGTCATTAATAATGCAATTGAACAACAGTTTTTAAAAGACAATCCGGAAATGAGTGATTTAATTACAGTACAGAAAGATGAAAATGGTAAAATTGCTTCGGTGGATTTTAATGCAGTCATTGTAAATCGAATTTTAGCAAATACGGACGACTATGTAATGCAAAGTTTAAAAGCGGCAACGGAAGGAAAGATTGAAGAACTCGAACTTCCTGACGCCGAACCGGAAAAAAGGAAAAATAGCGGAATTATTTATTATATTCCAATTGGCCAAGTCACCAATAATTCACTCCTTGGCAATCTCGGGCCGCATGTTCCTGTCCAATTTCAAATTATTGGTAATGTATTATCGGATGTAACAAAAGAAATTAAGCCGTTTGGGATTAATAACGTGTTAATTGAAGTGGATATTCACGTTTCCGTAGATATTCAAGTAGTAATCCCGTTTTCAGCAAAAGCTGCAACCGTCTCAACAAAAATTCCGATTGCGATGCATGTGATTCAAGGAGAGGTTCCGGAATTTTATAATAATGGCGGCAATGTCAACCCATCTTTTAAAGTGCCTTCTCATTAGCTTAACGTTTTTCGGTCGCCTGCCGGGTCGGTGAAGATTTTTTATATGTTCGCCGGCTCGGGTTACGGCGTAATAAGCATGTCATATCATGGGCGTCACTTATTTTATGTAAAGAAGAAAAAAAGTTTTGTAATATAGGACAAGTTGCCATTGTTTTTTCCTACATGGAAATAACAAACATAGAAGTCTAATATTGCTTTGACTTCTCGACTAATAGAAAGTATACTATACTTATAAAAGACAGATAAATCAGAAAATAAAAAATTATATTATTCTACAAAAAATGGGGGGACTGTAAATGGAGAATCGACAGCAATGGGGAACGCGCGCAGGGTTTATTTTAGCAGCAGCTGGCTCTGCGATCGGGCTCGGAAACATTTGGCGTTTCCCTGGGGTCGCTTATGAAAATGGCGGCGGAGCATTCTTTTTCCCGTATTTATTCGCTTTGCTTACTGCAGGGATTCCGTTGTTAGTGATGGAATTTGCCATCGGTCATAAATACCGAGGTTCTGCGCCCCTATCGCTTTCCCGCATTCATAAAAACGCGGAGTGGATTGGCTGGTGGCAAGTGCTTATTTCGTTTGTTATTTCTACGTATTATTCCGTTGTTATTGCATGGGCATTATCTTATACGGTATTTTCCTTTAATTTAAAGTGGGGAGAAGATACAGAAAGTTTTCTTTTTAAAAATTATTTGCATTTAGCGGATAAACCGGGTCAATTAGGAGGAATTTCGCTTAATGTACTTATTCCGCTGGTGATTGTCTGGATTGTTACGTTAGGTGTGCTCTATAAAGGCGTTAAAAAAGGAATTGAATTGGCAAACAAAATTTTCTTGCCAACGCTTGTTGTTCTTTTCCTTATCATTGTTATTCGCGCGGTTACGCTTGATGGGGCATTAGAAGGATTAAACGTGTTCTTTAAACCGGATTGGGACCAAATTATGAGCGGAAAAGTTTGGATTGCCGCGTATGGACAAATTTTCTTTAGCTTATCCATTGCTTTTGCTATTATGGTCACGTATGCCAGTTATCTTCCACAAAAATCAGATTTAACAAATAACGCGTTTATTACGGGATTTGCAAACTCTGGATTTGAATTGTTGGCTGGAATTGGAGTATTTAGTGCTCTTGGCTTTTTAGCGCAACAACAAGGGGTAACGGTGGATAAAGTGGTAAGCAGCGGTGTCGGATTAGCATTTGTAGTGTTTCCGAAAATTATTAACGAGTTTCCGACGCTTAATGCCTTTTTCGGTGTTCTCTTTTTCTTATCGTTAACGCTTGCGGGACTAACATCTCTCATTTCGATTTGCGAAACGTATATTGCCGGGATTCAGGAAAAGTTTGGTGTTTCCCGTACGAAATCGGTATTGTTTGGAGGAGGCGTTGCGGCGTTATTATCTCTTTTCTTTGCGTCGCATGGCGGTTTATATTTGTTAGATGTCGTTGATTACTTTATTAACAACTTTGGCATTGCGTTGGCGGGACTTGTTGAGGTTGTTGTAATTGCTTGGGTTGTGCGCGAGCTTAATAACTTGCAAGAGCATGCGAACAGCGTTTCCGATATTATGCTCGGTGCCTGGTGGAAAGTTTGCTTAAGCGTCATCACGCCGCTTGTGTTAGGATATATGATGGTGGATAACATTCGGACAAATATTAAAGAAAATTACTCAGGATACGAAACTTGGTTTGTTACGTCGTTCGGCTGGGTTGTCGCGCTTGCTGTCATTGCAATCGGAATCTTGCTTTCATTCAAGCAATGGCACGGTTCTACTGTCAGAGAAACGCACCAGACGGAAAGCAAGGGGGTTTAAGATAGATGGAAACAAGTGCGGTTGTCATGATGGTTGTTGGTATCGTCGTCATTTGGGGAGGTTTAGCGGCAAGCATTATTCATGCGGTAAGAAAAGCAAGACAAAACGGATAGTGGTATGTAGAGGAAAAGGAGGTCGGTGTTTCATTCCGACCTCCTTATTTTTTCTTTTGTTTTTCCGCACGTTCCCACGCCTTCAGGTGAGGATACGGATCGAAAGACCATTCCGTATATCCGTTATCTTTGTACATTCCATAATGAAGATGCGGTGGAAATTTTCCAGCCGTCCCTGGCGGGCCGTAGCCCGAACTGCCGACCGAGCCGATAATGGTTCCTGGTTCCACGATTTGTCCTTCACGTAAGTTAGGGGAAAATCCATTTAAATGAGCAAAATAGTGATAAGTGTTATTAATATCACGAATACCTACACGCCATCCTCCATAGTTATTCCATCCTTTTAATTCCACGATTCCATAGCAAGTCGATCGTACAGGGACACCGTAGCTGGCAAAAATATCCGTCCCTTCATGAATGCGGCGTCCTCCCCAACCTCTTTTGTCACCCCATGTATCCCGATAGCTGTAATTCGCATGAAGCGGAAGCGGGAATACATGATCATCTAACTTTAACGTCTGATACTTTTTGTAAATTTTTACTTTGCCTAAAATTAAATCAACCGTTTTGCTTCGCTGATAATAGTCCCAAAGGGCCATTTTTATATGTTTATGATCGATTCCATACGATTGAAGAAAGCGTGCCATAGCAAAAATAACATCTTCATCATCTGTCGGATCGGCGACACCGTCTCCGTTTCCATCCATACCAAAACCGCCAAATTGCGAAATCGTAAACGGATTGGTATCATGAGGGTTTTTATTTAAAGGCCCCGCCCAAATTTCCGGTTTGATATAGATGCCAAGTACGCCGGTAGGTTTAGGCAAATCACGGCGCACTTGACGGACGTTCCGTTCATATTGATCAATCGCCGCAAAATAATACCAAGGGATCAGCGAGGCTGCTTCTGCTTTTTTGTATAACTCCATTCGTTTCTGATAAATCTCTTCTTCATCGAATTTTTCTTGGCCAAATATGATTTTTGGTGTCGTGAATATAATTATCATCATTACAATGCCAAATATAAATCGGTACACATACTTCTACCCCTTTCCATTCATCTCCTTTATTTAGTTTGAGGAGATTCGCTTATTTCATAAATGTTAAAATGCGGAAAGTGAGGTGTGACTAATTTCTTTGTGTTTATTTGCTGTTTTTTTTATAATGAAAAATATAAATAAAACTATTGGAGTGAGAACAATGGCAACAAATGAAGAGCACCTTCGCAAACCGGAATGGTTAAAAATAAAGCTGAATACAAATGAAAATTATACTGGCTTAAAGAAATTGATGCGTGAAAACCGGTTACATACCGTATGCGAAGAAGCAAAATGCCCAAACATTCATGAATGTTGGGCGGTACGAAGAACGGCAACATTTATGATCTTAGGGAACGTATGTACTCGTGCGTGCCGCTTTTGCGCGGTAAAAACAGGATTACCAACGGAACTAGATTGGCAAGAGCCGGAACGTGTTGCCGAATCGGTTCGCCTTATGAACTTAAAACACGTTGTTGTCACTGCTGTCGCTCGCGATGACTTGAAAGATGGAGGAGCGGCTGTATTTGCGGAAACGGTCCGTGCCATCCGCCGCAAAAATCCATTTACGACGATTGAAGTGCTTCCTTCCGATATGGGTGGAGTATATGAGAACTTAAAAACATTAATGGATGCACGTCCAGATATTTTAAACCATAATATTGAAACGGTTCGCCGATTAACGCCAAGAGTGCGCGCACGCGCGACATATGAGCGCTCGCTTGAATTTTTGCGCCGCGCGAAAGAATTGCAGCCGGACATTCCAACCAAGTCGAGTATTATGGTCGGCCTTGGGGAAACAAAAGAAGAAATTATTGAGGCAATGGATGATTTGCGCGCCAATCATGTGGATATTTTAACGATCGGCCAATATTTACAGCCAACGAAAAAGCATTTGAAAGTAGTGAAATATTACCATCCAGACGAATTTAGAGAATTAAAAGAAATCGCATTAAGCAAAGGATTTACTCATTGCGAAGCTGGTCCGCTCGTTCGCTCTTCTTATCATGCAGACGAACAAGTAAATGCGGCTTCGGCAGCACGGCAGATGAAAGCGTAAAACGTGTGTAAAAAACGGTCTTGCCTTCATCGAGATGAAGACAGACCGTTTTTCTGTTCTCAGGTTATCGGTTCATTTTTGCAGGCTTTGGCGTACCATCATGGAAGTCACGATCAAGACGGTCGTTTGTTTCGTTAATCATTTCCCCATTTTCGTTTTCCCCGTCACTTAGTTTGCGGCCTTGCGGATATTTCAGCATTCTTTGAATCGTTGCATCGATAATTTGATCGATATTTCGGCTGTTGGAATCTAAACGTCCAAAGCGCTCGATATCTTTCATGAGGCTTGGATCATCAGCCACATAGACATGATAATAGCGCGGAACGACAGAAAGAGCTGTCTTTTTTACTTGGTCTGCTGTTTCCTGACGATTTTTTGTATCTGTATCATAAACGATCAATACTTCTTCGTCTGTTACTAATGTGGCGACATCCTTAACGTTCGGCAGTTGTGTACAAAGCTTGCTGATTAAATCAGCCGCGCGCTCGCGATTGAACGTTGGCATATTGTTATATAAGTTTGCATCACCGCGAACAGGGCTTTGTTGATGGCGGACATAGCCAAAATTGTTCATTCGTGCATCGTCGCCGTTTGGCACTCCTCTTTCATTATATAAATCGTTGCGATCGGTGACGTTCATCGTATTACCGCTTCGTTTATATACATCGGTATTGTTATCTTGTCCCATTTGCGCACAGCCTGCTAATGTTACAGCTGTACCTAATGTGACCGTAAGCAATGTTTTTCTCATTGCAAACACCCCCTTCACCTTCAGGATGTTCCTCTTTATGAACTTTGATAACAGTAATTGATTGGGAACGTTTCATCGTTTATGATGAAAGTGGAAAGGCAAGGTGAAAAGGATGATATGCATTAACAATATATGTTATGAATTAGTGGAAAACGTGAAAAATGCGTTTAATGAAGAGGCGTTTCGTGCGCGATATGCAGATATTTTAAGTAAGTATGACTATATTGTGGGAGACTGGGGATACAACCAACTTCGTTTGCGCGGATTTTTTGATGATCATAACCAAAAAGCAACATATGATACGAAAATTAGCACATTATCAGAATATTTGTATGAATATTGCAATTTTGGTTGTGCGTATTTTGTGCTTCGTAAGGTAAAACGATAAAACAAAACGCGGCTATCCTTTTTATGAGGATAGCCGCAACTATTATGCTTGACCGTATGGGAATTGTTCATTTTCCCGCGGGTCATCGTGCGGCGGATGCGCGCCAGGGTCTTGTCTTGGAATGTCTTGGTGGAATGATTTGTATTCGTAGTTAAAAGCACTATAGTAACGCTGTCCCTTTTTCCACGGGGTGCTTTTGTTTTGCACTGGTTCGTTTGCGCGGCGCGGAGAACCGTACGGTCCTTCTGGAAATTCTTCGGCCGTTAAAAAATTTTTCTGTTTTTCCACGGTGGAAAAATCGCTATACTTTTCCTTTTCCTGCATTTGTTTCACCTTCCTCAGGATGGGGATTATTTATAATGTCCCCTAATGAGAAAGCAGCTATGAAATGCATTCGTATAAAAATGATCGTAAATCGTTGGCATCTTCTTCACTCAAGCGGTAAGCATGTTCCAAATATCCCGGTTCTTCTAAATCGTCTTGTCCAATAATTGCAAAACGGTTGCTTTGCAAATCAAGGACTAAATATTTTCCGTAAAAACGATCTGTTTGGATAATGGCTAAATCAAATCGTTGCCGTTCTCCTAAAAAACTGACAAAACGCGTTTTCGTATTGACCGTATCGTCATATAAGTAAAAACGCTCGTTCATAAACTCCGCCCTCCAGTAAGAAATGTGCGTACTTCCATCATAACAAACGATATGAGAAATGTCTCGTATTCGTATAATTATGGTACAATAAAAAAAACAAATACTAGGAGGAATAATGATGTACTTTGTAGATCGCAATAAAATCGAAGAAACATTACGTTATATGGAAAAGCTGTTACATATTTATAAACAAAAGCCATCGTGGGATGATGAATTGTCTCAACTTGTTCTTGAGCGTATTGTTCATTTAGTGATTGAAGCAATTTTAGATGTCGGAAATGCGATGATCGATGGTTTTATTATGAGAGACCCAGGCAGTTACGAAGATATTATCGATATTTTAACGGATGAACGGGTTATAACGGCGGATGATGCAAAAGGATTAAAAGCGATCATTGGCTATCGGAAAATGCTTGTTCATCATTATACGAATGTCGACCACGCAAAATTGCTTGAGGAAGTGCAAAAACATTTTCCAGCTCTGCAAGCATATCCATCCGCTATTCGCACGTATTTAGAAAACGAGCTTGGTCCCGTGTCCGCGTTCCGCAATTGATGGATCGTTTAGCAAACACGTCTCCAATGTTAACTTGTACCAAGGAGACTTCCACTCCATTTATCGGATAGAAATAGATATTCTCCTTCTGCGTGGAGACTTCTTTGTAAAGCCCCCCCGCTTCTAAATGGAATACAGTCGGGAGGGTATTGGGGCGTGCTTGCTTTTTGACATTTTTCATTTCTTTTTATAAGTTTGTTACGTGATGATCAATAAAGAGGTGAAGATGTTGAAAAAGTATAAAGGATATTTGATCGATTTAGACGGAACAATGTATCGAGGAACAGAATGTATCGCGGAAGCTCGTGATTTTGTAAAAGAGCTGTATCGAAAAGGCATTCCGTATTTATTTGTCACGAATAACTCCTCGCGCACACCGGCACAAGTGGCGGAGAAATTGCAGTCATTCGGCGTTCCAGCAACAGAAGAACATGTGTTTACAACAAGCCAAGCGACAGCAAACTATATTTTTGAAAAAAAACCGGATGCTTCTGTTTACGTGATTGGTGAAGAAGGAATTCGCACAGCTCTTGAAGAAAAAGGATTTACTTTTGCGAAAGAAGACGCTGAATTTGTCGTGATGGGAATTGACAGAAGCATTACATATGAAAAACTTGCCATCGCTTGTTTAGCCGTTCGCAATGGCGCAACGTTTATTTCGACAAATGCCGATATTGCGATTCCGACAGAACGAGGATTGTTGCCGGGAAACGGTTCTCTCACGGCTGTTGTTGCTGTGTCGACCCAAGTGCAGCCTATTTTTATTGGAAAACCGGAAAAAATTATTATGGAACAAGCGCTAAAAGTGTTGGGAGTGCCGAGAGAGGAAACATTAATGATCGGCGATTACTACGATACCGATATTATGGCGGGAATGAATGCGGGAATGGACACGCTTCTTGTCCATACGGGAGTAACGACAAAAGAACTGTTGCAACGATATGAAAAACAGCCAACATATACGGCCGATTCACTAAAAGAATGGATGGATCGCATTTAAAAAACGCCGCTCTAACGAAGAGCGGCGTTTTTTCTTTTCGCTAAAGCGCCGCTTACTCCACATTCGCCGCTCGATGGGCTAAGCGGCTTGAGGCAGCGGCAGCAATAGCGCCGACAATATCGTCTAAAAACGTATTGCACTTTCCTGTTGATTTATCATTTAAGTATTTCAAAATGCCTGGCTTTTGTTTATCAATATATCCATAATTGGTGAAACCGATGGAGCCGTATACGTTTACGATCGAAAGCGCTAAAATCTCGTCCACTCCATATAAACCTTCGTCACGCTGAATAATAGACTGCAACGGCTCATCTAATTTGCCTTCTTCTGCTAATTTATCAAGCTGGATGCCAGTGAGTATCGCGTTTTGTACTTCACGCTTGGCAATCACGCGGTTCACATTTTCAATACATTCTTCTAGTTTCAAATTTGGATGGTATTTCGATTGTAAATAATATACAAGTTCAGCGATGTCTTTGATTGTAACCCCGCGTTCTTCCAGCCATTGGCGGGCGGTTTGTTCAAGATTGTTCATAATTGGTTCTTTCATGGGCGTCACCTGTTTCTTTAAGGAGTTATTTTTTATTATATATGTTTATCATGGCATAAATGTGCCGTTTCTGTAAACTTTGATGCTTGCAAATATGGGAAAAAACAGATTTTTTTGCAAATGAATTCATATATTGCTTTTATAAGGAGGGAGAGAAGTGATGCAAGAATTTATTCGTCATGAATACGAAATTTCGGCAGAAAGAATGGGGAAAATTGGACGATATTATACATTTCTATACAAAAATCAATATTATACCGTTATTCCTGTACATGGGCGTACGGAAGCGGAAATAGAGGAATTGCAGAAAATGAGCCATTATTTGATATCGAAAGGAGATGTCACTGTCGCATCGTTTGTTCCAACCAAGTCAGGAGAGCTGGTTGCTTACAACGCCAGACAGCCCATTGTTATGGTTCGTACGTCCATTCCGCCATATGCAAGAAATATCTCGATTGGTCGGGAATTAGCGAAATTTCATCAGCGTGGCCGCACTTGTCCTATTTCGATTATTCATTGTCGGCGGATAGGCCAATGGAAAGAATTTTGGGGAACACGCCTTGATCAGATGGAGCAATTTTGGAGAAGAAAAATAGAGATGGGAATTACTACTATGTTTGATCGTCTTTTTATTGAATCATTTCCATATTATCTTGGCTTGGCGGAAAATGCGATTCAATATGTAGCGGATACGGAGTTAGATGAGGAGCCTGTCGGTATTGACTATGCAACTTTTTGCCATGAACGGTTGCCGGATGCAAAGTGGATAGAGGGAAAGGAGCATAAGTTAGCGACGGATTGGGTATATGATCATTGTGCAAGAGATTTGGCGGAGTGGGTTCGGCAAATATACACAAAAAGACAAAATGCTTCTGTGGAAAGAATCCGGCAATTTTTTCGAGACTATGAACAGGTCACCCCGTTATCGGCATTTGCCTGGCGCTTAATTTATGCACGGCTTCTTTTCCCGCTTCATTATTTTGAATGTGTGGAAGGGTATTATATATCAGAAGGAGAGAGAGAAAAACAAGCATATGAACAAACGTTACGTCATATTGTCAACCATTCCCGAGAGCATGAACAATTTCTCGCGTCATTTGTGGATATTGTCGGACTGTCGAACCGCCGGCTTCATCTTCCGAAAATTGATTGGTTTTCTCACGTATCATAATAGCGATGATCACGGAATCATCGTTTTTTTTTTATGATAATGGCGCAATTATGATAAGATAGAAAAAAATACATAAAAGAAGGTGAGCGTTATGGGTCGACCATATGTGTTTATTACAAGAAAGCTTCCCGATGATATTATCGCTCCGATCAAAGATATCGCCGAAGTAGCGATGTGGCCGCATGACGATATACCAGTTTCTCGCGATGTGTTAATCAATGAGGCGAAAAAAGCAGATGCGTTATTAACAATGGTATCGGATGTCATTGATCAAGAGGTATTAAAAGCGGGAAAATCGTTAAAAGTCGTTGCAAACATGGGGGTCGGATTTGATAATATCGATGTCCCGGCCGCGACAAAATATGGAATTGCTGTTTGCAATACTCCCGATGTACTAACAGATACAACCGCTGACTTAACGTTTGCCTTGTTGTTGGCAGCCGCCCGCCGTATAGTGGAGGCAGCGCAATTTATCAAAGAAGGAAAATGGAAAAGCTGGAGTCCATTTTTATTAGCTGGTGTGGATGTCCATCACAAAACGATCGGTATTGTCGGCATGGGGAAAATCGGGCAGGCTGTTGCAAAACGGGCAGCCGGTTTTGATATGAATATTTTGTACCACAATCGTTCCCGCAACATAGAAGCAGAAAAGCAGCTTGGCGCGACATATTGCTCGTTTCAAGAGTTATTGGCAACCGCTGATTTTGTTGTTTGCTTAACGCCGTTAACCAATGAGACACGTCATATGTTTAACAGGGAAGCATTTCGCAAAATGAAACAATCCGCGATATTTATCAATGCGTCAAGAGGGGCGGTCGTTGATGAACAAGCTTTATATGATGCGCTTGTAAGCGGAGAAATTGCCGGAGCAGGATTAGATGTATTTGAACATGAACCGATTGACGCTTCCCATCCGTTATTGACATTAAAAAACGTTGTTGCATTGCCGCACATTGGAAGTGCAACGGGAGAAACACGTACAAAGATGATGGAATTAGCTAGCCGAAATATTATTGCCGTGTTGCAAGGAAAACAGCCTGAAACGCTTGTAAACAAAGAGTGGAATTCACGATAAAGCGGTCCTATGAAGCAGGGCTGCCTATTTTTTGTAAAAAATTATCCGAATTTACTTGATATTAAACGTTTTCAATATTTATTATAAAAATTAGTCATTTTAGTCATTGTAAAACAAAGCAATATCTTTTATAATGTCTACTATAGAAAAACAAATGTTTATTCAGGAGATACAGAAAGGCGGGGGAATATGGAAAAGCCAATCTTAGTTGGTTTATTAGGATTAGGTACTGTTGGGAGCGGTGTTGTAAAAATTATTGAAAATCATCAAGAACGGCTGATGCATCAAGTAGGTTGTCCGGTGCAAATCAAAAAAATTCTTGTAAGAGATATATATAAAAAACGGGACGTGCGCGTGGAACCATCGTTGTTGACAACAAATGTTACAGACGTCATTGATGATCCAGAAATCGATGTCATTATCGAAGTAATGGGAGGAATCGAGGAAACTCGTCAATATTTGCTTCGCGCATTGCGGCAAGGCAAGCATGTGGTGACGGCAAATAAAGATTTAATGGCATTGTATGGGTCAGAGTTGTTGGCAGTGGCAGTGGAAAATCACTGTGATTTATTTTATGAAGCAAGTGTTGCTGGAGGAATTCCGATTTTGCGCAGCCTTGTTGATGGCCTTGCTTCGGACCGCATTACGAAAATGATGGGGATTGTAAATGGAACAACAAACTATATTTTAACAAAAATGTGTAAATACGGTGCATCCTATGAAGAAGTATTGGCAGAAGCACAAGCGCTTGGATATGCGGAAGCAGATCCAACCGCGGATGTAGAAGGATTAGACGCAGCAAGAAAAATGGCTATTTTAGCCCGTCTCGGATTTTCCATGAACATTGATTTAGATGATGTTCAAGTAAAAGGAATAACATCGATTACGGAAGAAGACCTTAACTACAGCAAACGTCTCGGTTACACGATGAAATTAATCGGCATTGCTAAGCGTGATGGAAATAAAGTAGAAGTAAGCGTCCAGCCGACATTGCTTCCTGATTCCCATCCGCTTGCGTCCGTTAATGATGAATACAACGCGGTATATGTGTATGGCGAAGCGGTCGGCGAGACGATGTTTTATGGGCCTGGAGCGGGAAGTTTGCCAACAGCGACTGCTGTTGTTTCTGATTTAGTGGCCGTCATGAAAAATATGAGATTGGGAGTAAACGGATGCAATGCCGTTGCACCGCAGTACGAAAAGCAGCTAAAATCCGCATCAGAAATTTTTTCGAAATACTTTTTGCGTATTCATGTGAAAGATCAAGTTGGTGCGTTTGCGAAAATTACGGCACTATTTTCTGAACGCGGTGTTAGCTTCGAAAAAATTTTACAATTGCCTTTAAAAGAAGATGGGCTTGCGGAAATCGTAATCGTTACTCATCGTGCGTCACAAAAAGATTACGAGGACATTTTACAGCAATTGCGTGATTTAGAAATTGTTCATGAAGTAAAGAGCTCGTATCGCGTTGAAGGAGAGGGAAAATAATGACATGGAAAGGGCTGTTGCAGGCGTACGGTGAATTTTTGCCAATCAATGAAAATACCCCGATGCTTTCTTTAAACGAAGGAAATACACCGCTTATTCCGCTGCCACGGCTATCGGAAAAGCTTGATGTGGAATTGTACGTAAAAGTGGAAGGCGCAAATCCGACGGGATCGTTTAAAGACCGCGGCATGGTGATGGCGGTCGCAAAGGCGAAAGAAGCGGGCAGCCATACGATTATTTGCGCTTCGACAGGCAATACGTCCGCTTCTGCTGCGGCTTACGCGGCAAGAGCAGGGTTGCGCTGTATTGTCGTGATTCCGAATGGCAAAATTGCAATGGGAAAACTAGCCCAGGCAGTTATGTACGGAGCAGAAATTTTTGCGATTGAGGGAAACTTTGATGAAGCGTTAAAAATGGTGCGCCGCCTTAGCGATATCGCCCCGATTACCCTTGTCAACTCGGTAAATCCATATCGTATCGAGGGGCAGAAAACAGCGGCATTCGAGGTTTGCGACCAGCTTGGCAAAGCGCCGGATGTGCTTGCGATTCCGGTCGGCAATGCCGGGAATATTACCGCTTATTGGAAGGGATTTAAAGAGTATCATGCGGCGAAACAAACTGGTCTTCCGCAAATGCGCGGATTCGAGGCGGAGGGAGCGGCGGCGATTGTCCGCAATCAAGTGATTGAGCATCCGGAAACGATCGCAACGGCGATTCGTATTGGCAATCCGGCAAGCTGGGAAAAAGCGGTGCAAGCGGCAACGGAATCAAATGGAAAAATCGATGAAGTATCGGATGCGGAAATTTTAGAAGCGTATAAACTGCTTGCGCGGGAGGAAGGAATTTTTGCTGAACCTGCTTCTTGCGCATCCATTGCGGGAGTGATCAAGCAACGGAAGCGGAATGAAATTAGAAAGGGAAGCACCGTTGTGGCGGTGTTGACAGGAAATGGGCTGAAAGATCCGGCAATTGCGATGGAAACAGCGGAAATTGAACCAACCGTACTTCCGAATGATGAGGCGATTGTGTTTGAGCATATTCAAGGAGTTGTCCATCAATGAAAGAAGATGGGATGTTAAAAATCGTCGTCCCAGCAAGCACGGCGAATTTAGGTCCTGGTTTTGATTCGATTGGTCTCGCAGTATCCCGTTATTTGACGTTAGAAGTCAGGTTGGCAGATGAATGGAAGTTTATTCCCCGATCTCCTGAAGTGGAAGCAATTCCGCCGGGAACAGACAATTTAATTTATCAAGTGGCGGCGCAAGTCGCTCAAACATACGGGCGTACGTTGCCGAGCTGTGCGGTCGATGTATATAGTGATATTCCATTTACGCGCGGCTTAGGAAGCAGTGCAGCAGCAGTGGTAGCGGGAATTGAGCTGGCCAATGAGCTTGCAGGTCTGTCGCTGACTTTAGAGCAAAAAATGAGGTTGGCCAGCTGTTATGAAGGGCATCCGGATAATGTCGGCGCTTCTTTATATGGAGGGCTTGTCATTGGCAGTCATCGCCAAGAAGAGACAAATATCGTTCATGTCCCAAACGTGCAATTCGATTTAGTCGCTGTCATCCCTTCGTATGAGCTAGAAACAAAAAAAGCCCGCAGCGTTTTGCCACAGCTGCTGGCGCGCCAAGAGGCCGTCGAGGCAAGTGCGGTCAGCAACGTATTAGTCGCGGCGTTATTAACGAAAAATTGGGAACTTGCCGGAAAAATGATGGCAGCTGATTTATTTCATCAGCCTTATCGTAAAGAACTTGTCCCGCAGCTATCGCTTGTAGAGACGTTGGCTGCGCGATACGGAGCGTTTGGGGCGGCATTAAGCGGGGCGGGTCCTACCGTTCTTGCTTTTGCCGAACCTGGAAAAGGAGAAAGCTTAAAAGAAAAATTGCTTCCGCACTTTCCAGATTGTGCGGTAGAATCCCTGAAGGTGGCACAAAAAGGCAGTCAAGTATATAAGCTGGCGCTTGAAAAATAACAGCGGTTTCCATTGGGAAACCGCTGTTATTTTTGGCATGAACCTCGTGATTAGAATACTTGTTCTACTTCGACAACGCCTGGTACTTCCTCTAAGAGTGCGCGTTCAATTCCGGCTTTTAATGTAATCGTTGAGCTTGGGCAGCTTCCGCATGCACCGAGCAAGCGTAATTTGACAACACCGTCTTCAACGTCGATTAATTCGCAGTCCCCGCCGTCACGAAGCAAAAACGGGCGCAGTTTATCCAAAACTTCTTGCACTTGTTCTTTGATTTCTTGATCCGTCATTTTTATCGACTCCTTTCTTTAAGTTTATTATAATCATGATAAAGAAAAAAATCTAATAATAAATTTTGTTTTTATGATATGAAAGGTGGAAATATATGACGCTGAAGCAAGTAGAAATATGCGTATATGGTGCCGATGTGATTTGTCCATCTTGTGTGCAATTGCCATCTTCTAAAGAAACATATGAATGGCTAGAAGCAGCTATTAAACGGAAATATCCAGACCAGCCGTTTTCCATTACGTATATTGATATTTTTAACCCACCAGAAGATGATGAGGAGAAAAAGGCGTTTGCCAAAAAAGTGATCGAAGAAGATTTATTTTACCCTGTTATTGTGATTGAGGGTGCCATTGTCGGAGAAGGAAACCCAAAGCTAAAGGCGATTTATGCAGAAATGGAGAAGTATGGTTATCGATGATAAAAAGGGGGATCTTGGAACGAAGATCTCCCTTTTTTCATTAATAACCGTTGTGATATTTATACATCCATAATACTCCTGATTTTAACAATCTAGGGACTCTCCCGGTGATTGGACGATCAGCGAGAAGGCCGAATCCATGTTTTCTGCCGAGCGACCCGAGAATACCTTTTAATTTAATTGGCGGGAATTCGCTCGGTGGCTCTTCTCCTTTCCAACGTTTTTGTAATACTTGAACGATTTGCTCCGCTTGCCCTTCTGCAAGCTGCGCGCTTGGAGAGTGCGGCAAACTTGCGCAATCACCAACTACGTATACATTTTCATATCCAGGAATGTGATGTTGTTTCGTTAAAATAACACGGCCTTGTTTGTCTTTCTCTACTGGCAAGTTTCTGACGACACGGTTTGGCTGTATTCCCGCTGTCCATACAATGACATCGCAATGAACCGGATGATCGTGATTATAAAGAGTATGTTCTTCTACTTTTGTAATGTTAGAACCGCGAACGATTTCAATATCGTGTTGTTTAAACCAACTTTCCACATAGTTGCTGAGCCGTTTTGGAAACATTGGCAAAATTCGTTCTCCGCGGTCAAACAGTTTGACGTGCAAATCAGGGCGGCTTTCGGCTAATTCACTTGCTAATTCAACGCCGCTTAGTCCCGCACCGACAATTCCGACAATAGCGCCAGGCGGTAAATTATTTAATGCTTCGTATGCCGCTCGCGCTTTCTCAATCGATTGAATGCTATGTGTAAATGTTTCAGCGCCTGGGACGCCGTGGTATTTATCTTCACATCCTAATCCAATCACTAAATCATCATACTGGATACTGCTTCCATCTTGCAATTGTACGTTTTGATGGTTGAGATCAATGTTTACGACCTCACCGAAACGGTAGGTAAGACGCGGATGTTCTGGAAATGGAACGCGAATATGATGATCGCTAATCGTTCCTGCTGCGAGTGCATAATACTCTGTTTTTAAACAATGATATGGAATACGGTCGACGAGTGTAATGTGAACATCTTCTGGTAAATGGTTTGGGAGGAGGCGAAGCAAAATTCGCATATTTCCGTATCCTCCACCGAGCAGCACAAGGTGTCTCATCGTAAAATACCCCTTTTATCGTTTTATAAAACGCAAAATGCCATAAAAAAGTATAACGAAATTGTGGCAAAATAACAACAATTTTTCGGAAAGCATTGACAAAGGAAGAAGATATAATGGCAAACGAAGTGTCTGAATTGACGTTTCTAAAAAAAACCGTTACGATGAAAAACAGTAGGAAGGTGAGAAAACGATGATTCAGCCAATGATTGAGTTTTGCATCAGCAATTTAGCGAGCGGATCGCAAAAAGCGTTAGAAATACTAGAAAAGGATCCTAATTTGGATATTATAGAATACAGCTGTTTAAGCTACTGCACTCGATGTGCGGAAACTCTTTTCGCTTTAGTCAATGGCGAAATCGTAACCGGAGATACTCCTGAACAGCTAGTAGAAAATATTTATCGTTATTTAGAGGAAAATCCGATGTTTTGAACGAAAGGAAGCGGCTATATCGATTAGCCGCTGTTTTTATTAACTATTTTTACCGTACATCGATCATTCTTTGAATATTATATGTATAGTATGTACTCGCTGTGACATAAAAAACGAGGATGTCCCATCAGACATCCTCTTTAAGGTGTATATTATGAAAAAACGGGGGATATTCTCATTGTGTCCCGTTTATTTTCGATTTATACTTATGTATAAAAAATTTTTTATTTCAAGGAGGAAATAATGAATAAATTTTCGTTTACAAAAATGCATGGGCTCGGCAATAGTTATATATATGTAAATATGTTTGAAGAAACAATTCCAGAATCATTATTATCGTCCTTAGCGGTGAAAGTATCCAACGTAAATACCGGAATCGGAGCGGATGGCATGATTCTCATTTGCCCGTCAGAAGTAGCTCCGGTAAAAATGCGGATTTTTAATAGCGATGGTTCTGAAGGGAAAAATTGCGGCAATGGCTTGCGTTGTGTCGCAAAATATGCATATGAGCATGGAATGGTAAAAGACCGATCCTTTTTTATTGAAACATTGTCCGGACTCGTGAAGGCAGAGGTTACCGTAGAAAATGGAGCCGTTACAAACGTTACCATTGATATGGGAAAGCCGCGTTTAAAGCGGAGCGAGATCCCGATGATTGGTCTGGATGCGGAACGAGTCGTTGCAGAACCGTTTGAAGTCGATGGAAAACAGTATGAAATTACAGCCGTTTCGATGGGAAACCCTCATGTCATTTTTTACGTGGATGATATCACAACAGCGCCGGTAACGACACTTGGTCCGATTGTGGAAAAGGACGAGCGGTTTCCTGAAGGGGTAAATGTCGAATTCGTCGAGGTGGTAAACGACCATGAACTCCATTTTCGCGTATGGGAGCGCGGCTCTGGAGTGACGCAAGCTTGCGGTACAGGGGCGTGTGCAGCTGTTGTTGCTTCCGTATTAAATGGAAAAACAGCGCGAAATAAAGAAACGGTCGTCCATTTGGCAGGCGGGGATTTAATCATTACATGGACGGATGAGGGAAATGTGCGGATGACAGGACCGGCGGAAACGATTTGTACAGGTGTGTATTACTATTAAATATTTGAGAAACATGTATGGAAAGCGATATACTATCCATAAGGAGGGATCGCAATGGCTGATATTATTACACTTACAGAAGCAGCTGCGTTTCAAATTAAAGACATGATGAAAGAACATGAGGAAGAAGGAGCATACCTTCGCATTGGAGTGAAAGGCGGCGGCTGCAGCGGTTTATCGTATGGAATGGGATTTGAACATGAACGTCATGAAGACGATCACGAATTTGAACAGCACGGAATTAAAATTCTAGTCGATAAAGAAAGCGCGCCTATTTTACAAGGAACGGTGATTGACTATAAACAATCGTTAATGGGAGGCGGCTTTACGATTAACAATCCGAATGCGATCGCCACATGCGGTTGCGGTTCATCGTTTAGAACAGCAACGAATGCAGGCACGCCGGAACAGTGCTAAACGGATAAACGGTGTATATCAATGTTTAGAAACGGGATATTATTCCGTTCAATCAAAGGCAAACATAAACGCATAGCCTCGCCGGGGGTTGATAATCATGCTAGAGAATCGGCGTGTCCGCAAGCGTGTACAAACTAATGACCCTAAAATTTGCGGAATAGGATTGTGAATAACGGCCTTCTTACCGATGAATATCGAATTTCGCCGGTAAGAAGGTTTTTTATTTGGCTTTAAGGCGAAAGAAGAAACGGGCGAATAGATGTGTAAACGATAAGCAATGCCAGAAGCTAGAACAATCTGGTAATCACTAGGAAACGAGTAGAGGGATTGCGAGTGAATATAAAGAAAGAGAACGACTAATCCTATTTGGACTCCTTTTTTTATCTATTTACCGATGAACATTTGTGTCCAAATATTTTCAGTTTGCTCAAAACCTACTCCAATGTGAGTAAACTGTCTATTCAAAATGTTTGCTCTGTGGCCAGGGCTATTCATCCAAGCAGCAACAACCTCTTGTGGAGTACGTTGGCCTTTAGCAATGTTTTCCCCTGCTGCTTTGTAAGTAACGCCAGAATCCCTCATCATATCAAAAGGAGAACCATAAGTTGGACTTGTATGTGAGAAATAATGGTTTTGTTGCATATCTTGTGATTTCTTCTGAGCCACAGCACTTAGCTGAGCATCCACTTTTAAAGCAGGAAGACCTGCTCGAGCTCTTTCTCTGTTCGTTAATTCAATTACTTGTTGAGCATATTGACTGATTCCTGCAGAAGTTTGCGCTTGTTGCTGCTGAGTTGGCGTCTGTTGTTTAGGTTGAGTTTGTTGCCATTGTGTCGGCGTTTGCAGTTGATTCGGTGGTAGTGTGTATTGTCTTCTTTGTTGATTCAATTGTTGCTGAAGCCTTGCTTGCCACTCAGCTGCTTGTTTAGGGTCCACTTCAACGAATTTGTATTTTGCTTCTTGGATCAATACCGCTCTTGTATGAGGATATTTGTTGCTTGGTATTGATGTATACGAAGCGGAAATATTCATGTTTTTATTATCATTATTGTCATTACGGTCTTTATCCATTATGTTACACGCTGTAAGTCCCATTACTAGGGCAGAAACTGCGAAAAATCCAGTCACTTTCTTTATCAATCGTAACGCCTCCTAAAGGTATGATTTTTTACACCTTTAGTTTTTATATCTTTGACAGAAAGTAAAGATGGGAATAACTGTGACAAATGGAAAAGGGATGCTTTTGTCAATAAAGCATCCCTTTCGTTTGGCGGACATATCGGAAAATTAGAACAACGAAGTGGAATGAGCCGGCTGCATTCTCGCTGTTGGGTCGATATACGTTTTTGCGCTGCTGATTGCGATCGGCGCTTCGCCGAATCCGCAAGCAATGAGTTTTATTTTTCCTTCATATGTGCATATATCGCCAGCAGCGTAAACGCCAGGAATATTTGTTTCCATTTTGGAGTTAACCTTTATGGAGTTTTTCTCAATTTCAAGTCCCCAGTTTTTAATTGGCCCAAGCGAGGAAATAAAGCCATAGTTCACAATCAGTGCATCGATTTCAATCGTTTCGCGCAGACCGTCTTTCACATGTTCGATGACAACTTGGCGAATGCCCTTTTCGTCACCGATTAACTCCACAGGGACAAATGGAGTTTTCACATTGACTGTGGAATTCATCAATGTTTCCACACTATGTTCATGAGCGCGGAATTTATCGCGTCGATGTACAATCGTCACTTTTTCAGCGATTGGTTCTAGCATAAGCGACCAGTCCACAGCGGAATCTCCGCCGCCGCAAACGAGTACTTTTTGCCCTTTAAATTGATTTAAATCATTAATGAAGTAGTATAAATTTTTTCCTTCATATTGCGTTGCATTCTCTAATTCAAGGCGTCGAGGCTGGAAGGCGCCGTTTCCTGCGGTAATAACAACAGTTTTGGAATAATGTATTTCTTTGTTTGTCGTTAATTTAAATGTTCCATCTTCCAATTTTTCTAACATTTCCACTGATTGATCAAGACAAACAGTTGGTGAAAATTTCTCCATTTGTTCTTTTAAATGATCAATCAATTCTTGAGCGCGTACTTTAGGAAATCCAGCAACATCATATATGTATTTTTCAGGATAAAGAGCAGACAGTTGTCCTCCTAATTGCGGCAAGCTTTCGATAATTTTTACGCTCATCTGCCTTAATCCCCCGTAAAAAGCGGCAAACAGCCCGACCGGTCCGCCTCCTATAATGGTAACATCATATATTTTTTGGTCTTCTTTCATTATCAAAGATTCCTCCCCCACAAATAAAATTACCCTCACCATCTTATCATACCATAAAAGCCATTTGTTATTTATGGGGATTTTTGTAGCTAATAAAAATATAAAAAACGCTTGAAAAGATTGAAAAAAAGGGCTAATATGTTTTGTGGATGCATTGTTAATTTTTTGTGACAATTGTTTAACATTTTTTTGACGATTAACGTGAATAATTTCACAAACTTTGCCCGATAAAAATGTGCATGGCGGCAAAATCTATAAACAAAATTACAAAAAAATTAAAAAGGATGGAAGTGATTTAATTGAAAAAACCAAATGTCGTCATTTTAGGTGCTGGTTATGGCGGTTTAATGACAACAGTACGTTTGCAAGAGCTTGTTGGGATCAATGAGGCGAGCATTACACTCGTGAACAAAAACGACTACCATTATGAAACAACATGGCTTCACGAAGCATCAGCCGGTACATTGCATCATGACCGAGTTCGTTATCCAATTAGCGATGTGATTGATCGCAATAAAGTGAAATTTGTGAAAGACACGGTTGTCAAAATAGTTCCTGATGAAAAGAAAGTGTTAATGAAAAATGGCGAACTCACCTATGATTATTTAGTTATTGCTCTTGGATTTGAATCAGAGACGTTTGGAATTAAAGGATTAAAAGAATACGCTTTTTCTATTTCAAACGTGAATGCTGCACGGCAAATTCGCGAACATATTGAGTATCAATTTGCTACGTATAATACAGAAGAAGAAAAGCGGGATGAGCGTTTAACGATTGTTGTTGGCGGTGCTGGATTTACAGGTATTGAGTTTTTAGGGGAATTAGTAAACCGTGTTCCTGAATTATGCCGCGAGTATGATATCGACCCGCATAAAGTTCGGATTATTTGTGTAGAGGCAGCGCCGACAGCGCTTCCAGGTTTTGATCCGGAACTGGTTGAATATGCGGTTAACCAATTAGAGCGTAAAGGCGTTGAATTTAAAATCGGCACTGCCATTAAAGAATGTACACCAGAAGGAATTATCGTAGCGAAAGGAGACGACATCGAAGAGATTAAAGCAGGCACAGTCGTATGGGCCGCTGGTGTACGCGGAAGCCATGTAATCGATGAGTCTGGCTTTGAAGCGATGCGCGGTCGTATTAAAGTGGACCCATTCTTGCGCGTTCCAGGACACGAAGATATTTTTGTCGTTGGTGACTGTTCGTTAGTGATTAATGAAGAAACTAATCGTCCATATCCACCAACAGCACAAATCGCGATGCAAGAAGGAGAATTATGTGCGAAAAACCTTGCTGTGCTAATTCGTCAGCAAGGAGAATTGCAGCCATTCCGTCCAGATATTAAAGGAACGGTTTGTTCGCTTGGCGAGGATGATGCGATTGGAGTTGTATTCGGCAAAAAAATTTGGGGAACAAAAGCAAGCTTTATGAAAAAAATGATCGACAATCGTGCTCTTTATTTAATTGGCGGTCCTTCGCTTGTAATGAAAAAAGGAAAATTTAAGTTCTTCTAATAGACGGGCAAACATTAGTGTTTGCCCTTTTTCAACATTTATATCATATTTATATACTGAAGCAACCTTTTCTTTTTTTAGCGAAAAATGGACGGTATTCGTACAAATGTAAATGTTTTTCACGAGAACATCCGCCGGAAGCCCACTGCTTTAGCTGTGGGAGGAAGGCGGGGTTTATATTTTCAGTATATATTGAATTTTTCGTTCAATATAAGTACACTGGATTTAGAAAGGTAGGTGAATCAAGAATGCTCTGCACTCTCAAGATTAAATTAATGCCAACTCTTGAACAGTTTCATGCGCTGCTGGAAACAATGAAACGGTTTAACCAAGCATGCAACTATATTAGCGAGATTGCTTTTCGCTCTAGAACCTTTTCCAAAACGAAAATCCAGCGGCTTTGACAGACCGTCAAGGGATCAGTTTTGTTGTCGAGCTTGTGGGTACGCTGCCCCTGCCGACAACGTGGCTGCGGAAAACATCCGCAGGGCTGCTGTCAACCAGCCGAACGCGGCAGCCAATTAGGCTAGTTGCAAGCCCACGGCTTAGCCGGTGGGTAGTTGACATACGATTACTGTGCAAACCGATGAATTGTTTGCGGCTGAATTTTTAAGCAAACAAAGATTGAGAGAAGATCGACATACATCTCGGTTATTGCGATATTTATTGCAATTAGAACCATTTCACTATTTTCCGGCTCATGACGGACTCAATCCCGGGGAACCGTTTGGATATACAAAATATAGTTTATATTTCAAAAATTCGAAAGATTAAGGAATATGAAGAAAACAGAAGCATGCCACTGATGTATCCGTTTACATCACGATAAATGAGGAAAATCCCTCTTTTTCTTTTGAAAAAAATTTTGGTATATTATCAGAAAATTAGGGAAAATGGAGGGATAAATAATAATGAAACATACAGAACAAACGATATGTCCATATTGCGAAGGGAACGGATACGTACAACTTTTGCTAGGTGGCTCGGAAACTTGTTATGGATGTTCAGGAAAAGGAACCGAACAAAAGAAGTAAGCCGTTTCTGAAAATTGACTCCCTTTATCCAATTCAGTACACTTAAAAAGGGTGTACTGGAGGTGATTAGGGATGCAAATGAGCTTGCCTGTTGTACTAATTTCCATGCTTTTATTTTTTGTTTTATTTTTCGGCATTGGCTTTTTATTAAATATGTTGTTGCGTATGACTTGGATTATGACCATTTTATGCCCGTTTGTATTTATGTTTATTATCGATGATATTCCGTGGACGCAATATTTTACAGATCCACAAGCTTCTTTTATAGCGTTAAAGCGTAAAGTATTGTCGCTGGCTCCAGCCGATATTTTAATTTTAGCTAGCGGATTTGCCGGCGCGCTTTGCGCTGGATTTGTCATTCGCACGTTGCGTGCGAAGGGATATCAAATGTTTTAAGGCTTTCATAATGATATGAAAGTCTTTTTTTTTTGCCTCACTTTTCTCACAATGAATATTTCTATTTTTTTGTGGAGATAAATAGAAATGTGAGAGGAGTGAGGAAATGGTTCTTCTAAAAAATATAATAAGAAGAATAACCATGTCATTATTGTTTGTAATGGCGCTACTAGCGACATTACAATCGATTTCAGGTGTCGAAGCGAAAACGATTTCTAACAGTTTGTATGATGCATCATCATTTTTCTACACAGATGATCATTTTTTTGATATATGGAATGAAGGGCGATATGTTGCGATAGATAAACAGTGGAAGCATTACGAGAAACGGAATGAACCGAAAATTTCCTCGAAAAAGGCCATTAATCAGCCGCTTCGTCTTGAAGAAGCGATTGATTGGTCAAAATATCCATCTACGGTTGTTGTTGCGACAGGATATACGGCAGGAGTAGAGTCAACAGGAAAAACACCCGACCATCCGGAATATGGAATTACCTATTCTGGGGTGCGTGTGAAACGCGATTTATATTCAACCATTGCTGCGGATTTAGATATATTTCCGATCGGCACGATTCTTTTTATCCCTGGATATGGATATGGGGTCGTAGCCGATAAAGGAGGAGCGATTAAAGGAAATCGCCTTGATTTATATTATGATACGGTCGAGGATGTATATAAATATTGGGGTAAAAAGAAGGTACAAGTGTATATCGTGAAAAAGGGTGATGGGACGCTTTCAGAAGAAGAGTTAATACGACTAAATGAGGACGAAACAATGCAAGTGTTCAGGCAACAGTATTTACAATCGAAAAGTTAAGGGCGGACAAGCACCGCCCTTTATTTTGTTAACAATGGGTCAATCCCGTCATCAGGTGGAAAAACAGACGGATGCAACAAGGCGGCAAGTTTTTTTAGACCAAGCAAAAGCCGCGGAGAAGGACGGCAATATAACGATTCTTCGAGCAAGTAAATTCTCTCTGTAAGGATAGCGTCCACTTTCTCTGCATCAAGTCTATTTTTGACAGCATCTTTATTCATTTTTTTTGTCTGCACGCCAACCCAGACGAGGCAAATATGAGAAGGATTTCGCTTTATCACTTCATCCCAGTTGGTTTGCACGTTTGCTTGCTCGATATCGGCAAAAATATTCGTTGCTCCGGCTAGTTGGCTAATTTCTGTTAGCCAATTTGTTTTACCAGGTGTAAAAATCGGCCTTGGCCACCACTCCCAATACAGCCGCGCAGGATGCTTAATATTCGCGGACAGCTGGCGATATTTCTCTATAAACGTGTGATAGCGGCGAACAACGGCTTGTGCCGTTTCTTTTTGGCCAAGTGTTTCACCGAGACGAAGCAAGTCATCCGCAATATCGTGCAATGAATTTGGCGCAAAAACGATGTGGGGAATGTTCCGTTTCTGCAGTTCTTGTACGTTTCGTTCCATGCCTGGAACGCTTAAAGAAGCAAGCACTAAATCCGGTTTCATTGCTTCTACCTTTTCCATATCGATATTTAAGTCGGGACCGACTCTCGGGAGATGGCATACGGAAGATGGCCAATCGGAATGATTGTCTACGGCAATAAGGTGGTCGTGCATATCTAAATAAGCGAGCAATTCCGTGTTGCTTGGACAAAGCGAAATAAGTCTCATCGCACTTCTCCTTCCATTTGTCATTGGGGAACAATATGCTCCCTTCTTTTTTCATTCCACATGCGTATGCTGTTTCCTTGTGATATTTTGAAAAAAGGGAGAAGATAAGATTGTCAACATTATCCACTGGAATTATGATGAGTTTGGAATATCGAAATAGTCATTGTATTTCGATATAATGGAAAAAGAAACCGTATCGTAAGGAGAGATGATGAGATGTTTACCATTAAACAGCAGCTGTCCCTTGATACAACGCATGAAGTGCTAGTGGTTGGGATGTTTGAAAAAAATCAGCCGTTAGACGGAATTATTGCCGAATGTGATCGCCGCCTTGGCGGACAAGTATCGGTTTTGTTGAAAGAAGGGGATATTTCCGCCAAGAAAAAGCAAATTTCCAAAGTACATACTCTCAATCAAGCGGGAGTAAAACGACTTTATTTTGTCGGATTAGGAAAAGAAGAAGCGTTGACATTTGATTTATTGCGAGAAGCGTTTGGCAAGCTGTTTAAAACATTAAAACAAGCAAAACGAACGGAAGCGGCAATCGCTTTAGATACGTTTGTAACAAAAGATATTGACGCAAGTGATGCGGCACATGCGCTTTCGGAAGCTTATTACCTTGCGACATACGAATTTCCTGGATATAAACAAAAAAAGAACGAACCAGAAAAGCGGATCGAATCAATTACGATTTACACAGAAGCCGATCAAGCAGAAATCGAAGCAAGCGTGTTTGTCGGCTCCGTATACGGAAAAGCGACAAACTCGGCGCGCACGTTGGTCAATACGCCTAGCAACTTATTAACCGCGGCAGATTTAGCGAATTACGCAGTGGAATTAGCAAACAAATATGAGTTTGAATATGAAATTCTGGAAAAAGACGATATGGAAAAGCTCGGAATGGGAGCGTTTCTCGCTGTGAACCAAGGCTCCAAAAATCCGCCAAAAATGATCGTCCTCAAATACCAAGGGAAAGAAACGTGGGAAAACGTCATCGGGCTTGTCGGAAAAGGAGTGACGTTTGATACTGGCGGCTACTCCCTTAAACCACGTGAAAGCATGGTCGATATGAAAACAGATATGGCTGGTGCGGCGGCAGTGCTTGGCACGATGGAAATTATCGGGGAGCTTCGCCCAGAACAAAATGTTGTTGCTGTCATTCCGGCTACTGACAATATGATTAGCGGTGAAGCGTTTAAACCGGACGATGTGATTACATCGATGAGCGGAAAAACGATTGAAGTAAAAAATACCGATGCAGAAGGCCGTCTTATTTTAGCAGATGCCATTACATATGCGAAACATCATGGCGCCAGCTATTTAATTGATGTCGCGACGCTAACGGGCGGTGTCATTGTAGCGCTTGGCGTTCATACAACGGGTGCGATGACCAATAACGAAGCGTTATTTGAGCAAGTGTTAGAAGCGTCTGCGGAAACAGGGGAGTTTATTTGGCGCTTGCCAATTACGGAAAAGGATAAGGAACGTGTACGCAGCAGTAAAATTGCAGACCTTAATAATTCACCAGGACGAGAAGGACATGCGATTATGGGCGGTGCGTTTCTCGGTGAATTTGCGGAAGATACACCGTGGGTTCATCTTGATATTGCGGGAACATCCGTTACTTCGAAAGAGCATGATCTCGGACCGTCTGGAGCTACTGGGGTAATGGTTCGCACGCTTGCGACGTTGGTGGAGCGATTCGAATAATATGAAAAACGAAGCCGACTTGTATGGCTTCGTTTTCTTTTTGGAATGATATACTTAAAAAATATTTATAAAATGTTAAGGTAATGTAAATTTAGTGTAAATTTTTTATATGTTCATTGTAAATTCGACATTTATTGCTAAAATAGAACACAGTGGCCAAATTTCCATACGTTAAATAAATGGGGGTTTTCATATGATTTTTTCACCAAAAAAAGATGTCTTTTTTGATTTATTATTTACGATTTCCGAAAATGTGAAAGAAGCGGCGCAATATTTTGTCGAGTATAAAATCCGTAATGTCAGCGATTTGAAAGAATTTGCGCGTGTGATGAAAGAATATGAGCGCAAGGGCGACTCCTATATTCATGAGCTTGTTGTCGAATTAAATAAAACGTTTATTACGCCAATTGAGCGCGAAGACATTCACCAATTAGCAATGAAGATGGACGATGTGTTAGATGGGCTAGAACAATGTTCCGCCCGCTTCGAAATGTTTTCATTTACGGAAATTGATGATCATATGGTGCAATTTTTTAATAATATTTATCAAAGCACGATTGAAATTGTTAATGCACTTAAATTGTTGTCTCAGAAAAAGCTTCTCGATATGCGGACACATGCCATTAAAATTAAGGATTATGAGACAAAATGCGATGAAATTTTACGTGCTTCGATCAAAAATTTATTTGTAGAACAAAAGGATCCGATTAAGATCATTCAATATAAAGAACTATATGAAATGTTAGAGGAAATTGCGGATAGCTGCGAGGATGTGGCGAATACGATTGAAACAATCATCATGCGTAACGCATAAAAGGGGACGTTGTTTTTATGGATATGATATTTTTACTTACGGCTCTTATTGTCATTTTTGCGTTGGCATTTGATTTTATTAACGGGTTTCATGATACTGCCAATGCCATTGCAACATCGGTATCAACAAGAGCATTAGCGCCACGACAAGCGATTATTTTAGCGGCGACAATGAACTTTATTGGCGCATTGACATTTACTGGTGTTGCAAAAACGATTACGAAAGATATTGTTGATCCATTCGCACTCGAGAACGGTTCCGTCGTCATTTTAGCGGCATTGACAGCAGCCATTGCGTGGAATTTAATTACGTGGTATTACGGAATTCCAAGCAGTTCTTCGCATGCGTTAATCGGTTCTATTGCGGGTGCCGCTGTTTCTGCAGCAGGGTTTGATGTTTTGCATTATGAAGGATTTTTGAAAATTATGGAGTCTCTTGTGATTTCTCCTTTCCTTGCTTTGGGAGTCGGCTTTGTGATGATGACTCTATTCCGTTTCATATTTAAAAATGCCAATTTGTCACGCACGACAAAAGGGTTCCGTATGTTTCAGGTCGTGACAGCCTCGTTACAAGCATATACACACGGAACAAACGATGCCCAAAAAGCAATGGGGATTATCACAATGGCACTGATTGCCGCTGGCTATCATACGTCGACAGATATTCCGGAATGGGTTAGAATCTCTGCAGCGACGGCCATGGGGCTTGGAACCGCAGTAGGTGGATGGAAAATTATTAAAACGGTTGGGGGAAAAATTATGAAAATCCGCCCAATCAACGGGGCGGCGGCAGATTTATCGTCCGCTCTGATCATTTTTGGCGCCACCACGATTCACTTGCCTGTTAGTACGACCCATGTTATTTCTTCCGCAATCATGGGGGTTGGTGCGGCACAACGAGTTAAAGGCGTTAAATGGGGTGTGGCGCAGCGCATTGTATTAACATGGATTATTACGTTGCCTGTTTCTGCACTTATTGCTGGATTTGTCTATCAAATCTTTAGATTGTTTTTTTAAAAAACGTGCATGGATTCACATGCACGTTTTTTTATGAAAAGTTTTTATGGGAGCGCTACTCTATGCCACGCGTTGATGGTATGAGGCGGATTTACGGACAGACATATAAATTCGCGGTGAAAGGATGCCAGCGATCACGGATAAAATAATGTCTTTTGGAAGCGGGACGATCATCCAACTCCATGCCAAAGCATAGGAAAATCCTTTAGGCGCTTCCGCCCAAAATTTATAAGCGATATACATCCAGTTGGTGCCGATCAGATAGTTAATGGCCATACCAGCGAGCGTAGCAGCGATAAATCGAACAACGGACGGATTTCCGTTTCCCCGTTCAATCATCCATCCTGTTACATAAGCAGCAAAAATGAACGATATAATAAATCCAAACGTTGGTCTGGCAACGCTGCCAAATCCTCCGCCAAACTGTGCAAACACAGGAGCGCCGAATAGCCCAATGAGCATATAAACAATCATTGCTACTGCTCCCAATCTTCGCCCTAAAATTGCGCCAGCAAGCACGCAAAAAAACGTTTGTAATGTAATCGGAACACCGCCGATAACTAGAAATGGCGCCCACGACGTAATATTTGCTCCAATTGCCATTAATGCTGCAAACATGCCGACTAATGTTAAGTCAATAGCCCGCCATTTTGGGCGTGTTTCTTTCATATGTAAACCCCCTTTTATTTATCGGTTAACAAAATAGTACCGAACAATGTTTTTTATGTCAACTATAATATTTTTTCAGTATGCACATAACAAATCATCTCAATGGAGACTTTATACAAAAGTTGGATTAACAGGCGGATACTGCCTTATCGGATAGGATAAGGGAAATGAGGCATAAAACATGGTGGTGTTCCCCCTTATTAGTGAATAATCTATATTACTATATGTGCATTGCGGGAGAACGGAATGAAAAATGGAAGAGTTTTTAATTTTTTGCCAACCTTAGAGCAATGAAATGGGAGTTGTTTCGTCAATTATAACATGGTTAAGAGAAAATCGCGTTGCTTCATGAAGGGGCAAAAAGGGGAAACGTGTATCGCTGTTGGACAACCCCCATTGGTTTAGTCAATGTGAGCAAGCTGAATTGAACAAAAAAACATTCAAATGTTATCATAAAATAAAACGCAATTCATTCATAAGGAAAAACGTAAATAATAGATATTCATGATAACGAACGACCATTTATGGAATGGGGAAAGATGAATGGTAGTGTATATCGACAACATGCAAGGTAGAATAGTAGTCAGAAGCACATTTCACTATTTCTTATAATTAAAATAGGCATGTTTGCTGCATTGGCCTCACTTCAAATAGTTAGCAAAAGGTTATTGTATATAAAATATGGCGATGAGGCAGCTAAAGTAATATAAGTTAGGAGGATTAAGCGGTGTCGATGTTGCATTGGGCAATTATATCTCCATTTTTATTAGCTATTTTTGTTCCGTTTCTGTATAAGTATGTTCGCCCTATTCATACCGGTTTGTTTATTTTGCCTTTGCCTATCATCTTATTTATCTACTTTATTCAGTATATTTCGATTACAGAGAAATATGGCACACAAATAGAAACCGTACCTTGGATTCCCTCTCTAGGATTGGATTTTACTGCTTATGTAGACGGGTTAGGTTTATTATTCGCGCTCTTAATTACAGGAATTGGTTCCCTTGTTATTTTATATTCGGTTTATTATTTATCAAAAGAAAAAGAAAAGCTTCATCATTTTTATGTATATTTGCTTTTATTTATGGGAGCGATGCTCGGCGTCGTTCTTTCCGATAATTTAATGGTGCTGTATTTGTTTTGGGAATTAACTTCGCTTTCTTCTTTCTTATTAATTGGCTATTGGAATGAGCGTGAACGCTCCCGTTACGGGGCGCAGAAATCGATGTTGATTACGATTTTTGGCGGACTTGCCTTGCTTGGGGGCTTTTTGCTGCTGTCTGTCATGGGAGGAACGTATAGCATACGCGAATTAGCTGCCCAATCTTCCGAGCTGGCAGGCCATTCGCTGTTTGTGCCGGCGTTATTGCTAATTTTGTTAGGGGCTTTTACAAAATCTGCGCAGTTTCCGTTTTATATTTGGCTTCCTGATGCCATGGAAGCGCCAACGCCAGTAAGTGCATACTTGCATTCCGCAACGATGGTGAAAGCAGGGATTTACTTAGTTGCGCGCTTAACGCCAATATTCGCCGTATCGCCGTTATGGATTTGGCTAGTTGGCGGAATAGGAATTTTGACACTGTTTTGGGCGTCGTTTCACGCTCCACGGCAGACGGATCTCAAAGGTATATTAGCGTATTCTACCGTTAGCCAGCTCGGCTTAATCATGTCGCTGCTTGGTGTTGGAGCGCTCTCGTTTCATTACGATACTATTGATGACAATATATATATAATCGCGACGGTGGCGGCAGTGTTCCATTTGATTAACCATGCGACGTTTAAAGGAAGCTTGTTTATGGTCGTAGGCATTGTTGACCATGAAACAGGGACGAGAGATGTTCGTCGTCTCGGCGGTTTAATGACGGTGATGCCAATCACATTTACAGTTGCGTTGATTGGTGCGCTATCGATGGCGGGAATGCCACCGTTTAATGGATTTTTAAGCAAAGAAATGTTTTTTACGGCAATGGTTCGGGTGCTGCAGGCGGACATTTTTTCGCTTGATACATGGGGAATTTTATTCCCGGTTATTGCATGGATTGCTAGCGTTTTTACGTTCTTGTACAGCTTTTTGTTACTCGGCAGAACGTTTTTCGGCTCCTATCAGCCTGAACAATTGCCGAAAAAACCGCACGAAGCGCCGTTAGGAATGCTTATTGCTCCGGTTGTTCTCGCGCTTCTCGTCATCGTATTTGGACTTTTCCCAAACATGTTGTCACATACGCTCATCGCTCCAGCTGCTGATGCGATTTTAACCGGTCCATTTCGCACGGAAGGATCGGCGCTGCACATTAGCCACTGGCACGGATGGACCATTGAGCTATGGATGACGATTGGCGTTATTGTACTTGGGACAATGTTGTACAAGACGTTTCCAAGATGGAAAAGTCTATATCAAAAATTTCCGAAGCGTCTTTCTCTTAATCATCTGTATGACCGTATGGTAGATGGAATGGAGAGAGGATCGTACACGTTAACCGAAAGCTATATGACAGGCTATATCCGTACTTACTTTGTGTATATTCTCTCCGCTTTCATTGCGTTGCTCGCTTTCTCCATCTTGGTGAAAGGAAAATGGCATATTTCAACTGATCATCTGGCACCAGTAGGGGCTCATGAACTTGTATTATCACTAATTATCATCGCTGGAACCATCACTACTATCATGGCTAAATCACGTCTAACCGCCATTATTGCACTTGGTTCCGTCGGCTATACGGTCACTCTTTTCTTCGTATTGTTCCGTGCACCGGATTTAGCGTTGACGCAGTTAGTCATTGAAACGATTTCCGTCTCGCTATTTTTGCTTTGCTTTTATCACCTGCCACAGCTCAGCCGTCATGAAAAAGGGATTCGTTTTAGATTGGGAAATGCCCTCATTTCCATAGGGGTCGGAGTGATAGTTAGCTTGATCGCTTTACTTTCCTATAGCCAAAAAAATTTCGACACCATTGCCCAATATTATGTGGAAAATACGTATGAAAAAGCCGCGGGAAAAAATATGGTCAATGTCATTTTAGTTGATTTCCGGGGTTTTGATACGATGTTTGAAATATGTGTGCTCGGTATTGCAGCTTTGGGCATTTACGTGATGGTCAAACTACGAATGTCGAAAGGAGAGAAATAGTGAAAACGAACGACGTTATTTTGCGGACGTTGACCTGTGTCGTGACGTTTATTATCATCTTATTTTCCATTCATCTCTTTTTTGCGGGGCATTATCATCCAGGCGGAGGATTTATTGCCGGGCTAATGACTTCCGGCGCCATCGTGTTGTTGCTTTTGACGTTTGATATAAAGACAGTTCGATCAATGATTCCAGTTGATTATAAAATTTTAATCGGTGTTGGGCTTTTATTTGCTGTCGGTACGGGAATAGGGGGACTTGTTTTTAATGTCCCCTTTTTAACCCATGCTTACCATCACTTTCATCTCCCGCTGTTAGGCCAAACATCGCTGCATACCGCTGTTCTTTTCGACTTAGGCGTATATCTTGTCGTTATCGGAACTACGATGACCATTATTGAAACGATAGGAGAGAGCGATTAATGGAAATTGTCATGATTATTGTCATTGGCTGTTTGTTTGCCGGGGCTACTTATCTCATATTGAGTAAAAGTTTGCTCCGAATTATTATCGGAACCGGTTTACTAAGTCATGGAGCACATTTACTGTTGTTAACAATGGGGGGATTAAAGGCTGGGGCCCCGCCTCTATTAGAAGAACAGGCGAAACAATATGTGGATCCAATACCACAAGCGCTCATTTTGACAGCGATTGTGATCAGCTTTGGTGTAACTGCCTTTTTTCTAGTTCTCGCTTATCGTTCATATCAAGAGATTGGAACGGATAATATTGAAAAAATGAGGGGAAAGGAAGAAGATGATTAATTTACTGATATTGCCAATAATCATTCCATTAGTTACTGCTATTGTCCTAATTTTTTTCGCGAAGAATATTTCTGCTCAAAAAGCGATATCCGTTTTTGGAGCATTAGGAATGATATTCGCTAGCATCATGCTAGTACGCCGTGTTCATACGGAAGGAATACAAACGTTGGATATCGGAAACTGGCCTGCTCCATTCGGTATTACGCTTGTATCGGATATGCTGTCTGCCATGCTTGTATTGACGACAAGCATCATTGCGTTTGCCTGCTTGCTTTATTCTTTTGCCACCATTGGCCGCAGCCGCGAATCATTTTATTACTATTCGTTCTTCTATTTTTTGCTTGTTGGTATTAATGGTGCGTTTACAACCGGAGATATTTTTAACTTGTTTGTCTTTTACGAAGTGATGCTTATATCTTCGTATGTTCTTCTTGTATTGGGAGGAACGAAAATACAGTTGCGGGAAACGATTAAGTATATGCTCGTCAATGTTTTTTCATCCGCTCTATTCGTTATTGCTGTGGGATATTTATACGCTGTAACTGGAACGTTAAACATGGCCCACCTTTCTGTTCGTGTAGCCGAGGTGGAAAATCAGTCTATTTTAACGGTGATTGCTATTTTGTTCCTTATCGTTTTCGGGTTAAAAGGAGCGATTTTCCCGTTTTATTTCTGGCTTCCAGGGTCGTATTCCGCTCCGCCATCCGCTGTTTTGGCTCTTTTCGGCGGCCTTCTTACGAAAGTAGGAGTATATTCAATTTTACGTACATTTACTCTTATTTTTCATCATGATGTAGGTTATACGCACACTATTTTAGCATGGTTGTCCATTGGAACAATTGTTGTCGGAGTCATCGGGGCAATTGCTTATCGTGATTTGCGGCAAATCGTTATTTATAACATTATTGCGGCGGTCGGTGTCATGACGTTTGGGATTTCACTGATGACGAACGAAAGCTTGGAAGGTACTGTCTTTTATTTACTGCAAGATATGGTGATGAAAACAACGATGTTTTTGATTATTGGAGCGATTGCGTATGTTACGGGAACGAATCAGTTGAATCAATTTAGTGGATTAATGAAAACCTATCCGCTGTTAGGATGGATGGTGTTTCTTTCTGCTCTCGCGCTTGCAGGCATCCCGCCGTTCAGCGGCTTTATAGGAAAAACGCTTATTGTTCGCTCCAGTTTTGCTGACGGCCAGCTTCTTTCTGCTCTCGTTATTTTGCTGTCGAGTTTGTTCGTGCTCTATTCTATTATGAAAATTTTTGTTTATGGATGTTGGGGCGAACAAAAAGGATATGAAGCAAAAGAAATTCGCACACTTTATATTCCTATCGCTATGTTGCTAGGATTGACGGTTTTATATGGAGTCGGAATTGAATTTGTTCGTCCGTTCGTGTCACAAGCCATATCGGTGCTAGCGGATCCAGCGATTTATATCGAGTCGGTGTTAAAGGAGTAGAGACGAATGGCATTACAAATATTGCTGAATGTTTTATTAGCATTTGTCTGGATGTTTCTTTCCGCTTCGTTTAATGCTTCCACCTTCATTGTCGGGTACATTCTTGGTTTACTGATTATTTTCATGTTAAGAAGATATTTTCACTCTCGTTTCTATGTCATCCCTTTTCTTGTGATATGCAAGCTTATTCTTATCTTTTTGAAAGAACTGTTGTTGTCGAATATTGCTGTCCTAAAAGTGATATTAGCTCCGTCAATGAATATTCAACCGTGTATTTTCGCGCTGCCGCTTGAGGTAAAAAAAGACTGGGAAATCACGGTGCTATCTAACCTAATTACATTAACTCCCGGAACGCTCGTTGTAGATGTGTCAGAAGACCGTAATACGCTTTATGTCCACGCACTTGATGCTCCTAATGTCGAGGAGACGATTAAACAAATAAAAGAATCGTTTGAAAAGACGATTCTGGAGGTGAGCAAATGACGGTTATTTTTAATATTGCGCTCGTTATTTTGTCCATTGCCATGTTTTGTTTTCTTTATCGGGTTGTGAAAGGGCCGAGCGTTGCTGACCGAGTGATTGCACTTGATGCAATGGGAATTTGTTTGGCAGGAATTGTAGCGATTTTCTCCATCATATTAGAAACGAGTGCGTTTCTTGAAGTGATTTTGTTAATTGGTATTTTAGCTTTCCTTGGAACGGTGGCGTTCGCAAAATTTTTACAGAAAGGTGTGATCATCGAACGTGAAAGGGATCGCTGATGCAGTTGTTATTTTCTTCGTGGTTGTTGGTGCTATTTTAGTGTTAATTTCAGCTATCGGAGCGATTCGGCTGCCAGATGTGTATACAAGAAGCCATGCTATCAGTAAAAGCACCACACTTGGGATTATGTTTATTTTACTTGGCACGTGTTTTCATTTTTTCATCCAGGAAGGTCATTTTAATTCCCGTCTTTTATTAGGAATTGTCTTCATTTTTATGACCTCTCCAGTTGCAGCGCATTTTATCAGCCGTGCCGCTTATTATTCCGGGGTTGAACTATGGGAAAGAACCGTTCGGGACGATCTCCGCAATCAAAAGGAATAAAGGCGGCTCTCTCAATGGCAAGCGAATAGGCTTAATAAAGGCGCACTTGCACTGTTTCATCACAGGGGGCTGTAAAAAAGTCCCTTTTTTTCTTTTTGAAGAAATATCCGTTTCTTTGAAACGAATCAAGAAGAAGCCCTTTAATAAAAATCACTGAAGATAATAAACCTGTTCCGTTTAAGTACGAATAGGCTTGCTTGGAGTACAAATGCTTCATAAATTGCTAGAAGTAAGATTTGAATAGTAAATCGCTAGTTTATTCATCATAATTTTCCTACTTCCCCATTAATTATATAACTTATGCCCCACTTTTATATATCTCGTATATATCAGGCTTACGCCCTTTTTTTATATTTTCTGAAAAAGGGAAATAAAATATCGTTTCCCCGTGATATAATAGTAGTAACGATCGTTCGTTACTCTATGAAGCAAGAAAGGAGGGAAAAGGTATGTCCGCAGCACAACAATATTTATTCCTTGATTTTGAATTTACGATGCCAGAGACGAAGACGGAACCAAGACGATTTTTTCCGGAAATTATTGAAGTCGGGCTTGTCGTAGTTGTTGATGACCGAGTATGTGACCAATTTTCATCTTACGTGAAACCAATGCGATTTCCCGTGCTTACAGATCGGTGCAAATCATTTTTAAATATTACGCAAGAGCAAGTAGATCAAGGAATGAGTTTTCATGAACTAGTTGCGCTGTTGCATCAATACGATCGTTCGAGGCCAAGCACGGTGGTTACGTGGGGAAGCATGGATATGAAAGTGTTACGGGAAAACTGTATGAATGCTAATTTGCCATTTCCATTTACAGGAGAGCACCGCGATTTAGCGATGGAATATAAATTGTTTTTTGGCGACAAAAATCAGACGGGACTGCGAAAAGCGATCCAAGAATATGGAAATGAAGGAGTCGGGAAAGCGCATTGTGCTTTAGACGATGCTTTTACCACTTATAACATTTTCCGATTGGTGGAAAATGACAAAAAATATTTAGCAAAGACAAAGCCGCCAACGATTGGGGAACGGATTGATTTCACTCAGCTAAGAAAAAAGTTTGCTCTTTAAAGGTCGCTTTTTTGGCGGATTTTTCGCTTTGTTTATGATAATATAATAATTGATGTATCATTTTATGCGTGAGAGGTTGTCGAACGATGATCATTCCATATATATTAAACTGGACTTTTTTATATTTTCCTGAAGATAAACGAGAGTACATTCCAGCTGCCATCACATGTACGATTTTTCTTATTGCCGCAATTTTAACGATGCGGCTGATCATAAAAATTTCGAAACGTCAGGAAGAAAAGGCAAAGGAATTAGAAGAACAATTAAAGAAAGACAATATTGTTCATAATGAAAAATGATGGTTTAATTGTTTTCCCCTTTGGCAATACTATATGTAAAAAGGTGTTGCTGGAGGGGTTTTGTGTTTCAAAAGTTAGGTTTGTTACTGGCGGTGTTTTTATTTGCCGCCGGTTGTAAAAAGGAAAACGTGACGAATTTAGAAGTTAATATGATTAATAGTGCCGGTGATTCGATCGGTACGATAAAACTATCAGAACAAGCGAAAGGCGTTAAATTGAAACTGGATTTGGAGGGACTTCCGCCTGGTGAGCACGCGATTCACATTCATGAAAAAGGAGTTTGCAAAAAGCCGGACTTTCAATCGGCTGGAAGCCACTACAATCCAGATGGAAAGAAACATGGATTGCTTCATCCAGAAGGGGCTCATGCCGGGGACTTGCCTAATATTATCGTAAAAGAGGACGGAACGGTAAACGTGGAATTGACAGCGCCAAATGTGACGCTGAAAGAAGGACAGAAAGGTTCGCTGTTGACAAAAGACGGGACGGCGATTGTCATCCATGAAAGAAAAGATGATGGGATGACACAGCCGGCTGGAGATGCTGGTGGACGAATTGCATGTGGTGAAATTAAAAAATAGATAAAAAGGCTCTACCTTGTGTAAAGGAAAGAGCCTTTTCTTATTTTTTAAAATTTCGTTCGTTGTTCGAAGATGAAAGCTATTGCAACGCAACTGATAGGCGGAAAAGAGCATCTTCTAACGTTTTTCGCGGGCAAGCAACATTCATGCGAATAAATCCTCTCCCTTCTTCTCCGAATTTGCTTCCAAATTCTACAGCAATCTTCCCTTTCTCTAAAAGAAGCTGCCTTAGTTGTTGTTCTGTCACATCTAGTTGCCGGCAATCGATCCACACGAGATATGTCGCTTCAGGGCGAATGACACGAAGTTTTGGCAAGTTTGCTTCTATGTAAGAACATAAGTAATCAATATTTTCTTGTAAATATCGCAATAATGCATCGAGCCATTCCTGACCGTGCCGGTAAGCTGCTTCGGTGCCGGCAACCGCGAAGGTGTTGAGTGTAAAAAAGCCTTGCCGTTGTTGTACTTTGTTAAATTGCCGTTTTAATGTTTCGTTTGGAATAATCGCAGCGGCCGCTTGCAGTCCGGCAAGGTTAAATGTTTTCGTCGGAGCGATGCATGTGACGCTGTTTTCCGCAAATGCCGGATCAATCGAAGCGAACGGAACATGTCGGTGCGGCAGAAATGTCAAATCGGCGTGAATTTCGTCGGAAACGACGATGACGTTATGTTTGATGCATAATTCCCCTATTTTCGTTAATTCCTCATATGTCCAAACACGACCTCCAGGGTTATGAGGGCTGCATAACAGCAATAATTTGGCACCTTGAATTTTTTTCTCGAAATCTTCCCAATCGATTTCATAGCGGTTTTCTGCAAGTCGCAAAGGGCTTGTTACAAGCGTGCGCTGATGTTTTTTAACAAGCTGAAACAGCGGAGGATATACAGGCGTAAAGACGACGATGCGGTCATTTTGTTCCGTAAACGCTTCGATGGCATTGGCAATCTCCGGCACTACACCAGTAGAAAACGAAAGCCAGGATGGTTCAATCTCCCATTGATGCCGCAACTTGAGCCAATTCTTTATGGCGTCTTTTAGCGAATTGGGAATGACTGTATATCCGAAAATACCGTGTGCAATTCGTTCATGCAGCGCTTTTATGACGGCTTGAGGAGCTGGAAAATCCATATCCGCTACCCACAATGGCAGCACGTCTTTCGCTCCAAAAACGCGCTCTGTATCATCCCATTTCAAGGAGTGGGTATTGCGGCGGTCGATGACATCGTCAAACGAATACATAAAATGCGTCCTCTCCCTTCTTTTTTTAAGGATTATCGCTTATAATTTTTGTATGCTCAACATTTTTGCTTGGAAGGTGTGGACAGACGATGGATGCGCAACAAATACAGAGCGTTTTTGTTCCATATTGTATGCTTCGTAATAAAGCTGAATATTATTTAACTGGATTGTTTGCGCACTTGGTTGCGATGTTGCCATCGTTCGCCACCTCTCATAATTTATTGTAGCATAGTTGTAGTATTTGCCATTTTTTCGTGCAAATTGATAGAATTTATGTGAAAATGTTTATCGGGGGGATGGAGAGTGAAACTGACCGAAAAAGAAATAGAAATTATCGAAATATTAGAAAAAGACGCGCGTATTCCGATCGAAACGCTGGCAAAAATGGTATCGTTATCCGTGGAAGAAACAGAAGCGATCATGAAAAAACTTGAGGAAATGAAAGTGATTGTGCAGTACGCGGCGCTTGTCGACTGGCGAAAAGTAGACGGACATGAAGGAGTTACGGCGATGATTGATGTCAAAGTAACGCCAAAACGAGGAGTAGGGTTTGATGAAGTGGCGGAGCGCATTTATCGTTTTCCAGAAGTAAAATCCGTTTATTTAATGTCAGGAGCGTATGATTTATCCGTTGTCATTGAAGGGCGTTCTATGTCGGAAGTGGCGCAATTCGTTTCTGAAAAATTATCAACGTTAGATTCCGTCATTTCGACGACGACTCATTTTATATTGAAAAAATATAAACATGACGGTACGGTGTTTGACCAAGGAGATCAAGATCGTCGCATCGTGATGGCGCCATGATGCAACGAACGAAGAAATCCTATTTGTCGGAAACAGTCGCTCGTCTGAAGCCGTCAGGAATTCGCCGTTTTTTTGATCTTGCTTCCAGCATGGAAGGAGTTATTTCTCTAGGGGTGGGCGAGCCTGACTTTGTCACATCATGGAACATACGTGAAGCATGTATTTTGTCGCTTGAGCAAGGATATACATCATATACGGCAAACGCTGGACTTTTAGAGCTTCGTCAAGAAATTGCCGCTTATTTAGCCCGAAAATTCCATATTGAATACGATCCCGAAACAGAAATTCTTGTCACGGTCGGCGCAAGCCAAGCAATTGATTTAGCACTGCGGGCGACGGTGAATCCTGGGGATGAAGTGATCGTTGTTGAGCCTAGCTTTGTTGCTTATGAATCGCTTGTTACGTTGGCAGGAGGAGTGCCTGTTCCGGTAGAAACAAATGGGGATGACCATTTCAAGCTTCGTGCAGATCAAATCGAGCGGGTTATTACCGATCGAACAAAAGCGCTCATCATCTGTTCACCAAACAATCCGACAGGGACGGTGCTCCATAAAGAAGAGCTAGAAGCAATTGCGCAAATCGCAAAAAAACATGATTTGCTTATTATTTCGGACGAAATTTATGCAGAGCTGACGTATGACGATTCATACATAAGCTTTGCGGCGGTAGATGGAATGCGGGAGCGGACCATTTTGATTTCTGGTTTTTCGAAAGGATTTGCCATGACGGGCTGGAGGCTTGGATTTACCGCGGCGCCTGCGGAAATTTTACAAGCGATGTTAAAAATTCATCAATATGCGATGATGTGTGCGCCGACGATGGTGCAATACGGTGCGATTGAAGCGTTAAGAAACGGAGAGCAAGATGTCGAATATATGAGAAAAAGCTATCGTCGCCGCCGCAACTATTTTGTGCAATCGTTAAATGAAATTGGGCTTAGCTGTCATATGCCTGGCGGAGCGTTTTATGCATTTCCGTCTATTCAATCGACTGGGCTGACATCCGAACAATTTGCAGAGAAATTGTTGTTGGAGGAAAAAGTTGCGGTCGTACCTGGAAACGTATTTGGCGCAAGCGGGGAAGGATATATTCGCTGTTCTTACGCTTCCTCAATGGAACAGCTGCAAGAAGCGATCAAACGAATGAAACGCTTTTTAGATCGATTGTAGCCATGGATGTTCTGCCATTCCATCATTGGGATGGCAGAACATATTTTTTCTATTGGACAAAAATTATGTTATAATATAAAAACACATATTCAATTAGGAAAATAGGAGTGTTTTGTTTGTCTCATATTGAAGTAGGGAGTATCGTGAAAGGAAAGGTTACTGGCATTCAACCGTACGGCGTCTTTGTGGAACTAGACGAAGAGACGCAAGGACTTGTTCACATTTCGGAAATTTCTCATGAGTTTGTCAAAAACATTAAAGATTACGTCAATGTTGGTGATGAAATAATCGTAAAAGTATTGTCCATCGATCCACAAACAAAGCGGGTCAGCCTGTCCATGAGAGCGGTGGAAGAAAGACAAGGAAAAAAGAGAAAACGGCACGTGAAAGTGAAAATGTCGTTAAACCCAGGGTTTAACACATTAAAGGAAAAGCTGCAAGAATGGATCGAACAATCGAAAAAAGAAGACCTATCCAAGTAAAACACCCACCCTTTTACAAGGTGAGTGTTTTACTTTTTTATGTCCGGGAAGTTTTTGGTTCTGTGCGCCCTAGCTCTTCTGCAGGCTTAAAAAGAAGCGCAAGGTTAATGAGTCCGGCAATACCAATGAGTCCATAAATGACGCGTGATAATGCGGAATCTTGCCCGCCGAATATAGCTGCTACTAAATCAAATTGAAAAAAACCGATTAATCCCCAGTTAATAGCGCCGATAATCGTAAGGAATAGTGCAATACGCTGGAGTGCGCTCATCGGTAAATTCCTCCTTAAAATTTTTCAATCGTTCGCTTATAGAATGCATAATACTCACGGAAAATATGCATAGTTTGTGAAAAAAATTAATTACTTTACATCCAAAGGAAGCAGCCTCCATAATAGAAGCAAAGGAGGGATGGATACATATGCAAAATTTTACTTTTCGAAACCCGACGAAGTTGATTTTTGGAAAGGGGCAAATTGAGCAGCTGAAAGAGGAAATACCTCGTTATGGAAAAAAGATACTGCTTGTCTATGGCGGCGGCAGCATTAAACGGAACGGATTGTATGATGAAGTCATTCGTCTATTGAATGAGTTGAACGTGGAAGTAACAGAACTTCCAGGTGTGGAGCCGAATCCGCGCTTGTCAACGGTACGAAAAGGTGTGGAAATTTGTAAAAAAGAAGGAATCGAGTTTTTGCTTGCCGTTGGCGGGGGAAGTGTGATTGACTGTACGAAAGCGATTGCTGCGGGTGCGAAATATGATGGCGATCCGTGGGATTTCATCACAAAGAAAGTAAAGGTTTCAGAAGCGCTTCCGTTTGGAACTGTATTGACGCTTGCGGCAACCGGTTCGGAAATGAATTCTGGTTCGGTGATTACGAACTGGGAGACGAAAGAAAAATATGGTTGGAGCAGCCCGGCAACGTTCCCGCAATTTTCGATTCTTGATCCGACATATACGCTAACCGTTCCAAAGGATCATACGGTTTACGGAATCGTCGATATGATGTCCCATGTGCTGGAACAATATTTCCATCATACAACGAATACTCCGCTTCAAGACCGGATGTGTGAAGCGGTATTGCGCACAGTAATGGAAGCGGCGCCGAAACTAGTCAACGACTTACAAAATTATGAGCTGCGGGAAACGATTTTATACTGCGGCACCATTGCCCTCAATGGCTTTTTACAAATGGGAGTGCGCGGCGACTGGGCGACACATAACATTGAACATGCGGTTTCGGCTGTTTATGATATTCCGCACGCTGGGGGGCTTGCGATTTTATTCCCGAACTGGATGAAACATGTGCTTGATGAAAATGTTAGCCGGTTTGCACAATTAGCCGTTCGCGTTTTTGGTGTAAATCCAGAAGGAAAATCGGAGCGGGACACAGCGTTAGAAGGAATTGAAAAACTGCGCGAATTTTGGTCGAGCATCGGAGCGCCATCACGGCTTGCGGATTACGGAATTGGTAAAGAAAGTTTGGAATTAATTGCCGATAAGGCGATGGCGAATGGTGAGTTTGGAAAGTTCAAAGAATTAAATCGAGACGATGTGCTTGCGATTTTACGTGCATCATTGTAATTGGGAAAAGAGGCAGCAACGGCTGCCTCTTTTATTTTGTTTATGGCCATGAAATGTTCAAAATGAATTCGTTTACACTATAGGGTGTGACTTGATTCCTTCTGATTGTTTCGTTAAAGTGTAAAAAGGGAAAACATTTTTGTTTGGAGGATCGAGCGTATGACACATATTCGTTTCGACTATTCAAAAGCATTATCGTTCTTTGGTGAACATGAGCTTACATATTTGCGCGATGCGGTGAAAGTTGCTCACCATTCCCTTCACGAAAAAACCGGAGTGGGCAATGATTTTTTGGGCTGGCTTGATTTGCCGGTGAATTATGACAAAGAAGAATTTTCCCGCATTCAAAAAGCGGCCGCAAAAATTCAAGCGGATTCTGACGTATTATTAGTCATCGGAATCGGTGGTTCATATTTAGGAGCGCGTGCAGCGATCGAAATGCTTCATCATTCGTTTTATAATGCGCTTCCGAAAGAAAAACGAAATACGCCGCAAATCATTTTCGTCGGCAACAACATTAGTTCGACATACATGAAAGAAGTAATGGACTTACTTGAAGGAAAAGATTTCTCGATTAACGTTATTTCTAAATCGGGAACGACGACAGAACCAGCTATTGCGTTCCGTATTTTCCGTAAGCTTTTGGAAGAAAAATACGGGAAAGAAGAAGCGCGCAAACGGATTTACGCAACAACAGACCGGGCGCGCGGCGCATTAAAAACGCTTGCGACGGCGGAAGGATATGAAACGTTTATCATTCCGGACGATGTCGGCGGCCGTTATTCTGTATTAACTGCGGTAGGGCTTCTTCCGATCGCGGTAAGCGGCGCAAACATCGAAGAAATGATGAAAGGGGCGGCGCAAGCGCGCGAAGACTTTAGCAGCTCAGAACTCGAAGAAAACGCTGCTTATCAATATGCGGCGATTCGGAACATTTTATATAACAAAGGAAAAACGATTGAACTGCTCATTAACTATGAACCTGCGCTGCAATATTTTGCGGAATGGTGGAAACAGCTGTTTGGCGAAAGTGAAGGGAAAGATCAAAAAGGGATTTTCCCTGCATCGGCCAACTTCTCGACTGACCTTCATTCATTAGGGCAATATATCCAAGAAGGACGCCGCGATTTGTTTGAAACGGTATTGAAAGTCGAAAAACCGCGCCATGATTTAGTTATTGAAGCAGAAGAAAACGATTTAGATGGACTGAACTATTTGGCAGGAAAAACGGTTGATTTTGTCAATACGAAGGCGTTTGAAGGAACGCTTCTTGCCCATACGGATGGCGGAGTGCCGAATTTAGTGATTACCCTTCCGGAACTAAATGAATATACGTTTGGCTATCTCGTCTATTTCTTTGAAAAAGCGTGTGCGATGAGCGGTTACTTGTTAGGGGTAAATCCATTTGACCAGCCAGGGGTAGAAGCGTATAAAGTCAACATGTTTGCGCTTTTAGGCAAACCTGGATATGAAGAGAAAAAAGCAGAACTTGAAAAGCGATTAAAATAATAAGAAGGGCTTTCCTTATGGAGAGCCCTTTTTTCATGGCATAAATAATCGTTTTGGAAATATGAAGTTGTAATTCCTCTTTATTCTAGTTTTTTGCGCTTTATTTTGGCAATCGGGAGCAATAATACAAGAAATACACGGTGTCATTAAGTAGTGTTTTCCATACATGAACTTGCTTCTCTAACGCACATTAATAAATGCTCGAAAAGAAAATTTTTTCGAGCGCAAGGGAAATCCGAAAAGAGGAGTGTACAGATCATGAACCGTCTATTTAATTTTGGGAGTAATAGAGGAATGTGGAATCAGTTATTGCGCTTAACAGGACGCCGAAGCAATAACAACGCCATATGGACTATATTGGGGCTGGGAATTGCCGCAGCTGCTTTCAGCATGAGAAGGAGACGCAACGCTTATTATATGACGCCAAATCCGATTCAGCGGGCGATGCGTGGCATAAACAGCTTTATGAATCAAAGAAGAATGCCAAATTTAGCGACTATGGAATTTTCTAAAGAAATAGCGGAAAAGCCAAAAAGCCTTCCAATGAATAGCCACTCCCAACAACAAAAATAACTTGGCGCGGTTCGTCATCCTCCTGATGTTTTATAATACCTCTGATGTGATCTCTTCTGTGCAGACAGCGGCAAAAACAACTGCGCTGTCGAACAGTTTACAGAAATACCATGATATAGCCGCTGATCAACAACAGCCCTTCCCGCAAACGGAAGGGCTGTTGATTTTTTGTTTTTAGCATTTTGCAGATTAGCGGTCGATGACATTGGCAATCGGGAAACATTATTTTCGAAGGGATGAGTAGAATGAAATTTTTTTAAATTATCGCTAAATAGGGAAAAATAGATGAAAAAGGAGGGTGTTTGCGATGATTGAAATTCCTTCACGATTAGAAGGAAAGACGTTTCCGTTATATAAGCTGGAGCAGTTGTTAAAACCGCTTGGTTATACGATTGGTGGAAATTGGGATTATGATCATGGTTCGTTCGATTATAAAATTGACGATGAAGCAGGATATCAATTTTTGCGCGTTCCGTTTGAAGCAATTGACGGGCAGCTCGATTCCCATGGAACAACCGTCAAGCTCGGCAGGCCATTTTTATTGTCCCATAAGTATCAAATAGGGATTGATGACCACGCCGATGGCGGCAATCTTGGCGCAGCTTTTAACCAATTTGCGGAGCCGCAAGATCCTGATGCGACGTTTCCGGAAAAATATATTGACATTGGAAAAGCGCTTGTCAAAGATTTAGAAAGCCAACTGCTTGATTAAGTCATGATCACGAACAAACGGTCTCCCTTTTCGATCAAAAAATGTGGAGAAGGATTTATATATCCTTCTTCTCCCCTCATTATACCGATTAAAATTATTTGTTTGTCTAATAATATTTGGCTGATTTCAAAAAATGTTTTTCCGATGAATAATCCTTCCGCATCGATAAGCTGTAGTTTTCTATTATGAAGTTGATGAAGCAACTCTTCCGTCGCTTTCGATACCCCTGGCGACTGAAGGCTGTTTGCCATCGCAAAGCTTGATAGCAAATTGGTCTGAATGACTTCATCGGCGCCAGCCCGCTTTGCGTTATTCACTTGCTGTTCTGTTAAAATTTCAACGATTGCATATATACAAGGATTAAGTCCTTTGGCCGCCAACAATGTTAAAATCGAATCTTTATCTGCTTCTGCTTCATTTTTATGCTGATCGGCTGTAATTAAAATCATTTGCGCTTCGGCAATGTTCGCTTTATGAAGCACATCATCGTAACTGGCATTTCCTTTAATAAAATGAACATTTTTATAGGAAACCGGAAGTTCCTGTAAAGTCGCATCGATAATCACGCATCGAAGCGATGAGTGATATTTCGTTAATTTTGCTATTACCTCGCGCGCCCGTTCATTCCAACCGACAATGATGATATGCCCTTTCTGCATGTAACGTAGCTGCCCGTTCGATAACATAGACTCTTTTGCCGCAGCGGCTGCGGATAATGTAGCGAAATAAGTGGTGATGACTCCCGTTCCTAACAAAATGAGGGAAATGGCGACGATTTTCCCGGCAAACGTCTTCGGCACCATATCGCCATAACCGATCGTCGCGGTTGTCACAATGGCCCACCATATTCCATCGAATACATTGCGAAATGTAGATGGTTCAACGAAATGAATCAATGTTCCGAAAAAGACGATCATTATACTTCCAACTAACAACAATCGTACCAAAACAGGAAGGCGTAAATACGATATTAGTACATCCCAGTTTTTCATTGTTTTCCTCCAAATATAGATCGTTTTACATAGCTAGTCTTTACCGTTTTGCACATTTTTTTGCATAAAAATTCCTCCCTGTTTCATACTACATCATGATAATTACAACAAGGAGTATGTCATTTTGAACGATAATTATGGTATTCTTTTCTGTAGAGGCATATTATTCCATAAGGTGGAGATACGATGATTCGAAATGCAAACAGAGAAGATTTACCAGCAATCGTTCAGATATACAATGAAACGATTCCGACAAGAATGGTAACAGCAGATCTCGAACCAGTGACTGTTGAGAGCAGGGAAGCATGGTTTTTCGCGCACGATCCGCATACGCGCCCGATCTGGGTTGTGGAGCTGGACGGTCATGTGTGCGCATGGCTTAGTTTTCAGTCATTTTATGGGCGGCCGGCATATCGTCATACAGCGGAAATTAGCATTTATATTTCCGAGGCATATCGGGGAAGAGGAATTGGCACACAGCTTCTTCAAAAAGCGATTGAGGAAGCGCCTAGTTTGGAGATAAAAACCCTTTTAGGGTTTATTTTTGCGCATAATGAGCCAAGCTTGCGGCTTTTTGCCCGCTTTGGCTTTGAAACATGGGGGCATCTCCCGAAGGTTGCGGAGCTAGAAGGGATCGAACGGGATTTGATCATTGTTGGCAAAAGAATTGTATAGAATACGGTGGGATTGGACAATTGTAATAAAGAAATACACCGTAGAAAGAGGGAAATGTATGGATGTGATGCCGGTTCGCTTATTTACGATTCAAGACGGGGAAGGATTTGTCGCTGATGCGTTTCAATGTCCGGTAACAGGCAATTTAATTTATAAGTCATCAGGAACCCCTTCGGTGATTGCTTATAACGACTTGACGGAAGAGCAAATAGAGAGGTTAGAGAAATATGGCTTTAAGCGGCTAAATGGCGCTTCTTTCTCCACAGCGGCTCATTTGTCCGAGCAGTCGGTGATTGAAGAGTTGCTGCCGGAGCAGTAACAGGTCCCGGTAGTCATTATAAAACAAAAGGAGCTAGTTGTTAGCTCCTTTTGTTTTGTTCGTTCGGGCGGGACGCTGCATATAGCCGTATCTATTATTTGCGGGCGAAAGCGTAAATAATGATAATCGCAACTGCGCCAATGATCAAGTAAAGGAATGAATTTGTTTTGTCGGACTCTGCATCGTGCTGTTTTTGCTGATCATCGTGCTGCTCTTCATTTTCTTGTGCCGGTGAGTTTGGTGCGGGTGTTGTTTTTTTGCTTTCCGTTTTTTCTTCCGCTGTTTGCTGCTGACGGGAGGAATCAGGTTTTTGCGCGGATGAACGGCCATACATTCCCGCGCCGTTTCGTTTCGCCTCCGCCATGGCATCGCGGATTCGGCCTTCGTATTTATAATCCCCGTAATCGTAAAAATCTTCGACCAGTCCTGCTTTGGTCACTTCTTCCTGAAGCAATTTGTCTCCTACCCACACCCAAGCGAGCAAGCGATGATACTTATCAAACAGCGTGCTGCCGTCAGTTTCCAATGTGATGTTTCCTTGTTTTAAGAGGGAACAAGTAAATCGGCTTGCTTCCTTTCCATACGGCTCGACTTCGATTGTACTTTCCGGCGTATCGATGAATAGAAAGCGGGTTGTATATTCGCGGCCATTGACGATAAACTTTGCTGTATCTCCATCAATGCACTCTACTAATGTTGCAGGATATTTTTTTCCTAATCGCAATGTGGCCGACGAACTTGATTTCGTTGCAGGGACTCCGCCCAGCGTATGCCCTTCTAGGTCAATTTTATCCACCGTCAGCTGTCGGGTGCACTTGGCATTGCTATTGTATTTTTTGACTAATTGGACAAGCTCTGCTTTATTTTTGGCCTGCATGGCAAGCGCTGTCGGTTCATGCAGCAAGTATACGCAGTCTGAATTGCGGAAATGTCCGCCTAGTTCGTCAAGAGTTCCTGGATGGGCGAAACTGCTGGTTGGAAAAAAGAGAATGAATAAAGCTGCTGCCAGCAAATTTGCTAATTTTCTCATCTGCTTATACCTCCTTCAATATGAGTCAACGCGCAATTTTTATATATGATCGTCCTTTTGTAATGTAAAAAAGAAAGCCCTTGCCATGCAAGGGATCGGCTTGTCGATTTTGTCGACAAGTTGATTCATGATGTTTGCCGGGTGCTTTTTTATTGGCTGTTTTCTAAAAGATTATTGCTAAATAAAAATGACCCCCTATCTAGATAAAAAGGAAAAACCCTTGCCGCGCAAGGGTTTCTCGAATGGAGCATACCGGGTTCGAACCGGTGACCTTCGCGCTGCCAGTCCAACGTGCGCGGTAGGATGCAAAATAGCCGAGTAGGAAAAAACCCGTTGCTACAAGGATTTTACCATATTGATTTCGGATAAAATAGGACGATTTAGGGCAGTTGTTGACGGATTTCGTCAACAATTCGTCAACAATTATTTTATCTGTGATGATGTGTTTGTAAATAAATGATCAAGTTTATTCGCTGCTTCATGGTCTGCTTTTTGGAGTGCATGCCCGTATATGTCCATGGTCACTCGAATATCCGAATGGCCGAGCCGTTCGACAATAATTTTTGAGTGCACTCCTTGATTAATTAATAAAGTGGCCGAAGTATGACGAAGATCGTGAAGACGAATATAGCGGATGCCGGCACGCTTTGTAAAACGCTGCCAACAGGTGGTAGGAGTGGTCGGATAAAAGTGACGACCATCGATATTGCAAAATAAGTACTCTTTTTCTTCCTTCCATAAGTCTCCTGCCTGCAGTTTTTGTTTTAGCCAGTGCCGGCGGTATAATTTTAATTCAGCGATGACGGAGTTTGGTAGGGAAACGAGCCGATTAGACTTTTTCGTTTTAGGACTCTTTTCCACAGAACCTTTTCGTCCTTTAACAATTGCTTTGTTAATGCGAATCACGCCATTTTCCAAGTCAACATTCGACCATTCCAGGCCTAACAGTTCCCCTCTCCGTAATCCTGCAGCGATGGCTAAGGTCGTAAAAACCCTCCAATGAAAAGTTCGTTTTGCACCGCCCGAAACAGAGCTTCAACTTCTTTTTCGTCGTATACTTGAACTTCTTTAACAGCTTCTTTCTTGCTTTTCGGCTTTTTGACTGCGCTGGCCGGATTGAATTTAATGATTCGCCATTCGACAGCTCGTTGAAGAATATTTCTAATGGTTAGATAGGCATTTTCGATTGTTCTTGTTGCAAGTGGCTTCTTTTTGCCGTCTGCTCTTTTGATCTGGCCTAAAAAGTTTACAATATGAACTGGCTTAATCTGATCGATTCGCATATGTCCGAGAGCGGGGAGGATGTGGTTTTTGATATGAGATAAATAATTATTCAAGGTTGTTTCCGATAGTTCTTTTACTGCATATTTGGTTTCCCACTCTTTAATAAAATCGGCCAATTTCATTTTTTCGGGTGCGATGTATTCGCCAGCTTCGACCTCCATTTTGAATTTAAGCAACTGCTCATTCAAATAATCGCGGAGTTTTTTAGTTGTCTTAAGCAAAGCCTCATCCTCGATGCGAATCGTTTTGGTACGTCGAAGCCGTTTTCCCTTAGCATCATAGCCAGCTTCCACTACCAACAAGAATGAACTCTTCCCACGCCGTTGAATGCTCGCCACATTCATCACCTTTTTCTAAAGGGTTAGTTGTTAGTTTTCAGCGATCAGATTTTCGTAAAAATAAAAACTTTCAAAGCCGCGTCGTGTGATTTGTTTTCGTTTCCCTGTTCCGATATCTATCGTAAAAGACCATGTATATCCTTTTTTGTTTTTCGCTTTTACTTTTCGGAAATAGGCCATCGCCATCCTCTTTTTTACACACAGTCATTCAATACTATTATCTTAAGGGGATTTTCTGAGAATGTTTGGTACAATTTTTGACATTCTACCTTTGGAATGTGCTAATTTTAGTTTCATTACTCGATTGTTTGACTAATATACGGTGTCTAATCTGTGTTAAGCGTTCTTCACATAACTCTGGTGTCACTTTAAACATATTGGACATATGCTCGACTATGTATGGTTCGTGCCAGTTAAATAAATCTTAACATATGAAAAGGGATAGCGGCGTATTTAGTAAAATGATTTGCATCCCGTTCTTGCAGCTCTCGAAAAGCCTCAGGCATCATACTCTGTATACCAACGTGCCTCAATATGTGACACAACTCATGAAAGAAGGCTTCTTGTTTTTCTTATTTAGATAGCCGAGAGTCGACAACAATGCAACGAAAGCGACCCACAACTTGATGTGTTGATGGAAAAGGCTTTTCACGCAGAAAAATGTTCATCTTCCGAGCGATAAATGATGGATCGATTTGATAAGGATAAAAGATGTTTAGTCGTGTATAAAAATTGGTCACCTAGTCCTCAAGTGAGGTGGTGTAGTAGTACTGCAAGTCCATATAATCCCCTCCCTAGACAGCATTATACAAACATATGTTCTATTTTACAAGAAAAAGAAAAATTCTCTAGATTTAGGGTGGATTACTATGACTTGAAGTAATGTTATGTTTTTACTGTAGATGAGCATTTTTCATTACAATAATTTCCATGGTTAGAGAGACAAACAGGGTACCCCTTACGCGATACGGAGCTGTTTTTTGATCACATCAATGGGAATATCTTGCTTTGCAGCGTCATAAAGTAACTATTCACCCCAGTGCTAGTGTATAAAAAAGCCCAGCACAAATAGGGCATTTCGGTCATAGAAAATGCCCTAGGTAGCGGAAAGAACTCGATCGATCGTTTCGCCTGCCAACAGAAGACATAACGAATCCCACACGTTTTTTTCGTGTTTCGTCAGTGTGGAAACGATGCTTCTTGCGATGCAAAACGACTGCGCGAATGTTTCTTCGCGAAACGTACCCGAAATGTTCTCTTTGACTTTGACCATGCGAAGATCGCGTTCGGCTTGGTTGTTATCAAAGGGAACATGTACTTCACGTAAGAAACGCAGCGCTTCTTCCTTTCGTTTTTGAAGGCGTCGAACAAAAGCGAGTGCTTTTTTCGGAAGAGGCGTCATCGTTTCTAATCGGTGTTGTGCTCTTTCTAGGATGCGATCATACACTCGTTCCCACCGTCTCGCTTCTTCTTCGGAAAGTGCACCGTGATGGGCTTCGACGGCTTGCTTGGCGGCTAACAGAAACGTGGTCATGCGCATCGCCCACGTATGCCCTTGTTCGATGAATCCTTTTAACTCACGCAAATGATGGGCGTGACAAAGGGCATGGGTGGCATGTGTGTATTTCGGATATGTACCGAACGCATCGTGCATCATCGTCCCTTCATATCGGGGAAGAATCCCGATATCATCGGTCGCTTTTTTTCCACGAGAAGCGTGAGGAGCCAAGTATGTATATCTCGATGTACACGCGACATGCACCCATGCGAGTTTCCCATTGATGCGCAAACTCGTTTCATCGACATGCAGGATGTTGGATTCAAGTAAGGCGTCTTCGATGATGTCCATATTTGATTCCAGCGCTTCGCGTCCTCGTTTCACCATATTGGCAAGGGTTCCTGTACTAATCGAGTGTTGATATAACGCTTCGATTGTATCACTTAAACGCTTGTACGGGATCAATTGGATATGATGTAAATAAACAACGAGCGCCGTGAGCCGTGGACCGTATTGCACATGATTCGTGACATGGGATGGGAATTCGGCTTGTTGCACGCATCGACAATGTGGACACGATTTCACTTCACGTTCATGTTGTGTCACCTCGATCGCCACAGGAGGGACATCAAACACTTGACGGATATCGACTTTGAACGGTTTGACTTCACGCAAAGAAGCTCCACATCCTTGACACGTATGCACACGGTGGACGACACGATGATGTGGATGTTCCACTTGACGGAGCGTCTTCCCCTCATGTCCCTCTTGCCCACCAGGCTTTTTGCCAGACGGCTCGCGGGAGGAACGCTTTTTCTCAAAACGGTCAGAAGATGGGGGCAAATGGCTATTGGAGCTGTTTTTTTTCGTGCGTGCTTCCAGCTCTTGAACACGGTACTTCAGTTGTTCATTTTCTTTGCGTAGTTGTTTGTTTTCGTGACGCAAATGTTCATTTTCTTGAATGAGTTGATGAATGAGCTGTTTTTGTTGTTGAACTTTGCCGATTAAGCCCTCAACTGTAAATACAGCTTGTTGTACCGTCAACATGCGATTCACCTCCTTGTCTATCAATATTCACATCATAGACAAGGAAAGAAGAAAATATTCAGCTCACTTTATGATGTGGCTGAATAGTTACTTCCGCTGTTAATGAACGCTGCCGCTGAATGAATCCGACTTTCCGTGCCAGACGGGTCAGTTCTTCAGAGGAGAAGAGTTGACGAATCGTTTTTATCCATGCCTTCATCTTTTTTGCCATCAAAAAACAATCCTTTCCAACGATGATTTTCGTTAGAAAGGATACCATGTTTTTGGCGCTGAAAAAAGATCAAATTCTTAACTTGATGGCTATGGGACTTATCCCATGGACCAACGATTCGAGTCAATGGGAAAGCCCAGAAAACGTTTTTGATCGCCTATATCGATGACTGCTCGCGGTTTGTGCCGTACGCGCAGTTTTTCCCTTCGGAGAAGTTTGAGCCATCACCCGTTGGCGAAGAAGGGTGTTTTTGATTTTCCGTTCCTGTTTGCGAAGTGTCCGAGGTGTCCATCCGTGATCGTTGGTGATTTTGAGACGTTTCATGCAGAATTCCGCTCCTTTTCCATACTTTTCCTTAGGAGCAGTATAACCGGAGTGGGAACCACTTATACGAAGGTTAACTTTTCAATGAGCATATATATAGAGAGTTTGCTTTTTTCTTATAAATCTGATCCCATTCTTCTGGCGTTGGATACCTAGCGTAATCATATATATTCATCGAAAATATCCCCCTTTATATTTTTAAACTAAAAGATTCGACAAAAGGAGGAATTTTCCTACATAATTCGTTCGCCAAATCTCGACACTATTTCCTCCTAATTGCTCCCCTATATTTAAACGAACATTTTTCAAACACTTATCCACAAATCGAGAATTTTTAATTTCCTAAACAAAAAAACTCCCCGATAGGGAGTATGTAATTGGGAGTGTATAAATAAAGCTGTTTTATTGAGCTGCTTTGATGAAATCGTAAACCGGTTTAATCATTTTCGGTCCACCATTAAATGTTTGTCCATCACTAAAGACATATCCACCTCTGTGAACACCCACAATTTCATTTGAACTATTTAACATAGCAGCTCCAGACTGGCCATTATAAGTATCTAACTTATAAAAGGCTAAATTAGTATCTTCTCTTTCTACAGATCCAGACATCCCCCATTGAGAGAATGTTCCTGTAGCATTAATCTTGTCTGCAGGATAACCATATATTTTAATAGTTTGGTTTACGATATTGGTCACTTGTCTTATTGGAAGATATCCTGCAACATCACCAGCATTTTTTCCTAGATATGGAGCTAATTTAAGTACAGCGAAATCTTGCGATGAATCACCCGTATTAATCCAGTGGCTTGTTACGAAGTAATCGACAACTTCATAGGCACCGTAACTATAATGATTGTTATTTAATCCTGGAATTACATATGCACTTCTAATTCCTTGCTTCGTATAAGGATCAATCACACAATGAGCATTTGTCAAAACAGTATCTTTTCCAATCAATGTTCCTGTACACCAACCCCAGAAATTGTCCCACTCTAATTCAATGTAAGAAATTTGTTTAAAAGGACTAGCAGAAGTATCTTCTACAACTCTACGACCATCGTCACCAATTACAACGTAAGGAAAAATTAATTTTTCTATTGCTTCACTAGTAGTAGAAGGATTTAAACTCTTATATGGTTTGTATTTCTTATAATCTGGTAGTTGTCTCATTGGAAGAATTTCACCGGTTCCATTATAGTTTTCCTTCTTTTCTCTAGTAGAAGAAGTATTTAATTTTTTAATATAATCTGCATACTTGATGACTTCACCTTTTGAATTTACCATATCATACGGATGGTAATCTTCGATTTCATTAGCAAAAGAAGTCAAAGGAATCAATAATAAACACAACAAAAATAGAATACTAGCGAAAAAATTTTTCATAATTTCCCTCCTTTTGTATTCTTATACAATTTAATTTTAACAATTTACCTAAATATGTGAATACATTTTTGGGGAAAATGAGTAATTTTTTCATATTTTTTCAATTTTCAACACCTTTATTTTGGCTGGTACTGATTCCAGAATTTCCAAATACCAAATTTTCACTTTATCTCCATTATGAATGTCTTTAAGGCTAGAACTATTACTTATATTTAATTTTGCGACGAATTTATATTTGCTTATAATTTCTTGAATTGAAAGATTTTCAGCATCATCTTTATTGAAATCTGTATCTTCGACAAGGTATACAGCATCATTCTGGAAAACTATAAAACCTTCCATGGTAGTAGCTCCTTCATTAACTTGAGTTTGTTGACTCCAATCCCCTAAAAACCATAACCCAGCCAAAACTAGTATTAAGACGGAAATGTTTATTGTCCTTTTCATTATTTCTCCCTTCAATTTTGTTTATTGTTTATCTGATTTTATTTTTTAATTTAATTGATTTACTTTTCAATCAAATTTATAATTGCTCCTTTTAAAAAAGTCGAGACTAGTAATGAAAAAAATTATAAAAATAATAAACTCCATAAATTTTTAGGCTCTTCACCACAAAATGTACTTGACAATCAGGTTATTTTCTGATCAAGGGTACAAAAAATGCGAAATTTCCTGTATGGTAAAGGTGACCAAACCATCAACCATGGAGGAAATTTCGCATGCAATCTCAGTTTATCAAAGATTTGATCACTTTACCAGGCTTTAGGACATCTTTGGCCTCGAAACGGCTGCTTGATGCCTATAGTCTCGATTCTCTAGACAACAAGGATGACACGGAGAAGCTGGCGCGATATCATCCATTCGACCTTGAGTCCCTAAAGGAGCTTAGCCGGCCTCTGCCTGATGACTAGACCGAACGAAGGAATGTAGGCGCAAGGATGCCAAGAGACATGGGAGGGTTCGTCATCATCAGCGATGCAGAGATCCACGGTGCATCCCATACGCTTCCCCCACTACAACCAAATTTAACCAGTAGTGGCCGCGAAGCGTACCCCGTCAATGTAAGATATACACATATTTAAGAAATAATGTTAGAAACTTTGTCGAAAAATATTTTTTTGACACCCCTGAGACGGCTACAACCGTTGATATATCAACATTTATAGAGGGAGGAAACACGATGAGCAATTTCATTCAAGAAATCGCACCTTTTGCACAGCGGATTCAAGAAAAGTACAATATTTTAGCTTCTCTTGTGATTGCTCAAGCTTGCCTTGAATCGAATTTTGGAAAGAGTGGATTATCCCAAAAAAGGAAAAAATCTTTTTGGGATTAAGGAAGCTGCAACGGCCAATCGGTGACGATGAAAACCACAGAATATAGAGGGGGCAAAGCATATCAAACAGACGCAGCATTCCGGAAGTATCCTTCGTGGTTCGAGAGCCTTGATGATTTAGCAAAGTTGTACGTGAATGGCGTCAGCTGGGATCGCAATAAATATAAACCGATCATCGGCGAAACTAACTATGTGATAGCTTGCAAAAAGGTCCAGGAGTGCGGTTATGCAACCGACCTAAACTATGCGTCAAAGTTGATTAGTATTATCGAAAAGTACGATCTTACGAAGTACGATAAAGTCGGAAATAAGAAACCGGTGAAATCTACAGTTGCAGTCAAAAAAGAAAACCTCAAATTTATATCGTGCAGAAAGGCGATACGCTCACTGCGATTGCGAAACGATACAATACATCAGTGCAAAACTTAGTGAAGCTGAATAACATTAAAAATCCCGACTTGATTCTTGTCGGACAAAAATTGCGTGTAAAATAGAATCCCAGCCTTCTGGCAGGGCTTAAATGAATTCGTCAACAATTCGTCAACAACCGCCTCAAAACGAACGATGCCTATCCAGATAAAAAAGAAAAAACCCTTGCCGCGCAAGGGTTTCTCGAATGGAGCATACCGGGTTCGAACCGGTGACCTTCGCGCTGCCAGCACGACGCTCTCCCAACTGAGCTAATGCCCCATTTTCACGGAATATTATTGTCCGTTTTTATTATATATACGCCTTTTTTGAAATGCAATACAATTTTATCTAATTTTTGTTTAGAAGGATTAGGCGCTTTCTATATCGATATGGACGATCGAATCAATGGTGCGAATGGCATAGTAGACGTCGGCAGCGGCGCGTTTTTGGTCAACAGATGCTTTTAGTTTAATTAAATGATGGTTGTCGTCTAAGTCTTTAATACGCATTGTCTTAATATCGATATTTTGCAATTTGAGTTTGTGAATTACGTCGGCAATATTTTTTGCATCCGCAACGGTGATTTGTAGAAGAATTTCTTTTTCTCGCAATTGTTTTGGTCCAAAAAAACTGATTATAACAGGAATTAGCTCAACACTCACAATTAATAGCGCAACGCCAAATGCAGATTCTAAATAGAATCCGGCACCGACTGCGATTCCGATGCCAGCCGCTCCCCAAATGATCGCAGCGGTTGTCAGCCCAGAAATACTATCGTTGCCGCGCCGTAAAATGACTCCTGCCCCGAGAAATCCGACTCCTGAGACAATTTGAGCGGCAAGGCGGAGTGGATCCATCGTAATATGATTTTTTAGAGGAAATACATAAGCAGATTCAATCGATACAATGGTTAATAAGCAGCTGGAAATAGAAATTACTAAACATGTCTTTAGACCAACGGGTTTGCGTTTTAATTCTCTCTCTAATCCGATAATCATTCCTAATATAGCTGATATTCCTAGTTTGATAAAAGGATCGAAGTTCATATATGATCACCTCTTCTGTTTGTATGATGGTATAATCATGATAAAACGTTTTAAGGGGGATGGACAATGAAATCATCAAGTTTATGGAAACCATACTTTGCATTGTTTGTCGGAGTAATCTCCGTATCTACTTCCGCCATTCTTGTGAAATGGGCGCATGCTCCTGCCTCCGTCATTGCATTTTATCGTTTGTTTTTTACTGTGCTATTCATGACACCACTTTTTGTGAAATATGTTTCCGAATTAAAAATGATCTCGAAACGAGAATGGATATTTTCCATCATCTCTGGTGTGCTCTTAGCGTTTCATTTTATTCTTTGGTTTGAGTCATTAAACTATACTTCTGTAACGAGTTCGGTTGTACTTGTAACGTTACAACCGTTGTTTGCATTTATTGGCGGATATGTCTTTTTTAAAGAACGATTGACAGCGGGATCGTTTCTTAGCGCATTATTAGCTATTGTTGGAAGCATTATCATTAGTTGGGGTGACTTCCGAATTAGCGGTAAAGCATTATTTGGTGATATACTAGCGCTTTTGGCATGTGCAATGGTAACAGGGTATTGGCTGTTTGGTCAAGAGTTACGAAAACGCCTGTCATTAATGACATATACATATATTGTATACGGAATTAGTTCTTTGACGCTCTTTCTTTATGTGCTTGCTTTTCAATTTCCGTTGTTTTCATATAGAAAAATAGATTGGATTTGCTTTATTTTGCTGGCGATTGTGCCAACGTTGCTCGGACATTCACTGATGAACTGGTCGGTAAAATGGGTAAGTGCTGCAACCATTTCGATGAGCATTTTATTTGAGCCAGTCGGTGCAACAATATTAGCTTACTTTTTGCTTGGAGAGATCATTCAACCGTCCCAATTGATGGGGGGGATTTTCATTTTAACAGGAATCGGAACATATTTGTGGGGAGAAAATCGAAAAGGGTCGCTACCAATACAAGAAAGTAGCTGACCCAAGCGTCCCGGTAATGAAATATTTCTTGTTAATGGGAAGACGATAGCCTCCGGGGGTGCTAGAAAACTGAGATAAATAAATAAAATCGACTCTTGTCGTTTGCGGAAGCAAGTAGGCTGATTTTGTAGCATCTTTTTTCCTTTTTTTATTTAAAGCGGCGATGATTTCTTCTGACGTTTTAATCCCGATTCCATGCCCGTAATGCAGGTCGTTTCCTAAATAGATCGTATTTTCTCCCTGCCACTGCGGCGTTTGCGGATCGAATTCAGGGTTTTTAAAATAAAGACAGTCGCCTGGGAGATAGTCTTCTCCCTTTTTTGTTTTTACTCCTAAGTCTTGATCGACATGCCAATCGTATAATAAGAGATTGGAAAACAGCCTATTAAATGTCTGTTTATCCATAACATCCAATACTGCCTTGTAAAACACGATAACGATGGCGGTAGCGCACTCAAAGGCGTATAAATGGCTGTTTATGAAAATATCGTTTATCGCATCTGAGGGAAGCACGCCTTCTTTTAATTGGAAACCTCCCAACTCATTTTTTATCCAAAATTGCTCATTGCATTTTGAAAGACGAAAAATAGCAAACCTTACTTTGCTTTTTGCGAGCGAGATGGCCGTATCGATAATGCGATCGCGCAAAATAATTTCAAACAAAAGTTGATGTTCGTTTTTATATACGTAGGTTTCTGGTGATTTTAATAATGCTTCAAATATTTTTTCTTGCTTTTTTGAAAGAGAAGAATGCGCGAGAAAGTCGTTATACACAATCGTATCTTGAATTTTAATCATATTTTCCTCCTTAACAACAAGTTATTCACATGTTATTCACAAATTATCCACATTATTAACATGAGAGGAGATCGGCTCATTTAGTAAATTCAAAGTAAGATGTTTTGTTTTTTATCGAACGAATCGATGAAAAACGGCAATATTATTTAATTTATATGTATGAGATATGTGTAATTATTATGTTTATAAAGCGGTGTATAGTTGATTTGTAATAAATAATTCGGTTAAAGTTGTAATCGTAAACAGTTGAAATGAGAATGTCCAATTCCGATTGTTGTGAAAAAGTTAATTGCGCCATTTAAATAAATTTGAAGGAACAAAAAAATATAAAAAAGGGGTTGCATTTTTTAGATTAAGGTGTTATATTAAATAGCGTCGCTAATGAATTAATTGAACAATCTTGATAACGAAAAAAATTAGTTGACAATAAAAAAACGCTGTGATATTATTAAGAAGCTGTTTTGAGTAGCAAATGTTCTTTGAAAACTGAACAAAACGAAGCGTCCACAACGAAAAGCTGAAGTGCTGCGATCAGCTCTCGAAGCCAAATGTTCTTCACCCGCTGAAGTGCTTGCACTTCGAGGGGGAAGGTTATTTGGCACAAGAGAGCTAGGCGCTGAAGCTGGACAATAAGAAAAGCTGAAGTGCTTGACACCTTCGGTGTCGGTGCCGAATTAAATAAGCCAATCAACTTTCTTTTTGGAGAGTTTGATCCTGGCTCAGGACGAACGCTGGCGGCGTGCCTAATACATGCAAGTCGAGCGGACCGAACGGAAGCTTGCTTCTGTTCGGGATGAGATTTCCCATCGCGTCAAGCGAGTAAGATCCCTCGAAGATGACGAGGTCGATAGGTCCGAGGTGGAAGCGTGGCGACACGTGGAGCTGACGGATACTAATCGATCGAGGACTTAACCAAGCGGAAAAGCGGAGGCGAGCGCTTAGCGCCAAAAGGAAAATGTTCTTCCGACGAGACATGCTTGCATGTCGACGGAGGAAGGTTATTTTCCGGAAGGCGCTGCGAGCCGGAGCTGGACAAAGCGAAAAGCGGAGGCGACTGTTTAGCCGCCTATGCAAAACGGCTTCTTCCAAACAGACGGTTATCTAGTTTTGAGGGAATGAAATAAATAAAAAAACTCTTGACATGGTAATATTGGTCATTATAATAATATTTGTCCAATCAATGAAAAAGTTTATAACAATTTATTATATAACTCCTTCATATTATTCCGCAGTAGCTCAGTGGTAGAGCAATCGGCTGTTAACCGATTGGTCGCAGGTTCGAATCCTGCCTGCGGAGCCATCTTGGAGAGCTGTCCGAGTGGTCGAAGGAGCACGATTGGAAATCGTGTAGGCGCGAATAGCGCCTCAAGGGTTCGAATCCCTTGCTCTCCGCCACTAATTTTGTTACTATGGCCCGTTGGTCAAGTGGTTAAGACACCGCCCTTTCACGGCGGTAACACGGGTTCGAATCCCGTACGGGTCACTTTCTTTTTGTGGAGGATTAGCTCAGCTGGGAGAGCACTTGCCTTACAAGCAAGGGGTCGGCGGTTCGATCCCGTCATCCTCCACCATCATCGTCGCGGGGTGGAGCAGTCCGGTAGCTCGTCGGGCTCATAACCCGAAGGTCGCAGGTTCAAATCCTGCCCCCGCAACCAATATTGGTCCCGTAGTGTAGTGGTTAACATGCCTGCCTGTCACGCAGGAGATCGCGGGTTCGAGTCCCGTCGGGACCGCCACAATGGAATTAATGCTAATTAAAAAAATGGCTCGGTAGCGACGAGCGATACTTCCATGAATATGCTGCGAGTTGTCCCGACGCATCTAACATCGCTGAATGAGCTAGAAGAGGAAGGGACACGACAACACAGAATTTAAATTAAGATAATAAAATGGCTCGGTAGCTCAGTCGGTAGAGCAAAGGACTGAAAATCCTTGTGTCGGCGGTTCGATTCCGTCCCGAGCCACCATTTACTCTTTAAATAAGTTTGAAGTTTTTCTGGCTGATGTGCCGACTTAGCTCAACTGGTAGAGACGAGCTTAAGCTTTTATGAATTTGCTCCGAGTTGTCCCGATGCATCTAACATCATTGAATAAGCTAGCAGAGGAAGGGACACAAAAAACTAAGGGTATATCAATGTTTCTTATGCCGACTTAGCTCAATTGGTAGAGCAACTGAATCGTAATCAGTAGGTTGCGGGTTCAAGTCCTGCAGTCGGCACCATGGTTACGGAGGGGTAGCGAAGTGGCCAAACGCGGCGGACTGTAAATCCGCTCCCTTTGGGTTCGGCGGTTCGAATCCGTCCCCCTCCATTTTATACTAGGGGCATAGTTTAATGGTAGAACAGAGGTCTCCAAAACCTCCGGTGTGGGTTCGATTCCTACTGCCCCTGCCATAAAATAAATATGTATGGCGACTATGGCGAAGTGGTTAACGCACCAGATTGTGGCTCTGGCATGCGTGGGTTCGATTCCCACTAGTCGCCCTTCCTTCTATTTTTTTGGGGTATAGCCAAGCGGTAAGGCAACGGACTTTGACTCCGTGATGCGTTGGTTCGAATCCAGCTACCCCAGCCATGATCACGATGCGGAAGTAGTTCAGTGGTAGAACACCACCTTGCCAAGGTGGGGGTCGCGGGTTCGAGTCCCGTCTTCCGCTTCCCTGCGGCGGCATAGCCAAGTGGTAAGGCAGAGGTCTGCAAAACCTTTATCCCCGGTTCGAATCCGGGTGCCGCCTCCATATATGGCAGAGCCGGGGTGGCGGAATTGGCAGACGCACAGGACTTAAAATCCTGGGGTAGGTAACTACCGTGCCGGTTCGAGTCCGGCCCTCGGCATGAAATAAACAGTTGACTTTATATTATTTGTAATGTAAAATTATATACGTCTTTACGCCGATGTGGCGGAATTGGCAGACGCGCACGACTCAAAATCGTGTGGGCTTTGCCCGTGTGGGTTCGACTCCCACCATCGGCATCGAAAATAGGGAGAAGGCTTTAGGATCAAGGGTTCTCACGAATGTGGGAACCCTTTCTTTATTTTTACCGAATACGATTCGAGTAAGAAAAATCGTGTGCGACTAATCGTGTTCGGTGAGGTGAAATGGAAAATGAAAAAAATAGAAAATGAGAGAAAATTGCAGAGAAAGAGCAGGAGAGGAAGAAGAGGAGAGTTGAGTCGTGAGGAGTTGTTGCTAATATCTGACGACAACACAGAAATTGAATACACATTTGAGGAATTGTTAGAGATATTTATTGAGGATTGCGAACTAAGAAATTTGCGGGAACATACGATTTATTACCGCAGTGAGTTAAATGCGTTTATAAAACTGCTGAAAGAGCAAGAAATCGAATTACGTGTAAACGAATGGACAGGAGAAACCATTAAGCGAAATGTCATTATGTACATGAAAGAAAAAGGTCTTAAGACAGTCAGTATCAATTCCCGTTTGAGGGCTTTAAGGGCGTTTTTTAACTTTTTGGAAGGACGAAATCTCATAAAAAGCAATCCGATGAAAGACATCAATTGCTGAGGGATAGAAAAAGGATTGTAGAAACATTTGATAACCAGCAGATAAAGGCGTTATTTAAAGCATGCAACCTTCGCACGTTTGTAGGTTTAAGGGATTATACGATTATGATGTTGCTGTTGGAAACAGGGGTTCGAGTAAATGAATTAGTAAGTATAAAAACAACGGATATTATTTGGGAGCAAAAAGTCATCCGCATTCGAAACACAAAAGGTCGCTTCGAACGTTTTGTTCCTATTCAAGATACACTGTTGTATTGTCACTACGATAGTGAACCATATTTAGGTAAATCCAGCTATAAAAATGACGTACAAACTGACATCAGTTTCAGTTTTGGTACGTCATTTATTACTTTTATAACAATATTTATCTGAATTTTTATTAAAATTTTGCTGCTTTTTAGAAGAATGATGTCTATCTAATGTAAATACATTTAATAATTTTCCTCTTTTTTTGATTTTCTAAATAAAAATCTAAATACTAGAAAAACTAAAGCGACAGAAACAAAAATAATAAGAACTGAAGAAGCCTGAAAAAAGAAATCACCAATTCCCATTTTCTATTCCCCCCATTTCTTGATTTAATTTACAATACATAAAGATTATAACATATTGAATTTAATTAATCGTTAATTTTTCTGATAAATCGATGATGTATAAAAGTTTGTGTAAAGCATTTTGCTAGAACAAAAGAAAAAAGGTATTCTCTGATTTGGACCACAACACATTCCAGAGAAAGGAGAACCCTACCTATATCTAAAAGTATACCGAATGTCGACTGGGCAAATCAACTGGAAAGTGTCATTCGTCAGTTTGTAAAGGAAAAATTAGAACTGATCATGCGGGAAGAAATCAAGAATTTCCTCGAAATAGAACACGATGTAATAAATTTAAAATATATTTCGAGTTGTTAACTCTGTAAAAAAGAATAAGGACACAAGAATTATAGCCCCTATCTTCATATTTACGATTAAGTATCAAAATTGGTGCAATAAATATATGCTATCTCCCATGGGAGAACGGAAATTCTTCTTTAATCTGTGGTGCCGCGAAGCGATGGGCTAATGGGACAGTTTAGTTGAAGAAGGGGAATTGTACAAAGAGACAGAATATTACAAGTAAAAAGCTCTTGGGGGAAGTGTGAAGATGAAAATTGAAGATATATATAATGATTTACCAACACTCGAAACTGAAGGACTTTAGAAATTATTTGCAATTGACAATATCAACTGTAATCATTATTATTACAGTTAGGAGGAAGGTTCATTATGAATAGCGATTTTTCGATTGCCGTTCACTGCGTCGCTTACCTGGCCCAAAAGCAAAGCCAACGAGTGACCAGTGAAGACATTGCCCAAAGTGTTTCTGTCCACCCAGCAAGATTAAGGAAAATTTTGAGCATATTAAGGAAAGAAAATATTATTACTTCTAAAGAAGGGGCAAAAGGCGGATTCTCTTTAAACGATTCACCGGAACATATTACGTTAGACAAAATATTTAAAATCACTAGTGAGGAAACGCTTGTACCGAAATGCCCTGATTCCAATGAGAATTGTCCAATAGGCAGAAACCTATCAAATATACTCATTCGCGTTTTTCACAATGCGGAAGAACACTTTTTAAATTATTTAAAAGGTGTAACGATCAAAGATATCATTGATGAAATCAATAGTAGTTAGGTTTTCATGCCTGAAACAAAAGTACGACTAATGCTTTTATGTTAGTTGTGCTCCATAAATTTTTTTTTAAACATAACTGTAACAAAAAATATTTCAGTTTAAGAAGGTGAATAAGGTTGAAGAAAAAACGGGTTGTCGTTGGAATGTCGGGTGGGGTTGATTCCTCTGTGGCAGCCTACCTTTTAAAACAAGAGGGGTATGACGTAATCGGTGTATTTATGAAAAATTGGGATGACACTAATGACGATGGTGTATGTACAGCAACGGAAGATTACGAAGATGTTAAGAGAGTTGCCAATCAACTCGGGATTCCTTATTACAGTGTGAACTTCGAAAAAGAATATTGGGATCGTGTGTTTACGTACTTTATAGATGAGTTGAAACGGGGGCGAACACCAAATCCAGATGTTTTATGCAATACAGAAATTAAGTTTAAAGCGTTTGTTGACTACGCTCTTTCACTAGATGCTGATTATATCGCGACAGGCCATTACGCAAGAATCAGCAGAGAAAATGGCCAAATCGCCTTATTGCGTGGAAAAGATCCCAATAAAGATCAAACGTATTTTCTTAGCCAATTAACAGCAGAGCATTTGTCAAAAGTCCTGTTTCCTATTGGAGAATTAACGAAAGATGAAGTACGAAAAATCGCTCAAGAATTGAACCTTGTTAACGCCAATAAAAAAGATAGTACAGGAATCTGTTTTATTGGAGAAAGAAATTTCAAAAGCTTTTTAAAGAATTATTTACCGGCACAGCCCGGAGAAATTCGTTCTCTAGATGGAGAAGTGCTAGGTACTCATGATGGGTTGATGTACTATACGATTGGCCAACGAAAAGGACTTGGAATCGGTGGAAAAGGAACAGGGGAACCTTGGTATGTCGTCGATAAAGATTTAGAAAACAACGTTTTACTCGTCGCTCAAGGTAAAAATCATCCTGCTCTGTTTTCTACCGGTCTTATTGCATCGAACATTAGCTTTATTAACGGGGATGTTCGTCCACGTACATTTGCATGTACAGCTAAATTCAGATACCGTCAAGAAGATCAGAAAGTAACCGTTCATATTCGTCCGAATGGAACGGCTTTTGTGGAATTCGAAAAACCAGTTAAAGCTGTTACTCCAGGACAAGTAGCGGTATTTTATGACAATGATGTTTGTCTTGGCAGTGCGATTATTGACGAAGTGATAAAAATGGATGCTTCAACTGCCACTGCGGCATCTTAAAACAATACACTATTTGACTATAGAATGACACCCTGTATGCACGCTATCTTGTCAGGAATAATAAGTGCTGTGATAAGGAATAAATCTCGGGGAATTTTATCGGCTATCATACAAAGAGTAACTACAAAACATCATACTGAATCATCTTTAAGATATTTTATGTTTTGATGGAACGTTTTTCTAGATACAACGAAATTAAAAAATAATTGGAAGGTAGATGTGAAATGGAAAAATTTAAAAATCACAAAGGGTATTCACGCATGTATCAAGAAAACAAACTAACTTTAGGATTGTTCTTTCCGATTGAATCGTATATGGGCGATGTCCCTGAGATGAATATAGAAAAACAAATGAAGTTAGCCAAACGAGCAGAAGAACTCAATTTCGCTTCATTATTTGTGAGAGATGTACCGTTGCGCGATCCTAATTTCGGGGATGTCGGGCAAATATATGACCCGTTTACGTATTTAGGGTATGTTGCTGCCAACACAGAAAAGATTGCCTTGGGAACGGGAAGTATTATTTTAACATTGCGCCATCCTCTTCATGTCGCAAAAGCGGCGGCTTCTGTAGACAGATTATCTGGTGAAAGACTTATTCTCGGTGTCGCAACAGGTGACCGTCCAATCGAGTTTCCAGCATTCTCTGTGAATCCAGAAGATCGGAGCGAATTATTCCGAGAAGCAATTGGTGTCATGAAAAAAGCATGGAAAGAGCATTTTCCTGTCATTGACTCTTTACGAGTGCATATGACAAATGGAGATCTTTTGCCAAAACCGAAATTGTCAGACATACCAGTAATGGTGACAGGTCACAGTGGACAGTCTCCTGAATGGATTGCTGAACATAGTGATGGTTGGATTTACTATCCACGTGCACTCAAATTTCAAAGAGCATTAATCGAGAATTGGCGTTCGTTAACAGAGGAATTTAAGCCATTTACCCAATCGCTTTATGTTGATTTGGCGGAAGACCCATATCATGTACCAATACCGATTCATCTTGGATTCCGTACAGGCCGCGTTTTCCTTATCGAATTTCTTGAAGCTTTACGAGATGCAGGTGTGAACCATGTCATCATCAACTTAAAATATGGCCAACGCCCAGTAGAAGAAGTGATCGAAGAATTAGGTGAATTTGTGCTTCCACACTTTCCGGCTTTATCATGATGAGGACAATCCATTTGGTTGATAACCTTTAAAGACGTAAATATAAGAAAGGGAGGATGCGTATGAAAGTTTTGGTCATTGGTGCCAACGGAAAAGTAGGCCAACAAGTGGTGAGCATGCTTCATGCGCATGAGCGGCACACCGTTCGTGCAATGGTTCGAAAACAAGAGCAATTGGAGGCTTTTCAGAAAAAAGGAATTGAAGCGGTACTCGCTGATCTTGAAGGTACTGTCGATGAAATTGCCGAAGCAGCCAAAGGCTGTGACGCGATTGTATTTTCCGCCGGTTCAGGTGGACACACAGGAGCGGATAAGACATTGCTTGTCGATTTAGACGGTGCCGTAAAAGCGATGGAAGCTGCAGAAAAAGTCGGAATTAAACGATTTGTCATGGTGAGCTCATTCCAGGCCCACAACCGTGAGAACTGGCCAGAAAACCTCAAACCTTATTATGTCGCTAAACATTATGCTGACCGTATGTTAATGAATAGTGGTTTAAATTATACAATTATTCGTCCTGGATATCTTCTTAATGAAAAAGGCACAGGGTTGGTTGCTGTAGCAGAAAACTTAAATGTCGGGAGCATTCCACGCGAAGATGTAGCAAGAACAATCGTTCAATCTCTTGATGAACCAAATACGTATAAAAAAGCATTCGATTTAATGTCAGGGGATACAGAGATTGCGGAAGCATTGAAATCACTGTAATGAAGCATTCATCCGAAGGGAGAATTTAGAAACATGGCTTACAAATTTTATGCAATGGATTTTGCTTTTTATAACTCCATGGGCATTTATAGCTTTGAAGCTCGGTGTGAAATGCTAAAAGAGATCGGGTATGATGCGACCCATTTATCCGTCTGGCACGGAGAACGGTGGAGAGATGTAGAGAAGCTGAAAAACGTTAAGGAGAAATATGGACTGGATGTCGCTGGCGTGTACGTTGTGTTAGACCTTTCATTAGGTGAGGACCATCCAAGAAATACGGGTATTTTAAAAATGCTGGAGATCATGGAAGGATGCTCCACGGTCGAGCTGGCGATTCAATCTGTCGGACATCATATACGCCCTTCAGACCCTAAAGGGGACGACATCGCTGTGAAGTGGCTGGAAAAAGCACTGAAGATTGCGGAACGAAGAAACATTAATATCTTACTTTACACACACTTATCATTCTGGGTTGAACGCCATGAAGATGCAGTAAGACTTTGCAAGCGTCTCAATCATCCTAATCTCGGCATTGTATTTTGCGGCTACCATTGGTACGCAGTCGATGGAACAAACCTATTAGGTACGCTTAGAGCGGTATCCCCTTACTTAAAACAAGTAAACATTTCTGGCAGCCGCCGAGATCCTCACGGTTTTGGGGGAGTGGCGACAATCGAGCCTTTGGATGTCGGGGAGTTAGATAATTTTGCGTTGCTTGGACAGCTTAAAAAGATGGGCTATAATGGGATGATTGGCTACCAAGGTTGGGGTGAAGGAGGCGACGCTTACAGCAAGCTAAGCCGTTCACTCAAAGCGTTCCGCGATATGGAGCGTAGACTTGAGGCACACCCACATTGGGCGGATTTAAGATTAACTCCATAATCATTCCTTCATCCGCTCCTTTGATTGACTCGTTTAAAGGATACAGGTTGGCTAAATAATAATACCTGTCAAATAGATACGTATAAAAGAGTGAACCTTATGCGGCAAGAGTTCGGCATTCCACCGGACTCTTGCCGTATTTTGTTTATATTCGTTTTTCGTTATAGTTGGATAGAGACAAGGGATTCCACTTATGTGGAATTCCTTGTTTTTTTATTTGCCGAATACGATTTCAGAGTAGAGATCTTTCACTATGTCGTAAATAAAGGAAAAAATCAATCGCCGTGCTAGGTGGTCTTTTTGGGCCAGATCGTCCAGTTTCATCGAAGTTTCGGTATAGCGCCGAGGTGGGAGAGGTTCATGTATCGTATGCATTTCAAGGGACGATTTTTGCCGGATGGGATGGAAAAACAACCTTTTACCTTTATCATGAAGACAACAGCTAGCATAACGAATACAATTTAATAAAAAAGATGAATGTAAAGGAGGCGGGCAGAATGAAAGTGTCTTTGGATATTGACAGCGATTACGCTGAGACAATCGTGACCATTCACTGTAAGGAAGTAGATGACACGATTAAAGAAATTCTTGATTTTTTAAAAGGGATGGAGACGGAATTTATTGTCGGAAAAAATGGTGATATGCATTATATATTAAAGCCAAATGAGATCCATTTTTTTCGTGCTCATGGGGATAGCATCGAGGCGGTGACAGCCGAGGGAACATTTAAATTGAAGGAAAAGCTGTATGAGCTCGAAAAATTGCTTCCCTCTAACAAGTTTGTTCGCATTTCTAAGTCGGTCATTGTAAATCTCTATGAGTTGAGCCGGTTTGAAGCATCGTTCAATGGCACTCTATGCGTTTATTTTAAATCAGGAGTGAAAGAGTACGTTTCTCGACGTTATGTTCATGCCATCAAAAAAGCATTAAAAATGAATAGGGGGAAAAAAGAATGAAAAAATTCTTATACAGAAGCATCATCGGGATATTGATCGGTTCCTTTATCGCAGTAGTGGTAACTAGCTCTATCATCTATTTCGGTCATTTCCCTGTCATTAATGGTGAAGAATTTATAAAAAACTCATTTGGGAGCATATTTTGTGGATGGTTTTTTGCCGTATCTTCGCTTTATTTTGAATTAGAATCGCTCCGTCTGTCGCAACAAACGGCATTGCACTTTGTTACAGTAATTGTTTTATATTTTATCCTGTCCTTGGGAATTGGGTGGATCCCGTTTGATTTGAAAAACATCCTTATTTCAGCAGCTATATTTATTGTAGTCTATTTAGTTATATGGGGTTGCTACTATTTATATTTCAAAAACTTAGCAAATCAAATGAATGAAGATTTAGAGAAAATATAAATAAATATCCCCTTCAGTCAGGATCGGATTTTCACAGTTTGGTCCTTTGTTTGCTGATGCGGATAAAAAAACATTAATAATAAAAGTGAAATAGGAGAGGAGTTGAAATGAACAATGGCAAACAAGCAAATGACTGCAGATGAAATTTTGGAAGCGATCCAAAAAATGAGCAATGAAGAACGTTGGAAATTGCTTGATAAGATGTACGACCTGTATTATTCCAAAGAGCATTTGATAATAAAAGCAAAACGTAAATATTTAGAAGAGGACGACTATTGACGAGCAAGCCTAAGCTAATTGCCTAGGCTTTTCTTTTTTTTGTTCATTATGAAATTTATTACATTAATGTTATATATTTTACAATATTAAATCATTTTGCTTTCATTTATACTAAACTCGTATATTTATATTATTTTACTATGGGGGTTATTTTATGAAAAAATTGATTCCTTTTGCTGTTGCGGCATCCCTTGCCATCGCAACATTGCCTGCTTCTGCTTTTGCGATTGAATCCAATGATCCTGAGCTCCAAAGCTATCTAAACGAGATCGGTATGACCCAGGAAGAGCTGAAAGAATATTTAGACTACGATGGCTACACATTAGAAGATTTTCAAGATGTCGATGAGCTTCGCAGCGAGCTTGGCGATGTATTGACAGAAGAAAATTTACAACAATTGCTTGAAGATTATGGCTTAACGAAAGAGGAATTAAAACAACTTCTTATCGATAAAACGGTCGCTGGAGAGTTTACCTACAAAGTCCGTAAAGTGCGAATTGTAGACGCTGATGACAGAACCGTGATTGTGCCAAAACCAAAAGCCACATTAACCGTATCCACGTGCTATCCATTCGGCTACATCGGCGCAGCACCGAAGCGGTATATCCTTGTCGCTAACTTAGTGGAGGCAAGGAATTGATGTCTTATCCCTTTATCTCTATCAAATGTGAGTCAAAAATCCTTTTACATGAAAAAACCCCACAGAGTTTCTGTGGGGTTTTTTAGTTGGTATCATTTGCCTCGAAGGTTTATTTGACTTACATTTTTGTTTTCGTTTTCTGAAGCAAAAACTCTTTTCCATAGCTGCCGTGATCGTGAATCATCGCATGCTCAACCTGGATGGTCGTATGTTTGATTCCGTATTTTTTGTTTAGCATCTCGTTAATGGCCAAGATGACACAAAACGGCTGGATATGCTCGCTGATAAATACGTGTGCGGTTAATGAATAGTGGTCGGTGGAAACGGCCCATAAGTGCATGTCGTGTACATCTTCGACTCCTTCGACTTGGCGGATGTCCTCTCTAATCTGGTCGAGATGAAACTGATCAGGCACCGCTTCCATTAAGATGAGATACGATTCGCGAATAATTTTTGCCCCGCCTGTGAAGATGATGGCAGCAATAATAATGCTGATAAGCGGGTCAAAAAAATAAAAACCAGTAAAATAAATGAGTATTGCTGAAATAATGACACCGATGGAGCTAAGAAGATCTCCGATAAAATGCCATAAGGCGCTTTTAATATTTAAGTTTTCCTCTTCTTTTGTACTTCGGCTAAGGACAATGGTCAATATGAGATTCACAATGAAACCAATCGAGGAAATAGTCAGCATTAAGCGAAAATCGATTGGTTCGGGAGAAATGAATCGTTTAATCCCTTCCCAAAAAATCCCAACGGAAATAATAGCCAACGTAAGACCGTTTAAAAAGGACGTAATAATTTCAAATCGCAAATAGCCGAACGTAAATCGATGATTTGGCGGACGCGTGGCAAGGTAAAGAGCGATCATGCTAAGCCCAAGCGCCAATACGTCAGATGCCATATGGGCAGAGTCGGAAAGCAAAGCCAAGGAATTAGATAATAGTCCTCCAATAATTTCCACAATCGTAAAAAACAATGTTAAACCAAGGGTGATCCAAAGCGTTTTTTTGGATTGATTTTGCGTTTTTACATGAGGAAGATGGTGATAATCGTATTGGATTGGTGACATGGCACACCTCTACTTTATAATAATTATTAGTTTATATATATTATAATATAATCATCTAAAATTGTGCAAAAAAAAATTTTTCGGCTCGTTTTGTTGGAAAATATCAAAAAATAGAAAATTTTTTCTCAAGGAATTTATACACCGTTGTGGAATATAAGTATCAACAGCAAGAAAATTTAGGAAAGGACGCGATGCAGATTGATCTCCGTCAGTCCCACTGATTTAGAAATTTATTTATTTCATGAAGGCAGCTTATATAAAAGTTATGAATTGTTTGGTGCACATGTGATAAAGAAAAACGGCATGGTTGGAACTCGATTTTGTGTGTGGGCTCCGCATGCGCGGGAAGTGCGGTTAGTCGGCAGTTTTAATGAATGGAACGGAACTAATTTTAACCTGATGAAAGCAAATGATCAAGGCGTATGGATGATTTTTATTCCCGAAAACTTAGAAGGGCATTTATATAAATATGAGATTAAAACTAGCGATGGGAATGTCCTGCTCAAATCGGATCCATATGCGTTTTACTCCGAATTGCGTCCCCATACTGCCTCCATTGTCTACAACATAAAAGGATATCAATGGAATGACCAAGCATGGCGACGAAAGAAGCGGCAAAAACGAATTTATGATCAGCCTTTATTTATTTATGAGCTCCACTTTGGTTCATGGAAAAAGAAGGAGGATGGCAGTTTTTATACATATCAAGAGATGGCGGATGAGCTAATCCCTTATGTTCTTGAACATGGCTTTACTCATATTGAATTGCTTCCGCTTGTCGAGCATCCGCTCGACCGCTCTTGGGGATACCAAGGAACAGGTTATTATTCAGCAACAAGCCGTTACGGGACACCGCATGATTTGATGCATTTTATTGACCGCTGCCACCAAGCGGGAATCGGTGTGATTATCGATTGGGTCCCTGGCCATTTTTGCAAAGATGCCCATGGGCTATATATGTTTGACGGCGCTCCTACCTATGAATATGCCAACATGCAAGACCGAGAAAATTACGTGTGGGGAACGGCGAATTTTGATCTTGGCAGGCCGGAAGTTCGCAGTTTTTTAATTTCCAATGCGTTATTTTGGATGGAATATTTCCATGTGGATGGATTTCGAGTGGACGCAGTAGCAAATATGCTATATTGGCCAAATAGTGATGTACTGCATAAGAATCCGTATGCTGTGCAGTTTCTGCAAAAATTAAATGAAACCGTATTTGCGTATGACCCAAGCATTTTAATGATTGCCGAAGATTCGACAGACTGGCCGCACGTCACTGCCCCAACGTACAACGGAGGGTTGGGATTTAACTATAAATGGAACATGGGATGGATGAACGATATTTTAACTTATATGGAAACGCCGCCTGAACAGCGAAAATACGTGCACAATAAAGTAACCTTTTCCCTTTTGTACGCGTATTCAGAAAATTTCATTTTACCTTTTTCCCATGACGAAGTCGTGCATGGAAAGAAATCATTATTAAATAAAATGCCGGGGACATATGAGGAAAAGTTTGCGCAATTAAGGTTGCTGTATGGATATTTGTTGACACATCCCGGTAAGAAGTTATTGTTTATGGGCGGCGAATTTGGCCAGTTTGATGAATGGAAAGATTTAGAGCAGCTTGATTGGGTGCTTTTTAATTTTGATCTGCATCGGAATATGAATATTTATGTGAAACAATTATTGAAATGTTATAAGCGCCATAAACCTCTTTATGAGCTAGATCATTCTCCAGATGGGTTTGAGTGGATTGATGTTCATAATGCTGAACAACGCATTTTCTCATTTGTTCGCAGGGGAAAAAAAGAGAACGATTTACTTGTTATTGTTTGCAACTTCACCAATAAAGTGTACCACGATTATAAAGTTGGCGTACCGCTGTTTGCTGCATATCGAGAAATAATCAATAGCGATGCAGTCGAGTTCGGGGGATGGGGGAATATCAACGCGAAGCCGATTGCAGCGGTCAAAGAGCCGTTTCATGGAAAACCGTATCACATTCGGATGACGATTCCGCCGTTTGGCATTTCTATTTTAAGACCAGTAAAAAAACGAGGGGAGAGAAACATTGATGGTAAAGAAAAAGTGCATCGCCATGTTATTGGCAGGAGGGCAAGGTAGCCGTCTATGCTCATTGACGGAAAACATTGCAAAGCCAGCGGTTCCATTTGGCGGAAAATATCGAATTATTGATTTTACATTGAGCAACTGCACAAATTCCGGCATCGATGCGGTCGGCGTATTAACGCAATATCAGCCGCTTTTATTACACTCTTATATCGGTATTGGCAGCGCTTGGGATTTAGACAGGAAAAATGGCGGTGTCACTGTTCTCCCTCCATATTCGGTGTCGTCTGGTGTGAAATGGTACGAAGGAACGGCAAACGCCGTTTATCAAAATATCAATTACATTGAACAATATGATCCGGATTACGTGCTTGTGTTATCGGGCGACCATATTTATAAAATGGATTATCGAAAAATGTTGGATTATCATATTGCGAAACAAGCGGATGTAACCATTTCTGTTATTGAAGTGCCTTGGGCAGAGGCAAGCCGGTTCGGCATTATGAATACCAATGAACAAATGGAAATTATTGAATTTGAAGAAAAACCGGCGAATCCGAAAAACAACCTTGCTTCGATGGGCATTTATATGTTTAACTGGCCGCTTTTAAAAGAATATTTGCAAATAGACAACGAAAATCCACATTCCAGCCACGACTTTGGAAAAGATGTGATTCCGTTATTGCTTCGGGAGAAGAAGCGGCTTGTTGCCTATCCATTTAAAGGCTATTGGAAAGATGTTGGAACGGTACAAAGTTTATGGGAGGCCAATATGGATTTATTGGACGAAGAAAATGAATTAAATTTATTTGACCATTCATGGCGGATTTATTCTGTCAATCCGAATCAGCCGCCACAATACATTTCCGATGAGGCCGTCATCATTAATTCGCTTGTGAACGAGGGATGCATGGTGGAAGGGAATGTCGAGCATTCTGTATTATTTCAAGGGGTTCATGTCGGGAAAGGAGCAATCGTGAAAGATTGCGTCATTATGCCGGATGCGGTGATTGGCGAGGGGGTATATATCGAAAGAGCGATCGTGCCGCCGGACGTAGAAATTCCGCCACATTCAGTTATTTGCTCCGATGATATTCTTCTTGTTACAAAGGAATGGTTAACAGAACGGAAAATGGAAGATATTCGGAAAGGATGAGCAACAGTGAATAATAAATGGATGCTGGGAGTTATTGACGCAACAACGTATATCGAGCCGCTTCAACCGTTAACATTGCACCGCTCTGTTGCAGCTGTGCCGTTTGCGGGGAGATATCGATTAATCGATTTTGTATTGTCGAGTATGGTTCATTCGGGAATTGAGAGTGTGGCGATTTTTCCAAAATATCAATACCGCTCATTAATGGATCATTTAGGATCAGGTAAAAATTGGGATTTAAACCGAAAACGGGACGGATTGTTTTTCTTCCCATCTTCGGATTTATCGATTTCAATGCATCATGTTGGAGCATTCGCCCATTTTGAACAACATATTGACTATTTTTTGCGCAGCAGACAAAAATATGCCGTTATTTGCAATAGTTATACGATTTGCAATATCGATTATGAAGCGGTGTTAGAGCGTCATATTGCAAACGAATGTGATATTACCGAAGTTCGTTATCAAGGGCGTTCGCTTGAAATGTTTGTGTTAGAAACATCATTGTTGCTCGATTTAATCACTAATCACCGGAATACCGGCTATTACAGTATTGTAGATGTTGTTCGCGACCATCGCCATTCCTTAAAAATTTGTGACTATGAACATGACGGATACGCAGCTGTTATTGATTCGATTGAAAATTATTTTCGGCATAGTATGGAGTTGCTAAATAGAGATGTTTGGCAGCAGTTGTTTATCCAGTCACGTCCGATTTATACGAAAGTGAAAGATGAACCGCCAACGAAATATACAGAAAAAGCAGTCGTGAAAAATTCGATGATTGCCAATGGCTGCATTATCGAAGGCCATGTGGAAAACAGCATCATTTTTCGTTCCGTGAAAATTGGAAAAGGAACGGTCATAAAAAATAGCATTATTATGCAAAAAAGCCAAATTGGCGAACATTGTGAACTAGATTGTGTCATTGTTGACAAAGATGCGAAAGTAGAAAATAACGTTTCTTTACGTGGAACGGAACGGGTTCCATTTGTGATTCGTAAAGGAACAGTACAAGGAGAGTTGATCAGCTCGTGAATGTATTATTTGTCGTGTCGGAATGCGTACCGTTTGTTAAGTCGGGAGGATTAGCGGACGTTGCCGGAGCGTTGCCGAAACAATTGCGAAAATTAGGGACAGACGTTCGGGTAATCATGCCAAAATATGAAACAATCCCGGAAAACTATAAAAAAGAAATGAAAAAAATTGCCGAGCTTGTGGTAAGAGTTGGATGGAGACGGCAATATTGCGGAATTGAAATGATGGAGTACGAAGGAGTTATTTATTATTTTGTGGACAATGAATACTACTTTAAACGCCATCAGTTATACGGACATTATGATGATGGAGAACGGTTTTCGTATTTTTGCCGCGCTGTTTTAGACGCGCTTCCTGCGATTCCGTTTCGTCCAGATATTATTCATTGCCACGATTGGCATACCGGCATGATCCCATTTTTATTGCGCGAAGAATATCGAAAAAATTCATTTTATGAACGAATCCGCACCGTGTTTACGATTCATAATTTACAGTTTCAAGGAATTTTTCCACGCGAAATTTTAGGAGATTTATTGAATTTAAGTGACCGTTATTTTACGATTGAGTATTTAGAGTTTTATGGGAATGTGAGCTTTATGAAGGGAGCGCTTGTTTCTGCCGATATTATTACAACGGTCAGTCCGACATACAAAGAAGAAATTCAGACGGAATATTACGGAGAGCGGCTCGATGGTCTATTACGGGCGCGCCAGCGTGATTTAATCGGAATTTTAAACGGTATCGACGATGAAATGTATAATCCGAAAAAGGACCCATTTATTGCGGTGCCATACGATATACAGACTATTGCCAGAAAACAAATAAATAAACGCGCGCTTCAACAATATTTTGGTTTATCGATAAGGGAAGACGTCCCGGTCATTGCGATGGTAACCCGTTTGACAGAGCAAAAAGGGATGGATTTAGTCAAGTGCGTTTTCCATGAAATTATTGCCGAAGATGTTCAATTCATTTTGCTAGGGACGGGTGACAAAAAGTTTGAGCAATTTTTCTATGATATGGCGGTAACGTATCCAGATAAAGCAAAAGTGTGTATCGGCTTTAACGAAGAGTTAGCACATAAAATTTACGCGGGAGCTGATCTATTTTTAATGCCATCTAAATTTGAACCGTGCGGTCTCAGCCAAATGATTGCTCTTCGATACGGAACGATTCCGATTGTGCGGGAAACGGGAGGATTAAACGATACGGTACAATCGTATAATGAGTTTACGGGAGAAGGAAACGGGTTTAGTTTTACGAACTTCAATGCTCACGATATGTTATATACCATTCGCCGCGCGCTTATGTTTTATAAGGAAAAACAAATATGGGAAAAGCTAATGAAAGAAGCAATGAGCCGTGATTATAGCTGGGGGCAATCAGCGTTTAAGTATAACCAAGTATATGCAGATTTAATGGCCGGGAGTGAACATCATGTTCTCGAATAAAGAAGAATTTAAAAAAACGTTTTTAAAACGGCTTGAGATGCTGTGCGGCAAACGGTTTGAAGAATCAACGCTGCGTGATCAATATAATACATTAGGAAACATGGTTCGTGAATATATTAGCCAAAACTGGATTCAGACGAATGAGCGAAATCGTGCGCGAAAGCAGAAGCAAGTATATTATTTGTCGATTGAATTTTTGTTAGGACGTCTCCTTGGCAGCAATTTGCTTAACCTTGGCATTCGCAATGTTGTGGAAGAAGGGCTGAACGATTTAGGAATTCGCTTGGATGACATGGAAGAAGTCGAGGCGGATGCGGGGCTAGGCAATGGCGGTCTTGGCCGCCTTGCTGCTTGTTTTTTAGATTCGCTTGCTTCTCTTGATTTGCCTGGTCACGGTTGTGGAATTCGCTATAAACATGGGCTTTTTGACCAAAAAATTGTTGATGGATATCAGGTGGAGCTGCCAGAACAATGGCTGCGCCACGGAAATGTATGGGAAATTAGAAAAGAGGAATTAGCGGTTGAAGTGAATTTTTGGGGAAAAGTAGAAATATCCAACCAAAACGGCCGTCTGACATTCCGCCATATTGACAGTGAGAAAGTAATGGCGGTTCCATATGATATGCCAGTCATCGGTTATGATACGAAAACAGTGAATACGCTGCGGCTTTGGAGCGCAGAACCAGCAAAAACCTTTCCGCCTCATAAAAGCGTGATGCAATACAAACGGGAAACAGAGGCGATTTCGGAGTTTTTATATCCTGATGATACCCATGACGAAGGGAAAATTTTGCGATTAAAACAACAATATTTTCTTGTTGCTGCAAGCGTTGGCAGCATTGTTCGCGCTCATCGCCGCCAGCATGGGCACTTGTACGAGCTGCATAAGTATGTGGCGATTCATGTGAATGATACTCATCCGGTTTTGGCGATTCCGGAACTGATGAGGATTTTACTAGATGAAGAGGGAATGAGCTGGGAAGATGCCTGGCATATTACGACAAATACGATTTCTTATACGAACCATACGACATTATCAGAGGCGTTGGAGAAATGGCCAATTCATATTTTCCAGCCGCTGCTGCCGCGCATTTACATGATTGTGGAGGAGATTAATGAGCGATTTTGCCGCGAACTTTGGAATCATTATCCCGGCGATTGGAAGCGAATTGAAGAGATGGCGATTATCGCGCACGGTCTTGTGAAAATGGCGCATTTAGCGATTGTTGGCAGCCATAGTGTGAACGGAGTGGCAAAATTGCATTCGGAAATTTTAAAGAAGCGGGAAATGAAGCGGTTTTACGAGTTCCAGCCGCAAAAATTTAATAACAAGACGAATGGAGTGACGCACCGGCGTTGGCTGTTAAAGGCGAATCCAGAGCTTTCTTCGTTAATTACAAAGGCGATCGGCACCAGTTGGATAAAAGAACCGCAAGCGTTAATTCATTTAAAGCCATATGCTTTTGATTCGTCGTTTCTGCAGGAACTCGCAAACGTCAAGCAACAGCGCAAAGCGAAATTAGCGAAGCGCATTTATGAAAAGACGGGGATCGTCGTGAATGAATCATCGATTTTTGATGTACAAGTAAAACGGCTCCATGCTTATAAGCGGCAATTGTTAAATGTTCTCCACATTATGTATCTGTATAACCGCCTGAAAGAAGATTCGAGCTTTTCGATTTATCCGCGCACATTTATTTTTGGCGCCAAAGCTTCCCCTGGATACTATTATGCAAAACGGATTATTAAGCTCATTCATTCTGTCGCTGAAAAAGTGAACAATGATAAAAAGACAAACGAACAATTAAAAGTGATTTTTTTAGAAAACTATCGCGTTTCACTAGCGGAAGAAATTTTTCCAGCGGCGGATGTAAGCGAGCAAATTTCAACGGCAAGTAAAGAAGCATCTGGAACCGGCAATATGAAATTTATGATGAATGGAGCGATTACGCTTGGAACGCTAGATGGAGCGAATATTGAAATATTGGAGGCGGTCGGGGAAGAAAATATATTCATCTTTGGGCTTACTGCGGAAGAAGTGTTAAACTACTATCAAAATGGCGGATACCGCGCGCACGAATATTATCATCACGATAAACGGATTAAGCAGGTCGTCGATCAGTTAGTCAACGGATTTTTTCCAGATGTCCATGACCATTTTGAGCCGATTTATGATTCGCTTTTAACACAAAACGATGAATATTTTGTGCTGCGTGATTTTGCATCATATGTGGAAACACAAGAAAAAGTAGAAGAGGCGTATAGGCAGCGTGAACGATGGCTGAAAATGAGCGCGATTAACATTGCTCATTCTGGTTGTTTTTCCAGTGACCGGACGGTTCAGGAGTATGCAAATGAAATATGGAATATTCATCCGTTGAATAAATAAAAAAAGAGAGGTTTTTCGCCTCTCTCTTAATCATCTCCATCGAACCAATCGCCAATGCTGCCGAGAATGCTTCCTTCTCCGACAGATCGGCCTCCCGAGCTTGGAGCAGAGGCAATAATTCGATCAGCAAGCCGGCTGAATGGAAGCGACTGCACCCAAACGGTTCCCGGGCCTGTTAATGTTGCAAAAAACAATCCTTCGCCGCTAAAAAAGGCGGTTTTAATTTTGCCTACATATTCGATGTCATAATCGACCTCTTTTGTCATTGCAACTAAACAGCCGGTATCGATGCGCAATTTCTCACCAGGCTCTAGCTGGCGCTTGTAAATGGTTCCGCCTGCATGTAAAAAGGCAAGGCCGTCTCCTTCGAGTTTTTGCATAATAAATCCTTCTCCACCGAAAAAGCCAGTGCCAAGTTTACGTTGAAAATCGATGCCGACGGAAACGCCTTTCGCCGCACAAAGGAAGGAATCTTTTTGGCAAATCACTTTGCCGCCAAGTTCGCTCAAATCCACTGGAATAATTTTCCCTGGATATGGAGCGGCAAACGAGACGCGGCGTTTTTCTGCGCTGTTGTTTGTAAACACGGTCATAAATAAGCTTTCGCCTGTCAACAGTCGTTTTCCCGCTCCAACTAATTTGTTGAACAACCCTTTTCCAGAATCAGTGCCATCTCCAAAGATCGTCTCCATCGTAATGCCATCTTCCATCATCATCATGCCTCCAGCTTCCGCGATGACGCTCTCTTGGGGATCTAATTCAATTTCAACAAATTGCATATCGTCTCCATATAGCTTGTAGTCGATTTCATGGGCATTCATTGTCTTCACCTCAATATCATTGTTTCTTTGGTACATATTCTCTATACGAGTTTAGATTCCTTTTTGTTTCAAAAAAGAAGACCATCATTATCGATGGTCTTCTTTTTCAGTATAAGGGTCTTTTTCATATGCTGGCAAATCGCCAATATTGGACATGATTCCTTCATCATCCAAAATATTTTCCAACTGTTCGTGTTCTCTTGTTGGATATACTTTCACATTTTTTCCGTATAAATCTACCGCTGCAAAATTTTCTAAATCCTCAACATAACCGACATTTTCTTCTGATTCCGCATATACTTCCCCATAATAGTCGACATTTTTCCCTAAATCGGAAGGAGTATCGGATGTGCCATAACGGGCTACTTCTTGCCACGCATCTTCCGCGTCATATGCTACTGATTCGTCGCGGTCATCGAAATCAAATTTTCCAAATGGAGGAATCAACACTCCTTCTTCGAGCGGCCGCTTTTGAGAAACCGTTTGATCAGAGCTATGTTCCTTACAAAACGTTGTTGTCGGCAATGCTTCGAGCCGTTCGTACGGAATTGGCTTTCCGCAAACTTCGCATGTGCCGTACGTGCCGTTTTGAATGGCCTCCAGTGCATGTTCAATTTCCTTTAATTCTCGTTCTGTATGTTCGTTTAGTGCCAAATCTTTTTCGCGTTCGTATAGCTCCGTTGCTTCATCCGCCGGATGGTTGTCAAAACTAGAGAGCTCGCCGACCGAGTCATGGGCATGGCTTCGTTCTTTGCCAAAATGGTCATTATGACGTAAACGTTCTTCAATATCATGTTTTGCCTTAAGAAGCTGCATCTGGAAGGCAGATAACTGTTTGTGTGTTAACATATTTCATAACTCCTTCCTAAAAATAAACCGTTTATCTTGTAGTATGAACGAAAAATAAAAAAAAACACGGTTCATTCAGACCGTGTTACAACCAATAGCTAATAAGCAAACCAATTGCCAATAGAAAGCCAAACTGTGTATTCGTTTGTGCTGTTGCTTTCATCGCCGGCATCATTTCAATCGGCTTTGTTTTGCCGATAAATCCTTTCGTCGCTGTAATCGCTTTTGGCACGCTGAAAAAGACGAGCAACGTCCAGACGGAAACAAGGTGGAAAAGGACTAAGCCAATCATCCAAATAAACGATATGGCAAACATGCCGGCAAGAATGCGAATCGCATTGTTTCGTCCGACTAAAATTGCTAATGTTTTTCGCCCGTTCTCTTTGTCTCCATCGAGGTCGCGAATGTTGTTTGCCAGCAAAATCGCTCCGACTAAAATGGCAATCGGAACAGAAATCAAAATCGCTGTCTTTGTCACTTCTCCAGTTTGAATGAAAAAGGAAATTAAAATGATAACTAGTCCCATAAAAAATCCGGCAGCAAGCTCCCCAAACGGGGTATACGCAATTGGTACAGGACCGCCTGTATAGAAATATCCAGCCGCCATACAAATGGAACCAATCAGTGCAAGCCACCAGCTGCTATTCACGCAAATATAGACACCGATTAGCATTGCGATGGCGAAAAGGAAAATAGCTAAATATAAAACTGCTTTTGGATGGATTCCTTCGCGGACAATTGCCCCGCCAATCCCTACGGATTCCGGTGAGTCAAGCCCGCGTTTAAAGTCATAATATTCGTTAAACATATTTGTTGCGGCTTGAATGAACAAAGAAGCTGCAAGCATTGCGATAAATAGCGAAATGCGAATATTTGTTTCGTGAAATGCTAGTGCTGTGCCAATAGAAACAGGAACAAATGCGGCAGTCAATGTATGCGGACGCGTTAACCTCCACCAAACACGCCAATCGCGGCGGCGATTGACCGGCGGAAAACGACGATCTGTTTGCAATGAAGATTGCATAATCATACCCCTCATATTCGGATAAAATATAAAGTAATGCTTTACAAACGTTCACAATAAGTGTAGGAAAACGGTTATAAGGTGTCAACCCCTTTAGAATAGATAAATTATTTCCTATTATATATAATGGAAAATAGAAAATAAGTAATAAAACAAGAAAGCGGGATTACAGTGGCGATTTTATACCAGCATAAAATTCAAGAACAATTGCGTTTCATCGGAAAAAAAGCGAATCGTCCGTTTATTAGCTGGAGCGAGGAAATTGATCATGTAGATCCGGTTTATTTTTTTTCATTAGGACAAGCCTGTTCCTTTCGTCAGCGGTTTTATTGGTCTGATCGCACGAACGAAACTGTCTATGTAGGACTGGGCTGCACATATATCATTGAAACAGAAGAAAAAGAACAACGGTTTCGCACAGTAGAGACAGAGTGGAAGCGATGGATGGAACAAACAGCTTCTTATTCGAACGGAACAGATGCAGTTCCTATTATATTTGGAGGTTTTTCGTTTGATCCATTCAAGCCTAGAACAGAGAAATGGCGCGCTTTTCCTCATGCAAAAATGATAGTGCCGACGGTTCTTTTATCGCTCAAAAATGGAAAAGCAACATTAACGGTGACGATGCGTTCCGAACAGAATGAAGAAATAATAAAAAAAATAGGAATGTTGATTCGGTTATTATATCAGGAACAAAAACAGCAAACATCTTCATTGCCGCCATTAATAACATATAAGGAAGTGCAAAAAGAAGAGTGGTTTGATGCGGTCAAAAAAACAATCGAGAATATTCGCAAAGGAAAATTCGATAAAGTAGTGCTGGCGAGAGAAGCGCGTTTATCGTTTGCTGATGCGATCGATCCAAGCGTCGTTTTGCAGCAATTGCGTGAACAACAGCCATTTAGCTATATTTTTGCATTTGAACAAGAAGGGCAATGTTTTATTGGCGCTTCTCCGGAACAGCTTGTGAAGAAGGAAAAAGATACATGTTATTCTATTTGTTTAGCTGGGTCAATACGCCGTGGAAAAACACTTCAAGAAGATGAACAGCTCGGGAAATGGCTAATGAATGATGAGAAAAACCTTCGTGAACATCAATTTGTTGTTCAGATGATTAAAGAAGCGATAGAAGCGGTTTGCAAGCGTGTACAAATCCCATCTTCACCGCAACTGTTAAAATTACAGCATATTCAACATTTATATACGCCTGTGATCGGGGAAAAGTGCCGCGCCGCTTCTGTTTTATCGATCGTAGAACAAATGCATCCGACGCCGGCGCTTGGCGGAACACCGCGAGAAAAGGCGATCAAAGAAATTCGGGAAGCCGAACCATTAGACAGGGGATGGTATGCGGCACCAATCGGATGGATGGATGCAGAAGGAAACGGAGAATTTGCCGTAGCCATTCGTTCGGGGCTTTTACAGGGAAAAGAAGCGTCCATTTTTGCAGGTTGCGGTGTAGTCGGCGATTCTGACCCGATGAGTGAATATGAAGAAACGAAAGTGAAATTTACCCCGATGTTATCGGCGCTGGGAGTGGAGCGAGATGAATGAAGCACTAACATTATATATAGCAGCTTTTGTGGATGAGTTAGCGAAAATCGGCGTGCAAGATGTGGTGGTTAGCCCAGGATCGCGTTCGACACCGCTTGCCATTATGATGGCAGAACATCCGGCGATGCGCGTACATATAAACATTGATGAGCGCTCCGCCGCATTTTTTGCTCTCGGCATGGCGAAAGCAAAACGGCATCCTATCGCTCTTCTTTGTACGTCAGGAACGGCGGTTGCGAACTATTTTCCAGCGGTGGTGGAAGCTTATTATTCGCGTGTGCCTCTTATCGTCATTACGGCAGATCGCCCGCATGAATTACGGGATGTCGGGGCGCCGCAAGCAATTGACCAGCTGAACATATATGGAAGATATGCCAAATGGTTTGTAGAAATGGCGCTGCCAGAAAAGTCGACAGACATGCTCCGCTATGCGCGGACGATGGCAGCAAGAGCGGCAGGGGTAGCAATCAGCGCTCCGGCAGGCCCTGTTCATCTAAATTTTCCGTTGCGTGAGCCGCTTGTGCCGATCGTTCATGAAGAAACGTGGGAACAAATCGAAGCGAAAGAGCCGTCTTATACGACGGTCATTCCGGGGAAAATGACGATCGGCATGGAACAAATTCAGGAGTTATACAATGAACTTTCTTCGGCTGAAAAAGGGCTGATCGTTTGCGGACAAATCGATCAGCCAGCGTTTGCTGAGGCGGTCACGAAGCTAGCGGAAATGCTCGATTATCCTATTTTAGCGGATCCGCTTTCTCAACTGCGCAGCGGAACACATGCAAAAGAGTATATTATTGACAGTTATGACGCGATATTAAAAGATGAAACGATTGCAGCTTCATTAGTTCCGGATGTCGTTATTCGTTTCGGCGCCATGCCGGTTTCTAAGCCACTATTTCTTTTGCTGAAACGATATCCATCCATTAAACAAATCGTTGTGGATGGAGAAGGCGGATGGCGGGAACCGACATTAATGGCATCGTACATGGTGTATTGCGATGAGGTTGAATTTTGCCGCCGACTTATCGATATTGGGGCGTCGAAGCAGAGCAAAAGTCAATGGTCAACGACGTGGAAAATGATCAACGATATCGCAAAATCTGTACTTCTTGAAGCAACGATGGAAGAGGAATTATTCGAAGGAAAAGTGTTTGCGGAACTTTCGCAATTGCTTCCGGACGGTGCTACCTTATTTGTTGGCAATAGTATGCCGATTCGCGATACGGATACATTTTTCTTTACAAACGACAAGCAAATACGCATTTTGGCGAACCGTGGCGCAAATGGGATTGACGGCGTTGTGTCAAGCGCGCTAGGAGCCAGTGCTGTTACCGAACCGCTTGTGCTTGTCATTGGCGATCTTTCCTTTTATCATGATTTGAATGGGCTATTAGCCGCAAAAATGCATGGACTACACGCGACGATCATCGTTCTTAATAATAACGGCGGCGGAATTTTCTCGTTTTTGCCGCAAGCGAAACACAAAAAACATTTTGAAATGTTGTTTGGCACGCCAACAGATTTGCAATTTGAGCATGCTGTCCGCATGTATGAAGGAAATTACCAAAAAATCAAGACATGGGATGAATTTCGCCATTATGTTACACAATCGTTGACAACAGATGGCCTTCACGTGATGGAAGTATGCACGTCAAGAGAAAATAATGTAAGAAAACATCGTCTTTTGTGGGAAAAGGTTTCCCAGGAAATAGCGGAATTTCTCGAAAAAGGGAGAACGGTATGAATATTTTCGTCAACGGGGTTTCCTATCATGTTGAACGATACGGAGATGGAGAACCGCTTTTACTGTTGCACGGATTTACTGGCAGCGTTGAAACGTGGAAACCTTTTCTCCCATATTGGCGTGATTATCAGCTCGTTCTTGTTGATATTATCGGGCACGGCCTTACCGATTCGCCAAATGATCCAGCTCGATATGAGATGGAAAAAGCAGCTGATGATCTGGACGAAATATTGCGGTATTTTCATTTGCAAGATGCACATGTGTTAGGATATTCCATGGGCGGGCGTCTTGCGCTGACGTTTGCAATTCTTTATCCTCATCGTGTTCGGACATTGATATTAGAAAGCAGTTCTCCGGGATTAAAAACGATGCAGGAAAGACGGGAACGAATGAAAAGAGATGAAGCGTTAGCGGAAGAAATAGAGCAATATGGCGTTACAGCATTTGTCGAAAAGTGGGAAAACATGCCGCTTTTCGCATCCCAAAAGCGCTTGCCTCTTAGCGTGCAGCAGCAAATCCGTAATGAACGGCTAAACAATAATGCGCTTGGATTAGCAAATAGTTTGCGCGGGATGGGGACTGGAAGACAGCCTTCCTTTTGGAATCGTTTATTCAAAGTAAACGTACCGACTTTGCTTTTGTGTGGAGAATGGGATCAAAAATTTTGCCGTATCGCTGAAGAGATGAAAGAATATCTTCCTAATTGCGAAATGATAAAAGTTCCCGAAGCAGGTCATGCAATTCATGTGGAACAACGAGAAATTTTTGCTAAAATAGTAAGTAGGTTTATAACAAGGAGGAGAGTATAATGGCTATCGAATGGGTAAAGGAACGCGAGTATGAGGATATTATATACGAAACGTACAATGGGATTGCGAAAATTACGATTAACCGTCCAGAAGTACATAACGCGTTCCGTCCAAAAACTGTCGAGGAATTAATCGATGCATTTTCTTATGCGCGCGATGACGCAAATATCGGTGTTATTATTTTAACAGGTGCAGGCGGAAAAGCGTTTTGTTCCGGTGGGGATCAAAAAGTGCGCGGCCACGGAGGATACGTCGGTGAAGATCAAATCCCGCGGCTAAATGTGTTAGATTTGCAACGATTAATTCGTATCATTCCAAAACCTGTTATTGCCATGGTGGCCGGTTATGCCATTGGCGGCGGTCATGTATTGCATGTTGTTTGTGATTTAACGATTGCCGCAGATAACGCGATTTTTGGACAAACTGGTCCAAAAGTAGGAAGTTTCGATGGTGGATATGGTGCAGGCTATTTAGCGCGTATTGTTGGTCACAAAAAAGCGCGTGAAATTTGGTATTTATGCCGTCAATATACCGCGCAAGAAGCATTAGAAATGGGACTTGTCAATAAAGTGGTGCCATTAGAGCAATTGGAAGAAGAAACAGTAAAATGGGCGCAGGAAATTTTAGAGAAAAGCCCAACGGCGATTCGCTTCTTAAAAGCGGCATTTAACGCTGATTCTGACGGTTTAGCTGGTATTCAACAGCTTGCCGGTGATGCAACGTTGCTATTCTATACAACCGATGAGGCAAAAGAAGGACGAGACGCATTTAAAGAAAAACGCAAACCAAACTTTAAACAATTCCCACGTTTTCCATAAGAAAAGCGGAAGGCGGGTTTTTCCAAAGCAGCTTGGTGAGTTCCATCAAGCTGTTTCTTTTATTGGGAAAAGGAGAGTGTCATCATGCAAACATCGATTCCAAATTGGCTTATGCAGCGGGCGTTTTTAACTCCTGAACGTATTGCGGTTTACGACGGGCAAGAAAAAAAAACGTTTATGGAGCTCCATGAGTCTGTGATGAAGCGGGCACGTCAACTTGCAAACACCGGGGTGCGTAAAGGAGATATTGTCGCTGTTTTCATGAAAAACAGTGTGGCGATGATCGAATGCATTCATGCCCTTCATTATATTGGCGCAATTGTTTTGCTGCAAAATATACGTTTAACTTCGCATGAGCTTGCATGGCAATTAAAAGACAGCGGAGCGGTATACGTAATTGCCGATGATGAGTTGGCGGACCGTATAGAAGGAAACATTCGTGTTATTACCATGAGTGAATTGTCCGCATTGCCTGAGGAAAATGTTGAGTTTCAGCAATATTATCATTTCGATGACATCGCTACGATTATGTATACATCAGGGACAACAGGAAAGCCAAAAGGAGTGCTGCAAACATACGAAAATCATTGGTGGAGCGCTATTGGTTCGGCGTTAAATTTAGGATTGAATGAAAATGACTGCTGGCTTGCGGCTGTGCCGTTTTTTCACATCAGCGGTTTGTCGATTATGATGAGAAGCGTTATATATGGCATGAGCATGTATGTGATGCGCGCTTTCGATGCGAAAAAAGCAAATGAGCTCATTATCGGCGGAAAAGTTACGATTATGTCTGTTGTCAGTGCGATGTTGCAAAAAATGATCGCTGACCTTGGCGAAAGACGATATCCTGAGACATTTCGCTGCATGCTGCTTGGCGGCGGGCCTGCTCCGAAACCGCTGTTAGAAGTGTGTAAAGCAAAAGGAATTCCTGTCTATCAAACGTATGGCATGACGGAAACCGCATCGCAAATTGCCACCCTTGCGCCGGAATATAGTTTAACCAAACTCGGTTCTGCAGGAAAACCATTGTTTCCATCACAGCTTCGCATTGAAAAGGACGGTCAAGTTGCTCGTCCGTATGAACCAGGAGAAATTGTTGTAAAAGGGCCAAATGTCACGAAGGGATATTTGCATCGTCCGGATGCAACGGCGAAAGCGATTCGCGGCGGCTGGTTTTATACGGGAGATATCGGATATATAGATGAAGATGGATTTCTTTATGTATTAGACCGTCGTTCTGACCTTATCATTTCTGGTGGAGAAAACGTTTATCCGGCTGAAATTGAAGCGGTGCTTCTTTCACATGAAGCGGTAGAGGAAGCAGGGGTAACAGGGATCGATGATGAAACATGGGGACAAGTGCCGTGTGCGTTTGTGAAACGAAAACGCGGTTATTCTGTCACCGTCGAACAGTTAAAACAGTTTTGCCAAGCCCATTTAGCGAAATATAAAATTCCAAAACAAATCTATTTTGTCGATGAACTGCCGCGCAACGCTTCACAGAAATTATTGCGCCATCAGTTAAAGCAGCTCATTCCAAACAATGAAAACGGGGCTTTATAATTAAGCCCCGTTTTTTAAATCTCATCGTCATCCATTAAACCTAATTCCATAATGCGATAGGAAATTAGTCTCTCCACTTCTGGCGGCAGGTCATCCAATGATCCAAATTCATATTGCCATAAATTTGTAAATGAGTCGACGTAGATCGGAAATGTTATTGGATTTGATCGTTTTACTTCTTCTTTCAATGCTTTAATTAAACTGTCCTTTTTCATCTCAGCACGTCGCCTCTCTTTGCTAAACTATGTAGGCGCTGCGCCTCTGGCGCTAAAACGCGCCAAAGGCTTCGGGTTTTTCTTCTTTACATTTCACTTGAAGGGACGAATGTTTTGCAATCGGTTTCAGTGGAATCAGACGCCATTTTCCCCGTATGGCTTACAACGTAAATCGATTCCGCGTTGCAGCGGTTTCCTTCTGCCCAATAATAGCAGTTTTTCACTTCACAAAGTACATCTTTTGCCATAATAAACTCCCCCCATTGTAAAAAATGAGTTACACGTTTAGTTTGGCTTTTTGAAAAAAAGTTATGAAGGAAACAATAAGTAATTTTTATTGAAAATATTTATCATTGACATAGAAAATCATTCTCAATTAGAATAAAAATAAGAAGAGACAAATGGAGGGGGAATGGCGATGACATCTTTATTAGTGGTAGGCGCAGATCATTTAGGAAATATTACAGATAAACTAATCGATTCAGGATTTCGAGAAATTATCCATCTTGATGGTCGAAAAGTGAATATGGTGAAACGCGACATTCCGGAACATGTGGATATTGTTTTCGTCATGACCGATTACGTTAATCATAATTTAGCAAAAACAATTAAGCAAAAAGCGAAAAGTAAAGAAAAGCCAATTTATTTTGTTAAGCGTTCCTGGAGCTCGATTCATTCTGTTATTCAAAAAATAGAAAAAACGAAATAACGGAGGTACATAGCGATGAAAGCGATCATTCGCCATGAAGGAGACCGAACATGGCAGCAAGACGTGAAAAATGTGATACGCAGCGTGATGATTGAATATTATCATGCCGCTCCATCATTACGATCTCCCTTTTACATGTTAAAACTTATGGAAACATATCGACAGCTGCTTCATCCCCATTTATTTGAGTCACCAATTCATTATTACACCGTTTTAGCAAAAATCACCGATCATTTACTTCAATTTTTTACCTCTTCCGAAGAAGTGCAACGGTCTCCATTTCTTTTGTTTGAACAAGCAGTCTATCGGCATTGGAAAAGATATCAAAAAACGCATGTGGATATTGATTTTGCTTATAAAGATGCCGGAACGTACACGGTCCGAAAGCTGTTGTTGGAAGACAATCAACGTCTTGTTCAGCATTATACACAAATGGCTCCGGTTGCTTGTCGACAAACGTTTGGTTTTTTCCCAAAAAGGATCGAGTTTTGGTCTGTTCTTACGGGGAAACGGACGGTTGAAATGATCGATATTCAACCACCTTATATTGGTTACAAAAAATAGTTTACGTTTAAAGCACACGAAGCCTGGAAATAAAATGAGAAGCCCTAACACACAATGAATGGATAAATCATCCATCAAAAAACGCCCCCAAAAAAACCGTCTGTCTCAGAGAATGGGACAGACGGTAACTTTCATTGAAGCGCTTTTTGAAGCACTCGAATATTTTCTTCCATAATGGAAAAATAATCTTTATTTGCTTTTATATCTTCGGAAGTTAGTGATTCTAAGTTGTGCAGCCGGAGTGAGTCAGCTCCAATCTCGTTTTTTACAATTTCAGTAATTTTGGACGTTGTATTTTGCTCAAAAATGACATATTTAATGTGATGTTGTTTGGCTGTTTTAACGATTTTAGCTAATTCTTTCTGAGAAGGCTCATTCGTTGGCGAAAGCCCGGAAACGCTCAGCTGTTTAATGCCATAGCGTTCTTCCCAGTATCCGTATGCAGCATGTGCAACGAGAATTTCTTTTTTCGGAGCTTTCTTTACGACTGTTTGAAATTGTTGGTCAAGATGTTCTAATTTTGCTTTCAATGATTCAAAGTTTTTTGTAAATATTTCTTTCTTCTCTGGCTTTAGTTCGATGAGCAAATCGCGAATATGTTCAGCCATTGTAATAGAGCGTACTGGATCAAGCCATACGTGCGGGTCTTTATCGCCGTGATGCTCGTGTTCATGCTCGTGCGCATGCTCTTCATGTGCGGAGTCTAACAGTTTGATCCCTTCAGCAGCAGCGAGAAAATGAACCTGTTCATTCTCTAATGTTTCTTTTATTTTATCAGCAAAGCTTTCCATCCCTTGTCCAATATAAATAAACGCATCCGCATCCGCCAACTGTTTCATCGTTTTTGTCGTTGGCTCAAAGGTATGTGCCTCGACGCCCGGAGGATAAATGCTTTTCACGTTAACATAGTCGCCCCCGATTTTTTTCGTAAAATCTTCAAGTGGATAAACGGTCGTATAAATCGTTAAAACGTCTTTTGTTTTTTCAGTCTGTTCGTGATTTTTTTCAGCATTGCAACCGTACAAAAAAGCAGAGACGACAAGTAAAAGGGATAAAATCAATGATTTTGTTTTCATGTTAAGCCCCTTCCTAGTAAATGTGTTTAACAAGCAAACTTCTTTGTTATTACATCGTAATAATTACGATTTAACAAAGCTAATCATACAAAAAAATATCCAAAACGGCAACGGTTATTTTGGCGTCATTAAAAATTTTTTAGAGGACGAATGTCTTGCGATGAAACGAGGAGGAAGCAGACAGGAGATATCACTAACATCGATGATAAGTGGTTAAAATAGTTTTCATTAGAACCGAACGAGAAAGTTCAGGCATACTAATGCTGCCCGATAGCTTTCTCGTTCGAGTATATTGCTGACAAAAAATCGCTGCTTACGATTTGCCGTTTTCCTGCTTCTCGGGAACGGGGTCGAATCCACCGGGATGAAACGGGTGGCACTTTAAAATTCGCTTTATTGTCAGCCATCCGCCTTTAATGGCGCCAAACCGTTTCACCGCTTCTAGACCATAGTGCGAGCAGGTTGGATAAAACCGGCATGTCGGCGGCTTTAACGGAGAAATGAAAATTTGGTAAAAACGGATGAAGGAAATCAATAATTTTTTCACCACTTCCCATACACCCAATCAATAAATGATTTCGTTAATAATGTATCATAAATGTGAAACAAATACGTATATTGTGTCTCGCAACTAATGATGTAAAAAAGATGAAAAAAATCGAATTTCAGTGTATGATGAAAAGAGAAAATGAAGTAGGAGTGATTTGTATGCCTTCAGTAGAAAGCTTTGAATTGGACCACTGCGCTGTGAAAGCGCCGTATGTGAGACATTGTGGTGTTCATAAAGTCGGAAGCGATGGAGTTGTGAATAAATTCGATATTCGTTTTTGCCAGCCGAACAAACAGGCGATGAAGCCAGATGCGATTCATACGCTGGAACATTTATTAGCTTACACCATTCGTAAACATGCGGAAAAGTATGATCACTTTGATATTATTGATATTTCGCCGATGGGCTGCCAAACAGGATTTTATCTTGTTGTGAGCGGATCGCCGACAGTGGATGAAATCATTGATTTGCTTGAGGAAACGATGAAAGATGCGCTAAACGCGACTGAAGTCCCAGCAGCGACAGAGCGGCAATGCGGGCAAGCGAAGCTGCACGACCTCGAAGGGGCAAAGCGGCTCATGCGTTTCTGGCTAGAGCATGATAAAGAGGAGTTAAAGAAAGTATTTGGATAAAGTGGAAAGGCTATCATTATATTGATGATAACCTTATTCATTTTGCGAATGATCCTTTTCAGAAGGCGGGTCGATTGTGTGTTTGTACTTATATGCTTTTGATGTAGCAATCAAGGTTAAAGCAAGAATGAGCGCAGCAATGATCAGTGATGCCACTAAAGTCAAATACATCGCTAATTCACCTTTTTTCTTTCCATTGTAACACATTATCATCGTATTGGTGAGATGACACTTTGCACGAATGGATAAATAACAGGCACAATTTTGGTGATTATTGGTAATGAATATGTGTTAGGTAATAGCAAATAATATAGTTTGATTATGAATATATCTCAAGGTTATCCAATTGTACACATTCATATTAGAGGAGGAATGAGGATATGTCCAAACAATTAACAGACATTGTAAACAAGCAAATTGCCAACTGGAGTGTTCTTTACATTAAGCTCCATAATTATCATTGGTATGTCAAAGGTCCGCAATTTTTTACGCTTCATGAGAAATTTGAACAATTGTACAATGAGGCAGCGTTACATATTGACGAGTTGGCGGAACGTCTTCTCGCGCTTGGCGGAGCGCCGGTCGCTACGATGAAAGAATGTCTTGAACAATCATCCGTAAAAGAAGCGACTGGGCAAGAAACAGCGGAACAAATGGTCGCAACCATTGTGAGCGATTTTGAAACAATGATCGGAGAATTAAAAGAAGGAATGCAAGTTGCCGAGGAAGTCGGAGATGAAACAACAGGCGATATGTTGCTTGGGATTCATCAAAGCTTAGAAAAACATGTATGGATGTTAAAATCGTTTCTTGACCGATAAAATGAATCACTCCTTCGATGACGAAGGAGTGATTTTTTTGTAGGAGGTTGTCTATGCCTCTTTCCTCCTTTGCGCATATCATAATAATGCTTATTCACAGGAGGAGAGAGGATGCAAAAGTATGCGTCGATGTTTGGCATTTCGTTAGTTGGGTCGTTCGTTTCATTTCTAATTGGAAGCATGGACTCATTGGTAATGATTTTACTTTGTTTTGTGATAGCAGACTATGTAACAGGACTGATCGCTAGCGCTATTGAAGGAAGATTGTCAAGTCAAGTCGGATTTCGCGGCATTGTCCGTAAGCTGCTTATTTTTGTTTTAGTGGCTGTTTCCCATTTATTAGAGATCGCGATTGGCTGGAACAATCATTTTATTCGTGATGCGATTATCTTTTTTTATATCACAAATGAATTCATCTCCATTGTTGAAAATGCAGGAAGAGCAGGTGTTCCGATTCCATCCTTTTTAAGGAAAGCGATCGAACTTTTTAAAGACGAGATGAACTAATTTTTAGCATAATTTTTTTCCATTCACCCACACTAAACATAAAGAAAGTGATCATAAGGAGATGACAAGTGTGGCGGAACAGCAAAAAAAAACCTATTATGTGTCGATCGCGACGGGAGAAATTTCGCAAGTAAAAACCGCTTCCCCTTGGGATTTTCAAATTGAAGCTACAGATGACGAAATTATTCAATTGCGTGAGTACTTTGATCAAAACTATTCTACAGATTGGCAAGCGTTTTGGCGCGCTCACGTTCCATATGTTCAATATCATTATGATCGTCAAAACGATGCTTATGATGAAACGCTAACGAAAATTTATCAACTCATTTATAAGCTTGGCAACGAAGAAGCAAAGGAACATATTCGTTCGCTTGGCATTCTCTCGGAGGAGACAAAAGATAAATGAGCTGCCAACCATGTTGGCGGCTTTTTTTGTTATGTCATTTGTCAGTATAATAAATAGAGAGAAAAATGGAATGAGGGTATGGAATCATGTATACGTTTTTGGATTACTACGGGAATCGTGTTTGGTTATCGTTTGCTGATCATCCATTTTCCCCATCCCCCGGCCATGTGTGGATGGTTTGCCGCTATCAAGGGCAATGGTTGTTGACGAATCATTCACAGCGAGGATTAGAGTTCCCAGGCGGGAAAGTGGAAAAGGGAGAAACGCCGGAACAAGCTGCGGTTCGTGAAGTGAAAGAAGAAACGGGGGGAATTGTCGGTTCGTTAACGTATATTGGCCAATATAAAGTAGAACCGTCCATCATAAAAAATATATACTTTGCGGAAATTGCAGCGATGGTTAAGCAGCCTTCTTATTTAGAAACAAACGGTCCGGTGTTGTTTCCGGAGTTGCCGGAACATATTCGGTCGGACGATCGGTTCAGCTTTATTATGAAAGATGATGTGTTGCGCTTAGTGTTAGAAGAAATAAAGAGACGTTCTTTATAACGCGGTGAACGTCTCTAGCGATGTTTCATTAATTTTTTTTCGATGATGCTGACAGCTTGATACATAATGGTCGATAAAAGCGCAATGACAAGCAGGCTCATTAAGACAAGCGTAAAGTTAAAAACTTGGAACCCGTAAATAATCATATAGCCAAGCCCTTGTTTCGAGACAAGAAATTCGCCGGTAATGACTCCGACCCACGATAAACCGACATTGACTTTTAACGTAGAAATAATGGTAGGAAACGATGACGGCAATACCGCTTCTTTGAAGCATTGGTAGCGGGTAGCGCCGAATGTTTTTAGCACTTTGAGATAGTTGGCATCCACTTCTTGAAAGGCAGAATAAACGACGATCGTCGTGATGATGACAGAGATAATGACTCCCATTGCGATAATCGAAGTAAATCCCGGACCGAGCGCGACGATGAGAATGGGAGCGAGCGCTACTTTTGGCATGGCATTAAATACGACTAAATATGGATCGAGCGTTTTCGATAGGCGCGGAAACCACCATAGGAGAGCGCCCAAGCATGCGCCTGCCAACGTGCCGATAATAAATCCTAATACGGTTTCAAACAACGTGACGAGCGTATGGGTAATAAGAGAGTGATCCGCAATCTTTTGAGCAAATAAGTTCCAAATCGCTGACGGAGAGCTGAACAAAAGCGGGTCGACCCAGTTATATCTGCTTGCCGCCTCCCATAGCAGGAAAAAGGAGACAAAGATAATGAACTGAAAAAAGCGGATGAGCCGCTTTTCTTTTTTCAATGTGGCGATGTACTGCTGATGAAGAGAACGAACGTGTTCATTTGTTTGTTTCAAGTTGATCAAGCTCCTTCCAAATGGATTGGAATAGCGAGGAAAATTGCGGGTGCTGACGTGCCGCAAATGGAGATAAACGGCGCAATTCATCGGGAACAATAAAGATGCGCGCGATTCGCCCTGGTTTTGCGGAAAACAGAAAAATACGGTCGCTCATCGCAATCGCTTCACTGATATCATGCGTAACAAGAAGCGCAGTTTTTCCGTAATCCTTTAGTGTTTGCCACACTAACTCTTCCAGTTTTAATTTCGTTTGGTGATCGAGAGCGGAAAACGGTTCATCCAAAAGTAACATTTTTGGGTCTGTCGCAAGAGTTCTTACGAGTGCGACGCGCTGACGCATACCGCCTGAGAGCTGATTTGGATAATGTGTTTCGACCCCTTTTAAACCGATGTAGGCAAGCAAATCCAGCGCCCGTTTTTTTGTTTCTTCCGTCAATGTTCCCATGATTTTTAAGCCAAGCAAAATGTTTTCCTCAATCGTTTTCCAAGGAAATAAATAGTCTTGCTGCAACATGTATCCAGCTGTTGGATGAGCGCGGTCCAATTCTTTTCCTTCGACGAAAACCGCTCCTTCTGTCGGCTGGATTAATGCGGCGATAATCGAAAGCAACGTTGTTTTGCCACAGCCGCTAGGGCCGAGAAAGGAGACAAATTCCCCTTTCTCTACTGTAAACGATATATTTTCAAGGGCGATAACGGCTGTTTTTTCCGTAAAATATGTGTGGGAAACGCGGTCAACGGCTAAAAAACTCATATTTTCACCCGCTTTCGTTATTTGGACATCACTTTTTCCGCGAATGAATTATCGACAAGTGTTTCATGATCGATGCGTTTTGGCAATTCACCCGCTTCGTCCATAATGTTTTGCAAATTATTCCATTCTTCTTTGTCAAGAATCGGATTTGTCGCATATGTCCCTTGGCTTTTATAACGATCGACGACTTTTTCGATAATTTGAATATCCGTATCTTTAAAGTAAGGCTGAATTGCTTTTGCCACTTCTGCTGCGCTATGTGTTTCCACCCATTGCTCGGCTTTATAAAGTGCGCGTGTGAATTTTTCGATCGTATCTTTGTTGTTTTTAATAAAGCTTTGTTTTGCCATAAAAGTCGTATACGGGACGTGGCCGGATTCCGTGCCAAATGATGCGACAATATACCCTTTGCCTTCCTGTTCGAAAATGCTTGCTGTTGGTTCAAATAGTTGGACGAAATCACCTGTACCGCTGGCAAATGCGTTCGCGATATTAGCAAAATCGACGTTTTGAATTAGCTTTAAATCTTTATGTGGATCGATGCCATGCTTTTTCAAGACAAACTCTCCGACCATTTGCGGCATACCGCCTTTGCGCTGGCCAAGAAATGTGCTACCTTTAAGTTGGTCCCAAGTAAAGTTTTCAATTTTATTGCGGGAGACAAGAAAAGTTCCGTCCGTTTGCGTCAACTGCGCGAAGTTAATGACTGGATCATTTGTTCCTTGGCTGTAGACATAAATGGATGTTTCTGAACCGACGAGGGCGATATCGGCTCCTCCCGAAAGAAGAGTTGTCATCGTTTTATCGCCGCCCCATGTTGTGGTGAGTTCGACCTTTAATCCTTCGTTTTTAAAAAATCCTTTCGATAGGGCAACATATTGCGGGGCATAGAAAATCGAACGAGTTACTTCCGCAACACGTACTGTCTTTATTTCTTCCTTCGTTTGCTTGTTGCAAGCAGCTAGCGGAATAATAAGAAGGAAGAGAAAAAGCGATATCATAGCAATCTTTTTCATGCAGGGAACCTCCTTGGAAAGGTGAAATGAAACTTACTTCACCTTATCGTATGCGCAAGACAAAAATGTGTGAATGCCTAATGGAAAGGAAGAAATATATGGAGATGGACGGATATATCGTGGATCAATATAGATTTCCTTCCCCCAACCCGCATGTGGATGTATTTCTCGTCACGTATTTATGTCAAGGGCTGAAAATTAAAGGTTTTTTGGCCCAGCCGAAAACACCTGGAATATACGATGGTTTTTTATACTTGCGCGGCGGAATTAAAAACGTCGGGCAAGTGCGCCTATCTCGCATTACACAGTTTGCTTCGTACGGATTTGTTGTCATGGCGCCATTTTATCGAGGAAATCAAGGGGGAGAAGGAAATGAAGATTTTGTGGGGGAAGATCGGTATGACGCCCTCGCAAGTTTCCGCCTTTTGCAGCAGCATCCCTGGGTGAATACAAAACGCATTCACGTATTTGGCTTTTCTCGCGGCGGAGCGATGGCGCTTCATACAGCGATTTTGGAGCCTGCGGTTTGTTCTGTCGTCGTCTGGGGCGGAGTATCTGATATTGCATTGACATATTGGGAGCGAGAAGATTTGCGGAGAATGATGAAACGGGTAATAGGCGGAACGCCAACGAAATATCCAGAGCGCTACCGGTGGCGAACCCCCATTGTATGAGATCGAAAAGATTCAAGCCCCTGTGTTAATCATTCATGGAGAGAAAGATCGAAACGTTTCGATTGAACACGCGTATCGCCTTGAAAAAAGACTAAAAGAGGCAAATAAACAAGTGACGGCATGGTATTTTCCAAACTTTACTCATTACTTTCCACCGAAAGATAACCGCGAAACAGTTCGTCGGTTAACGGAATGGATGAAACGACAACCAAATGTATGATACGATAAAAAGAAAAGGGGTGTGTTTCAATGGGCATGCCGCTGGAATTTCAAACACTCATTGTGACAAAAGGCAAGGAAAAGCGAGTGAAAGACAATCTATTTATTCTAGAAAAGGAAGGGTATCGTATTTATCCGATCGATATTCCGCTTGAAGTGAGAAGAACGTTGCAAAGCGAAGCGAGCGGCCAAGCAGTGGTAAAAAAGTTGGAACTTGCCAACAATCAGACGATTGTAACGTATGAGCTGATTTCGTTGCATTCGATAAACTAAAAAAGGAGGGAATGATTCCCTCCTTGGAAGTTATACGATTGGACCGCCCAGCGCTTCGATTTCCGGAGCGATATGTTTAAACTTTTGAAAGTTTTCCCGGAATTTTGCGGCAAGTTCTTTTGCTTTTTGTTCATATGCTTGCTTATCGGCCCATGTATTTTTTGGCTGCAGCACTTCATCTGGTACACCAGGAATATGAATCGGAATTTCTAAACCGAAAATAGGGTCCTTCACTGTTTCGACATTGTCGAGTTCTCCTTCGACAGCTGCTTGCACCATTGCACGGGTATAGGCAAGCTTTATGCGGCTGCCGACTCCGTATTCTCCACCTGTCCATCCTGTGTTAACGAGGAACACTCGCACGTTATGTTCAACGATTTTTTTACCGAGCATTTCCGCATATTGCACAGCTGGAAGCGGTAAAAACGGAGCTCCAAAGCAAGTAGAGAATGTCGCTTGCGGAGAAGTGATGCCGCGTTCTGTACCCGCCAGCTTGCTCGTATAGCCGCTTAAGAAATGATACATCGCTTGTTCGCGCGTTAGCTTGCTAATCGGCGGCAATACTCCGAATGCGTCTGCCGTTAAGAAAATAATCGTCGACGGATGACCAGCGATGCTCGGATCAACGATATTGCTAATCGCTTGAATAGGGTAAGCAGCGCGGGTATTTTCCGTTAACGTAGCGTCATCATAATTAGGCAGTCTTGTATGCTCATCGATAATAACGTTTTCGAGCACCGCACCGAATCCGATCGCATCAAAAATTTGCGGTTCTTTTTCCCGTGATAAATTGATGCATTTTGCATAGCAACCGCCTTCGATATTAAAGATGCCGCGGTTGGACCAGCCGTGTTCGTCATCACCAATAAGACGGCGGTTTGGATCGGCGGAAAGCGTCGTTTTTCCCGTGCCGGATAGACCAAAGAATAATGCGACATCCCCTTCTTTACCGACGTTTGCCGAACAATGCATCGATAAAATTCCTTGTTCTGGGAGCAGATAATTCATCACAGTGAAAATCGATTTTTTCATTTCGCCAGCATATTCTGTGCCACCGATTAACACGATCCGCCGTTCAAAAGAAATAATGATAAATGTTTCCGATCTTGTTCCATCAACGGCAGGATCTGCTTTAAAGTTTGGTGCGCAAATAACGGTGAATTCCGCTTTGTGTGTTTGCAGTTCTTCCGCTGTTGGGCGAATAAATAGTTGATGTGCAAATAAATTTTGCCACGCAAATTCATTAATGACTTGGATAGGTAAGCGGTATTTGGGATCAGCGCCGGCAAATCCTTTAAAAACAAATATTTCATCTTTTTTCATTAAATAGTCAATTACCTTATTGTATAAGTTTTCGAAAACTTCTTCAGAAATCGGCTGGTTCGTCGTCCCCCAATCGATTTTTGATTTCGTCGAAGCTTCTTCTACAATGTATTTATCTTTTGGAGAGCGACCTGTATATTTTCCTGTCGTTACCGCAACTGCTCCGGTAGCTGTCAACCGACCTTCATTTCGTTGCAACACTTTTTCTACAAGCTGTGCTACCGATAAATTATGAAACACATTTGGCTGTTGTAATAATGTGGTAAGTTTACTTGTCATATTAGCGACTCCCATGTACAAAACCTTCCTTTTTATTGAAATGGTCTCCTTAAAATAGTATAACACATTTTTATTATTAGTCCATACTATTTGTGACAATTTCTTTTCTTTTATTTTTCTCATTTTTGTTCATAAAAAAATTGTCTAATTTTGTTGACTTTCTTTATTTAATTACGATATGATAACTCATTGAACGGATACTCTTATCCCGAGCCGGTGGAGGGACAGGCCCGATGAAACCCAGCAACCGTCACAACTGGAAATGTGTGAAATGGTGCTAACCTGTGGCAAGGCAACGTCCTTGAGCGATAAGAGTGAAAGGAGCAATATGATTGCAATGACCTTTCCTCAAAATTACAGGAAAGGTTTTTTTATATGTCTATGTGTCAAGATATATAAAAGCTATAATAAAAGGGAATGAGTACCGTATCATCTGCAGTTTGCAAGAATACAATATTTAGACGTTCGATTATGAAAAGAGGAGGAAACTGACGAATGTCAAAAAAAAGACGTTTATTTACTTCGGAATCTGTAACGGAAGGTCATCCTGACAAAATTTGTGACCAAATTTCCGATGCCATTTTAGATGCCATTTTAGAGAAGGATCCGAATGCTCGCGTCGCATGCGAAACGAGCGTTACAACAGGGCTTGTGCTCGTAAGTGGAGAAATTACGACATCAACATATGTAGATATCCCGAAAATCGTCCGCGATACGGTTCGCGAAATTGGCTATACTCGTGCGAAATATGGTTTTGATGCCGATACTTGTGCTGTATTGACATCGATTGACGAACAGTCTCCAGATATCGCAATGGGAGTCGATAAGGCGTTAGAAGCCCGCGAAGGTCAGATGACTGACGAGGAAATTGAAGCGATCGGTGCTGGAGACCAAGGGTTAATGTTTGGATTTGCTTGCAATGAAACGAAAGAATTAATGCCGCTTCCGATTTCGTTAGCGCATCGTTTGGCACGCCGTTTGTCAGAAGTGCGGAAAGAAGCCATTTTGCCATATTTGCGTCCAGATGGTAAAACACAAGTAACAGTAGAATACGATGAAAATGGAAAACCAGTGCGTATCGATACGATCGTTGTATCAGCGCAACATCATCCGGAAATTACACAAGAACAAATTGAGCGCGATATTAAAGAACATGTCATTAAGCCGATTGTACCAGCAGAACTGATCGATGAAAACACAAAATATTTTATTAACCCGACAGGCCGTTTCGTCATCGGCGGACCTCAAGGCGACGCTGGCTTAACAGGACGGAAAATTATCGTTGACACATATGGCGGTTATGCTCGCCATGGCGGCGGTGCGTTTTCTGGTAAAGATCCGACAAAAGTAGACCGCTCCGCAGCCTATGCAGCGCGTTATGTAGCGAAAAACATTGTTGCTTCAGGACTTGCGGATAAATGTGAAGTGCAGTTGGCATATGCGATCGGTGTTGCAAGACCAGTTTCCATTTCCATTGATACATTCGGGACCGGAAAAGTATCCGAAGATATTTTAATTGAAGTGGTGCGCAACAATTTTGATCTTCGTCCTGCTGGCATTATTAAAATGTTAGATTTGCGCCGCCCAATTTATAAACAAACAGCGGCTTATGGCCATTTCGGACGCACGGACATCGATCTTCCATGGGAGCGCACTGATAAAGCGGAAACATTGAAAGAGCAAGCTCTTGCGTTAGCAAAGCAATAACAAACAGAAAAGGGAGTTACGTTATGTAGCTCTCTTTTTTTGGCAAAATCAAGGGCAAACGCAACGAAAAAGCATCTGCTTCGACTGATCTACAGAAAAGATTGGCAACAATTTGTTTCAAAAGAGTAAACGAAATGTTATATTCCTATTATGTATGGTATAACCAATAGGGTAAATATAAAAGGAACAGGTGAAACAAAACATGTGTGGGTTTATCGGATGCGTTCATGATGAGCCGAAAATGCCAGACGAACAATGGCAGAAAACGTTCGAAGAGATGAATGATATGATTACACATCGTGGTCCGGACGATCATGGATACTATTTTGATGAATATGTCCATTTCGGGTTCCGCCGCTTAAGCATCATTGATTTAGAAGCAGGTCATCAGCCGCTTTCTTACGAAAATGAGCGGTATTGGATCTGTACGCGTACATATGCGCAGTGATGTGCCGGTTGGTTCATTTTTATCGGGCGGAATCGATTCTTCGCTGATTGCTTCGATTGCGAAGCAGTTTCATCCGAACATCAAAACTTTTTCGGTTGGTTTTGAATGGGAAGGGTTTAGCGAAATTACTGTTGCGGAAGAAACAGCGGAAAAATTAGGTGTCGAAAACATTAGCTACGTCATTTCACCAGAAGAGTACATGGAAGAATTGCCGAAAATTATGTGGCATATGGATGATCCGCTTGCCGATCCAGCAGCTGTTCCGCTTTATTTCGTCGCCCGTGAAGCGAGAAAGCATGTAACGGTTGTTCTTTCTGGAGAGGGAGCAGATGAGTTATTTGGAGGGTACAATATTTATTGCGAACCACAGTCATTAAAAGTGTTTGAACGGATCCCTAACCCGGTAAAATCCGCATTGCGCGTCATTGCCCATATGCTTCCAGAAGGTGTCAAAGGAAAAAGCTTTATCGAACGCGGATTAACTCCGATGGAAGAACGTTACATTGGAAATGCGAAAATGTATAGTGAAGAAGAAAAGCAAGGTTTGTTGAAATCTTACAAACATGGGTTGGAATATACGAAGATTACTCGTCCGTTTTATGAAGAGACAACCCATTATCCACCGATGAATCGGATGCAATATATTGATATTCACACATGGTTGCGCGGAGATATTTTGTTAAAGGCCGACAAAATGACGATGGCCCATTCGTTGGAATTGCGCGTCCCATTTTTAGACAAGGCCGTCTTTGAAGTGGCGGCAAAAATTCCGCCGGAAATGAAAACGGCTAATAATACGACGAAATACATTTTGCGCAAAGCGGCAGAAGGCATTGTTCCCGATCATGTTCTTCACCGCAAAAAGCTTGGCTTCCCAGTGCCGATTCGCCATTGGCTTAAAAATGAAATGCATGATTGGGCAAAAACAATCATCAAGGAAAGTGAAACCGATCATTTATTCCATAAAGATGTGTTATATCGCTTGTTAGAAGAGCATTGTGCCAATAAAGCGGATCATAGCCGCAAAATTTGGACGGTGCTAGTATTTATGATTTGGCATCAAGTCTATATTGAAAAAAAGTATGATTTTTTTCACCTATATAAAAAAGACAGGCATTCCCAGCTTATCTAATCAAGCTGATAGGGTGATGCCTGTCTTCCTATTTGCCTCCCAACATCTTAAAAAATCGACTTTGGATGCTTTTTTATTTCATCAGTCAGCGGACCGGTGAAATAAATATCATCTTGGTCATATCCCATAATAACAACGACGTAATGTTAACCGGTCTGCTCGGCGTTTCCTATTATCATTTATCTTGCTGCAGCGATTTATAATATTGCCCTTTCTCCACATACTCGCGGCGAATTCGCTCCATCTCGCGGACATCTTCGTCAGTTAATTCACGAATGACTTTAGCGGGACGGCCAAATGCGAGCGTGTGCGGCGGAATTTTTTTTCCTTGTGGGACAAGGCTTCCGGCACCGATAAACGCTCCTTCGCCAATTTCCGCACCATCGAGAATAATCGAGCCCATGCCGATTAAAGCGTTTTTTCGGATGATGGCGCTATGTAAAATGACTTGATGGCCGACGGTTACACCATCTTCAATGATAAGCGGATTGTTTGGACTTTGATGTAAAATTGAGTTATCTTGGATATTGACGCGATTGCCGATAATCGTTGGAGCGACATCTCCGCGAATAACAGTATTAAACCAAATGCTTGTTTCTTCCCCGATAACCACATCACCGGTAATGGTGACATAATCGGCAATGAAGGCAGATTCAGCGATCTTTGGAGACTTTCCTTTGTACGGATAAATCATACGCTTCTTTCCTTTCATTTTATAAAATGGTTCAGTATTATTTATTATTGTACAGATAGTGGCACGATTCGTAAACGGAGGAGATTGACGATGTGGAAATGGGAGGCAAATGAAGGAAAAGGAACGGTTGTGATTGTCCACGGAGCCGCGGAGCACCACGGGCGCTATCAATGGTTGATCGAGCAGTGGGTGAAAAGCGGTTATCATGTTGTAGCAGGAGATTTGCCTGGACAAGGGCGGACAACGAGAAGAAAACGTGGACATATCCAATCGTTTGATGAATATATTAATGAGGTGTCCGATTGGATCACGGAAGCCAAACAATTTCATGTACCGGTATTCCTTCTTGGACATAGCATGGGAGGGCTTGTTGTTATCCGTACATTGCAAGAAAAACGCCCTTCTGTACAAGGGGTTATTTTATCTTCGCCATGTTTAGGACTTGTATCGTACCCATCGAAAGGGCTTGATATGTTATCAAGAGTATTAAATTATATCGCGCCATCCCTTTTGATCGATTCAGGATTGTCTGTCGAACTGGCAACAAGAAATAAAGAAGTACATGAGACGGATAAACATGATGAGCTTTATGTGACGAAAGTATCTGTCCGCTGGTATCGTGAATTAGTAAAGGCGATGGAATTGGCTTCTCGCCGTATTCAGAAATTCCCTGATATCCCATTGCTGCTCATGCAAGGCGGGGACGATAAAATTGTCGATAAAACAGCTGTAAAAGAATGGTTTGACCGTTTGCCGATATCGGAAAAAATGTATAAAGAATGGAACAAATTATATCATGAAATTTTTAATGAACCGGAGCGGGAAGATGTTTTCTTATATGCAAAATCGTTTTTAGATACACAATGCCGACTATATCGCTAGACAATGTAAACATATCTGAGGTGAGCCTGTTGAAAATCCCGACACATCCGATCACTCTTATGAAAAAAGTCTATCGCGACGTCTTTCCGGTAGTGCATCGCGAATTAGCCTATTGGAAACAAAGAGCACAAAATATTCCAGACCCGGAACTTCGAAAACAAGCGTTGGCAAGTATTGAAACAAAAACGTTTCACTGTGAAGGAGGCTCCATTTTATCGTTATTAGCAGGGAAGGAAATGGAAGAGTGTATTCGTTTTATTGTCGCTTATCAAACGATCAGCGATTATCTTGATAATTTATGTGATCGAAGCACTTCATTAGATCCGCTTGATTTTCGAGCCCTTCATGAATCGATGCCTGACGCGTTATCGATTGATGCCGAAGTTTCGAATTATTACCGCCATCGTCAAGAACAAGATGACGGTGGCTATTTGCATGACCTTGTACGAACATGTCAAAGTGTTTTAAAGAAAGTGACACATTACGATAAAATTGTTCCGTTTTTGCATGAATTAGCTGGATATTATTGTGATTTACAAGTACATAAACATGTGCATGTAGACGAGCGAGTACCGCGTCTTGAGAAATGGTTTAAACAATATAAAGATCAGCTTCCACCAATGGAATGGTATGAGTTTTCTGCTTGCTCCGGTTCTACGCTGGGCATTTTTTGCTTAGTTGCCTATGCGTTTACAGAAACATTTCATGAGGAAATGGCAAAACAAATACGCGACGGTTATTTTCCTTATATTCAAGGGCTGCATATTTTGCTTGATTATTTTATTGATCAAGAAGAAGATCGTTTAGGAGGAGATTTAAATTTTTGTTTTTATTATCCCGATCAGTCCGTTTTGTTAGAGCGGCTTTGCCATTTTATCGAAGAGGCGGACCGCCATGTGAATCAATTGCCGCATGGGGAGTTTCATCGTCTCATTCATCGAGGACTTCTTGGTTTATATTTATCGGATGAAAAAGTAAAGAAACAAAAAGAACTCCGCCGCCTTGCGAAAAAGCTTATTCGTTTAGGCGGAATCAATTCTTGGTTTTTCTACTGGAACGGGAGAGCGTATCGTCTGTGGCAAAACAAGCTTTTATCATCTTCCAAACAAAAGAGGCTGTCTCTTTCCTAAAGGGACAGCCTTTTTATCGTTTTTCGATGGCAATAATAAAAGGAGGATTGTTTTTTTGATTGATGAATTCATATTTTAATACGTGAGCGCTCTTTTGATCCATTGACTTTACATAATGAAGAAGCGCATCCCGTTCGATGGCGCCTTCCGGATGGCCATGATAAACAACGAGAACGATGATCCCTTCTTTCGCCATAATTTGCATCAATTGCTCAATGGCGCGGATCGTTGAATCAGGTTTTGTTACGATTCGCTTATTACCGCCAGGCAAGTAGCCGAGATTAAACATTGCTCCGGTGATGCGGCCATGATAAATAGAGGGAATTTTTTCGATCAGTTGATCGTGGCTTGCTTGAAATAACGTTACTCGGTTTAACATATTGTGTTCTTGAAGGCGGGCCGATGTTTTCGCAATCGCCTCTTTTTGAATGTCAAACCCAAATACGTGTCCAGATTCTCCAACGCGCTGGGCTAAATAAAGCGTGTCATGCCCGTTTCCGACCGTGGCGTCGACGGCGATATCTCCTTCATTCACCGCAAGATCCATCAATGTTCGGGTAAAAGGAAGGATTTTGGCCAATTTCATTGTTTCATCACTTCTTTTTTGTAATATTTCCCTTGATAGCTGTCGCGGCGTTCAAGTTCCGCATCAATTGCGTTTAATACTTCCCATTTATTGACGCTCCACATTGGACCGATCATTAAGTCGATTGGGCCGTCCCCTGTAATTCGGTGCACAATCATTTCTGGAGGTAAAATTTCTAACTGATCACAGACAAGGTTCACGTATTCTTTAAATGACAAAAATTTGACTAGCCCTTTTTCATATTGCTTTACCATCGGTGTTCCTTTTAACAAATGAAGCAAGTGAATTTTAATCCCTTGAATGTCCATGCTTGCCACTGTTTTTGCTGTTTCCATCATCATATCGTAATCTTCAAGCGGAAGCCCGTTAATAATATGAGCACAAACGCGAATGCCATGTTTGCGAAGTTTTTCAACTCCTTTTACAAAGCATTCAAAATCATGTGCACGGTTAATAAGCATGGCTGTCTGTTCATGAACGGTTTGCAAGCCCAGTTCGACCCATAAATAAGTGCGCTCGTTCAATTCGGCCAAATATTCGACCACATCATCAGGGAGACAATCCGGGCGAGTCGCAATGGACAATCCTACAACTCCGTCTAAGTTAAGGACGGTTTCGTATTTTTCCCGCAATACATCTACGGGAGCGTGTGTATTCGTAAAAGCTTGGAAATAAGCTAAATATTTCCCATCCTTCCACTTTTTATGCATTTTTTCCTTAATGTTATTAAATTGAGTCACAAGGTCATCAGCACGATTGCCCGCGAAGTCGCCAGAACCTGCCGCGCTGCAAAACGTACATCCGCCATAAGCGACTGTCCCATTGCGATTCGGACAATCAAAACCGCCATCAAGAGCGACTTTAAATACTTTATAGCCAAACGTTTGTCGTAAATGATAATTCCATGTATGGTAACGTTTATGATCGTTTGTATATGGAAATGGGTTGAACTGTTTCAAAACAAACAGCCGCCTCCTTATTTAAAATAACATCATTTCAGCATTGTAACATGATTAGCGGGAAAAATCGACTATTGCCAATCATTAACGTGATATTCGCAAAATGAAATGTGCACATTAAAAGATGAAACAAACGATTATACGCTTGGAGGGAACATAATGGCAACGCGGCAATCGGTCGATGAATTTTTGCAGCATTGCGAAGATGTCATTCGCTATGCAAAAGAGCAATATACAGAGGCGCAAAAGCAAGAGCATTATAATGACCTTGAATATACACAAGCACAGCAAATGTTAGAGAGCGCAATCAATGATTTGGCGCATTTAGCGCTTAGCTGTAATGCGCAACAGCGCGAGCAGCTGCATCGGATGCGTTTGCAGCTTCAACAATTGCAAAATGAAATGATTTTGTTTAATCATTAAGGAGGGCGTACGTCGTGAAAAAACGTTCCAAACAAAACAATCCTGAGCAAAAGACGAGAAACGGCATCAACAATCATGATATCGAATTAGGAAAAGATGTTGATCCGGTGAAACAAGCGAAAAAAGCGTACGAACAAACAGGCGGGCAGCCGCAAAAATCGAAACAGCACGTCGAAGAGTAAAAAAGCTTGTCGACAAAGTCGACAAGCTTTTTTATTGCCTTTTTTCATCCATCTACATACAATTTACTTTGTTACTCAAATATTGAAGGAGGATTACATATGCCCCGTGCGCTTTGGATATTAATGATCGGCATGGCCATCAACGTGACAGGGGCTTCTTTTTTATGGCCGATGAATACGATTTACGTTCATGAGCAGCTTGGCAAATCACTCTCTGTCGCTGGAATGGTGCTCATGCTCAATTCCGGAGCAAGCGTGGTTGGAAACTTAGCCGGAGGGCTATTGTTTGATAAAATTGGCGGTTTTAAGTCGATGATGATCGGAATTGTCGCGACGATGTCCGCGCTTGTTGGCCTTGTTTTCTTTCATGGCTGGCCGCATTACGCCATCTTTTTAACGATCATCGGGATGGGAAGCGGGATTGTATTTCCAGTAGCGGCTGCGTATGCGGGAGCAATTTGGCCAGAGGGCGGAAGACGGGCATTTAACGGGCTTTATGTCGCGCAAAATATTGGCGTGGCAGTTGGTTCGGCGCTTGGCGGCGTAGTCGCGTCGTATTCGTTTACGCTTATTTTCCTTGCCAATTTATTGCTATACGCCGTCTTTTGCTTGCTTATCGTGTTTGGATTGCGTCATGTCCGCGCTGTCAAAGCGGCAAAATCAAAGGAGGCCGAAGCAGTGAAAGGAGAGGCGCGGGCCAATTGGTACGCGCTAGTGACGCTTTGTATCGGTTATTTTTTATGCTGGATCAGCTATGTGCAATGGCCGACGACGATTGCTGCTTATACGCAGACACTTCATATTCCGCTGCGGCAATATAGTCTCCTTTGGACAATCAACGGCGCGCTGATTGTATTGGTGCAGCCGCTCTTGTCTGTCGTGATCCGGCGATGGATGCCTTATATCAAGAAGCAAATGCTGGTCGGGTTTGCGATTTTTGTCGTTTCGTTTGCTTTATTGCTAGAAGCAGATTCATTCGTGGAATTAGCCGTTGCGATGGTCGTCTTGACGATGGCGGAGATGATCGTCTGGCCGGCGATTCCAACGGTGGCAAGCGAGCTCGCTCCTGCAGGGAAAGAAGGGTTTTACCAAGGATTTGTCAACAGCACGGCTACCGCAGGGCGGATGGTCGGTCCGGTGCTTGGCGGGTTGATCGCTGATTACGCTGGCATGAAACCACTGTTTTCCGTACTTGTTTTCTTTTCCGCACTTTCGCTTGTCACGACGTTCTTCTATGACCGGAACTTGCCAAAGAAGCAAAGCAAAGGGAAACAAACGCTTACAGTAGGGTAGACATGTTCTCTGCTTCATTTTTTATCTGAAAAAATATGGAGGTTGACAATCCTCATCGAAAACGGCATATATGAGCTGAATCCGCGGGAAATGTGGCATAGAATAGATGAATAACACAAGCGACGCGCGGATATTGACAATCTCTATTTTCCCTACTTGCAATAAAACGACAAATTTTTTAAAATATTATACACGAACAATATCGGTAAATAACGGTGAAAAGGAGTAGTAGTGAACAAAACGGACTGCAGAGAGTTGACGGCTGGTGCGAGTCAACCGAAGTTTGTTCACGAACTCGCCTTGGAGTTGCGAACATGAGCGGCTGTGTGGTTGCCTCGTAATGTTCGCCGTGAATCTGCGTTAACGATATTGAGTGAGCATGCGCTGATGCATGCTAAGAAGGGTGGTACCGCGGGAATTTTCACCTCTCGTCCCTTTTGGGATGGGGGGTTTTTTCATACGTATTTTCGTTAACAATGATGGATATGAAAAAAGAATAGGAGGAAAGACAATGAGCTTTAATCATCGGGAAATCGAAAAAAAATGGCAAGAATACTGGGAAAAAAATAAAACGTTTAAAACGGTCGATGACGATGACAAACCGAAATTTTATGTGCTAGATATGTTCCCGTATCCTTCGGGAGCTGGGCTTCACGTCGGACACCCGGAAGGCTACACAGCGACGGATATTTTAGCACGAATGAAGCGAATGCAAGGATATAACGTGCTTCATCCGATGGGATGGGACGCTTTCGGATTGCCTGCTGAGCAATACGCTCTTGATACTGGAAATGACCCTGCGGAATTTACGGAGAAAAACATTAATACATTCCGCCGCCAAATTAAATCGTTAGGATTTTCGTACGACTGGGACCGAGAAATTAATACGACCGATCCGAATTACTATAAATGGACACAATGGATTTTCTTAAAGATGTATGAAAAAGGATTAGCTTATATGGATGAAGTTCCGGTCAACTGGTGCCCGGCGCTAGGAACGGTGCTGGCAAATGAAGAAGTAATTGACGGAAAAAGCGAACGCGGCGGCCATCCAGTCATCCGCAAACCGATGAAACAGTGGCTGCTTCGCATTACAGCGTATGCGGATCGCCTTTTGGAAGACTTAGAAGAGCTAGATTGGCCGGAAAGCGTTAAAGAAATGCAGCGAAACTGGATTGGGCGCTCAGAAGGGGCAGAAATTCGTTTTGAAGTTGATGGCCATGATGAAACGTTCACTGTCTTTACAACTCGCCCAGATACGCTGTTTGGCGCAACATATACCGTGTTGGCGCCTGAACATCCTCTTGTCGAAAAAATTACAACTCCGGAACAAAAAGCGGCAGTAGAGGCATATTTAGATACAATTAAAAGCAAAAGCGACCTTGAGCGTACGGATTTGGCGAAAGAAAAAACAGGAGTATTCACCGGTGCATACGCGATTCATCCGGTCACTGGCGAGAAGCTGCCAATTTGGATTGCTGATTATGTGTTAATGAGCTACGGTACGGGCGCGATTATGGCCGTGCCAGCACACGATGAGCGCGACTATGAATTTGCGAAAAAATTTAATTTGCCAATCAAAGAAGTGGTCGCCGGCGGCGATATTGCGAAAGAAGCGTATACGGGCGACGGAGAACATATTAACTCCGATTTCTTAAACGGTCTCAACAAAGAAGAAGCGATCAAGAAAATGATTGAATGGCTAGAAGCCAATGGAAAAGGGCAAAAGAAAGTCACATACCGCCTCCGCGACTGGTTGTTCAGCCGTCAGCGCTACTGGGGCGAACCGATCCCGATCATCCACTGGGAAGACGGTACCATGACGCCGGTGCCGGAAGAAGAACTTCCGTTAAAGCTTCCAAAAACGGATCAAATTAAACCGTCGGGTACAGGAGAATCGCCGCTTGCGAACATCGAAGAATGGGTGAATGTCGTCGATCCGAAAACAGGAAAAAAAGGACGCCGTGAAACGAATACGATGCCGCAATGGGCAGGAAGCTGCTGGTATTATTTGCGCTATATTGACCCGCATAACGATAAACAGCTTGCCGATCCGGAAAAATTGAAAAAATGGCTTCCGGTTGACGTGTATATCGGTGGGGCGGAGCATGCTGTACTCCACTTATTGTATGCGCGCTTCTGGCATAAATTTTTATACGATATTGGCGTTGTACCGACAAAAGAGCCGTTTAGAAAACTATTTAACCAAGGAATGATTCTTGGGGAAAACAATGAAAAAATGAGTAAATCAAGAGGAAATGTCGTCAACCCGGACGATATTATCGAAAGCCATGGCGCCGATACGCTCCGCTTATACGAAATGTTCATGGGGCCACTTGAAGCGTCCATCGCATGGTCAACAAAAGGGTTAGACGGGGCGCGCCGTTTCTTAGACCGTGTTTGGCGCTTGTTTGTCGGTGAAAATGGCGAGTTGAATCCGAAAATCGTTGACAATCCAGAAACAGATACACTAGAGCGAGTGTATCATCAAACGGTGAAAAAAGTAACGGAAGATTATGAAGCGCTTCGTTTTAATATAGCGATTTCGCAATTGATGGTATTCATTAATGAAGCATATAAAGCGCCGGTATTGCCAAAAGAGTATATGGAAGGATTTGTGAAACTATTATCACCGGTTTGCCCGCATATTGGGGAAGAACTATGGCAAAAACTCGGCCATAATGATACGATCGCATACGAACCATGGCCAACATATGATGAGTCAAAATTAGTTGAAGAGGAAGTCGAAATTGTTGTTCAAGTAAATGGAAAAGTAAGAGCAAAACTGCGTGTACCTGCAGATCTATCAAAAGAAGAGCTTGAACAGATGGCTATGCAAGACGAGAAAATTCAAGAACATATTGCAGGAAAAACAGTGCGTAAAGTGATTACTGTACCGGGAAAATTGGTGAATATCGTCGCAAACTAATCGCCCCTCCTTTTCTTGAGGGAGAAATGTTTGAAAAGGGGATTGGATGATGGGAGAAGTTAAAGAAATTACAGCAGCAGAAGTAAAAGAAAAACTCGAACGCGGTGAAAAACTAAATTTAGTCGATGTGCGCGAAGATGAGGAAGTGGCGCTTGGCATGATCCCTGGCGCCAAACATATCAAAATGGGGGAAATTCCAAGCCGGCTCGATGAATTCAATAAAGAGGAAGAATATATTTTCGTCTGCCGTTCCGGCCGGCGCAGCGAAATGGTTTGCCGCTATTTGCAGGAGCTAGGCTACCATGTCCGCAATATGGTGGATGGGATGCTGGCATGGGAAGGGGATACCGTTCCGAAAAAATATTAAAGGTCATTGATTATTTGTGAAGATATAAAAAAAGCGTTTGGCTATTTGGTCTGGAAATAGCTGAACGCTTTTTTCTTTAATTGTTTACGTGAAATATAACGATATAACAAATCTTAATGCGGCAGAATGTATGAAAGGTTAGGGAGAGTTCTTTCGCTGATATTCTATTTTTAGGAAAGTGAAGGAATTTCTCTTTGTAAATGGAATGAGTAAATGAGGGGAAACCATAATGGGGGAGGAAGGGAAATAAAAAAATGTATAAAGTAAAATTATTTGATGAAGAGCATGAAAAAGATTTAGAACGCGCGGTGAATGCGTTTTTGGCAGGACTAAAAGAAGGGCAGCTGATTGATGTGAAATATAATGTTGCGATGATGGAATCCGAAGGAGAGCAAATTTATTGCTTTTCAGCAATGGTTATTTATCGGACCTAACGCCATCCGTTAGGTCCGTAAAGCGATTGCGTGGTTGGCTGCGTTTACTCCGGCAAGTCTTCCAGTGACAAGGGCTGCTGTGATGTTATATCCCCCTGTATAGCCATGAATGTCCAAAATTTCTCCGCAAAAGTAAAGCCCCTCCATCAATTTAGAAGCCATTTTTTTCGGATGAATTTCTTTAACGGAAACGCCTCCGCCAGTGACGAACGCTTTTTCTAGCGGCAATGTGCCGTGAACGTGAAACGTAAATTGTTTACAATGTTGAATGAACGTTCGAATTTTTTCGTGCGAAAGCATTCCGGCCGGTGTTTGCGGATCGATATGGCTTTGTTCGAGTAAAAATAATATATATCGCTCCGGTAGCAAGCCTTTCAACACGTTTTTGATCGCTTTTTTAGGCTCTTCCTTGCATAGATGGGCAATGTGCTGAAACAGCTCTTCCTTATTTTGATCAGGAAGTGCGTCAATGCTCATCATAACCGCGTCTTTGCCATGCTTTTTCAGCTCTTTTACGACAAATTGGCTGCAGCGAAGGGCGGCGGGACCGGAAATGCCGAAATGGGTAAACAGCATGTCCATTCGATGGGTAATGATCGGTTTTCCGTTTGGTTTCAGGACGCTTAAAGCGACATCGCGCAACGACAATCCTTGCAGTGTCCGCTCTTGAATAAACGGTTCATTTGATGTAATCGGAACCTCGGTTGGAAATAGTTCGGTGATCGTATGTCCTGCCTTTTCCGCCCAAGCATAGCCATCGCCGGTAGAGCCTGTTTGCGGAATCGATTTGCCGCCAACGGCGACAACAACTGCTTTTGCGCCAATAAATTCGCCTGTTTTTAGCGTTACGCCGATCGTTTTTCCATGCTCGTATTCGACGTTGGCAACCGGTGTGTTGAGCCGAATGTCTACATGCAGCCGTTTTAATTCGTTTACTAACGCTTGTACAACAGATTGCGCGTTATCGGTCACCGGAAACATGCGGCCATGATCCTCTTCTTTTAACTGTACGCCTAACCGTTCGAAAAAGCGGATAATATCTTCATTATTAAATTCAGAAAAAGCGCTGTATAAAAACCGTCCATTTCCTGGAATATGTTTAATAATTTCCTCCACTGGAAGGCGGTTTGTTACATTGCATCGCCCACCGCCGGAAATGGCAAGCTTCCGCCCGAGCTTGTTCCCTTTTTCAATAAGAAGCACTTTTGCGCCCTGTTCCGCAGCGCCAATTGCCGCCATTAATCCCGATGGCCCTCCCCCAATAACAACAACTTCATATGTCATCTTCTTCACTATCCTTTCCTTCTGGATTATAATGGAGCGGGGGAAATTTTCTCGACCTGACCAAAAATATGATAAAATAACATAGTTATTATTTTCAATGTGATCAAATTAGGGAAGGGATGGTATGTCTACCTCAAAATTATTGCGCGGGACGTTTATTCTGACAGCTGGTGTTATGATTTCCCGGATTCTCGGTTTAATTTATGTCATTCCTTTTTATCATCTTGTAGGGGAAGAAGGCGGTGCGCTTTACGGATATGGATATGTGCCGTACCAAATTTTTCTCAGCCTTGCTACAGCAGGACTGCCACTGGCGGTTTCCAAGTTTGTGTCCAAATATAACGCTTTAGAAGAGTATCGTGTCGGTTATGTGCTATTTCGATCGGGATTACGATTAATGATCGTTACCGGCATCGTTTCTTGTGTTGTTTTATATACCATTGCTCCATGGATTGCTCCGTTTGTGATTGATGAACGTGCGAACGTCAATTCTACTGATGACGTCGTAACTGTTATTCGCGCGGTAAGTTTTGCGCTTATTATCGTTCCGGTCATGAGCTTAATCCGCGGTTTTTTCCAAGGCCATGAATCGATGGGGCCGACAGCGCTATCACAAGTAGTTGAACAAATCGTCCGCATCACCTTTTTGTTAATCGGTTGTTACGTTGTGTTGCGCGTATTTGAAGGTTCTCTCGTTACGGCAGTCAGTGTGGCAACGTTTGCTGCATTTGTCGGCGCACTCGGTGGGCTCGCTATTCTTATTTGGTATTGGTGGAAACGAAAGAAGTATCTGGATGATTTATTAGAGAGAGATCGTGGACAAGTCACGCTTTCCTTGAAAGAAATGTACAAAGAATTGTTTCTGTATGCAGCGCCGTTCGTTTTTGTTGGGCTGGCGATGCCGCTTTACCAGTTAATTGATCAGTTTACCTTTAACCATGCGATGGCGAACATAGGGCTTGGGAAAATTTCTGAGCATGCTTATTCTATTTTTAATATATGGGCGCAGAAACTTGTCATTATTCCGGTAACGCTCGCGACATCGTTTAGTTTGACGCTGATTCCAACGATTACAAAGGCGTATGTAGAAAAAGACCGGAGATCGTTGCGAAAATATTTAAACCAAACGTTTCAAGTCGTCATGTTTTTAACATTGCCTGCCGTTGTCGGCATGGCACTTCTTGCAGAACCAGTTTATGCCGCGTTTTATAGCTATGATCCGCTTGGAGAGCAAGTGTTGCGCTGGTATGCGCCAACCGCCATTTTGTTCGCATTGTTTTCCGTGACAGCGGCGATGCTGCAAGGCATTAATCAACAACGTTTTTCGGTCGTCAGCTTAACGATGGGACTTTTTGTGAAACTGTTACTCAATACGTTTCTTATCACAAAATTGGCGACGATTGGCGCGATACTTGCGACGATGTCTGGTTATTTTGTTTCGGTTGTATTTAATTTATGGATTATTAAAAAATACACCAACTACCAATATCAGTTTGTCATGCGCCGCACGATTTTTATTGGAATATTAACGGCGCTTATGTCAGGATTTGTTGCGATTGTGCAGCTGCTTTTGAAATCAATGCTGCATTATCATGGCGGAAGAGTGGAATCGATCGTGATTGTTGCGATTAGTGCGCTTATCGGCGCTGGGGTGTATTTCTTTTTCAGCGAACGGTCTGGGCTGCTTGCCTCGCTGTTTGGAAATCGATTTGCGTTTTTGCAGCGCAGAAAGGAAAAGAAGGCGGTCTCTTAGCCGCCTTCTTTTCTAAAAGATTAAAATTGTTCAAAAGGAAGCCCAAGTCGGCGCTCGACGCGTTGCAAACGGCGGTTAAGGCGATTGAGACGATCTTCATGACGCTGTAACGTCCGTTCGATCCGATTCAGTTGCTGTTGAATGTTTCCGAAACCTCCTGGGAAGCCTGGGCCAAAAGGTTGAGTAGGTTGTTGACGATAATCATCTGTCACTGGAAGATAATAATAATTCATTATGGGCAAATCTCCTTTCTTCTTTTTTCTTTCATAGTGTATGGAAATAGGAAGAATGCGGACTAGACAAACGCCTAATTGAAGCAAATTTTTTAAAAGGTGGTGAAAACATTGGGATTGCGTATTGATAAAATGCTCGCCAACATGGGGTACGGGACAAGAAAAGAAGTAAAAAAATTGCTGAAATCAGGAGTCGTCAAAATTGACGGGGTTGTGGTCAAAGATCCGAAAACACAAGTCAACCCGACGGAGCAGGTCGTGACAGTGCGGGGAAAAGAAGTGGAGTATAAAGAATTTATTTATTTAATGATGAACAAACCGCCGGGAGTCGTTTCGGCGACGGAAGATGTGGTGGAAGAAACGGTTGTTGACCTGCTAGAAGAGGAAGATCGCGTGTTTTCGCCATTCCCAGTTGGGCGTCTGGATAAAGATACAGAGGGGCTTTTATTGTTGACGAATGATGGGCAATTAGCTCATCAGCTGCTTTCCCCGAAAAAGCATGTGCCGAAAACGTATTTTGCCGTTATTGAGGGGGAAGTGACAGAGGAAGATGTGGCGGCATTCCGCCACGGGGTGGTGTTGGATGATGGTTATGAAACAAAGCCAGCGGAACTGGTGGTTTTAAAATCGGGACTTCGTTCGGATGTGGAGGTAACGATCACAGAAGGAAAGTTTCACCAAGTGAAGCGAATGTTCCGGGCGATAGGTAAACGGGTCGTTTACTTAAAACGGATTCAAATGGGGCCTCTTGTGCTTGATCCGTTGCTAGATCTTGGTGAATATCGAGAATTGACGGATGAGGAAGTGGAGATGTTAAAACAATTTCGCCCATGAACCTTCCTCCCTTCACTCCGTTTAGAGGAGGAGAGGCTTCTCTGGGATTAAAGCTGAAAAAAAAGGAACCGCACTTAGGTTCCTTTTATATGCAAACTAATACGTATTCTTTTTTGGCATGTTGAGGCTTATTCTTGTCTCGCTATAACCTCTCACCTTTCTCTCTCTTCTTCGCACCCATTAAGAAGATATTCGTACCTTCTTATTGGTTGTCGTCCATTTGCCTTTGCTAGGGCTGCGAACTAGGTCGTTATACGCTAACACGTTTAAATCACGCTGAATCGTTCTTGGGGTGGTGCCAAACTCATCAACAAGCTCTTGTGTCGTTACGGTTCCTTTCTCACTAATGTACATGTATACGGATTTAATCCGTGTTAGCATACGATGTGTTGAAGGTTTCAAAAAACCACTCCCTATCATTGCATAATTCGCATGGCACAACATCGCTGCTTCTGAGATGAGAGATTATATCTTGCTGTGATTTACTATCATTTTACACGAAAATAGATGAAAAATGCTACCTATTTACCGATATTAACAAAATATTTCAATATTTTTTAATAAGATATTAATATTATCGTAAAAAAAGAAAACTTTGACTTCATTTCTTCGTTTATGTTACGGTTGCAGCAAGAAAAAAATGAAAAAAGAAAGGAAGAATGGCGATGAATATCGATTGGATGGAAGAGGTATTGAAGCGAAAAGAGGCGCTTATTCAAGATACGCAGGCGCTATTGCGCATTCCGAGCGTTCTCGATGAAGAGAATGCAACAGAAGAAGCCCCACTTGGACAAGGAGTATACGAGGCGTTGCAGTTTTTATTGCAGAGGGGCCAAGAAGAAGGGTTTGCGGTAAAAAACGTCGATGGTCTCGCGGGACATCTTGAAATCGGGCAAGGAGAGGAACTCATCGGCGTATTATGCCATGTGGATGTTGTACCACCGGGAGATGGCTGGTCAAGCGACCCGTTTGCTGCAGAAATCCGTGATGGGAAATTATATGCTCGCGGCGCGATTGACGATAAAGGACCGACAATGGCAGCATTTTATGCTATGAAAATTGTGAAAGAACTCGGGTTGCCATTGCAAAAACGAGTGCGTATGATTGTTGGAACAGATGAAGAAAGCAAGTGGCGTTGTGTCGAACATTATTTTAAGCATGAGGAAATGCCGACAATGGGATTTGCTCCGGATGCGGATTTTCCGATTATTTACGCGGAAAAAGGAATTGTCGATATGGATTTGCGCAAGCCATCAATAGGAACACAGGAAGAAAGTGAAATTCGGCTGCAGTCGTTCCAGGCAGGACGACGTTATAATATGGTTCCTGACTTTGCTAAAGCGGTATTGCTCGTTCGTGCAGACCGGCAACAAGAAATCGAACAGCAGTATCGCCAGTTTCTTCATGAAACGAGCATGAATGGAAATGCTGTTGTGGAAGGCAATACCGTTACTCTTCAATTAGAAGGAATTTCCGCTCATGCGATGGAACCAGAAAACGGGAAAAATGCAGGTTTATGGCTGGCGAAGTGGCTATCAGATGTTGCGTTGGATACGCAGGCGCAATCGTTTATCCGTTTTGTGACGGACTATTTCTTTGCCGATTCTCGTGGAAAAGCGTTAGGCATTGCTTACAACGATGAGATTACCGGCGATTTAACAGTCAATGTTGGAATATTATCATATGATGCGCAAGCTGGAGGAAAGCTTGGCATTAACATACGCTATCCGGTCACCAATGATATAGAACAAACGAAGCAAAAACTACAGAACATCGCAGCGCAGCATGGTTTTGCGTTGGAACATTTTAGCGATTCAAAACCGCACTATGTTGATCCAAATCATGTACTTATAAAGACGCTTCAACGCGTATACGAAGAACAAACAGGAGAACGCGCTTCCTTGCTTTCCATCGGCGGCGGTACATATGCCCGTTCGCTGAAAGCGGGAGTAGCGTTTGGACCGCTGTTTCCGGGACGGCCGGATGTGGCGCATCAAAAGGATGAATATATCATGATCGATGATTTATTGAAAGCAACGGCGATTTACGCTCAGGCAATTTATGAATTAGCAAAATGAAAAAATTCTAAACATATGTTACGATAAAGAAAAACCGCTCTTTTTAGGGCGGTGCTTTTTCATGAAAGGATGCGGAATCAAGTATGGAGGCAGCGTTAAAACGAGGGGAATCGACTGGTAAGTCCACATTTTCGTTATTTTATTTCTTTGTATTTTTTGCATTCGGAGCATTATTTCCGCTTTTATCCGTATATTTACAAGAAGTGGTCGGTCTTTCGGGAACAGAAATTGGAGTCATTATGTCCATAAGTCCAGTCACAATGATTTTTGTACAGCCGATTTGGGGAATGATTACCGATTATACACGTAAACCGGTTTTCGTTCTGACAATCGCACTATTAGCTACTTCATTCATTGGACTAATGTATTCATTTGTGCATGAATATCATTGGCTTATTGTCATGGCTGTTTTACTGGCATCCGCCCAAAGCGCGATCGTTCCGATTTCCGACAGCATTACGCTTCATTATGCGCAAAAGAATGGCGAAAAGTATGGATCTATTCGTTTATGGGGATCGATCGGCTTTGCTGTTGCCGTACTGATTGGCGGGTGGCTATCAGACCGCATTGCGCTTGTTGTCATTTTTTATTTGTTTTCGTTTATGCTAATACTGTCCGGCTTGCTCGCCAGCCGGCTTCCAAAAGAAAGCCAAACGATGAAAGCGGAAGCGCTGCGCGGTATGGCGCAGCTGTTTCGAATTCCTCATTTTGTATTATTGTTGCTCGCTACTTTCTTTATTTTTGGTCCTATTTTAGCGAATAACTTTTATTTTGGGATATTCATTAAACAGCTTGGTGGTACGTTGACGGGAATAGGCTTGGCGTTTTTATTGGCGGCGGGAAGTGAAGCCCCATTTATGAAAATGACAGATGGACTTATTCATCGGTTTGGGATGGTTCCACTTTTAATGTTTGCTACTGCTGTATCATGTTTACGTTGGCTGTTTTATTTTTTCGAGCCGCCGCTCTTTTTCGTATATATGACAACGATTGTTCAAGGTCTTTCCGTCGGCTTATCTATTCCCGCGGCGCTTCAATACGTACGTGATGTTGCGCCAAAACAAGTAAGGGCGACAGCAGTATCCCTTTATTCCGCCGTAGGCAATGGGTTAGGCGTTTGGTTTTGTACATTTATCGGTGGATATATGCTTGAACGTTATCATATTGGGGCTATATATTTATTTTTCAGCATTTGCACGTTTGTCGGCATGCTTTCATTAGTGTGCATTCATTTGCTGAATAAGAAAAAAGCTTCGGCATAAGAAAAGGTGGAGAACGATGAAAAAAACGCATTATTTTATCGCTATCCCTATCGCTAGCGAAGTAAAAAAACAGATTTCACAATGGAGAGATGGAATCGTTTCCCATTTTCCATTTCGTTCATGGGTGCATGAAGAAGATTACCATATTACATTAGCATTTTTAGGATACGTTCCACCTGCAAAATTGGACGCGATATGCAAAACAATGACGCAAGTGGCAAAGCGCCACGCTCCATTCTCATTATCCTTATCAGAAATACATACATTTGGAAATCGAACAGCGCCGAGGATTTTATGGCAAGGGGTGGAAAAAGAAGAAAAACTATTTGCCCTGCAACGCGATGTGTATACCGCCTGTATCGATATCGGATTTTCTTTAGACAAACGGCCGTTTACCCCGCATATTACGATTGCTCGCAAATGGCAAGGAAATGAAGAGTTTCGCTTAGATGCGCTTAAACAGAAATCAAGAGTAACGGCGACCTTTTCCGTTCATGAAATGGTGTTATATCAAACCCATTTAGAGCGAACACCAAAATATGAAGCGCGCGCTTTGTTCCCGCTTTTCTAAAAGTAAACTTCTTATTTGAAGGAAGTGTTGTGAGTGTGGGCCAATTAATAAAGCTTCAAGACTATATTTCTAGGTATGAAACGGATGTGTACCGCTACACAAGTGAATTTATTCGTCTAAAGAAAAAACAATGGGAGCAGACGAAAGAACAATGGGAAAACAATAGAAGGAATAATGATGCTCCTCAACCGGATGAAACGTGGGAATGGTTAATAGAAAAACCGTCATTGTTGGAGCGGATGAAAAAATGGTTTCGCCGTTCTTCCGTATTGGAAGAAGCAACAGAATCGCAAGTAAATGATTGGAACGAAGAAGAGAGCTTGTCGACCATGATTGCGGAAGCAAAAAATATAGATGAATTAAAAATTTTATTTTTGGAAAATATGTTCGAATTGCAATTAAAATGGGCAAGCTCTACGATATGGTATGAATCGAAGGTAAATAAAAAGTTTTACTATGAAGAAAGGTTGAAATATTTTTTACAGCGTTTTCCCGACACATATTTATGTTTATACAAACCCGTATTTTTGGTCAAAAGCGCTCCGGTCGAATTAGATGTCATTTTATTAAGTCCGACCACAACATGGTGTATTACGTTTGCCGAAGGGGAAAAAGATAATATTATCATAGCGTCTTCAGACCGTTTTTGGACGGAAATAACGAAGCGGGAAGAAAAGAAAAAAATCAATCCGGTTATCGCTTTGCAACGAATGGAAAAAATAGTGGCAGATATATATAAACAGTACCATATTGATTTTCCTATCAAAAAAGCAGTGGTGAATCGTTATGGCTATATCGATGATCACCGTACTTTTAGCAATGTGCAGTTTATTGACAAACGAAATTATGAACGTTGGTTTTCGTCTTTGCGGGAATTAACGATTCCGTTGAAGCATGTGCAATTAAAAGCGGCATCTTTTTTGTTGCGCCATTGCTATAGTCACTATGATATACGAACAAATTGGAATACGGATGAAGAAAAGGTGTAAAGCTAATTACACCTTTTTTATCTTAATTAGGCGAGAAGACTCCCACTTCAACGAAGCGAAGCGGAGTAAGTGGGAGATGAATCGCCTTAACTATATTTTGCTGAAAATAGGATAGATTCAGTAAAATATAGTATCATATAGTTAGATGGGAGGTGAAAAAATGTATTTTTGTATCAAACAACAGCTAAATGGTTTGACCAAAGAAGAATACTTGACTCTTCGAGAACTGTGCCATATTGCCAAGAACATGTACAACGTCGGAAGTCTGGCAAACTAATCAATGCTGATGTCAATGGCGCATTAAACATCTTAAAGAAAAGTAAAGCTGTAGACCTGAGTGTCTTATGCTCTAGCGGCGAAGTGGACACGCCTCAAAGAATAAGGATTGCCTAAAGCAGTCAAACTTCTTTGGAAGCCCCCACTTCAAATTTTCGCTAGAAAATTAAGTGGGGGTAGTTCACGACGGCGATTTAGGAGTTGCGTATACGCAGGAGCAAACAACCTTCAAAGTTTGGGCGCCTACGGCAACGGAGGCAAAAGTAAAGCTGATTGACCCAAAAACAAAAAAAGCCGACTATATACCGTTAGAACGATTGGAAAAAGGAGTATGGACGGCGACTGTATTCGGTGATATGGAAGGGATCTATTACACATATGTCGTATGTGTGAACGCTGTTTGGCGTGAAGCCGTGGACCCGTATGCGGTTGCTGTTTCGGTTAACGGGGAGTATGGGGTTATTATCGATTTAGCGAAGACACGCATCGAAAAACCATCCGTCCCTCCGCTTTCATCCCCAACTGACGCGATTATTTATGAAATGCATATCCGTGATTTTACGATTCATCCGGAAAGCGGTATTATGCATAAAGGGAAATATTTAGGGTTGACCGAACTGGAAACAAAGGGGCCAAATAATACGACAACAGGGCTTTCTTATTTAAAAGAGTTGGGCGTCACTCATGTAGAATTGCTCCCATTTAATGATTTTGCCGGAGTGGATGAGCGCCATCCATTGCAGCAGTATAATTGGGGATACAATCCGCTTCATCATAACGCTCCGGAAGGGAGTTATGCGACCGACCCGAATGATCCGTATGCTCGTATCCGCGAATTAAAGCAGGCGATTCATACGCTGCAAGCACAGGGCATTCGTGTCATTATGGATGTTGTCTACAATCATGTTTATATGCGCGAGCAGTCTTCATTCGAGAAAATCGTTCCTGGATATTATTTCCGCTATGATGCATACGGCAATCCGGCTAATGGCACCGGAGTTGGAAACGATATTGCTTCCGAACGAAAAATGGTGCGGAAATGGATTGTAGACTCGGTGCGATTTTGGGCGGAAGAGTATCATGTCGATGGATTTCGCTTTGACTTAATGGGGATTTTAGATATCGAAACAATGAAAGCGGTTCGTGAAATGCTTGATACACTCGACCCGTCCATTCTTGTACTCGGAGAAGGATGGGATTTGCCGACACCGCTTCCGTCCGAACAGAAAGCAACGATGCAAAACGCGGAAAAATTGCCGCGTATTGCCTATTTTAACGATTATTTCCGTGACAGTGTCAAAGGAAGCACATTCCATCTGTTTGATCGAGGATTTGCACTAGGCAATTCCAATGATGGCGAAAAGGTGAAAGTGGCGATTAGCGGAAGCGTTCGCAAGAAACACGGGCTGTTTCTTCATCCAACCCAAACGATTAATTATGTCGAGTCACATGATAACCATACGTTTTGGGATAAAATGGAGATCGCTAACGGTTATGAAGATGAACAAACGAGAAAAAAGCGGCAAAAATTAGCGACAGCGATCGTGCTGCTTTCGCAAGGAATTCCGTTTTTGCATAGTGGACAGGAATTTTATCGGACAAAGCAAGGAGTAGAAAATAGCTATAATGCTCCCGATTCGATTAATCAAATCGACTGGAAACGAAAGAGCGAGCATGAAGACGATGTCCGCTATGTTCAAGGGCTTATTCAGCTCCGAAAGTCCCACCGTGCTTTCCGATTTACTACCGAAGCAGAGATAAACAATCACCTTTTTTTCCTTGAGCACGTGCCATCATCCATCATCGCATACCATCTTCGCGATGTACAGCAATATGGACCTTGGCGCGATATTATTGTTATTCACCATAATCAAGAAGAAAAACAATCTGTTTTTCTACCTGATGAAGAAGAATGGCATGTCATTTGTGACGGGATTCACAGCGGAACGGTTCCACTGTTTTCCGTGCGTAAACAAATAAACTTGGCTGGAATTGGGACATGGGTGCTTGTGAAATAAACATAAACATATCTTTCCTATTTTTTACAAAACACACAAAACATTTGCAAGATGTGGCGATATTTCAGTATAATACAAGTAAAATAAACGAGCAAGAACGGAAACTTGGATGTCTTTTTGTTTGCGGAAAATAAAAATGTGAATTGACGAAAAAAAGCTCTTCCATATAAAATCTAGTAAGACAGCTATTGTCTGAAAATACGAAATCAGGTGATGCTGTCTCTTATTTTTTTAAGTCGAAGGTGAACTTGCTTTGGAACAGTTACTAGGAAAGGAGTGGGACATCACTCCTGCTGGCGGCACAACTGGAGATGCGTATTTTGCGGAATATGAGGGGAGAAAGTTGTTTTTAAAACGGAATTCTTCGCCATTTCTTGCGGTTTTATCAGCGGAAGGCATCGTCCCAAAACTGATTTGGACGAAGCGAATGGAAAATGGCGATGTGTTTACCGCTCAACAGTGGTTGAACGCAAGGGAATTGAAGCCACAAGATATGGGAAGTGAACAAGTGGCGAACTTATTGCGGAAAATTCATCGTTCCAAAGATTTAGTAACAATGCTGAGAAGGTTAGGAAAAACGCCATTACTGCCAGAGATGATGATGGAAAAACTAAAAGAGCAATTCACTCCCCATTCATTTGAGGAGCCGTTAGTGGAACAGGCACTCGATTGGCTTGAACAGCATATGTCTTCACTTCAATGTGATGAGTATGTCGTCTGCCACTGTGATATTAACCATAACAACTGGCTGCTTGCTGAAGATGGAAAATTGTACTTAATTGATTGGGATGGTGCGATGATTGCCGATCCGGCCATTGATATCGGGATGTTGCTTTATTCCTATATTCCTGAAGAAAAATGGGAAGATTGGCTCGAACTTTACGGCCTTAAGTTAACCGATGATTTGCGTTTTCGCATGAAATGGTATACTATAGCGCAAACCCTTCACTCGCTTATATGGCAAAAAGAAAAAAATGCAAAAAAGGAAATGCAACAGTCGCTGCATTTCCTACGTAAGCTGATTGACCCACTCCGATAATTGCTGTTGATGGGATAAAATGTGAGAGTTTAAATCAGCGCTATACTTTCCGTTTTGTCCGTATGTGTAAATGTTTGGAAGCACGCTTTTTATTTTCGGATGCACTTGTTCATTTCCCATCAATGATTTTACGAGCCGTTCGATTTGTTCACATTCGGAGACGGTGCCGCAGCAGTCAGCTTGATGTTCCGATAAAATATCTTTTAATATGGTGATTTGATGCTCGTGATTTAGTGGCAACACTACCACCATCCTTTGAAAAAGTATGCTATACATTTATAATATGCGCAGATATAGGGGGTTTTATCATTCGTTTTTCGCAGTCGTACGCACGGCTGTGTTTTTTTATGGCGAAAAAGTTTTGTCCCAGGCGTTGATAAATGAGCTTGCATATTTGTGCTTATTCATGATATCGTTGACAACGATAAACAAAGAAACAGAGGTGTCCGTATGCGTCTACGTAATAAACCATGGGCAAAAGAAAAAATTGCTGCATATCCGCAATATGTTATTCCAAATCCAGAAGAACATAAAGGAAGATGGAATGAGCTATTTGGCAATGATCACCCAATTCATATCGAAATTGGTACAGGAAAAGGAAAATTTATTACAGAAATGGCGAAAGCAAATCCAAACATTAACTATATTGGTATTGAACTGTACCCAAGTGTACTTGTCTCTGCATTAGATAAACTCATTGAAAATGAATTGCCGAATTTGCGTTTATTAAATGTGAATGCGAAAGATTTAACGAATTTTTTTGCGGAGGGAGAAATCGAACGCATTTATTTAAACTTCTCCGACCCATGGCCGAAAAAACGGCATGAAAAGCGGCGATTAACGTATCGTGCGTTTCTTGAGTTGTATGAGAAAGTGTTAGTGGATGAAGGAGAAATTCATTTTAAAACCGATAATCAAGCCTTTTTTGAATATTCGCTTGTTAGTTTTTCACAATATGGATTAGTGCTGACATACGTAAGTTTGGATTTACACAATAGTGATTTTGAAGGAAATGTGATGACGGAATATGAAGAAAAGTTTTCAGCAAAAGGAAATCGCATTTACCGATGTGAAGTAAAATATCCGCCAAAGCATCAAAAGGCTGGTCTTTGAAGAAAAGACAGCCCTTTATTTTTTTGTTTTCGAAATATTTGCAGAAATGATACACTAAAATAGCGAGGTGATGGGGAAATGGAACAATTGCAAATTGGAAAAATTAAAATGACATGGTTAAACGGAGGGGTAACACATTTAGATGGTGGAGCAATGTTCGGAGTTGTGCCGAAGCCGCTTTGGTCGAAAAAGTATCCGTCTAATGACAACAATCAAATTGAATTGCGTACCGATCCTATTCTCGTACAAGTGAATGGAAAAAATATCTTGATTGAATCAGGGATTGGCAATGGAAAATTATCGGATAAACAAAAACGGAATTTCGGCGTAACGGAGGAATCAAAACTCGAACAGTCTCTCAACGAGCTGGGGCTGTCGACGGATGATATTGACATCATTCTAATGACACATATGCATTTTGATCACGCTTGCGGCTTGACAAAATGGGAAGGAGATCGGCTTGTTTCTGCTTTTCCGCGCGCGGAAATTATTACGTCACAGAGAGAATGGGACGAAATGAGACAACCAAACATTCGCTCGCGTAATACATATTGGAAGGAAAATTGGGAACCGATCGCCGAGCAAGTCATCCCATTTGAAAAAGAGAAAGAAGTAGCAAACGGGATCAAAATGGTACATACCGGAGGACATAGTGACGGGCATTCGATTATTTTGATCGAATCAGATGGAGAAATGGCGATTCATATGGGTGATTTGTTAGCGACGCACGCCCATCAAAATGTATTATGGGTAATGGCATATGATGATTATCCAATGACATCGGTTTTTGAAAAACAAAAATGGATCCCATATGCGGTCGAAAAACAGGCGTGGTTTACGTTTTATCACGATGCGTATTATCGTGCGCTAAAGTGGGACGAGGACGGAAACATCATCGCCCATGTTGATCGAAACCGCCTGTGATTTTGATCCATTGAAAATGGAAAGGGATGCCTCCTGTTGGGATGGGGGCACCCGTACGGTCTTAAAGCGGTTTCGTTTCGATGATGGTTCCCGTATAGGCGTCGATGACAAATTCGTATTGTTCATGATCACGGCAGACGCCTCCTTTGTACACCGTGTAGATGATATTGTTTTTTTCGTATGTTTCCGGATTTGTTTGAATCCATGAGCCGCTGATTGGCGCTTGTTGCAAAAAGGCTGCTTTGGCTAGTGAAAGTGCTTTTTCCGAAGAAATCATTCGCTGTTTTCGCTTCGTTTCAACGACGTATGCCGCGATAAATCCAACGGCCATACCAGCTATAAATTTTTTCCAGTTCATTAGTAGAGACCTCCGCAGTTTCTTGTCTACCGTTTAGTATATCCGATTTCACCAAAGAATGTAAGGAAAGTGGAAAAACGTTTACTTGTTCGTTACAATAAAAATGATTAGAAAAAAGGAGTTAAGAACGATGAATGTAGAAACGCTTCGACTGTTTCAAACATTGACCGAATTGCCGGGAGCACCAGGCAATGAACATGCGGTGCGGAATTTCATGCGCAAAGAGCTGGAAAAGTACGCGGATGAAGTCGTACAAGACCGGCTTGGCAGCATCTTTGGCGTCAAACGCGGCGATGAAAACGGTCCGACTGTGATGGTCGCGGGGCATATGGACGAAGTCGGCTTTATGGTCACCGCTATTACCAATAACGGTATGATTCGTTTTCAGCCGCTTGGCGGCTGGTGGAATCAAGTATTGTTAGCACAGCGCGTACAAATCATTACCGATCATGGTCCAGTTGTTGGAGTGATCAGCTCGATTCCGCCGCATTTGTTGAGCGAAGAACAACGAAACAAGCCGATGGAGATCAAAAACATGCTCATCGACATCGGTGCTGATGACCGTGAAGACGCGAAAAAAATGGGGATTAAACCAGGACAACAAATTGTACCGATTTGTCCATTTACCCCAATGGCCAATCCGAAAAAAATTTTGGCAAAAGCGTGGGACAATCGTTATGGCTGTGGATTGGCGATTGAATTGTTGAAAGAGTTGAAGGATGAGAAACTGCCAAACGTGCTATATTCAGGTGCTACTGTCCAAGAAGAAGTCGGGTTGCGCGGGGCGCAAACCGCCGCAACCATGATTCAGCCTGATATCTTTTTCGCGTTAGACGCAAGCCCGGCGAACGATATGACCGGAGACGCGAAAGAATTTGGGCATCTTGGAAAAGGGGCGCTTGTCCGCATTTATGACCGTTCGATGGTGACTCATCGCGGTATGCGTGAATTTGTATTAGATACGGCGGAAACGCACGGCATTCCATATCAATTTTTCGTTTCACCGGGTGGAGGAACGGATGCCGGAAGAGTGCATATCGCCAACAGTGGAGTGCCTTCTGCCGTGATCGGTATTTGTTCCCGTTATATTCATACACATGCGTCGATCATTCACGTCGATGATTATCAGGCAGCAAAGCAACTGCTTATTGAACTTGTAAAGCGGTGTGATAAAGCAACAGTCGATGCAATTAAGAAAAACAGCTAATCAATATGAGAAGTCTTGTTTGACAAGACTTCTCTTTTTCCGTAAAAAGGAGTGGGAAGCATTGAAAATCATTGCCATTGGCACAACGAATCAAGCAAAGGTGGCGGCCGTCCGCAGCATTTTTTCTTCGGAACATTATACCCTTGTACCGACGGATGTTCCATCGGATGTTTCCGCCCAGCCGATTTCCGACCACGAAACGCGTCAAGGAGCGATAAATCGAGCTAAACACGCGCTACAAAAAGAGAACGCGGACATCGGCATCGGTTTGGAAGGCGGTGTGATGGAGATAGACGGAGAGTTATGGCTTTGCAATTGGGGAGCGCTTGCCGACCGTGATGGCACCGTTATTACCGCCGGCGGAGCGCGCATTCCGCTTCCTTTTGAAGTGGCAAAAGGAATTCGTGCTGGCAGAGAACTCGGAGATGTGATGGCGGAATATACAGGAGAAAGAAACATCCGCCATAAAGAAGGAGCGATCGGTGTTTTTACAAACGGTTATGTCGATCGTGCCGGCATGTTTCGACATATTGTTCAGTTATTAGTCGGTCAGTATGAATTTTTTTGTCAAAATCACTGATTCGCGATATCATAAAAAAGACATAGAAAGGAGTTTTTATCAATGAAAACGATTGAAACAGCAGCACAATATGAGGAAGTGAAAAAAACAAAAAAAGCAATATTCGTTTTTTCTGCCGATTGGTGCCCGGACTGCCGATTTATTCAACCATTTTTGCCGGAAATCGAGCAGGCTTTTTCCGAATATGAGTTTTATTACGTTGATCGCGACCAATTGCTCGAAGTATGTCAGCAAGAAAACGTTTTTGGCATTCCAAGCTTTATTGCTTATGACAACGGCAAAGAGTTAGGCAGATTTGTCAGCAAAGATCGCAAAACGAAAGAGGAAGTTGAACGGTTTATCCAGAGCTTGTCATAATATAGGGGGCATATCCATGGATAGTAAACAAATGTGTGAGGAAATAAAAAAAAGGCTTGCCCGCGATGATTGGACGTTTCAATTTGACCGAAAAAAGGATACGCTCCGCATTGAAGATAAAGAAACGAAAAAAGGGGTAACGATTTCGCTTCCGGGTGTCATTGCGAAATGGCACGAACAAAAAGACGAAGCGGTTGACGAAATTGTATATTACGTTGAACAAGCGTTAAATACCATGCATGAAAAACATACGCTTTCCGGCAAAGAAAAAGATATTTACCCGGTTATTCGCTCGACATCGTTCCCGACGGAGACAAAAGAAGGCATTCCGCTTCTTTATGATGAACATACGGCGGAAACCCGCATTTATTATGCGCTTGACTTGGGCAATACGTATCGGCTGATCGATAAAAAGATGATAGAACAAGAACAATGGAATGAAGAACGAATAAAAGAAATTGCTCGTTTTAATGTCCGTTCGTTGGATGTTCATGTCAAAGAAGACAAAGTAGCCGGAAATACGTTTTATTTTGTGAATACAAATGATGGCTATGACGCAAGCCGCATTTTAAACGAGCCATTTTTAGCGAAAATGAAAAAGAAAATAACGGGAACGATGGCGCTTGCTGTGCCTCATCAAGATGTGCTGATTATTGCTGATTTGCAAAATGAAGTTGGATACGATGTGCTCGCGCAAATGACGATGAGCTTTTTTGCGAGTGGACGAGTGCCGATCACCGCTTTATCATTTTTATATGAAGATGGAGAACTCGAACCGATTTTTATTTTAGGAAAAAATTATCGCAAAAAATGAAGAAAGGATGAGTGGGGATGAACGTATTTTATAACCGTCAAGGAGTCGGCGATGTACTTCTCGTTTCATTAAAACCGATTCAGCCAGATCAGCGGGCGTTTGAAAAAAAAGGAGACGTTGTCCGCATCTTTGATGAAAAAACAGGAGAAACAGCAGGATATAATATTTTTCAAGCTTCTACTTATCATCATTTTGACGGTAACGGCTTATTGGAGCTGAACGAGGAGCTTGTTTCTGTCATTAACAATATATTAGAGAAAAACGGCTGGAACGAAACGATTGAAGCCGATCTTTCTCCAAAATTTGTAGTTGGTTATGTAAAAGAGAAAAAGAAACATCCGAATGCGGATAAATTGAGCGTATGCCAAGTGGACGTCGGAACAGAAGTATTGCAGATTGTATGTGGTGCACCAAATGTGGAAGCAGGGCAAAAGGTCGTTGTCGCCAAAATCGGTGCGGTGATGCCAAGCGGACTTATTATTCAGGAGGCAGAATTGCGCGGTGTTCCTTCGTACGGGATGATTTGTTCCGCGCGCGAATTGGAATTGCCAAACGCTCCGCAAGAAAAAGGCATTTTAGTATTATCCGATGAATATGAAGTGGGTCAGCCATTTACTTGGTAATGCGATGATAGTCACTAGATGGATTCTAGTGACTTTTTTTCCGAAACGAATTTAACTGAAAGAGTGATTGAGCGATGAAATGGTTAAAACGATTCGTTCGTTATTTGCTGGAAACAGAGGAAGAAGAACAATACGTTTCGTCGCAGAAAAAACAGAGGGAGAAACTTTCTTCTTCCCAATTGGACGTAAAGGTGGCATATCAATATCCAAAAGGAAACTTCCGGTTTCCGCTTATTCCAGATGAACCAACATCGAAACGCCGTCATTCATCATTTCGGCAAGAACATCATGAACGTGTTTCTTCTGTATGGAATTCCGATCATTTGCCAAGGCGTGTAAAGGAAAGCCAACAAGACCATTCGGCAGATTCAGAAAAAAAACGGTTCCGGCCTTCTGATGTGCTGTCTCCTGTTTATGGATATAAAAGAGTAACGAAAAAGAACGAACCTGTAATAGAATGGGAGCTGCCATCTAGCTCCATAGAACGTGCAACAGATCTATTGCCATCTGTACCGGAAGAAAAAGTAGATGACATCAATGATCCGATACCAACGCCGTCGGAACGATTAGAAACAAGCGAAAAAGAATCAGTGGACAACGCTCCTCAAGAAAAAGAAGATGGATTCCAATCACCAAAAGGAAAAGAGGAAGAACAAATCGAAACGATCGCGGCGGAAAAGGAGACGAATTTACAAGAAACGGAAGCAGCAAAAAAAGAAGAGACAAAGACGGATATGCCCGAAAACGACCATCATGCGAGCAAACAATCATCCCATTCGACACGTTCTCGCATTCCATACAATGTTATTATGCTAAAACAAGATCGGAAAAAGTGGGAAGAAAAAAGACAATCTGCCGCAAGCGGGTATCAATTCCCGTCCTTATCGCTGCTAGAGAGTCCCAAACGAAGCCAAGAAAGCGATGAGCAATGGATTCGCGAGCAATGTGAACGTCTGAATCGAACATTTGCCAGCTTCCATATTGGCGCCAAAGTGGTCAACACAACACAAGGGCCAACGGTAACGCGGTTTGAAGTACAGCCGGACCTAGGGGTAAAAGTAAGCAAAATTACGAATTTAGCAGATGATATTAAGCTAAATTTAGCAGCAAAAGATATTCGGATTGAAGCGCCGATTCCGGGAAAACGCACCATCGGTATTGAAGTTCCAAACTTGAAAAGCCGGCCTGTATGGATTCGGGAAATTTTAGAAAGCGATGCGTTTCGAAACAATCCATCCCCGTTAACGGTCGCGCTTGGGCTTGACATATCGGGAGCGCCAGTAGTAACAGATTTAAAAAAGATGCCGCATGGATTAATTGCCGGAGCGACCGGTTCAGGAAAAAGCGTGTGTATTAATGCAATGCTTGTCAGTTTGTTGTACAAAGCTGCTCCACATGAAGTAAAATTGCTCCTGATTGACCCAAAAATGGTGGAACTCGCTCCATATAATGATATTCCGCATCTTGTCAGCCCGGTCATTACGGATGTGAAGGCAGCAACGGGAGCGCTAAAATGGGCGGTGGAAGAAATGGAGCGGCGGTATGAACTTTTCGCCCATGCAGGTGTCCGTGATATTCAAAAATACAATGAGCTCGTGAAACAGAAAAACAGTCCAGAACATCATCTCCCGTATATTGTTATTATCATCGATGAGCTCGCGGATTTAATGATGGTAGCGCCGGCGGATGTCGAAGAAGCGATTTGCCGCATTGCGCAAAAGGCAAGGGCGTGCGGAATTCATTTAGTTGTTGCGACACAACGCCCATCCGTTGATGTGATCACCGGGTTAATCAAAGCGAATATCCCGACAAGAATCGCCTTTTCTGTCTCATCCCAAGTCGATTCACGGACGATTATCGATACGAATGGTGCGGAAAAACTGCTCGGACGCGGCGACATGTTGTTTTTAGAAAATGGATCATCGAAAACGGTACGTGTTCAAGGAAATTACGTATCTGATGAAGAAATTGAGCGGGTAGTGGCCCATGTGAAAACGCAGATGGCGCCGTCTTATTTGTTTCAGCAGGACGATTTTGCCAAAAAGACGGTTGCTCATCATGAGGAAGATGAGCTTTTTTATGAAGCTTGTGCATTCGTTGTGCAACAAGGAGGAGCTTCTACGTCGAGCTTGCAACGTCATTTTCGCATCGGCTATAATCGCGCAGCCCGCTTAATAGAGATGATGGAAGAACAAGGAATCATTTCTGAAGCACGAGGCAGCAAACCGCGAGATGTATTAATTACTGAAGAGGAATTGGCGAATTTGCAAGAAAATAGTATGATATGATAGAAATGTGTTATACATCACATGAAGACATAGGCGAGGGAGCAGCGATGAAGGAAATCGAATTAAAATTACAAGGGAAAATTAAACGATTAACGAATAAAACGTTTAAATTTGATGAGCGGATTCGCGACGGCTGGTTTTCCGCCGTTTATTTTTTAAAAACGCGTGAAATTGTCAAAGAGTTTTGTCCAAATAATATTGTTACGATGCAATTTTTTCAAAAGGAACATGCTGTATTATGTGGAACAGATGAGGTGATCGCACTCATCAAAACATTTGCTGACGAACCTGAGAAGTTAGAAATTTATTCATTAAAAGACGGGGATAAGATCAGTCCATTTGAAACCGTATTGACCATTACTGGCCCGTATCAAAATTTCGGGTTTTTAGAAGGGGTTATTGACGGCATTTTAGCCCGGCGTACGTCAGTGGCGACGAACGTTTACAATGTCGTGAAAGCGGCGGCGTTATCGGGTGTGCAAAAACCAATTATTTTTATGGGAGACCGCGACGATCATTACACTCAACAAGCCGGCGATGGCTATGCGGCGTTTATTGGCGGTTCAACGGCGCAAGCGACTCATGCGATGAATGAATGGTGGGGGAAACAAGGAATGGGAACAATGCCGCATGCGCTCATCCAGTTATTTGACGGCGATGTTGTTGCGGCGGCAAAGGCGTATTACCAAAAATATCCGGAAGATGACTTAATTGTGCTTGTCGATTACAATAATGACTGTATTACCGATGCGCTTCGCGTTGCCCGTGAGTTTGGCGATAAATTAAAAGGGGTTCGCGTCGATACATCGAGAACGATGATTGACCAATATTTTATTCGGCATCCGGAAGTGCTCGGAACGTTTGATCCCCGCGGCGTCAATCCACCGCTTATTTTTGCGCTCCGTGAAGCGTTAGATCGTGAAGGATTCCACCATGTGAAAATTGTCGTCAGCGGCGGATTTAATGAGGAACGCATTATCGAATTTGAAAAGCAAGGCGTGCCTGTTGATATGTATGGCGTCGGCAGAAGCCTTCTTAAAATTCATATCGGCTTTACCGGCGATAATGTATTGTTAAACGGAAAGCATCAGGCGAAAGCAGGAAGAAGATATCGGCCAAATCCACGCTTAGAAAGAGTCGATTTGTCGGAAATATAAAGGTTGCTGATAGAAAGACCGTCCCATTCGTTTTCTTTTTGGACGTACTCATAGTTTTTAGAAGCAAACAATGTTATAATGATGAAATATGAGAATACATATGCCAAATGAAATAAATGGCAAAACTAGATGAACGTCATATACTGTCTTACAGATAGACGATTGTTGGAGGGCTTAATTATGACAGTTTACCATTTTGTTGGCATTAAAGGAACAGGAATGAGCGCTTTAGCGCAAGTTCTTCATGATATGAACTATACGGTCCAAGGTTCAGATGTCGAGAAGCGTTTTTTTACCCAAAAAGCATTAGAGGAGCGGGGAATTCCCATTTTGCCCTTTAACAAAGAAAATATTAAACCGGGCTATACGGTGATTGCAGGCAATGCTTTTCCTGAAACGCATGAAGAAATACAAGCTGCTCATGAATTAGGAGTGCCTGTGATCCGGTATCATCGCTTTTTAGGGGAATTTTTGCAAAAGTTTACAAGCATTGCGGTTACGGGATCGCACGGAAAAACATCGACGACTGGCTTGCTTGCACATGTGATGCAAGGGGTGCATCCAACATCATATTTAATTGGTGATGGAACGGGAAAAGGGATAGAAGGAAGTAAATATTTTGTATTTGAGGCATGCGAATACCGCCGCCACTTCTTATCCTACTTTCCAGATTATGCAATCATGACAAATATTGATTTTGATCACCCTGATTATTTTGCCAATATCGACGATGTATTTTCAGCGTTTCAAGAAATGGCGCTGCAAGTGAAAAAAGGGATTATCGCTTGTGGGGATGATGAATACTTACAAAAAATTCAAGCAAAAGTGCCGGTGTTGTTTTACGGATTTGGGGATGATAATGATTTCCAAGCGCGCAATGTGGTGAAAACAACAGAAGGAACAGCGTTTGACGTGTTTGTCCGCAATACGTTTTTTGCTTCGTTCGAAATTCCGCGCTTTGGCGACCATAACGTATTAAATGCGCTTGCCGTCATTGCGCTTTGCCATTATGAAGAGATGGATGTCCGCATTATTCAAGAACGATTAAAAACGTTCCAAGGCGTAAAACGCCGTTTTAGCGAAAAAGTGCTTGGCAATCAAATTTTGATTGATGACTATGCGCATCATCCGCGGGAAATTATCGCAACGATTGATGCGGCGAGACAAAAATATCCGGGGCGCGAAATTGTTGCGATTTTTCAGCCGCATACGTATACGCGAACACAAACGTTTTTGCGGGAATTTGCGGAAAGCTTGCAGCAAGCTGACCAAGTATATTTATGTGATATATTTGGCTCTGCGCGCGAGCATCATGGCAAATTATCGATTCATGACCTGCAGGCGCAAATTCCGAATTCCCGTCTCATTCAAGAAGATAATACATCTATATTAAAACAGCATGAAAACGCGGTATTAATTTTTATGGGCGCAGGAGATATTCAAAAGTTTCAAGAAGCATACGAGCGGACGGTTCACTCATAATTTGGTGCTTTTTAGTAAAAAAAGAAAAACGAGCTAGGCATCCACTTGCCGGCTCGTTTTTTATCGCCAAATTTATCAGCTCACATTGTGAATAAATAAGCATGTCTCGTAGGAAATTTCACCGCCTCGATATCCTGAAGGCTGCTTATTATGACCATGCCGCGATGAATGAGCGTTATGCAATGCCCTTGTTGGAAATGGAAACATTGATTTCGCATCATTTTTTGAATGAATATACTTGCAGGAATTTGTCGGATGGATGTCGAACGTTTGAAAAGGGAAAAATGTGGAGAACCCAAAACGGCTGCTAGCAAGGAGGAAATTAAGTGGAAATCATTTTATATGCCAGCATCGCGTTGATTGCCATCTCTTTTTTCATATTAGTCATTTATATCGCAAGGACATTAACGGTATTGCAGGAAACGATCCGACGCTTAACGGCGACCATTGACCATTTAGACAAAGAAGTGCAGAGCATTACGACGGAAACGGCACAGCTGTTAAAGAAAGCGAATGCGCTTGCTGATGATGTTCAGAAAAAAGTGGAAGGATTGAATTCGCTTGTCCATGCCGTAAGTGATGTCAGTTCTACCGTTCAGTCGTTCAACCATTCGCTGCAACAATTTTCTTCCTCTGTGACAAAGAAAGTAGATGCATACCAAGAAAAAGTAGTAAAAGTAATGCAATGGGGAAATGCTTTTATGGAAATATGGGAAAAATGGAAGGAAAGGAAGCAAAAAAAGACGAAGGAGGCTATATTTGATGGCAAAAAATAATGGAGGATTTTTGTTAGGAGCGATTGTCGGCGGAATTGCTGGTGCGGTGACGGTGATGCTATTGACAAGCGAAAAAGGAAAACAATGGCTCGCTGAAATCAATGAAACAGGAAAATTAGAGCCGATGAAAACAACAGCAACAGAATGGTTAGAAGTCGCCAAAGAAAAAACGAAAGAAGTAACGAAATTTATTCCAATTGGAAAAACGGACGAGAAGCTATCTTCTTCTGAATCTACAACAACGTCGGAAACATCGGTCATCCCGATTTCGGTGCCAGCGAGCGAAAAGGATAAAGAAAATATAGAAAAATTGTTGAAAGAAGCAGAAGAAGCGTTCCATGATGCGGAGCAAAAACTGCAAAAACAAAATGAAACGGAGTGAGCAAAGTGGGAAAGAAGAAACTGGAGACGATTGAACAATTTCAAGAAGTGTTAAAAGAGGGGAAACGGTTTTTATTCATCAAACATAGTCTTACATGCCCAATTAGTCAAGCAGCGTTTCAAGAGTATGAAAAATTCTCAGCCGACTATCCGGAAGTGGATACATATTATTTGTTTGTGCAAGAGGCGCGTCCACTTTCGAACTATATCGCTGAAACGTTTGGTGTGAAACATGAATCTCCGCAAGCACTTTTGTTTGAAAATGGATCTGTCGTGTGGCATACATCGCACTGGAATATCACATATGACTCTCTAAAAAAAGAAGTAATACAAGCATGAATGGCGTCTTTGGCCGAAGACTCCATTTCTAACATATAGCTGTAAAAGACATGCACCTCCAAGCGTTTACGAAAGGATGGTGCATGTCCTTTTTTATTGTCCATTGGCGTTTGTTTCCGAGTGATTCAGACACTTTTTATGCAATTCTCATAAAATATCTTATGCAATTTCTTATAAAATACTTTATTGCTTAAAAGCGTTTAATAAATAAAGTATTTTTTGATGACAACTGCTTCTGTTTCCATTATAATAATGACTAATTAAAAAATAATAACCACAAAGTCCGTGACTGGAGTCATCCGGATAAGGTGGAAAACGGTTTTGAACTAAACTGCACGAAAGAAAGGATGGGAAAGCATGAGCAATAAGAGATTAGATGAGCTGCGGGCAAAGGTGGATGAGATTAACTTACAAATTTTAAAATTAATTAATGAACGAGGGAGACTTGTTCAAGAAATTGGAAAAATCAAGGAAACGCAAGGAACATATCGTTATGACCCAGTGCGTGAACGGAAAATGCTTGATTTAATTTCTGAGCACAACGATGGACCATTTGAAACATCGACATTGCAGCATATTTTTAAAGAAATTTTTAAAGCTGGTCTTGAACTGCAAGAAGATGATCATCGTAAAGCATTGCTTGTATCGCGCAAGAAGCATCCGGAAAATACGATTGTTGATGTAAAAGGCGAAAAAATTGGCGACGGCAACCAATATTTTGTGATGGGACCGTGTGCGGTCGAAAGTTATGAACAAGTTGCGGCTGTTGCAAAAGCGGTGAAGAAACAAGGATTAAAACTTCTTCGCGGCGGTGCGTACAAACCGAGAACATCGCCATATGATTTCCAAGGACTAGGCGTGGAAGGATTAAAAATTTTAAAACGAATTGCCGATGAGTTTGACTTAGCTGTGATTAGTGAAATTGTCACCCCTGCGGATATTGAAATAGCGCTAGACTATATTGATGTGATTCAAATTGGTGCGCGCAACATGCAAAACTTTGAGCTTTTAAAAGCGGCAGGCCAAGTGAACAAGCCAATTTTGTTAAAACGCGGGCTAGCGGCAACGATTGAAGAATTCATTAATGCGGCAGAGTACATTATGTCGCAAGGAAACGGTCAAATTATTCTTTGTGAACGCGGTATTCGCACATATGAGCGCGCGACAAGAAATACGTTGGATATTTCTGCGGTGCCAATTTTAAAGAAAGAAACACACTTGCCTGTATTGGTTGATGTTACTCATTCAACAGGCCGTCGTGACTTATTAATTCCTTGTGCGAAAGCAGCGTTAGCAATTGGCGCGGATGGAGTAATGGCAGAGGTACATCCAGATCCAGCGGTTGCATTATCGGATTCGGCACAACAAATGGATATTGCTCAATTTAATGAATTTATGGAAGAAATAAGAGCGTTCCAGCGGCAAATGGTAAAAGCATAATAGAATTCAACGTCCCCCTTCAGCAATTCTCTGAAGGGGGAATTTTCTGTTTACTGCCATTTGGGTTGTGATGTTTTTTGGAATGTACGTTTCGCTTTCCAAGATGTAACGCGGATTTCCTGAACTAATTTTCGTGAATGCATTATTTTATGAGAATTTGTGTTCGGTTGCAAAATATATCGGAAACGGAATGGAAATGGACCATAAAGTTTATCATTGTTCATAGGTTGGGTATGATATACATAGAAAGTTTTCCTCAATATTAGTGAATTGTTTGTGAAAACATTTGCAAAATAGTTGCCAATTCGTTGCGATTCATCCATAATGTATCGTATGATATTTTTGCATAAACGGATATTTGTTGTTATGAAAATAACAATCGATGTTTATTTATAAAAAAGAGGAGTGAAATCAATGAATGTAACGATTTACGATGTGGCACGAGAGGCAAACGTGTCGATGGCGACCGTGTCTCGTGTCGTGAATGGAAACCCGAATGTGAAGCCATCAACAAGAAAAAAGGTGTTGGAAGCGATTGAACGTCTAGGCTACCGGCCAAATGCGGTTGCACGGGGACTTGCTAGCAAAAAAACAACGACCGTTGGGGTTATTATTCCTGATATTTCTAGCATCTTTTTCGCGGAATTGGCACGTGGAATTGAAGATATTGCCACGATGTACAAATATAATATCATTTTAAGCAACTCTGACCAAAATAAAGAAAAAGAATTGCATTTGCTCAATACGATGCTCGCTAAACAAGTGGACGGCATTTTGTTTATGGGTGGAAACATTACCGAAGAGCATGTCAATGAGTTTCAGAAATCACCTGTGCCAATCGTGTTAGCCGCAACGATTGAACCAAATAATACCATTCCATCAGTCAACATTGATTATGAACAAGCTTCCTTTGAAGCGGTTACTTATCTTGTAGAAAAAGGAAACAAGCGGGTCGCCTATGTGACGGGACCGACGGATGATCCAATCAATCAAAAGAAATTGGCGGGCTACCGTCGCGCTTTAGAAACGCATGGAATAGCCTATGACGAAGAGCTTGTAATTGAAGGAGATAACTCCTATGATTCCGGCATTGAGGCATACGAAAAAATCGCTGAATTAGCCGAGAAGCCAACCGCTGTTTTTGCTGGAACTGATGAAATGGCGCTTGGCATTATCCATAGCGCGCAAGATCATGGCGTTCGCATTCCGGATCAATTAGAAGTGGTCGGTTTTGACAATACACGGCTTGCGACAATGGTTCGTCCTCGTTTAACGACGGTAGTGCAGCCGATGTATGACATCGGTGCGGTTGCGATGCGTTTATTAACTAAATATATGAATAAGGAAAACGTCGAAAACCATATCGTCGTGCTGCCGCACCGTATTGAATATCGTGACTCAACGAAATAACGAAAAGGGGCTATCATTTTTGCTAAGCCCCTTTTTGTTTTTTTATGAAGATGATAAAATATCATTTATTAGAAATAGTTTGATCGGTTGATTTTTGTCGCTGACTGCGAATTGGATATAACGCTTTTTCTACCGTTTGAGCATTTTTTTCGGTAATTTCCGCTTTTCGTGGAATCGGTGGATATAGTGGTTCCGGATCATCCCATTCTTGCGGCAATGGGACAGGAGAACGCGATTGCCATTTATCAAGCCATGGCTTCGGTAATTTTCCGGAAATATTCGATTGTTCTGTCATTTCTAGCCAAATAAGCGCCCATGCCCGCGGAACGACGCGCCAAATATCGTAACCGCCGCCGCCAACTGCGATCCAACGCCCGTCACAATATTCGTGAGCGATTTGATGGGCGAGTTTCGGGATTTCACGGTATGTTTTCATCGTTACGGACAAATGAGTAAGCGGATCGTAATAATGAGCGTCCGCTCCGTTTTGCGTGAAAATCACATCGGGCCGGAAAAATTCCGCAATTTCTCGAAGCGCTTGTGTATAAGCGTCAAGCCATGATTCATCTTCTGTAAACGCATCTACTGGAATGTTAAATGAGTACCCATATCCTGCCCCGTGTCCGCGTTCATTCACACCTCCTGTTCCGGGAAATAGGTAGCGGCCTGTTTCATGAATGGAAAACGTACATACATTTGGATCATCATAAAATGCCCATTGGACGCCGTCTCCATGATGGGCATCCGTATCAACGTAAAGAACGCGGAGTCCGTATTTTTCTCGAATATACTTAATGGCGACAGCGCTATCATTGTAAACGCAAAAACCGGATGCTTTGCCGCGAAAGCCGTGGTGAAGCCCTCCGCCTAAACTTAACGCATGCTTTGCTTTTCCGGATAGCACATAATCGACTGCAGTTAATGTGCTTCCTACCAACAAAGCGCTTGCCTCGTGCATATTTGGGAAAATTGGCGTATCTTCTGTCCCTAGTCCGTAGTTTAAGGCTACCTGTTCAGGCAACTGGCCTTTTCCAGCTGCTTTGACCGCTTCAATATATGATTGATCATGAATTAAGGCAAGTTCTTCGTCCGTTGCGACTCTTGGTGTGACAATTTGTTCATCTTCTAATGCATTCATCGCGCGCAATAAATCGTATGTGAGTTTAACGCGAAGTTGGTTAAACGGGTGCTCATCATGAAATTTATACCGAAGGAAATCATCACTGTAAATAAATACACAATCTTTTTTCATGACGAAACCCCCGGTAAGTTTGGCCATAACACCGTATAGCCAGCATTTTTTAGATCGTTAATAATTCCAATCGGATTCATTGTCTGCACGCGGAAGACAAGAATTTGGTAGTTTTCGTCTTCGTCAGGATATAAAAGAACGCTGGAAATATTCGTATGTCTTTTGGCGATAATAGCGGCCGCTTTGCTTAACATGCCGCTTTCATTAGGCACTTTCACTTCAATTTGTGAACTAGGTTGATGTGCCCCCGTAAGCTGAATAAGCGTATATAATAAATCTGTTTCCGTCACGATGCCGACAAGTTTGCCGTCTTGGACGATAGGTAAACAGCTGATTTTATGCTCGTAAAACAGCGCTGCTACTTCTTCCACAAAATCGAGCGGATGTCCGACGATGACGTCTGTTTTCATAATCGTGCTGAGCGGTTTTTGTAAATCTTCGAGATGTTCGTGAAGACGAAAAATAGAAGGGCTTGCATCGCGAAGATCTCGATCTGTTACAATGCCGATAACATGGTTTTCGGCATCAACAATCGGAATATGGCGAATGCGCAGTTGTCGTACTAACTGAATCGCTTCTGCAATCGTATTTGTCGGCTGGAGTGTAACGACAGGAGTTTTCATAATTTGTTCGACAATCACTGATTCCTCTCCCCTTTGTTGTCAAGAAAGATTTTTAATACATGTACCGATTCATAAAGCGAAGGCGATCGAATTTTTGGATAGATTCTTGATCGACCCGTTTGCCGATGCGAACCATTAAGCAGTTAGCCGGATGGGAACAAATTTCAGGATCATCCGTTGCATACCAAACAAGCCCGCCGGCGTTCATCATTTTCTCCATTAATTTCCGGTATTCCCATACATTTAACCCCGTCCCTTTTAAATCCCAATGCCAGTAATATTCTGTTGTAATAATAATGTAATCTTCCATTGCATCATCCATCATCGATACAATCAATAAATTTTTTCCTACCCCATAACCGCGAAACTCCGGGATGACTTCAATTGCGCCTAACTCGATTAAATTTTCCATGTTTCCTTGTGACCAACGTTCAAGCGGGTCGGGATAAAGAAACGTAACATAACCAACAATGGTTTGGTTATGACGGGCGATAATGATTCTTCCTTCTGGCAGCTTTGCGATTTCAATGAGTGCTTTATGTTGCTGCGGCGGCTGGCGGAATGATGTCAAATCGTGATGAAATTCGTAACTTGCTAGTTTTTCAGCAGATACTGGCCCCTCAATAATTAATGTCCCTTTTGGGGTTTTTAATTCTTTCGCATTATACGTTTTTTTATGTTCCATAGAGCACCACCTAGATTTGTCTTTCTGCTAACATTATACATGAAAAAACGACTGGAAGCCCGGTTTCAAAAAAAGTTCACAAAAAATAAAAAGAAAATTTTTAAAAAATTGAGAATTCATAAGAGATATACTATAATAGGACTGTAACCACTTACATAAGGGGGAGTCAGAGAATGAAAACGGAAGTACTACCGGTCATACAAGGGGACTATAATTTAAAAAATTATGAAGAAACATATAAAAATTTTGATTGGAAAGAAGTAGAAAAGGAATTTTCGTGGTTTGAAACAGGCCGGGTCAATATGGCGTATGAAGCGATCGACCGCCATGCGGAAACGTTTCGAAAAAATAAAGTAGCTCTCTATTACCGTGATGCATCGAGAAATGAAAAGTATACATTCAAAGAAATGAAAGAAATGTCCAACAAAGTTGCAAACGTGCTAAAACAAGTAGCAGAGATTGAAAAAGGAGACCGCGTATTTATTTTTATGCCGCGCTCTCCGGAATTGTATTTTTCTGTATTAGGAATCATTAAAACAGGCGCGATTGTTGGTCCGCTGTTTGAAGCGTTTATGGAAGGAGCGGTGCGCGATCGGCTTGAGGATAGTGGAGCGAAGGCAATCATCACGACACCGGAACTGTTGCCGCGGGTTCCAGTCAATGATCTGCCTGAGCTGAAATACGTTTTTCTTGTCGGGGATAACATTGTGGAAGAAGGTCCGTATATTGACTTAAAGAAACGAATGAACGAAGCGAGCAAACATTTTGACATTGAATGGGTAGATCGCCAAGATGGACTTATTTTGCATTATACATCTGGTTCTACTGGAAAGCCAAAAGGGGTTTTGCACGTTCACAATGCAATGATTCAACATTATCAAACAGCAAAATGGGTGCTTGATTTAAAAGAAGACGATATTTATTGGTGTACAGCTGACCCTGGTTGGGTAACGGGAACGTCATATGGTATTTTCGGTCCTTGGTTGTGTGGCGCTTCAAGCGTCGTTATTGGAGGACGTTTTAGCCCGGATGCATGGTATCAAGCGATTCAAGATTTCGGCGTAACCGTGTGGTATAGTGCACCAACGGCATTTCGCATGTTGATGGGAGCCGGCGATGAAATTGTCAAAAAATATGATTTAAGCTCACTTCGCCATATTCTCAGTGTTGGAGAACCATTGAATCCAGAAGTCATTCGCTGGGGGATGAAAGTATTCGAGCGACGCATTCATGATACATGGTGGATGACAGAAACAGGCGCTCATCTTATTTGTAACTATCCTTGCATGGAAATTAAGCCGGGGTCGATGGGGAAACCGATTCCTGGTGTAAAAGCAGCCATTGTTGATGATCAAGGAAATGAGCTGCCGCCATATCGTATGGGCAACTTAGCGATTAAAAAAGGATGGCCGTCGATGATGAAAACGATTTGGAATAACCCACAAAAATATGAATCGTACTTCATCGGCGATTGGTACGTTTCCGGCGATTCCGCCTATATGGATGAAGACGGATATTTCTGGTTCCAAGGTCGTGTCGATGATGTGATTAATACATCTGGGGAACGTGTTGGTCCATTTGAAGTAGAAAGCAAGCTAGTGGAACATCCAGCGGTGGCGGAAGCCGGGGTTATCGGTAAGCCAGATCCGGTGCGCGGGGAAATTATTAAAGCGTTTATTTCGCTTCGGGAAGGATATGAACCATCAGAGGAATTGAAAGAAGACATTCGCCAGTTTGTCAAAAAAGGATTGGCGGCACACGCAGCGCCGCGGGAAATTGAATTCCGCGACAAACTGCCAAAAACGCGAAGCGGAAAGATTATGCGCCGCGTCTTAAAAGCTTGGGAACTCAACTTGCCGACAGGGGATTTATCGACAATGGAAGACTAAGAAAAAAGCTGATCGATATGATCAGCTTTTTTTAATGGTTCTTCGAAGGGCTATCTGATGTTTTCTTTTTTCCTTGATTTTGTACAGCGGCATTTTGTTCAGAAATGATGTTCGATGGTGGGGATTCATTGCCGCTTATATCTACTGCTGTCACATAATATGTTGCTTTTGGCTGTAGATTGGAAAATGTTAAAGATTTTCCAGCTTTAACGATAGAGACAACACGAAACGGCGCTCCTTTTTGTTCCGCACAATATACACGATAGCCAATGACGTCGTTTTCGTGGTGCGGCTTCCAACTTATTGTTTCATTGGTTAGTTGGACGGTAGGCGGGTCTGGACGTTTTCCGTTTTCTTTCATTTCGCTAACCAATAATGTTCCGTTCCACTCGGCGGAGTTTATATTGTAGATTCCTAGTTCTTTGAGCAATTTTTTATTAAGTATGACCCCGCTTGAAACAAACTCGCTCGGCGTTGTATTAAGCGCGATGTACCGTTTGCCGTTGACTTCAACAAAGCGTCCTTCGATTAAATATTGGTCCTTACTTTGCTTTGGGGTGAATTTTGTATTATATAAATCATAGTTGACTAATCCAGCTTTTTCGCATAAATCAGATGGAACGAACCCTGAAACTGTACAATATGCACGACGGACGATGCCGCCTGGCATATTGAATCGCGTTTTTGGAGCGATTAGCTGCGGCTTTACATCATAAGCCGCATTCATTAGTTGTGCCCATAATAGCTGGGTTCGTTTGCTATAGGATAACCCTTTATATTTTAGCTGCAGCGGTGCCGGAGTATCATATCCCATCCAAACGCCAAATGTAACGTTCGGATTTGTTGCAACAAACCATGAGTCCTGATTATTTTGTCCTGTTCCCGTTTTCCCAGCCCAATCCGCTTGGAATTTTAAATAATACGGGAGAGAGGACGCTGTGCCGTGTCGAATAACGTCTCTCATCATATCAATCATTAAATAAGATGTTTGTGGAGAAAAGACGGGAACGGGCTTACTTTGATGTTCGTAAATGACTTGTCCATCTTTCGATACAATTTTTTCAATTAAATACGCATCGATAAATGTTCCGTAATTCGCAAATGTGGCATAGGCGTTGACATTTTCTTCTACTGTCACTCCTTTATTCGTTCCTCCGATCGCCAAGGCGACGTGGTTTTCTTCTGTTTTTGCCACACTGGTAATGCCCATTTTGTGCAAATATTCTACTGGATGTTGATTCATGATCTTCATATATGTTCGAATCGCAGGAATGTTATAAGAATACTGCAAGGCGCGTCGAGCGGTGACTAAACCGTGTGTTTTTCGGTCCGCATTTTTTGGAGTGTAATAACCTTTACCTGTCTTGATGCGTAATTCTGTGTCTGGGATGACGGAACCGGGCTGAATAATGCCCATTTCCATTGCTGGCGCATATACGAGCAGCGGTTTCATTGTCGAACCGTTTGATCGATATGCTTGTGTGGCGTGATTGAGCTGCTCTCGCCCGTAATCTCTGCCGCCGACAAAGCTAATAATTCTCCCTGTCTTATTTTCAATAAGGATTGCACCGACTTCGACAGGTTCCCGCTTTGCAACCGTTTTGCCCGTCTGTTGATCTTTTACGTATTGAATAATGTCGTCGCCGTAATATTGATAATTTGCAACTACTTTTTGCATGCGATCGTAAATATTTTTGTCAATCGTTGTGTAAATGTTATACCCGTTTTGGCGAAGCTGTTTTTCTGCTTTTGCTAAATAGCGTTCATAAAGAGATGCGTCTTGCCATAACTGCTGTTTCTCATACCTATCTTTTTTGGCTAAAACTTCCGCTAGCGCTTCTTTCGCACGCTTTTCAATTTCCATCGTGAGCCACGGATATTTCTCAAACGGTGATGGCTTCGGTGGCGCAAAATGTTTGGCGATATCATATTGCAGCGCTTCTTTATATTGCTTTTCGGAAATATAGCCTTCCTGTTTCATGCGTGTTAACACCGTTTTCATGCGATGCAATGCTGGGGATAAATCTTTTTTCACTTTTCCATCGCTTGTAAATGGCGTATAAACGAAAGGGCTTTGCGGAAGGCCGGCTAAAAATGCTGCTTGGGCTAGATTTAAATCTTTCGCATTTACTCCAAAAACGCCTTGGGCCGCTGCTTGGATGCCGGCAATGTTGCGCCCGGATGAGTTTCTGCCGAATGGAACGACATTTAAATATGCCTCTAAAATTTCATTTTTGCTAAAAAATTTTTCGAGGCGAAGCGCAAGCAATATTTCTTTCGCTTTCCGTTCAAACGACGCTTCATTGGTTAATATTTGATTTTTCACAAGCTGTTGCGTTAGCGTGCTTCCGCCTGTTTGCATTGCAGAGTTGGTAGCTTCTTGAAAAAGCGCCCGGATAATTGCTTTTGGAACAATACCGTGATGTTCGTAAAAATATTCGTCTTCTGTTGCGATTATTGCTTTTATGACGTAAGGGGAAACATCTTTCAATTTTACTTCTTCTCTCTCTAAATCCGTGCGGAAATTTCCAAGATAAACGTTATTGGCGAAGTAAATATGCGTTGTTTCCTCATAGTTGTAAATATCTGTTTTCATTTCTTGATACGAAGGAAGCGGCATATCTTTTACTAAAAAAGCAAAATATCCGGCGCCAAGACCGACCGCAAAGCAAATGGCGCATAGTGCGAAAATAAGAAAAATAAGAAAAAGATTCCAACATACTTCATATGTAATGAGAAAATAGCGCCATGCTTTCTTTAGGGAAAACGTTTGTTTTATATGCTCCATGGGCATTCCCCCTATATAAACAACAAATAAATGTAAACACAGTATATCATATTTTTTGTTGAATATTGCGGCTTTTTGTCATTTTTCTTTCATTATAAATGCGATTTGATTCGGTTTGACAAATTTATGAGAGTATGATAAAAACATGTATATCAAAAACGATATACATAAAAGCGATGACAGGAACGAGTAGTGTTTATCTCCCTGTTTCAGAGAGCTAGTGGTTGGTGTGAACTAGCACATAGATAAACACGAATTACCTCCTCGAGCAGCTTTTGCGAACGGATTGTCCAAGTAGCAAAAGACGGCATTTGCCGTTATCGAAATGAAGTGAGAAAGCGCTATGCTTTCTAAGTAGGGTGGTACCGCGATGTCAATCGTCCCTTCAGTTTAAGGGGCGATTTTTTTATGAAAAAATAAAAAAGGGGTGGATCAAATGGACTTGTTGCAAGAGTTGGAATGGCGCGGATTAATTAACCAAGTCACGGATAAGGAAGGGCTTCAGAAATTACTAAATGAGGAAAAAGTGACGCTATATTCCGGATTTGACCCTACGGCGGACAGTTTGCACATCGGACATTTATTGCCGATTTTAACGCTGCGCCGATTTCAGCTAGCTGGCCATCGTCCAATTGCGCTTGTTGGCGGTGCGACCGGGCTAATCGGAGACCCAAGCGGAAAAAAAAGCGAGCGTACATTAAATGCAAAAGAAACGGTGCAACAATGGAGTGAACGCATTAAAGAACAATTGTCAAGATTTTTAGATTTTGATGCGAAAGAAAATCCGGCGAAAATCGCCAACAACTATGATTGGATTGGTTCGCTTGATGTGATTACTTTTTTGCGCGATGTTGGAAAAAACTTCGGGCTAAACTACATGCTGGCGAAAGAATCGGTGCAATCGCGCATCGAGACAGGCATTTCGTTTACGGAGTTTAGCTATATGATTTTACAATCATTGGACTTCTTAAAACTTTATCAAAACGAACAATGTCGTTTGCAAATTGGCGGCAGTGACCAATGGGGAAATATCACAGCAGGATTAGAGTTAATCCGAAAAACGGAAGGAGATGCAAAAGCGTTTGGATTAACCGTTCCGCTTGTTACCAAAGCAGATGGAACAAAATTCGGGAAAACAGAGAGCGGAGCCATTTGGCTTGATCGGGAAAAAACGTCTCCATATGAGTTTTACCAATTTTGGATTAACACAGACGACCGTGATGTCATTAAATATTTAAAATACTTTACGTTCTTATCGAAAGAAGAAATTGAAGAGCTAGAAAAACAATTGCAGAAAGCTCCGGAACAGCGTGCGGCGCAAAAAGCGTTAGCCGAAGAAATGACGAAACTTGTCCATGGAGAAGAAGCCTTGAAGCAAGCGATTCGCATTTCGGAGGCGCTCTTTAGTGGAAGTGTGTCACAATTAACAGCCGAGGAAATTGAACAAGGGTTTAAAGACGTTCCTTCTTTTGAATATGAGGGAGAGGAAGTTCCGTTAGTGGAACTCCTTGTCATGGCGAAGATTGTGCCATCGAAACGGCAGGCGAGGGAAGATATTACAAACGGAGCGATTTACATCAATGGTGAGCGCATACAAGACGTCAATGCAGTGATTACAAAAGAAAACCGCATCGAAGGACGTTTTACCATCATTCGCCGCGGAAAGAAAAAATATTATTTAATTCGCTACCAATAAAAAAACCCGGGAAGACCGGGTTTTTTTATTGGTAGATGATCACAAAACAGAAAAAATCCCTCCAGAATCATATCTGAAGGGATGCGGCGCATTAACGAGAGTAGAACTCAACGATTAATGCTTCGTTAATTTCTGATGGCAATTCGGAGCGTTCAGGTAAACGAGTATACGTGCCTTCAAGTTTTTCAGCATCCAATGTTAAATAATCTGGTACGAAGTTGTTCAATTCTAATGCTTCTTTAATGACTTGAAGGTTGCGAGATTTTTCGCGGACAGAAATCGTTTGGCCAGGTTTCACGCGATAAGATGGAATGTTTACACGGTTTCCGTCAACTAAAATATGGCCGTGCGTTACAAGCTGACGAGCTTGGCGGCGAGTACGCGCAAAGCCTAAACGGTAAACAAGGTTGTCTAAACGTGATTCTAAAAGAATCATAAAGTTTTCCCCGTGTTTACCAGGCATTTTGCCAGCTTCTTCAAACGTTTTGCGGAATTGACGTTCGTTTACGCCGTACATATGGCGAAGTTTTTGTTTTTCTTGCAATTGCAGACCATATTCCGAAAGTTTTCTGCGTTGACTTGGACCATGTTGACCTGGTGGGTAAGGACGTTTTTGCAACTCTTTACCTGTACCGCTTAAGGAGATTCCTAGGCGGCGAGAAATTTTCCACGTTGGACCTGTATAACGAGCCATTCAATGCTCCTCCTTTTGCTTTTATTTCGGGTAAAATAAAAGCAGGCGTGCGTCAACAATTATGGCCATTTTGTTTTCATGTATCCTCGCTCTAGCAGCTAAGAGTTACACGATACACCTCGTTATCGAGGAACAAAATGGAACCATAAAGGTGAGCACTAAGGCTGCTATATTTTACACAAAGGCTATTATATGACTTTTATAGGGCAAAGTCAATATTTTTATTTTCCTTATTTCGAGATAATATGATATAATAAAAGATGTAATTTTTTGAAAAGTTTTGTATATACTCCATTCTAAAACTAACTGGAATGAGAACATCAGTTTAGGTGAAAAGGGCGATGAAATTAGAAGAAGAAAAAGTGTACGGAGCCTTTAAACAAAAATTTTTTCATTGGTTTTTATCGTATGATGATTATGAGAATTTTTCCAATGTGATCACAGAATTGCTGTTACTACTCAAACAGGAGCTTATGATAAAGCAAGCTGCTTTTTTTGTGTTTGATCCTTTAAATAAATCGTTTTATCCGGAAGCAATCACGAAATCAGAAGAAAGTCACTCTCCTTTCTGTCATCAAATTCTGCCTGACAATATAAAAGCAATGGTAGATGATGAGCAGCAGACGATACAAATTCATGAAGATGAAAAGTATATAACCGCGCAAATTTTCCTTCGTCTTTCCGAGGAGTTAATCGGGATGTTGCAGCTAGTGTATGATCGCCAGCTTTTCATAAGCAGAAGGCTGCTAAAAAAAATCAAACAAGATTTTTCAACGCTTTTCCGAAAGTTCAGGATGATATCCCAAGGGCTTAGCGATGAAAAACGTTATGAACAGCTTCATCGGTTTGCCGCGAAAATTCATTCATCGATGAAGATTGATGATGTGCTCGAGGAAATTATTAACACTCTTAAGCAAGTATATCCGTCCTTTACATACTATTTGCTTTTGTCGCACGATAATCAGCATCACGGGCATTTGCCAATCAAACCGCTTGTTTTTGATGAAAGCGGCGAAAATATGGCAGCGATGCAGGCTTTTTTGACGGGGAGAATTCAGTTTGAAGACTCCATTTCGCTGCGTCGTTCCGTTTTGTATGCGCCGATTAAAGGAGCGCAGGGCGTTTACGGTGTTATTGAAATTATGGCCCCTTACATTATGGAGTTTCCAAAAAGGGAAATCAATTTTATTTCTTTGCTTGCCAATACGGCGGGAAGCGCGTTGGAAAATGCGAAATTGTATGAGCAATCCCGTCGTCTCGTTGCGGATTTACAGCTAATTAATGAAACGATACACCAGTTGAATGCAAATTTGCGTCTTCAAGATGCCATTGAATTTATGGTAAAGCAAATTAAGCAATCGTTTTGTGCGGATGAAGTCGGTTTTTTCTGGTTTGAAGGGAGGAAACGAAAGCTATTACCTGGGAGCACACCATTTTTTCAATCCTGTAAATCCAAAAAGTATATTGAATTTGTGGAAAAGAAAATGAAAACGGAAAAGGATATCGTCTTTGTTGGAGATGCAAAAATTCATGCTTCTCTTTCCGTTCCTGTCTACCACTCTCTAATGGCTGCTCCTATGGTTCAAAATGGGGAGCTAAAAGGAGTTACGATTGTTTTACATCGCGAACCATACCATTTTACGTTTGAAATGTTTAAACTGTTGCAGTCACTGATTCAACATTCCACCCTCGCATTTACGAATGCGATGTTAAGAGAAGAGCTTGAAAAGCACGTTGTTACGGACTATTTGACGAAATTGTATACAAGACGCTATTTAGATGAACAAATCAAAACATCGATGCTTCATGACGAATTTGGAACGTTTATTTTAGTCGATATTGATAATTTTAAACAAGTAAATGATACATATGGACATCAAATCGGGGATCATGTGCTCGTTCAGGTTGCCAACATCATTCGTTCCAATATTCGCGCTAGTGACATCGGCGCTCGTTGGGGCGGGGAGGAACTTGCCGTCTATTTGCCGAAAGTGTCATTAGCCGTAGGAATTTCGATTGCGCATCGTCTTGCTGAAAAAGTAAGAAAGGAAACACATCCTCCTGTAACGATTTCATGCGGCATTTCGTATTGGAAAAAAAATCGTCCCGAAGAAGCGAAAGATTTATTTAAACGGGCTGATGAGGCGCTTTATGCGGCGAAAAGAACAGGAAAGAATTGTATTTTTGTGAAAGATTATGTTCGTCAATATAAAGTGTAAAAAGGAATCCGTTCATTCGGATTCCTTTCTTCTCGATTATTGTTTTCTATCCTATAATGTCGCTATAATGACGTCGACGAACTTTTCCAAATATTTTTGATCTGTTTCATCAAAACGATTTTTGATCGGACTATCAATGTCTAGTACACCGATTACATTCCCATCTTTTATCATAGGCACGACAATTTCTGATTGCGATGCAGCATCACATGCAATGTGCCCTGGAAACAGATGAACGTCAGGAACGATGATGGTTTTTTTGTTTTTTGCGGCGGTGCCGCATACACCTTTGCCAAACGGAATGCGTACACAGGCCGGAAGCCCTTGAAACGGACCTAACACAAGCTCATCGTTTTCCGTTAAGTAGAAACCAACCCAATTGATTTGTTCGAAAAAATGATTTAATAAAGCGGAAGCGTTGGCTAAATTAGCGATGAAGTTTGATTCTCCTTCAATTAACGCGCGCAGCTGTTGAATGACAAGTTCGTAGTTTTCTTCCCGTGTTCCGTTATAAGCGACAGCATGAAACAATGTTTTTCCGCCTCCTTTGTCCATATGAGGATATTCTATGGTGGTTATAGAAACTTTGTCAATCGAAAAACGCTTCTTTTAGCATAACGTCCGTTCCTTGATGTAAATCGTTTGCGCTATGTGCGTCTGAACCATATATAATACGGATGTTTCGCTTCATTGCCTCGCGGATTACCCAGTTTGGCGGATACGGCTGCAAACAAAGCGGTTTTCTAGCACCTGCACCGTTATAGTCAAGCTCATAATCGCGGAGTTTTATTTCATCGAGAATCCGTAACAGCGGCTCCGTCATCGGTGAAGAACAAGGGAAGCGTTTTTGAAATTTATGGATAAGCGTCATATGGCCAATGCGTTTCGGTTTATACGGGCCAAGATTTGCGCGAATCGATTGCAAAACTGTGTCGTAATACGCATTGTACACATTGTCGATCGAGCCGAATAATGTTATGATATCGGCGAACATTTCAGGGCTGTAATCGATACAGACGTACTGTCCTTTGCAATAGAGAAAATGTACAGATAAAATGCCGTCATCTAACAACGGTCCGACATCTTCTAAAAATCGTGCTGTTTTTTCTTCGAAACCGAGAATAAAATCGACTTCAAGACCGATGTGGATGATAATATCATTTTGATAACGTGCTTTCAAATCGGTTAATGATGCGAAATAATGATCGATTTGTTCGCGACGCATTGCGCTATCTTGATATGGTGTCGGATCGGTAAATCCTTCCGGAAGCGGGGCATGCTCTGTAAAAGAAATTTCTTTATAGCCAAGCATAATGGCCCGTTCAACGTATTGTTCTAGTGAATCGCCGCTTCCGTGCGGACAAAACGGGGTATGGATGTGCCCGTCACGCAAAATGACTCACTCCTTCCTTAATATAAGAAAAATGAAGATTTCTGTGAAAAAAATAAAAAATTTGGTCAAAAAATGTCGTTAACATGGTATCATAAAAACATTGAAAAAACATTACGCAAATTTGCCTTCTCGGTTAACCTCATTTTCTTTTGTGACTAACTCGGGTGCAAGGGGGCTATTTCTTGATGGAAATCGCAGTTATCGTTCTACTCCTTCTTGGCGGAGTAATGATATATAATCATGTGTACCGAAAAAAAATGTATAGCGAAATTGATCGACTGGAAGCGTGGAAAATTTCGATTATGAATCGACCGGTGCCCGATGAGCTTTCGAAAGTAAAACAATTGAATATGACGGGAGAAACGGAACAATTGTTTGAGAAGTGGCGGCAAAAGTGGGACGATCTCGTAGCTGTTAAGTTGCCTGACGTGGAAGAAAAATTATTTGATACAGAAGAATTGCTTGATAAATATCGTTATGCAAAAGCAAAAGCGGTGTTGCGTGAAATCGATCAGCTGCTGCGTCAAGCGGAAGAGGAAGTTCAACTCATTATTGATGAAGTGCATGAATTGATCGGCAGTGAGGAGCAAAACCGTACTGAAATAGAAGAGTTAAGAACAATGTATCGTGAAGCGAAAAAAACGTTGTTGGCTTATCGGTATACGTTCGGAGTTGCAGCGGCAAAGCTAGATGAAAAATTAGAAGAGATCGAATCAAAATTTAAACAGTTTGAGGAATTAACAGCATCAGGAAACTACTTGGCTGCGCGGGAAATCGTTCTTTCATCAAAAGGGGAACTAAACAAAGTTACAGAGATGATGAGCGATATTCCAGAATTATTAACAGAGTGTCAAACAACGATTCCAGCCCAGCTGGAGGAGCTTTACGATGGATATAAAGAAATGAAGCAGGAAGGCTATATCCTTGATCATTTACAAATAGATCGGGAAATAGTGCAAAAGCGGGAAAAAATTGAACAGTGTATGCAAATGATTGGCGATTTGCAAGTAGAAGAAGCAAAACAAGGGATTACTGAAATAAAAGAAGAGATTGATACATTATACGATTTATTGGAAAAAGAAGTAATTTCCCATCACTACATAAAAACAGAAATGTCTCGTATTGAAGAAATGTTGAACGAGCTCAACGAAGAAGCGAAAGAAACAAGTGAAGAAACATTGTTTGTACAGCAAAGCTATCGGTTATCGACAAAAGATCTTGAAAAATATCGCAGCATTGAAAAACAAATCCATCAGTTAATGAAGCGTTTTGAAATCATTCAAGCCCGCATTTTAGAAGCGAAAACCGCTCATTCGCTTTTAAAAGAAGAATTAGAGCAGCTGTTGGCGCAAATAGAAATGATGAAAGAAGAGCATGAGGAGTTTCGCAAGATGTTGCAAACATTGCGAAAAGACGAGCTAGTTGCCCGCGAAAAACTAGATGAGATGAAGAAAAAGCTGTCGGAAGCAATGCGGCTTGTGCAAAAAAGCCGGTTGCCAGGGCTTCCAAAATCTTACGAATTGCAATTGTCGGAAGCAAAAGATAGTTTGATGAAAGTCGCGGTGCGTTTGGAGGAAAAACCGCTTAATATGTCTGCTGTCCATCAAGCGTTGGAGGAATCCGGAAACATGGTTCAGCGCGTATATGAACGGACGGTGGAAATGATTGAGCAAGCATCTCTTGTCGAAAAAGTGATTCAATATGGGAACCGCTACCGCCGTCGCTATCCTAGCGTAAAAGAAGGATTGGAAGAAGCCGAATTTCTATTTCGCCATTACGATTATGAACAGGCGCTGGAGCAAGCGGTAGCGGCTTTAGAAAAAGTGGAGCCTGGTGCGCTTCAACGCATTCAACAAATTTTTCGTGATGAACGTTCCAAGGAAGAATAAACGATTCGCAAGACCGATAAATATCACTGGATAGATAGAGATATTTATCGGTTTTTTTGCGAATAATGTAAGTATAATATGTTTCGGTTGATGTTTAACGGCTTTCTTTATTATAATTACTTACTAGTGTACAATTTGTTAACGATAATCGGAGGATGGACGTGATGATTTATTTAGATAACAGCGCAACAACAAAACCGTTTCCTGAAGTGGTGGATTCGTTTGTCACTGTGGCTACAAAGTATTTCGGAAATCCGTCCTCTCTTCACGAATTAGGAATGAAAGCGGAGCGGCTATTAACGCAAGCTCGTGAACAAATTGCCGCGTCATTGCAAGTCAAACCGAGCGAAATTATTTTTACATCTGGAGGAACGGAAGCAAATAATTTTGCCATAAAAGGAGTTGCCTTTCAATATCGCCATCGCGGCAATCATATTATCACGACGGCGATTGAGCATCCATCTGTATCAGAGGCTTGCCATCAATTGGAACAATTAGGATTTGAAGTGACATATTTACCGGTGAATGAAAATGGTGTCGTTACAGTTGAGCAAGTAAAAAAAGCGCTGCGCGATGATACGATTCTCGTTTCGATTATGCATGTCAATAATGAAGTTGGCGCTATTCAACCTGTAGAAGAGATTGGTGAGCTGCTTTCGAGCTATCCGAAAACGATTTTCCATGTCGACCGAGTGCAAGGAATCAGTAAAGTACCGCTTGATATGAAAAAAGCGCATATTGATTTATGTACAATGTCGGCTCATAAGTTTCATGGGCTGCGTGGTGCGGGAATTTTATACGTTCGCCAAGGAATTCAGCTTTCGCCGTTGTTAGCGGGCGGAGGGCAGGAAATGCAGCTCCGTTCTGGGACCGAAAATGTTCCGGCAATTGTAGCAATGGCAAAAGCGTTGCGGATGTCGTTAGAAAAATACGACAAACAAATCGATTATTTACTTGAAGTCAAGCAAGCTTGGCTCAATGAATTAAAAGAGATTCCCTTTATTCAAATAAATACGCCATTAGAGCATTCCGCCCCGCATATTATTAACTTTTCTTTAGATGGCATTAAACCGGAAGTGTTTGTTCATGAATTGGAAAAAAACGATATTTTTGTTTCCACTACATCGGCGTGTTCTTCGAAAAAGAAGGCGCCAAGTAAAACATTATTGGCGATGGGAATGGGGGACAAACGGGCGGAAAGCGGCATTCGCATTAGCCTTTCCTTTGAAAATACGCTCGAAGAAATTCCGATTGCTATCGCCGTGATGAAAAAGGCAATCGAAAAATTAAGAGAGGTAACGAGGTAATTGCTATGAAATATGACCGTATTTTAATTCGCTATGGAGAAATGACGACAAAAGGTCGAAATCGAAACTTGTTTGTTCGCCGTTTAAAAGATAATGTCGCTAAAAAACTTCATGCGTTTCCGAATATTAAAATCGAATATATGCGTGATCGCATGTACATTTTACTAAACGGAGAACCGCATGAACCGATTATTGACAAATTAAAAAATGTATTTGGCATTCATTCATTTAGTTTAGCAATGAAATGTCATAATGAATTGAACGAAATAAAAGAAACAGCATTGGCAGCTGTTAAGCAGCTTCCTCATGAAGGAAAAACGTTTAAAATAAGCGCTCGAAGAGTGGACAAGCAATTTCCGTATGGAAGCAGCGAGTTAAATTATGAAATTGGCGCTCATATTTTGCGCAATACAGACGGGTTAACGGTAAATGTACATGATCCTGATATCGATGTCCGCGTGGAAGTTCGCCAAGAAGGCACATATATCACGTGTCACGATATTCCAGGTCCCGGGGGCTTGCCGGTGGGATCGAGCGGCAAAGCAATGCTCATGCTTTCCGGTGGAATCGATAGCCCAGTTGCCGGGTATTTGGCAATGAAGCGCGGATTGGAAATAGAAGCGGTTCACTTTTTTAGTCCGCCGTTTACAAGCGATCGGGCAAAACAAAAAGTGATTGATTTAGTGAAAAAATTAACCACGTACGGAGGAAAAATAAAACTTCACATTGTTCCTTTTACAGAAGTGCAGCAAGCCATTTATACACAAGTGCCAAACGAATACTCGCTTATTTCAACAAGAAGAGCAATGCTAAAAATTACTGATGCGTTGCGTCAGCGGCATCGCGCACTTGCGATTGTGACAGGGGAAAGCCTTGGACAAGTTGCCAGCCAAACTCTAGAAAGCATGTTTGTCATTAATGATGTCACCACAACGCCGATTTTGCGGCCGCTTGTATCGATGGATAAAATAGAAATTATCGACATTGCTAAAAAAATTGACACACACGATATTTCGATTCTTCCATATGAAGATTGTTGTACCATTTTTACGCCAAGATCGCCAAAAACAAAACCAAAAAAAGAAAAAGTGGTTCATTATGAAAGTTTTGTTGATTTACAACCATTAATAGAGAAGGCGATCGCAAATACGGAAACGATGGTCATCGACGAACATTCCGCAACGGAAGATGAGTTTGAACAGTTATTCTAAATCCCGAAATTTACCAATGAGATAAATGCATGAAGCCATATGTTTTCACACATTCTATAGGTACAAGGAGGTGAAAACATATGGCACGCAACAACAATTCGAATCAATTGCTTGTTCCAGGAGCACAACAAGCTCTTGAACAAATGAAATACGAAATCGCTCAAGAATTTGGCGTAAAATTAGGCGCTGATACTACTTCTCGCGCTAACGGTTCTGTTGGGGGAGAAATCACAAAACGCCTTGTTGCTATGGCGCAACAACAATTAGGCGGTACTCAACAACAATTTTAATTGAATATATATGGCTACGAAGGCGGGTTTATCCCGCCTTTTATTATTTTTTAAAAATATTCAAAATATATAAATTATTTTGTATAATGTAAGTAGCATGCGCTAAATTGGCACCTATCATATTGTAAAGGGGAGTTGGAGAAAATGAAGCGGGAAAATTTCATCGCGCCGGAACGCTATAATTTAACGTCTGAGATCGAAAAACATGCGATGGTTAATCCGAATAAGCTTGCTTTAAAATGGGAAAATGAACAAGGGGAAACACGGGAGATTACATATGGCGATTTAATCAAACACGCCAATCAAATTGGAAACGCTTTATTAAAACGTGGGCTTGAAAAAGGGGATAAAGTGCTTGTTATGGTGCCCCGCTTAATTGAAGCGTATGAAGTATATTTAGGAACATTAAAAGCGGGGCTGGTAGTCATTCCGAGTTCGGAAATGCTCCGCACAAAAGATCTGCAATACCGTATTTCCCATGGTGAGGTAAAAGCGATTATTGCGTATGAGCCATATGTGGATCAATTTGAACCGATCGGAAACATTGACCATATTATGAAATTCGTTGTCGGAAAGACGAAACCGAGCGGTTGGATCAATTTAGAGGAAGCGATGAAGGCAGAAAGCGATGAGCTTGTTGCTGCTGACACATCCCGTGATGATATGGCGTTTTTATCCTATACATCGGGAACGACCGGAAATCCGAAAGGGGTCGTTCATTCGCACGGGTGGGGGTATGCGCATTTGCGCATCGCTGCGAAAAATTGGTTATGCATCGAAGAAAATGATCTTGTCTGGGCGACTGCCGGTCCAGGATGGCAAAAATGGATTTGGAGCCCGTTTTTATCAACGCTCGGTTCAGGCGCCACTGGGTTTGTGTATTATGGCCGGTTTGATCCAGAAAAATATTTACAGCTTTTAAGCAAGTACGAAGTAAATGTGCTTTGCTGCACGCCGACGGAGTATCGGCTAATGGCAAAAGTGCCAAATATCGGCGATTATAAGCTTCCGCATCTCCGCAGCGCCGTATCAGCCGGAGAGCCGCTTAACAGGGAAGTGATTGATACGTTTGAAAAATATTTCAACATTCAAGTCCGGGATGGATATGGACAAACGGAAAATACATTGCTTGTCGGCGTTATGAAAGGTATGAAGATCAAACCAGGCTCCATGGGCAAACCGACGCCGGGAAACATCGTTGAGATTATCAATGAAAACGGGGAACCTTGCGCCGTCGGCGAAGTTGGCGATATCGCCGTCCACGTCGACACTCCAACGCTGTTTAAGTATTACTATAAAGATCCGGAAAGAACGGCGATGCAATTCCGCGGTGATTATTATATTACAGGGGATAAAGCGAGAAAAGATGAAGATGGGTATTTTTGGTTTGAAGGGCGTGGAGATGATATTATCATTAGCTCCGGTTATACAATCGGACCGTTTGAAGTAGAAGACGCCCTTGTCAAGCACCCTGCGGTAAAAGAGTGTGCTGTCGTCGCTAGTCCAGATGAAATACGCGGTTATGTTGTGAAAGCGTTTGTTGTTCTTCGCGAAGGAGTAGATAAAAATGATCCGGCGCTGATTCCAAAGCTGCAGGAGCATGTCAAACAGCTGACCGCACCGTATAAATACCCGCGTAAAATTGAATTTGTCGATGATTTGCCGAAAACGCCGTCAGGAAAAATCCGTCGCGTGGAGCTGCGCGAACGCGAGATGCGCCTTGCAAAGCAGCAATAAAAAAGTAAAAAAAGGACTGTTTCAAACAGGAAACAGTCCTTTTTTGCTCTTAAACGGCATTGTGGGCGAAAGACTGTCTCCAGACTGACTTGTCTTATCAAAAAGCTAAATCACAACAAAAGCAAGAACACCCCAGCGGGCGAAGAACGGTTTACTTCCAGAGAGAGTTTTCTTATAAAAACACTCGTTTTACTTTGTCCCAGAAAGAATTGTCTTTTAAACGGACGGTTTTAATCACTCTGTCGCTTAAGATGACATCAATTTTTTCAATATGTTGAATGCTTAATGCTTCATTATCTAAACCAATGATTGGAAAATGGCTTGTTTCATCGGACATTTTTAAAGTTAATTTTCGCTCTCCGCTTAAAATAAACGATGAACCGAGCGTCCGGTAACGGTTATTATTGAGTGAAGCTAACTCGCTTACTTGAAAGCAAGGAAGAAGCGGATCAACGACAGCGCCGTTTACCGATTTATTATATGCCGTACTTCCTGTCGGTGTCGAAATGATGATTCCATCTCCACGAAACGTTTCAAAGTGCAGGTCGTCAATAAATACGTCCATCGTTAATGTTTTAATAATTTGCGAGCGAATGGAACATTCGTTTAAACAGAAAAATGAAGCGGTGCCATCAATGGTAACTTGAATAATTGGATATTTTCTTACTTCCAGCTGTAAATTTTTTATTGATTCTGCCATATGATCAATGTCATCAATTTGAAAGTCGCAGTAAAACCCGCGTGACGGAAGTGTGGAAATCCCGACATATAAGCAATCGTTGCGAAATCCTGTTTGACGCACCGCTTGTAAAAACGAGCCATCGTCCCCGATGCTGACGATGATATTCGCTTTTTTATGATCATCGACTACCACAAACGGACCTTGTTTTGCAAGCGTGATCAGCGGTTCTACACGTTTCATCAGTTGTTCATCACGCTTATAAAAAAAATAAAGATGATTGCGCTCGTCTGCCATTTAAAACCCTCCCATTGTCTCGTTGTCATATTTTAGTCAATTGGTAATTATGGTACAATAAGTGAAGTATACATAATTTAGTGTAACACTTTTACACGAAATCTAAAAATAAGTTGTTTTCATAGGGGGAAGAATGATGAATCGAAAGCGATGGATTGCGTTATTGATTGCTGTTGTATTATTTGTTTTTTCCGCCTTAGTAAACGTTATTACTACACTGTTAACAAGCGATGTGGAAAAATGGTCGGGAAATTGGCTTGCATTAGTGCAGAATGAGTTCAGCGAAGAGGTTCTTGAAGATGGCGATGAATTGCAAAAAATCGTTGTTCTTGAAGTAAATGGAGTCATTCAAGATGTAGGAGATACGGGGGCGCTATTTGCTGCAGCAGGATATGATCATCAATCATTTTTGCGAATGATTGAGCAAGCAAAAAATGACGATACGGTAAAAGCGATTGTGCTAAGAGTAAATTCACCTGGGGGCGGCGTCGTGGAAAGCGCGGAGATTCACGACCAACTGCTGGAGCTAAAAAAAGAAACGAAGAAACCAATTTACGTTTCAATGGGATCGATGGCAGCTTCGGGAGGATACTATATTTCGACGGCAGGGGATAAAATTTTCGCAAGTCCTGAAACGATTACCGGTTCGCTGGGGGTGATTATGCAAAGTTTAAACTATGAAGGACTTGCTAAAAAGTATGGAGTAAAGCTTGTCACGATCAAAAGCGGACCGTATAAAGACATTATGAATCCGACAAGGGAAATGACGGAAGAAGAAAAGAAAATATTGCAGCAACTAATTCAAAATTCTTATGAGGGATTTGTGAAAGTGATTTCCGAAGGCAGACATCTTCCGGAAAGCGAAGTTCGAAAAATTGCCGATGGGCGAATTTATGATGGAAGACAGGCAAAACAATTGCATTTGATTGACGAATTTGGTTATTTGGACGATACGATCGCCGCATTAAAAAAAGACCATCGTTTGTCGGACGCGCAAGTGGTGAAATATACGAATGAATTTTCGTTTGGCTCCTTATTTCAAATGGCGTTCAATCAAAACACAACGCCAAAGCATGAAGCAACCGAATTAATAAAATTGCTTTCTAACCCTTCTTCACCGCGCTTAATGTATTTATATGCTGAATAAAGGAAGTGGAAAAATGACCGAAAAGTATCTGCCAGTTCCTGTAGAGGCAAGAAATGAAACATATGCAAATGTATCTTCTCATGTACGATATGCTGGGTTTTGGATGCGATTTTGGGCATATTTGCTCGATTTGCTTGTTGTCTCCAGTTTAAACCGTTTGCTTATTTTTCCGTTCTTTCATCTGTTGGATATTTCTGTTGATCGGACGAATATGTTTGCGCCAGCAACGATTGCTACGACCTTGACATTTTATGCATATTTTGTATTGATGACAAAATTCTTTCAACAAACGTTAGGAAAAATGGTGTTTGGATTAAAAGTGATTGATGAGTCTGGAAAGCCGTTAACATGGACGACCGTGTTATTTCGTGAAGTGATCGGGAAGTTTATTGCGAAAACGATTTTGTTTATCGGATTTCTTTTTGTCGCTTTTTCAGAAAAGAAAAAAGGGATGCACGACCAGTTTGCTGATACACTTGTCATTCATGAATAAACCTGTCATATTGGCAGGTTTATTTTTTTACGCACATGGTGACAATGGTATGTTGAAGGGGAGTGCTGATGTTGAAAATTGCGGTAAGTATAGTTGTCGCTCTTTTTCTATTGATTTTTGTTTTATCGGTGATGAAGTTGTCGATTACAATTCTTTTTCAACATGCACAAGATGATGATGAATGGAAAATTACGTTTCGAACATTATTTGGGATTATTCGATATACGATACATATACCATTAGTAAAAATAGAAACAGAGTCGCCAGGTATCGTCATTGTTCATAACAAAACGGTAAAAAATATTTCCGAAAGCAAGCCAAACCGAAGCAAGTATACGCTAGAGGATATTATCGATAGCTTTCAGAAAGCAAAGGAGTTTGTCAGACATGTCGTACGACTGAATGCAATTATAAAAAAATTCCTTCGTCATATATCCATTACGAAATTCGAATGGCAGACGAAAATCGGAACAGGAGATGCAGCGGCAACAGGGATGATTGTCGGATTAGGATGGTCGTTGAAATATAGTTTGGTTGCATTATTTAGCAAATATATGAAACTACAAACGTCACCTTGTTTAATGATTACTCCATCTTTTCATGAAGCAATTTCCGAAACGAAATTCGTATGTATGATTCATTTTCGAATCGGGCATGCTATGTTAGCAGGAATACGAGTTGTGAAATATTGGCGTGACTATCATTTGTCAGAAATAAAAACATTTGTCACCCAGCAAACAAATGAAAGCTACTAGGAGGAATCTTGCATGAGCAATCATCCAATTCAAGGGCTTATGACAACAGCGATGGAAAATTTAAAACAAATGATTGATGTCAATACAATTATCGGTGATCCGGTCGAAACGCCAGACGGAAGTATCATTTTAACGGTGTCCAAAGTAGGTTTTGGATTTGCGGCGGGTGGTAGTGAATTTATGATGGATGGCAATGGCGCTAGTCAACAACAGGCTAGTGAGCATCCATTTGGCGGCGGAAGCGGCGGCGGTGTTTCCATTACGCCTATTGCCTTTTTGATCGTTAACTCTTCGGGAGTAAAACTGCTTCATCTTGACGAAAGCACTCATTTATATGAAAAGATATTGGATGTGGCACCGCAGGCGATTGAGAAAATTCAAGAGATGTTAAAGAAAAATAAAAAGGATTCGCCAACAGAAAAACACGATTTTGATATTTGATAAGTTGAAACCATTGAAATTTTTTGGTATTCCCTTTATGATGACAGTAGTACATATTTTAAGGGGGGAAGACCAATGGCGCAAGTTACATTTAAAGGACAACCGGTAACATTAGTTGGTAATGAAGTGAAAGTGGGAGACAAAGCACCTGATTTTAAAGTATTGGCTAACGATTTATCGGAAGTCACGCTCGCTGATACGAAAGGCCACGTCCGCTTGATCAGTGTTGTTCCGTCGCTGGATACAGGCGTTTGTGATGCGCAAACACGCCGGTTTAATGAAGAAGCAGCAAAATTGGATAATGTGAAAGTATTGACGATTAGCGTTGATTTGCCGTTTGCGCAAAAACGCTGGTGCGGGGCGGCAGGTGTGGAAAACGTACAAGTTCTTTCTGACCATCGCGATGTTTCCTTTGGGCAAGCGTACGGCGTGCTGATTAAAGAATTGCGTTTACTGGCACGCGCGGTGTTTGTCATTGACAGCAACGATATTGTAACATATGTGGAATATGTGCCGGAAGTAACAAATCATCCGAACTACGAAGCGGCCATCGAAGCGGCAAAAGCAGCAAAATAACCGAAAAGACCTCGACTTGTTCGAGGTCTTTCCTATTTTATCGACACAGGCTTGCGATCGGCAAATGTTCGTTTATCCTTCTTGCTATTGGATTGTGCACATCGTACAATAAAATATTGGACACTTACGGAAAGGTGGAGGAACAATGGCAACTCCAGTAGAACGTTTGTTTACATTATTTGATGAAACAGCCAAAATTTTGCAAGATGAATTACAATGCACCTATTTAGAAGCGGTGGCAGAAACGGGAGAAAATGTGTTTCACGGCGATGTTCTTCAAGAAGAAGTGAGCGAAGTCAACGCGAAACGTCTCAAAAAACAATATGCCGACATTCAACTCGAACGGTTTACGAATGAAGAAATAAGAAAAGCATTTCAGCTTGCGGTGTTAAAAGGAATGAAGGAATATACACAACCGCATCATCAAATGACCCCGGATGCGGTTAGTTTATTTATAAGCTATTTAGTCAATCAATTTACTCGCCAACATCTGGCGCTTACCATTCTTGATCCTGCCGTCGGTACCGCGAATTTGCTGACAACGGTGCTTAACCATCTTAAAGGGAAGCAAACGAAAAGTTACGGTGTGGATGTGGACGATGTATTAATCAAGCTGGCATATGTGAACGCGAATTTGCAAAAACACGCGATTCAGCTTTTTAATCAAGATGGGCTGCAGCCGCTATTTGTAGAGCTTGCAGATGTAGTCGTGTGTGATTTGCCTGTCGGTTATTATCCACATAAAGAAAATGCTTCTCGCTTTGCATTAAAGGCGGAAGAAGGACATTCATACGCCCATCATTTGTTCATTGAACAAAGCTTGTATTATACAAAAGAAGGCGGCTACTTGTTTTTCTTAATTCCAAATACATTATTTTCAAGTGACCAAGCGGCAAAATTGCATGAATTTATTAAAGAGCATGCGGTTATTCAAGGATTGTTGCAACTGCCGCTATCGATGTTTAAAACAGAACAAGCAGCAAAAAGCATTTTTATTTTGCAAAAGAAAGGAGAAAACGTAAAAGCACCGAAAAAAGCGTTGTTAGCGGAACTTCCCCGTTTCTCCAATAAACAGGCGATGCAGGCGATGATGAGAAAAATTGATGAATGGGTTACAGAAGAAAAAGGGAAGTAAAACAGTTCCTGTGATAAGTGGGAACTGTTTTTATTTTCGGAAGATAGTAATTATTTTTATTTTCGAAAGATAAAAATATAGGCTTGTCACCAAATTATCACAAATAATTTGCTTGAAAGGGTGGATGAACAATCATACAATGAAAAAGTATAGTGAAATAATTAAAAACCGAACAAAATAACGATAGCGATAAATTAAAGGAGTTGTTTGAAATATGTCCAAAATTTTAGCGATTAACGCGGGTAGTTCATCCTTAAAGTTTCAATTATTTGAGATGCCGAACGAAACCGTTCTAACGAAAGGAATCGTGGAACGAATCGGTTTTGACGATGCGATTTTTACAATTACGGTCAACGGTGAAAAAATCCAAGAAGTGACAGCGATTCCAAACCACGCGGTAGCTGTGAAAATGCTGCTTGACAAGCTAATCAGCCACGGTATTATTCGTTCGTTTGAAGAAATTGACGGAATTGGTCATCGCGTTGTGCATGGCGGGGAGAAATTCAGTGATTCCGTGCTGATTACTGATGAAGTATTAAAGCAAATTGAAGAAGTATCTGAGCTTGCTCCGCTTCATAATCCGGCAAACATCATCGGTATTAAAGCATTTCAAGAAGTATTGCCAAATGTGCCTGCCGTGGCGGTGTTTGATACGGCTTTTCATCAAACGATGCCGGAGCAGTCGTTTTTATACAGCCTTCCATATGAGTACTATACGAAATTTGGCATTCGCAAATACGGGTTCCATGGTACGTCTCATAAGTATGTAACACAACGTGCTGCCGAATTGCTTGGCCGCCCGATTGAACAGCTTCGCCTCATTTCTTGCCATCTTGGAAATGGTGCCAGCATCGCGGCAGTAGAAGGAGGAAAATCGATCGATACGTCCATGGGCTTTACGCCGCTCGCTGGTGTAGCAATGGGAACGCGTTCAGGGAACATTGACCCAGCCCTTATCCCTTACATTATGCAAAAAACGGGAATGACTGCGGATGAAGTGCTTGAAGTATTAAATAAGAAAAGCGGAATGCTTGGAATTTCCGGTCTTTCTAGCGATTTGCGCGACCTTGAAAAAGCTGCGGCAGAAGGAAATAAACGTGCTGAGCTGGCGCTTGAAGTATTTGCTAATCGCATTCATAAATATATCGGTTCTTATGCGGCGCGCATGTGCGGTGTAGATGCGATCATTTTCACGGCTGGAATTGGCGAAAACAGTGAAGTGATCCGTGCGAAAGTCTTGCGCGGCCTTGAATTTATGGGAGTATACTGGGATCCTGCATTAAATAAAGTGCGCGGCAAAGAGGCGTTCATTAGCTATCCACACTCCCCGGTAAAAGTGTTAGTCATCCCGACGAACGAAGAAGTCATGATTGCACGGGATGTTGTCAGACTGGCGAATATTGGTTAATATGGAATAAAAGCAGCCTTTTATGAAGGCTGCTTTTTTATAAAAAATTTTAATCAAATAGGTGATCGATATGAGCGTTACGGAACATAAAAAAGAAGCACCGCACATCGTCCGCTGTAAAGTCATTACGATTAGTGACACAAGGACAAAAGACACGGATAAGAGCGGAAAATTAATGATGGATTTATTAAAAGAAGCTGGTCATGAAGTTGTCAGTTATGAAATCGTAAAAGATGAAAAAGAAGCGATTCGAGAGGCGATTTTGCACGGATGCGAACAGACAAATATTGATGTGGTGCTAACAAACGGCGGCACAGGCATCGCTAAACGGGATGTGACCATTGAAACAGTAAAAGAAATCATCGAAAAAGAAATCGTTGGCTTTGGCGAGTTGTTTCGCATGTTAAGCTACACGGAAGATATCGGTTCAGCCGCGATATTATCGAGGGCGATTGCCGGCGTAGCGAACGATACAGCGATTTTTTCCACCCCAGGGTCGTCGGGAGCGGTGCGCCTTGCGATGACAAAATTGATTTTGCCGGAGCTTGGCCATGTGGTGCGGGAAATAAGGAAAGATTTACGATGAAAGCAAAAAAGTGTCCGTTCAAGGAATCGGACACTTTTTTGCCTGATTAGGTGTTTTTTTGTTTTTCGACTTCTTGATTGCGTAGGATAAATCGCTGGATTTTTCCACTAGGCGTCTTAGGCAGTTCCGTTACGAATTCCACTTCGCGAGGGTATTCGTGTTTTGATAAACGGTTTTTCACGAATAATGATAATTCTTGCGCTAGTTCGTCTGATGGAGTAAATCCATCTGCCAATACGACGAAGGCTTTGACGATTTCCCCTTTTAACGGATCTGGTTTTCCAACGGCCGCTGCTTCCACTACCGCTGGATGTTCGATGAGACAGCTCTCTATTTCAAAAGGCCCGATGCGATATCCGGCACTAGAGATGATGTCATCGGCCCTGCCTTGGAACCAAAAGTATCCGTCCGCGTCTTTCGTTGCCAAGTCTCCAGTGAGGAACCAATTTCCCATCAATCTCTCCGCCGTTTTTTCAGGATCTTTCCAATAACCTTTGAACACGTTTGGAATGGAATTCGTGTTAAAAGCAATTTGTCCAACATTTCCGTCCTCTACCGGAACGCCTTCTTCGCTGAGCAGCGCGACTTCAAATCCCGGCAGCACCCATCCCATCGAACCAGGGCGTATCTCCATGTCAACCGCGTTGAAATTGCCGATCAGCATTAACGTTTCCGATAGCCCATATTGGTCGTGGACAGTAACCCCTAAATGTTTTTGGAAAAAGCGGATCACTTCCGGATTAAGCGGTTCTCCCGCGGAACTCATTGCCCGCACGCGGATATTGTATTTATTGATTAATTCTGCTCCTGCTGCGACCATCGCGCGATAAGCGGTCGGTGCGTAAGCGAAATTCGTTACATGATATTTTTCCATAAGAGAATAGTACGTTTCTGGTTTAAACGGTCCTTCGTAAAAGACGATTGGCACGCCAAAGCACATTGGCGCAAATGTGCAAAAGATCAGCCCGTAAGCCCATCCCGGATCGGCTCCTCCTAAAAATACATCATCATCCCGTAAATCGATGGCGTATCGCATATAAGGATATATGTTAATGAGCAAGTTGTGCGACCACATGGCTCCTTTAGGCATCCCCGTCGATCCGGATGTGTATTGGATAGCTAGTAAATCGTCCACAGTTGTTTCTTCGGTCTGATGATCGACAGACTCTTTTGAAAGCGTTTCCCAAAATGATAAATCGTTATGGTCATTTGTTTCATCAATGACAAAAATATGCTCTAATGTTGGCATTTTTTCTCTTGGAGGTAATTTTGAACGTTGTTCTTTATTCGTCAAAATCACTTTTGCTTCAGAATGATTAATCCGATATTCAATCGCCTGTGGACCAAACGCTGTAAATAATGGAACATAAACCGCGCCAACTTTCCAAGCAGCTAAAATATAAACGACCAGAGCAGGATTTTTAGGCAGAAGAGCGCAAACTCTATCTCCTTTTTTTACTCCAAGTTTGCGAAATACATTCGCCATTTGGTTCGACCAATCCCGCAATTCTCGATAGGTGATGGCTCGCTTTTCCCCTAAATGGTTTTCGTAAAACAGAGCAATGCGAGTTGGATCTTCTGCATAGCGGTCACATACTTCATGAGCGACATTGAAACGTTCACGTGGATTCCAGTCGTAATGTTGAAACACGGTCTCCCAAGAAAAAGAAGTGGTTAATGAAGAATGGGACGTTTTATTTGGCATTTATACCCCTCCACTGTTGTAAAAGGTAGAATCAATATCAATAATAATTGCAAAAGAAAAAATATTCAATATATTATTTAAAAATAAAATAGTATATTGTATCCAGAGGCAAAAAAAGAAGGAGCATTTTTCTGCCATCTTTTCGCTCCTTCATTGTTTTATTGATGAGCGCGCATCGATACCGTTTGATTCATCCGATACCAAATCCATAAATCGTTGATGATCGAGGCGAGTTCGGCTATTTCCGAATTTAACCGGCATGATCGCTCAAAATCGTTTTCATCACTCAACTGATCTTGTTTTTCGTTAATAATTTTTTCTAATTCGGCAATACGGTCGGGAATGGTTCCACGAATATTTTCCCATCGCAGCAAAATTGCGTGTTGTTCGTCTTCGCTATAATCCTCCCAGTCTTTTTCAAGTTTCGGCAATGGAATGCCAAGACGTTGATCATAAATGAAATATTGCTCCATGCTTCTCCCTCGCTTTCCCTTATTTTCTATTTTATAAAAAAGAACAGAAAGAACCAACTTTCAGTATTTTTATACTTTTTTATGAATAACTATTGAAAAACCTTATAAAAACTGATAAAGTGATAATATACTTAGTGAATATTTATTTATGTACAAGTATATTTATGTGAAAGGGAAGGGGAATACAATATGACGAATCCGAAACTTGTGCTGGCGTATTCCGGTGGTTTAGATACATCTGTTGCGATTAAGTGGCTGCAAGAGCGAGGTTATGATGTCATTGCTTGCTGTTTAGACCTTGGAGAAGGAAAAGATCTTGATTTCGTGAAAGAAAAAGCGTTAAAAGTCGGAGCGATTAAGTCATATGTTATTGATGTCAAGGAAGAATTTGCTGATGAATATGCGCTTATTGCATTGCAGGCACATGCGCTTTATGAAGGAAAATATCCGCTTGTCTCCGCCTTATCGCGCCCGCTTATTGCGAAAAAATTAGTGGAAATTGCGGAATTGGAAGGGGCGGTTGCTGTTGCGCATGGATGTACAGGAAAAGGAAACGACCAAGTTCGCTTTGAAGTATCCATTAAAGCGCTAAATCCAAATTTGGAAGTGATCGCGCCGGTTCGCGAATGGAGCTGGTCGCGTGAAGAGGAAATCGAGTATGCGAAAAAACATGGCATTCCGATTCCAGTCGATCTAGACAGTCCGTTTTCGATTGACCAAAACTTATGGGGCAGAAGCAACGAGTGCGGTATTTTAGAAGACCCTTGGGCGGCTCCGCCGGAAGAAGCATACGAATTAACGGCAGCGTTGGAGAATACACCGGATGTGCCGGAAATCATTGAAATCGGTTTTGAACAAGGCGTGCCGAAGACATTAAACGGCAAGCCGTATTCGCTCGCTTCGCTAATTTTGGAGTTAAACGCCATTGCCGGAAAACATGGGGTTGGACGCATCGACCATGTCGAAAACCGCCTAGTCGGCATTAAATCGCGCGAAGTGTATGAATGTCCTGGAGCGATGACGTTAATTAAGGCGCATAAAGAATTAGAAGACTTAACACTTGTAAAGGAAGTAGCGCATTTTAAACCGATTATCGAGCAAAAATTAGCGGAAGTCATTTACAACGGTTTGTGGTTCTCACCAATTAAAGACGCGCTTGTCGCTTTCTTAAAAGAAACGCAAAAGAACGTAACTGGCGTGGTGCGTGTGAAGCTGTTTAAAGGGCATGCGATTATCGAAGGGCGCAAATCAGAGTTCTCCTTATACGACGAAAAGCTTGCGACATATACGGCGGATGACCAATTTGATCATCAAGCGGCCGTTGGCTTTATTTCCTTGTACGGATTGCCAACGAAAGTATACAGCATCGTCAACAATCAAAAGAAGGTGAACGTGTGAAAAAGCTTTGGGGAGGACGTTTTAAGAAAACAGCGGAAGAGTGGGTCGACGAGTTTGGCGCGTCGATCCCATTCGACCAAGAGTTAGTCGAAGAAGACATAGAGGGCAGCATCGCTCATGCAACGATGCTTGGCAAATGCGGAATTTTGCCAAGTGAGGATGTGGAGAAAATCAAGGCCGGACTGTTTACGCTGCTAGAAAAAGCGAAACAAGGCAAGCTCGAATTTTCTGTTGCCTACGAGGATATTCATTTAAATATTGAAAAAATGCTTATTGATGAAATTGGCCCTGTCGGTGGAAAACTGCACACAGGAAGAAGCCGCAACGACCAAGTGGCAACCGATATGCATTTATATTTGCGCAAACGCGTAACGGAAATCATCGCGCTTATTCAAGAATTGCAAAAGGTGCTTGTCGAAAAAGCGGAGGAGCACGTGGAAACAATTGTACCGGGATATACACATTTGCAGCGGGCGCAGCCGATTTCGTTTGCCCATCATTTGCTTGCGTATTTTTGGATGCTTGAACGCGACCGCGAGCGATTCCGTGAATCATTAAAGCGCATTAATAAATCACCGCTCGGGGCAGGAGCGCTCGCTGGAACAACGTTTCCAATTGACCGTCATTTGACCGCGGAGCTTCTTGGCTTTGACGGCATCTACGAAAACAGTATCGATGCGGTGAGCGACCGTGATTTTATCATTGAATTTTTAAGCAACAGCTCCATGCTGATGATGCATTTATCACGTTTTTGCGAGGAGCTTATTCTTTGGTCAAGCCAAGAGTTTCAATTTATTGAAATTGACGATGCGTTCGCCACAGGAAGCAGCATTATGCCGCAAAAGAAAAATCCGGACATGGCAGAATTAATTCGCGGAAAAACGGGACGGGTATACGGAAATTTATTAGCGCTTTTGACAGTGATGAAAGGAACGCCGCTTGCGTACAACAAAGATATGCAAGAAGATAAAGAAGGCATGTTCGATACGGTGAAAACGGTCACTGGATCGCTGAAAATCTTCGCTGGTATGATTAAAACGATGAAAGTAAACGTCGATGTTATGGAAAAAGCGACAAAACAAGATTTTTCGAATGCAACGGAGCTTGCCGACTACTTAGCCAACAAAGGGGTACCATTCCGCGAGGCGCATGAGATTGTTGGCAAACTCGTGCTAATTTGTATTGAAAAAGGCGTATTTTTAGCCGATTTGCCGCTGGATGTCTATAAGGAAGCGTCACCGTTGTTTGAAGAAGATATATATGAAGCGCTTAAGCCATACACCGCTGTTAACCGCCGCAATAGCGCGGGCGGAACAGGTTTTTCCGAAGTAAGAAAAGCGTTGGAAAAAGCTAAAAAAATAGTGAACACTCCGTAGCGGATGCTGCGGAGTGTTTTTCTTTATTCTTTTTCGGTTCGCACGACAAGCACATCGCACTTCGCATAGCGGGTGATATGTTCAGAAACGCTTCCAATTAACAGGCGTTCGACTGCGTTTAATCCTGTTGCTCCACAGATGATCAAATCAGCTTTATATTTTTGCGCTATATCTTTAGCGATTTTTACTTTTGGGGAGCCAAATTCAATGTCGATGACCACATCGTTTAATCCAGCGTCCAACGCTTGTTGTTGGTAACCGTTTAAAAGCTCTTTTGCGTATTCTTCAGACCGTTTAACAGCGGTGCTGTCATATAATTCAAATGGGGCGGCAAAGCTCCGTAAATCAATGACGTGAGAAAGAATAAGTTTCGCATTATTACGTTTAGCAATTTGGATCGCTTTTTTGAATGCCCATTCCGCTTCTTTGGAACCATCAATGGCAACAACAATCGTCTTATACGTCATTGTCATTGTTCTCCACTCCCTTTGGATAAAAGTGCTATCTCTATTATTAGTATACCTGCTACAAGTAATGAGAAACTACCATATGTATGATATTTCTATGAACGAGGAGGGATATAATTATGGAAAAAAACTATAGAAAAGATTTCGATTATGATGAAGATGCAGTAAAAATGGTTAGCGAGCAAATTATGGATGCATATCATAGCGGGGTTGTTGATCGTGATGAACTTCACTATAATCCAAAGCGTGAAGTTGGTGAATAATTTCCACTACATCATGGTGTTTATGCGCCATGATGATTTTTTTTAAGCGAGATGGATGCGTTTAGACATATCTTTATAGTAAAGTAAAGACAGGAAGTTGTTAAGGTGAGGAGGAGTAGATGTGCGACATGCCCTCATCACAGCCGGAGCGAAAGGGCTGGGGAGAAAAGTAACGGAACTGTTGTTAGAAAAAGGATATTCGGTAACCGTCAATTATCGAAGTGATGAAACAGCGGTACAATCACTGCAAGAAAAGTATGCCCATCTAAAAGAGCGGCTTCAATTTGTTCGCGGTGACGTCACAAAAAAAGAGGATTTATCTGCGCTTGTGGACGCGGCGTTAGATCGGTTTGGGCGGATTGATTTTTTAATTAATAACGCAGGGCCGTATATTTTTGAGCGAAAAAAATTAGCTGATTATACAGAAGATGAGTGGTACGAAATGATTGAAGGAAATTTAAGTGCGGTATTTCATTTATTGAAAAAAACGATTCCAGTGATGAGAAAACAACGATTTGGCCGCATTATTACATATGGTTTTCAAGGTGCGGCAGGAGCGCCGGGATGGCCGAACCGATCCGCGTTCAGTGCCGCAAAAGTCGGGTTAGTGTCATTAACGAAAACAATCGCGCTAGAAGAAGCGGAATATGGCATTACAGCTAATATGGTTTGCCCAGGCAATATTGTTGGAGAGATGAAAGAAGCGACGATCGCCTATTCACGTACAATAAAAGACAATGAGACACCAATTGGGCGCTCGGGAACAGGGGAAGATATCGCTCGTGTTGTTGCTTTCTTATGCGAAGAAGATTCAGACATGATTACAGGAGCGATCATCGATGTGACAGGAGGAGTAAATGTTATTCATCGATACTGGACATAAGCGCATTTTTCCAAAAATCACCTTGCTCGATGCAGTGGGGTGATTTTTCTGTTTTTCTATGTTCCATTGGATGTGAAAAAAACATTTGATAGATAAAAGTGATCGTTTATTTAAGTGAAAATAGGAGAAAGATAAGTAATGATGATCTCACCTTTTATTAACAAAATAATATGTTATAGTAAGCAAATGAGCTAGGAGGAATTCGTTGCAATGAAAATCGGTGTTCCAAAAGAGATAAAAAATAACGAAAACAGAGTAGCGATCACACCGGCCGGAGTAATGACATTAGTGAAAGCAGGACATGAGGTATATATAGAAAAAGGAGCGGGGCTTGGTTCAGGATTTTTCGATGAAGAATATGAAAAAGCAGGAGCAACGATTGTTTCATCGGCGCAAGAAGCGTGGTCGGCCGAAATGGTCATGAAAGTGAAAGAGCCGCTTCCACAAGAGTATTCTTACTTTCGCGAAGGTCTTATTTTATTTACGTATTTACATTTAGCGGCGGAAGAAGCGCTAACGAAAGAATTAATCGAAAAAAAAGTAGTCGGAATTGCTTACGAAACGGTGCAGTTGCCAAATGGCTCGCTTCCATTATTAACTCCAATGAGTGAAGTGGCGGGGCGAATGTCCGTACAAGTGGGAGCGCAGTTTTTAGAAAAACCACATGGCGGGAAAGGAATTTTATTAGGAAGTGTACCAGGAGTGCGCCGCGGAAAAGTAACGATTATCGGCGGCGGGGTTGCTGGAACCAATGCGGCGAAGATGGCAGTTGGTCTTGGAGCGGAAGTGACGATTTTAGATATTAATCCAGATCGGCTCCGCGAGCTCGACGATTTATTTGGGGATCGTGTGACGACGTTAATGTCAAATTCGTATAATATTGCCGAATCAGTGCAACAGTCTGATTTAGTGATTGGTGCGGTGTTAATTCCAGGAGCGAAAGCGCCAAAACTTGTCACAGAAGAAATGATTCGTTCGATGTCACCAGGTTCTGTTCTTGTGGATATTGCTATTGATCAAGGAGGAATTTTTGAAACGACCGATCGCGTTACAACCCATGATGATCCAATCTATGTGAAACATGGAGTTGTTCATTACGCAGTAGCGAATATGCCTGGTGCGGTGCCAAGAACGTCAACATTTGCGCTGACAAACGTTACCGTACCTTACGCGCTGCAAATCGCTAATAAAGGATATCGAGAAGCTTGTTTGCAAAACGAAGCGTTGTTGAAAGGAATTAATACGTTGAACGGTTATATTACGTATGAGGCGGTAGCGCAGGCACATGGATTGCCTTATAAAGATGCGAAAACATTGCTGCAACAATCATAATCTTGTTTTCGACAAAAAGAGCGGCCTTTTCGGCAACATCCCGAAAGACCGCTTCTTTTATTTATCTGTCTTTAAACGATTATAAGCTCTTTTGGATATTTCGTTAAAATTTCTGCACCGTTATCGGTGATGAACACATCGTCTTCAATACGCACCCCGCCGACAGAAGGAACATAAATGCCAGGTTCAATGGTAAACGTCATACCGCGCTCTAGCGGCATCGTATTTGTTGCATTCATAGATGGATATTCATGTAATTCGATGCCTAAACCGTGGCCGACGCGATGTGTAAAATATGGACCATATCCTGCCTGTTCAATAATCGATCTTGCGGCTCGGTCGACATTGCCGATTTCCACGCCTGGTTTAGAGGCATCAATCGCCGCAAGCTGCGCGCGCAGAACCGTATCATAAATCATTTGCTGTTCCTCTGTCGCTTCACCGAAGACAACCGTTCTTGTAATATCAGAGCAGTAGCCGTCCACAATGACGCCTAAATCAAATAGAACAAAATCACCACGTTGAATAGCTGTCAGTCCCGGCACACCGTGTGGGTTAGCGGTGTTTTTGCCGGTCAGTACCATCGTGGCAAAAGACATTTCCCGTACGCCTTTTTTCTTCATTTCGTATTCGATGGTTGCGATAATATCTAGTTCTGTTTTCCCTTCGGCAATTGCGTTTACTCCTACTTCGACGGCATAGTCTGCAAGTTCTGCCGCCTGGCGCAATACGGCAATTTCTTTCTCCTCTTTGATCATTCGCAATTGCCGCAGCTTTTCTTCCGCGTTTATCCATGAACGCGCTTGGAAATAGGTATGAAGCAGTTCGTATCGTTCGAGAGAAAGATGGCTTTTTTCGACAGCAATTCGCTCTACAGCAATATTTCTTGAGCGAACATGATGCTCAAGCAGCTGCCATGGATTGTCTGTATCGGTGTAATCAATAATTTCGTATGTCCATCCAGCTTGTTTTACGCGTGCCGTTTCCATTTGCGGGCAAATTAATGCCGGCTCTTCTTGCGGAAAGATGAGCAACGCTAAAAGCCGCTCGTGAGGGTCGCAATAAAACCCGCTTAAATAAAAGACGTTCGGACTTGACGTAATAAGCGCAAATGAAATATGTTGTTCTTGAAGCCACTCGGAAAATAATTGAAGTCGTTTGTTCATTCTGTACCCTTCCTTTCTATATACTTTGAGAGTAGCAGGAATATAAGAAAATGTAAATGTTTATAAGCGTATGGGCAGGGAAATGCATCCACCACCGCGAATAATAATGATGAAAGGAGAGGATGATCATGAAAGTAACATATCATGGACATTCCGTCGTAAAAATTGAAACAAATGGGAAAACGATTTTTATTGATCCATTTATTACAGGTAACGGCGCGACAGATTTAAAATTGGAAGATGTGAAAGCAGATGTCATTTTGCTTACTCATGGTCATGGCGACCATGTTGGGGATACAGTGCAGCTGGCTAAGAAAAATAACGCGCTCGTCGTTGCTCCTTTTGAATTAGCTACATATTTAGGATGGCAAGGAGTAAATACCCACCCGATGCATATCGGGGGAGCGCATCAATTTGATTTTGGAAAAGTGAAATTAACGCAAGCGTTCCATGGTTCCGGTTATGTGACAGAGGACAAGCAAATTATTTATTTGGGTATGCCGGCTGGAATTTTATTCACCGCCGAAGGCAAAACGATTTATCACGCTGGAGATACGGGGTTGTTTTCGGATATGAAACTGATCGGTGAGCGCAATTCTATTGATGTCGCATTTTTGCCGATCGGAGATAATTTCACAATGGGGCCGGAAGATGCTGCGGTTGCGGCGGAATGGCTTCGCGCGAAAATAGTCGTGCCGATTCACTACAATACGTTCCCGGTCATCGCCCAAGATCCGCACCAATTTGTTGCGCTGCTTCCTGATGGCGTAGGACGTGTATTAAAACCAGGAGAAGGTATTGAATTATAAATGAAAAAGCGTCTCTTACTGAGGCGCTTTTTTAGGAACAAGTGTGTTTGGTCGTTTCATTGAATTGAATTTGCTCCACCCGTATAATGAAAATAGGAGACTATGTAAAGGGTGAAGAAACTTGGCGATGACAAAACACGAACAAATTTTGCAATATATTCATAGTTTACCGGTCGGTGAAAAAATTTCTGTGCGGCAAATTGCGAAAGAAATGGGGGTAAGTGAAGGAACCGCCTATCGCGCCATTAAAGACGCGGAAAATAAAGGGTATGTGAGTACGATTGAACGGGTCGGTACGATTCGGATTGAAAAGAAGAGGAAAGAAAATATTGAAAAACTTACGTATGCAGAAGTGGTAAACATTGTTGATGGGCAAGTGTTAGGCGGGCGCGAAGGATTGCACAAAACGCTGAACCGGTTCGTTATTGGCGCGATGCAGTTGGAAGCGATGATGCGCTATACGGGCGCTGGCGATTTGTTGATTGTTGGAAACCGTACGAAAGCGCATGAACGGGCGCTCGAAGCCGGAGCAGCCGTATTAATCACCGGCGGATTTGATACGGAAGACCATGTAAAAAAATTAGCAGACGAATTACAGCTCCCGATTATTTCGACAAGCTACGATACGTTTACAGTAGCGACGATGATTAACCGAGCGATTTATGACCAGTTAATTAAAAAGGAAATTGTTCTTGTCGAAGATATTTTAATACCGCTTGAAAAAACAGCATATTTATATACGACCGATCCGATTGAACGTTGGTATGAGCTCAATCGTGAAACAAGACATAGCCGGTTTCCGGTTGTGGATCAGCAGTTAAAAGTACAAGGAGTTGTTACTACAAAAGATGTGCTTGATTTTGACCGAAAATTGCCGATTGAAAAGGCGATGACAAAGCACCCGATCACGGTAAAAGGAAAGACATCGGTCGCCTCCGCTTCCCATATCATGGTATGGGAAGGCATCGAATTATTGCCAGTTGTTGACGAACATAACCGGCTTCAAGGAATTATTAGCCGCCAAGACGTATTAAAAGCGCTTCAGATGATTCAACGCCAGCCGCAAGTTGGTGAAACCATTGATGATATTATTACAAGCCAATTTCAGGAAGCCAATAGTGACGGGAAAGAGGAGATGTTTCGCTGCACGATTACTCCGCAAATGACGAATCATTTAGGAACACTATCGTATGGAGTATTTACAACGATTGTGACGGAAGCGGCTACGCGTGCGCTTCGGGCATATAAACGCGGAGATTTAGTGATTGAAAATATTACGATTTATTTTATTAAACCAGTGCAAATCGAAAGCACGATCGATGTGAAAGCGAAACTGCTAGAAATTGGACGGAAATTTGGAAAAGTCGATGTGGAAGTGTATAACGAAGGTGTCGTCGTTGGAAAAGCGCTAATGATGTGTCAATTAATTGACCGTTAGAAGTCGTATCAAAACGGGACGCGATTTACGCCCCGTTTTTTGCTGTTTGTTTTGCTTCTTCCAAAACGAGAGGCAAATAATGCTTATAGGCGCGATAGCCCGCCCACGCGCTTCCGGCGCCAATTAGCAAGAAAATAGTACCGATAATATAGGTGATGGTGGAAGAATGGAGAAAAAACTGATTTAATCCGAAAAAGAACACGAATAGACCGAGAGCAATGCTTGATTTGGCGGAAAGCCAACGTCGTTCCATCGGACGGTGGGAGCGAAAATACTTTATTTTATAATAGACGTAAAAAGAAAAGGAAAATATAATGAAAATCACGAGTGTTGGCATAAATAGAACCCTCCATTATTTCTTTCTACCTTATTGTACATAGAAATGAGGAAGAATTCTAGCAATGACCTTTCTTGTTCGCGTATAATGAAAAAAAATACAGCCGCAAAAAAGGGGAAGAAAGATGAAAGAGAAATGTTTGGAAATTTTAAGAGCGATCCATCAATTTGATACGATCATCATTCATCGCCACGTGCGCCCAGACCCTGATGCGTATGGGTCACAAGGGGGATTGGCGGAGATTTTGAAAGCCTCTTTTCCAGAAAAAACGGTGTATACGGTTGGGAAGGAAGAAGAGTCGTTGCAATTTTTACGGCGGATGGATGTCATTGAAGACAAAACATATGAAAATGCGCTCGTGATTGTTTGTGATACGGCAAATACAGATCGGATTTGCGATGATCGTTATCGGCTTGGCAAACAATTGATTAAAATTGACCATCATCCAAACGAAGACCCATATGGAGACATATTATGGGTAGATACAAACGCAAGTTCCACAAGCGAAATGATTTATGAATTTTATTTAGCTGGTAAAGAAGAAGGACTTGTGATGACAAAAGAAGCGGCACGTCTTATTTACGCGGGGATTGTCGGAGATACAGGCCGTTTCCTTTTCCCAAGAACGAGCGAAAAAACGTTTCGTTATGCAAGCGAACTGATTCAATATGGATTTTCATTGACGGAGCTATATGATGGATTGTATCGTACGAAGTTGAATGTGGCGCATTTAAGTGGATATGTGCTGCAAAATTTTACGGTATCGAAAGAAGGAGTGGCAGCGATAAAAATGCCGAAATCGCTGCTTGAGCAATATGGCGTTACTGCTTCCGAAGCATCGCAGTTAGTTGGCCTTCTTGGCAATATCGAAGGAGTTGTCGCATGGGTATTTTTTATCGAGGAAGAGAAAGAAATTCGCGTCCGCCTTCGTTCCAAAGGCCCAATTGTCAATGAAGTAGCGAAAAAATATCGCGGCGGCGGCCATCCGCTTGCCGCAGGCGCTTCGATTGATTCTTGGGATGATGCGGACCGCGTCATTGAAGATTTGAAAGCAGCGTGTCTTTCTCAATAAAATGAAGGAATGTCCCGGTATGGCAAGATCCGGGACATTTCCTCTTTATGAGGAAGGCAGCGGTTTTAATTTTAGTTCAATCGATAAAGTAGTAAAGACGAACATCTGATAAATTTCCAGCTTATACGGTTGCTCGTTGATGGTGTATGTTTTATTTTCAATAGCCCGCTTTAGCAACTCCCGGCTGTTATAAACGGTTTCGATATCTTTTGCTTTTAAGTGGGAAACATCCTCCTTTACGCTTTCTTCAATGCGAAACGTCGTATAAGAGTCAAGTTTATATTGCTCCGCGTTGACGAGGTGGACAGAAATTTCTTGTACCATTAATTTTTTTTTGTTTATTTTATTCTGTTTGACGTAGTCTTCTTGCCAAATGCGGATTTCATCTTCCAAATCGGCAATTTTGTCTTGAAGTTCGATGATTTTTCGAACTTGTTTTTCTTGCAAGACGCCGAATAAATGTAAAAAAACAAACCAGCTGATGAGCGCTCCGATCGCAACGCCGGCAAAAAAACGCTGCCATGTTGGATAGTTGTAATGAGGCGGGATTCTCATGAAGAAATATGCTCCTGTGTCAGCCAAGTAATAATGGTAACGCCTGTCTGCGCGCCTCCCATCGCGGAAAGAATGAGAAGAAACTGTTTAATAATGTCGCGAGTTTCCCCAAAAAAGAATCCCCGTTCTACCATATAAAACGTATCGAACGTTCCTCCAATGGCAGCAACCACAGCCCAAATTCGCAAATCACCGGCAAATCGATACATTGCCGTAAGCGGCTGTTCTCCGCTTAAAAACGCGCCGAGCGCCCCGATCATCGCACCGCCTAACAGCACGCCGACAGCAATAAAATAACTTTGAATAAAAGCAGGCAAAAATGGCATCTTTTCGCTCATACTCGTCCCACCCTTTCTTTTACTATGTATATGGACGATCGGGGAAGAGTATGTTTTGCAATGAAAAAGTTTTGTCCACTATAATGGAGGAAAAGGAGGGGGAGATTGTTGTCGTTTGTTCACCTTCACGTTCGCAGCTGTTACAGCCTGTTAACAAGTCCAGCGAAAATCAGCGATTTGGTAAAAAAGGCAAAAGACCTGCAATTTTCTGCACTGGCATTAACAGATGAAAACGTATTGTACGGAGCAATTCCTTTTTATATGGAATGTAAACGTTACGGCATTCGGCCGATTATTGGGATGATCACAGACATTGTGCTGGAGGGGGAAAGCACATATCCGCTCGTTTTATTAGCAAAAAACGAAACAGGCTATCAGCATTTAATAAAAATAAGCAGTACGATTCAAACGAAAACACAAGAAGGAATTCCAGAAAAATGGCTATGGCATTATCGTGGCGGATTAATTGCACTAACCCCAGGAAAAAGCGGGCAAATTGAAACATTGCTTGCCCATAACGAAATAACAAAGGCAAAGCAAGTGTTAGAACGATATAAGCAAATTTTTGGAGATGATTTTTACCTTTCCGTACAGCGAGGAGAAAATAAGCAGCAAGAACCATATGAGCAGCAGTTGATTCATTTAAGCAACGAAACCAATACCCCGCTTGTGGCAACAAACGATGTTCAATATATTGAAAAAGAAGATGCGTTTGTGCAGCACTGTTTATTAGCGATCAAACAAGGCGCGGTGATAAAAACGGGGATGGCGACAGATGGAGAACGATATTTAACATCGCCAGAGAAAATGAAAAAGCGGTTTTCTGATTTGCCTGAGGCGGTGGAAAACAGCAGGAAAATCGCGGATCAATGCCATCTTCATATCAGCTTGGACACATTAAAGTTGCCGAAATACCCTGTTCCAGAAAAGGAAAACGCAGATCATTATTTGCGGCGCCTTTGTCTGAAAGGACTATATGAACGAGTTTCGTCCCCTTCTGATGCTTACATCAAACGGCTTGAATATGAACTCGATGTCATTCAGCAAATGGATTTCAGCGATTATTTTCTTATCGTTTGGGATTTTATGAATTTCGCTCGAAAAAAAGGGATTGTTACGGGTCCAGGGCGAGGGTCGGCAGCAGGATCGCTTGTCGCGTATACACTTTATATTACAGACATCGATCCGATTCAATACGGGCTATTATTTGAGCGGTTTTTAAATCCAGAACGGGTGTCGATGCCGGATATTGATATTGATTTTCCCGATGACCGGCGTGAAGAAGTTATTCAATACGTCGCCAATAAGTATGGACAACAATATGTGGCGCAAATCATTACATTCGGTACGTTTGGCGCTAAAGCGGCCCTCCGGGACATTGGCAAAGTGTTACAGATTGATTCGAAAGAGATGGAAAACATCATCAAGTATGTTCCTAACAAACATGGAATAACGATTCAAGAAGCATATCATCAATCATTTGCTTTTCGCCAAGCGGTTCAAGCTTCTTCCTTGTTGAAACAATGGATTGCAATCGCAATGAAGGTTGAAGGACTTCCGCGCCATACTTCGACACATGCGGCGGGTGTGATTATTAGCAGTGAGCCGCTTTCCCAAATCGTTCCGTTGCAGCAAGGTCATGGTGAATTGTATTTAACGCAATACCCGATGGATGCATTAGAGCGGCTAGGTCTATTAAAGATGGATTTTCTTGGCTTGCGCACGTTAACATTGCTTGAACATATATGCCGTCTTATTCAGCAACAAACTGGAAAAACCATCGATGTGCGTTCCATTCCGCTTGATGACCGCAAAACATACGAGCTGGTCAGCAAGGGAGACACCAATGGAATTTTTCAGTTAGAGTCGGATGGGATGAAGCAGGTATTAAAGCAATTGAAGCCGTCACAATTTGAGGATATCGTGGCGGTGAACGCGTTATATCGGCCTGGACCGATCGATTACATTCCTTCGTATATAAAGAGAAAGCACGGAGAAGAAAAAGTTTCTTATCTTCATCCAGATTTAGCGCCGATTTTAGCGCCGACATATGGTGTTCTTATTTATCAAGAACAAATTATGCAAATCGCTGCGAACATTGCCGGTTTTTCGCTAGGAAAAGCAGATTTATTGCGCCGGGCAGTCGCGAAAAAGAAAAAAGAAATTTTAGATCAACAGCGGAATGAGTTCGTACAAGGCTGTATCGACCAAGGTTATGACGAAGGGTTTGCAAATGATGTATATGATATGATTGTCCGTTTTGCTAATTATGGGTTTAACCGAAGTCATGCCGTTGCTTATAGCATGCTTTCCTACCAACTTGCTTATTTAAAAGCCCATTATCCGCTTTATTTTTATACAGCATTATTAACGAGCGTGATCGGAGACGAAGAAAAAGTATCTTTATATATTTATGAAGCAAGACGAAAACAGATTGAATTATTGCCGCCTTCGATTAATCAAAGCCGTTATTCTTTCTCAGTGGAGCATGAAAAGATTCGCTACAGTTTAGCCGCGATTAAACATGTTGGAATAGCGGCAGTCAAAGCGATTGTACAAGAGCGAAAAAAGGGGCCTTTTGCGGACTTTTTTGATTTTTGTGTTCGCTTATTCGGAAAAGGCATCAACCGAAAAACGATAGAATCTCTTATTTTGTCAGGCTGCTTTGATGAATTTGGAATCGAAAGAGCATCATTATTAGCAAGCGTCGATGTTGCTTTAGAACATGCGCAGCTTGTTGGTCCGTATGTCGAAGAAGGATTATTTTCAGATATATCATTGAAGCCAAAATATGTAGAAGCACCTTCTTTGTCATTAGAGGAAAAGTTAATGTACGAAAAAGAATTGCTCGGTGTTTATGTTTCTCCTCACCCAACATCTGCTTATCGGAAGGTGTTCCGTTTGGATGGTGTCCGCTCAGTCATGAGTGTAATAAGGGAAAAAACGGACTTTCCTGTTAAAGTGGGTGTATATATTGTGGAAGAGAGAAAAACACGTACGAAAACAGGAGAGGAAATGGCTTTCTTTACGGTTAGTGATGAAAGCGGGGAAATGGATGTGGTTGCGTTTCCAGATGTATATCGTCGTTATTCTTCAGTTTTAAAAAAGGGAACAGTGCGGTTATTAGAAGGAAAAGTAGAGGTTCGTAAAGGGAAAGCGCAGCTGGTCATTCGCAAAGCAGACGTACCTGCGATGGAGGCGCTTTATGTAAAAATTCGTCCGGAACATATAGCGTCTGGAAAATTGTTTACGCTAAAAGAGCTGCTGCAAAAATATCATGGAAAAACGCCTGTCTTTCTATATTACGAGCAAGAGCAAAAGATGGTGAAGCTTACGGAAGAATATGATGTCGCTTTAACAGATGAATGTATCGCTTCATTGAAAGCGCTGCTAGGGGATGAACATATTGTAGTAAAATAATTTATTTCTTTACTATTTTTCAATTTTGTTATATCGTATAAGCATTAAGTGGTCAGACCAGTGATGGAAATTGGAGGAAAGAAATACATGATTTCATTAGAATTTCCTGAACAATGCATAGAGCAAGCATGCAGGGAGGGGTAACAAGTAAAAGACGCAAAAGTATACATTGAAACGCTCGAACAAATCCGCCGGATCATTCGCGAAGACGGACTTGTCGCCGGCGATAAACTACCTTCTGAACGAGAATTATCAGAGCGTCTGCAAGTCGGTCGCTCTTCTGTGCGCGAGGCGTTAAGAGCGCTTGAATTTCTCGGCTTAATTGAAACGCGAAGAGGAGAAGGAACGTATATCAAAGAAGTTGGGAATCATCAGCTTATTAATTTACTCGGAATGTTTATTTTACAAGATGAGCGAGCAAAAGAAGATTTAGCGGAAACGAAAAGGCTTATAGAACAGCTTTGTTTGCAGCTTGCTTGCCAACGATGGACAGAACAGGAACTGGCTCAACTTGAAAAAAGCGTTCGACAAAAAATGATCAGTTATGAGCTTTTTTTCAAATGGGTGACAGTAGCTTCACAAAACTATTTGCTCGAACGGATTTGGCGCGTGCTCCATAACTTTTCGCAAACAATCTATGATGAGGATGCATTTCCAGATGAATTTTATGAACAGATGCTAAAAGCGTTTGCGAAGCGGGATGTTGCCGCTGTGGCGAAAATTTGGGAAACATATACGCAACATCGATTGTCGAAAGAAAGATGACACCGTTTTACAAAAAATATTACTCATTTCCGATACAGTAGTAATGATAGAGTGAAAAAGTGGAGGAGGGAGCACCTCATGTGGAAAGACTTATTTACAAAAAAGAAGAAATATGCATCGATTCCTTCCGAAAAAGTGAGAAGCGAAGTTCCAGAAGGAATTATGACAAAATGCCCCAAGTGCAAAAAAATTATGTATACGAAAGAACTGGTAAAAAATTTGAGGGTTTGCATGAGCTGCGGCTATCATCATACGATGCCGTCCCGTGAACGAATTAATAGCTTGTTAGACGAAGGAAGTTTTCATGAATATGATGCGGATATGGTGTCAGTGAATCCATTGCAGTTTCCAGGATATATAGAAAAACTCGAAGAAGACCGCCGCAAATCGAACCTAAACGAAGCGGTCATTACTGGCGAAGGAACGTTAAATGGATACCCGATTGTGATCGCTGTGATGGATTCGGCGTTTCGGATGGGAAGCATGGGTTCTGTTGTTGGTGAAAAAATTACGAGAGCGATTGAAAAAGCGAGAGAGCTCCATGTACCATTTCTTATTTTTACGGCTTCCGGAGGCGCGCGCATGCAGGAAGGAGTATTAAGTTTAATGCAAATGGCCAAAACAAGCGCCGCTTTAAAATTGTTCAGCGATGAGGGCGGTCTTATTATTTCGGTGATGACACATCCGACTACCGGAGGGGTATCCGCAAGTTTTGCCTCGCTGGGAGACTATAATTTTGCAGAACCAGGAGCGCTCATTGGCTTCGCGGGCCGACGCGTGATTCAACAAACGGTAAGGGAGGAACTTCCAGAAGACTTTCAAACGGCAGAGTTTTTATTAAAACACGGGCAGCTTGATGCCGTCATTCATCGCCATGATTTAAAAGATACATTAACGACCGTGCTTGATATTCATCAAGGAGGAGGGGGACACGGATGGTGGCAGAGTTAGAATTTGAAAAGCCGCTTATAGAATTGCGCAAAAAAATTAGTGAGTTAAAAGAATTTATGAAAAGCACAGATGTAGACCTTTCATCGGAAATTGAAAAATTGGAAGCGCGCCTTGCAAAATTGGAAAATGACATATATGCGAATTTAACTCCATGGGACCGCGTTCAAATTGCGCGTCACCCGAATCGTCCGACAACGCTTGATTACATTGAGCGGCTGTTTACTCATTTTTTGGAATGCCATGGTGACCGCTGTTTTGGAGATGATGAGGCAATTGTTGGAGGGATCGCCAAATATGACGGTCTGCCTGTGACAGTCATTGGTCATCAGCGCGGAAAAGACACGAAAGAAAATATTCGACGTAATTTTGGAATGCCGCATCCAGAAGGATATCGAAAAGCATTGCGTCTGATGAAACAGGCGGAAAAATTTCAACGGCCAATCATTTGTTTTATTGATACAAAAGGGGCATATCCCGGAAAAGCAGCGGAAGAGCGCGGGCAAAGCGAAGCGATTGCCAGAAATTTATTTGAGATGGCAGGACTTACGGTACCGATTGTTTGCATCGTTATTGGTGAAGGGGGAAGCGGCGGCGCGCTTGCGCTCGGCGTTGGCAATCATATTCATATGCTGGAAAACTCTACTTACTCTGTGATCTCTCCAGAAGGAGCCGCTGCGATTTTATGGAAAGATGCGTCGCTTGCCCAACGCGCAGCGGAAACGATGAAAATTACAGCGAATGATTTAAAAGAACTTGGGGTGATTGATGAAATTATTCCGGAGGTCCGCGGCGGTGCCCATCGCGATGTGGACCAACAAGCGGCGGAAATTGATAAAGTGCTGAAACGATCGCTAAAGCAGCTCTTAAAGCTTGATGGGGAAACGCTTGTTCAACAGCGATATGAAAAATTTAAACAGATCGGGCAATTTGCGTTTTCTCGTGATGACATTTGGGTAAGATAAAAGCAAGGCTGTCTCATTCTATGGGGCAGCTTTGTTATATTGTAAGCCGTTTCAATAAACTTGTCTATTGTGTTCTGTTATGCTTCGTGTTATTTTATAGATGTGTTTTAAAGGTATGAGGTCAGACGTTTTTAAATGTTTTGTGAAACAATGAGCGAATGAGGTGGCAACATGAAACGTATAGGTGTGTTAACAAGTGGCGGAGATTCACCAGGTATGAATGCAGCGATTCGCGCTGTCGTCCGTAAGGCGATTTATCATGGAGTAGAAGTATTTGGAATTTATTATGGGTATGCTGGCTTGATTGCTGGGAAAATTAAAAAATTAGAAGTAGGGGATGTCGGCGATATTATCCATCGCGGAGGTACAATACTGTATACGGCGCGCTGTCCGGAATTTAAGACAGAAGAAGGGCAGTTAAAAGGGATTGAACAATTGAAAAAACACGGGATTGAAGGATTAGTCGTCATCGGTGGAGATGGTTCTTATCAAGGTGCCAAAAAATTAACAGAGCACGGATTTCCTTGTGTCGGGGTGCCAGGAACCATTGACAATGACATTCCTGGAACAGATTTTACGATTGGTTTCGATACGGCTTTAAACACGGTGATTGACGCGATTGACAAAATTCGTGATACTGCTACATCGCATGAACGAACATATGTGATTGAAGTAATGGGGCGTCATGCTGGGGATATTGCGTTATGGTCAGGGCTTGCTGGAGGTGCAGAAACGATTTTGATTCCAGAAGCCGATTACGATATGAATGATGTTATTGCACGGTTAAAGCGTGGTCATGAACGAGGCAAAAAACATAGTATTATTATCGTTGCTGAAGGTGTCGGAAGCGGAGTCGAGTTTGGAAAGAAAATTCAAGAAGCGACAGGATTTGAAACGCGCGTCACAGTGTTGGGACATGTTCAGCGCGGCGGTTCTCCAACCGCGTTTGACCGTGTGTTAGCCAGCCGCTTAGGTGCACGGGCAGTAGAGCTATTGTTAGAAGGCAAAGGCGGCCGCTGCGTCGGCATCCAAAATAATCAGCTTGTCGACCATGATATTGTGGAAGCATTAGCAAACAAACATACCGTTGACCAAAAAATGTATTTGTTATCGAAAGAGCTATCCATCTAATATATTTCCTGTGGAAAGGAAGAAGAAATGATGATGCGGAAAACAAAAATCGTCTGTACGATCGGTCCTGCAAGCGAAAGTGTGGACAAGCTTGTAGAATTGATCCATGCCGGGATGAATGTAGCGCGCTTAAATTTTTCTCACGGTGACCATGCTGAGCACGGGCGTCGCATTCAAAACATTCGGGAAGCGGCAAAACGAACGGGAAAAACGGTAGCGATTTTATTAGATACAAAAGGACCGGAAATCCGTACGCATAATATGGAAAACGGGGCAATTGAGCTAAAAGAAGGAGAACAGCTGATTATTTCGATGGAGGAAGTGCTTGGAACACCGGAAAAAATTTCAGTTACGTATGAAGGACTGGTCGATGACGTCACTTCTGGTGCAAAAATTCTCCTCGATGATGGTCTAATCGGATTAGAAGTGATTTCAGTCGATAAACAAGCGCGCGAAATCGTGACGAAAGTATTGAATGGCGGTGTATTGAAAAACAAAAAAGGAGTCAATGTGCCTGGTATCCGCGTCAATTTGCCAGGTATTACGGACAAAGATCGCCAAGATATTTTATTCGGTATTGAGCAAGGTGTTGATTTTATCGCTGCTTCCTTTGTGCGGCGCGCTTCCGATGTATTAGAAATCCGTGAATTGCTTGAGGCAAACAACGCGCTTCATATTCAAATCATTGCGAAAATCGAAAATCAAGAAGGCGTGGATAATATTGATGATATTTTAGAGGTTACAGATGGACTAATGGTGGCGCGCGGCGATCTTGGGGTGGAAATTCCAGCCGAAGAAGTGCCGCTTATCCAAAAAGCGCTTATTAAAAAATGCAATATGCTTGGTAAACCGGTTATTACAGCCACACAAATGTTAGATTCGATGCAGCGAAATCCGAGACCGACGCGGGCCGAGGCAAGCGATGTCGCGAATGCGATCTTTGATGGGACAGATGCGGTGATGTTATCTGGAGAAACAGCGGCAGGGCACTATCCAGTAGAAGCAGTAAAAACCATGCATCAAATTGCGCTGCGTATCGAACAAGCGTTGCAATACCGGGAAATATTAGCACAGCGGACAAAAGAAAGCGCGACGACAATCACAGATGCAATTGGGCAGTCTGTTGCGCATACGGCTTTAAATTTAGACGTGGCGGCAATCGTAACGCCAACAGTAAGTGGAAGAACGGCATATATGGTGTCAAAATATCGTCCAAAAGCGCCAATCGTTGCTGTTACTGCCAGTGAATCTGTATCGCGGAAATTGGCGCTCGTATGGGGGGTATATTCGCAAGTAGCTCCACAAGCGAACACAACCGATGAAATGCTTGATATTGCCGTGGAAGCTGCGGTAAAATCAGGAGTAGTAAAACACGGTGATTTAGTCGTCATTACCGCGGGAGTTCCAGTAGGAGAAACGGGGTCGACGAACTTAATGAAAGTGCATGTCATCGGTGACATTATCGCAAAAGGGCAAGGAATCGGTCGTAAGTCTGCTTTTGGAAAGGCGATTATTGCGAAAACGGCAGAGGAAGCAATCAATAAAATGGTAGAAGGCGGAATTTTAGTAACATGTAGCACAGATGCGGATATGATGGAAGCATTGGAAAAAGCGGCAGCGATTATTACCGAGGAAGGCGGATTAACAAGCCACGCTGCAGTCGTTGGTTTAAGTCTCGGCATTCCTGTTATTGTCGGTGTAGAAAATGCTACATCGATTTTAAAAGATGGGCAGGAAATTACAGTTGATGCTGGATTTGGAGCTGTTTATCAAGGACATGCAAGCGTGCTGTAAGGTATAATAAAAACAGAGAAGAAATTTTCTCTGTTTTTATTCTTTTTTCTGAAAGGAAGAAGAAAGAAATGAAATGGTTTATCGGAATGTTTATCGTTATTCCTGCCTTGGAAATCGGGCTGTTTATTCTTTCCGGCAAACTTATTGGCATTTGGTCAACGGTCGCATTGATCATGCTGACTGGAATGATAGGAGTGTGGCTTGCAAAACAACAAGGGCTAGCCGTTGTTGAAGAAGCCAAACGGGAGTTTTTCTATGGACGTCTTCCAAGCGGAGCGATACTCGATGGCATTTGTGTGCTCATCGGTGGAGTACTTCTCATAACACCAGGCTTTTTTAGTGATATCGCTGGGGTCTTTCTTCTTCTTCCTGCTACCCGGTCCATGATTAAGCCGTATATCGCCCGTTGGTTAAAATCATTGTTTGATACAAAAATGTTTTTTCGCATTTATAGATGAAAAAAGAGCCTTTCCGTGTGTTGAAAGGCTCTTTCTCTTTGATTGTGTTTATGTTGTTGGCTTTCCGATAATAAAATTCCAAATATCACGAAATACGTTGGCGCTGTGCAACGTACGGATAATGACAAGTGTAACAGGTCCAATAATTAATCCTAGGAACCCGATTAATTTAAATCCGACAAATAATGCTACTAATGTAGCAAGCGGGTCAAGTCCGATTGATGACGATAATACTTTTGGCTCCATGATTTGTCGTTGAACGAGGACGACAATATAAAGTACGCCCAACCCGATGGCAAACGGTACATCACCGCTTACCGCCGCATAAATAATCCAAGGAACAAAGACAATTCCCGTTCCTAAGTACGGCAAAATATCTACAATCCCAATAATAAGCGCAATGGTAATCGCATAATTGACACGAAGAATTAACAATCCAATCAAAACGATTACCGTTGTAATCGAAATAAGCGTAGCTTGAGCTTTAATAAAACCAAATAATGCTTTCTTTAAATCGAGAAATACTGTTTTTCCACTCTTGCGTGCTTTTGCTGGCAAAATTTTTTGGGCGATTCCAGTAAGCCGATACCAATCTTTGCTAATGAAGAATGTAGCTAATAGTGAAAAAATAAAGACGGTAGCAGCGTTTGGAAGCCAAGCGAGCAGCAGTGGAATGTTCTGAAGCACATGTTGAATAAATTGCCCGACCGTTGTTGCTATTTGTGTACCTACCGCTTGGATATTATTTATAATCGTATCTTGCTGGCTAGCATCTAAATTTTTAAATAAAACAGCTAAATCATTATAAAGAGGAATGATTTGTTGGGCAACTAATGTTTCCATATACGTAATTAATTTTTGGAAATTCTCTGGTACAACATTTGCCAAGTATTGTGTACCTGAAACAATTTCCGCAATCAGTAAAGTAACAAGACCGGCAACGATTGCGAATAGTACAATTAATGTTACAATCACTGCCAGCCATCTTGGCATTTTCGTTTTTGTTTCTAGAAAATCGACTAACGGATTGATCAAGAAAGCAATAAAAAACGCAATAATAAATGGATATGTAACGGTGGATACATAATAAAGAGCCATTGATCCGAATATAACTACAGCGATCACAAACAAAAAGCGAAGAAAGCTATATAAGTGATGGCTGGACAATGTTTCACCTCCATAAATTTTCCATAGTTATATATTACAGATTTCATTACGTATACGCAAAGAAGAAGGTTTCACGCTCTGAATATTTTAATTAAAGAAAGGAAGAGAGTTAGTGAGCGAACCAATATTGTTTTTACTTATTTTATTTATTATCGGATTTATTGCCAAAAACCAATCATTAATGATTGCGGTTGCTATTTTATTAATTATTAAAATGGTCGGGATGGGAGAAAAGTGGCTGCCTATCGTCCATGAAAAAGGAATTCATTGGGGAGTTACGGTGATCACGATTGCTGTATTGGCGCCGATTGCTACGGGAGAGATTGGTTTTAGACAATTAATCGCATCACTGCAGTCGCTTTCGGCTTGGATCGCGCTATTATCAGGAATCTTTGTCGCATTAGTCGCGAAAGGTGGAGTCACATTATTGGCAACGGACCCGCATATGACGGCTGTTCTCGTATTTGGGACGATTATTGCAGTGTCGCTTTTTCATGGCGTTGCTGTCGGTCCACTAATCGGTGCGGGGATTGCTTATATGGTGATGAAAGTGATAGAATATTTTTAAATAGTTATTTAAACCGAATTTATTTTTTTGTAATAATATTTAAAGAATAAGAGGTTTTGGATTCACAAAAGTCAGATAATTGTTTATAATATAGACGTAAGCCTATTTAGCGGCATCCCCGCTGCCGCTTTTTATTCTAGCAAAAGGCGGCGGACAACAGGGAATATATTATAAAATGTAAGCACTTTCTACATTAAACTTTTTTTACTTTTATTTCGAGCAAGCGCTCGCTCTCATATCGTATAAATTGCAATTGAGAGAAGGGGAATTTTAAAGAAAAGGAGAGATCACGATGACAGTTACACGCGGTCTAGAAGGGGTTGTGGCAACCACGTCAAGCATTAGCTCGATTATTGATGACACGCTAACATACGTAGGCTACAACATCGATGATTTGGCAGAAAACGCTTTGTTCGAAGAGGTTATTTATTTGCTTTGGCATCGTGAACTTCCGACGAGACAACAGTTGGAAGAGCTAAAACAGCAATTGGCGGAAAATGCGGCAATTCCGAAAGAAATTATTGAACATTTTAAACAGTATCCAATCGACAAAGTTCATCCGATGGCAGCATTGCGGACAGCGATTTCTATGTTAGGGCTATACGACGAAGAAGCAGATGTAATGACAAAAGAAGCAAACTATCGCAAAGCGATTCGTTTGCAAGCAAAAATTCCTACAGTTGTTACAGCATTCGCCCGCGTCCGCAAAGGGTTGGAGCCTGTCGAGCCAAGAAAAGATTTAGGATTTGCAGCTAACTTCCTTTACATGTTGACAGGCAAAGAACCAAATGAAACGGCTGTTGAAGCGTTTAACAAAGCGCTTGTTTTACATGCGGATCATGAATTAAACGCATCGACATTTACTGCGCGTGTTTGCGTAGCGACATTATCAGATGTTTACTCTGGTGTGACAGCGGCGATTGGAGCGTTGAAAGGACCGCTTCACGGGGGCGCAAATGAAGCAGTTATGAAAATGTTAAAAGAAATTGGAACGATTGATAATGTAGAATCATATATCTACAAAAAGTTAGAAAATAAAGAAAAAATCATGGGCTTTGGCCATCGCGTTTACCGAAAGGGCGATCCGCGTGCGAAACATTTGAAAAAGATGTCGGAAAAATTAACGAAGCTTGTTGGTGAACCACATTGGTATGAAATGTCAGCGAGAATTGAAGAAATTGTTACTTCCGAAAAATCACTGCCACCAAACGTTGATTTTTACTCGGCATCTGTTTATCACTGCTTAGGAATTGATCATGACTTATTTACGCCGATTTTTGCAGTAAGCCGTATGTCTGGATGGCTTGCCCATATTTTAGAACAATACGATAACAATCGTCTCATTCGTCCGCGCGCGGAATACACAGGTCCGGCAAAAAGGGCATATGTGCCGATTGAACAACGCGGCTGATTATGTTTATAGTTTATAAAAGGTGAGAAGATATAATTATTCTCACCTTTAACAAAATATATTTGGAGGTTGTTATGGTGGCGCAAGGTGAAAAAATTACTGTAACAAATGGTGTGTTAAATGTACCAAACAATCCAATTATTCCATTTATTGAAGGGGATGGGACAGGTCCAGACATTTGGGCTGCCGCATCTCGTGTGTTGGAAGCAGCAGTAGAAAAGGCGTATAAAGGGGAAAAGAAAATCGTTTGGAAAGAAGTTCTCGCAGGGGAAAAAGCGTACAAACAAACCGGCGAGTGGCTTCCACAAGAAACCATTGATACTATTCGGGAATACATAATCGCGATTAAAGGACCGTTGACGACTCCAGTCGGCGGAGGAATTCGTTCATTGAACGTAGCGCTTCGTCAAGAGTTGGATTTATTCGTTTGCTTGCGTCCTGTCCGCTATTTTAAAGGTGTTCCTTCTCCGGTAAAACGTCCAGAAGATACAGATATGGTCATTTTCCGTGAAAACACGGAAGATATTTATGCTGGAATTGAGTATGCCAAAGGGACACCAGAAGTGAAAAAAGTGATTGATTTCTTGCAAAATGAAATGGGCGTTCGCAAAATCCGCTTCCCAGAAACTTCTGGTATCGGCATTAAGCCAATTTCCGAACAAGGAACGAAACGGTTAGTGCGCGCCGCAATCAACTATGCGATTGAACACGGACGAAAATCGGTTACGCTTGTTCATAAAGGAAATATTATGAAATTTACGGAAGGCGCGTTTAAAAATTGGGGCTATGAATTAGCAGAAGAAGAATTCAGCGACAAAGTATTTACGTGGGCGCAATATGACCGCATTGTCGAAACAGAAGGAAAAGAAGCAGCGAACAAGGCGCTGGCGGAAGCAGAAGAAGCCGGAAAAATTATTATCAAAGACGTCATTGCCGATATTTTCTTACAACAAATTTTAACGCGTCCGCGCGAATTTGATGTGGTTGCAACGATGAACTTAAACGGCGACTATATTTCTGACGCGTTAGCAGCACAAGTTGGCGGCATTGGTATCGCTCCGGGAGCAAACATTAACTACGAAACAGGGCATGCCATTTTTGAAGCTACTCACGGAACGGCTCCGAAATATGCAGGATTGGATAAAGTGAACCCATCATCGGTCATTTTATCTGGTGTGATGATGTTTGAGCATCTCGGCTGGAACGAAGCGGCAAAACTCATTGTCAAAGCAATGGAAAAAACGATTGCCGCAAAAATCGTTACATACGATTTTGCTCGTCTCATGGAGGGCGCTACGGAAGTAAAATGTTCAGAATTCGCTGACGCACTCATCCGGAATATGGAATAAAACTGGGAGAGGATGGGGAAAAATGACAATGAAACGCAAAAAAATCTCAGTGATCGGTGCGGGATTTACCGGAGCAACCACCGCATTTATTTTGGCGCAAAAAGAACTAGGAGACGTCGTTCTTGTCGATATTCCACAATTAGAAAATCCGACAAAAGGAAAAGCGTTGGACATGTTGGAATCAAGTCCAGTGCTAGGTTTTGATGCAAATATTATCGGCACTTCCGATTATGCGGATACTGCCGATTCCGATATTGTTGTTATTACAGCAGGGATCGCGCGCAAACCAGGCATGAGCCGCGACGATCTTGTTACAACAAACCAAAAAATTATGAAACAAGTAACAAAAGAAGTCGTCAAATATTCGCCGAATTGCTATATTATCGTATTGACGAACCCTGTTGATGCGATGACATATACGGTATTTAAAGAATCTGGATTTCCGAAAAACCGGGTAATCGGTCAATCTGGCGTATTAGACACAGCTCGTTTTCGCACGTTTGTTGCACAAGAGTTGAATATTTCTGTGAAAGACGTTACTGGTTTTGTATTAGGAGGACATGGTGATGACATGGTGCCGCTCGTTCGTTACTCCTATGCTGGCGGCATTCCGCTCGAAAAATTAATTCCGAAAGACCGCCTAGACGCGATTGTGGAACGCACTCGCAAAGGCGGCGGTGAAATCGTGAACTTATTGGGCAATGGAAGTGCTTATTACGCTCCTGCTGCATCGCTTGCAGAAATGGTGGAAGCGATTATTAAAGATCAACGCCGCATTCTTCCAGCAATCGCTTATCTTGAAGGCGAATACGGTTACGAAGGCATTTACTTGGGTGTGCCGACGATTTTAGGCGGAAACGGCATTGAAAAAGTCATCGAACTAGAGCTTACTGAAGAAGAAAAAGCGGCGCTTGCCAAATCCGTCGAATCTGTCAAAAACGTGATGAGAGTATTAGAATAATGGCAAAGGCAAAAATTCGGGAATCCCCCGAATTTTTGCCACATATTTATTGAAAGCGCTTTCTAAACAAAGGGGTGTTTTAAGTGCTGAGAAAACGAAAACTAGGGAGAAATATATCAGAAATCACGGTCGGGGAAAAATTAGTAATTAACGCCAAAATGGAAGATAAAGATTTATTGCTTTATCTTGGATTAACAGATGATGCGAATCCGTTATACATTCAACACGATTACGCTTCACAGACACCGTTTAAAAAGCCGATTGTTCCAGCGGTGATGCTGACAGGTATGATCACATCGGCTATTTCGAAATATTTGCCGGGACCGGGAAGCTATATTACAAAGCAGGAAATTCATTTTCTGAAGCCGGTTTACCATTATGAACAATTGCAATTTTTGTTTGAAGTGACGGAAATAGATGAAGAATGCCATCATATTGCGATTGCTGTCGAAGCGATACGTCAAGAATCAGAAAAAGTGTTAGAAGGTACTTTATCCGTCTGTCCGCCGTATGCACTGCCAACATTGGATAGCTGGGCATTAGAAAATTTTTAAATGAAAAAACCGCCTTATTTGAGGCGGTTTTTTGCATGTTTATGGTATGATAAAAACGAATAATATTATTGATGTGGTGGGGGCGTATATGTGTAAAAAAGTATTAGTCGTTGATGATGAGCAATCGATTGTCACACTTTTAACATACAATTTGGAACAAGCGGGTTTTACGGTTGTGACCGCAAATGACGGCGAGGAAGCAATAGAAAAGGTAGCTTTCGAACAGCCAGCATTTATTATTCTTGATTTGATGCTGCCAAAGCTCGATGGGGTGGAAGTATGTAAACAATTGCGCCAGCAAAAAGTGATGACACCGATTTTAATGTTAACGGCGAAAGATGATGAATTTGATAAAGTGCTTGGGCTTGAACTCGGCGCTGATGATTATATGACAAAGCCGTTTAGTCCGCGTGAAGTAGTAGCGAGAGTAAAAGCGATTTTGCGGCGCACGCAGCTTTCTAATGGAGAAATGGAAACAAAAGAAATAGTCATCGGAGATTTAAAGATTCTTCCTGACAGCTATGAGGCATATTTTCGTGGGGAGCGTCTTGAGCTGACTCCAAAAGAATTTGAACTGCTTGTTTATTTAGCAAAACATAAAGGTCGAGTATTAACGAGGGATCAACTGCTAAGTTCGGTATGGAACTATGATTTTGCTGGGGATACTCGTATTGTCGATGTTCACATCAGCCATTTGCGTGAAAAAATTGAACAAGATACAAAAAAACCTATATATATTAAAACAATAAGAGGGCTTGGATATAAACTAGAGGGGCCAAAACGGAATGACTAGCTTCCGATCGCGTCTATTGTTTGGGCTTGTGACATTAATTGTCACGGTATTGATTTGTCTCGGTATATTGCTTGGGCAGTTGTTTAAAGACTTTTATGTGGAAACCATGAATATACGAATGGAAAAAGAAGCAAAAGCAATTGCCATTTTATTAAAAAATGAATCACTTGATCGAATTCGCCAAGATTTACAAGAGATGAGCGAAGCGTTATCGTCACGTATTACCATATTAGATAACCATGAAAAAACGTTGTTTGATACAGGACATGTTGCTCATATTAGCGATGAAGACCATGAACAGATCATTCGCAATATTTTGCGGAGAAACCAATTAAATCAATTTTCCGTTATTGAAAAAACAGATGATGTCTATTACTATATCGTTCCTTTTACAAAAAACGGGAAAAACACGGGATATGTCATTTTAAGCTCCCCGACCAATTCGTTAAAAAAAGTGACTCAGCAAATTTGGGGGGTATTAATTAGCAGTTTAGGTACAGCACTTATTGTCATTATTTTGTTAGGGCTAAAAATAGCTGATCAATATATGAAACCGATCGAAGCAGCAACAAAAGTGGCATTTGAATTGGCAAAAGGGAATTATAAAGCGAGAGTTCCGCATGTAAAAAATAATGAAACAGGAATGCTCGTCCATTCTATTAACCGGCTTGCCCGCAATTTGCAAGAGATAAGCAAGGCGCGGGAAATGGAAACAGACCGTTTGCATACACTGATTGAAAACGTTGGAATTGGGCTCATTTTGATCGATAGCCGGGGATATATCAATTTAATTAACCGCGCCTTTAAAGAGAGTTTCCATATTCATCCGGTTGATTATTTATACCAGCCGTATACAGAAGCGTTTGCCCATAAAGAAATTGTTCAACTTGTAAATGAAATTTTTATGAAAGAAACAAAAATTCGCAAACAGCTGTTGCTGACGATCGGGATTGATCGAAAGCATTTTGAAGTATACGGTGCCCCAATTATTGGAACGAATGATGAATGGAAAGGGATTGTTCTTGTTTTCCATGATATTACTGAACTGAAAAAACTAGAACAAATGCGCAAAGATTTTGTTGCGAACGTATCCCATGAATTAAAAACACCGATTACGTCGATTAAAGGGTTTGCTGAGACATTGCTTGATGGCGCGATGAAAGATGAACAAACGCTGGAGTATTTTTTGTCGATTATTTGGAAAGAAAGCGAACGATTGCAAACGTTAGTGCAAGATTTGCTCGATTTGTCGAAAATAGAGCAGCAAGGATTTCGACTTCATTTGGAAACGGTGGATCTTGCGGATCTTTTGCGTGAAATTGCCGTCATGTTTCAACAAAAGGCCGAAGAAAAAGGGATTGATTTTTATTTGCATGCGCCAAAATCGGTATATATGGAAGGAGATGCGAACCGCATTAAGCAAATATTTATTAATTTAATTACAAATGCTTTAACGTATACACCGAAAGGCGGAAAAGTGGAATTAATGATAGAGGAAAAAGAAAAAGAAATTCTTGTTCACGTAAAAGATACAGGGATCGGCATTGATGAACAGGAGATCCCACGCATTTTTGAGCGGTTTTACCGTGTGGATAAGGCAAGAGGCCGCAACTCCGGCGGGACTGGTTTGGGGCTGGCCATTGTAAAACATTTAGTGGAAGCACATCACGGTCATATTACGGTAAAAAGCACGGTCGGAAAAGGAACGACATTTACGGTGCATTTTCCGAAACAAATGCAGTTCGATTAGTGGAAAGATGAGGACGAAAAAATGTTCTCGTCTTTTTTATTTACAAAGCAAATCATGTTACAATAAGAACAAGAGTGTTGGAGGAGGGAATGTTTTGAAGAAGAAACTCGTACTCATTGATGGAAATAGCATTGCGTACCGCGCTTTTTTTGCGCTGCCGCTTTTACATAACGATAAAGGGATTCATACGAATGCGGTGTATGGATTTACGATGATGTTAATGAAAATCTTAGAAGAAGAAAAGCCGACACATATGCTCGTTGCCTTTGATGCGGGAAAAACGACATTTCGCCACAAGACGTTTGAAGAATATAAAGGAGGACGGCAGCAAACGCCTCCGGAATTATCCGAACAGTTTCCACTATTACGGGAGCTGCTTGATGCGTACCGAATTCGTTTCTATGAGTTGGAAAATTATGAAGCGGACGATATTATTGGTACGTTATGCACAAAAGCGGAAAAGGAAGGATTTGAAGTAAAAGTTATTTCCGGAGACCGCGATTTAACACAGCTTGCGACTGATTATGTAACAGTAGATATTACAAAAAAAGGTATCACCGATGTGGAATCCTATACTCCAGAAACAGTGCAAGAGAAATACGGATTAACACCGGAGCAAATTATTGATTTAAAAGGATTGATGGGAGATAAATCGGACAATATTCCAGGGGTGCCGGGAATCGGCGAAAAAACGGCATTAAAGCTGTTAAAAGAGTTTGGCACGATTGAAAACCTGCTGGATTCCATCGAGCAAGTAAGCGGAAATAAATTGAAAGAGAATTTGGCAAAATACCGTGACCTTGCTCTTATGAGCAAACAGCTGGCAACCATTTTACGTGATGCTCCAGTCGATCTTTCGTTAGATGATATAGAATATAACGGATATGATGTTGACAAAGTGATTGCTCTATTTAAAGAACTTGGTTTTAACTCGCTTCTTGAAAAAATGGCGGCTCCGCAAGGCGAAGAAGAGACGGAGGTTGCGCTATCGGACATCGATTATACGATCGTCGATGAGGTAACGGAATCCATTTTGTCCGATAAGGCGGCACTCGTTGTCGAAGTGTTGGAATCAAACTATCATAAGGCGCCGATTTTGGGCTTTGCGATCGCCAATGAGCATGGAAACTTCTTTATTCGTACAGATACCGCATTGTCGTCTTCTTTATTTACAACATGGCTGGAAGATGAATCAAAGAAAAAAAGCGTTTTTGATGGCAAGCGGGCAATCGTTTCTTTAAAATGGCAAGGAATACAGTTGCGCGGTATTCAATTTGATTTATTAATCGCTTCGTATTTGTTAAATCCATCCCAATCTACAGAAGATGTCGCTTCTATTGCAAAAACGAAGCAATATATGGACGTTCAGTCCGATGAAGCAGTATATGGAAAAGGCGCGAAACAAAAAATTCCGGATGAGCCAGTTTTAGCGGAACATCTCGTGCGTAAAGCAGCGGCGATACGCGCATTAGAGCAAGATTTTATTTGCGATTTACAGGAAAATGAGCAATATTCTTTATTCACTGATTTGGAATTGCCCCTATCTTCCATTCTTGCGGAGATGGAGTTTACCGGTGTGAAAATTGATGTCAAGCGGTTAAAAGAGATGGGCGAAGAATTGACGGAACAGCTAAAAGAAATAGAACAAGAAATTTACGAATTAGCTGGTCAAGAGTTCAACATCAATTCACCAAAACAGTTAGGTGTCATTTTGTTTGAAAAGCTGCAACTGCCTGTATTGAAAAAAACGAAAACAGGCTATTCCACATCGGCGGAAGTGCTCGAAAAACTTGCGCCACAACATGAAATTGTCGAGAAAATTTTGCATTACCGCCAATTAGGAAAACTGCAATCAACGTATATCGAAGGGTTATTAAAAGTGGTGCATCATGACACGAACAAAGTTCATACGATTTTTAACCAAGCGCTCACCCAGACAGGACGGTTGAGCTCTACGGAACCAAATTTGCAAAACATCCCGATTCGTTTAGAAGAAGGGCGAAAAATCCGACAAGCGTTCGTTCCATCAGAACCGGATTGGGTGATTTTTTCCGCGGATTATTCGCAAATTGAATTGCGTGTGCTTGCCCATATTGCAAATGATGAAAATTTAATTGATGCGTTTCGTCACGATTTAGATATTCATACGAAAACAGCAATGGATATTTTTCATGTGAACGCAGATGAAGTGACGCCAAACATGCGCCGGCAAGCGAAAGCGGTAAACTTTGGCATTGTTTACGGCATCAGCGACTATGGGCTGTCGCAAAACTTAAATATTACTAGGAAGGAAGCAAGTGAATTTATTAAACGATATTTTGAGATTTTTCCAGGGGTAAAGCAATATATGAAAGATATCGTCCAAGAGGCAAAACAAAAAGGTTATGTTACTACGCTTTTGCATCGTCGCCGCTATTTGCCGGACATTACAAGCCGAAACTTCAACTTGCGCAGCTTTGCGGAACGAACAGCGATGAATACACCGATTCAAGGGAGCGCTGCCGATATTATTAAAAAAGCGATGATCGATTTATCGAATCGGTTGAAAAAAGAAAACATGAAAGCACGAATGTTGCTGCAGGTGCATGACGAACTCATTTTGGAAGCGCCTAAAGAAGAAGTAGAACGATTGCAACAAATTGTTCCGGAAGTAATGGAAAATGCGGTGCAATTACGGGTACCGCTTAAAGTGGATTATCATTTTGGACCAACATGGTATGACGCAAAGTAAAGGAAGGGATTACGTATGCCAGAACTGCCGGAAGTCGAAATCATTCGTCGCACTCTTATTCCATTAACCGCCGGTAAAACCATTGCCGATATCCAAGTATTTTGGCCAAAAATCATTAAGTATCCGGCAGATGTTACCGAATTTATTGAAACAATGAAAGGACAAACAATTCGTGATATTCATAGACGGGGGAAATTTTTAAAATTTATTCTTGATGAACATGTGCTTATTTCTCATTTGCGTATGGAAGGACGTTATGCGGTTTGTAAAAAGGAAGATCCTATCGAACCGCATACGCATATTATTTTTCGATTTATAGACGGCACAGAACTTCGCTATCGCGACGTAAGAAAATTTGGAACGATGCATCTTTATCGAAAAGGAGAAGAAGATGCGCGGCTGCCTTTGTCACAGTTAGGTCCTGAACCGTTTTCGGAAACATTTACTGCCAATTTTCTTGCACAGCGGTTGCGAAAAACGAACCGTACGATCAAAACGGCACTTCTTGACCAAACGGTTGTCGTTGGGCTCGGCAATATTTATGTAGATGAGTCACTATTCCGTGCTGGAATCCATCCTGAACGTATCTCATCGTCATTAACTGACGAGGAAGTTGCTCGCTTACATCGCGAAATGGTGACAATATTACAAGAAGCGATTGAAAAAGGAGGAAGCACGGTAAGGTCATACGTTAACACAAATGGAGAAGCAGGAACGTTTCAACTGCAGTTATTTGTGTACGGACGAAAAGGAGAGCCGTGCCAACGCTGCGGGCAGCCGATTCAAAAAACGGTTGTTGCCGGCCGGGGGACTCATTATTGTGCATTTTGTCAGCATTAATATAAATGCGACTTGATATGGCTGACGTAGGCAAGTCAATGACTTGCCTACGTCCCGCAAAGCGCACACAAATTTATTATTCTGCACTTTTAGGGAGAGGAAAATATGACACTTACGATCGGATTAACAGGCGGCATCGCGAGCGGAAAAAGCACAGTAACGGAGATGATTCGCGGTCTTGGCATACCCGTTATTGATGCCGATCAAGTTGCTCGCGATGTCGTCAAAGTGGGAGAGGAAGCGTACGAACAAATTATTAAGACGTTTGGACAGGACATTTTGCAGGAAAATGGGGAAATTGACCGAGCGAAATTAGGAGCGATCGTTTTTTATAATGAGCAGGAACGAAAAAAGCTGAACGCCATCGTGCATCCGGCTGTCCGCCGGCGTATGCTTGCCGAAAAAGAAGCGTACGTTCAAAAAGGGGCAAAAACGATCGTTTTAGATATTCCGCTTTTATTTGAAAGCGAACTTACTCACTTGATTGATAAAATCATTGTTGTATATGTTGATAATGATATCCAGCTTGAGCGCTTGATGAAGCGGAACGGTTTTTCCGAAGAGGAGGCGCTTGCGAGAATTCGATCGCAAATGCCGCTTCATGAAAAGGTGAAAAAAGCGGATGCGGTCATCAACAATAACGGAACAATTGAAGAAACCAAACAACAACTTTTGCAAATTTTAAAAGAATGGAACGCCCTATAAAAAAAGGGCGTTTTTTTTTATTATTTTGATGATTTTTTTCTCCACATATCATAAAAATATGATATACTTTTTATGTACAAATCGGTTAATTAGTATAACATATATATGAGAGGAGAACATAAATGAAAGCGAAAGTGGCGATTAATGGGTTCGGACGAATCGGGAGAATGGTATTCCGCAAGGCGATTTATTCCCCGGATCTGGATATCGTAGCGATTAATGCGAGTTACCCATCCGAAACGTTAGCGCATTTAATAAAATATGATTCGAATCATGGGAAATTTGATGGTGAAGTGGTCCCACTAGAAGATGGGCTTCTTGTCAACGGTAAAAAAGTTAAGCTGCTCAGTTCGCGCGATCCGAAAGAGTTGCCGTGGAAAGAGTTGGATATTGACATTGTGATCGAAGCAACAGGAAAATTTAATTCCCGGGAAAAAGCAAGCCTTCACCTAGAGGCAGGAGCCAAACGAGTGATTTTAACAGCACCTGGGAAAAATGAGGATGTAACGATTGTCGTTGGCGTAAACGAACATGTGCTTGACATTGACCAACACTTTATTATTTCCAACGCCTCTTGTACAACAAACTGCCTTGCTCCTGTTGTGAAAGTTCTTGATGAGGCGTTTGGAATTGAAAACGGTTTAATGACGACCGTTCATGCATATACGAACGACCAAAAAAATATTGATAATCCGCATAAAGATTTGCGCCGTGCGCGCTCTTGCGGGCAATCGATCATTCCAACAACGACCGGTGCGGCAAAAGCGTTAGGATTAGTACTGCCTCACTTAAAAGGAAAATTGCACGGAATGGCGCTCCGCGTTCCGACGCCAAACGTATCGTTAGTCGATTTAGTCGTGGATGTGAAAAAAGAGGTAACAGTAGAAGAAGTAAACGAGACGTTTATTCGCGCAGCAAACGGTCCGCTAAAAGGAATTCTTGATTTTACAATGGAACCGCTTGTTTCCATTGACTTCAACACGAATCCACACTCAGCGATTATTGATGGATTGTCCACGATGGTGATGGAAGGGCGCAAAATCAAGGTGTTAGCCTGGTACGATAATGAGTGGGGTTATTCTTGCCGCGTCGTCGATTTAGCGAATATGATAGCAAATAAAATGAAGGAAAAGTTAAGCGTAAACGTATAATAAAAAAGCTGGCCATTGCGGCCAGCTTTTAGCTTTGGTGCGCCCCGAATCAGTCTACAGGAAGGAAAGCACGGAATTCGTTTAACAGTGTCCGCTGTTTTTTCAACACGGTCAATCATATGCCGGTTTACACGGCGATTCATATTTCCCTGCTGGAAAATCATGCGTGATCATAATGCCCTTTGATATCATTATAAAATGCGTTCCGTTCGGAAACAGTAACATGTAGATGGCAAAAAAATACTCTCTTAATAACGTAAAAATACAAAAAAGGATATTGAAAAAAATATGTAAACAAAGTATACTATGTCTCGTGAACTTCTTAAAGGCAACGGTAATGTGACTACTTAAAGGGTTAGGACCTCTTAGGACTAACTTTCCCCCGTGGTAGTTATACATGCCATATTGCAAAAGAGTTTCATGCTTTATTTTTTAAGAAAATTTGTTTGAAGGGGGATTAATGGAATGGACACAATGGGTCGTCACGTTATCTCAGAATTATGGGGATGCGATTTTGATAAGCTGAACGACATCGAATTTATTGAGAAAACGTTTGTTGATGCTGCGTTGAAATCTGGAGCAGAAATTCGCGAAGTCGCATTCCACAAGTTTGCGCCACAAGGTGTTAGTGGAGTTGTTATTATTTCTGAATCGCACTTGACTATTCATACGTTTCCAGAACATGGATATGCAAGTATCGATGTTTACACATGTGGACACTTAGATCCGACAATTGCGGCGGATTATATCGCCGATAAACTTGGAGCACAAACGCGTGAAACGATTGAACTTCCGCGTGGCATGCGTCCAATTGAAGTGAAAAAAGCACAAGCATTATAATTAACGAGCGAAATTAAAAGAGGTGCGAAAGACGCGCCTCTTTTTTACTTGTCTAATATACATCTTAGTCAAAAATGATGATATGATAATAGTAATTACGGAGCGTTATAAACAGAAAAATAAGGGGAAAGTAATGATGAGTGTTTGGAAAAAGCTAAAATATGCGTTAACCAATCATTGTGAAACGAGAGAAAATCATGAGGACGAACAGTTGCGGAGCCGTTACTATAAGGCGACAAATAATACTGTAATCCAGACGGTAAAAGAATTGTTCACTTCTTCACCTGATTATGAATTATTATCTGTTTCTGAAGAAAGAGGAGAGTTCAGCGCGACAACTCGCCGTGGAAAAAAAGTATTCATTGTGGTTACTGTCATTTCCGTTCGCCCGCTAGAGACAGCGGTCGATTTTTCGGTCACAACGGAAACAACCTTTTTGCCATTTGATTTTGGGCGGAGTCGGCAGGTCATCATTGATTTATATCGAAAATTGGACCAACGCCTTCCATACATTGGATCGGGAATGAACGCATAGCGAAACAACTTGCCCGCTGTTATTTGTTCCGTTATCATAAAGATAAGAATAAAAACGGAGTTGGTTATATGAGATGCCCATCATGCCAGCATCACGGCACAAGAGTCCTTGATTCGCGTCCGGTGGATGAAGGACGTTCGATTCGGCGCAGACGGGAATGCGAACAATGCCACTATCGCTTTACAACATTTGAAAAAGTGGAAGAAATGCCGCTGATTGTCGTGAAAAAACAAGGAATGCGCGAAGAATTTAGCCGTGATAAAATTTTGCGCGGTTTAATTAAAGCGTGTGAAAAGCGTCCTGTTGCTTTAGAAGAACTCGAAAAAATTACGCAGGACATTGAAAGGGAGCTTCGCAATCAAGGAGTAGCGGAAGTGAAAAGCGAAACGATCGGCGAAATGGTGATGGAACGTTTATCGAAAGTGGACGAGGTTGCTTACGTCCGTTTTGCTTCCGTGTATCGCCAATTTAAAGATTTAAATGTATTTATTGAAGAACTAAAAGAGCTAATTAAAAAAGAACAACGTTAAAAAGGGCTTTTTGCGCAATAGATAATAAGCCCTTTTTTTCATCGTTAAAACTTAATACGGAAGGTCGAGAATAATGGAACATCATTGGAAAGAATTAATTCCTGTTGACCGTTATACGGTACGGAGCAATGGAGTGTTGCATGATTTTGACCGAAAAGTGCTCACTCTCCTTTATCAACCGCTAATAGGCCATCGGGCATTAAGTCTTTATATGACGTTATGGTGCGAGCAGGAGCTTCTTTCGGAAAAAGAAACGACCCATCATAGTTTAATGGTGCTTATGCAATGCAGTTTGCGAGAAATCTATGAAGAACGTTTAAAATTAGAAGGAATTGGGCTATTAAAGACGTATGTCAATAATGAAGAACCGAAATTGTTTATTTATGAGCTGCAGCCGCCGCTTACACCAGAGCAATTTTTCATGGATGGAATGCTTAACGTTTTCCTCTATAACCGTATCGGCAAACATAAGTTTCAAGAGCTGAAACAGTTCTTTTCCACCCCATCCATTGACCAAACGAAATTTTCTCCTATTACTCGCGCGTTTCATGATGTATTTGCGTCTGTGCATGTGGAACAAATGGTTGCTAATATGAATGAAGAAACGCAAGAAGATTTGCGGCTTGTTGATGGGTATGAGTATATCAGCAGAAAAGAGAATACGTACGAACTTAGCGATGATGTATTTGATTTCGAACTATTTTTTGCCGGTTTATCTAAACATATGGTGCCAAAGCGGGCGATTACGGCAAAGGTAAAAGAAGCGATAAAAAAATTAGCCTTTTTATACGGTGTTGGACCGCTTGACATGCAAAAAATTGTCATGAGTGTGATTGATCCGTCTAACCATATTGATATCGATGCATTGCGGAAAGCCGTTCATGAGTGGTATGAATTTGAACGCGGAGATTCTCCTCCTAACTTAAGTTCGCGGGTGCAGCCGCTTCCGTATCGTACGATGACGAATGTCGAACCAAAAACGAAAGAGGAACTGTTGATAAAGCAGCTTGAAACCATTTCCCCCCGCCAATTGTTAATAGAAATATCTGGCGGAGCCGAACCATCGATGAGCGATTTGCAGCTGATTGAGGACATTATGTTTCAACAGAAATTGCTTCCGGGTGTTGTGAACGTATTAATTTATTATGTGATGTTGCGTACAAATATGAAACTATCCAAAGCATATGTTGAAAAAATTGCCAGTCATTGGGCGCGGAAAAAAGTACGCACCGTCAAAGAGGCAATGGAGCTGGCAAAGCAAGAAGCAAAAACATATCAAAGCTGGGCAAATGAAAAAAGCAAAAGAACAAACAGAAAAGCAGTGCGAAAAGAATTGTTGCCAGAATGGCTTAATATGGATTATAGTCAAAACGATGATCAAGACAAAGAGGAAAATATCAATATCGAAGAAAAGCGCCGGGAATTAGAGGAACGATTAAAAAAATACCGCAATGAATAATAGGATGTGGAAATGATGGAACGAATGGATCAACTGTTAAATCGACTGCTTCATAAAAAAGATTTTCAACAGCGCTATGAACAAATGAAACGACAAATTTTGTCACACCCAGAAGTACAAGCATTTTTACGTGAACACGAGTGGGAAATTACAAAAGAGATGATAGACCGCAGTTTAATGAAGCTGTATGAGTTTATGGAGCAAAGCAAAAACTGCGCACAATGCCCTAGTTTAGATCAATGCAAAAACTTTTTAAAAGGATATCATCCTCATCTTGTTATAAAAGGAACTGTCATTGATGTCGAGTATGACCGCTGTCCGGCAAAAATAAAATATGATGAACGAAAACGGCAGGAATCACTGATTCAAAGTTTGTTTGTTCCGCGTGAAATTTTGCAAGCTTCGCTGTCTGACATTGATCTTACCGATGAGGGACGAATGAAGGCGATTGAACTTGCCGATCGTTTTGTTTCGGAGTATGAGCCGGGAAAAAAGATGAAAGGACTTTATTTATATGGATCATTCGGCGTCGGAAAAACGTATATTCTTGGCGCGATCGCCAACGCGCTTGCGCAAAAAAACGTTTCGTCCCTTATCGTGTATGTGCCGGAATTTTTCCGTGAGTTAAAAAGCTCGCTGCAAGACCAAACGATTAATGAAAAACTCGATTATGTCAAAAAGGTGCCGATTTTAATGCTTGATGATATCGGCGCGGAATCAATGTCAAGCTGGGTGCGCGATGACTTATTAGGTCCTATTTTGCAATATCGGATGTTTGAAAACTTGCCGACATTTTTTACGTCGAACTTTGATTTACAGCAATTAGCGCATCATTTGACCTATTCGCAGCGCGGGGAAGAAGAGCAGATGAAAGCTGCGCGCATTATGGAGCGGATCCGTTATTTGGCACATCCAGTAGAAATAAAAGGAAGAAATCGCCGGCTTGAATAGGATATTTCCTTAGTGGAAATATCCTTTTTTATTCTAAACGACCGTTTGTCCCCATATATATAGAACAAGCATTTAACTCGTAAAAGGGGGGACAACGTTTGATTGAAATTTATTTTGAACAAGCCAATGATGCTGAAAAGTTGTTTTGTTTGCTGAAAGAAAGGCAGAAAAAAACAATGAATCTGCTCTTTCAAGCAACATACAATGGAGATTCCCTCGTCACGATTTACATATATGACAACACCGATCAGGTTATTTTATCAGATTTAATACCAGCAATGACAAAATTTATTCTTCGTTTTATCGAAGATCGGCTATTATTATCGATTATTTCTGGCACGTTTTATTTTCAAGATAAAGAAGAACAACATCAAATTTTACAGCTTGCCCATTCCTTTCTCGATGGGGAGCGATATGATTATCGAAAGGGAAAGCAATCTTCCATTTCACGGGAAACATTGATTGCGAACGCGCTACAGCACTTTTTAAAAGATGGTCTTTCCTTTTCCTTTTCATCCTTTATTACGTTTCGCCTGAAGCCATATATGGAACGGCTCCAACACTACGTCGAACTTGCTATTGATGAATATAAACTAGAGCAGGAATATCAAAATTTTGTGCAAATGTTGCGTGACTGTGTGTCATCCAAAAAGCCGAAATTATCCGTCATTCATTTAGTCCACAAGCCGCCATCTTTTCTTTTTTTTGATGAAAAGTTATGCGAAATAACAGCGAGTGAATTAAAACAAATGATCGACCGTAATTTGATCATCAGCCAGCCGATGTACATTGATTCTTCCATATTAGCACCGCTTGTGTCCATTGCACCGAACATCATTTATTTGTATACAGACGATATCGATGATGGGATGATTCAAACGATTCAAAATGTATTTCAAGAGCGGATCTTCCTCTGCAGCCAAAGCGATTTTGCAAAATATCGAGCCATCGGCGCAAAACAAGATAGATGAACTTGATTTTTTCCTATACTCATTCTATAATAACGTACATAAAAGAAATCCGGAAAAGTGATGATGAGGACACGGGTGTATTTTTACGGTTCCCAGAGAGGGAAGGCATCGGCTGCAACCTTCCTAACACGAAAAATACACTTACCACCTCGGAGCTGCGGCAGTGAACGACGTAAGTCTAGTAATTGTCGACGGTACGACCGTTATTCTATTCGAGCCATCGCCATAGGCGAAGTATGTCTTTTTTGCCGGCGGTGGGAAGAAGGGTGGAACCACGAAACAAACTCGTCCCTTTGTTGAGGGAGGAGTTTTTTTATTTTCAACACGAAAGAAGGAGGAGGAAAAGTGTATGTCGGAAATGATTCGCATTACATTCCCTGATGGAGCGGTAAAGGAGTTTCCAAAAGGAACAACGACAGAACAAATCGCTGCATCGATTAGCCCGGGATTAAAGAAAAAAGCGATTGCCGGCAAACTAAACGATCGTTTTATTGATTTGCGCACACCGATTCAGGAAGATGGATCGATTTCGATCATTACGCAAGATATGCCAGAAGCGCTGGACATTTTGCGCCATAGTACTGCCCATTTAATGGCCCAAGCGATTAAGCGTCTGTATAAAAATGTAAAACTTGGCGTCGGTCCGGTCATTGAAAATGGTTTCTATTACGATATCGATATGGAAGAATCGTTAACGCCGGAAGACTTGCCGAAAATTGAACAAGAAATGCGGAAAATTGTGAAAGAAAACTTGGAAATTGTCCGGAAAGAAGTGAGCCGCGAAGAAGCGATTCGCCTTTACGAAGAAATTGGCGATGATTTAAAACTGGAATTAATTAACGATATTCCAGAAGGAGAAACGATCTCCATTTACGAACAAGGCGAATTTTTTGACCTTTGCCGCGGTGTCCACGTTCCATCGACAGGAAAAATTAAAGAGTTTAAGTTGTTGAACATCTCAGGAGCGTACTGGCGCGGAGACAGCAATAATAAAATGCTGCAGCGCATTTACGGAACGGCGTTCTTCAAAAAAGAAGATTTAGATGAATATCTTCGCCAGTTGCAAGAAGCAAAAGAACGCGATCATCGCAAATTAGGAAAAGAGCTTGAATTGTTTATGACTTCGCAAAAAGTCGGACAAGGGCTGCCGCTTTGGCTGCCAAAAGGGGCAACGATTCGCCGCATTATCGAGCGGTATATTGTGGACAAAGAAATTGAATTAGGTTATCAACATGTTTATACACCAGTGCTTGGCAGTGTCGAATTATATAAAACTTCCGGCCACTGGGATCATTACAAAGACAACATGTTCCCGCCGATGGAAATGGACAACGAACAGCTTGTGCTGCGCCCAATGAACTGTCCGCATCATATGATGATTTATAAAAACAAGATTCATAGCTATCGGGAGCTTCCAATTCGCATCGCCGAACTTGGAACGATGCATCGCTATGAAATGTCTGGAGCGCTTTCCGGCTTGCAGCGCGTCCGGGGCATGACATTAAACGATGCTCACATTTTTGTGCGTCCAGACCAAATTAAAGATGAGTTCAAACGCGTCGTTAACTTAATTTTAGAAGTATACAAAGACTTTGGCTTGGATGAATATTCGTTCCGGCTTTCTTACCGCGATCCACATGATAAAGAAAAATATTACGATGATGATGAAATGTGGGAAAAAGCGCAAAACATGCTGCGTGAAGCAATGGATGAATTGGGATTAGAGTATTATGAAGCCGAAGGGGAAGCGGCGTTTTATGGTCCGAAATTGGACGTGCAAGTGCGCACAGCGCTTGGAAAAGACGAAACATTGTCAACGGTGCAGCTTGATTTCTTATTGCCGGAACGCTTTGATTTAACATACATCGGCGAAGACGGCAAACCGCATCGCCCGGTTGTCATCCATCGCGGGGTTGTTTCCACGATGGAACGTTTCGTTGCGTTTCTGATTGAAGAATATAAAGGCGCGTTCCCAACTTGGCTTGCCCCAGTGCAAGTCGAAGTGATCCCTGTGTCGCCAGCAGCGCATCTCGACTACGCGTATAAAGTGAAAGAAGCGTTGCAATCGCAAGGATTCCGCGTCGAAGTCGACGAACGCGATGAAAAAATTGGCTACAAAATTCGTGAAGCGCAAATTCAAAAAATCCCTTACATGCTTGTCGTCGGTGACAAAGAAATGGCAGAAAACGCCGTCAACGTCCGTAAATACGGCGAACAAAAAAGCGAAACGATGTCTCTCGACGATTTTATTGCCGCTCTGAAAGCGGAAGTGCGTCGAAACTAGGCAATACGAAAACCGTGAAGTTCTTTCTTCACGGTTTTCGCATTTTCACTTGCCAAACTGCCAATGATTCGCTATAATGAAAGACGTTGTTTGTCAATCAAGAAAAGCGCCTTGACATGCCACTTCCAAGGTGATATATTGTATAGAGTGAATAGAATACTTGTTTGTGACAAAAGCAGAAGCACCCCGCTTCTCACCTGGTTGACGCCGGCATGGCTGTTGACAGGTCGTTACGGTTCGCGATATTGTTTTCGAACGTAAGTAGTGTGGGTGTCGTATGCATCCACACTTTTTTGTTAGCAGGAAAAGGCTGATGATCGGCTGTTTTTCCGGAACCGCTCAAGTTGGGTGTGCGATGCGACAAACAAGTAATTCGGAAAAAACCTTGGAGGTGGCTGGTTATTAGCAAAGATTTTATTATTAACGAAAATATTCGTGCACGCGAAGTCCGTTTAATTGACCCAAAAGGTGAACAATTAGGAATTAAATCTCGACAAGAGGCGCTTGAAATTGCTGCAAGATTAAATCTTGATTTAGTTCTTGTAGCACCAAATGCGAAACCGCCGGTATGCCGCATCATGGATTACGGCAAATTCCGCTTTGAACAGCAAAAGAAAGAAAAAGAAGCGCGTAAAAAACAAAAAGTCATCAACGTCAAAGAGATTCGCTTAAGTCCAACGATTGAGGAGCACGACTTCAATACAAAGCTCCGCAACGCGCGCAAGTTCCTTGAAAAAGGCGACAAAGTAAAAGCGACGATTCGCTTTAAAGGACGGGCGATTACGCATAAAGAAATCGGTCAACGCGTATTAGAGCGATTCTCCGAAGCATGTTCGGATATCGGCGTTGTCGAAACTGCGCCAAAAATGGACGGACGCAGCATGTTTTTAGTACTGGCACCGAAAAATGACAAATAATCGAGTGAGGAGGAACACCCTATGCCAAAAATGAAAACTCATCGTGGCGCTGCAAAGCGTTTTAAAAAGACTGGTACTGGTAAATTAAAACGCGGTCATGCTTATACAAGCCACTTATTTGCAAGCAAAACGCAAAAACAAAAACGTAAACTTCGCAAAGCAACGCTTGTATCTCCTGGCGACTTTAAACGCATTCGTCAATTGCTTGACAACTTGAAATAATGGAGACATATAGGAGGGAATATATATGCCACGTGTTAAAGGTGGAACGGTAACGCGCAGACGTCGCAAAAAAGTGCTGAAATTAGCAAAAGGTTATTTCGGAGCGAAACATGCTTTATATAGAGTCGCAAACCAACAAGTAATGAAATCGTTAATGTACGCGTATCGCGACCGTCGTCAACGGAAACGCGATTTCCGCAAACTTTGGATTACGCGCATCAACGCAGCAGCACGCATGCACGGTCTTTCGTACAGCCGTTTTATGCACGGTTTGAAATTAGCGGGTGTAGAAGTAAACCGCAAAATGTTAGCAGACTTGGCGGTAAACGACCAAGCTGCGTTTGCACAACTTGCAGAACTTGCAAAAAGCAAACTTCAATAATGAATGAAGCAATGGCCATTCTCGCTTATGGGGATGGCCATTTTTTATAGAAAGGAAAAATCAACATGGTACAATATATTGTGTTCATCAATCTCATCGGTTTTTTCACGATGGCAGCTGACAAATATAAAGCGAAGCATCGAAAATGGCGCATTGCCGAAAGTACGATCTGGTTCATTTCTATCATTGGCGGCGCGATCGGCACAACCGTTGGCATGCATTTGTTCCGCCACAAAACGAAACATCGTTCCTTTCGTTACGGATTGCCGCTTATTGCTGCCATCGAAGCAATGACATGTATTATTTTTTACTTATAGGAGGAGAAAAATATGGATTTATCGTCACTTTACTCGCTGCAGCGGCAGTTGGATGAGCGCATTGAAGCGCAACACGGATTACAGGAGGAAGATTTGTTTGATAAAAAAATACTTGCTTTACTTGTCGAAATTGGCGAACTTGCGAATGAAACACGCTGTTTCAAATTTTGGAGTGTGAAGCCGCCGTCTCCGCGAGAAAAGGTGCTCGAAGAATACGTCGATGGCCTTCATTTTATTTTATCGCTCGGCTTGGAGTGTGATTTTCTATATTCCGAGATTCCGCCGCAATTGGCTACTTTGCCACTTGTCGAGCAATTTCTCGTTGTTTTTCGAGCGGCGGATGAGTTTAGAAAAACGAAATCACGGCAAAGCTATAACCGACTGTTTACCGAGTATTTGCTGCTTGGCGGCCAGCTAGGCTTTTCTATGGAAGAAATCGAACAAGCCTATAAACAAAAAAATCAAGTTAATCATGAGCGGCAAAATCAGAATTATTAACCAATTTTGTACATTCCTGTTGTTTCGTGTATAATAATGAGGATGAAAAAAGAAAGGGGTTTCATAATGGCAAAGCTAGATGAAACATTAACGATGCTCAAAGAATTGACGGACGCGAAAGCCGTTCCAGGAAACGAACGGGAAGCGCGCGAAGTGATGAAAAAGTACATAGCTCCTTATGCCGATGAAGTAACGACAGACGGTCTTGGCAGCTTGATTGCGAAAAAGAAAGGCGATAGCGACAGCCCGAAAATTATGGTCGCTGGGCATTTAGACGAAGTTGGTTTCATGGTGACGCAAATCGATGAGAAAGGATTTATCCGCTTTCAAACGTTGGGCGGCTGGTGGGGACAAGTGATGCTGGCTCAACGCGTGACGATTTTAACGAAAAAAGGCGAAATTACAGGTGTGATTGGCTCGAAGCCGCCGCATATTTTGCCTCCGGAAGCGCGAAAAAAACCGGTTGAAATCAAAGATATGTTCATCGACATCGGAGCGACAAGCCGTGAAGAAGCAATGGAATGGGGCGTTCGCCCGGGTGATTCGATCGTTCCGTATTTTGAATTTACCGTGTTGAATAATGAAAAAATGCTGCTTGCGAAAGCATGGGACAACCGCATCGGCTGTGCGGTTGCGATCGACGTGTTAAAACAACTGAAAGATACGGGTCATCCAAACATCGTGTACGGTGTTGGAACGGTGCAAGAAGAAGTCGGTTTGCGCGGAGCGAGAACAGCGGCGCATTCCATTCAGCCGGATATCGCTTTTGCTGTGGACGTCGGCATTGCCGGCGATACGCCAGGGGTTTCAGAAAAAGAAGCGATGGGCAAGCTTGGTGCAGGACCGCACATCGTCTTATACGATGCAACAATGGTATCGCATCGCGGTTTGCGCGAATTTGTCATCGATGTTGCCGAAGAACTCGACATTCCGTATCATTTTGATGCAATGCCAGGAGGCGGCACCGACGCCGGCGCAATCCATTTGACGGCAAGCGGAGTTCCATCGCTGACGATTACGATTCCAACGCGCTACATCCATTCTCATGCTGCGATTTTGCACCGCGATGACTATGAAAATACCGTGAAGCTGCTTGTCGAAGTCATCAAGCGTTTAGACGCGGAAAAAGTTAAACAAATTACATTCGAATGATCAGCGAAGAGAAGCCGGCAAATCAATGTCGGCTTTTCTTTTTAGCGAAGGGATTACAGAAGTCAACTACCCAACGGCTAAAGCCGTGGGCTTGCAACTAGCCTAATTGGCTGCCGCGTTCGGCTGGTTGACAGCAGCCCTGCGGATGTTTTCCGCAGCCACGTTGTCGGCAGGGGCAGCGTACCCACAAGCTCGACAACAAAACTGATCCCTTGACGGTCTGTCAAAGCCGCTGGATTTTCGTTTTGGAAAAGGTTCTGGAGCGAAAAGCAATCTCGCTAATATAGTTGCATGCTTGGTTAAACCGTTTCATTGTTTCCAGCAGCGCATGAAACTGTTCAAGAGTTGGCATTAATTTAATCTTGAGAGTGCAGAGCATTCTTGATTCACCTACCTTTCTAAATCCAGTGTACTTATATTGAACGAAAAATTCAATATATACTGAAAATATAAACCCCGCCTTCCTCCCACAGCTAAAGCAGTGGGCTTCCGGCAGATGTTCTCGTGAAAGATAGAGATGCGGGAATGAAAAAACATATATTAGCATAACAAACTTAGGGGGGAAGAGAAATTGGTTTCTGTGAATGTATGGAATGCGGATACATATGATGAAAAGTTATCGTTTGTGTCTGAGTTAGGGATGGCGTATGGATTGCGGATTATAAACGGATTCGAATGATAGCGGTGAAGGAGGAAAGGGAAGCGAAAAAACTTCCCTTTTATGCATGTTGTTTGACTGCTTGTTCCAGTGTTGTAAGCATTTCCTCTTTTTGTTGCTCGCTCGAATGTTTCCAAATCTCTTCAAAGAGGACGCCGAGCCCCGGCAAATATTTTTCCTCTCCACGCTGAATCGCATCAACAATCGTATCTTCCAATTGCTCCTTCGTGTTATTGGCGATATTTTGTATAACTGCATGGCGCAAGTTTAAATCCATTCCATTCACCCCTCTATATATAGTACAAGCTTATTTTTAACGGGAATTTTTCTGAATATGTATGAGAAATGCAAAAATGAAAACAAATTGTTTGTTGATTTGATTTGTTTTGTTTGGTGTTTGATCGCTGTAATTTTTGCTATAATGAAAAATACGATTTTACATGGAGGAGAGAGAAACATGGAAAAAGCAACATTTGCCGGAGGCTGTTTTTGGTGCATGGTCACTCCATTTGAAGAACTCGATGGAATATACGGCATTGTTTCCGGCTATACGGGCGGACATGTCGAAAACCCGACATATGAACAAGTGAAAACGGGAACGACAGGGCATTACGAAGCGGTGCAGATTACATTTGATCCAAACGTTTTTCCATACGAACGATTGCTTGAACTGTATTGGTGCCAAATTGATCCGACCGATGACGGCGGACAGTTTCATGACCGCGGCCCGCAATATCGGACAGCGATCTTTTACCATAATGAAGAGCAGCGGCAAAAAGCGGAAGCATCAAAACGGGCGCTTGAGGAAAGCGGGAAGTTTTCCAAGCCGATCGTCACGAAGATTTTGCCGGCAACAAAGTTTTATCCGGCCGAGGAATATCACCAAAACTACCATAAGAAAAACCCAAAGCATTATAAAGAAGACCGCGCCGCATCAGGACGCGATGAGTTTATTGCCAAGCATTGGGGCGTAAAGGGGAAGTGAACGTTGAAACGAATCCAGTCCACCAAAAATCCGCAAGTGAAAGAATGGAAAAAACTGCTCACGAAAAAAGGCCGGGAAAAAATGGGGTTATTTCTAATTGAAGGTTTTCATTTAGTCGAAGAAGCGCTAAAGAGCCATGCGCCTCTTGTTGAACTGATTGTTGACGAAAAAAAGGAGATTCCGCCAAGCTGGAATGCGGGCCACCTTCCTGTAACGATCGTGACGGAAGAAGTGATGAAAGCGATCAGTGATACGGAAACGCCGCAAGGAATCGCGGCCGTATGCGAACAGTTTTCCTATGGCGATATAGACTGGACGCAGGCGAATGTGCTTCTGATTGACGCCGTACAAGACCCGGGCAACATCGGCACAATGATCCGCACCGCCGATGCGGCTGGAATCGATGCCGTTATTCTTGGCGAAGGATGCGCTGACTTGTATAATCCGAAAGTCATCCGCGCTACCCAAGGTTCGCTTTTTCATCTGCCGATTATTCGCGGAAATCTCCGTGAATGGATCGAGCGTCTGTGCGAAAAAAATGTCGCGATTTACGGAACAGCGCTGGAAAATGGGGAAGATTATCGTCATATCAAACCGGCGCGTCCGTTTGCCTTGCTTGTCGGCAATGAAGGAAGCGGGGTTCATAAGAAATTGCTGCAAATGACGACGAAAAATTTATACATTCCGATTTATGGACAGGCCGAGTCGTTAAATGTTGCCGTCGCTGCCGGGATTTTGCTTTATCATTTACAAGACGCAAAAGCATAGGCTGTTTTCATATAGATTGTGTGTGTTGCGCGATGTTCGCTGTTTGCTTATAATATAATACAGCATTATTTATCGGAACATACGGGATATAAAGATAATATAAAAATAGGGAAATATAGAAAACAACGATGAAAGAGAAGAGTAGCTTGCCACTCGCCATCCAGGGAGAAAACGCCGTAGACTGGGAGCGTTTTTATGGTAGAAGCAAGTGAATTCACCTCTGGAGTTGACACCGGGACCATTCCGCGCTTGCGGAATGTAAAGGTGTTCCGGCCTATGCCGTTATCACAATGAAGCGAACAGCGCCTTTTTGCGCTGTTAACAAGGGTGGTACCGCGAGTGCACTCGTCCCTTATGGCAAGGGGCGAGTTTTTTTATAGAACATACTAGTGTGGATTTCACGTAAAGATATTCGAAAAGTGTTGCTTCATGAGCATCAAGCATGGGCAGTAGAAGAAGCATTTCGTTTATTTGATTGAAGAAAAGGAGGAATTTTCCATGAAAGAACGGTTGCAGCAGCTTCAACAGGAAGCGCTTGAAAAAATTGAACAAGCCAGTGACTTGAAAGCACTCAATGAGGTGCGTGTCGCTTATCTTGGCAAGAAAGGCCCGATTACCGAAGTGCTCCGCGGCATGGGGGCATTATCGCCAGAAGAGCGTCCGGTAATAGGCGCGCTTGCCAACGAAGTGCGCCAGGCGATTCAAAGCGCGTTAGAAGCAAAGCAAGCAAAGCTCGAACAAGAGGAAGTCGAGAAAAAATTAGCAGCGGAAGCGATTGATGTCACGCTTCCAGGCCGTCCGGTCAGAAGAGGAAATCATCATCCGCTCACGCGCGTCATTGAAGAAATCGAAGACTTATTCATCGGCATGGGCTATACGATTGCCGAAGGACCAGAAGTCGAGAAAGACTACTACAATTTTGAAGCGTTGAACTTGCCAAAAGGCCACCCGGCGCGCGATATGCAAGATTCATTTTACATCACGGAAGAAATTTTGCTTCGTACCCATACGTCACCGGTGCAGGCGCGCACGATGGAAAAACATCAAGGGCGCGGTCCGGTGAAAATCATTTGCCCGGGAAAAGTGTACCGCCGCGACAACGATGATGCGACTCACTCGCATCAATTTACGCAAATCGAAGGGCTTGTTGTCGATGAAAACATTCGCATGAGCGACCTGAAAGGAACGCTGCGCGAGTTTGCCCGCAAAATGTTTGGCAAAGACCGCGAAATCCGCTTCCGTCCAAGCTTTTTCCCATTCACCGAGCCGTCAGTCGAAGTCGATGTATCTTGTTTCCATTGCGGCGGACATGGCTGCAGCGTATGTAAAGGGACAGGATGGATTGAAATTTTAGGCGCCGGCATGGTCCATCCAAACGTATTAGAAATGGCCGGATTTGATTCGAAAAAATATACTGGTTTCGCGTTCGGCATGGGACCAGAGCGCATCGCGATGCTCAAATACGGCATTGATGACATCCGCCATTTCTATCAAAATGACATTCGTTTCTTACAACAATTCCATCGTGTGTAAAAGGGAGGTTTGACCGATGTTTGTTTCTTATAAATGGCTGCAAGAATATGTAGACCTTACGGGAATAACAGCAAAAGAACTAGCCGACCTCATCACCAAAAGCGGCATTGAAGTCGAAAGTGTGGAAGTATTGAATAAAGGGGCAAAAGGCGTTGTCGTTGGACATGTGCTTGAGCGCGAACAACATCCAAACGCCGATAAATTGAGCAAATGTCTCGTTGATATCGGAGAAGGCGAGCCGGTGCAAATTATTTGCGGTGCCCCAAATGTCGCCAAAGGGCAAAAAGTAGCGGTTGCGAAAGTCGGTGCAGTTTTGCCAGGCAATTTGAAAATTAAACGGGCAAAACTGCGCGGAGAAGAATCAAACGGCATGATTTGTTCCTTGCAAGAGCTCGGTGTTGAATCAAAATTAGTTCCGAAAGAGTACGCTGATGGCATTTTCGTCTTTCCAAGCGACGCACCGGTTGGCGCCGATGCATTGGAATTATTAAATTTAGACGATGAAGTGTTAGAACTTGGACTTACGCCAAACCGCGCCGATTGCTTAAGCATGATTGGCGTCGCATATGAAGTGGCGGCGATTTTAGGGAGAGACGTGAAACTTCCAACCATTGAGCTTCAAGAAAATAACGAAAATGTCCATGATTATATTTCTGTGCGCGTCGATGCGCCCCAAGACAATCCATTATATGCAGGACGCATTGTGAAAAACGTGAAAATCGGCCCATCGCCGCTTTGGATGCAAACGCGCCTGATGGCGGCAGGAATCCGTCCGCATAACAACGTGGTCGATATTACGAACTACATTTTGCTGGAGTACGGCCAGCCGCTTCATGCGTTTGACTATGACCGTCTCGGTTCGAAGGAGATTGTTGTCCGCCGCGCGAAAGCAGGTGAAACAATTGTCACATTGGATGATACGAAGCGTACGTTAACGGAAGACCACCTTGTGATTACAAACGGTACGGAGCCAGTGGCGTTGGCTGGCGTCATGGGCGGTGCGAATTCCGAAGTACGAGATGACACTACAACGGTGTTTATCGAATCGGCTTATTTCACGAGCCCTGTCATTCGCAAAGCATCGAAAGATCACGGCTTGCGCAGTGAAGCAAGCACGCGCTTTGAAAAAGGCATTGACCCGGCACGGACAAAAGAAGCACTCGACCGCGCCGCCGCGTTAATGGCAGAGTACGCTGGCGGTGAAGTGGTTGGCGGCGTTGTTGAAGTCAATACGTTAAAAGAGAAAGAAGTGACGGTCACCATTACGTTGGACCGCATTAACCGCGTGCTCGGCACGATGATTACGAAAGACGAAGTCGCAACGATTTTAACGAACTTGCAATTTGCGTTTACCGAAGATAACGGAACATTTACGATTACCGTTCCATCACGCCGTCGGGATATTTCGATTGAAGAAGATATTATTGAAGAAGTAGCGAGATTGTACGGCTATGACCGTCTGCCGGCAACCTTGCCAGTCGCGGAAGCAAAACCGGGCAAATTGACCCCTTATCAAGCAAAACGCCGGCAAGTGCGCCGTTACTTAGAAGACGTTGGCCTGTTCCAAGCGATTACGTACTCTCTGACAAGCGAGGAAAAAGCGATGATGTTCGCGTTAGAAACGGCGGAACCGATCCGCTTGGCGCTGCCGATGAGCGAAGAGCGCAGCGTCCTTCGTCAAAGCTTGCTGCCTCATCTGTTGGAAGTAGCGAGCTACAACCGCGCGCGCCAAGTCGAAAACGTCGCTGTCTATGAAACAGGTGCGGTATATCTCGCCAATGGCGAGAATGAACTGCCAAGTGAAAAAGAACGTCTCGCTGGAGTCTTAACAGGCGTATGGCATGCCCACTTATGGCAGAGCGAGAAAAAAGCGGTTGATTTCTATGTAGCCAAGGGCATTTTAGACGGATTGTTCGAATTGCTAGGCTTAACGAACCGCATTGAATATAAACAAGCGAAACGCGAGCATATGCATCCGGGACGCACCGCTCATATTTTGCTAGATGGCAAGACGATTGGGTTTGTCGGTCAGCTCCATCCGGTCGTGCAAAAAGAATATGATTTAAAAGAAACATATGTCTTTGAACTTGCCTTGACCGACTTATTAAACGCGGAAGTCGAGGATATTCGCTACTCGCCGATTCCGCGCTTCCCGTCGATCACCCGCGATATCGCCCTTGTCGTCGATGAAAACGTTGTCGCCGGCGAGCTGCAAAAAGCGATTATCGAAGCGGGCGGCGAGCTATTAAAAGAAGTATCCATTTTCGACGTCTACCAGGGTGACCGCCTCCCAGACGGCAAAAAATCGATCGCCTTCTCGCTCCGTTATTATGATCCGGAACGCACATTAACAGACGAAGAAGTAACCGCCGTTCATGAAAAAGTGATCCAAGCAGTGGAACAGCAATTCGGCGCGACATTGCGCGGATAAATAGAATCCCTCGTCTTATGCGGAAACATAAGGCGGGGGATTTTTTGCAAAGAGAGGAGTTTCATGTAGCAGCGAAGGTAGCGTTTCTGTTTTATACTTGAACAAACGGGTATGGTATTACGAATGAAGAGGCGAAAATGTGTCTTGTTGCCGTAAAAAATTGGTTGACGTTTTATTTTGAACTAGTGTACTATCTAACTAGAACACTAATTCACTGTTATTGGAGGGATAAGAATGAATCCGTGGATTGGCTTATTAAAAAAAGAATGGCGCATCTCGAAACTGTGGATATGGACTACGGTTGGAATCGTGATCGCCGTTAATATAGTGGCATATTTATTCGCTCTAAAATACGATGAGCCGATAGCGATGTTTGTTCCATCATTGATTGTCACATGCTTGCATGCTTTTTATATGTTGATATTTATGGCTCTCAGCTTGCAAACAGAAACGAAGCGGCTTCATTTATGGCTTCACACCCCGCAGCCGGTATTTCGATTGGTAAGCGCCAAACTGCTGATCGCGTTTGGCAGCCTGCTTGTTTCCCTGTTTGTTTCAGTGCTATTTACCTACATTGCATCGCTTGGAATAAAAGAGAGGTATTTCCATGAGGAAATGTGGAATCATGAGCTTTTTATCCAAAGCGGTGTGCTGGCGGTTCTGTCTATTGTGCTGCTATCTGTCCATATGGCGGTCTTGTGTTTGTTTTATTGGGTGATTTACCTCATCTGTAAACAAATGATTCCAAAACTCTCGGGGCTGATCGTTGCGCTTATTTATTTTCTGTTAGGCTGGCTATTTTCGCAGTTTATGAAAACAAACATATTCGAATGGTTAACGGGATGGGAAAAAATAGCAGTGCCGGGGATTACGTTCGAGCACAATGCGACTGAGGGCTGGATAATGATCCAAAAGATTGAAACTATATCAATAGGAGCAGGCGTTTTTTACGGTATTATGGCTGTTCTCGTATTTTGCGCTTCTATTTGGTTAATTGACAGAAAAGTTGAGGTGTAAGCATCGTGGTAGAAGAGTTTGATACAACGAAACCTATTTATATACAAATAATGGAAAAAATAAATAAAAAGATTGTACGAAATGAATGGAAGGCGGGAGATAAGCTGCCGTCTGTCCGCGAGATGGCAGTGGAAACAGGAGTGAATCCGAATACGATACAGCGCACATATAGTGAACTGGAGAGGATGGGGATTGTGGAAACGCGGCGCGGTCAAGGAACGTTTGTCACGGAAAATGTGGAAGTCATCGAACGGTTGCGTGAACAGCTAAAGCGGGATATTGTGGCTGATTTTATACGGAACATGACAGAGCTGGGATTTACGCTGGACGATATGATTACCTCATTGAAAAACTACAGGGGGGAGAGCAATGATTCAATTTGAGCATGTGACAAAAAAGTTTGGCAGCGTTACGGCGCTCGATGATGTTTCTCTAAGCTTGGAGAAAGGAAAAATCATCGGCGTCCTTGGCGCCAATGGCAGCGGCAAATCGACTTTTTTGAAATTGATTGCCGGACTCGTTTTTCCTACGAAAGGAAAAGTGCTGGTAGATGGGATGGAAGCAACGAGAAAAATCAGCAGCAAAGTCGCGTATTTATCGGAATTGGACGTCTATTATGACAGCTTTACGGTTCAGGATATGCTGGAGTTTTACGCTTCGCAATTTAGTGATTTCCGCACAGAAAAAGCGTATGACATTTTAGAGTTTATGGAAATCCAGCCTGACAAAAAGCTAAGACAGCTGTCCAAAGGTGGACGCGGCCGCGCGAAAATCGCTTTTACGTTAGCGCGGGAAGCGCCGATTTTATTGATGGATGAACCGCTGTCCGGCCTTGATCCGATGGTGCGCGAATCCATTGTCAAAGGACTGATTTCATTTGTCGATCTAGAACGGCAGACGATGGTGATGACGATGCATGAAATCGATGAAGTCGAACCATTGCTGGATGAGGCGATTTTCCTCCGCGATGGAAAAGTGGCGGAGCGCGTCCGCGTCGATGAATTAAGAGAAACAAGCCGCGATAGTGTAGTAAACCGGCTGAAAAAAATTTATAAGGGAGAGGAATAACCATGAATCCGCTTTTGCAATTGAAAAATGTCAGAAAAGATATTGGCAAGAAAACAATTATCCATGATTTGTCGCTCGAGGTATTTCCAGGGGAAGTGTTTGGATTTCTTGGGCCGAACGGAGCCGGAAAAACAACAACGATTCGCATGATTGTCGGACTGATGGGAATTACCAGCGGCGAAGTGCTGATCAATGGAATCAGTATTCAAAAAGACTTTGAAAAAGCGATTCAGCATGTCGGCGCTATTGTCGAAAATCCGGAGATGTATAAATTTTTAACCGGATACCAAAATCTGCTACATTATGCGCGCATGACAAAAGGGGTCACCAAAGAGCGCATCAATGAAGTTGTCAAGCTAGTCGGCTTGGAAAAACGAATTCATGACAAAGTAAAAACGTACTCGCTTGGAATGAGACAGCGATTAGGATTAGCGCAGGCATTGCTTCACCGGCCATCTTTGCTTATTTTGGATGAACCGACAAACGGGCTCGATCCCGCCGGCATCCGCGAAATCCGCGACTACTTGCGCAAGCTGGCGAAAGAAGAAGGGCTGGGGATCATCGTTTCAAGCCATCTTCTATCGGAAATGGAAATGATGTGCGACCGCTTTGCGATTATTCAACATGGAAGATTAGTAGGAATTGAATCGGTTCAAGAACTGTCCAAACAAGCTCAAAAAGTGCTGCTTACCGTAGAGCCGGTGGAACAAGCGCTAACCGTGATCAAAAACATCTATCCTCATATGAACATCACACCGGCAAAGCAAGGAATTGAAGTTTCCATCGATTATAAGGAAATACCAAGCTTGAATGCCGCCTTAGTGTCAGAAAATATCAAAGTATATGGCATTCAAGTTCTTACGAAATCGTTGGAAGAAAGATTTTTAGAAATGACGGGAGGGAATGAAATTGTCTAGCATTCTTTCATTAATTCAAAACGAAAATATGAAAATTTACCGCCGTATTGGCACATGGTTCATGATCGGGCTTCTTGCCTTGTCGGCATTAGCGGGAGCGCTGATTACAAAAGCAACATATAAAGAACCGGCAAACTGGAAGGCAGAAGTTGTTTCGGAGATAAAGGAAATGGAAGCCCAGCTTTCTGAGGAAAAGGTGCCAAAAATGTATAAAAATCATCTCGAACAGCAGTTGAAAATCAATGAGTATCGTCTAGAGCATAATATAAAACCTGTGGCGTCCAATACGTTCTGGGGATATTTGGTGAATTCTGCAGACATTATTGCGCTGATCACACTGTTTACATCCTTCATTATATTTTTTGGATAGCGATTGTCGTGGGCAGAATATGGGATAAAAAGGTATAATAAAACTATATAAGCGATTCGGAGTGATGACATAATGAAAAAAATGGATTTTTCTGAATTGAGTGAGTGGATTTTGGAGAAAAAAAGTGATGTGGAACGGGACATATTGCAGACAAAAGGAAAAGAGCGCAATATCCGTACACGGGCTCGTGATGAAAACGAAGCTAAAATATTAGATGACCTATGTAAAAAAAAATGGAAAAAGGCAGAAATAGAAGGAAAAGTAAAATACTTGAGCAAGCGGGTGTGGTATTATGAATTCGATTGAGGAAGCAAAACAAAGACTTCGTACGCTTCGTTCCAAAACCTCGTTTGAAAAAATGGTGCAAGTGACGGCCATTTTGACCAAACTCCTAGAACCTTACCGCATTCGTCCAATTATTGTGGGAGGATTAGCGGTAGAAATATACACAAGAAGCGATTACACGACCGTTGATATCGATCTTATTGTTAGCGATCGAAAACGTGCTGGTGATTTGCTTGTACAGTTAGGCTTCACACCAGCGGGACGGCATTGGTATCACGAAGAATTGATGATAAGCATTGAAATTCCAAATGATATGCTAGAAGACGCTGATTACGATAAAGTGATAGAGTTGCGAATGAAAGACGGATTAAAAGTATATGTGATTGGCATTGAAGATATTATTTTAGATCGCTTGCGAGCTTGTGTTCATTGGAAATCTACTTCGGATTGCGAATGGGGAAAAAGAATGCTTTTTCTTCACGCTGAACGATTAGACTTGGAATATATGAGAAAAATGGCAAAGACGGATGGAACGGCAGTACACTTAGAAGAATGGATTCAACAATATAACAAGTGAAAACGGGAAATGAGCAAAGAGTACGGATGCCTGTGGTGATAAGATAAATAATGAGAATAAAGATAGGACAATTGTGAGATCACGACGTCTAAAATGGCGATATATTGTTTTTTAAATTTCGCTTTATTTGTTGCGAAATGAAATCTTGTATGGAACTTCTCCTTATATCATTTTTTTTTTGGAAAAAGAAAATCTCTCAGTTGACTTTTTTTCTAGGAGATTGTTACATTATTAAATAGTTAAATAATTGAACTATTTTTTACAAAGAGGAGTGATAGCTTGCGGTATAGAAACATTCATGATTTAGTAGAACGATATTTATCTGTTTCCTTTATCGTGATGAAAAAAGCGGCAGCGCTCGTGAAGTGCGAGCTTGATGAGGATATGACAAACGACCAATATTACCTGCTTCGCTACATAAAAAAGAAAGCAAAATGCACATCAACCGAGCTTGCGTCCTTGTTTGGCGTAAACAAAAGCGCGATTACGGCGATGACGAACCGCCTTGTCAAAAAAGGCTTGATTCAACGCACGCGCGATCAAAACGACCGCAGGGTTGTTTATTTGACGCTGACGGAGCGAGGGGACGAATGGATTACGGAAACGGAAGAAAAAATTCATAAATTAGTCGAATCGTTCATAACCAAATTTTCGGAGAGAGAAATTGAAACGTTTATTCAAACGTATGAAAAGCTTGCCTGCATTTTGCAAGAGATGGAGGGGGCATCGTGAGAGGAATCGTCAAAGGAAAATGGTTTGTGCTGTTGGCGTGGATTGTCGTTGCTGTCATCCTTATTGTGACGGCGCCGAACATGGCCGATCTTGTCCGCGAGAAAGGGCAGCTTAGCGTGCCAAAAGGCTACTCGTCTTCGCTTGCGATGGATATTTTAAACGAAGTGCAAAAGAAGGAGAACAAAGGAAGCGAACTGTCAACAGCACTTGTGTTTTACCGCAAAGGCGGGCTGACGGACAACGATTGGAAGGAAGCGGAGCGCGCCGTTAAACAGTTGGAAGCGCAAAAAGAGAAACTCGGAATTACCGAGATTATCTCCCCGTTTAAAGAAAAGGAATTGAAAGATCAACTTGTTTCTAAAGATGGCACGACGATTTTAACGTCCGTGAAGCTGGAGCGGAACGGAAGAAGCGCGAAAGAAATAAGCAAGGCGCTTTACAAAGCGATTGATGACATTTCTGTCGAACATTATTACACGGGTGGCTGGATGATTGACGAAGACGTTGTCGTCAGCTCGCAGAAAGGGTTGAAAAAGACGGAAGGCATTACGGTTGTGTTTATTTTAGTGGTGTTGCTTGTCGTGTTCCGTTCGTTTGTCGCGCCACTCATTCCGCTTATCACCGTTGGGATGACGTATTTAGTGTCACAGTCGATTGTCGCTTTTCTCGTGGATCAAGTGAATTTTCCGCTCTCTACGTTTACGCAAATCTTTTTAGTTGCCGTGCTGTTTGGAATCGGAACGGACTATTGTATTTTGCTGTTAAGCCGGTTTAAGGAAGAACTTTCGCAGCACGAAAACCGCACGGATGCGATTGTCGCCACGTACCGCACCGCTGGAAAAACGGTATTGTTCAGCGGAATTGCGGTGATGATCGGGTTTGCCGCAATTGGATTATCAACGTTTAAGTTATATCAATCGGCTGCCGCGGTGGCGGTTGGGGTAGCGGTGCTCCTTGTTGCGCTGATGACGTTGGTGCCGTTTTTTATGGCGGTGCTTGGTCCAAATCTGTTTTGGCCGGCGAAAGGAAATTTAGAGCATAAACAAAGCCGCTTATGGGATGCCGCGGGACGGTTTGCGTTTGCCAGACCGCTCATTGCGTTAGGCATCGTTGCGGTTATTACCGTTCCGGTGTTGGCAACGTATGATGGGGATTTGTCATTTGATTCCCTTGAAGAAATTGGTGACGACTATGCGTCTGTTAAAGCGTTCAATATTATCGCTAAAAATTTTAATCCTGGTGAAGCGATGCCAACGCAAATCGTCATGAAAAACGATGAAGCGATGAACTCGCAAGAATATTTTGCCCTTATTGAAAAAATCAGCCGTGAAGTCGAAAAAATCGATGGTATCGACAAAGTGCGTTCTGTTACACGCCCGACTGGGGAGCCAATTGAACAATTGTTTGTCACCGAGCAAGCGAAAAGCTTAAAAGATGGTCTTGGACAAGGAAAAGAAGGGATTGAGAAAATCAGCTCTGGACTAAGTCAAGCGGGCAAACAGCTTTCCGCATCCGCGCCAAAATTAAAACAAGCGACAAACGGTATGGAAGAGCTTGCATCAGGAACGAAGCGGCTCAAAATGGGTGTTAGCGACCTCCAAAAAGGACTTGCGCAAATTGAACAAGGCATTCGCAGCGGTTCGATGGGAGCTGGCGAAATCAAAAAAGGATTGGCAACAATCAAGGATAATGCGAAAAAGTTAAAGCGAGGCGCTGAGCAGTTGCTGCAAGGATATGAAAAGGCGGGTGCCGGGCTCTCTTCGCTTATCAGCCAGTATGAACAACTGCAAGACGGCATGAACACCCTATCGGAGCAATTATCCTCGGTGAGCGCATCGTTGAATCATATAGAGCAAACACATCCAGAGCTGCAACAGGATCCGGAATATCAGCGAACAAAAATGATTGCAGCGGGATTAGCGCAACGATCCCAGCAAATGACTGCAGGTTTTACGCAATTAAATACCGCACTCAAACAGGCAAGCGCTGGAGTCCGTCAAGCGAACGGCTCGTTTGTGCAGCTTATCAGCGGCCAAAAAGCGTTGATTGATGGGATGACCAAACTGATCGCCGGGCTTGACGAGCTGCAAAAAGGGATGGATAAAGCAGCAAATGGACAGCGTCAAGTAATCGGGCGTCTTCCGCAGCTGTCGAATGGATTAAGCGAAGTGAACGCTGGGCAAGAACAGCTGCTGCGAGGATTTTCCCAATTAGACGGGCAAATGAGTCAATTAATTACAGGGCTTGATCAAAGTGCCGACGGTCTTCGGAAAGTATCGAAAGGCCTAGGTTCCGCAGAAAGCTATTTATCCGAGCTTGCGTCTTCGCCAAACAAAGAAATGACAGGCTGGTATTTGCCGAAACAAGTGCTTGAGAGCAAAGAATTTGCCAAAGCGCAAGATGCGTATATGTCCAAAGACAAAAAAGTCGTGACGTTTGATGTGATTTTCGATGAAAACCCGTATTCCACATCGGCGTTGAACAAAATCGATGATATTAAACAAGCAGTTGAGCGTGCGGTGAAAGATACGAAACTCGAAAATGCAAAAGTTGCCGTTGGCGGAGTGACGAGCATTTATTCCGATTTGCACACGATTTCGTCGAATGACTACTCCCGCACCGTTGTGTTGATGCTTGCCGGCATTGCGCTTATTTTAATCGTTTTGCTTCGTTCGTTGATTATGCCGATGTATTTAATTTTATCGCTTATTTTGACGTACTACACATCGATGGCAGTAACCGAGCTTATTTTCGTCAATGGGCTTGGCTACGCCGGTTTGAACTGGGCGGTATCGTTTTTCGCGTTTGTCATCTTAATCGCGCTTGGCATCGACTACAGCATTTTCTTGATGGACCGCTTCAACGAATATCGTGACAAACCGGTGCAGGAAGCGATGCTGTTGGCGATGCGCAATATGGGAACGGTTATTATTTCGGCCGCTGTTATTTTAGGCGGGACGTTTGCGGCAATGTATCCGTCCGGCGTCTTGTCGCTCTTGCAAATCGCGACGATTGTGCTGACTGGATTAATTTTATACGCGCTTGTTGTACTGCCGCTGTTCGTGCCGGTGATGGTCAAAACATTCGGCAAGGCAAACTGGTGGCCGTTTATGAAGTAAAGGAGGGGCTCTGGCAAGGAGCCCGCTTTTTTTTGAGCATATTTATTGGTGCTTTTGTGAAAGGTAATCTATGATAAAATTACGAATTCGATACAAGGAGGAATAACCAATGAGCAAGCGTGTGCTGATGGTGGTTACCAACCATACAACGATAACCGACGATCATAAAACGGGGCTTTGGCTTGAGGAGTTCGCCGTTCCATATCTTGTCTTTAAAGAAAAAGGATATGACGTGAAAGTGGCAAGCATCCAAGGCGGGGAAGTGCCGCTTGATCCGCGCAGCATTGAAGAAAAAGATCCAGCTTGGGCAGAAGCTGAAAAAGAGTTGAAAAATACGGCCCGCTTAAGCGAAGACGATGCAACTGGATTTGATGCGATTTTCCTTCCTGGCGGTCATGGGACGATGTTCGATTTTCCAGATAATGAAACATTGCAATACGTCCTGCAGCAATTTGCCGAAGATGGAAGAATCATTGGCGCTGTGTGTCACGGTCCGTCCGGGCTTGTCAATGTAACATATAAAGACGGAACACCGCTTGTCAAAGGAAAAACGGTAACCGCATTTACAGATGAAGAAGAAAGAGAAGTGCAATTAGACCAATATATGCCGTTTTTGCTTGAATCAACGTTGCGCTTAAGAGGCGCCAATTTTGTCCACGGTGAAAAATGGACGGACTTCTCCGTACGTGATGGCAATTTAATTACAGGGCAAAACCCGCAATCAAGCAGAAGCACGGCGGAAAAGGTTGTTGAGGCGCTGGAGGAGAGAAGCTAACCGGCAGCGGGAGCTAAACTTACTCGTCTATGTATGAACAAAGAGAGGCTGACTCAAAAGGTCGTTAATAACGATCTTTTCGAGCCATCCTCTTTTTATGTTTATTTTTTAGCAATCCGCGCTGCTTTTTCGGTATTAGCAAAATGAAGCTTCGCGCACATTTCGAGAATGGCAGGCCCATGCGTTTGGATAAGATTGGCGGCGGCCTGATCGACTTGCGCTCCCGCTCCTTTTGGCAATGTCATGCCCACTTCTTTGCTTAATCGCTCCATTTCCTGCAAAAATACGTAGCGGGCGATTATCGAAGCAGCGGCCACTGCAACATGAACCGTTTCTGCCTTCGGGTAGCAATACACATGATCGCGGACGACATTTGTTTCGTTTTCGAGGTAGCGAAAATATAAGTCCCGTTCAATAAATTGGTCAATAATAATCGCTTCCGGTTCTATAGGGGAAAGCTGTTTGACAAGCTTTCCAATCGCTTCATTATGCAGCAACGCTTTTATTTTCGTTTGCGGCATTCCGCTTCGTTGCCAATCATTATACATTGGATTGGACAGTATAACCGTTTGGTTCGGGATCATGTTCATAAGCGACGGGGCGAGCCGTCGGATGGCTTCATCCGTTAATAGTTTTGAATCTTTTATTCCCATTGCTGTGATCGCATCCATTTGGTCTTTGGCAACATATGCGGCGGCAACGACAACTGGTCCGAAATAATCTCCGGTTCCGACTTCATCGGAGCCGATTGCCGATGCGGCAGCCAAGGGGGGCTGGGGGACTGGCGCTTCCTTTTGATCCGATTCTTTCATCCATTTTGCCGCTTCTTGTTCTGCCTCTTTTCCTTGAAACAGCACTTTTCCCGTGCGGTAAGCGGTGATCGTGCAGCCGGACCGTTTGGCAACGAACAAAGCACCTGCAGGAAGGTGTCCGGTTATATCGGAAGCGTAATGATTCCGCATTTCTTCAAGCATCGTCGCTGTTGCCGTGATGACGTGATTTGCCATGGCCATTCACTCCTAATCACTATCGTTTTTTCTTTTGCATATCATAGTAGTCGTATCTTTTCATTATATCAGCATTCATGTTATGATAAACAATAGGATTTTGAGGAATGGGGGAAATCATTTGGCGGAGCAACAAAAAACGCGGGTGACAGTCGATATATACGGACAGCAATATACGATCGTTGGCACAGAAAGCTCAAGCCATATTCGTTTAGTGGCATCCATTGTCGATGATAAAATGCGGGAGATTAGCGAGAAAAATCCGACATTGGATATTAGTAAACTAGCGGTACTGACAGCCATTAACATCGTTCATGATTATATAAAATTAAAAGAAGAATATGATCGGCTTTTACAAAAACTACATAAAGAAAAGGATGAGTAACGGAATGGTCGATCTTCTTTTGCTCTTTATCCTTTTAATGGGGTTTATGATTGGTCTAAAACGGGGATTTATTTTGCAATTTATTCATATGGCCGGCTTTATCATCGCTTTTGTCGTCGCTTATCTTTATTATGAAAAATTAGTGCCGCCGCTGCGTCTGTGGATTCCGTATCCGACGTTCGGCGCCCCGGAGACGGCCAAACTGCTGTTTGAAAGCACGCATTTGGATGAAGCATACTATCGAGCGATCGCATTTGCGATTTTATTCTTCGCAACGAAAATTGTGCTGCAAATCATCGGTTCGATGCTTGATTTTGTGGCGCAATTGCCGATTCTTCGCAGCATTAACCGCTGGACTGGCGGAGCGTTGGGATTTATCGAAGTGTACTTAATCGTATTTTTACTTTTATACGTTGGTGCGCTTATCCCAATTGAAAGCATACAAACGAAGCTTCAACATTCTTTTATGGCAATGGTGATTGTGAAGCACACTCCGTTTTTGTCTGATATGTTGAAGCAAATGTGGATTCATTATATGGCATAGTAACTTCTCTATATTCATAGGGAAGTTTTTTTGTACTTTTTCATAAAAAACTTGTATTATGTTTCGTAGTGGGTTGTACGGATAGGTGGGGATAAAATGAAAGGAAATAAAAAAGATGTCATTCGTCTGCTGGAGACGATTGCGTTATATATGGAAATCAAAGGAGAAAATCCGTTTAAAATTGCGGCGTTTCGCAAAGCGGCAAGCGCATTGGAAACTGATGAACGAAGCATTGCGGAAATAGACGATTTCACCGCGATTCCCGGCATCGGAAAGGGGACGGCAAGCGTCATTCATGAATTTTTGGAAACAGGAACGTCCAGCGTTCTTGAACAATTGAAACAGGAAATTCCAGAGAGCTTGCTTACCCTGCTTCGGCTTCCCGGACTTGGCGGCAAGAAAATCGCAAAGCTATATCAAGAACTGGGCATTGTGGATATTGCTTCATTGAAAGAAGCTTGCCTCGAGCAGAAAGTACAGCAGCTTCCAGGCTTCGGAAAGAAAACGGAAGAAAAGCTTTTAGCCGCCATTGAAGAAATCGGCTCTCGCCCGGAACGGCTTCCGTTAGCCTTTGTGCTGCCGATTGCCGAGGAAATAGAAAATCAGCTTAAAAATATGGAAGGAATCGTTCGTTTTTCTCGTGCCGGCAGTTTGCGGCGAATGAAGGAAACAGTGAAAGATTTAGATTTCATTATCGCAACGAACGATCCGCATCTTGTGCGGGAACAGTTATTGAAGCTAGCGAATGCCTCAGATGTGATTGCAAACGGTGATACGAAAGTGTCCCTAGAGCTTCGCTATGAGTATGAAATTGCTGTTGATTTTCGTTTAGTGACACCGGAGCAGTTCGCCACGACGCTCCATCATTTTACGGGATCGAAAGAACATAATGTCCGCATGCGGAAGCTGGCAAAAGAGCGCGGTGAAAAAATTAGTGAGTATGGAGTAGAAAATGTGAAAACGGGAGAAGTGAAAACATTTTCTGATGAACAAGCGTTTTTTGCCCATTTCCAGTTGCCGTTTATTCCGCCGGAACTAAGGGAAGATGGGACCGAAGTCGACCGCTATCGCGACGACTATTCGCTTCTTTGCCTTTCCCACATTCAAGGAGATTTGCATATGCACTCTACTTGGAGCGACGGAGCGTGCTCGATCGAGGAAATGGCGGAAGCATGCCGGAAAAAAGGCTACCGCTATATGGCGATTACCGATCATTCTCAATATTTAAAGGTCGCCAACGGGCTGACGGTCGAACGGTTAAAGCGGCAGCGCGAAGAAATTGAACGGTTAAACGCGAAATATGATGATTTTACAATTTTGGCTGGAATAGAAATGGATATTTTGCCAGATGGGACGCTTGATTACGATGATGGCGTTCTCGAAGAACTTGACTTTGTCATCGCTGCGATTCATTCAAGTTTTTCCCAGCCGCGTGACGTGATTATGAAGCGTCTTGCTGCTGCGCTTCGCAATCGTCATGTTGATTTGATCGCTCATCCGACAGGGCGGTTAATCGGAAAGCGAGACGGATATGACGTAGATATAGACATGCTTATCGAATTGGCGCGGGAAACGAATACGGCGCTTGAGTTAAATGCGAATCCGAACCGTCTCGATTTGTCGTATTCCTATTTGAAAAAAGCGCAAGATGCTGGAGTAAAAATCGCGATTAATACAGATGCCCACCATTTGGACATGCTTGACCATATGGAAATAGGGGTCATAACCGCACGAAAAGGATGGATTCGCAAGGAAACGGTGATCAATACATGGTCTCTTGAAGAGTTGCGCAGCTTTTTGCAGCGCAATCGGTAAACGTATTCGGAATCGAATTGGTTGACAATTTTCAGATGGAGGTTTTTCATCCGTGCATACAAGAGTGCTTCACGTATTAGAATTTGATAAAGTAAAAGAGCAGTTATTAGAACATGTATCTTCGTCATTAGGAAAAGAAAAGGTAGAAAAACTATTTCCTTCTTCGCATTTTGCCGAGGTCACAAACTGGCAAGAAGAAACAGACGAGGCGGTAGCCGCGCTTCGTCTGCGCGGGCACGTTCCGCTCGGCGGCATTTTTGACATCCGCGCAAGCCTCAAGCGTGCGAAAATCGGCGGAACGCTTAGTCCGCATGAGCTTTTAGATATTGCGAGCACCATTTCTGCAAGCCGGCAATTGAAGCAGTTTATTGAATCGCTGCATGAAGAGAAAGAAGAGTTTCCTCATTTGGCAGGCTATGCGGAAAAACTTGCTGCGCTTCCGGAAGTGCAACAGGCCATTGAACGCTGTATTGATGATCATGGTGAAGTGATGGATCATGCGAGCGAACGGTTGCGTTCTATCCGCCAGCAGCTTCGAACAACTGAAGCGCGGGTGCGCGAAAAATTGGAGAATATCATTCGTTCGCAGTCGGCGCAAAAAATGTTATCTGATGCGATTATTACGATTCGCAACGACCGCTACGTCATTCCAGTAAAACAGGAGTATCGCGGTGTTTACGGCGGCATCGTCCATGATCAATCGGCTTCGGGAGCAACATTGTTTATTGAACCGCAAGCAGTGGTAGAATTAAATAACCAGCTCCAAGAAGCGCGTGTCAAAGAGAAACGAGAAATTGAGCGGATTTTAACGGAGTTGACAAGCATTGTAGCCGAACACGCGGAAGCATTGCTCGAAAATGTCGACATATTGGCACAGCTCGATTTTATTTTCGCCAAAGCAAAATATGCCAATAAATTGAAAGCGACAAAGCCTGTGATGAATGATCGCGGCTATATCCGGTTATTACAGGCGCGCCATCCGCTCATTGACCAGGACGTTGTTGTTCCGAATGACATTGAGCTTGGCAAAGACTATACAACGATCGTTATTACCGGTCCAAACACCGGCGGGAAAACAGTCACATTAAAAACGATCGGATTATTGACATTGATGGCGCAAGCAGGCTTATTTATTCCTGCGCTCGATGGTTCTGAATTAGCAGTATTCCGTTCCGTCTATGCGGATATCGGGGATGAGCAATCGATTGAACAAAGTTTAAGCACATTTTCTTCTCATATGGTCAATATCGTTGATATTTTACGCAACGTTGATCATGAAAGTCTCGTTTTATTCGATGAATTAGGTGCGGGAACCGATCCGCAAGAAGGCGCGGCGTTGGCGATCGCCATTTTAGATGAAGTGCACGGGCGCGGAGCACGTACGGTGGCGACCACCCATTATCCGGAGTTAAAAGCATACGGATACAATCGTGACGGCGTGATCAATGCAAGTGTCGAATTTGACACCGAAACGCTTCGTCCGACGTATAAGTTATTGATTGGCATCCCAGGGCGAAGCAATGCCTTTGAAATATCGAAGCGGCTTGGACTCGATGAGCGCATTATCGAACGGGCAAAATCGCATATTAGCGCAGAAAGCAACAAAGTGGAAAATATGATCGCTTCGCTAGAACAAAGCAAGAAGCGGGCGGAAGAGGAAGAGAAAAAAGCAAAAGAAGCGCGCATGGAAGCGGAAAAACTCCGCAGCGATTGGGAGCAAAAATGGGAAGAACTTCATGAAAAACGCGATGAAATAATAGAAGAAGCGAAACGGAAAGCAGCCGACATCGTCCGCGCTTCCCAGCAAGAGGCTGAGCGAATTATTCGCGAACTTCGCCGAATGCAAAAAGAAAAACAAGCGGAAATTAAAGAGCATGAACTGATTGAGGCGAAAAAACGCCTAGAAGAAGCGATTCCAACATTAGAGAAGAAGAAAAAAGAAAGAAAAAAACAGACGCAGCACGCCTTTCAGCCTGGCGATGAAGTAAAAGTGACAAGTTTAAATCAAAAAGGATATCTTGTGGAAAAGGTTTCTGATGATGAGTGGCAAGTACAGCTCGGCATTTTAAAGATGAAAATCAACGAACGGGATTTAGAATATATCGGCAGTGCGCCGAAAACGGAGACAAAACCGCTTGCTACCGTAAAAGGAAAAGACTATCATGTCGGATTGGAGCTTGACTTGCGCGGGGAACGGTACGAAGATGCGATAGTCCGTTTAGAAAAATATATTGATGATGCGCTTTTAGCGGGATATCCTCGCGTTTCGATCATTCACGGAAAAGGGACAGGAGCGCTTCGCAAAGGGGTGCAAGAATTTTTGAAAAAGCATCGCTCTGTGAAAAACTTCCATTTTGGTGAAGCAAATGAAGGAGGAACAGGGGTAACGATTGTCGAACTGAAATGACGAGGAGAGAACGTGATGAGTTCGTTTTGGGAAAACGAAATCGTAAAGATTGCCGCCAATTTTAGCGTGGCTGTTTTATGCATGGTCGTGTTTTTAACTATATTTGAGCTAGTGACAAAATATAAAAATTGGGAAGAGATTCAAAAAGGAAATGTCGCGGTGGCGATGGCAACAGCCGGGAAAATTTTTGGTATTGCCAATATTTTTCGCTATGCTCTTCGCCATCATGAATCACTGCTGGCGATGATCGGCTGGGGAGTGTATGGCTTTATTTTGCTACTCGTTGCGTATTTTATTTATGAGTTTCTTACTCCAAAGTTTAATATCGACGAAGAGATTGCGAAAGACAATCGGGCGGTTGGGCTGATTTCCATGGTTATTTCCATCGGCTTATCGTTTGTTATTGGAGAAGGAATTCGGTAAAGGGAGTTAAAAGATGGAGACATTAGTAAGAATGTTGCTTGTTTTATGTGGAATTTTTTTGATCATTGGCATCGTCTATTTAGCGTGGAAAAACAAAACGATGGAAACATTGGCAAAATTATTGTTTATACTATGTGTGTTTTTTGTTCTTATCGGCGTCATCTATTTGTTTTTTTAACGCCCTATGAGATAGGGCGTTTTTTTTGATGTAAAATTCAAAAAAGTGTAATAAAATAAAAATAAACCATCTGAAATTTTTTTGATAAGGGGGAGTACGATGGAAAAACCATGGCTTACTCATTATCCGCCGGAAATTCCGCATCACCTTGACTATCCTAATAAAACATTGCCTGATTACTTGCGGGAAACGGCGGCGGAATTTGGCGAGCATGATGCGATTTATTTCTTTGGGAAAACGCTTACATTTCGTGAAGTTTATGAACAGGCGCTCACATTGGCAAATTATTTGAAACAAATCGGACTGCAAAAAGGGGATCGTGTGTCGATTATGCTGCCAAACTGTCCACAAGCGGTTATCAGCTATTATGGTGTGCTGTTCGCGGGCGGCATTGTCGTGCAGACCAATCCGCTTTATACGGAGCACGAATTGGAATATCAGCTAAACGACAGCGGAGCAACGGTGCTCATCACATTAGATATGCTTTATCCAAAAGCAGCGAAAGTAAAAGCAAATACAAAAGTGAAACATCTTATTATTACGAGCATTAAAGACTATTTGCCAACGATAAAAAAATGGCTATATCCATTCATGCAGCGGAAGCAGCAGCCAGTGATTGTCAAAGTGGAAGAACGGAGCGACCAGCATCTATTTTCCAAAATAATAGCCCGTCCGAACGCAATGGAGCCAAACGTGGAGATCGACCCTGTTGAAGATGTCGCGTTATTGCAGTATACCGGAGGAACAACCGGCGTTCCAAAAGCGGCCATGCTTACGCACCGAAATTTAATCGCCAATACGTTGATGTGCGCTCATTGGATGTATCGATGCGGAAAAGGAACGGAGTCGATTTTGGGAGTTTTGCCGTTTTTCCATGTATATGGCATGACAACGATCATGAATTTAGCGATTGTGCAAGCGTATAAAATGATTCTTTTGCCGAAATTTGATGCGGAAACAACATTAAAAACGATTGAAAAACTAAGACCAACGTTGTTTCCTGGAGCGCCAACGATGTATATTGCGCTTTTAAATCACCCGAATTTATCGCGCTATGATTTGTCATCGATCAAAGTATGCATTAGCGGATCAGCACCATTGCCGGTGGAAGTTCAGGAAAAATTTGAAAAATTGACTGGCGGAAAACTGATTGAAGGATATGGGTTGACGGAAGCATCGCCTGTTACTCACAGCAATTTTGTATGGGACGGGGAACGGGTAAAAGGAAGCATCGGAGTGCCATGGCCAGATACGGAAGCGAAAATTATATCATTGGAAACAGGGGAAGAAGCAAAAGTGAACGAAATTGGTGAACTCGTTGTTCGCGGGCCGCAAGTGATGAAAGGATACTGGAATCAGCCGCATGAAACGGAGAATGTTTTACGTGACGGATGGTTATATACGGGAGATGTTGGTTATATGGATGAGCGCGGTTATTTCTATATCGTCGACCGGAAAAAAGATATGATTATTGCAAGCGGATACAACATTTATCCGCGTGAAGTGGAAGAAGTATTATATGAACATCCGAAAGTGCAGGAAGCAGTAGTTATTGGCGTTCCAGATGAATATCGTGGAGAAACGGTAAAAGCGTTTGTCGTTCTTAAACAAGGAGAGCAATGCACGGAAGAAGAGTTGGATCAATTTATGAGAAGTCGATTGGCGGCATATAAAGTACCGCGAATTTATGAGTTCCGCAAAGAACTTCCAAAAACGGCGGTTGGGAAAATTTTGCGAAGAGCATTGCTGGAGGAAGAAATGAAGAAAGGATGAAGATTGTTGAAGCTTTTGCAAAAGATCATCTTGACAAAATAAATAAGGAGTCCTTAAAATGAAAACATGAATGAACGATCATTCATGTTTTTTGTAAAGGAGAATGAATGTTGAGGAGAGATAAGCCAAAATTTAAACAAATTATCGATGCAGCGGTGGTAGTGATTGCTGAAAATGGATACCACCAGGCGCAAGTATCAAAAATCGCGAAACGAGCCGGGGTCGCAGACGGCACGATTTATCTTTATTTTAAAAATAAAGAAGACATTCTTATATCGGTGTTTGAGGAAAAAATGGGCTCCTTTATTGAGAAAATTGAACAAGAGATAGCAGGAATTTCGAGTCCTTTAGAGAAATTGTACGTATTAGTAAAGAAACATTTTGAATCACTGGCCGCAGATCATCATTTAGCCATCGTTACTCAACTGGAATTGCGTCAATCGAACAAAGAATTGCGACATCGCATTAACGATGTGTTAAAAAGATATTTGCGCATTATTGACGAAATTGTAAAAGAAGGAATCGAAAAAGGCGAGTTTCGCCGTGATTTAGATATTCGGCTTGCAAGGCAAATGATTTTTGGAGCGATTGACGAAACAGTGACGACATGGGTAATGAACGAGCAAAAGTATGATCTAGTCGCATTAGTAAATCCAGTGTATGAATTGTTAACAAAGGGTTGTGCATCTTCGTAAGACAGCATATTTGTTTAAAGGGGGAGAAGAGGAGATGGAATTTTTTCGTATCCATAAAGAAGAGTTTGTCGCGGACGTAACGTTTTCTCGTCCGCCGGCAAACGCTCTTTCATCCGCTGTGTTGAAAGAGCTTTCAGCCTTGCTCGATGAGCTGGAGGCGGATGATAACGTCCGTGTTGTGCTTCTTCACGGCGAAGGAAGATTTTTCTCCGCAGGAGCGGATATTAAAGAGTTTACTTCTATAGCGTCCAGCGATGAAGCGACAGCGCTGTCGCAAAATGGACAGCAAGTGTTGGAACGAATCGAGCGCTTTCCAAAGCCAGTGATTGCGGCCATCCATGGCGCAGCGCTAGGCGGTGGACTGGAGCTGGCGATGAGCTGCCATATCCGCATTGTTTCCGAAAACGCCAAACTCGGCCTGCCAGAGCTGCAGCTTGGCATCATACCTGGCTTTGCCGGCACGCAGCGGCTTCCTCGCTACGTCGGCTTCGGCAAAGCGGCTGAGATGATGTTGACGAGCGAGCCGATTACCGGAGCAGAAGCGGTGCAGTGGGGATTAGCAAACAAAGCGGTGCCAGAAGAACAATTGCTCGAGGAAGCAAAAAAACTGGCGAAAAAAATCGCGCAAAAAGGCCCGATTTCGGTTCGCGCTACATTGCAGCTTTTAAATTCTTTTAAAGAAAAACCATTCCAAGAAGCAATGCGTGAGGAAGCGGAGCTGTTTGGAAGCATGTTCACAACAGAAGACGCGAAAGAAGGAGTGCAAGCGTTCATTGAAAAGCGTCCGCCGGTCTTTCATGGTAAATAATGTTTTTAATTGACGGAATCTTTAAAACTGAAGTAATGTTTAATCAAAACAAGGAGGGACTCACATGAACATTTTCGTCTTAATGAAGCGCACATTCGATACAGAAGAAAAAATTACGATTGCAGATGGCAGAGTAAACGAAGAAGGAGCAGAATTTATTATCAACCCGTACGATGAATACGCAATTGAGGAAGCGATTCAAGTACGCGACAAACATGGCGGTGAAGTAACAGTTGTGACGGTGGGCAATGAGGATGCGGAAAAAGAATTGCGTACGGCGCTAGCGATGGGATGCGATAAGGCGGTGCTCATTAATATTGAAGAAGATGTTGAAGAACAAGATCAATACACAACGGCGAAAGTTCTTGCCGAATATTTAAAAGACAAAAACCCTGATTTGATTTTGGCAGGAAATGTCGCCATTGACGGCGGTTCGGGACAAGTTGGTCCGCGCGTAGCGGAATTGCTGGGAATCCCGTATGTGACGACAATTACGAAACTAGATATTGACGGCGATAAAGTAACGATCGTCCGCGATGTGGAAGGAGACGAAGAAGTGATCGAAACGTCGCTTCCACTGCTTGTGACAGCGCAACAAGGACTTAACGAGCCGCGCTATCCTTCGCTTCCAGGCATTATGAAGGCGAAAAAGAAACCGCTAGATGAATTGGAATTAGATGACTTGGATTTGGATGAAGACGATGTTGCGGCGAAAACGAAAACGATCGAAATATTCTTGCCGCCAAAAAGAGAAGCGGGAAAAATTCTTCAAGGTGAAATCGCTGATCAAGTAAAAGAGCTTGTTCAACTTTTACGTTCAGAAGCAAAAGTGGTGTAATTTTTCATAATAGGGGGACTGAAAGATGGCACGCAAAGTACTGACGTTAGCAGAAGTTCGTGATGGATCATTAAGAAACGTTTCGTTTGAGGCGATCGCAGCGGCAAAAACGATTGCCCAAGGCGGGGAAGTCGTATCCGTCCTTGTCGGCGAAAGCGTCCAATCGTATGCCAATGAGTTATTTTTCCACGGCGCCGACCGCGTCGTTGTGGTAGAGCATCCAAATTTAAAAAATTATACATCTGACGGCTATTCTCAAGCACTGAAAGCAGTGATTGACGCGGAAAACCCAGAAGGGATCGTATTGGGCCATACCTCATTAGGAAAAGACTTATCGCCGAAATTAGCGGTCAAATTAAACTCTGGCCTTGTTTCCGACGTGGTGTCTGTGGAAGAAGCTGGGGGCAACCTTATCTTTACACGTCCGATTTACTCTGGAAAAGCGTTTGAAAAGAAAATCGTTACAGACGGCATCATTTTTGTCACTGTTCGTCCGAACAACATTCAACCGTTAGAACGTGATGAATCGCGTTCCGGAGAAGTATCGAACGTTTCTGTCGACATTAAAGATTTGCGTACAATTGTAAAAGAAGTCGTTCGTAAAACAGCGGAAGGAGTCGACCTATCTGAGGCGAAAGTCATTGTTGCCGGCGGACGCGGTGTGAAAAGCGCGGAAGGCTTTAAGCCGCTGCAAGAGCTTGCCGAAGTATTAGGCGGTGCTGTCGGTGCATCACGCGGTGCGTGCGACGCGGGATATTGCGATTATTCGCTTCAAATCGGCCAAACTGGGAAAGTCGTTACGCCAGACCTTTATATCGCCTGCGGGATTTCCGGAGCGATTCAACATTTAGCTGGTATGTCGAACTCGAAAGTCATCGTAGCGATTAACAAAGACCCAGAGGCAAACATTTTCAAAGTCGCTGATTACGGTATTGTCGGAGATTTGTTCGAAGTTGTTCCGTTGTTAACGGAAGAATTTAAAAAATTAAAAGTGCATTCGTAAATTTTTTACGAAACGGGCAAAGCGAATTGCTTTGCTCGTTTTCTGCTGTCTGCTCGAAGGCATAATTCCTGCCAGAAAGCGAATATTAGAAACGAAGCAAAATATTCGCACTAAACTCCATTACGTGATATACTTTGCTTACAGTATCATAGCGAATAGGAGGAATTTAAAATGGCGATTGTAAATGCGACAGATCAAACATTTGCGGCAGAAACGAAAGAAGGCCTAATATTAGTCGATTTCTGGGCGCCATGGTGTGGACCTTGCCGCATGGTTGCGCCGGTTCTTGAAGAAGTAGATCAAGTAATGGGAGACAAAGTAAAAATCGTAAAAGTAAACGTCGACGAAAACCCAGAAACAGCGTCTAAGTTCGGCGTGATGAGCATTCCAACATTGCTTGTTTTCAAAAATGGCGAACTTGTTGACAAAACGATCGGCTATCAGCCGAAAGAAGCGCTTGTTCAACTATTGGAAAAACACGTATAATTCATTTTTCTTCAAAAAGATTCAGGCAATATATTGTCTGAATCTCTTTTTTATTTCCAATACTTTATTTTATCCGGTTGCCCGCATTTAGAAGAAGCATACCGGGCAGCTGAACTTACTGTTAAATCATGGAAAACAAGCCGCATCGTCTATCCAAGGAGAAATTGTCGGGAATGAGTTTTTCCCTTCATTTATCAAAGTATAATACAATAGCAGAGCTTGCCAAAACAACGGCAAGCTCTTTTCTTTTATGGAAAACATGATTGACTCTGATAATCATTATCTATTATAATCAATTTGTGTTAATGAAAATCATTATCAAAGAAGCGTCGGGGGGATACATAATGTCAGTTAAATGGAAGCTGCTTGCTGTTTTTACAGCGTTTGCGGTAATGATGGGAGCTTGCTCAAACAGCGAGGAAACGGCAACAACCAAAACAAAGGAAAAAGAACAAACAGCCGCTGAACAAAAAGAAGAAAAGCCAGCGGAAACAGAGAAAAAAGAAGAGATAAACTATGCCGATGTGTTTAAACAGGCGATTGCCGAGCTGGAAAAAGCAAAGCAAGGGCAAAAAGTTGATTTTGATAAAGTAACAAAACTATATGAAGAAAATTTACAGACGCTTGTGCAAAAACGTGACGCCGAATTTCAAGATACGATTGACCAGCATATTACTACTGCGCTGGCGGCAGGGAAAGATGGCTCGCTCGATCCAGTAGTCGTCAAACAAATCTTTGATAAGCTTATGCAAAAAGTATTTTATACGACAATCAAGCATGAGTTTACTGAAGTAGAGGAAAATTGGGCAAATAAAGAAGCGGTGAAAGAAGAAATCGAAGAAGCGAAGCAGTTTTACGCGATTTTACAGCCAACGGTAGAAAAGCGTGACGCCGCTTATGGAACAAAGTTAGCGGACGCGATTAATGGAGCGTTTGCACAAATTGAAGATGCGGCTGCAAAAGACGATTTGCTCGCATTCTCCTTAGGAAAGCAAGTCGTGGATAAAACGTTGATGAAAACCTTTTATTTAGCGACAGGAGCGCTTCCGCACGGCTATGCTTCAAAGGCGGCAAATGCGGCGAAGCAGGATGAAAAAGAAGCGAAAGTCGAACAAGCAGAAGGATGGGCATTTTATCAATCTGTATATCCATATATGAAAAAGCATGCGCCAGAAGAAGCGGACTACATTTTAAAACAATTTGATTTGCAAACAGATGTGAAAACCCTAGATCCGGCAGCGATCAATAAAGCGTTTGTCCGCGGCTGGGCAAAGGTGGCGCTTCATGAATATGAAGAAAGCAAAGAAAGCTGGGGGCAAGATAAATCGGTGATTACTGCGTTAGAAGGCGCTTTATTTATTAATATGATGGAAAGTGACTTAAAAACGCTGTTAGGCGATCAAGCTTATGCGTCATTGAATGATCAGGCGCAGCGCTACCTTGAGGCGGCAAAAACAAAAAATAAAGCAGAGGGAGAAAAACTTCTTTCTCAATTAGAAGCAACGTTAAACACTGTTATTGAAAAGGCAAAATAACGATAAGGCAAAAAACCTTGTTCTTTAGCAAGGTTTTTTGCCTTCTTATGAAGCAAAACTGTATGGTAATATGCTAGTAGGAATTAATCGATTTTGAGGTGAATCCATTGAAAATTCTCGTTACAGGGGGAGCCGGGTTTATCGGCAGCCATCTTGTTGCCAAATTGCTCTCGTTTGGGCACAATGTGGCGGTCATTGATAATTTTCATCCTTATTACTCTGTGGAACGAAAAAATCGGCAATTTCGTGAGTTGACGGGAGGAAGTCTTCCCGTTTATCGCATTGACTTATTAGATGGTGAAAAAACGGAAAAATTGTTTCGCCGCTATCAGCCGGACTGTGTATATCATTTAGCGGCGCTGCCGGGCGTTCCAAATTCGCTTCTTAAGCCGCTTGATTATGTCGATTATGATATTAAAGCGACGATTAACGTGTTAAAGGCATCGGGGGAAGCCGGAGTCGGGCATGTGTTATTCGCCTCTTCTTCGTCCGTCTACGGCAATCAAGGAAACGTACCGCTGAAAGAAGAGATGGCAACGGGAGAAGTCGTTTCGCCATATGCCGCCGCAAAATACGGAGCGGAGTCGTTTTGCCATGCGTATGCCCATCTATTCGGCTATCAGATGACGATTTTTCGCTATTTTACCGTATACGGTCCGTGGGGCCGACCGGATATGGCAATCAGCAAGTTTATCCGCCATCTGTTGCATGACGAAGAGATTGTCGTGTACGGAACGCAGACAGCAAGAGACTATACGTTTGTGGACGATGTCGTCAGCGGAATGATAGCGGCGCTCGACCGTCGAGGCGGAAATGATGTATTTAATTTAGGATCGGGGCGCCCGATCACGATGGAGCGATTGCTGCAAGAACTTAAAACGCATTTTCCAACGATGAAGGTGAGATACGCTCCGGAGCGAAAGGGAGATGTGAAAGCGACATGGGCAGACATTACGAAAGCCGAGCGGGCGTTCGGATACAAACCAAGCGTAACGTTCGAGGACGGGCTTGCGCGGACGGTCGCGTGGGCAAGGATGTATGAAACGTAAGCACGCAACGATAGCGGTGAGGCTGGCCGGAGCCGGGCTTGTTCTTGTTTTTCTATGGCTGACATATCGCTATTTCGATGGAGAAGAGCTTCTTAGGCAGCTCTACCTGCTTTTTCAAAGACCGGACACGCTGGCATGGATGTTGATCATATACGGCGCTTCTTTTTGGCTAAGGGCGCTGGCATGGAAGTCATACGTAGGAAAACCAATTTCTTTGATTGTATACGCCAAAGGCATCTTTTTCAGTTTGCTTATTAATCATATCGCTCCGTTCAAAGTAGGCGATATTGCCCGTGTGGCTGTTTTAGCAAAACAAAAGGACGTTTCTGTCGATGAAGCCATTCATTCGGTGGCGGTGATGCGGCTTTTGGACATGCTTGTTTTATGCCTTTTGTCCGCATGGGGAATGTATGCATACGTCCATCGTTTTCCTGCAATAAACGCAACGGTTATTGGTGTTGTCGGAATAATCGGTGTTTGTGCAATTGCTGTTTTGTTGTTACGCAAATCGGATGTGGAATGGATTCGCAAACACCATCACATGATAAAAAGCGCGTTAAGAGGAAGACGAGGCGTCTATATGGTGAGTATGATTGCGCTTAGCTGGCTGTGTGAGGCGGTTGTCATTTATGAGATGACCAACACGCTTGGAATGTCGTTAACATTTTTAGAATCCGCGTGGGTCAACAGCATTACTGTTTCTGGCCAAGTGTTTCAAATCGCTCCAGGCGGGCTGGGGACGTATGAAGCGGTAATGGCGTTTGCAATTACGAGAATCGTACCGGACTGGAGCGGCGCGTATATGGCTGCGATGATGACCCATGCGTTTAAATTTGCGTTTTCTTATTTGGCTGGCATTGCCGTACTGTTTATGTCTCCAAGAGATATTTCGTTCGTCTGGGCGGCTTGGAAAAAAGGAAGGGAGAAACGATGAAAGAAGCTTCAAGATTGGAAAAAGTAGCGGCGCGATGTTGGAATTTGCTGAACGAGGGAAAACCGTTTACACCGATTTTCGTTATCGGGACGATGGCGATCTACCATCTTGCCGATTTCGGCACCATCGAGCATATGAAGCACTGGCTCTTAGGTTTTCTCGCGGTGCTTCCACTTTTTATCATCTATTATATGTACGACTATCCGTTATTTTTGCGAAATTATTTATGGATTCCATACGTTGTGTTTTTAATCGTTTGGCAGTTTGCCGACCTTAAGCTGTTAGGCCTGGCGCTGGGTCTATATTTTTTCTTTACCGTCTTTTTTTGGGGAACGCTTTACTATCATTTGCGCATTGGGACATCATGGTGGAATTTTACCCGTTTTTGGAAGTTAGTGTTGAAAAATAGTGATTCGACAAGCGGAAACGCGCAAGAACAGCTGCCGAAATTTTTGCTGCTTTTGTCGATTTGGCAATATGTGTACGTACAGCTGGAAGGGGAGGCAGGCGATCTTTCTCTTGCCGGCTTTGCGTTCTATTATGCGGGTGTTTTTTTGTTTTCTTTCCTCTTGCACAGCCAATTATTTGACTGGAAGCCAAAAATCATTCCGACATACACCAATAATGCCAGCGTTCCAAAAGAGCCAATCAATGAGAAAGTCATTGTGATTGTCATCGACGGTATGCGGAAAGATCGGTTTGAGCAAGCCAATGCGCCATTTTTAAAATGGCTGCGGCAACATGGGACGGAGTTTGCGCAAATGGAGACGGTCTATCCGGCGCGGACGGTCGTTTGTTTTACGTCGATGTTTACCGGAACCTATCCGTTTGAACACGGCATCCGCTCTAACATGGTATGGAAGCTTGGCATCAAAGTAGAAAGCATTTTTGATTCACTAAGGAAAGTAGGGAAAACGGGACGGCTGCTTGGCATTGCCCATCTCGTCGATTCGTTTGGAGATGATGTCGAAACGGTAACAGCGGTCATGCATAATGACGTAGCTGACCGTAACATCATTGAACGCGCCAAACGGATTATGGAAGAACAAGATCCTGATTTGCTCATCGTTCAATTAATTGCCACAGACCAAACAGGGCACAGCCGCGGTGTATTATACGAGGAATATCTTCAAAAAATAGAAGAAGCGGACGCGCTTATCAAGGAGTACGTTGAGTGGCTCGAACAGAAAGGAAAATTAAAAAACGCAACGTTAATCATTTGCGCCGATCACGGACAAGCGGACGGCATCGGAGGACACGGGCATTTGGATGAAGGAGAACGATTTGTGCCATTCTTCTTATATGGCCCGGCCATTGAGCAAGGAAAGCGGATCGATGAAAAGAAAAGTTTGGTGTCCGTGGCGCCGACGATTGCTTATTTGCTGGGCGCTCCGTATCCTAGCCATAGCCGCGGGCCCGTACTAACGGAAGCGATTCGAAAGAGGGAAGCAGAGGATGAAGAAGCAAAAAGTGATCGTCTTTTTACCAGCGTATAATGAGGAACAATCGATTGGCGAGGTCATTCGCAAGATTCCCCGCCATTTTCATCCTTGTGTGGATGTGAAAGTATTAGTGATTGATGATGGTTCGACCGATAACACAGCAGCAGCCGCGAGAGAAGCGGGTGCTGATTACATTTATCAAATGCAGGAAAACCGCGGGCTTGGTGCCGCTGTACGTCAAGGATTGCGGGAATGTCTCCGTCTCGGTGCGGATATCGGCGTGATGATTGATGCGGACAACGAATATCCGGCAGAACAAATCCCGGATTTGCTTGCTCCGATTTTTGCTGGAGAAGCGGACTATACGATGGGTTCGCGCTTTCTTGGCACGATTCGCGGGATGAAATGGCATCGCCGTCTTGGCAATTACTTCTTTACATTTCTGCAATCGCTTCTTCTTCGAACATGGATTTATGACGGTCAATCGGGAATGCGCGCCTTTTCCCGGCAAGCGATGGAGCACGCCGAGATCATCCATGATTATAACTACGCGCAAGTGATTACGTTAAATTTAGTCCGCAAAGGGTTTCGTGTAAAAGAAGTGCCGATTCGCTATCAAGTGCGGACAACGGGACAGTCATTTATTAAATTTCGAGCGTATGTCACGGCTGTTATTCCAGCGATTTGGAAGGAGATGCGGCGGCCGGTAAAAAAAGTGGTAATTGATGAAGACGCCCACCGTCTTCCAAGCATAACTGAAAAACAATGTTCGTAGTCCCTTTCCTTTTTCCGAACAGGAAAGGGAGTTTTTTCATGAGTATATTGACATAGAAGATGATAATCATTATCATTGATGATGTAGGAGGAGATTGATAATGAGGCGATTTTGTTTGTTTTTTTCTCTAGCGATGATATTCATTCTCAATAGTGTTCCGATTTCTGCTTTTGCGTACTCCTATGGCGACCCGAATGAAGAAAAAGTAGCAGAAGTTTATAAACAAATGTCGGAAAAGTTAAACGAACAGCCGCCAAACTTTGCGGAGGCGCTCAAAATTTTCGAAACGGTCAAAGAGGAAATTGATATGCATATGGGAACGGAGCCTTCGCAAGCAGTATTATCGGCGCTTGATAAAAAGGATAAAAAAGCTGTTTTAAAAAATATGGAAAAAATTCTTGTTTTAAATGTTGCACGCCGGTTGGAAAATATCGAGAAAAATTTTGAGCAATATGATACGAGCAAACGGTTATTAGCGAAGGCATTTGCTACATACGAAGCGCTTTCTCCAATCGTGCAGGCGAAAGACGCGGCCCTTGACAAGCAGTTGAGGGATGAATTTGATAAGGCGCTGCAGTCGTTAGGAAACCCTGGATTGTTTGGCGTCGGCGAAAAGAAAGCGAACAAGGAACAATTTAAGAAAAGCAAGGACATGATTTTAACGTCATTGCAAAAGCAATTTGGGTTGAAAAGTTTGAAGGTGGGACATTTTTCGGAAAGTGAAACGGAAAAGCCGCAAGAAGTAGAGAAAAAAGAATGGACGGACTTATCTGAATTAAAAAACTGGATTCCGATTGCAATTCTTATTGTGGTGATTGCTGGGGTTGTTGTGTATTCATGGCGCCGCAAGCGGGCGTGACGGATGGAAACAAAGGGGGAGACATACGATGGAAGTTCAAGCGCTGTTGATTACATTTCGCGAGGCGCTCGAGGCGCTGTTGATTGTCGGAATTATTACGTCTTATTTAAAGCGCGTCAACCATCAAGAATATACGAAGTACGTTTGGCTTGGAGCAGGATTAGCGGTTTTAGCAAGCTTTGGGGTTGCGATTCTTTTCCAAGTCGTGCTCACTGGATTTGCCGCGATGGGAAGCGAAATGTACTTAAAGATCGGCATTATGTTTGTTTCGGCGATTTTGCTGACACAAATGGTCTTTTGGATGGCCGAGCATAGCCGCAATATGAAAAAAAGCATCGAAGGAAAGATGGATCAATTTATTACGACCGGCAATGTCGTTGGAATGGTTATTCATTCGTTTTTAGTTGTGCTCCGTGAAGGTGTCGAAACGGTCTTTTTCTTTGCCGCGATTACCCATGGAAACATCGGTGCGGCGATGAAAGGATGGGGAGCAGTGACAGGAATTGCGATTGCGGCGATCGTCAGCTACCTTTTCTTCAAAGGAACGATGCGCATTCCGCTGAAGACGTTCTTTAAAGTAACCGGAGCGTTCATCGTATTGATTGCCGCGGGACTATTAGTCCAAGGCATTTCCATGCTCCAGGATTTAAATATCATCGGCAGCGTGATGCCGCATGTATATGATTTAACATGGCTGCTTCCAGAACATCCGATTGATTATGAACATTATCTCCGCGATCATGGCGTCGCACCTGTCTTTTCAGGAGAAGTTGGCGTGTTTTTAAAAGCGCTCTTCGGCTATTCGTCCATGCCATCCATTGAAGAAATCATCGCCTATATTGGATATTTTGTCGTGATTTATTTATTAGTTACAAGCCGCAACACAAATAAGAAAAATGTGGAGCAATCAACAACCGTCCAAGCGCTTGAACCAAAAACGAAAAAGGTAATGTAAAAAGTACAAGGCTTAGCCTTGTGCTTTTTCGTCTTTTTTGCCAAATATGTGCCATGTAGAAAAAGGGGAGAAAGATGCTGAAGCATTTTCTAGGAAATAATCGACTTTTGTCATATTTCAGTTTAGTCATTTTATTATGTTTGTTTTTCGTAGAAATCTATTATGCAAGCCCTTATGCGGCAACATGGGATCAAGTCGATTTTGCATTGGCGTTAGACCGTTATGATTTATTGGCCATGCAGCCGCATTTTCCGGGCTATCCATATTTCGTGTTGGGCGGCATGTTTATTCGTACATTTGTTGACAATCCGGCGAAAGCGCTATCCGTCTTTAATATCGTTACATTGTTTTCGGCAACGATTCCGATCGTTCTCCTGTTAAAAAAGCATTTCTCGACTTCCATGTCATTGTTCATTAGCACGCTCCTCCAGTCGGCAAGCTATATCATGGTGATTGCGGGGCAGCCGATGTCGGACGGCGCGGCGCTGGCGGTGCTGTGGTGGTATTTTTGGTCCATCGAATTGGCAAGAAAGCGAGATGCATGGTGGATACAGCTACTTCCGCTTGCCTTGTTTAGCTTGTTAATGGGAATCCGTTTGTCGTATGCTCCATTTGCGGTGGCGATTTTGTTTTTATGGTACGAAGATTGGAAAAAACATCGCAGTGCCTTTCGAATCGGCTGTTTTTTGACGTCCGCTGCCTTTTTTCAATTTATTTGGATTGCTGCGGTCGCGGCGACGGAAGGAAGTTTCCAATCCTTTTTCAAACTGGCTCTTTCATTTACGAGCGGCCATTTCAAGGAATGGGGGGGAACGGCGGTAAGCGACGGGCAGCCGTTATGGGAGCGAATGATTTACTTTTTCTTTTATAATATTTTATGGACAGGGATAGCAAGCCAAAACGTGATCTTGCTTTTTTTGTATATGGTTGTATGGACAGCGATATGGAAGTCAAGGAAGTCCACGTTCCCGCGCTGGCTTCTTATTTCTGGATTCGTTTATTTTCTTTGGGGGTTATTTGCGCAAAATATCGAAAAACCGCGCCATATTCTCCCGCTTGTTCATCTTGTTTTGTTGTACGGATGGATTTGCTTTCTCCGCAATCATATGTCTATGTACCGATGGAGCATAGCGCTGGCAGTGTTAGCCGCACAACTCGCAACGGGAACATGGCATATGCGCGAACAAGCATTACAGTTGCCAGCAACCTATCAATTAGCGTATGATTTACAAAATAGTAAAGAGAAATTTGTTCTGTATACATGGGAAGAAACACGCGTGCTGCAATACCTCGATGTGGACTTTCCGCATAAAGACGTGCTGCATTTTTCATTTTTTTTACAAGACAAGAAGAACTATCGACATGTTAAAATTTATATGACAGATCATGTGGTCAAAGGCTTTCAAGCGCAAGGGATTTCCCTTTCACGCCATGTGCGGAAAGTGAAAACATATCGTTCCAGCACACTCGCAGATCCAGTGTACGGAAACATTACGCTGTATGAATGGATGAATTAATTTGATGGAGTGATTATGATGCATGATCACTTAAAAGAAAAATTAGCTGTGCTCCCGGAGCAGCCGGGATGTTATTTGATGAAAGATAAAAACGGTACGGTCATATACGTCGGCAAAGCAAAAGTGCTGAAAAACCGCGTGCGTTCGTATTTCACCGGAACGCATGACGGAAAAACGCTGCGGCTTGTCAACGAAATTGCCGATTTTGAATATATTGTCACTTCTTCGAACATCGAAGCGCTCATTTTGGAAATGAACTTAATTAAAAAGTACGATCCAAAATATAACGTGATGCTTAAGGATGACAAAAGCTATCCGTTTATAAAAATTACCGCGGAGAAGCATCCTCGCCTAATCATTACGCGAAAAGTGAAAAAAGACGGCGGAAAATATTTCGGGCCGTATCCGCATGTACAGGCGGCAAACGAAACGAAGAAACTGTTAGACCGCATTTATCCGTTGCGCAAATGCTCGACCATGCCGAACCGTGTTTGTTTATATTATCATATGGGACAATGTCTTGCACCGTGCGTGCATCCGGTGTCCGAACAACAAAATAAAGAAATCGTTGAACAAATCGTCCGCTTTTTAAACGGCGGGTATAAAGAAGTAAAAGAAGAGCTTGCAGAAAAGATGATGAAAGCAGCCGAAGCGCTCGAATTCGAACGGGCAAAAGAATACCGTGATCAAATTGCCCATATTGAAGCAACGATGGAAAAGCAGAAGATGACCATGAACGATTTCGTTGATCGCGATGTGTTCGGTTATGCCTATGACAAAGGATGGATGTGCGTACAAGTATTTTTCATTCGTCAAGGAAAGTTGATCGAGCGCGATGTATCGATGTTTCCGATGTATCAAGACCCAGATGAGGAATTGCTGACGTTTTTAGGACAGTTTTATACCAAAGCGAACCACTTTAAGCCGAAAGAGGTCATTTTGCCTGCTGACATTGACGGCGAACTTGCCGAGCAGCTGCTGGAAGTAAAGGTTGTTCAGCCGAAAAAAGGAAAGAAAAAAGAACTGGTTGATTTAGCAAGCAAAAATGCGGCAATTGCTTTGAGAGAAAAATTTTACTTAATTGAGCGGGATGAAGAACGAACGATCAAAGCTGTGGAAAACTTAGGAAAAATATTAGGAATTCCGACCCCGCATCGCATTGAGGCGTTTGACAATTCCAATATTCATGGCGCGGATCCTGTTTCAGCCATGGTAGTTTTTATCGATGGAAAACCGGAGAAAAAAGAGTACCGCAAATATAAAGTCAAAACCGTAGAGGGACCGGATGACTATGAATCGATGCGCGAGGTGGTAAGAAGACGTTATACTCGCGTGCTCAAAGAAGGCCTCCCACTTCCCGATTTGATTATTATTGACGGAGGAAAAGGGCATTTAGCTGCGGTAAGGGATGTGCTTGAAAACGAATTAGGACTTGATATTCCGCTCGCTGGGCTTGCCAAAGACGACAAGCATCGCACATCCGAGTTAATCATGGGGGATCCGCCGCAAGTTGTTCCATTAGAAAGAAACAGCCAAGAGTTTTATTTATTGCAGCGCATCCAAGACGAAGTGCATCGGTTTGCGGTTGCCTTTCATCGGCAAACGCGTGGAAAAACGATGTTTCGTTCTGTGTTAGATGACATCCCCGGCGTTGGGGAAAAGCGAAAAAAAGCGTTATTAAAGCATTTTGGATCCATTAAAAACATGAAAGAAGCAACGGTAGAAGAATTGCAAAAAGCAAACATTCCGCGCTCTGTTGCTGAAAAAATTTATAAGAAATTGCGAGAATAATATTGTCAACAATACGAAAGTTTGATATGATTGCAATAAATTTCATATTTATACACTTCCAAACGCCGAAGTGAAGATAGAGGTGCGAACTTCAAGAGTACACATTCGGAGGAAAATGAGTTCCGATGATGAGTGTGGAAAGGGGAGCGTCGCCGAAGTGGAAAAAGTCTCATTGCTTTTTCCGCTGGTCCTGCGTTTAAGAAATGTAGGGCTGTCAAGATGTGATTCATCTTGGAGAGCTATCTCACTGTGCGGGGCGAATTCGCTTTTTTCGCTTTCGTGATGCACAGCAATGAGATTTCTCTCATTGCTGTTTTTATTTGCAAACAAATAAACGATATTCATGGTAAAGGGTGAGACGAATTGGGAATCATTGTACAAAAGTTTGGCGGAACGTCTGTTGGTTCCATCGAAAGAATTCAACATGTGGCGAATCGGGTCATTGAGGAAGCCCAAAAAGGAAATGAAGTTGTCGTTGTTGTTTCGGCAATGGGAAAAACGACTGATGAGCTTGTCAACTTAGCGAATCAAATTTCCAATCATCCTAGCAAACGGGAAATGGATATGCTTCTTTCGACAGGGGAACAAGTGAGCATCGCGCTTTTGGCAATGGCGCTTCACGAAAAAGGATATAAAGCTGTTTCATTGACAGGATGGCAAGCGGGAATTATGACGGAAGAAATGCACGGCAATGCCCGAATTATGAACATGGATACGACGAGAATCCACCGCCACCTTGATGAAGGGGCAATTGTGATCGTGGCGGGATTTCAAGGAGTGACGGAAACTGGGGAAATTACTACGCTCGGCCGCGGCGGTTCCGATACAACAGCGGTGGCGCTAGCGGCAGCATTAAAAGCGGATAAATGCGATATTTATACAGACGTAACCGGCGTGTTTACAACAGACCCGCGTTATGTGAAAACAGCAAGAAAAATAAAAGAGATCTCCTATGATGAAATGCTTGAGTTGGCCAATTTAGGGGCAGGGGTATTGCATCCGCGCGCCGTGGAATTTGCGAAAAACTACGAAGTGCCGCTGGAAGTGCGTTCAAGCATGGAAAACGAAAGAGGAACGATGGTAAAGGAGGAAGTTTCGATGGAGCAGCATTTAATCGTACGAGGAATCGCGTTTGAAGATCAAGTAACGAGAGTAACGGTGGATGGAATCGAAAATAGTTTATATACATTGCCGACCATTTTTACGGCTCTTGCGAACCGTGGCATCAATGTAGATATTATTATTCAAAGCGCGGCAAATTCCGAAACAACGTCTGTTTCTTTTTCGATTCGCACGGAAGATCTGCAAGAAACGCTCCAAGTATTACAATCGTTAAAAGGAGCAAATGTGCAATATGAAACTGGTTTAGCAAAAGTATCGATTGTCGGCTCCGGTATGATTTCTAATCCGGGAGTAGCTGCGCAAATGTTTGAAGCGCTAGCGAATCAAGGCATTGAAATAAAAATGGTCAGCACGTCAGAAATTAAAATTTCCACGGTCATTGACGAAAAATATATGGTTTCGGCCGTCGAGGCGCTTCACGAAGCATTCGAGCTTGCCGAAGAAACCGTAGCGCTGCGCTCATAAAAATGGCAAAAGCCTGCATTCGCAGGCTCTTAGCTATTTATTTCATCTTTGCGATCCCATTTAATGGTGATTAACACTTTATTAGCACGTTTCTTTTGTTGTTCGAACGCTTCGGCAACGCGGCGTTTTTGATGCTCAATTTGTTGGGCTAGAAATCCTGCTTCCAACTGAAATGTACAATTTTCGTGAAGAGCAAATCGCGCGGCGATGATCGGACCTGTCAACTCAACGTGAAGCTCGTCCTTTCCTTCTTCCAAAACGGAAAGGGTTCCCCATCCAGCTTTTTCAAAAAACGTGATGATATCGGATATCGTTTCTAGCGGATAATGGCGCGCCAAGCTTTTACCAGCCCAGTATAAAATGCTTGCTGTTTCTTTTCCGAGCAATTCAGGAAGAAGAATTTGCCGAATCAGTTCAGAGCCAAATGCGGAAATATGAATGTCTTCTAATGCTTTATATTGTTCTTCTAGCGATGGTAGTTTCACATGCTTCCCCTCTTTCTATCTACTCTAACATTATAGCGAAATGGAGGGGAGCATGCATTATCTTTCTTATGATTGGATGTTGTTTAAATATTCAAATGTTTGAACATTTTATGACTTTGTTTTCTTGACGCTTGTACAATGTGAGAGTACAATGAATGTGACAAAATGATTATGGTAATGGAAGCAATTACATTCTATGAATCATTACCTTTTCATTTTTGTGGATGGGGAGCGCATTAATTTTTCATCGTTATTATTCAAAGGGGGTTTACATATGGCAGGAAATCGCGAATTTTATTACCGTCGGCTCCATTCGCTGTTAGGAGTCATTCCAGTAGGGATCTTTTTAGTACAACATTTAGTCGTAAACCATTTTGCGACAAAAGGTCCGGAAGCGTTTAACCGTGCTGCTTCCTTTATGGAGAATTTACCATTTCGCTATTTTTTAGAAATATTCGTCATTTTCCTTCCACTGTTGTTTCATGCCATTTATGGACTTTATATTGCTTTTACGGCGAAAAATAATGTCGGCCGTTACGGATATTTCCGCAATTGGATGTTTATGCTGCAGCGATTAACGGGAATTTTTACGTTAATTTTTGTGACATGGCATGTGTGGGAAACACGTGTTCAAGCCGCTCTTGGTGCGGAAGTAAACTATGAAATGATGGCGAATATCGTCGATAATCCGGCTATGCTTGCATTTTATATTGTCGGAATTTTATCAACAGTATTCCATTTTGCGAATGGTTTATGGTCATTCTGTGTAAGTTGGGGTATAACGGTATCTCCTCGTTCACAACAAGTTTTCACCTATGTGACAATGCTTATTTTTGTCGCGCTTTCCATCGTCGGCATTCGTGCTATTTTGGCATTCGCTTAATCTACAACTAGCAATCTTTTAGGGAGTGAGTAGCAATGAAAAAAGGAAAAATCATAGTAGTTGGTGGCGGTCTAGCTGGTCTAATGGCAACGATTAAAATCGCGGAAGCAGGCGTACCTGTAGAATTGTTCTCGCTCGTACCTGTTAAGCGGTCTCACTCTGTCTGTGCACAAGGTGGGATTAACGGTGCGGTAAATACGAAAGGGGAAGGCGATTCTCCTTGGGAACATTTCGACGATACCGTATATGGCGGTGACTTTTTAGCGAACCAGCCTCCGGTAAAAGCGATGTGTGAGGCAGCGCCAAGCATCATTTATATGCTTGACCGCATGGGAGTCATGTTCAACCGTACTCCTGAAGGGTTGCTTGATTTCCGCCGCTTCGGTGGAACGCAGCATCACCGTACTGCATACGCAGGGGCAACGACAGGCCAGCAGATATTATATGCGCTTGATGAACAAGTGCGCCGCCATGAAGTGGCTGGACTTGTCACAAAATATGAAGGATGGGAGTTTTTAGGCGTTGTTTTAGATGATGAACAAATTTGCCGAGGAATCGTTGCGCAAGATTTAAAAACAATGGAAATTAAAGCGTTTCCTGCGGACGCGGTCATTATGGCGACAGGCGGACCAGGAGTCATTTTTGGAAAATCGACGAACTCGATCATCAACACAGGTTCAGCAGCGTCTATCGTCTATCAACAAGGCGCGTACTATGCAAACGGGGAATTTATCCAAATTCACCCGACGGCGATTCCGGGAGACGATAAACTGCGTCTCATGAGTGAGTCAGCCCGAGGGGAAGGCGGAAGAGTCTGGACATATAAAGACGGAAAACCTTGGTATTTCCTTGAAGAAAAATATCCGGCTTACGGAAACCTTGTTCCTCGTGATATCGCGGCTCGTGAAATTTTCCACGTTTGCGTTGATTTGAAGCTCGGCATCAACGGCGAAAACATGGTATACCTTGATCTTTCTCATAAAGATCCGAAAGAACTAGATATCAAACTTGGCGGTATTATTGAAATTTACGAGAAATTTATGGGCGAAGACCCTCGCAAAGTGCCGATGAAAGTATTCCCAGCTGTTCACTATTCGATGGGCGGCTTATGGGTTGATTATGATCAAATGACAAACATTAAAGGATTGTTTGCCGCTGGCGAATGTGATTACTCGATCCATGGCGCAAACCGTCTAGGAGCTAACTCCTTATTATCAGCGATTTACGGCGGCATGGTTGCTGGACCAAATGCGGTTAGATACATTCGCGGTTTGGAAAAATCGGCAGACGCAATGCCATCATCGTTGTACGACCGCTATGTGAAACAAGAAGAAGAGCGTTGGAACAACATCTTGTCCATGGATGGAACAGAAAACGCGTATGTGCTTCATAAAGAGTTGGGCGAATGGATGACAGCGAACGTTACAATCGTTCGTTACAACGATAAGTTGTTGAAAACAGATGAGAAAATCCAGGAATTGTTGGAACGCTATAAAAACATCAGTGTTACAGACACGTCGAAATGGAGCAACCAAGGCGCAACATTTATTCGTCAGTTATATAATATGCTTCAACTAGCGCGGGTAATTACGCTAGGCGCTTACAACCGCAACGAAAGCCGTGGTGCACACTATAAACCGGAGTTTCCAGAGCGCAATGACGAAGAGTGGCTCAAAACAACGATGGCACGCTATACCCCAGATGGACCGGCATTCCACTACGAAGATGTCGATGTATCGTTGATTAAGCCACGCAAACGCGACTACACGAAAAAGAAAGAGGAAGTGAAATAAACGATGAGCGAGAAAAAAACGGTTCGATTCATTATAACACGTCAAGATCGTCCTGATTCTGCGCCATACGAAGAAGAATTTGAAATTCCATATCGTCCGAATATGAACGTCATTTCTGCGCTGATGGAAATTCGCCGTAATCCGGTTAACGCGAAAGGGCAAAAAACAACCCCAGTTGTATGGGAAATGAACTGTTTGGAAGAAGTATGCGGCGCTTGCTCGATGGTTATTAACGGCAAACCGCGTCAAGCATGCACAGCATTAATTGATAAATTAGAACAGCCAATTCGTTTGGAACCAATGCGTACGTTCCCGGTAGTTCGCGACTTGCAAGTAGACCGCAGCCGTATGTTTGACTCGTTGAAAAAAGTAAAAGCATGGATCCCAATCGACGGAACGTATGACTTAGGTCCTGGTCCGCGTATGCCAGAACGAAAACGCCAATGGGCATACGAGCTTTCAAAATGTATGACATGCGGTGTATGTTTAGAAGCATGTCCAAACGTCAACAGCAAATCGAATTTCATCGGTCCAGCACCGCTTTCCCAAGTACGTCTATTTAATGCGCATCCAACAGGCGCGATGCATAAAGCGGAGCGGATGAAAGCGATTATGGGTGATGGCGGTTTAGCGAACTGTGGTAACTCGCAAAACTGTGTGCAATCTTGTCCAAAAGGAATTCCGTTAACCACTTCGATCGCTGCGCTAAACCGTGAAGCGACGATTCAAATGTTCCGCAACTTCTTCGGAAGTGACGAAGTATAATGATGAAAATCCTCTTCATGGCTTTCATGAAGAGGATTTTTATTAGGGGGATATGTAATGAAGCAGATTGATTACATTGATCAATGGGAACAATGGGAAAAGTCGTTTACCTTCTTTCAAAAAGCGTTCCTTGGAGCGATGAGATGAGACAAATGCTCCAACAGTCCCAAGCAACGGCAATTGTTTAGAAAAAATACCTATTTTTCTATTAGATAAGCGAAATTCCGTCACCGTAACCCCTTCTTTCACATACTATATGGTGAATAATACCCATCCGGTAGTTCAGGTCTAGTGAAAGCAAGGAGGGTTACAATACTTGAAGGATAAATCATTTCAACCAAAGCCGTTGCTAACGAAAAGAGAGAGAGAGGTATTTGAATTATTAGTTCAAGATAAGACGACGAAAGAAATTGCCAGAGAACTGTTTATTAGTGAAAAAACGGTTCGCAACCACATTTCGAATGAAATGTAGTTTGAATGCATATAAAGAAAAAGCCTGATATAAAAGAAATTTTAGACATGACATGAAATAAAAAATATGGAACAATAAAAAAAATATGAGGAGACGGGACAGTATTAAGGGTGAGAGGAAAAATGGACTTTTATGCCAAACAAGAATTGGACAAGCTGTGTCGCTCCATGAAACGGAAACATTATCGTGAGAAACGTGGGAAAAGTTTTTAAGTAATGATGCCGCACGTACCTCCAAGAAACAAAAACGGATTCGTAAACATGAAATAACTTATGGGGGGATATGGACAACCTCTAATACTTTTTCAAAAGGCATCCTCACGTAAGGAGAAGGAACCCCTTCTCCTTTTTTATTTGGAGGTTCTGTTGCATTGTAATGTGGATTTAATGTAGACTCTCAATCAATAGGAAAGGTAAGGAAAACATCACGTTATCAACCTTTCTACAATACCATCCACTATTAATTTTAAAAACTCCTCATCCTCTACTTGTCCGTTAAAAATTTCCTCAACAATCCAACCGCAGGACTCTAAAAACTCTCTTTTTTTCCGAATCTTTTCTATTGTTTTATTGTCATTATATTTTCCTTCCGTATGTACTTCGATTGCATATTTCTTTTTATTACACCAAATTGCAATATCAATAAAATAAGCTACCGTGTCTTTTTTTCTTACGCACACTTCTACTGCCATATCAAATGGGATATTTTTTTTCGTTAATTCTTTATTTAACTTTCCAAACAAGTACATAGCATGAATGGTTGGTCTAGGTGGATATATCCACTCTCTGTTCTTAGAGTTGCAGAAATATGGATGCATTGCTTCTATCATTGTTTCGGGAGCTACACTATCCCAAATCTCATAGTTCTCACGAATTTTCCTTTCAAATTCGCTTTCAAACATGTTTTCAAACACGATAACCAATCCTCCAATGTATTTTTTAATCATTATTTCCATGAAATGTATGTTTTAGCCTGATATCAACATTCACCTTTCACAGAACTATTTGAAAAAAGGAGGTAAGAGGATGAACCATTGTATCAAAGACTATTGTGAAATATATTTCATTGAACCGCTTGATGCGTTTGCTTGTTTGTATTGCAATCAATGGATGAGCGAAATGTGTAAAGGTGAAGGTTGCGATATCTGTCCGACTCGTCCAAAAATTCCTTATGAGTGGTTCAAGAACCGATGAAGAAGCCTTTTCAACCATGTAAGAAGATAGGTTGTCCAAACCTTACGAGGGATGGGTACTGTGAGAATATACTTACATCCAAGATGAAAAGAAAAAATACAATAGTATTAAATTAGGTATAGAGGAATCTGTAGCTTGCTTCTTGAATTTGCATCTTAAAGTCTTTAGGGAGGGATTTTGATGTCCAACGAATACTCGGACGAGCAAAATCAAGTGTTTATCGACTACATGGACGAATATCGGAATTTAATCGATGGAGAATCACCAAAAGAAACCGAACGGATAACCAAAGCATTCGCAAGACAGCTAATGAAGACAGTTCCCCTTCTTTCTGACCGAAACATCAAAGGAAACGGTGTAGCTGAACGGCTTGTGTATTTTGATAATCTTCTTGCTGGTGTTCCGTTTCCCTTCGATTATTATTTGGATGGCACCTACGAAAAGTATTTTGGAAAGTTGCCGAGAAAGAACGGTAGCAAGGAGCCAAATAAATGGAAAACACAACATGAAATGAGAAGAGAGAAGGAGTACAAGCAAAAAAGACTAAGGGAAAGAGGCGAACATCCATAACACTAATATTGAGATATACAAAGGTAAATGGTTCAGTTTATGATGAAATGAGCGTAACGAAAGGAGTTGGCTATTCATGGTTTATGAACTTAAAACACTTGAACAGTTCAGAGAAGTAAAAAGCAATAAAACTGGATTTATCGTAATCGTGGATAATTACAACTAAGAAGATGACAAGATACATATGCCGAACTGTAACGGAGGAGGGATTCGGGAAAAAGGTATTGAATAATAAAAATAAAACAGGTAATGATTTTTATTCCGATACAATTGAGGAAGCCAAAACAAAGTTCGGAGTAAGAGAATGTAAGGTGTGTAAGCCTCAACATTAAGAGTTACAAGCGTAAATGGTTCAGTTATTATTGAGTATAGTTAAATATTCCATTTTTAAGCGGGAGCACCGCCAGTGTGTGTTTATTTTAACACGTCTGGTTGGTGTTTTTTATTTTTAAAATCATTGAAATTTAAAGACGATAACAAATATCAAAAATAACCAAAATTATATTTTGGATAAATTGACCATGATAACGATGTGTGTTAAAATAACACTATATGTTAAAATGATACTATATGGCAGGATAACACAAAGTGCAAAATGAACTATGGGAGGGAACGTAATGGAAGAGAAGACTAGGTTCAACATGTATCTTGCTCAAGATTTAGATGATGCCTTAAACGACTTGTCTGAGAAAACAAAAATTAGTAAGAATTCTTTGATTGGTTTAGCAGTTTCAAAGCTTCTTGTTGAATTTGGCGTTATCGACTTAAACAAGGAAACGCAGGAAAAAAGTGAAGTTCTAAAAAGCACAGCGTATTGTGACCTTTTGAAGCAAGGACGACTTGAACTTGGTGAGTTCATTTGTACCATCGAAAGAATCCATGTAAAAGCAAGTGGTGAAGATGAAATTCGCTTTGCATATTACAAGCGGAACAAAAACGATAAAGAACGCTTAATACTTAGACCTCTTGATATTAACGAAAACGAATTACTAATGCTTTTTGCTGATGCAGTAAGTAAGAATGTCTTTACTGCTGAGTTTCTAAGAAAGCTAAAGGCGATACTTTAGAGAATAAATGCTCTATGGAAGGCGGGAGCAGTATGTATAAAAAGAATGATGAACCGGGTGATATTCTCCTTAGGGATTGGATTGCTTATATCCATGATAAACTAGGTCAAGAACAGTGGATTACTGTGTATTCAAGTCACAGAGGTGATTGGGGAGCTACCTATTTCTTTAGTGCACTAATCCCTAATTCCAAGATTGAAGAATCTCTTAACAACGAATCTTGGGACTTACACATCGGGGATGGTATGCCGGGATTCTCTGTATCCTATACAAATGGTGTTAAACAGGTTAAATATCATAGGTTTGGGGATGATGACGGGATTGAACCACTAATATTATACCGTCAGTTCCACGGAATCAAAAATGATTATGTTGAGGTTTCCGAGGAGTTCCGTCTATTCCACAATCTTTACCACGATACAGTTAATAACAAGTTCATTAAGATTGATGATAGTGGAAACGAGGAAGATGTTATCCTTTTTGAGGAAGACCGTGTACAGATAAAGTTGAAGTACCTCAAACAGTTTTTAGCTATTAAGGAAATGCATTTAGCAATTTATTTCTCTATTGACAGATATTCAAATAAAAGTCTCAAAGATTATGGGCTAATGGAAGAAGTTCGCAAGACAGTAAAAGAGGGGAATATTCGCTACCACATTTTTATTGAGGAATCTAAGTATCCCATTTATGATAACAAACCATTGCTCTCAAGGATAGAGGGTAAAAAGTTGATTCCTGGAGTACCAAAGGAGAAAAGTGGAATTTGGCCTTATAATGAACAGGAAAAGGAAGAATACGAAGAATTCATAATCGATACTGACGAGAATGGAGAGCCAGTTTTTTATACTTGTAACCCAAATGAGCTGGCCGATTACTTCGGTAAGAATCCGGGAGCTCCTCATTATTTAACCCCTGTGTTCTTTCGGCGTGATGTACTGACTAAATATTACTCCAAGCCAGAGCTTTATTCCGTGGAGGATGGCTATTTGAGGTGTGGTGGGTTATGGGGGCTTCGTATAGATAACAACCATGAAAAGTATGTTGTGGTGTATTTAGGCGACCTCGGTAGAGACTTACCACCTGGGGAAAGGGCATACTGGAAAAGCTTTAACGTAACACCGGACGGTACAATTAGTGATGTAAATTGGAAACGGAACTTCCTAGGCGAGTTTGCAGACCCTGAAAAAGCTGATTTGGTTTTCAAATTACAATTCAATGTTTTCCAAAAAAAATGGCAGAAGAAATTTGGCTGGCCGCTTTTCAAACCGCTATCAGAGGACGACGAACATAACTTCAAAGCTCTCAGAGTTCCGATTACGAACGAACAGCACGAATTTGACCAACAGGTTCTCTCGTTAGCAAAAGTTCTTATTGACTCTCTTAACGAAAAGCAGATAGAACAACATATCCCTGAGGAATTGCCAAATAATACAAAGGGAATCGCTAAGCTAGCTAAGTTTCTAGAAGCACAAGGCTTAATGGACTTCGAATCATATATTAAGTTCCTAAGGTCTTTATGGGATTTACGAATAGGTGCGGGTCACCGAAAGGGAGACACATACCAGAGAGGAGCTGCGTATTTCAAATTGGAGGAGAGACCTTTAGCGCAAGCGTTCGCTGAGATTCTTGAACAAGCAACGACCTTTTTGAAATATCTGGACGAAAAATTTCTCTCAACTGAAAAATTTCCTGAATCATACGACGATTAACCATAGTTATTATGTTTATCCCTATTTCTCTGATTAATATATATAGGAATCTATACACCAGTTTTCTAATTTATCATCCCCTCGTCACCAGTGATGGGGGTCTTTCAATAGTAATGATTGTGCCTTGCCCTACTTCTGTAACATTTTTTTGGAGTTTCAGACAGTCTGACTGCTTTTATGAAGTACCAAAAAGGTACAAAGCTACAGTGACAATTAAACTCCACATGGAAGAACGGGATTACCTCCATAATCTGTGTGCTGCATCAGCAGCGTGGTTGACTAACGAGAAACGATAGTTTAATTAACCACTCTTCCATGGAAGAACGAATTAACTTTCATCATCTGTCGTGTCGCGAGGCGATGCATGGGTAGCTTACGGGCAAGATAGTTGAACAAAGGATGAGAAAATAGATATAGAATTTAACTATGGTCAAAAACCAAGCAAGTGATTTACTAATTGAAGGATTTCATTATATAGTTATATAATAAATAGTTTAATATATGTAGTATGCAAGCGATTAGGGGGCAATTTGTAAAAAGTAAGCATTTCACAATGCTTTCTATGGGAGGGGCAAATAACGAATATGAGTACACCATATCATTCGAAATATTATGCATATGAAATAACGAGACGTTCAGTCGTGGATGATGTCGAGAAGTTATCCCGGTCCCTGTTTGATGCTACCGTTGATTTAAATCCTCATCAAATAGAAGCAGCGTTATTTGCATTACGTTCCCCATTATCCAAGGGAGTCTTACTGGCTGATGAAGTAGGATTAGGGAAAACAATTGAAGCTGGTTTAATTCTTTGCCAATTTTGGGCCGAGAGAAAACGAAAACTCTTAATTATTTGTCCTGCTTCACTCCGTAAACAATGGAGTATGGAGTTGCAAGAGAAGTTCAATTTACCAAGCCTTATTTTAGAAACAAAAAACATATCGTGAAGCTATAAGACAGGGGCACTCAAATCCTTTCCTACAGAACTCGATAATCATCACGTCGTACCAGTTTGCAAATAAAATGAGAAATGAGATTCGTTTAGTACCATGGGACTTGGTTGTCATAGATGAAGCGCATAAACTACGCAATGTTTATCGAAGTAGCAACAAAATGGGCCAAGGAATTAAATGGGCGCTTGAAAACAGAAAGAAAATCCTCTTAACGGCTACGCCGTTACAGAATTCTTTGTTAGATTGTACGGGTTGTCACTTTTGATTGATGAACATTTGTTTGGAGATATTACCGCTTTTCGGGCGCAGTACATGAACAGTAAAGGGGATTTACGGGCTCTAAAAGAGCGTCTCAAAGGGTTCTGCCATCGTACATTAAGGAGGCAGGTTTTAGAATACATACAGTATACGGAGAGAAGGCCAATTACTTTCCCTTTTCACCCGAGTGACGATGAGCAAGCGTTATATCAAGCAATTTCCGAATTTTTAATGCGAGAAGATACTTATGCTATACCGCAAAGGCAGCGAACGTTAACCACATTGATTATAAGAAAATTACTTGCTTCATCCTCCCAAGCGCTTGCAGGGACACTTACAACGATGAAAGAGCGTCTTGAGAAATTACGAGATGGTCTTTTACAACAGGAGGAGGCAGATTGGATTGAGAACATTATTGAAGAAGATGAAATGGGTTCTGACTTGTCCGATGAGGGAATGGAATTGGAAACAGAGGGTTTCGATAGGGAAGAGGTAGCAGCAACCGCTGAACAAATCAACGTTAACAAAGAAAAGCTTGAAGCTGAAATTGAAGAATTAGAACGTTATATTCTTTGGGCCCGTTCGATTCAGATTGATAGTAAATCGCGTGCATTACTTAAAGCCTTGGAATTAGGCTTTGAGAAAATGCAGGAGATGCAGGCTAACCGTAAAGCACTTATTTTCACAGAATCTAGAAGGACACAAGAATATTTGAAAAACTTCCTTGAAGCCAATGGTTATGCTGGTAAGATTGTATTGTTTAATGGAACCAATACAGATGCGGAATCCAAGATGATATATGAGAGATGGTTGGATAGACATGGGAAGAGTGGGGACGGAACAATAAGTGGCTCCCGAACTGCAGATATGCGTGCCGCTTTGGTAGAGCATTTTCGTGAAAAAGCAGAGATTATGATTGCTACAGAATCCGCAGCAGAAGGAGTAAATTTGCAGTTTTGTTCTCTAGTGGTTAACTATGACTTGCCCTGGAATCCACAAAGAATAGAACAGCGTATCGGACGTTGTCATCGTTACGGGCAAAAGCATGATGTCGTAGTAATAAACTTCCTCAATCAACGAAATGAAGCAGACCAACGTGTTTATGAATTGCTCGAACAAAAATTTAATTTGTTCACTGGTGTTCTTGGAGCCTCAGATGAGGTTCTTGGTGCGATTGAATCAGGAGTTGACTTTGAGAAGCGTATCCTGGCTATCTATCAACAGTGCCGGACACCCGAAGAAATTAAACAAGGGTTTCAAGCTTTACAAGAAGAGCTTGAACAATCTATTGCCAGCAGAATGGCTGAAACACATCGTGCTCTTTTAGAGAATTTTGACGAAGATGTTCATACTCGTTTGAAAATCAATCTATATATATGCTCATTGAAAAGTTAACCTTCGTATAAGTGGTGCCCACTCCGGTTATACTGCTCCTAAGGAAAAGCATGGAAAAGGAGCGGAATTCTGCATGAAACGTCTCAAAATCACCAACGATCACGGATGGACACCTCGGACACTTCGCAAACAGGAACGGAAAATCAAAAACACCCTTCTTCGCCAACGGGTGATGGCAACGATATCATTCAAGCCATTACTCGGTTTGTCAACTACATCCACGAACGTCCGGAGGAAGTGCTGCAGCGCTTAGGGTGTGCAGGATGACTGAGAAGTTAACTCTTCATGTTGCATGTATATAGATGATGCACAATATCAGTTGGACCGTTTTAGTAAGATGTTTTGGGGATTAACCCGTTTTGTACTAAGAGACAAAGCTGTGTTTAATGAACAAGAGCTTTCTTTCAGTCTTAATGATTCACCTGTTCATAGTGTCGAAACAGGTGATTACCAATTGAATACGAAAGGAAGGAAAGAGCTAGAAAAGGCAACACTTTACCGTCTCTCCCATCCTTTAGGGGAGTATGTAATTGAAGCCGGTAAAGCTCTACCTACTCCACCAGCTGAGCTCGTGTTTGATATCACAAATCACCCTGTGAAAATCAGTGTCGTGGAAGCTTTAAAAGGAAAGAGTGGCTACCTAATTTTGAAGAAACTTACTATCGAATCCTACGAAACAGAAGAGTACCTGCTTTTTAATGCTTTCACGGATGACGGAGAACCGATTGACCAAGAAGTATGCGAGAAACTCTTTAACTGCCAAGCTAAAGTTTATCCTCTTAAAGACTGGTCGAAGTCGGTCGAAAAACGATTGATTAGTGAGGCAGAACGTCACGTTGCAGCAAACATTGCCAAGTCACTTGAAAAAAATAACCGTCACTTCCAAGAGGAACGTGAACGATTAGAGAAATGGGCCGATGATTTGATTTTATCAGCTGAAAGAGATTTGGCAGATACCAAGGCAAAAATTAAGGAATTGAAACGCCAGGAAAGGCATGCTACTACATTGGTTGAACAACATGAAATACAGCTTAAAATTAGAGAATTAGAGAAAAAACAGCGGAGACAACGTCAGCAAATTTTTGATGTAGAAGATGAAATCATGGAGAAACGGGACCAGTTGATTGATGAGTTGGAAAAGAGAATGAAACAGAAAACTGAACAAGAAACATTGTTTATGATTCGCTGGAAAGTGGTTTAATGAATAGAGATAATTGAGCAATAAAGTAGGAGGGTAACATGAAGACGAAATATGAACAGCTAATTAGTTTGTTAGAAGAGATGTTTCAGTTTGGTAACGAAGATTTAGATTTTGGTATTTATCGCATTATGAACCAAAAACGCGAAGAAATAAGAAAGTTTCTTCACCAAGATTTACTACCGCAAGTAAAACAGGCATTTGAAAAGTATCAAAGTGTTGACCAGGTGAACATTCGCAAAGAATTGGAGCAACTCAAGAAAAATTTGCAAGACGCAGGAGTTGAACCGGAAACATCCCCAAAATATAAAGCCTTACAGGAACAATTGGCTCAAAGTGTAGACCTTAGTGCGTTAGAGAATGAAGTGTATTCCCATTTAGTAACTTTCTTTAGTCGTTACTATGATAAAGGTGATTTTATATCTAAGCGTAAGTATAAGAAAGATGTATACGCAATTCCATATGAGGGAGAAGAGGTTAAGCTTTATTGGGCAAATGCTGACCAATATTATGTAAAAACTTCTGAGTATTTCAGAGACTATTCATTCAAGCTACCCTCTGGGAGAAAGGTACACTTTGTCTTAACAGAGGCATCTACGGAGCAAAACAATAATAAAGAGCAAGAAGGAAAAGAACGTCGGTTCATCCTGTGTGAAGAATCCCCGTTGCATGAGGAACAGGGGGAACTTTACATTCGATTTGTATATAGAGTAGATAAAGAGAAACAGGCAATCTTAAATCAGCAAGCTGTTGAGAGGATTTTAGGGGTTGAAGGTTACACAGATTGGATTCAAGAATTACGTACTTTAGCACCAACAGAGAAAAACAAGAATCGAACCTTACTTGAGAAGCATTTAAACGACTATACTTCCAAAAATACTTTTGATTATTTTATTCATAAAGACCTTGGTGGTTTTCTAAGACGTGAATTAGATTTTTACATCAAGAATGAAATTATGCACTTGGATGACTTGGATACGGAAAACGAAGCTCGTGTTGAGCAATATTTATCCAAAATAAAGGTTATCAAAAATATTGGACATAAAATCATTAAATTCTTAGAGCAAATCGAGAATTTCCAGAAGAAACTTTGGTTAAAAAAGAAGTTTGTTGTGGAGACAAACTATTGTGTCACGCTTGACCGTGTACCTGAAGAGCTATATCCTTTAATTTTACAGAATCAAGAACAAATTAATGAATGGAAGCATCTATTTGCTATCGATGAAATCGAAGGTGATTTAACCAAGCCGGGTTACAGTGAACCTTTGACAGTAGAGTTTCTCAAAGCTAACCCTTATCTAATCGTGGATACCAAGTTCTTTGACCAAGATTTCGTTGATAGATTAATAATGTCATTCGAGGACATAGATGCAAATATAGATGGGTTACTCGTAGAGTCAGAAAATTTTCAGGCCTTGAATTTGCTAAAAGAGCGTTATAAAAACAATATTAACTATATCTATATTGACCCTCCGTACAATACTGGTGAGGATGGTTTTGTTTATAAGGACAACTATCGGCACAGTAGTTGGATAAGTATGATAAATGATAGGGTCAAAATTTCTAGGGAATTAATGAACGACAGTGGAGTATTATTTGCGAACATTGGAGAAGAAGAACTCCATAATTTGACCAGCCTATTGCACAACATATTTGGTAGTAATAACTTTGTTACAAATATTGCAAGGGTAGCAAAAACTGCAAGTGACCTAGGTAATTTTTTCGCCCCAAGCATTGACTTTATTCTGTGTTACGCAAAAAACAAAGAAAAACTACAATCTTTTACGGACGAAGTGGACGAATCCCTTTATACAAAAATAGAAACTGAAGGACCTAGAAAGGGAGAAAGATATAGGGATGATATTGCTTTATATCAATCATCCCTAACCGATATAAGAAAGAACCAAAAATATTTCATTGAATGTCCAGATGGAAGCAAAGTTATCCCGCCTTGTTCCATTCTTGACGAAATACAACGACCAGGAGATGGAAGGTGGAGATGGACTAAAGAAACCTATGAGAAAAACAAACATTTACTTGTATTTAAGAAGACAAAAACGTCTCCACTTTTAAATGAAAAAGGTGAACGGGCGGAATGGAATGTTTATACCAAGAGTTATTTAAAGGACCGCCAAGAAAAAGGAACACGCCCACGCAATTTTTTAGACCAATTTATAAACAGAAAAGGTGCTGATTTGTTAAAAAAGATGAATATCTCTTTTGGCTACCCGAAGCCGGTAGAGTTAGTAAAATATTTAATCAAGATTAGCAATACTGATGAAAATGCCGTGATACTTGATTTTTTTGCGGGTTCTGGTACAACCGCACATGCAGTTATAAACTTAAACCGAGAGACCGGAAGTAATCGTAAATATGTCCTTGTAGAGATGGGCACCTACTTTGATACCGTACTGAAACCACGTATTAAAAAGGCTATTTACTCTAAAGATTGGAAAAACGGTAAACCAGTCTCTCGTGAAGGTTCTAGTCACATGTTTAAGTATATTCGCCTCGAATCATATGAAGATACATTAAACAATCTCGAAATTAACCGAACAGAGCAACAACAACTTGCGTTGGAACTGATGCCAACGGAAACTCGTGAGGAGTATCTTCTTTCTTACATGCTTGATATCGAAACAAAAGGTAGTGCCTCACTCTTAAACCTTGATGCATTTGAAAACCCATTTGATTACAAATTAAAGATTTCCAATGGTACGGAAACTACAGTCAAAACCATTGATGTAGTGGAAACTTTCAATTATCTTTTGGGGCTTACTGTTCGACAAATCGAAGTAATTCAGGGATTTAAGGTAATTAAGGGTGAATTGCCTACTGGAGAGAGAGCACTCATTATCTGGAGAAATCTAAAAGAGAAGTCAAATGAGGATTTGGAAAGGTTCTTTACTAAAAGCAAGTATAATATCCGTGATAACGAGTTTGACTATATCTATGTTAATGGTGACAATCACTTAGAAAACATCAAATCGCAAGAGGACACGTGGAAAGTAAAACTAATTGAAGAAGAATTTAAGCGTCTCATGTTTGATGTGCAAGATGTGTAAAGGTGGGGAAGCGAGATGCCGAGAAGCTCAAAAAGAGCAACTACTATTCCCTTTAACAAACGATTGGTTTTGAACCGTTTTATGCTTCATTTATTTGAAGTGGATGATTTTGATGATTTGGTAATGGGGATGAAAGAGCCGGAATTGGAGGGGTGGGATAGTGATAACATATCCCACTTCTACCACTTCCTTTCTAATCGACTTTTTGACCGTCAAAAGTTAAGTAATGAGATGTTGCGCCAGTATGATGAAAACATTGTACGTCATACTATGCGAATCAATCTTAAGAGAAGGGAACCAATAAAGTGGAAATACTTCCAATATTTATGTCTATTGTTTACAGAAATATATCTGGACCGTTATTTTACGGACCCAGAAGCGTTGTTGAATGAGTTAAATAACTTCTTAGATACATTCAATGCAAAGGAAAATGCTCAAATTGACAAGTACAGCCGGGAGGACTTAAATAAGTTAGCCTTTTGGAATGCAACAGGTTCTGGAAAAACGCTATTGATGCATGTGAATATATTACAATATTTGCATTACTTATCAAAACATGGTAAAGAAAATGAACTGAATCAAATTATCCTTCTTACTCCAAGGGAGGACTTATCCATTCAGCATCTAAAAGAATTTGAGCTTTCTGGAATCGATGCAGAATTGTTTGATAAAGACCAAGGCAGCCTGTTCCGTCAGCAAAGCGTGACCATTATTAATATCCAAAGAATCAGAGAGGAATCCGGGGAAAAAACGGTTGCCGTTGATACTTTCGAGGGTAATAATTTGGTTCTTGTTGACGAGGGTCACCGTGGTTCAAGCGGACAAGAGTGGAGGAGAATACGAGACCGCTTAAGTGAACAAGGGTTTGCATTCGAATATTCGGCAACATTTGGTCAAGCAGTTTCAGGAAATAAGGACTTACAACAAGAATACGCCAAGTGTATCTTATTTGATTACTCCTACCGTTATTTCTATAGGGATGGATTCGGAAAGGATTTTCAAATCCTGAATTTGGCTGATGATTCAAATGAGGATATTCGTCGTCTCTACTTAACAGCATGTTTGGTAACATTCTATCAACAGCTTAAGCTATATCAAGAGCATGAGCATTCTATACGACCTTTTCTGATTGAAAAACCTTTATTAGTGTTTGTAGGAAGTAGTGTAAACGCAGTTAGAAGAGAAAGAGGGAAAAAGGTTTCTGACGTAACAGATGTTCTTTTATTCATTGCACAATTTGCAAAAGAGGAAAGACGAAGTATATCATATCTAGAGCGGTTAATGAATGGTAATGCTGGTTTACGGGACGAAAAAGGCAGGGAAATATTCCGTAATGCATTTACCTATTTAACAACGTTGGAAATGACCCCGGAAGCTCTATACGCGGATATGTTATCTACAGTCTTCCATGCAAGTCATTCTGGAGCAGTGTTACATGTTGTGAATTTGAAGGGAGTAGACAATGAAATTGCTTTACGATTGGGGGACAATAAGCCATTTGGTGTTATCAATGTAGGTGACGCCGCGGCATTATGCAAACTATGTGAAACGTATCCTGAGTTACATGTAACGGAAGAACAATTTAGAGATTCTTTGTTTCATCGGTTAAATGAGCGTGAATCGGACATTCATGTACTGATTGGTTCTAAGAAGTTTACAGAAGGTTGGAGTAGCTGGCGGGTAAGTACCATGGGGCTAATGAATATGGGGAGGGGTGAAGGTGCGGAGATTATTCAACTCTTTGGTCGTGGTGTACGTCTTAAAGGATATGGGATGAGTTTGAAGCGAAGTGAAGCTTTACGATTAGAAAATACAGATATTCCACCTCATATTAAGGTTTTAGAAACACTTAATATTTTTGGTGTTCGAGCTGATTATATGCAGCAGTTTAGAGAATACCTTGAGGATGAAGGAATAAAAATGGATAACGATAAGGAAACCATCCACTTAAAAGTTATTCCTAATTACGCAAGAAGAAAGATAAATTTAAAAACCCTTGCCCTAAAGGATATCGATATCAATTCCTTTAAGAAAAATGGGCCAAAACTTTCCCTTGAACCAGCGACCGAAGAAATGAATTTAAAAGTAATATTGAATTGGTACCCTAAAATTCAGAGGACAGAAAGCCGAAAACAGTTCTCTTCACAAGCATCGGTAATACCTGATGTAATGGATGAATGTAAGTTAGAGTCCATGCACCTTGCATTCATGGATATAGACCGGATATATTTTGAACTTCAAAAGTTTAAAAATGAACGTTCTTGGTACAATCTCAAGCTTTCAAAAGAAAAGATTAAAGAACTACTCAACAGACAGGATTGGTATATCCTTTATATTCCGAAAGCGGAGATGGTCTTTGATTCTTTTCAAAAGGTCAAAAGATGGGAAGAGATTGCAATTTCCCTATTGAAGAAGTATTGTGAGCAATATTATTTGTATCGAAAAAAAGAGTGGGAAGCTCCTTTTATGGAGTACAAGGATTTAAACGAAGGGGATAAGAACTTTATTCGTGAGTATCGCGTAACCTATGATACATCTGAGACGACCTTGAAAACAAAGCTAGAGCAACTTCAGAAGATGCTTGAATCAAACAACATGAAGCCGGTTCAACATGGTACAATGGAAATATTTGATTTTGAGCAACATCTTTATAAACCTCTAATTTATCTAGAGGGCAATGTGGCTGCTGTATCACCGACACCACTGAACAAGGGTGAATATCAATTTATTAATGATTTACGAGCTTACTATGAGAAGAATAAAATCTTCTTCCAAGACAAAGAGTTATATTTGCTACGTAATCAATCAAGAGGTAAAGGAATTGGATTCTTCGAAGCGGGAAATTTCCATCCGGATTTTATCTTATGGATTCTCTATCAGGGTAAGCAATACATCACATTTGTTGACCCCAAAGGCATAAGGAACATGTCTGTGTATGATAAGAAAATCCAGTTTTACCAGACCATTAAGGAGAAAGAAGTTGAACTTGGGAATAGCTCCATTGTGCTGAACTCGTTTATCATTTCAAATACGGAATATGTAAATCTCTTGAATACAGGAACAAAGCTAAGCAAAGAAGAACTTGAGAACTTTAATATATTGTTCCAGGTAGAGGACAAAGAAACATACATTGGTAAGATGATTAACAAGATTCTAGCATAAACAGAGGTAGCTTCAAGTTACCTCTGCTTTTTTATAAAATATTTTGTCCTTTTTTAAGAAAAAGGAAGGAATCGATTCCTCAAGGTGTTTCCAACAGTTTTATTTACGAACATTTTCACATAACTATTCATCCAAACGAATCAGAAAAAAGTTAGTTATCCTCTTGTGAAAATGCTCACAATATCATAAAACTTTTACAACGGAGACGACCTTTACAGAAAAACTGAAAATTCACCACTTATTTTAGGGTTATTTCTGACCTAGATAAGTTGGTGATTTTAAAAGAATACATATAAAAAAGCATAGGGTTAAGTTTCTGTTTTAAGATAAATTGAGAAATAATAGGAAAAACCATCAAAAATCAAAATAAATTCATATGCATATCCGCTTTGAAAAAATGGATTAATCCTTTGAAAATCGTTGGTTGAATCATCAAAAAAATCTTGATGAAAAAAGGAAAAATCAGAGATAACGAAAAAAGGCCACTACAAGACATAGTGACCTTGTTAAGCCTATTTGTTATATTCATCTAAATAAGCTAATTTTTTAGAAAGAGTGGTATAGTTCTCTTCGTTTTCGCAAGCAGAAATCAGTTTTCTTGCCGTAAGTATGCAGTCAGTCTCATCGATGAGTGGTCGATGATAGTTTTTCTCTAACCAGTGCATGAAGTACCTCATAATTTCGGATAACGACCCTTTATACCAATGAAATTCGCCACTCGGAAGAATCTCACAAAGCTTATATTCCCGCTCTTGATGATTCGGGTCTTCCATATCAGGTTTTGGACCCACGAGATACCAAACCGTATGATTGGCTCTTTTTGCTAACGAGATATATAAAGCGGTTTGATTCTCTTTTAGTGCGTGAACAGACTCTTTTTCATCAATAAATAAGAAATTACCTAAAATTGGAATGAATGTATCGATATCCCCAACATAAGCAATAAAATCATCTCTTTTTATCGCTTTCTCATTCTCCCCATCTTGAATGCCAATCGTAGTTTCTTGAAACTCTCTGATTTTATTATAGAACATCGTATGGTCCCATCTGTCAAAGAATTTATCCACGTTCTTGATTGGGACGGGAACGTTGATTTCTCTTGGTTCGAACTTCTCGAAAGCTTCTTGTAATTTTTCTCTTAAAATGTTTTTGTCATTCCCTATAGTGTTTAGAAAAGAGAATATTCGTCTTGGTTTTTCAAAGTCGGGTAGTTCGTTAATTGCTTGAATGCCGTATTTCTTCATTAATCATGTAACCTCCCTGAGTTTCTTCTATCATTTTGCATTCTAGACATTATCATTGTACGCACCAAAAATAGTAATATTAATTAAAATATGGAAAATATCACTAACTTTTTTCAAACCTAAGAAAAGAGGAAACTCCTCTTTTTCTTCAAGGAACACAGGTGTTGAATTTGATTCCTCAAATGGCAGTAGTCATCTTTTTTACAGGAAAGTTTGGCATCATATTGGCAGGAATGGCCTATGATGCGTACCAAAAAGAAAAAGGAGTTAAAGGAAATTTGCACATTAAATTAAATAAAAAAATGAACTCGAAACTCCACTTTTCAGATGGAGTTTTTTTAATACAAGAAAAAAGTTGGAGGTTCAGTATGATAAAAAAGGGTAGAATCAGATATGTTGAGGAAAATGGAAAAAAATTTATTTGGAAGTTAACAGAAGATGAGATGTATTGGCTAATTTTCGATGCAGAAACAGGAAAACAGATATCTTCCAAGATGAATGTTCGGTTGGGAGACACAGTTGTTCGCAAGGAAGACAGAGAGAGACGTAAACAAATACAAAAGAAAAATGAAGAATTAGAATGGATAAAAAAACGGGGGTTTATCCAATTTAAACGTGCGATTCGAGAAATCGCAGGAAAATCGAAACAATATCACGCCCATCTGTTCGTCAAATTGCTCCCGCTCGTATCATTCGCTGACAAACCGTTATCGTTGGAAGGAAAGCCACTGAACCAAAGTCAAATAGCGGAATATTTACGGATTCATCAAAAAGTGGCAAGTGAATTCTTACATGCTTATGTGGAACTCGGCATTCTGGAAGAAGTAAAAGGAGAACGAAACAACGAAAAATTTTATCGGTTAGCGGGAAAATACATCGTCAAAGGAGAATTTGAAGAAAAGGAACGGTATTCGGTGAAGGTTTTTCAAAAGCAAATCCAGAAAGTCATCGAATTGGTCGAAATCGAAACCAAAAAGTACATCAATCAGCAACAAAAGAACAAAATGGAGCTATGGCCATTGAGTTTGCTACTAACGTTACTTCCGTATGTTCATTATCAGGCTCATATTCTATGTGAGAATTATGATGAAGACTTCTTCAAGAACTATTCTACTATCAGCCAAGCATTAAAATATAACAAGCGATTAATCAAACAGTTAACGGATAAGAAAATATGGCGAGAAATGACGGGACAAGATGTCGTAAAATTGAGTGTCGCACAACAAAAAAAATTAAAAATCTACTTTGACATTTTAAAGAAAGCGAATGTTATTGCAACTTTTGATGGGAAAAATAAAATGTACATCATCAATCCAAACCTGGTATTCATTACGGCGTTTACACAAGACGAACAATGGACAAAAACATTACAGGGTTTGTTTACTATGTAGAAGAATAGCACCCATTCGGTGCTATTTTTTGTGCCATTTTGCAAAAAGAAGTATATATGGTTATAACCAAATGCAAAAAGAAGTACATACAGTTATAACCGAAAATGGAAATAAGCCATAGAGACTCAAGGGAAGAGCTTGTCCAAACAAACGCATTTGTATAATAAGTAATACGCCCAAAAAGAAGGTAACCAGCAATATGTAGTTCCCGCTCTTTATGTTGCAAAAAAATAAATTCCTTTTTTACATTAAAAAAATCAAAAAATTTAGAAAATTAAAAAATTATCCTTTACATACACCATAAAAATTTGAATTTCAATATTGAATTGAAAAATTTTGGAATGTATATTACTTACAAAACCGGAATAACACAAAATTTACAATTAATGGATATTAACTATCTGTCAATATATATCGAAACGAATAGGACAATTTATGACCAACATATGGTGTATGTAGAAGGGGGATGATTTTGAATGGCAAAGAAGTCCTTTCGTTTCAAGTTTGTATCTGGTACAAGTGGAAAATCATCCAAGGAAGTTGTTGATGAACTGGTAAAACAAACTATAAATAAGGTCCTGTCCCAATCACATAAAACATTTTATAATAATACCAATGAAAATACCAATGAAAAAATCTCATAGCAAAGCTGTAAGGTTTTTTTCAGGGAAGTGAAGAGCTATCATGAGCAAAAACACAAACAACATTGCTGCTATCTATGTACGTGTATCAACATTAAAAGAATCACAAAAAGACTCACCCGAACACCAAAAGTCCGTTTGTTTGCAAAAAGCGAGGATGGAAGGATTAGAAACTCGTGAAGAATATATATACGAAGATAGGTCAACTGGAACCAGTATCATGGAGCGTGAAGAAATTAACCAACTCATAAAAGATGCAAAAAAAGGATATTTCTCTACGATTATATTTGCATCTCTTTCACGTTTCTCTCGTGACTCTTTAGATGCTATCGCTTTAAAACGAGTGTTGGTGAATGGCTTAGGAATACGGCTAATATCGATTGATGACACGTATGATTCAAAAGTCAAAGACGATGAGATGATATTTACCATTATTTCTGCGGTGAACCAAAAGTTATCGGAACAGATTAGCATTTCTTCTCGGCGCGGTATAAGAGAATCGGCTATGAAGGGGAATTTTACAGGAAGTCGTGCCCCTTATGGATATAAAAAGGTGATAATAAATAAAGATGGAAGGGAACTTAAAACACTTGAAATAGTAGAGAAAGATGCAGAAGTTGTCCGCAAAATATATGAGTTATATGTTTACCACAACATGGGAGAAAAACAAATTATTAACTATTTGAACGAACAAGGAATTCCTTCTCCCAAAGGCGGAGTTTGGGGAATTACCACAGTCCAGCGAATCCTTCAAAATGAAGCCTACACAGGTCGAAATGTGTTCAGCAAATACACAGTCAAAAAAGTGTATGAAGATTTAGCAAATATGCATCATCGGAAAAACAGGTTAGTTCAAACTCCAAAAGAAACTTGGGGACGAAGCGAAGAAAAAAAATGGGAAGCAATTATTGATGATGAACTTTTTAAAAAAGCTCAAGATAAAAGAATGGAAAGGGGAGGAGGAAAACGAGGGGGCGTAAGAAACGTAAAAGTAAACCCTTTTGCGGGAATTATCAAATGCGCACATTGCGGGAGCAATTTCGTTTCGATGAAAAGTGGAAAAGTCGGAAAGAGTGGGCAAGAATATCGTTACCTTATTTGTTCATCAAGGCGTCGTATGGGGATAAAAGGATGTAAAAATGATTTATGGATACCTTTAGAGGACTTCAAAAAAGGGTTAATTAAAGAAATCACCTCATCGTTAAGCAACCTTATCAATGTAGAAGAAATAAGTGCAACGGCTAAAATTCCAGAGACAAATGTAAACAAACTAAATGAAAAAAAACAAAAACAATTGGAACAGGCTCTTAAACAAAATCGAAAACTTCTCATGGACTTAAGGAAAGATTTTAAGCTAGGTGAAATTGACGAAGAGCAATATCAGTATGAAAAAGAAACATTAGAAAAAGAAATTCAAGAAATTAAAGAACAGCTCAATCAACTAGTCAAGACAAAAGAGAATATTTCGTCTGATGAAATCATCAAACAGCAAATTAAAGAAGCGTTACAAAAATTAGTTATGTTGGATTTTACAAATGTGGATGAACTTCAAAGTATTTTAAAACAGTTGATTGAAGAAATTAGAGTGAATCAGAACGGAGAGGTGGAAATCTACACTCCATTAGGAATGTTGCAATAGTTATGGGAATGTTACGCTCATGGTTATGCATACAAAACACATTTCGAACGCAATGCAAAAACTTGGGGTAAAGGGGCGATCCCAAGCAGTTATTGAATTGCTTCGAATGGGAGAACTTGAACTATAAGAAATGCCGGCTCACCTTATTTTAAGGTAGCCGGTTTGTTATATTTTAAAGATGAAATTTAGTTTTAAAAATAAAAACGATTTACTCATTGATTATGTGGCAAAGTGGAGTAAAATGGAATATATCAAACATTGTCGAATAAAATAAAAAGTTGTATTTTTTTTGTTGCATTTTTGTAGAAAAACATTAAAAATAATAAATGCACCGTTGTAGAGGAGATTGTATGTCTTTTGATGAAAAGACTGTTGCAGAGCTAGATCGATATATTGCCGCAAATTTAAAACAACGAGACCGTGAAATTTTAGCGTAGTATCCAATCACACCGCGCAATTCGCCACACTAAAATAGCTATTGGAAGAAGAGGACTTGACGATCGGCGAATTATTGAACAAAATGTATCTGGCATGTAGCACAACATATTTAGTAGACAGAATGGAAAAATACGGGCTCGTTGCCAGAGTAAAAGATCGGCACGACTGACGAGTTGTACGCATTCGTCTTCTCGAAAAAGGGAAACGAATGGTCGAAGAAGTGATAAAAAGCGTCAACATGATTTGGCGCAAGTGTTGCAAAATTTTTCCAATCAAGAAATTGTCTTTTTAGAAAATACTTACGAAAACTACATCAAGAAATGAAAAAAAGAATGAGGCGGATCAATTGGAAAGAGCAATTGGTGTTATTGACTCAGGAGTTGGTGGATTAACTGTTGCAAAAGAAATTATGCGACAGTTACCAAAAGAACGGATTGTTTATCTTGGGGATACAGCTCGTTGCCCATATGGGCCACGCCCTAAAGAGGAAATTCGTCAATTTACATGGGAAATGACGAATTATTTATTGCGGTATAATATTAAAATGCTTGTTATTGCTTGTAATACGGCAACAGCTGTCGTATTAGACGAAATTCGGGAACAGCTCGATATTCCGGTATTAGGAGTGATACATCCTGGAGCTCGCGCGGCGTTAAAAGCGACGAAAAACGGGCATATCGGTGTGATTGGTACAATTGGTACAGTAAAAAGCGGTGCGTATGAAAAGGCGCTAAAATCCATTAACCATCGAGTTCGTGTAGAAAGTTTAGCATGTCCAAAGTTTGTCCCGCTTGTAGAGAGCGGAAACTTCGAAGGAGAGGAAGCGAGAAAGATAGTCGCTGAATCGCTTGAACCGTTTAAATCGAGCAATATGGATGTCCTTATTTTAGGATGCACTCACTATCCTTTGTTAAGTCCTCTTATTAAAGAATATATGGGAAAACGCGTAAAACTAATTTGTTCCGGTGATGAAACCGCACGTGAAGTTAGTGCGATTTTGCATCATAGCCATCTTCTTTATACAGGGCAACGAGAGGCAGAACATTTATTCTTTACGACAGGATCAAAGGAGCTATTTCAAAAAATTGCTTCCAAATGGTTTGGAAAGCCAATTGAAAATGTTCAAACGATTGAATTATAAAATCCTTTAGCGTAAAAGCTAAAGGATTTTTTTATTCTATTTTCAAAAAAGGCTCGTATACATAGATAGTAGTACAAACTATGAGTAGGAGGGAAAATTCATGTTTCATCGAGGAACGTGGAAACTAGCTGCATCCGTTGTTACATCGCTGTTATTACTTAGTGGTTGCGGGTTATTTGGAAAGGATGAAGCTGTTAAAGAAATTGACCCGCCACAGGATGTGAGCTATTTAAAAGATGGGCAATCATTACAAGAAACAACTGGAAAACAAGGGGGAGAAAAAGACGAGAAAAAAGCAACCGAAACAGTAAAACGCGAGCTTTACTTAATTGATAAAAATGGATTTGTCGTGCCGCAGACCGTAGAACTGCCGAAGACAGATGCTGTGGCAAAGCAAGTGCTCGAATATTTGGTGGAAGATGGCCCTGTTTCGGAATTGTTGCCAAACGGGTTTCGCGCTGTATTGCCAGCAGATACAAGGGTATTAGGAGTGAAGCTGGAGAAAGATGGCACCATTATTGCTGATTTTTCACCAGAATTTGCAAATTATAAACCAGAAGATGAAAAGAGAATTTTGCAAGCCATTACATGGACGCTGACACAGTTTGATAATGTGAAAAGAGTAAAAATTCGCATTAACGGTTATGATCAAGATGTCATGCCAGTCAATAAAACACCTATTCAAGACGGTGTCAGCCGCGCTGATGGAATTAATATTGATGCCAAAGGTGTTGCGGATATTACAAATACTCACCCAGTTACCGTTTATTTTGTCGCGCAACAAGGAAACGATACGTACTACGTTCCAGTAACGCGCCGCGTGTCTAATAAAGAAAAAGATGATATTGTCGCTGCGGTTAACGAATTAATTAAAGGACCAAGCTATGGCAGCGGTCTTATAAGTGAGTTTCAGCCAGATACTCAGTTAGTTGGAAAACCAAAATATGAAGATGGAAAAGTGACATTAAACTTTAACGAATCCATTTACGGCAGCAATAAGAAAAATGTCATTTCGGATCATGTATTAAATTCGCTTGTTCTCTCACTAACGGAGCAAAAGGGAATCGAGAGTGTCTCTATTATGGTAAATGGAAAAGCAAATCTTGTTAGAGAAGATGGAAAACCGTTATCCGAACCAGTGGCAAGACCAGAAAAAGTGAATACAGAAAGCTTTTAAGCGATTATTTTCAAAAATGACAATGCAACAATAGAGTAGCTAGCAGTTTGATGCGATATTATGATATAAAAAAGAGGTAGACGGTGTGCTACCTCTTTCTGTTTATGTAAAGGAGGATTTTTATTATGAGGATAGATGGCAGAGAAAACAAACAGCTGCGTCCTGTACATATGGAGAAACATTTTATTAAACATGCAGAAGGGTCGGTATTCATTACAGTTGGTGATACGAAAGTGATTTGCACAGCAAGCATCGATGACAAAGTGCCGCCGTTTATGCGTGGCGGCGGAAAAGGATGGATTACTGCGGAATATGCGATGCTGCCGAGAGCGACAGAACAGCGAAATGTGAGGGAATCTAGCAAAGGAAAATTATCAGGGCGAACAATGGAAATCCAACGTCTTATCGGAAGAGCGCTTCGTTCTGTCGTTAATTTGGACAAGTTAGGCGAGAAGACGGTATGGATTGATTGTGATGTGATTCAGGCGGACGGAGGAACGCGGACAGCGTCGATTACAGGAGCGTATGTAGCGATGGTGTTAGCATTCGCGAAATTGATGGAAGAAAAGAAACTCGATGAACTTCCTGTGAATGATTTTCTAGCTGCTACATCTGTTGGGATCGATCCAGAACACGGAATTATTCTTGATTTAAACTATGCGGAAGACGCGCGGGCAGAAGTCGATATGAACATTGTGATGACAGGAGCTGGCCGCTTTGTGGAAATTCAAGGAACAGGAGAAGAAGCGACATTTTCGCGAGAACAATTAAATGAATTGCTAGATACAGCAGAAGTAGGAATTCGACAGCTTATCGACATTCAACGGAAAACGTTAGGAGAACTTGCAATGCAAATTGATATAAAGAGAAGCGAGGAAAGTGGGGATACATGATGAAACAAGTCATTATCGCGACGAAAAACATCGGAAAGGCGCGAGAGTTTCAAGAACTCCTTGAAAAAAAAGGAATAGAAGTAAAATCGCTTCTAGATTTTCCGAATTGCCCAGATGTTGAGGAAACGGGAAGCACGTTTGCTGAAAACGCGGTATTAAAAGCGGAAGCGATGGCCCATTATTTTCATGCGATCGTGATCGCCGACGACTCCGGCCTATCGATTGACGCTTTAGATGGAAGACCAGGTGTATATTCCGCCCGATACGCTGGAGAAGAAAAGAACGATCAAAAAAACATTGCCAAAGTATTGGAAGAGTTGAAAGGAATTCCTTTTGAAAAGCGAACGGCGCGTTTCCATTGCGCGCTTGCTGTCGCGGCTCCAGGGCGTCGCACAACCGTCGTTGAGGGAACGTGTGAAGGATACATTACAGAAGTGCCAAAGGGTGAAAACGGATTTGGGTATGATCCAATTTTTTACGTTCCGCAAAAAGGAAAAACGATGGCGGAATTATCCAAAGAAGAGAAAAATCAAATCAGCCATCGAGCAAAAGCGTTAGCGAAATTAGAAAAGCAGTGGGATGAAATCATTAACGATAAGGAGTAAAGAAACATGAAAGTGTTAATTGTTAGTGATAGCCATGGATTAACGAATGAACTAGAAGAAATTGTGGCGCGTCATCATCATGAAGCAAATGCGCTGATTCATTGCGGAGATTCTGAATTGCCTTTTGATCAAAAAGAAATTGCCCGTTTTTTGGTAGTGCGCGGAAATTGTGATTTCACCACGCAATTTCCTAATGAACGAACCGAAGAAATTGAAGGGGTTCGCTTTTTCATTACTCACGGTCACCTCTATAATGTGAAAACGTCGCTAATGAATCTTTACTATCGTGCGAAAGAAGTAGAGGCAAAAGTGGTATGTTTTGGTCATTCTCATATCGCTGGTGCTGAGATGATCGACGGTATTTTATTTATTAATCCGGGAAGCATTTTGTTGCCGAGAGCGCGGAAAGAAAAAACATACGCATTATTGCAAATAGAAGACGGAAAAGCAACGGTTCAATTTTACGAACTCGATGGAAAAGAAGTGGCATCACTTACGAAAACATTTACCCTATGAGCGAGATTTTTCTCGCTCTTGTGTGAGTAAAATGTTTGTGGGAGAAATTCTTAGAAGTTCCCCGATGAGGGGGTTGGGAACGTAGGTTCGCAATCCCCCTCATCGGGGCCAGCAAGCGAAGCGCGGTAGGATCCCAAGCAGGAAACATGAAAAAGGACTCTCTCCCTGGTAAGATGATCATTGTCCACACCATCAAACAGGAGGAGAGAGTCCTATGAATATTCAACAACATCTTACCACAAATTCGTTGACATGGAAAGAGATCGAACTTGCTTTGTTTCGAGCCTTGCAAAACGCCTTCGCCGAGCTGTTTACGGCTCCGCATCCGGCGGAGGAAACGGCATCTACCAAACAGATGGTCGTGAACAAGGCGAAACAACGCGTCCGCCGTCTTCTTCCGGAGGTAACGCGGAATAACGTGCCATATTTACAGCAATCGTCCGGGACACCGATCTATCATGCCCTGTCTGAACTCAAAGGATGGTAAAAAAGGTATACATATCGATCTGTCATGGCAAGGGATGAGAGTTCGAAAGCGCTTACGGATAAAATTCAAAAAAATGGTTCGCCAATCTATGACTTACACCTGTTTTCAGCGAACCAAAAAAGTTCCCACAAAATCTTGACTGACTCCTCGCTCTTTTTTATCTTGACTTTATCGAAAAGCTTTTCTATAATATAGACTGTCTTTGGAAAACGAGCAACACTTCCATGAATCGACTGCGAGTTGTCTCGACGCACTAGGCTTCCTTGAATCAGCTGGTGGTAGAGGAAGAGACAGGATATCAAGGATGAAAATGTAAAATTGAATAGTGTGAAATATATGTCCCAGTAGCTCAGCGACGAGCCACACTTCCATGAAACAGCTGCGAGTTGTCTCGACGCACTAAGCTTCCTTGAATCAGCTGGTAGAGGAAGAGACAGGATATCAAGGATGAAAATGTGAAATTGAATAGTGTGAAATATATGTCCCAGTAGCTCAGCGACGAGCCATACTTCCATGAAACAGCTGCGAGTTGTCTCGACGCACTAAGCTTCCTTGAATCAGCTGGTAGAGGAAGAGACAGGATATCAAGGATGAAAATGTGAAATTGAATAGTGTGAAATATATGTCCCAGTAGCTCAGCGACGAGCCATACTTCCATGAAACAGCTGCGAGTTGTCTCGACGCACTAAGCTTCCTTGAATCAGCTGGTAGAGGAAGAGACAGGATATCAAGGATGAAAATGTGAAATTGAATAGTGTGAAATATATGTCCCAGTAGCTCAGCTGGATAGAGCAGCGGCCTTCTAAGCCGTCGGTCGGGAGTTCGAATCTCTCCTGGGACGCTAAAACCTCCTTTTCCACAACGGAAAAGGAGGTTTTTTATTGGGCAATGAAAAAATTTTTTTAACATGAAAATTCATTGATTCTATCAATATGTAAGCGTATACAAATAGTTTAATCAATCTAAATATTCAAAAAATAGTATTGACTCTCTTTTGTTTTAGGATTATTATAATTTTCAAATAAATCAAACGCATGAACAATAACAGCAATGATCAATACAAACGAGAGACTGTACTTACCAGGGAAGAGGGGAACAAAATTGAGTGAACAATGGATTTTTTTAAACGGTGAATTTGTGACAAAAGAAAATGCGAAAATCTCGGTATACGATCATGGTTTTTTATACGGCGATGGCGTATTTGAAGGGATTCGTGTCTATAGCGGCAACGTGTTTCGATTAAAAGAGCATATAGATCGTCTCTACAATTCAGCAAAATCGATTTTATTAACGATTCCTTATACAAAAGAAGAGATGACAAATTATGTTATTGAAACGATACGAAAAAATCAATATCAAGATGCATATATTCGTCTTGTTGTTTCACGCGGAGTCGGCGATTTAGGGCTTGATCCGTATAAGTGCAAAAAGCCGCAAGTCGTTATTATTGTTGAGCCGTTAGCGCTTTTTCCAAAACATTTATATGAAACTGGAATTGAAGTGGTAACGGTTGCTACTCGAAGAAATCGTTCTGATGTCCTTAGCCCAAAAGTAAAGTCACTCAACTATTTAAATAACGTTCTTGTCAAAATTGAGGCACATCTCGCTAACGTAAGCGAGGCGTTGATTTTAAATGATCAAGGATATGTAGCCGAAGGATCGGGAGATAACGTCTTTATTATTAAAGACGAGGTAATATATACACCGCCTGGATATGTAGGAGCGCTGGAAGGAATTACGCGTCAAGCTATTATCGAAATTGCTCAAGAACTTGGGTATGTCGTAAAAGAAGAGCCGTTTACGCGCCACGATGTTTATGTTGCCGATGAAGTTTTTTTAACTGGAACAGCTGCTGAAGTGATTGCAGTGGTGAAGGTGGATGGACGCGTGATCGGTGAAGGCGTGCCAGGAAAGCATACAAAACGGCTGCTTGAAGAGTTTAGACGCCGTGTTGTTTCTGAAGGAGTAAAAGTATATCAAACCAACGCAAGTGTTAGATAATGCACAATGAAAGTTTTATATATGTGAAAGCGTTGACGAGGATAAGTAGTCAGCGGGGACAGCATCCACAGAGAGCCGGGGGAGCTGGGAACCGGTGATGCTGCCGCTTGACGAACTCACCTCTGAGCGCCAGCCTGAACGTCATATGGCTAGTAGGGTTGGACGGGTGGAGAACAATTGCTTCACTCGTTACTAAAAAGAGCGGTTGGCTGATTTGCCAATCGCTCATGAGGTGGTCGTAATGGCCACGAAGAAGGGTGGTACCGCGAAAAGTGAACCTTTTCGCCCCTTTGACCGAACCAAAGTAGGTCATTGTGGGTGAAAAGGTTTTTTTCATAGCGATGAAAAATGCGAGGGAGGATGGATGATGGCAAGGATGAAAGTAGAGGAAAAAACGTCCGAAAAAACGAAAATGAGCGGAGCGCTAATGTTAATTGAGGCGTTAAAGGCGGAAAAGGTAGAAGTTATTTTTGGATATCCGGGTGGAGCGGTGTTGCCGCTTTACGACAAGTTATATCAATCAGGAGTGTTTCACGTATTAACGCGGCATGAGCAAGGGGCCATTCATGCCGCAGAAGGATATGCGCGTATTTCTGGAAAGCCGGGCGTTGTGATCGCAACATCAGGGCCTGGAGCGACAAACATTGTGACAGGTTTAACAGATGCAATGATGGATTCGCTGCCGATCGTCGTATTTACAGGTCAAGTTGCAACGAGCGTCATCGGTTCAGATGCGTTTCAAGAAGCGGATGTTCTCGGAATTACGATGCCAATTACGAAACATAATTATCAAGTTCGTGATATAAGCGAGCTTCCGAAAATTATTAAAGAAGCGTTTCATATTGCCACAACAGGAAGACCTGGTCCTGTATTAATCGATATCCCAAAAGACATTACCATAGCGGAAGGAGAATTTGATTACGAACAAGAGGTTCATTTGCCAGGGTATCAACCGACCACTCACCCAAACCATTTGCAAATTCGCCGCCTTGTAGAAGCGGTTAGCCAATCGAAAAGACCTGTCATTTTAGCGGGAGCAGGCGTATTACATGCGAACGCTTCAAATGAACTACGGCAATATGCTGAACAACAAAATATTCCAGTTGTTCATACGTTATTAGGCTTAGGCGGATTTCCAGCCGATCACCCATTATTTTTAGGAATGGCTGGCATGCACGGTACGTATACAGCAAACATGGCGCTATATGAATGTGATTTACTCATTAATATTGGGGCAAGATTCGATGATCGTGTTACGGGAAATTTAAAATACTTTGCACCAAAGGCAACGGTGGCACACATTGATATTGATCCGGCGGAAATCGGCAAAAATGTGCCTACGAAAATTCCGATTGTCAGCGATGCGAAAGCGGCCTTGCAAGAATTAATTCATCAGCAAGGAAAGCCAGCGGACACAAGCGCATGGCTTGCCCAGTTAAACGAATGGAAACGGCAATTTCCTCTTTATTACGAAGACGATGAACAAACGATTAAGCCGCAAAAGCTGGTGGAAATGATTTATGAATTAACGAACGGAGAAGCCATTATTACTACCGACGTTGGCCAGCATCAAATGTGGGCGGCGCAATATTACAAGTTTAATAGACCGCATCGATGGGTTACTTCCGGCGGGCTTGGAACGATGGGATTCGGCCTCCCGGCGGCGATCGGAGCGCAGCTTGCGGATAGAAATGCTGCGGTCGTTTCCATTGTTGGTGATGGTGGCTTCCAAATGACATTCCAAGAGTTGTCTGTCATCCAAGAGCTTCAATTGCCGATTAAAGTGGTTATTGTGAATAACCAAGCGCTTGGTATGGTTCGTCAATGGCAGGAACTTTTCTACGAAAAACGATATTCCCATTCTCTCATTCCAAATCAGCCGGATTTTGTAAAACTAGCAGAAGCATACAATATTCCGGGCTTCCAGGCAAAAACGGAGGCGGAAGCGATGGAGGTACTAAAGAAAGCATTTGCGATCGACGGTCCGGTTTTACTTGATTTCCATGTAAAAGCGGATGAAAACGTCTATCCAATGGTTGCACCTGGAAAAGGATTACATGAAATGGTGGGGGTGAAACCGTGCGGCGAATTATCACAATGACAGTCAATAACCGTCCAGGCGTTCTCAACCGAATTACCGGGTTATTTACGAAACGGCATTATAACATTGAAAGCATCACGGTAGGACATACAGAAGTAGAAGGAGTTTCCCGAATGACATTTGTCGTCAATGTTGAAGATGAGCGGACGGCCGAGCAAATTATTAAACAGTTAAACAAGCAGATTGATGTGCTGAAAGTAAATGATATTACCGACCAAGCGATTGTTGCGCGGGAACTGGCGCTGGTGAAAGTATCCGTGACACCGGCGCTCCGCCAAGAGATCTATACGCTTATTGAGCCATTCCGCGCTTCGATTGTCGATGTAAGCAAAGATAGTCTTGTTATTCAAGTAACAGGCGAATCCGAAAAAGTAGAAGCGCTCATTGAGTTATTGCGGCCTTACGGAATTAAAGAAGTGGCGAGAACAGGCACAACAGCGTTTACACGCGGCTCGCAAAAAACAGCTGCTACACATAAAACTGCTTTCATTATCTAAAAGACTATGAGAAAAGGAGAGATGGATAATGGCAAAAGTTTACTATAACGGAGATGCAAATGAAAAATACTTACAATCAAAAACGGTGGCAATTATCGGTTACGGTTCACAAGGCCATGCACATGCACAAAACCTTCGCGACAGCGGCGTGAACGTTATTGTTGGGCTTCGTAAAGGAAAATCATGGGAACAAGCAGAAAAAGACGGTTTTGCCGTATATAGTGTTCGCGAAGCAACCAAACAAGCGGATATCGTCATGGTTCTTCTTCCAGATGAAAAACAACCAAATGTATATAAAGAAGAAATCGAACCAGAGCTTCAGCCAGGAAACGCATTAGTATTTGCCCATGGGTTTAATATCCACTTTAATCAGATTGTTCCTCCTGAACATGTCGATGTATTTTTAGTTGCACCGAAAGGTCCGGGTCATTTAGTGCGCCGCACGTATACAGAAGGAGCTGGCGTTCCTGCATTAATTGCAGTGTATCAAGATGTAACAGGGGAAGCAAAACAAACAGCGCTCGCGTATGCAAAAGCGATCGGTGCGACAAGAGCGGGAGTGCTGGAAACGACATTTAAAGAAGAAACAGAAACAGACTTATTCGGCGAACAAGCTGTATTATGCGGAGGATTAACATCGCTTATTAAAGCAGGATTTGAAACGCTTGTCGAAGCAGGGTATCAGCCGGAAGTAGCCTATTTCGAATGTTTGCATGAAATGAAGCTGATCGTTGATCTTCTGTATGAAGGCGGTCTTTCTTGGATGCGTCATTCGATTTCCGATACGGCGCAATGGGGAGATTTCATTTCTGGACCGCGCATTATCAATGACGCGGTGAAAGCAGAGATGAAAAAGGTTCTTCATGATATTCAAACAGGAAAATTTGCAAAAGGCTGGATTTTGGAAAACCAAGCAAACCGTCCGGAGTTTAATGCGATCAACCGCTGTGAAAATGAACACCTTATTGAGATTGTCGGCCGCGAATTGCGCAGCATGATGCCATTTGTGAAAGAAAAACAGAAAGAAGTGGTGGTCTCCAGTGCGAAAAATTAATATTTTTGATACAACGTTGCGCGACGGTGAACAGTCTGCTGGAATCAATTTGAATTTACAAGAAAAACTTGAAATTGCCCGCCAGCTTGAACGGCTCGGTGTAGATATTATTGAAGCAGGCTTTCCTGCCTCATCGAAAGGAGATTTCCAAGCGGTAAAACAAATTGCCGAAACGATCAAAACATGCTCTGTTACCGGGCTTGCTCGCTCGGTACAGAGCGATATTGACGCCGCATGGGAGGCGTTAAAAGGAGGAGCAGAGCCTCGTCTCCATTTATTCATCGCCACATCTCCGATCCATATGAAGTATAAATTGCAAATGACGCCGGAACAAGTCATTGAAACAGCGGTAGAGTCGGTCAAATATGCAAAACGCTATTTTCCAATTGTCCAATGGTCAGCGGAAGACGCCTGCCGCAGCGAGCTTCCATTTTTGGCCAAGATTATTACAGAAGTGATTAAAGCGGGGGCGACGGTCATTAATATCCCAGATACAGTAGGGTATATTACCCCGAAAGAGTACGGGAATATTTTCACATTTTTAAGCAACAATGTTCCGAATATTGAAAAAGTTTCTCTTTCTGCCCATTGCCATGACGATTTAGGAATGGCGGTTGCAAATTCACTGGCAGCAATTGAGCATGGCGCAACACAAATCGAAGGGACGATTAACGGAATCGGCGAACGCGCGGGAAATGCGGCATTGGAAGAAATTGCTGTCGCGCTTTACATTCGCAAAGATTATTATCAGGCAGAAACACGCCTTAACCTTCAAGAAATTAAGCGAACGAGCAATTTAGTAAGCAAATTGACAGGTGTGGTTATTCCGCCAAACAAAGCGGTCATTGGCAAAAATGCCTTCGCTCATGAGTCAGGAATCCATCAAGATGGTGTATTAAAAGAAAAAACAACGTATGAAATTATTTCACCAGAACTTGTTGGTGTTCAATCAAACTCCATGGTGCTTGGAAAACATTCGGGACGGCATGCGCTGCGCAATCGTGTTGAAGAGCTTGGATACACATTATCAGATGAAGAAGTTAATAAATTATTTGTTCGATTTAAAGAGTTGGCAGATAAGAAAAAAGACATTACCGATGATGATTTAGTCGCGCTTATTTTTGAAGAAAAATTTGATCACTTTAAAGATTTTTATCAGTTATGCTCGCTTCAAGTTCAGTATGGCACAAACCAAATTCCGACCGCTGTTGTCGTCTTAAAAGACGGACAAGGAAATGAGATTCAAGAAGCGGCAACGGGAGCAGGAAGCGTCGAAGCATTGTATAACACGTTAGAGCGTTGCTTTAAGACATCTGTTACTCTTCTTGATTACCGTATTGAATCCGTGAGCGGTGGTCGTGACGCGCTTGCGCAAGTTTTCGTGAAAGTGCGTGTCAATGATATAGAAACTAGCGGTCGCGGTACGGCGCAGGACGTGCTGGAAGCATCCGCAAAAGCGTATATTAATGCAGTCAACCGCGTGTTTATGATTGAAACGATGCGTGCTGAGAATCAAAAAGTAGCGATGCAATAAAATCAATGGAGGGAAACAGCATGGGAAGTTATCGGATTGCCGTATTGCCGGGTGATGGAATCGGAAAAGAAGTGACGAGGGGAGCTGTTGAAATTCTAAAAACAATCGAAACCCGTTTTGGACATCAGTTTGAGTTCGAATTCGGGCTTATTGGTGGAGCGGCGATTGACCAAAAAGGTACGCCGCTCCCAGATGAAACGCTTGCCATCTGTCATGAAAGTGATGCGATATTGCTTGGGGCAGTCGGTGGTCCGAAATGGGATCGAAACCCTGCACATTTGCGTCCGGAAAAAGGGTTATTGCAAATTCGTAAAGAGATGAATTTGTTTGCCAATTTACGGCCAGTAAAGTTTTACGACAGTTTAATGGATTCGTCACCGCTGAAGAAGGAAGTGATTCAAGGTGTCGATTTGTTAATCGTTCGTGAATTAACAGGAGGACTATATTTTGGGAAACCGAGCGGACGGATGGTAGAAAACGGAGAAGAAAAAGCAGTAGATACGCTTCTATATAAAAAAGAAGAAATTAAGCGGATTGTGAAAGCAGCGTTTGAACTTGCGCGTAAACGGAAGAAAAAAGTGACATCTGTTGATAAGGCGAATGTGCTCGAATCAAGCAGAATGTGGCGGGAAATTGCTGAAGAAGTGGCGCAAGAGTTTCCTGATGTAACGCTTGAGCATATGCTTGTCGATAATGCGGCAATGCAGCTAATTCGCTCTCCGCAACAATTTGATGTCATTGTTACGGAAAACATGTTTGGCGACATTTTAAGTGATGAAGCTTCGATGTTGACCGGTTCGCTCGGGATGTTGCCATCCGCAAGTTTATCGACATCAGGGCCTAGTTTGTATGAGCCAATTCACGGTTCTGCGCCTGATATTGCGGGTCAAAATAAAGCAAATCCGATTGCAACGATTTTATCAGCGGCAATGATGCTTCGATTATCCTTTGGGCTTTCGGAAGAGGCAGATGCAATTGAAAAAGCGGTTCAGCAAGTATTGGCAGCTGGATTGCGAACAGCAGATATTGCACAAAAAGGACAACGAGTCGTTTCCACTGATGAAATGGTAAACGAAATTAAAGCGACGATTTTAGATAATGAAGCAATTTTCCATATTATGACTGTTTACTCATGAAAAATGAGAGGTGAAAGCAGTGAAACCGAAAACGATTATTGAAAAGATTTGGGAAAATCATGTCGTATATCGCGAAGATGGAAAACCAGATTTGCTCTATATCGACTTACATTTAGTGCACGAAGTCACCTCTCCGCAAGCGTTTGAAGGATTGCGGCAAAAGGGGCGGAAAGTGCGCCGCCCAGATTTAACATTTGCGACGATGGATCATAATGTTCCAACAGTAAACCGTTTTGTGATTGAGGACGAAGTGGCAAGAAATCAAATTGCCGCGTTGGAACGAAACTGTCGGGAATTTTCGATTCCGCTAGCTGATTTGCGTAGTGAAGAACAAGGAATTGTTCATGTGATTGGTCCAGAGCTTGGTTTAACACAACCTGGAAAAACGATTGTTTGCGGGGACAGCCATACGTCGACACATGGAGCATTTGGAGCGCTTGCGTTTGGAATCGGAACGAGCGAAGTGGAACATGTGCTTGCGACACAAACGTTATGGCAGCATAAACCAAAAACGCTGCAAATTCGCATTAACGGAAAATTAGGGGAAGGAGTTACCGCCAAAGACGTCATTTTGGCCATTATCGGCCGCTACGGGGTTGATGTTGGAACAGGATATATTATCGAATTTACTGGAGAAGTCATTCGTAACATGTCGATGGAAGAGAGAATGACGATTTGCAACATGTCGATTGAAGCAGGCGCACGTGCTGGTTTAGTAAGTCCAGATGAAACGACGTTTGCTTATTTGCGAGGGCGCAAATATGCGCCGAAGGGAGAAGAGTTTGAAAAAGCGGTAGAACGCTGGCGGGCTCTTGCGACAGATGAAGGCGCGGAATACGACAAAACGATTGAAATAGATGCGTCGACCATTGCCCCAATGGTGACATGGGGGACGAACCCATCGATGAGCACATCGATCGAAGGAACAGTGCCGTATCCAGAGGATTTTTCAAGCGAAACGGAACAAAAGGCAGTACGACGCGCTTTGGAATATATGGGATTAAAACCTGGCACTCCGATTACAGAAATTCCAGTGCAGCACGTTTTCATCGGTTCCTGTACGAACTCTCGTATTAGCGACTTGCGTGAAGCTGCGAAAATTGTCAAAGGAAAGAAAGTGGCAAAAGGTGTGCGTGCGCTTGTTGTCCCTGGATCGCAACAAGTGAAAAAACAAGCGGAAGAAGAAGGATTAGCACAAATTTTTATCGATGCGGGATTCGAATGGCGTGATTCCGGCTGCAGCGCATGTTTAGGAATGAATCCAGACATTATACCGGAAGGAGAACATTGCGCTTCCACATCGAATCGAAATTTTGAGGGACGACAAGGAAAAGGGGCAAGAACGCACTTAGTTAGCCCGGCGATGGCTGCCGCTGCTGCAATTTATGGGCATTTTGTTGATGTTCGACAATTGCAGAAAGAACCGGTCCATTAAGGGGGGAAACGAATGAAGCCATTTACTGTTCATAAAGGGAAAGTAGCGGGCATCGACCGCGCCAACATCGATACAGACCAAATTATTCCAAAACAGTTTTTAAAGAGAATCGAGCGTACGGGGTTTGGGAAGTTTCTGTTTTACGACTGGCGCTATATCGATGGAGAAAAACCAAATCCGGATTTTGAATTAAATCGACCTGAAAATGAAGGGGCAACCATTCTTGTCGCTAACGAAAATTTTGGCTGTGGATCATCGCGCGAACATGCCCCATGGGCCCTGCAAGATTACGGATTTCAAGCGATTATTGCCCCATCATTTGCAGATATTTTTTATAACAACTGCCTAAAAAATGGATTATTGCCAATTCGTTTAGCTAAGCAAGATGTCGAATATTTATTGAGAGAAAGCACGAAAGCAGATTATGAATTAACAATTTCTCTAGAAGATCAACGGGTGTATGATGATAGCGGATTTGAGCGGACGTTCGACATTGATCCATACCGAAAACAACTGCTTTTAAAAGGTTGGGATGAAATCGATTTAACGTTCGTTTATGAACCGTATATTGCAGAGTATGAAAAAAAACATTGCCCAATGTCGTAAGTGGAAAAAAAGCCGTTTCCGCCTCAAAATGCTGGAACGGCTTTTTCTTTTTTCTGCTTATTTTGCTTGTATTTTGGAGGAAAAATTGTTACACTTGTGTAAAAATTTTATTGGGGCGGGCGAACATGGAGCGAAAAAATAAAAATATTATTTTGTTTCCTCGTGTCAAGGAACGCCTTGTTGAAGAGGGAATGGAAGCACTGCAGGCAAAGCGGTACGATGAAGCGCTTCATTTTTTCCATGAAGCAGAACAGCTTGGTGAGAATAGTTTCCATGTAGCACTTAGCATTGCCGTTTGTCACTGCGAATTAGGTGATTTTCTTGAGGCTGAACGCCGTTTACGCATGTTGCTTCAAGAACATAGAGACGATATCGAACTTTTGCAAATGTATGTATCTATTTTGATGCAAATGCAACGATATGAGCAAGCAGAAATGGTGATACGTGATGCGTTGCACCGCCGCCATCTTTCTCCTTCGATGCGGGAGCACCTGTTGCGTCTGCTTCATTTCAATCAAAAAATGAGCAAAACTGCTTTGCCGCTTGCTGAACAAGATAGCATTCAGCAGCTGTTTGAGTCGGACGATATTACCGAGCATATGAAAGTGATCAAGCAGTTAGAAAATGAAGATATTGCTCCTGTTCTTTCCATTTTAAAACAATATTTAATGAACGAATCAAAAAACCCAATAACCAAAACAATGATTTTACGTTTGCTTACATTAAAAAATGTAACCGATGTTGTCACAATCGAAAAGTTTGGAGAAAGAATGGAAGTAATACCGGCAAATCTAAACGAACAGGCACAAACGGCGTTTGCATCACACGTGTTACGGCAGTTAGAGAATACGTTAGCAAGCGAAAATCCAAGCTTATATGAAGTAGCTGTAGATATTTGGCTTCGTTATACGTACATTCTTTACCCGTTTTCTCCAAAACCGGCTACATGTGAAGATTGGATTGCAGCGCTTCATTTCATTGCCTGTCAATTTCAAGGAATACCAGCGGCTTTAGAGAAAATTGCCCGCATGTATCATGTTCATGCCGAAAACATGGATTTTCTTTGCAAAAAGCTTTATGAAGTAGAGAAATTTTCCTATTTTTAATCATCTTATTCGTATTGAAACATCATTGTTGTATGTTATAATATAATGGTTGTATTGCGTATATGTTTTATACTTTTTATTACATATATGAGAATAATAAAAAGATAATGAAAAATGGAATCGTTTCATTATCTTCATCCTTAAATTATAATGAATGATTTTTAAGTGGAGGGAATATTATGTCAGTAAAATGGGAAAAGCTTGAAGGTAATGAAGGCGTTCTTACTGTTGAAGTGGACGCGGAAAAAGTAAATGAAGGATTGGATGCGGCGTTTAAAAAGGTAGTGAAAAACATTGCTATTCCAGGATTCCGCAAAGGAAAAGTACCGCGCGTCATTTTTGAAAAACGCTTTGGAGTAGAAGCGTTATATCAAGATGCACTTGATATTTTATTGCCAGAAGCTTATGCAAAAGCAGTAGAAGAAGCAGGAATCGAACCAGTAGATGTTCCAAAAATCGATATTGAACAAATGGAAAAAGGAAAAAGCCTTATTTTTACAGCAAAAGTTACCGTAAAACCAGAAGTAAAACTTGGGCAATATAAAGGATTAGAAGTGGAAAAAATGGATGATACTGTCACAGATGAAGATGTGGAAAACGAATTAAAACGTCTTCAAGAAAACTACGCGGAGCTTGTTGTAAAAGAAGACGGCAAAGTTGAAAACGGCGATACAGCAGTGATCGATTTCGAAGGTTTTGTTGACGGCGAGCCATTTGAAGGCGGAAAAGCGGAAAATTACTCGCTTGAAATCGGTTCAGGCACATTCATTCCAGGATTTGAAGATCAATTGATCGGCATGCAAGCAGGAGAAGAAAAAGAAATTGAAGTGACATTCCCTGAAGAATACCACGCAAAAGAATTAGCGGGCAAACCTGCGACATTCAAAGTAAAAGTACATGAAATAAAAGAAAAACGCCTTCCAGCATTAGACGATGAATTCGCAAAAGATGTAGACGATGAAGTGGAAACATTAGAACAATTAAAAGACAAAATCCGCAAAAGACTTGAAGAAATGAAAAAGAATGAAGCGGAAGCAGCACTTCGTGACGCGGTTGTTGAAAAAGCGGCAGAAAACGCGGAAATTGATATTCCAGAAGTAATGGTGAAAAACGAAACAGACCGCATGTTGCGTGAATTTGATCAACGTTTGCAAATGCAGGGACTTAATCTTGAGCTTTATTATCAATTCTCGGGCCAAGATGAAGCAGCATTGCGTGAACAAATGAAAGAAGATGCGGAAAAACGCGTTCGTGTTGCCTTAACAATAGAAGCGATTGCAAAGGCAGAAAATATTGAAGTAACAGAAGAAGAAATAAATGAAGAACTAGAAAAAATGGCGAAAGCATATAATTTAGAAGTGGAAAAACTAAAAGAGCTATTAGGAAATCTTGATGGTGTAAAAGAAGATTTGAAATGGCGGAAAACGATCGATTTCCTTGTAGAAAATAGCAAAGTTGCGGCATAATATATAAAGAGCAAGGCGCGAATGTTCGTGCCTTGTTCTTTCATACAAAAAATGAAGCGTGATAAAAAATTTTCTAATTTTTCTAACACATTACAATTTTTTTATTAGCTTTTTGGAGATCATTTATGATAAAATGACCAATACATACGTTTTGTCATCGAAGTTTTGTGAGGAAAATAAAATACATATGAAGTTGTGCGATTTCGTGGCAAGGGGTGAAGTTGATGTTTAAATTTAATGATGAAAAAGGACAGTTAAAGTGTTCGTTTTGCGGAAAAACGCAAGACCAAGTCCGCAAGCTTGTTGCTGGTCCCGGTGTATACATATGTGATGAATGCATCGAGCTATGCACGGAGATCGTGGAAGAAGAGTTAGGAAACGAAGAGGAATTTGAATTTAAAGATATTCCAAAACCAAAAGAAATTCGGGAAATTTTAGATGAATATGTCATCGGCCAAGATGAAGCGAAAAAATCGTTAGCGGTTGCGGTTTATAATCATTATAAGCGGATTAATTCTGGCAGTAAAATCGATGATGTAGAATTATCGAAAAGCAATATTTTAATGATTGGACCGACGGGAAGCGGAAAAACGCTGCTGGCGCAAACATTAGCCCGCATTTTAAACGTGCCGTTTGCGATTGCGGATGCAACATCGCTTACGGAAGCTGGATACGTCGGTGAAGATGTAGAAAACATTTTGCTCAAGCTTATTCAGGCAGCCGACTATGATGTGGAACGGGCTGAAAAAGGAATTATTTATATCGATGAAATCGATAAAATCGCCCGCAAATCGGAAAACCCATCCATTACGCGCGATGTATCTGGTGAAGGAGTGCAGCAGGCATTATTAAAAATTTTAGAAGGAACGATTGCCAGCGTTCCGCCTCAAGGTGGCCGCAAGCATCCACATCAAGAATTTATACAAATTGACACAACGAACATTTTATTTATTTGTGGCGGTGCGTTTGATGGGCTCGAACCGATTATTAAGCGCCGCTTAGGAAAAAAAGTAATCGGGTTCGGCGCCGATATTCAGCAGTCGGATGTAGATGAAAAGAATTTATTGTCAAAAGTGCTTCCGGAAGATTTATTAAAGTTTGGACTTATCCCAGAGTTTGTCGGTCGTCTTCCGGTCATTACGACTTTGGAGCCGCTTGATGAACAAGCACTTGTCGATATATTAACAAAGCCGAAAAATGCGATTGTAAAACAATATCAAAAAATGCTTGAACTTGATGGGGTGGAGCTTGAATTTGAAGAAGAAGCGCTGCGGGAAATTGCGAAAAAAGCAATTGAACGAAAAACCGGAGCGCGCGGTCTTCGCTCGATTATTGAAGGAATTATGCTCGATGTCATGTTCGAGCTGCCATCTCGTGAAGATGTGCAAAAATGTATTATTACCGTAGAGACGGTTCGTGGCAATAAACCGCCAAAACTGATTCGCCACGACGGAACCGTGATAGAACAAGAGAGAAAAACATCAGCGTAATGTTTGTAAAACTGCCTTAGTCATAAGGCGGTTTCTTTTTTGTTTATTCCTGCCTTTTCACGGAGATACTATCATACTACATACTATTTGAAGGCAGGAGGATTTCAGAGAATGAATTGGGCAAATGCAGTACTATTGATACAACTATTTTTCGGGATTATTATTGGTCTTTATTTTTGGAATTTGCTTAAAAACCAACGGATCCAAAAAGTTTCGATCGATAAGGAATCCCGAAAAGAAATGGAACAGCTTCAGAAATTGCGATCCATTTCGTTAACCGAACCACTTGCGGAAAAAGTAAGACCGAAAAGTTTTGAAGATATTGTCGGTCAAGAAGACGGAATTAAAGCGTTAAAAGCGGCGTTATGCGGTCCGAACCCTCAGCATGTCATTATTTACGGACCACCAGGCGTTGGGAAAACAGCGGCGGCTCGTCTAGTTTTAGAAGAGGCGAAAAAAAATCCGCTTTCTCCTTTTAAAAAGAATGCGGTATTTGTTGAATTAGACGCAACGACAGCACGGTTTGATGAACGTGGAATCGCCGATCCGTTAATTGGGTCTGTGCACGATCCAATTTATCAAGGGGCTGGAGCGATGGGACAAGCAGGCATTCCGCAGCCAAAGCAAGGCGCGGTAACGACTGCACATGGTGGAGTTTTATTTATTGATGAAATTGGAGAGCTTCATCCGATTCAAATGAATAAATTACTGAAAGTGCTCGAAGACCGTAAAGTGTTTTTTGAAAGTGCTTATTATAGCAAGGAAAACCCGCAAATTCCGAGTCATATCCATGACATTTTCCAAAATGGGCTTCCTGCAGATTTTCGCCTTGTTGGAGCGACAACGAGAACGCCAAACGAAATTCCTCCGGCTATTCGCTCGCGTTGTTTAGAAGTGTTTTTTCGTGAACTCGATCAGGATGAAATTGCGCTCATCGCAAAAAAAGCAGCGGAAAAAATACGTTTAAAAGTATCGGAAAACGGAATTCGTATTCTTGCGTCTTATGCGAGAAACGGGCGGGAAGCAGTAAATATCATGCAAATTGCTGCGGGAATTGCTATTTCTGAAAAACGTGAAACGATTTTAGATAAAGACATTGAATGGGTCATCCACTCAAGTCAATTGTCGCCGCGATATGAAAAGAAAATCTCTCATGCATCGATGGTTGGTCTTGTGAATGGATTAGCTGTATACGGTCCGAACACCGGAGCGCTTTTGGAAATTGAAGTAACTGCTTTGCCAACAAAAGAAAAAGGAACCATTAATATTACTGGCATCGTTGAAGAAGAAAGTATTGGAAGCCGGGAAAAATCTATTCGCCGCAAAAGTATGGCAAGAGGTTCCATTGAAAATGTCATTACTGTATTGCGTGCAATGGGAGTTCCCGCTGATCGTTATGATATTCATATTAATTTCCCAGGAGGCATTCCAATCGATGGTCCGTCCGCAGGAATTGCGATAGCAACCGGAATTTATTCAGCGATTTATCAAATACCGGTTGATTGTACGGTAGCGATGACAGGAGAAATTAGTATTCACGGTTATGTCAAACCAGTGGGTGGAATTTTTCCAAAAGTAAAAGCGGCGAAACAGGCTGGGGCGAAAAAAGTGATCGTTCCGTTGGAAAACATGCAATCCCTTTTACGAGAGATCGATGGGATCGAGATTATTCCTGTCCAACGTTTAGAGGAAGTGTTTCCAGTTGTATTTGGAAAAGATTTTGCGCAACACGATAGCGCTATTCCAGCCGCTGCCGATCGCTCCGAAAAAAAATCAGTGTAGTAGCAAGCGATACGACTTCGACGAAAAAAGGATGTCGAAGTCGGTTTTTCTTTATATTATAATTCATAAGCAAGATATAAAAAACGTTTCCCTTTGTCTGTATCATGTCATTTTACAAATTGTGCTACGGTGCTATACAATAGACGAATAGAAGTGAGATATGGAGGTGTTCGTGGTGAAGAAAAAAGAGCTTGTCGTTCCTCTTTTGCCACTAAGGGGGCTGCTTGTTTTCCCAACGATGGTCTTACATTTAGATGTGGGGCGGGAGAAATCGGTAAAAGCGCTTGAAACAGCAATGGTGGAAGATCACATCATTTTGTTGACATCGCAAAAAGATGTTTCCGTTGATGAACCTGATATGGATGATTTATATCAAATGGGGACGCTTGCGCGCGTAAAACAGTTGCTTAAACTTCCGAACGGAACGTTTCGCGTGCTGGTGGAAGGAATCGCGCGTGCAATCATTACCGAGACAGTAAGTGAAGAACCGTATTTTATGGTAAAAGTAGAAAAGTTTGTAGATCGCACAACGAAAGATTTAGAGGACGAAGCGTTGAAACGGACGATGCTCGAATACTTTGAACAATACATAAATTTATCAAAAAGATTGTCAGCCGATATTTATGCTTCCATTGCAGATATCGATGAGCCGGGACGAATGGCGGATATTATCGCTTCCCATTTGCCGCTTAAACTAGAGGAAAAACAACGCATTCTCGAAACGATCGATGTGAAAGAACGCATCCATAAAATTATTCAAATCCTGCATAATGAAAAAGAAGTGCTGCAGCTTGAGAAAAAGATTAGCATGCGCGTCAAGCAATCGATGGAACGTACACAAAAAGAATATTACTTGCGTGAACAAATGAAGGCAATTCAAAAAGAACTTGGTGAAAAAGAAGGAAAAGCAGGAGAAGTCGAAGCATTAAAAGAAAAAATCGAAGCAGCCGGCATGCCAAGTCATGTGAAAGAAACGGCTCTTAAAGAACTCGACCGCTATGAAAAAATACCAGCGACCTCAGCGGAAAGCGCGGTGATACGCAACTATTTAGACTGGCTTATTGCGCTTCCGTGGTCAACTCAAACAGAAGATATTCATGATATCAAACGGGCGGAAGCGATATTAAACGAAGATCATTACGGTCTAGAAAAAGTAAAAGAACGAGTGCTCGAATTTCTATCTGTGCAACAATTAACGAAATCATTAAAAGGTCCGATTCTTTGTTTAGCAGGGCCGCCAGGAGTTGGGAAGACGTCGCTTGCTCGTTCGATTGCCAAGTCGCTAAACCGCCGATTTGTTCGCATTTCGTTAGGCGGTGTTCGCGATGAATCAGAAATTCGTGGCCACCGTCGCACATACGTCGGCGCAATGCCTGGACGAATTATCCAAGGGATGAAAAAAGCGGGAACGATTAATCCGGTATTTTTATTAGATGAAATTGATAAAATGTCGAGTGATTTTCGCGGCGATCCGTCTGCGGCGCTTCTTGAAGTGTTGGATCCGGAACAAAACCATACGTTCAGCGACCATTATATTGAAGAACCGTATGATTTATCGAAAGTGATGTTTATTGCGACAGCAAATAACTTAGCAACGATTCCACAGCCGCTTTTGGATCGTATGGAAATTATTACAATCCCAGGCTATACGGAAGTAGAAAAATTGCAAATCGCTAAACGTCATTTGCTTCCAAAACAATTAAAAGAGCATGGATTAAAAAAATCATCGTTGCAAGTACGTGATGACGCGATGATGAGTATTATTCGCTATTATACACGAGAAGCAGGTGTGCGCGAATTGGAGCGGCAGATCGCTGCGATTTGCCGAAAAGCAGCACGTCTCATCGTTTCTGAGGAGAAAAAACGCGTCATCATTACAGAGAAAAATATAGAAGAATTTTTAGGAAAAAGAAAATACCGTTACGGCCAAGCGGAATTGGAAGATCAAGTCGGCGTGGCGACAGGCCTTGCCTACACAGCGTTTGGCGGTGATACGCTATCCATTGAAGTATCGCTTGCACCGGGAAAAGGGAAGCTTGTGTTAACAGGAAAATTAGGCGATGTCATGAAAGAATCCGCACAAGCAGCATTTAGTTACGTGCGTTCTCGAGCTGAACAGCTTGGGATTGACTCTGAATTTCATGAAAAATACGATATTCATATTCACGTACCAGAAGGCGCCGTGCCAAAAGACGGACCATCTGCTGGGATCACGATTGCAACTGCGCTCATTTCCGCGCTAACAGGCCGGCCGGTAAACCGATTTGTTGGCATGACGGGAGAAATTACATTGCGCGGCCGCGTGCTTCCAATTGGCGGATTAAAAGAAAAAACGTTAAGCGCCCATCGCGCCGGTTTGAAAAAAGTAATTTTACCAAAGGACAATGAAAAAGATTTAGAAGATATTCCAGATGTGGTAAAAAATGATTTACAATTTGTGTTCGTTTCCCATTTAGATGAAGTACTACAACATGCATTGGTAGGGGATCAACAATGAACGTGACAAAAGCAGAAATCGCCGTCAGTGCGGTGAAACCGGAACAATATCCAGATGGTGCGTTGCCGGAATTTGCACTCGCCGGTCGTTCCAATGTTGGCAAATCTTCCTTTATTAATAAAATGATTAATCGAAAAAATTTAGCGCGCACTTCATCGAAACCAGGAAAAACGCAAACATTAAATTTTTACCTTATTAATGAATCGCTTTATTTTGTTGATGTGCCGGGATATGGATTTGCGAGGGTCTCAAAGAAAGAGCGGGAAGCATGGGGAAAAATGATGGAAACGTATTTTACGACAAGAGAACAGCTGCGCGCAGTTGTTCTGATCGTCGACTTGCGGCATCCGCCGACGAAAGATGATGTCATGATGTATGAGTTTTTAAAACATTATCAAATCCCGACGATTATCATTGCGACGAAAGCAGATAAAGTTCCGAAGGGAAAATGGCAAAAGCATTTAAAAGTTGTCCGTGAAACGTTGAACATCATGGAGGATGATAAACTTATTCTTTTTTCGGCAGAAACAGGCCAAGGAAAAGAAGAAGCATGGGCAGCATTGGAGCGATTCCTATAATCGAAAAAACACCAGCATGAAACGAGGCTGGTGTTTTTTGTATGGATTATTTCCTCTTTACCAATAATATGTATATACCCGCAAGGATTAGCCCAAGCGGCCAAAACTTCCAAATCGATGCAATGCCTGTTTCGACAATATAAAACAGCGGCTGAAAATGTTCGGAAAACAGCATAATAAAGGCTAATGCTAAAAAAAAGATGCTTTGGCCAAGGCCGCTTTTTACTTTTCGGGAGCTAATGAAAAATGCTATCGCAATGATAAAGAAAAAGACGCCGATATGATTTGGCCATTGTTTGAACCAATGGACAAGTAAAATGTGAAGTCCGAATCCAAACAAAATGATGCCTGGAAATAGGTGTTGGTATTCACGGGCGGAGTACGCCTGGCCGATCAGCGCCGCCCCGAGAATCATTAACAGTGCTGGCCAGTCTTGAAAAAGATGGGCAAATGAGGAGTGAAGCTGATTGGCAAAAAAGTAAACGCCCAGTCCAACAAGAATAATGCCAGAGAACGCAGCTTGTTTTTTCATCGGTTCCTCCCAGTTTTTCGACAAACTTTTTTATGATACACTTATACTGTATAAAGTTTATCATATGCTTTCTAGCATGTTCACACTTTTTTCATAAAGTAGAAAGACATATGTGCTATAATAAAAAAAGATATTTATGTACTTGATTAAGGGGGTATAAAGGAAGTGCATATTGTTGTTGTTGGCGTAAACTATAAAACGGCCCCTGTTGAAATCCGTGAAAAACTCACGTTTAGTGAGTCGGAATTGGTCGATGCAATGAAGCAATTGCAGCAGCAAAAAAGCATTTTAGAAAATGTGATTGTTTCTACATGCAATCGTACCGAAGTTTATGCAGTTGTTGATCAGCTGCATACCGGTCGTTATTATATAAAATCATTTTTGGCCAATTGGTTTCATATGGAAATCGATGCGCTTACACCTTATTTAAACATTATGGAAAATGAGGCAGCGGTCGAACATTTATTCCGTGTTGCTTCTGGTTTAGATTCGATGATTTTAGGAGAAACACAAATTTTAGGTCAAGTAAAATCAAGTTATCTTCTTGCTCAAGAACATGGAACGATTGGTACAATATTTAATCAGTTATTCAAGCAGGCGGTCACATTTGCAAAGCGCGCCCATTCCGAAACAGAAATCGGCGCAAACGCCGTGTCTGTAAGTTACGCGGCAGTAGAATTAGCGAAAAAGATTTTCGGGGATTTATCTTCGAAACATGTTTTAATTATCGGCGCTGGCAAAATGGGAGAATTGGCGGCGCAAAATTTATATGGAAGTGGCGTAGGAAAAGTAACCGTTGTCAACCGAACGCTCGAAAAAGCAGAGCAGCTGGCGAAAAAGTTTTCAGGTACGGCAAAATCGCTTGGTGAGCTATCCTGTGCGCTTCTGGAGGCGGACATTGTTATTAGCTCTACTGGAGCAAAAGATTATATCATCACGAAAGAAATGATGGTTCATGTAGAAAAAATGCGGAAAGGACGCCCGCTATTTATGGTCGATATCGCTGTTCCGCGAGATTTAGACCCAGCGCTTGCCGAGTTAGAAAGCGTCTTTTTATATGATATTGACGATTTAGAAGGAATCGTGCAAGCAAATTTAGAAGAGCGCAAAAAAGCGGCAGAGCAAATTGAACGTATGATCGGAACAGAGCTTGTTGCCTTCCAGCAATGGCTTCATACGCTCGGCGTTGTGCCTGTTATTGCGGCGCTTCGTGAAAAAGCGCTGGCGATTCAAGCGGAGACAATGCGGAGCATTGAACGGAAATTGCCGCATTTATCGGAACGTGACCGGAAAGTATTGAACAAACACACAAAAAGCATTATTAATCAATTGCTGCGCGATCCGATTTTACGCGCAAAAGAGTTGGCAGCTGAACCAAATGCCGAAGAAGCGTTGCAATTGTTTATGAAAATTTTTAATATCGAAGACGAAGTGAAAGCACAAAAGCAAGCAAAAACGGATGGTCAACGCGCCGCTATGCCGTCTCTACAGTCATAAGAGAGGATTTTGGCATATGTTAGAGATGACCATGCCCCGGTTATATGAGCTGTCTATTGTTTTGTACGTATTGTCTATACTTTTATATTTTACTGATTTTCTCCAACGTAACCGGAAGGCGAATCAAGTCGCTTTCTGGTTACTTTCTATTGTTTGGATGTTGCAAACATTTTTTTTCTTGTTTCGCATCATACAGACAGGGCGTTTTCCAATTTTAACGATGTCGGAAGGCCTCTATTTTTACGCATGGTTGCTCATTACGTTATCTCTTATCATTAACCGGTTGATGCGCGTTGATTTTATCGTCTTTTTTACGAACGTGCTAGCGTTTTTAATTTTGGCGATTCATACGTTCGCGCCAAATCACCATCAGTCACCGGCTGTTGCCGAAAAGCTGATTTCTGAATTGCTAATGATTCATATTACAATGGCATTATTGGCATATGCGGCGTTTTCGCTTTCGTTTATTTTTTCGGTATTGTACATGTTGCAATACAGCTTATTGAAGCGGAAAAAATGGGGAGAACGGTTATGGCGGATGGCTGATTTAACGAAATTAGATTTTATGTCTTATGTTTTAAATTTAATTGGATTGCCTATGTTGTTATTAGGATTGATTCTTGGAGTGATTTGGGCCTATATCAAAGTGGAAGATTTTCATTGGTATGATGTAAAAGTGTTAGGTTCGTTTGTTGTACTTGCAGTGTACAGTATTTACTTTTACAAGCGCATTGTCCAGCAAGTGCAAGGAAAAATGATTGCACTATGGAATATCGGTTCGTTTTTATTTTTATTGGTAAACTTTCTCTTATTCGGTAGTTTATCGAAATTTCATTTTTGGTATTCGTAGTGGAGGAATGAAAGATGCGAAAAATCATCGTTGGATCGCGCCGCAGCAAACTTGCGCTCACCCAGACGAACTGGGTCATCGAGCGGCTTCGGCAATTAGGAGCGCCGTTTGAATTTGAAGTAAAAGAAATTGTCACCAAAGGGGACAAAATTATTGATGTAACGTTATCCAAAGTCGGTGGCAAAGGATTGTTCGTAAAAGAAATTGAACATGCAATGCTAAACGGCGAAATTGATATGGCAGTACATAGCATGAAAGATATGCCCGCTGTTTTGCCTGATGGTCTTATCATTGGCTGCGTGCCGCCGCGTGAGGATCATCATGATGTGTTGATTAGTAAAAACAAAGAAACGTTTGCGAATCTTCCAAGTGGAGCGATCGTTGGGACAAGCAGTTTGCGCCGTTCTGCACAAATACTGGCAAAACGGCCGGATTTAAAGATCAAATGGATTCGCGGCAATATCGATACGAGACTTGCGAAGCTGCAAAACGAAGATTACGACGCCATTATTCTTGCGGCGGCCGGATTAGTGCGCATGGGTTGGGCAAGAGATGTCATTACGGAATATTTATCAACAGATGTATGTCTTCCTGCTGTTGGACAAGGAGCGCTGGCGGTGGAATGCCGCGAAAACGATGAAGAATTGCGGGAATGGCTGCAAAAATTAAACGATGTTCATACCGAGCGGGCTGTTTTGGCCGAACGTGCATTTTTACAACAAATGGAAGGCGGCTGTCAAGTGCCGATTGCGGGATATGCATATATTGACGATCGCGAGGATATCGTTTTAACCGCTCTTGTTGCTTCTCCAGACGGAAAAGAGATATATAAAGAAACGGTAAGCGGATCGAATCCGGAAGAAGTCGGAACGAACGCTGCGAAAATGTTAATAGAGCGTGGCGCGAAAGCATTAATTGATCGTATTAAAGAGGAGATGAATCGACAGTGAGCGGTCCGTTGTCGGGAAAAACGGTGCTTGTGACAAGAGGAAAAGAACAGGCGAAAGCGTTCTCTGAAAAACTGCGCAAAGCAGGAGCAACGCCGATTGAAATTCCGCTTATTTCGATTTCTCCTTCTTCCCATCGTGAAGAAATTGAACGATGTGTGCGCCAGCTTCCCAATTATGATTGGCTCATTTTTACAAGCGCAAATGGTGTCCGTTTTTTCTTCCCATTTGTCAAAAAGGAAACTCCGCTTCCAAAAGTGGTGGTAGTCGGAAAGAAAACGGCGGCGGCTTTAAAAACGTATGGCGTTTCTCCTGCTGCCATTCCTAGCGAATTTGTCGCCGAAGGGATGATCGAGGCGCTAAAACCGCTTGTTAAGCCGCGCGACCGCGTTCTTTTAGTGAAAGGAAATTTAGCAAGGCCGGTATTGCGTGATGCGCTGATCAATATGGGAGCAGACGTAACGGACCTTATTGTGTATGAAACGTTGATGAATGAATCAGGAAAAGAACAATTGTTATATCTGTTGCGGGAAAGAAAACTGGATGTGATCACGTTTACAAGTTCCTCTACCGTACAAAGCTTTATACGGATGATGGAAGAAGAAGATATCGCTTCACTACTTAGCGGCTGCGTGATCGCCTGCATCGGTCCGATTACGAAGGAAACAGCAGAAAAAGCGGGACTTGCCGTGCATATTTGTCCAGACGAGTATACGATTGATGATATGATAAAAGAAATGGAATTATATTTTGCAAAAAGGACGATGGAGGGAAAAATAAATGGCAACATTACAATTTGATCGCCATCGCCGCCTGCGGCAAACCGCGAATTTACGAGCGATGGTGAGAGAAACACATCTTCATGTAGACGATCTTATTTATCCGATTTTTGTCGTCGAAGAAAAAGGGGTAAAACGGGAAATACCATCCATGCCAGGGATCTATCAATTTTCTCTTGACCGTTTAAATGAGGAAATGGATGAAGTCGCCCAACTAGGCATTAAATCGGTAATCATTTTCGGTGTGCCGGCAGAAAAAGATGAAGTCGGCTCACAAGCATATTGTGAGCATGGGATCGTTCAGGAGGCGATCCGCCAAATCAAAGCAAATTATCCAGATGTCGTTGTTATTGCGGATACATGTTTATGTGAATATACAAGCCATGGACATTGCGGTGTAGTCGAAAACGAGCAAGTGTTAAACGATCCGTCGCTTGAATTGCTTGTAAAAACAGCCGTCAGCCAAGCGAAAGCGGGCGCGGATATTATCGCACCTTCTAATATGATGGACGGTTTTGTTGCTGCGATTCGCCAAGGACTCGATGAAGCCGGATTTACGAATGTGCCGATTATGTCGTATGCGATTAAATATGCGTCCGCATTTTACGGTCCGTTTCGTGATGCTGCGGACAGCGCGCCGCAATTCGGCGACCGGAAAACATATCAAATGGATCCGGCCAATCGCCTCGAGGCGTTCCGCGAAGCGGAATCGGATGTGCGTGAAGGCGCTGACTTTTTAATGGTAAAACCAGCGCTCGCTTATATGGATATTATCCGTGACATTAAAAACCATTTCCATCTCCCGCTTGTCGCCTATAATGTCAGCGGTGAATATTCGATGGTCAAAGCAGCGGCGCAAAACGGATGGATTAACGAAAAAGAAATTGTCATGGAAATGCTTACCGGCATGAAGCGGGCAGGCGCCGATTTAATTATGACGTATTTTGCTAAAGATGCGGCTCGCTGGCTAAATGAATAGAAAGGAGAACCGTGAATGGTGCGAAGTTATGAACGTTCAAAAGCAGCGTATGAGGAAGCGGTCCGGCTGTTGCCAGGCGGTGTCAACAGCCCGGTGCGCGCGTTTAAATCCGTAAAAATGACGCCAATTTTTATGGCGCGCGGCAAAGGTTCGAAAATTTACGATATCGACGGCAATGAATATATTGATTATGTGTTGTCATGGGGTCCGCTTATTTTAGGTCATGCGAATCCTCGCGTTGTCGAAGCGCTAAAAAAAGTGACGGAAAACGGCACGAGTTTTGGCGCCCCGACATTGATTGAAAACGAGTTAGCGAAATTAGTGATTGAACGGGTGCCATCCATCGAAATTGTTCGCATGGTAAACTCCGGAACAGAAGCGACGATGAGCGCGCTTCGGCTGGCACGCGGCTACACTGGACGCAATAAAATTGTTAAATTTGAAGGATGCTATCACGGCCATGGCGACTCGTTGCTTATCAAAGCCGGTTCAGGAGTAGCGACGCTTGGGTTGCCGGATAGCCCTGGTGTTCCGGAAGCGGTGGCGCAAAATACGATTACTGTTCCTTATAATGATTTAGAAAGCGTTCGCTACGCATTTGAACGGTTTGGCGAAGATATCGCCGCTGTCATCGTCGAGCCGGTTGCGGGAAACATGGGTGTCGTTCCGCCGGTTCCAGGATTTTTGCAAGGGTTGCGAGATATAACAAAACAATATGGTTCCCTTCTTATTTTTGATGAAGTCATGACAGGCTTCCGCGTTGATTATCATTGTGCGCAAGGCTATTTTGGCATTGAACCGGATTTGACGTGTCTTGGAAAAGTCATCGGCGGCGGGCTTCCGGTCGGAGCGTATGGCGGAAAAGCGGAAATTATGGAAAAAGTCGCTCCTAGCGGCCCGATTTATCAAGCCGGCACCTTATCGGGAAACCCGCTCGCCATGACGGCCGGATATGAAACATTGATTCAGCTGACGCCGGAAACATACGATGAATTCCGCAAAAAAGCGGATCGATTGGAAGAAGGATTGCGCGAAGCGGCGGAAAAATACGAAATCCCGCATACGATTAACCGCGCTGGCTCCATGATTGGTTTCTTCTTTACGAATGAAGAAGTAACAAACTATGAAAAAGCGAAAACATCGAATTTAGAAATGTTCGCGACATATTATCGCGAAATGGCGGAACAAGGAATTTTCCTTCCTCCGTCGCAATTTGAAGGATTATTTTTGTCCACGGAACATACGGATGAAGATATTGAAAAAACAATCGCCGCTGCAGAGCGCGCGTTTGCGAAAATTCGCGAAGGGAAGTAAAAGAAAGGGTTGTCCATCTTTTGATGGGCAGCCCGATTTTTTTATTCATATTGCTCGTTCGTCCTTCATACAATGGGTAATGTCATAGAAAATTTTGTTGGTAAGGGACGGAAGGAGGAGTTTGGATTGGAGCAATCGTATTTGCGGTTTTCCCTTGAGGAATCGATCTGGTTTAGAAAAGGACAGGAAGTCGCCGAATTTCTCTCTATTTCGCTGGACCCGATTGTTTCGGTTGATGAATATGAACAGTATATTACGATTCGCGGAGCGTTAGAATTAAGCGGAGAATATCGGATGGCGGGAGGGGAAGAAAGCAGCGCAGATCCTTTTGATTTTGCAAGCCATCGATTCGTTCAGCATATTTCTACGCGCGAAGATGGCATTAGTGAATTATCGCATCGTTTTCCAATCGATATTACGATTCCGAAAAACCGCATCCAACATTTAGAAGATGTGTATGTGACGGTAGAATCGTTCGATTATGATTTAGATGAAAATGGAAGATTGCTAGTGACAGCGGATATTTCGATCAGCGGAATTAGCGAAGCGCCGCTTGATGAACCTTATGAACCTTCGTTAGTAGAGGAAGAAGACGAAGACCTGTTGTTTGAACCGTTTGAAGTTGTCGCGCGCAAAGAAGTATACGAGGAAGAACAAAGAAAGCAACAATCGGAAGAAGAGACATCTTCTATTTTCAACCATGCACTGCAGGAACAAAATGAAGACGAAGCACAAGAAATGACGGCTATCTATCGCGAAGAAACAAAACAGGAAGAAGAAACAGCCGTGCCGCTAAATAACAATGAACAGCTAGAAGAAACAGTCGAGCGGCTAGAAAAAACGAAAGAAAAAGCTGCACAGCTAGAAAAACCAGAAGAAAAAGAAGAAAAATCCGCACAGCTAGAAAAACTAGAAGAAAAAGAAGAAAAATCCGCGCAGCTGGAAAAACCGGAAGAAACAGCCGCACAACTAGAAGAAAAGGAAGCGGTGAAAGCAGAAGAAGAAAACGTTGCTCCACAACAAGAAGCAAAAGTATCGATTGGATCGATGAAAGAAAAAGATGCTGATGAAATGAAAGAAGAAATAGATGAAAACGAAAAACAAAAAGTAAAGAGTGAAAATGCATTGTACTTAACGAAACTATTTGCGAAGAATCAAGAAGAGGAATTTACGAAAGTAAAAATTTGCATCGTTCAGCAAGGAGATTCGTTGGACAAGATCGCCGATCGGTACGATATAACCGTCCAGCAGCTGCTTCGTGTCAACCAATTGGAAAGCCCTGAGGAAATCCATGAAGGGCAATTGTTATATATACCGGCACTAGCGGGAAGCCGCTCTTCGTAGTGAGGGAAACATGATTCCTCACTTCTTTTTATGGAGGGGGTCGTTTCATTGAACAGAGAACGCATCGAAATGTATACGCCCATTTTACAGCAATACGGGTTAAAGCCGTTTCGCGTTGATGATTACGGGAAAGTAAAAAAAATCCATACGAACGCTGGTCTATTTGCTTTAAAAGAAATAACGAACGCCAGGGAAATGGCAGCCATTCAACAATCGTATATTTTTTATGGAAAACAATCTGTTCCTCTTTACTTGTCAAAACAAGGTTTTCCGTTTGTATCGTATGGCCGGCATTATTATTTAATGCCATGGATTTCATCCGATGAGAGAAAAGAAAAACGAGAACATGTCCGCTCTTTTTTTCGCGACCTTGCTTATTTACATCAAAAGTCACTCAAACAAATAGATATTAACGAAGAAGAGATAAGAAATTACTATGAGAATAAAAAAAGAGAATGGGAAAGGCAGCGCGCCTTTTTGCAATCATATGTGGAAAAGTGCGAAAATGCATGGTATATGTCTCCGTTTCAGCTGCAATGCTGCACGTATTTTCATGAAACAATGCAAGCGTATTGGTTTGCGGAAACGGAGCTAGAGAAATGGTATGAAAAAATGAAAGAAACAAAAAAATGGAGAATTGCCTGGATTCACGGAAAGGCACGGCTTTCACATTATATAGAGATGGAAAATGACAATCGTTATTTTTTTAGTTGGGAACGCGCCAGTTGGAACTCTCCGCTTTTCGATGTAATCATTGCGCTTCGTTATCATATGCGCACATTTCCGCCGATCGGTGATGAATGGGTGGAAGGGATGGAAGAATACGGAAAAACGTTGCCGATGTTAGAAGAGGAATGGTCCTTTCTTTTCAGCCATCTTGCGCAGCCGCATTTTTTATATCGCTGCATTTATGAGTATGAGATGAAGCGGCAAAACAGAAAAAGTGAACGGGAATATGTTTCCGAACTGCAACGCCGTTACTTTACAATGAAAAATATGGAGTATGTCGTCATGCGCCTTGTCCAGCGAAAAGAAGCAGAAGAAGCTAAATCCACTCCAGATGAAACGCCACCGCAATAAGCACAAAAATGGCCAATAAGATGACATCAAACGTCGTGGGTAAAAAAATGGTGCGAATCGCTTGAAAAATCGTGATTGGAATAATCACTTGCGCACAAACGGCACGAATTTGCCGAAGCCATGGCGGCCATGAATAATAGTTAAATCGTTTCATCGAGCATTTCCTCCCTCGGGCATGTTACTATTAAAATATGATTGGATATTGTTTTTGTCACCAAAAACGAAGAAATGGAATAAATAAATAAAAACTTGGCAAAGATGATTGACGATGAAACAAGTTTTTCGTAGTATAATAAACAGAAAAATAATAAAAAAGCGAAGACAGGGAAGAGTACAACGAATAACGCCTTCAGAGAGGGAAATCAGTAGCTGCGAGATTTCCTAGGACGGTTATCGTTGGAAGGTCGCCCTGGAGCTGCTTCTTTGAACGGTGTTTGCCTAGTAGAGGAAGCCGGTCGCAGACCGTTATCGCAATGAAGTGCTTAAGCAAATTCTTTTTGCTTAAGAAAAAAGGTGGTACCGCGAAAGAGTCTCCTTTCGTCCTTTTTAGGATGAAAGGAGTTTTTTATTGATAAGAAGGAGGGAAAACAAAATGGAACAAAAAGATATTACAATGTCTACGAAATACGACCATAAAGCCGTAGAAGCCAATCGATATCAATGGTGGCTTGACGGAAAATTTTTTGAAGCGACGGGCGATCCTGATAAAAAGCCGTTTACGATTGTCATCCCGCCGCCAAACGTAACAGGGAAACTCCATTTGGGACATGCGTGGGATACGACGCTGCAGGATATTATTACACGCATGAAGCGGATGCAAGGCTATGACGTTCTATGGCTTCCGGGAATGGACCATGCCGGAATCGCCACACAGGCAAAAGTAGAAGAAAAGCTTCGCAAGCAAGGACTTTCCCGCTATGATTTAGGACGGGAAAAGTTTCTTGAGGAAACGTGGAAATGGAAAGAAGAATACGCGAGCCACATTCGCCAGCAATGGGCAAAATTAGGGCTTGGCCTCGATTATATGCGTGAGCGCTTTACGTTAGATGAAGGTTTATCGAAAGCGGTGCGCGAAGTGTTCGTATCGCTTTACCGAAAAGGGCTTATTTATCGAGGCGAATACATTATTAACTGGGATCCGATAACAAAAACGGCGTTATCGGATATTGAAGTGATTTATAAAGAAGTAAAAGGCGCGCTTTATCATATGCGCTATCCGCTTGCCAACGGCTCCGGGTATATCGAAGTGGCAACGACCCGTCCGGAAACGATGCTCGGCGATACGGCGGTTGCCGTTCACCCAGATGACGAGCGCTATAAACATCTCATTGGCAAAACGGTTATTTTGCCGATTGTCGGCCGCGAAATTCCGATTATCGCCGATGAGTATGTCGATATGGAATTCGGATCGGGTGCGGTGAAAATTACACCGGCACATGACCCGAATGACTTTGAAATCGGAAACCGCCACAACTTGCCGCGCATCCTCGTTATGAACGAAGACGGCACGATGAATGAAAACGCAATGCAATATCAAGGGTTGGACCGTTTCGAATGCCGCAAGCAAATCGTCAAAGATTTGCAAGAACAAGGAGTGCTATTTAAAATCGAAGAACATGTGCATTCAGTTGGGCATAGCGAACGCAGCGGAGCGGTTGTCGAGCCGTATTTGTCGACACAATGGTTCGTCAAAATGAAGCCGCTCGCGGAAGCGGCCATTCAGCTGCAAAAAACGGAAGGAAAAGTGCACTTCATTCCGGAACGCTTCGAAAAAACGTATTTGCATTGGTTGGAAAACATTCGCGACTGGTGTATTTCCCGTCAATTATGGTGGGGGCATCGCATTCCGGCTTGGTACCATAAAGAAACAGGAGAAATTTATGTCGACCATGAACCTCCGGCTGATATCGAAAACTGGGAGCAAGACCCGGATGTGCTGGATACGTGGTTCAGCTCTGCCCTATGGCCGTTTTCAACGATGGGCTGGCCGGATACAGAGGCACCGGATTACAAACGCTATTATCCAACCGATGTGCTTGTCACTGGATATGACATCATTTTCTTCTGGGTATCGCGCATGATTTTCCAAGGTCTTGAATTTACCGGGGAAAGACCGTTTAAAGATGTATTAATCCATGGTCTTGTCCGTGACGCGCAAGGAAGAAAAATGAGCAAATCGCTCGGCAATGGGGTTGACCCGATGGATGTCATCGATCAATACGGCGCCGATTCGCTTCGCTTCTTCTTGGCTACTGGAAGCTCGCCTGGGCAAGATTTGCGCTTTAGTACGGAAAAAGTCGAAGCGACATGGAATTTTGCCAATAAAATTTGGAATGCATCCCGCTTCGCGCTGATGAACATGGGCGGAATGACGTACGACCAGCTTGATTTAAGCGGAGAAAAAACAGTGGCGGACCATTGGATTTTAACGCGTTTAAACGAAACGATTGAAACGGTGACAAAACTTGCCGAAAAATATGAATTCGGTGAGGTCGGCCGCGTGTTGTATAACTTCATTTGGGATGATTTATGCGATTGGTATATTGAAATGGCGAAGCTTCCGCTTTATGGGGATGATGAAGCAGCGAAGAAAACGACTCGTTCTGTATTGGCATATGTGCTTGACAATACAATGCGCCTGCTTCATCCATTCATGCCGTTCATTACCGAGGAAATTTGGCAGCACCTTCCACATGAAGGAGAGTCAATTACGGTAGCGAAATGGCCGGAAGTTCGTCCAGAGCTTTCCAACCACGAAGCGGCGGAAGAAATGCGTTTGCTTGTGGACATTATCCGCGCGGTTCGCAACATTCGCGCCGAAGTGAACACACCGTTAAGCAAACCAATCAAGCTGCACATTAAAGCAAAAGACGAGCATATTCAAGCGACATTGGAAAAGAACCGCGTGTATTTAGAACGGTTCTGCAATCCGAGCGAACTGTTGATTGCAACTGACATCCCAGCTGCGGAAAAAGCGATGACAGCGGTCGTTACTGGTGCGGAATTAATCTTGCCGCTTGAAGGGCTCATTAACATCGAAGAAGAAATCAAACGGCTCGAAAAAGAACTTGAAAAACTCAACAAAGAAGTCGAGCGCGTGCAGAAGAAGTTAAGCAATGAAGGTTTCCTTACGAAAGCGCCTGCGCACGTGGTGGAAGAAGAACGGAAAAAAGAAAAAGACTACTTAGAAAAACGCGAAGCTGTTCGCGCGCGCCTTGCCGAATTAAAAAAATAGACAACGCGCCGCCGCTTCTTTTATCATGAAGACGAATCCAATAGATTTGGATTCGTCTTTTCTCATCGCATTCAGATTAGCAAGGGGGAGACAGAATGATTCGTACATATAAAGAAGCGCTGGAATGGATTCATGGACGTTTGCGTTTAGGAATTAAACCGGGATTACAACGGATGGAATGGTTGATGGACAAGCTTGGACATCCAGAGCGCCTTGTTAGAGCGATTCACGTTGCTGGAACAAACGGAAAAGGATCAACGGTAAGCTATTTGCGTCATATTTTACAAGCGGCAGGTTACTCTGTCGGAACGTTTACTTCTCCGTATGTGGAGCAATTTAATGAACGAATAAGCGTAAATGGAAACCCAATTCGTGACAAGGAAATCGTTGAACTCGTGCAAGTAATCCAACCGCTTGCAGAAGAATTGGAAAAAACAGAACTTGGCGCGCCGACGGAATTTGAAGTCATTACGGCGATGATGCTTTATTATTTCGGGAAAAAGAATATTCAAGACGTTGTGCTTATTGAAGCCGGACTTGGCGGCCGCTTTGATTCGACGAACGTCATTTATCCGCTTCTTTCCATTATCACCAACATCAGCTATGACCATATGAATTTTTTAGGAGAAACATTAGAAAAAATCGCCTTTGAAAAAGCGGGCATCATTAAATCAGGCGTTCCGGTGATTACCGCGGCAAACCAGCCGGAAGCATGGGCGGTGATTTCCGAAAAAGCGAAGTCACTGAAAGCGAAAACATATCGATTAGAAGAAGACTTTTTTATTGTTCATCATGAGTCAACAGAGGATGGCGAACATTTTTCAATGGAAACAATATTTTCGCAATATCCCGATTTAAAAATAACGATGTTTGGAGAACATCAAGTGCAAAATGCGGCGCTCGCGGTGATGGCAGCGGAGTATTTGCGGATGTGCTATTCGTTTTTGATTGAAAAAGAGCATATTTATGAGGGGATAGAGAAAGCGAAGTGGATCGGACGATTTGAGCGGGTAAGCAATAAGCCGCTGATTATTATTGACGGCGCTCATAACGCGGCAGGTATTCATAGTCTTGTTAATACGGTACGTTCGCACTATCCAAACAAAGATGTTCATGTGTTATTTGCCGCGCTGGCAGACAAACCGCTTGAGCAAATGATTCCGCCGCTTGCCGAAATTGCCAAAACGATAACGTTTACTTCGTTCGATTTTCCGCGCGCAGCGTCGCCTGAGCAGCTTGCCGCCTTGTGCAACCATCCGCACAAAGCAACGACGGACGACTGGAAAGGCTGGGTCAAAGAAAAGAAAAAACAAAAACGAAGCGATGACCTTTTCTTGATTACCGGATCGCTTTACTTTATTGCGGAAGTAAGAAAGTTATTGATGTAAATGAAATTTTTGTATATTTCCGCTGAAAAGTCTTGCTATAATAAAAGTAATAGGACTTTGGTAAGGGATAGGGGGAGAGGAGTGTGGCGGAGAAGAGAAAAATTTGGTGGTTGTTTATTGCACTGTTTTTCAGTTTTTATTTAGGAGATGCCACTAATATCGTGTTTGGGGAAAGTAATGACTCCAATAACGCCACTTTAGATTTTACGATTACCTCTTCGCAACTAGAATATGCGAAACCGCCAAACGGGGATGCGCAGGGGCGATTGGATGTAACTTTAATCCCAAAAGGCAGGGTGGACAACATTGTTCGCCCGCCGATTGATGTCGTGTTTGTGTTTGACGTGTCAGGGTCGATGACGCCTTTGAAGCTTCAAAGCGCAAAATATGCGCTTCAATCCGCCGTCGATTATTTCAAAGCGAACGCCAACCCGAATGATCGATTTGCCCTTGTTCCGTTTTCCGATACAGTAGTAGTCAATAAAGTAGTTCCTTTTTCTGCGCAGCAAGATGTCAAGGAACAATTAGATCTTATTTCCAGAACAGCGAACAGCCTCACTGCCGACGGAGGAACGAACTATACACAGGCGCTGCAACAAGCCCAGTCGTTTTTTAATGACCCAACCCGGAAAAAATATATCATTTTTTTAACGGATGGGATGCCGACGGTGTCGATAGCAAAGGAACCGATTACGTATAAAGTTTGTGAAGGAATATTGTTCTGGAAAACGTGCAACCAAGTCACGGAAAATTTAAACGTACAATATGTTTTATATTCCAATGGCATAACGGCAGCCCGAACGATCTATTATCCTGATCACCCAGAAACAAAGACGTATTCGGACAGAGAAAAATATAGAGAATTTGAAGAAAAAATCCGTTTACATGGAACGAATGTTGCCAAAACCCTTGGCATGAACAATATAACTCTCTATTCTATCGGTTTCGGCAATAATCAAGAAGTGGATATGGGCTATTTAGAAAAGTTGTCATCGACAGCAGGCGGGCAGGCGAAGAAAGGAACGCCGCAAAACTTAACGGAAATTTTCCAGCAGTTTTCAAAGCTCGCTAATGATCCGGTGTTAAGCGGAACGATAAAAATTCCGCTAACCTCGTTTGGCGAAAACGTGGAAATTGTCGAGACGGATCAAGTTTGGCTCGATGATAAGAAAGAAAACGCCTATATCACGCTTTCGATTCCATATAAAGTAGGGCAGCCGGCACCGCCGCCGTTTACTGTTTCGATTCCGGTGCGGTTTAAAGCAAAAGGGGAGTATACGTTTACAGCGGAATTGGCGTATCGTGATGTATATGGAATAGAACAGGCACCAATCATGAAATCAGTCAAGGTTGTTGTCAAAGACGAGGTGCCGCCATCGTTTGACGGAACGGTGACGCTTGAAGGAATCACAAGGGACGTAGACGACTTAGTGAAATTCGGCAATGCGGATGGTGATTCGAACCGCTTCAAGGCACGTTATTCGCTAACTGCTAGTGGCTATGTCGGAAACGCGTCCGGAAACATCAGCAACATTACATTGATTCAGCCGCTTCCAGACGGGATTACGGTTGTTCCGTCGCCAAACGTGACTGTGCGCACGGAAAATGGCGTCCAGTACGCTGAGATTGCGTTTCCAAATACGATTATTGACTATAAGCAACTAAATAACAACGAGATTACCGGTGAAATAACGCTTCAAGCAAACTGGGCGATGGAAAACGTGCAGCTTCCGCCAGCTGTCGTTTCGTTCCAAGACAGCAAATACGGCGCGCGGACATCGTCATTAAAGGCACCTTCCCAACGGATTGGAATGAAAGTCCGCCTGCATGAATCGCCTGATATATATTACGAAGGAGACGAGCGCGGCCTTATTACGAAGAAAGAGCCAAACAGGCTTGGAAGGACGAATCATTCGCATGATGGGCTGCTGATGCTTCCAGTAAAGGCGCTGCAATTTCAGGGTGATGACGTTCTTCTCGTCACGTATAATAACAGTGAGACGGTAGCGCTATATTTAAAACCGCGCGTTGCAATTATAGCTGAAGACGGCCAGCCAATCCCAAGCGGCGCGACTGTTACCCAACCGGTAACCGTTAAAGTAACAGGACGTGTCGCAGGAGAGGGAGTCACGTACGAATATAAAGTCGAAAATCCAAAGCAAAATAACGCTTGGAAGCCGCTCGATTCGCCATATGAAATTCCGGTCACTTGGGATGGAACGTCGACGATATCCATTAAAGCGGCAGGAGGATTGACAAAAGGAGACGGCATTACCACTGTATCGCTGACATACATTAAGCGTGTTCGCCAATTAACATTAGACTATAAACAAACGATGGAAGTTGGCGAAACGCAGACAATTTCGGTAACGATCATGCCAAGCGATGCGACAAACAAAACATTGGAGTGGATTTCAAGCAATTCGGACGTCGCGGAAGTGGAGGACGGAAAAGTTACTGCCAAAAATCCGGGAACAGTTGAGATTACGGTGCGGGCAATGGACGGAAGCAACGTTTCAGCGATAGCGACGATCAAGGTGCGTAATCCATATGTGCCATTAGAAGCGATCAATCTACCACAAATATATACGATGACAGTCGGAGATAAAGTGGACATTTCCTCCATCTTGACGTTTATTCCAGATAATGCGACAAACAAAAACATCCGCTCTGTCATATCGAGCGCTCCAGAATATGTTAGTGTGGAAAAAGAGCAAGGAAGATGGTATATCGTCGCTCAAGAAGTTGGATACTCGACCATTACCATCACCGCGGAGGAGAAAAAGCAAGACGATCAAGACATTCAAGCTTCAATGACAGTCATCGTTCAGGAAAACACCACGTCCCCAGGCGAAAGCGGAAAATATAGATGGTAAAACAAAAAAGGTGCCTTATCATTCGCTTTAAGGCACCTTTTCTTTTAAGCGAAAAGCAGCATCCCGCATCTTGTTTTATTTGACGGTTAACTTGTCAACGATAAGAGACAGTTTTTTCACGAACGGCAACCCTTTTCCGCGATTAATAAATACCGATGGGTCATGACGGATCACAAAGCGGGACTCTTCTTTGTGATCGAGCGACGAAGGAGGCGTAAAAATGATGGAGCCGCCTTGTTTTTCCGCTGCACCGCGATAAGCGTTGATGACAAGCCCGGAGACGTCAAAGTCCGGTGCTGTGCTTGACGTGTCGCCGCGCGCGAACAAACCGCCTTGAATATTGATATATGAGCCGACAGCATAGACAGTCGCGTTGCTTTCAGTATAAAAGTATCCTTTTAAGTTCGGCGGTTCCAGAGAAAGATTGTTTTCAAACTCATTGATTCGCGCGATTTCCAACGGCCCTCTTGAAAGAAGCACGACTTCTTTATCGCCGGTAATGTTAGCGTTGTAAATCAATGTGCGTCCAGGAACATTTGGTGAATCAAGCCGCCCAAAGACATAAATTGTCGAATCAAGCTCTATATCGCCATTGATTGTCAAATCGCCGAACACGATGATGTTTCCCCGTACTTTTGTTGGTGTGTTGACGCTGTTTCCTAAAAATAAATCACCGTTTATAATCAGCCATTTATTTTGTAAATTAAGTTCTCCATGGTCAAGGAAAAATAACGAAGAATCTTTAGATTGAAGAATTACAGACCGATCAATGGAATCAATGTTTTGGCGTAATTCCGAAACGCTCTTCAAAACAACAAAGCGTTGTTGCTCTTGGTTTTGCCCTTGATCTGGGGAATTTTGCTCTTGATCTAAATCTTGATCTGAACTTTGATATGAATCTTGTTCTAAGTCTTGATCTGAATCTTGATCTGGCGGCAGCAGCTCCGTGAAAAGCAGGTCGATGCGTTTATTAATATAATTATTATATTCTGGACTAAATGTTTCCATTCCTGCTGCATTTAACAACTTATCTTTTACAGTCCATTCGAAATCCACATCAATAAATTCCTCGCGTTCTTTTCGAATGGAAGGGGCTTGGGATTGAAAACGGATGTCATTAGAATAATTTTCCGCAATGCGCTGAAAAATATTGCCCGCAATGTTGTAACAGTCGTTTTTGGCATGGTCACAAGAAAAATAGCTTCCATTGACAAACAATACACTATTTTTGCTCGTTGTCGGGAATGACGTTTGTTTCATATATTTTAAAGAGTTATCGATGTAATTGGCGACATTTGTCACGTAAGCATTTTTTTCGGCGTAAATATTTCCTTCAATATACGCTCCGCCGTTTAAAACAACGTCTTCTCTCGAACCGAGGGTATATTTTAAAAAGCTTGGCGTATTTGTCAAAATCACCCGTCTTTCCACCGTTTTGTTACCGTACGATTTGGAAAGCAAAAAAACTCGGGTGAACAATTTATTACGATTGATATTGTAATCATCCGTCGACGTTACGTCCTGAATCTTTACTCCATAGCGATTTTCTAAATCAGGGAGCAGCACAGCCAATTGTGTATCCAAATTTCCAGGAGTAGACAGTTCAAAAGAAGGTTTCGAAATAGCTACCTTCATTTCCGCAATCGTTTCTTCGATCGCTTTTGTTGCTTCATGAAGTGATTCCACATCTTCCACGCGCACTTCCGTAAATCGCGCTTGATAAATCGCAACAGACATAATAGTTAAGCCAAGAAGGAGAAAAATGGTGATAATCAGCATCGTGACTACTAAACTATGTCCTTTTTCGTTCATTAGCCTCTCTCCTTTAAAAGCCGAATTCAGTTTTTAATGTAAACGGTTTGATATACAGCAAGTCATCCGGATCATCATGGTCGCGGTCTTGGACAGCAAGCTTAATGGTAACGACGCCGCTTCTACAAATATTTTCTTCTTGTTTGGCACAGGTGTAGGAAAGCTCCGATTTGTCCACAACGATTTTTAAACGATTCAAACGCAGCTGTTCGTCATCGATGACAATCGAGTCATCTTGCAAAACAACAACAAATCTTTCAAGTTTGTCTGGAGGTCTTTTTTGGAACATGCCGAGAGAAATGTTAATATCTTTATCTTTCACAAATTCGATTTGTGTCTTTGTTGTTTCCGTTTCGTCCATCACGATTCCGTCCGGTGCAAACCCGTAAAGTCTATTCATAATGGTGGCGACAATATAATCGGCTTCGCTTCGAAGCTCATTTTCGATATAAATTCGTTTGTATGCGTTAAGCCCGCTGAGAAACACTCCATAGATGGAAGTAATTATAATGGAGGAAATCGCAATCGCCGCCAACAGTTCCACGAGCGATAATCCTTTTGCATTATTAACGTATCGTTTCATCGGCAATCACACCTTCAAGCCATTCCGAATCTTCAACACGATCTCCCCAGCGCACGATCACATAAACTTTGAGCAGATAGTTTTGCAAATCTGTGTTGATATTTTCTGCGCCTTCTCCGTCTTCTTCATCTTCGCGGCGAATCTTCTCGATTAATGATGCAGGGAATTGTTCTGGCGGGTTTGCTTTCAGCTCGTCCTGCGCTTTTTTGTCATACGGAACAAGAAATATATGAACGCGCGTTTTATAATCAATGTTATTGACGGCAGGACCCAGAGCCCTTTCGCAGGTTTTTTGGTTAGTTTCTTTGTCGTTTTCGCCGCCGAGCAACGGAAAACCGTCGGCGGAGCAGTCAGAAGCATTCAGATAGACAAACGATTGACTGTCTGTATTATTCATTTTGCTCTCCACATATTGTTTTAACTCCGTGAAATCAAGGCGCTCCATATAGGCTAATACGCCGCGGGCGATGTTGATGGCGACCGTTTTGTCTTGATTGTATGTCGTATATTGCATGGCGTTCGTAAAAAAGGAAAACATTCCTATTGCGACGATGGACAAAATGGTGATGGATGCTAGCACTTCCAATAAGGTGAAGCCTTTTGAAGAGAGGCGTGCTAAAAAATTCTTTTCCTCCATTGGTCATGCCCTTCTTTCCAAATATTTAACTTTATTATACAATAAGTTAGAGCCGAATTTTAGGAAAATTGTCTTGTATAATGGTGCGGGGAAACGGGGTGAAACATTGAAACACGTTATATTTTTGATCATTGCTTTTATCCTTGCCATTCCGATTTTGCTTATTCTTCCTATAGGATTAAGTTGGAGCGGGAAAATCGCAGCACTCATCATTGCCTTGTTTCTTTCTCTTCTTGCCTTAGTAGCAAAGTCCTTCTTTCCGATGTGGAAGCTTGCTCTATTATTAGGGTTGCTTATGGCTGCGGTGACATATTTGCTTCATCGCCAATTTGCACATGTTTTTTATGCAGCAAACAAAATGGACGAGGATGAATTCGAAGACCAAGATGAACTTAGCGAAAATACGGACGTGTTGCATGATGAAGAAGCAGTGCGAGTCAATGAAGAAATAGTGCCGCAAAATGTTTCACAAAAAAGCACGGAAGTAGAGCAAGATGAAATCATTACGGTCGATGAGCTTCCATTAGAGATCGCTGCCGATATAGAGCAAATCGAACAAATCGAAACAACGGCAAAACAGGAATTTCCATGGGAAAATGAAAAGAACCCTGAACAAAGCGAAATGGTGGAAATAAGCGAGCTGCCGCCTACTGTGGCCACAGATGAAAAGCAGGACGAGGATATGTCCGAAAGTGATCTCCCATGGGAGACAGTGGAAAATGACAATATAAATGAGACGGACAATTTCAATGAATGGCCGTTGGAAATGGAAATAAATATCGAACGAAATACGGATATGCCGTTTGATGAGTTGCCTCCTACCATAACGCCAGAAATGGAAGAAAATTTGGTTGTTGTGTCCGATGGCACACAAGTGATGGCAGCGCGCGATGGCGAAGAGAATCGATTACATATTTCACCAGAAGATTGGAGCATGCTGACGCAGCCTTCAGCAATGGAAGAGAATGAACAGGCGGCAGAAATAGAACCGGATAGTTTCGAATGGGACGATATTCTTTCCGAGAAAACAGAATCAAAGGAAGCTATTTCTTCACAGGCAAAACAATCATTCTCTTTGGAAAACGAAAAGATGCTGCAGGAAAAATTAGACGGAAAAGCACAAGAGGCGCAAATAGCGGGATGGAATGACAATGAACGGCCACAAGAGAATGAGAGTGATTTGGGCGCTAAAGAGCAAGCCATTTCTACCAAGGAAAACGATGTTAGTCTATCAGAAAGTCTCACTGCTACTAGGCCGGTTCAGTCCGAAATTTTGCAAACCATAGTTACTGAGCTTCAGTTAAACCGCAAGCATATAGATCCATTAGAATATGAACAACGTATTATTCAATGTTTGCAAACCCCGTTACCCGATTATGACTATTACGTGTTTGCGTGTTTGTTAATGGAACATTATTTATTAGAGAAACAATACGGTAAACTTGCATCGTTGCTTGCCGAGCTGAAAGAAAAATTTCGCTCCTATCCAATCATACAAGAGGAAATTCAATTTCTTACACATACATTACAGAAATTATAAAGAACAGGTGTGGTGAAAATATGAAAAATAGTGCACAAATCATCAGTCTTCCAATTATTAATATTTCTGATGGCACGCAAATAGGAACCGTAAAAACGTTAGTCATTAATCCAGAGAAAGGATCCGTTGATTTTCTCACGGTTGAACAAGAAGATGTTCAGTTAAGCTTAAAAGCGATCCCGTTTAAAAAAGTGGTCGGTATCGGCGAATTTGCCGTAACGGTGGAAAGCTCTCACGATATTATTGATTTATCGGAAATTCCGATTGCCAATCAGCTTGTCAATAAACAAATTCGCATCAAAAACACGAAAGCGATGACGAGAAAAGGACAGCTGCTAGGTGAGGTAACCGAATTTTTTGTCGATGAAGAAACGGGAGAAATTATTGGCATTGAATTGCACGTCGGTGACCGTCAGGCAGTGTTATCATCGGAATTTATATTAACATATGGAAAAGATATTTTAGTCGTCCATGACAATGCCCCGTCTTCTTTGCTTGATGAGGCACATTTGCTCGTTCCGGCAGAAGGGCAGGATGGCGAAGAAACGGCGGAACATGCGGATGAGCAGCATTCCGGCGGCGAAGCAGCCATGGAAGGAGCGGAAAGCGAAGAAGCGCTTTATGCGCTGCGCGAAAAGCAAATGGAGCTTTTAAAAGGGAAACGGGTGACGAAAGATATTGTCGACAAAAACGGAAATACGTTTATTGAAGCTGGCACCATTTTGACAGAAGAACATATTCAGAAAGCGCAGGAAGAAGGACCAAGCGTGATCGTTGATATATCAATGAACGTAGAGGCATAAGCAAAAGGGGGAAGGTAGGCGGTGAGACAGATTGCTGCGGTAAAGTTGTTTTTCGTCATAGCGGTTTGTACGATTTATTTGATCAGCTTTTCGCAAATTGGCGTTTTAGCCTACGAAACGTTTTTGGGAGAGACAGACCGCCTGCCCGCAGGAACGATGGTTGGGCCTATTTCTGTTGCGAATAAATCCAAACAAGAAGCGCTGGCGGAAATCGCGAAAAAAGTGAATGAATGGAAGGCAGATGCGACGATTCCCGTTGTGTATCAAGAAAAAAAAGGAGAGATTCCTACATCCCTGTTTACGTTCCAAATCGAACAAAGCGCAAGGCAAATAGTGTCAGGGCGGCCGTCCCAGCTTCTTGTCCAATTCGATGTGCAAGAATTTTCTAAAACAATAAAAACACTGCTTCCCCCGCCGCTCGCTTCTTCTATTAATCTCGAAAAATTGCAAAACGATGTCACAAATATTGCGGCTGGTTTGCAAATGCCGTCAGAACCGATTGACCTTGCAGCATATGTTTCCCGTTCCGATGAAACGGAACAGCAAGTGAGCGCGGCGACACTGAAATTGGGGAAAAGGCCAGCGCCATTGCTTGAATGGATTTCTGCCAATCCGACCATTGAAATTAAAGGAAAAAGCATTTTTTCGCTTGCTGAATATGTCAAGGAGACGAGCGGGTCGCTTTCTTCCGAAGAGATGAGCATGATTGCATCAGCGATTTATCAAACGATTTTGCCGACGAATTTTACGGTATTGGAGCGGCATACAAGCCGCGAACTTCCTGATGGAATAACGATTGGCTATGAAGCAAAAGTAGACGGCGGCAATCGTGATTTGCAGTTTTATAATCCGAATACCACTGCTTATACGCTAAAGTTCCGGGTAGAAAAAAACCGTTTGCATGTCACGCTTTTCGGACTGCCATTTGTCTATAAGTATGTGGTGAAAGTTGGAGATATCGAATATTTCAAACCGAGGACGGTTGTTCAATATAGCCCTCTCCTTCGTCCTGGGGAACGTCAATTAAAGCAAAGTGGAAAAAGAGGAATGCTTGTCAAAGTGAAAAGGGAAACGTATGATGAAAACCATCTTGTACATGTGGAAACGATTGCCGAAGACTTTTATCCGCCATCGTACAACATTGAACTTCGTGGATTAGAACTTGGGGACAGCAATTCTGATGCAAATGAAACTCCATCTTCATCAGAACAGTCAACAGAGGATGAAAAACAAACAGATAATGAAAGTAAAAATGATGAGCAACCGAAAGAAAAGCAAGACGAAAATAACGGTCAATCTGAAGAAAAGCAATCCGAAAAAGAAACACCTTCCACAACGAATGACTCTAGCGGCCAGCAAAAAGGCCATGATCACGAAAAGTAGGGATGAAGATGAAGAAAAAACAGGAGCGGAAACGTTTAGGAGATTTGTTAGTGGAAGCTGGTTTAATTACGGAGGCGCAGCTGGAGGAAGCGTTAAAAGAAAAAGCTCCCGGCCAAAAGCTGGGCGATGCGCTCTTGCAGCGTGGGTATATTACGGAACAGCAATTAATTGAAGTGCTTGAATTTCAGTTAGGCATCCCGCATGTCAGTTTATATCGCTATCCGATCGATCCAAAGGTGACAAATCTCATTTCAAAAGAATTTGCCAAGCGGCATATGGTGATGCCTTTAAAAATTGAGGGAGAACGCTTGCTTGTGGCAATGGCTGATCCGATGGACTTTTTTGTCATTGATGATTTGCGCCTTTCGACAGGGTTCCATATTGAAACGGCGATTGCCTCGAAAGATGATATTTTGCGCGCCATTAATAAGTATTACGACATTGATGAATCGGTAGAAGATTTTTTGCAAATGGCTCCCGCAACGGAAACGGTCGAAGAGGAACGAATAACAGAAGACGATTCGCCGATTGTCCGGCTTGTTAACCAAATTTTGCAGCTGGCTATTGAACAGCGGGCAAGCGATATTCATATTGATCCACAGGAAACGAAAGTGCTTGTCCGTTATCGCATCGACGGTATGTTGCGGACAGACCGCGCGCTTCCAAAACATATGCAAAGCATGCTGACAGCTAGAATTAAAATTTTAGCGAATATGGATATTACCGAACATCGCATTCCGCAAGATGGAAGAATTAAGATGAATATCGATTTTCATCCGGTGGATTTGCGCGTTTCCACATTGCCGACGGTTTACGGTGAAAAAATTGTGATGCGCGTCCTTGATTTAGGGGCGGCATTAAATGATATTCATAAGCTCGGATTTAATCAATTGAATTTACAGCGGTTTATTGAACTGATTGAGAGACCAACCGGAATTGTGCTGATCACTGGACCGACTGGGGCGGGGAAATCATCGACGCTATATGCGGCGCTAAACCATTTAAACAGCGAAGAAGTAAATATTATTACGATCGAAGACCCGGTCGAATATGAAATTGAAGGCGTCAATCAAATTCAAGTCAATCCAAATGTCGGATTGACGTTTGCGCAAGGATTGCGCTCCATTTTGCGGCAAGATCCAAACATTATTATGGTCGGAGAAATTCGCGACCGTGAAACGGCAGAAGTGGCGATCCGCGCGTCATTGACCGGCCATTTAGTGTTAAGCACCTTGCATACAAACGATGCGTTAAGCACCATCACGCGCTTGATTGATATGGGAATTGAGCCGTTTCTTGTGGCCGCCTCTTTAGCCGGCGTTGTTTCTCAGCGGCTCGTTCGCCGCGTCTGCCGCGATTGTCAAGAAGAGCAGGAGCCGACAAAGAGGGAAATCGAAATTTTTGCCAGCCGCGGCATGAAAATCGATAAGCTCGTTCGCGGCCGCGGCTGCCCAACATGCAATATGACAGGTTATAAAGGACGAATCGCCATTCATGAACTGCTTGTGATGACCGATGAGATGCGCCGCGTGATTTTAAATAAAGAGCCATTTTCGAAATTGCGCGAGCTTGCCATTAAAAACCGAATGATTTTTTTGATTGATGACGGATTATTAAAAGTAAAACAAGGACTAACGACGCTAGAAGAAGTATTGAAAGTGGCGATTTTAAGTTAAAGGTGAGAAAAAATGAAGCAAAGATTGGACGCTCTTTTACGTGCCGCGTTTGAACTAAAAGCTTCTGATGTTCATTTAACGGTCGGGGTGCCGCCGATTTTTCGCATCAATGGCGAATTAAAAAGGTATGGCCAAGACATTTTGCGGCCGGAAGATACGGAAGGAATGGCAAAAGCGCTCATTCCGTCTAGTCTATGGCCGCAATTTCAAGAAAAAGGAGAATTGGATTTTTCGTACGGGATTCCAGGCGTTTCCCGCTTCCGCATCAATACGTATAAACAGCGGTCATGTGTGTCGCTCGCTATCCGCATTATACCGACAAAAATTCCAACAATTGATGAACTGCGTCTTCCTGAAATATTAAAACAGATTGCACAAAAACCGCACGGGCTTGTGCTAGTGACAGGCCCGACGGGAAGCGGGAAGTCGACGACGCTTGCCGCGATGATTGACTATATGAACAAAACGATGCGGAAACATATTATTACGCTGGAGGATCCTATCGAATATTTGCACAAGCACGGCAGCTGCATTATTGACCAGCGCGAAGTCGGTTTTGATACGAACAATTTTGCCAACGGTCTGCGCGCGGCACTTAGGCAAGATCCGGATGTCATTTTAGTCGGGGAAATGCGCGATTTGGAAACGATTCATACGGCGATAACCGCCGCGGAAACGGGACATCTCGTCCTTGGCACACTGCATACATCGAGCGCGCCGGCGACGATCGACCGGATTATTGACGTCTTTCCGCCTGCCCAGCAATCGCAAATCCGCATTCAGCTTGCGTCTGTTCTTGTCGCGATTATTTCGCAGCGCCTTTTCCCAACACCGCAAAAAACGGGACGGATCGCTGCTACGGAAATTTTAATTAATAATGCGGCAGTCGCCAATTTAATCCGCAATGAAAAAGTCCATCAAATCGCCAACGTCATGCAAACAAGCCGCGCCCTTGGCATGCATACGCTGGCGATGAGCATCAAAGAGTTAATGCAAGCAGGGCTGATCCTTCGCGATGCGGCTGAACCTTATCTTGCACAGGAGCGTGGCGATTCGTATGCCTCAGTTTAAATATGAAGGCCGGAATATAAAGGGGCGAAAGCAAACAGGAACGATTGTCAGCGAGTCCAAGCGGGACGCGGTCATGAAATTGCGGCAAAAAGGAATTAAAGTCATCGAAATTGCCGAAGTGCCGCAAACGTTACTCACCAAAGAAATAACATTTGGAAAAGCGGTGAAGCTCCAAGATTTTGTCATTTTTTTGCGGCAGTTCGCGACATTGATAAAGGCGGGGGTCTCGATTGTTGACTCCACCCGCATTTTAGCGGAACAAACCGAAAGCAAGGCGCTGAAAAAAGCGCTTATGGAAGTGGAAGAATCGCTCCGCGCCGGAAATCCGCTATCTGCTGCCGCGGCGAAGCATCCGCGCATCTTTCCGGCGATGTTTGTCAACATGGTCAAAGCCGGGGAAGCAGGCGGGAATATGGATGAAACGCTGGAACGGCTTGCGGACCATTTTGAAAAAATGCACCGCACAAGGCAAAAAATCGTTTCCGCGCTGACTTATCCTATCGCTGTCGCTATTATTGCCGTTGCGGTCGTCATTTTTTTGCTTGTTTCCGTCGTCCCGACATTTGTCGAGATGTTTGCCGACTTTCACGCCGAACTTCCGGCGATCACCAAATTTGTGCTGCGCGCAAGCGAAGTGATGCAAACATATTGGTGGCTTGTCGCTATCGCGTTGATTGGAACATATGTCTTGTTTGCGTTGGCGAAGAGGGAAAAACGGACGAAATATTACTTGGATTATGCGGCAATGCGCATCCCGTTTTTCGGAAAGCTAATCCAAAAAGCGGCATTGGCGCGCATGACGCGGACATTAAGCTCGCTGTTTTCCAGCTCTGTCCCGATTTTGCAGGCGCTGTCCATCACGGAAAATGTCGTCGAAAACGAAGTCATCAGCAAGGTGATAAGGCAGGCGCGCGATTCGCTGGAACGGGGCCAATCGCTTGCTGAACCGCTGAAAAAACATTGGGCGTTTCCGCCGCTGGTGACGCAAATGATTGCGATCGGCGAAGAAACAGGGGCATTAGACGCAATGCTCGCGAAAGTTGCCAACTTTTACGAAGCGGAAGTGGACGCCGGCGTCGAACGGCTGAAGTCGCTGATTGAGCCGCTCATGATCTTGCTTTTGTCCGGGGTCGTCGGAACGATTATTGCTTCGATTATCATACCAATGTACGATATTTTCAACCATATTCAACAATAAATTGCAAGGAATATATTCTCATATATTGATAAATCGTGTAAAATTAATTAGGAAAAAAGTGTGATAAACAAAAAATAGGGAGAGGGGTATTACGATGATGAAACGATTTTTGAAAAACGAACGAGGACTCACATTGATTGAATTGCTTGCCGTCGTCGTCATTTTGGGGATTATCGCGGCAATTGCGATTACGGCGATCGGCGCCATTATCGACAACTCGAAAAAGGATGCGCATATCGCGAATGCGAAGCAAATGGTAAGTGCAGCTAGAATGGCGGTGACAGCGGACAGAAACACAAAAACATCATATAATATGAAAGAATTATATGATGCCGGATATCTTGAAAATATTCCAAAATCTCCTGGGAAAAAATCGAAAGAGTATGATCCAGAAAAAAGTATAGTAAATATTTCTAAAGAAGACGGTAAGTTAGTGTATAAAGTAACATTAGTAGATTCAGATGGAAAATTTGAGTATATTGATGGCAGTAAAGATGTTAATGAATTAGAAAGAAGCGACGTAAAACTTGAATAGTTTTAAAGACATGATGTTGGTTATATTTTTATACTCCCTCCTCCTCGGCTCGTTTTTTAACGTTGTCGGGCTTCGCGTGCCGGCGGGAGGGTCGATCATGTTTCCTCGTTCGCATTGCCCGCGCTGCAAGCGGCAGCTTACGGCGCGGGAACTTATTCCTGTTGTCTCATACGTTTGGCAAGGCGGAAAGTGCCGGGGATGCGGGGAGCGAATTTCTTTGCTTTATCCGTTTGTTGAGCTGTCGACAGCGATTCTTTTTACGATTTCGCCGCTTTTGGTGGGATGGTCAAAAGAATTGATCGTATGCTGGACGCTCATTTCGTTATTGATGATTATCTTTGTTTCCGATATTCGCTACATGATTATTCCCGATAAAGTGCTGCTTGCATTTGCGGCGATATTTCTTTTAGAGAGGCTGTTTATTCCGTTCATTCCATGGCGGGATGCGCTTGTTGGCGCGACGGCTGGCTTTTTGCTGCTTTTTCTCATTGCCGTCATCAGCAAAGGCGGCATGGGCGGCGGCGATATTAAATTGTTTGCGCTGCTTGGATTTGTGCTTGGATGGAAAACGGTGTTGCTTGCGTTCTTTTTTTCCACGTTTTATGGAACCGTAATTGGGCTTATTGGCATGGCGCTTGGCAAAGTCCGGCGCCGGGAGCCGATGCCGTTCGGTCCGGCGATCGTTCTTGGGTCATTAACGGCCTATTTTTTTGGACAAGACATCGTCGAATGGTATAAGCAAATGATTTTCTTTTGATATGAGGGGAAAACATGAATATGTTTACGCTGTTTCAGCCAAGGCATAAAGTCGCGAATCTAGTAATAAAAGACCATGTCATTCGATATGTAGAGACAAAGCCAAACGACCCATTATCCGTTCATAAATGGGGAGAGCACCATCTTCCAAAAGGAATTATTCATGACGGAAAAATCATCGATCGCGAGACATTAGAAATGATTTTAGAAGAATGTGTTGATGAATGGAAATTAAAAAAACGCCGCGTTCGTTTCATTGTGCCAGATCCCTTCGTGATTATCCGCCGGCTTCCGCTTCCTGCTGATTTGGAAGAAGATGAAATTCGCAGTTATTTGTTTATGGAATTAGGAACAACGATTCCGTTGCCGTTTGATAATCCGGTGTTTGACTACATTGTTTTGGAAAAGACGCAGGAAGCGACCGCTGTTTTGTTATTCGCTGCTCCAGAAGATTCGGTGTTAAGTTATGCGCAGCTTTTAGAAGATGTAAAACTTCGCCCGATAGCTGCTGATGTTTCTCCACTATGCGCATATCGTCTTTTTTATATGGCCGATCAAGTGAAGAAAGACGATCATATTTTGCTTATTCAGTTTGATCAATCTTCTGTCAATGTTAGCGCATTTGATGAACATAAACCTGTTTTTATGCGCCATCTTTTGCTGGAGCAGTATGAAGAAATAAATATGGAGAAAGATCAACAGCTCGTTGATCCGTTTGAAGATATATATAAAGAAATGGAACGGATGATGAGCTTCTATTCCTTTTCCATCCATCAAGGAAAACAGCAAATTACCCGTGTATTTCTAATGGGGGATCATCCGCGTTTGTCCCATATTTATCAAGCGCTGCAAGAACGGCTGGACGTTCCTGTAGAACAGCTTTCGGCTGCGATGGCAAGTGCAGTGGATGCGCGCTATCATCTCGCATGGGGACTTGGATTAAAAGAGGGAAATGACGATGATCGTTGAGATAAATTTACTGCCAAAAAAAGAACCGAAAAATGTTGTCTTTCTTTTTATCACAGTGATCATAACTGCGATTGTCTTGATTGCCGCGGCTGTTTTTTATGTTCTTATCGACAGAGCGGAGACGCAAATCGACTCACTAGAAAAAGAGCTGAAACAGACGCAGGCGCTTCAAGCGATCGAACAGCAGAAGCTTGCGGATATGCAATCTGTAAAAGAAATAGAAGAATTAGATAAAACAGTGCAATGGGCGAAAGATTACCCGCTTAAAATGGTGCCTCTTTTGCGCAACATGACGAAATTGCTCCCAGAACGCGGATTTATCATGAACTTTTCCTATGCGGAGGATGGAACGGTAACGGTTTCGGTGCAATTTGATACAAGCGAGCAAGCGGCCTATTATTTAAAACGGCTGTCGGACGCAAAATTTATTGCCGATGTGCAACTGAAAAGTCTTACTGCGGTGAATGCAAACGAAAAAAGCGATGAACAAGGGACAACCGAAGAACAAGTAGTACCGCGTTATCTCGCACAATATGAAATGCATATTCGCAAACAAGCGCTAGAAGAAAAGGAGAAACAATCATGACCGTACGTTTCTCAAAACGACAGCTTTTCGTTTTTGTTCTTTTGCTTATTGTCCTTGGCGCCGCGTTTTCAGGCCTTTATTTTTATATGCTTTATCCGCGTTACCAACAAATTGAAGAGTTAAACAATACGGTGGCAAGTGAGAAAAAAATATTGGCTGCTACAAAAGCAGAGATTGCCAAACAAAAGTCCAGTTTGCCGGAAAGTGTCGTGGAGCTTCAAAAAAAGATACCGGTCAAGCCGCTTACAGAACAGCTATTACTTGATCTGGAAAAAGCAGAAGTAGTTTCAGACAGCACGATTTCTAGCATGACTTTTAATGAAGAGGAAAATGCAACAGGAGAGCAGCAAAAAACGGATGCATCATCAAAGACAGAACAATCTTCTTCTAGGCTGCCGGACGGATTAAAAAAAGTGACGGTGCAATTGACGGTGCAATCCCCGTCATACTATCAGCTTGAGCGTTTTTTACAGACGCTTGAAAATCTTAACCGCATTGTGTCGATTGAATCGCTGTCTTTTACTGGAAATCCGGAATTGACATCGGTAGATACAGAAGTGAATCCGTTAACCTATTCGGTAACGGTCAGCGCATTTTATTATCCGAAATTAGCAAAATTGCAAAATATGCTGCCGCAAATAGACGTTCCCCCTCCGAGCAAAAAGCGGAATCCACTAACAGAAATCATTCCTGAGGGGCAACCGTCATCGCAGCAGTAATGGATGGCGAACAGCTGTGCACTTATTCGGAGCAATCGCCGGAAGTTCCTGTCGAAGCATTGTCTGTTCAGCAAATACGTGACCGATAATAGCAAAATTTGCCGAAATTATCCGAGAACAAGACGACAAATGTCTTGTTCTTTTTTTCTTTGTTTATGATAAGATAGGCGAGAAATGAAAGAATAAGGATGGTGACATAATGGACAAGCATGGGCAAGAAATTACGGTGAAAATTAACGGAAAAGAGCAGCCGTTTACTACGGATAAGCCGAAACATATAGAGAGTGTTTTGGAAAAAGAAAAGGAGGCGGAGTCAGGGGCATTTGTTTCTTTCCAACCACAAAAGAAAAAGAAACGTAAACAGCGCTCGTCAATTACTGGCGCGTTCAACGCACGGGTTAAATCTGCTATTTTTTCAATCGCGATGGCGATCATTATTGGAACATGTTTTGGATTCATCGTATTAAATGTGATTCCAAAGCAAAAAACTCATTCACCGCAAACGATGGAAACGGCGCTGCCGATTCCGATAGAGTCCAAAACTTCGACAAATCCAGCCACGAAATCTGCTAATGAGACTGCTATTTCTCCATTTACGGTCAGCGTGATTCAAGCAGGAGTATTTACGGATCGAGAAGCAGCGGCTGCCTATGCCAAAAAACTCCAATCTTCCTCCATTCCTGTTGTAGCTGTTGGAGAAAAACCAGTTGCTTTGTTTATTGGTGTTGCAAATGATAAACAACAATTGCAAGCAGTAAATGAATTGTATAAACAGAAGGCACAAAGTACATACGTAAAATCGCTATCGTTTGTAAATAACAGCGACCAACGCACCCCAGTAATAAAAGCAGGTGAAATGTTATATGCACAAATGGCTTCTATTTCTGCTGCTTTATTAGGAAAAGGTGATGTAAAAACAGATGATTGGGAAAATATAGAAAAAAGTTATAAACTATTTATATCAGAAACAGTTTCTAACGACGATCATATAAAGCAATACGTTTCTCACATGAAAAAAGCATATTATTCATTAACTGTTTATAAAACAAGTAAACAAGAGGCGATGCTGCAGAAAACGCAACAAGAATTGTTAAAAGCGTTAAAATCGTATATTGCCATTTTCCCATTGCGAAGCTAGCGGGCTTCTTTTTTTTTTCGCGTTTTTTCGACTTTGAGAAATTGTGTTGAATCGCAAAATTTGGTACGATACATGTGTATCTTCCGATTTGAAACGAATGCAAAAGGGTGATATGGATGAAACAGTTGATTTTAGCCTCAAGTTCCCCTCGTCGAAAACAGCTGCTTGAATTAGCTAACCTCCGCTTTCAAATCCTCGCTAGCCACATTGATGAGCAAATTCATGAAGCCAAGTCCCCAGAACAAGCCGTACAGCTGCTTGCCTATCGTAAAGCAAAAGCTGTTGCCGATCACTATCCTCATTCGTACGTCATCGGGGCGGATACGGTCGTCGTTTATCAAGATAACATTTTAGGAAAGCCGAAAACAGAAGAAGAAGCAGCGGCCATGCTGCGCATGTTGTCAGGCAATGAACACGATGTACTAACAGGAGTAGCCATTCTTTCCCCAAACGGTCAATCATTGTTTGTGGAAAAGACAAAGGTGTTTTTTTGGGATTTAACAGAAGAAGAAATTTTCGATTACATTGCGACAGGAGAACCGATGGACAAAGCGGGAGCGTACGGTATTCAGGGACGCGCTGCTTTATTTGTCAAACGTATTGAGGGAGATTATTTTAACGTTGTCGGGCTGCCGTTGTCACGGACAGTGCGTGAGCTGAAGCGCCTTGGTTGGTAACTTTTTTCGGTTGATAAAAAGAAAAAAAGGAGTGAATATAAAATACGATGACGTTTATGATTCGCGATGTGCCAAAGGATGCCCGCCCACGTGAACGGCTTCTTTCTTCTGGTCCGGAAAGTTTGGCTGATCACGAGCTGCTTGCCATTTTGCTTCGGACAGGAACAAAGGAAGAATCGGTATTGCAGCTTGCTCATCGCTTGCTTAAGCATTTTGAAGGACTTCGGCTGTTAAAAGATGCTACGATTGAAGAAATAACAAGCATTAAAGGAATTGGGACAACGAAGGCGGTTCAAATTTTGGCGGCAATCGAGCTCGGCAGACGAATTAGCCGTCTTAGTTACAATGGGAGATATGTGATTCGTTCCCCAGAAGACGGAGCAAAATATGTCATGGAAGATATGCGTTTTTTGTCCCAAGAACATTTTGTCGCTATTTATTTAAATACAAAAAATCAAGTGATTCATCGAAAAACAATATTTATTGGCAGTTTAAACGCCTCTATCGTTCATCCGCGTGAAGTGTTTAAAGAAGCGATTAAGCGATCTGCTGCCTCGATTATTTGTGTGCATAATCATCCCTCCGGCGATCCAACTCCAAGTCGAGAAGATATTGATGTGACGAAACGCCTTGCCGAATGCGGTCGGATTATTGGGATTGAATTGTTAGACCACCTCATTATTGGTGATCAAAAATTCGTTAGTCTGAAAGAAAAAGGATATGTGTAGTAGTTCTCATTTTTTGTCGAATAAGTTATAATAACAACTATGAGTTTTTATCATGTTTTGGGCGGTGTCGTACAAAACATTGAAACAACAACATGGGTAAATTCGACAAATTTAGCGGATCGTTATAAAAGCATTTCGTTTCAGAAAGGAAGATATAGAGTATGTTTGGATTTGGGACAAGAGACCTTGGCATCGATTTAGGAACAGCAAATACGCTCGTGTATGTAAAAGGAAAAGGAATTGTTGTTAGAGAACCATCTGTTGTTGCGTTGCAAAAAGATACGAAACAAATTGTCGCTGTCGGTAATGAAGCGAAAAATATGATTGGTCGGACTCCTGGAAATGTCGTCGCACTTCGTCCGATGAAAGACGGGGTGATCGCTGACTACGAGACAACGGCGACGATGATGAAATATTACATTAAACAAGCGACAAATAAAGGATTTTTTGCAGGGAAACCGTACGTGATGGTATGTGTACCGTATGGGATTACCGCTGTAGAAGAGCGCGCTGTCATCGATGCGACGCGTCAGGCGGGAGCTCGTGATGCCTATACGATTGAAGAGCCGTTTGCTGCAGCGATCGGTGCAAACCTTCCAGTATGGGAACCGACGGGAAGCATGGTCGTTGACATCGGCGGTGGTACGACAGAAGTTGCGGTTATTTCTCTCGGCGGCATCGTCACGAGCCAATCGATTCGCATCGCTGGTGACGAGATGGATGAGGCAATTATTCACTATATCCGCAAAACGTATAATTTAATGATTGGCGAACGGACAGCGGAGGCGATTAAAGTCGAAATCGGCTCGGCAGGGGATGCAGAAGGAATTGGAAAAATGGAAATCCGTGGCCGTGACTTATTGACAGGACTTCCGAAGACCATTGAAATTAGCGCAGAGGAAATTGCGGAAGCATTGCACGATACGGTTTATGCGATTGTTGATTCCGTAAAAAATACGTTAGAAAAGACACCGCCGGAATTAGCTGCCGATATTATGGACCGCGGCATCGTGCTTACAGGCGGAGGCGCATTATTGCGCAATCTCGATAAAGTCATCAGCAAAGAAACGGATATGCCTGTTATTATTGCTGAAAATCCGCTCGATTGTGTAGCAATTGGAACAGGAAAAGCGTTAGATCATATCGATTTATTTAAAAACAAAGCGAGAAGCCATCGCTGACGGTAAGAGGGTGTCAACATCATGCCACAGTTCTTTTTAAACAAACGGCTCATTTTATTGCTTGTCAGTATTATTATCCTCGTGGCATTGATTGGTTTTTCCTTAAAAGATCGCAATGAACTGACATGGTCTGAGCAGTTTTTAAAAGATACAACCGGTTTTGTCCAGCTAATTTTCCATAAGCCCGCACAACTCGTTGCGGGCTTCTTTGAGAATGTGAATGATATAAGGAATACATATAAAGAAAACAAGCTGTTAAAAGAACGCCTCGAGGAATATGTATCCTTAGAAGCGCAAGTGCAAACATTGAAAAAAGAAAATGAAAGGCTTCGTGCTCTTTTAAATAAAAAAGAAAGCTTGCGTGATTTTGTTCCAATTCAGGCGACTGTTATTGGAAGAAACCCAGACCGTTGGCAAGAAACGGTCATCGTCAATAAAGGCCAGCAGCATGGTGTAAAGAAAGATATGGCGGTGATTACACCAGAAGGGCTAGTAGGAAAAGTGCAGCATGCCGCCCAATTTACTTCCACGATTCAATTGTTGAGTGCATCGGATCAAAAAAATCGAATTTCTGCATATGTACAAGGAAAGGAAAATGTCTTTGGATTAATCGAAGGATATGATGAAAAACGAAGAGCGTTGTTGTTAAAAGAAATTCCTTTTGATGCAAAAATCAAGAAAAAACAAAAAGTGTTAACATCCGGCCTCGGCGGAATTTTCCCAAAAGGCCTTGTCATTGGCGAAGTGATGGAAGTAGTGCCAGATCAATACGGGCTGACAAAAATGGTTTACGTGAAACCAGCAGCTAATTTTTATGACATTGATGACGTGATTATTGTAAAAAGAAAAATTGATGAGACATTTGAGGAGAGGGAGGAAGCAAAATGAAAAAATGGGCGCTTCCTTTCCTTGCCGTTTTATGTTTTGTTAGTGAAAGCATTTTTGTTGATTTGTGGCCAAAGAACGAGCTGTATATGCATTATTTTTTTGTACCGCGCTTTTTTCTTGTTTTTCTTGTTTTCACCACTATTTATATAGGAAAAACGCGTGCGATGGTTTACGGGTTTATTTTTGGCGTGCTTTATGATTGTGTATATACGGAATTGCTTGGGGTTTATGCATTTGCATTTACTTTAATCGCTTACATAGTATCGAAAGCGATGAAAGTGTTTTATCAACATTGGTTAATCGCTTGTTTTCTTAGTCTTCTTTCTATCACCATTCTTGAATTATATGTATATGGAATTCAACTGCTCATTGGAAGAACCGATATGCCTTTTGAAGCATTTTGTTCTGAAAGATTATGGCCAACGTTGTTGTTAAATGCCGTGTTTCTTATTTTACTTTCATACCCATTGAAACAATGGTTAGTAAAAATCAAACGTTTTGAGCGGGAAGAGTAAAAAAGGAAAATGAATGTTTTTTGTAGAATTATTCGTTGAGGTGAACGTTGTGACGAAACCAAAACAATATATAACGATTAAAGGGACGAAAGATGGACTAACGTTGCATCTCGATGACACGTGTTCCTATGATGATCTATTAAAAGAACTGGAAGAAAAACTAACGGTAAGCGAAAAGGCAGAATCGGACGGTCCGCTCGTTTCTGTTCATCTCAAAGTTGGAAATCGTTATTTAACTCCGGAACAAGAAGAAGAATTGCGCACATTAATTCGCCGCAAAAAAAATTTGGTCGTCGAATCGATTGAAAGCAATGTGATAACGAAGAAAGAAGCGCTAGAGTGGAAACGGAAAACGGAAATTGTGTCAGTTTCAAAAATTGTTCGTTCGGGTCAAGTGTTGCACGTAGAAGGAGATCTTTTATTAATTGGCGACGTCAATCCAGGAGGAACCGTTATTGCTGGCGGAAATATTTTTATTCTCGGAGCATTGCGGGGAATTGCTCATGCCGGATATTACGGAAATAAAGAAGCGGTCATCGCCGCATCCATTATGAAGCCAACACAACTGCGAATCAGCGATGTGATGAATCGGGCGCCCGATTACAAAACGGATGAGCGGAATGAAATGGAATGCGCATATATCGATGATCATAATCAAATTGTTGTGGATCGCTTGCAGCTGCTTATGCATTTGAGGCCGAACTTGACGCGGTTAGAAGGGAGAGTGTAACAGTGGGAGAAGCTATCGTCATTACATCAGGCAAGGGTGGCGTCGGAAAAACGACAACAACTGCAAACGTTGGAACAGCGCTGGCCATACTTGGAAAGCGAGTTTGTCTTGTGGATACAGATATCGGGTTGCGTAACCTCGATGTTGTAATGGGGTTAGAAAACCGCATTATTTATGACCTGGTTGACGTTGTGGAAGGCCGTTGCACCGTGCAAAAAGCGCTAGTAAAAGATAAACGATTTGATGATCATCTCTATTTATTGCCTGCCGCGCAAACAAGCGATAAATCCGCGGTCACTCCAGAGCAGATGAAACAGTTGGTGGATGAGTTAAAGCAAGACTATGATTATGTGTTAATCGATTGCCCGGCAGGTATTGAGCGAGGTTATAGAAATGCCGTGGCGGGAGCGGATGAAGCAATTGTTGTAACAACGCCGGAAGTATCGGCAGTGCGTGATGCTGACCGGATTATTGGTTTACTAGAAAACGAGGAACATATAAAGCCACCAAGGCTTATCATTAACCGCATTCGCAGCCATATGGTAAAAAACGGAGACATGCTTGATGTCGACGAAATCGTCATGCACTTATCCATTGATTTATTAGGAATTATTGCCGATGATGAAAACGTCATCAAAGCTTCCAATAAAGGGGAGCCAATCGTTCTTGACCCGAACAGCAAAGCATCGATTGCGTATCGTAATATTGCGCGAAGAATTCTCGGAGAGTCCATCCCGCTGCAGCCGCTGGAAGATGAGCAAAAAGGAATTTTCTCGAAAATTAAAAAATTATTTGGCGTACGTTAATCCCTGCTGATCAAAATAGCAGGGATTTTTTTATTTATCATATCCTCCAAGGTTGTCTAATAAACTAGTACAAACTATGTTTGGAAGGGATGGTGAGGAATAATGAATCGACGTGCTCGAGAAATTCGTAAGCGAATTGAAAAACGGAGAAAAGAAAGGCAGCATTTTGGGACATCACATCAGGAATTGTGGGCGATCACAGATGAAGAACGATACGGTCAGCCAGTAGTGACGTATGATCGCTATCCATTTGATGAAGAGAAACATCCAATCTTTAACAAAGAAACATTTATTTTGAAAATGCTTCTTTCCGCCTGTCTTGTTTTAGTAACAGCCATTTTATTTAAAAATCCATCTGATTCGTTAGAACCAGCCCGTCAGTTTGTGAAAAATACGATGGAGAAAGAATTTCAATTTGCTGCCGTTTCAAAATGGTATGAAAAGCAGTTCGGCGAGCCGCTTGCGCTAATTCCTACAGAAAAACAAACAAAAACAATGCCAAAACAATATGCCGTTCCTGCATCAGGACGAGTTCTGGAAAGTTTTAAGAAAAACGGTCAAGGGGTTATGGTAGAGACAGCTAGCAATGCGAAAGTGGAAGCGGTGAATGAAGGAATTGTTATATTTGCTGGCACCAAGGAGAAGCTTGGGAAAACCGTAATCATTCAACATGCAGATGGAAGCGAGTCATGGTATGGCAACTTAGGTACGATTGCCGTAAAACTGTACGATTTTGTAGAAACGGGCAAGGAAGTTGGAACAGCGATGACGAACAGCCATGATCAAACAAAGGCGGTATTTTATTTTGCCATTAAACAAGGAGATCATTTTATTGATCCGATTCAGGTGATTTCCTTTGAGTAAGTATGTCGCATTGTTTACAAAAATTCATATACATCCGCTATTATGGCTGTTTGGTGGTATTGCGGTGATCACCGCGCATTTTAAGCAATTGTTTCTTTTATTTCTTATCGTGTTGATTCATGAGCTTGGACACGCTGTTGCTGCTGCTTTTTTTTCATGGCGCATCAAACAAATTTTACTGCTTCCGTTTGGGGGGGTAGCCGAAGTAGAGGAACACGGAAATCGTCCGTTTCATGAAGAACTTATTGTAACGCTAGCTGGACCAGTGCAACACCTTTGGCTGATGGGTATTGCGTTTTTTTTATGGAAAGCGGGTTTTATGACGGACGAAGGATGGAGTTTATTTGCTCATTACAATGTCGCGCTTCTTTTTATTAATCTACTGCCTATTTGGCCGTTGGATGGGGGAAAGCTGCTATTCCTTGCATTGACCCGCTACTTTCCTTTTAGTGAAGCGCATAAAAAAATGATCATTCTGTCATTTGTAGCACTTATGTTGTTTTTCAGCAGTGTTCTATTGTTGCAGCCGCAGCAATTTGATTTGTGGATCATGATGATATTTCTCTTTATTTCGTTATGGAAAGAGTGGAGACATCGCCATTATGTGATGATGCGGTTTTTACTCGAGCGCTATTACGGAAAACGAGGAAGCTATGCGAAATTACGGACTATTCATGTTTCTGAGGAAGAGACGATTATTCAAGTGCTGCAAAACTTTTACCGTGGCCAGAAACATTCTATTGTTGTTACAAAGCGCAATCATGAGCGAGTAACATTGGATGAAAATGAGTTGCTTCATGTATTTTTTTCTGAAAAACAATCAAACGAGAAACTGGGAAATCTTGTTTATATATGAATGAATTTGATGAACCTCTCCCACCTCCATTCCTTTAGAGGTGGGAGATTTCATGGGAAAAATGTTAAATGTATTGACAGTTCTAGTTGTATTATGGTACTATTTCACGTGTTGTAGACAATTTTGTACCGTTTGCGAAAACGGACAAAAGACGGTGCAACGTATTTTTAGCACCCGTACTACAACCGCTCAGCGCGGGTTTATAAAGCGTTCGGCATCCCGAACCGCCTTGTCGCTGGCGAGTCTGAGTCTATATAGGGAGGTGCAATTCATGTACGCAATTATCGAAACTGGCGGTAAACAAATTAAAGTAGAAGAAGGACAAGAAATCTACATCGAAAAAATCGACGCCCAAGAAGGCGAAACGGTAACGTTTGACAAAGTATTATTCGTAGGCGGCGAAACAGTAAAAATCGGCAACCCTACAGTAGAAGGGGCAACGGTAACGGCGAAAGTACAAAAACACGGCCGTCAAAAGAAAATTATCGTTTTCAAATATAAGGCGAAAAAGAACTATCGTCGCAAACAAGGCCACCGTCAGCCTTACACAAAAGTAGTAATTGAAAAAATTAATGCATAAAGGCATTTGGGATGATTAAAGTAGAAATTGAGCGCACAAAGGAAGGTAAAATTCGCGCATTTACGATAAAAGGACATGCGAATTTTGCAAACCATGGGCAAGATATCGTTTGTGCTGGAGCATCTGCAGTGTCGTTTGGCGCGGTCAATTCGATCATCGCGTTAACGAACGTTCAACCGCATATTACACAAGGAGAAAATGGCGGCTATCTCCGCTGCGAGCTTCCTGTTATTGAAAATGAAGCAACGGCAGAGAAAGTTCAGCTCCTCCTTGAAGCGATGCTCGTTTCTTTACAAACGATAGAACGTGATTACGGAGAATATATTCGCGTTATTCAACGATAGCGGGAGGTGACATAGATGCTAAGACTAGATCTCCAATTTTTCGCATCGAAAAAAGGGGTAGGTTCGACAAAAAACGGACGTGACTCCATCGCGAAACGCCTTGGCGCAAAACGCGCTGACGGCCAATTCGTCACTGGCGGTTCGATTCTTTACCGTCAACGCGGTACGAAAATCCATCCAGGATTGAACGTTGGCCGCGGCGGCGATGATACGCTTTATGCGAAAATTGACGGCATCGTTCGTTTCGAACGTCTCGGCCGTGACCGCAAAAGAGTAAGCGTATATCCTGTTAGCAAAGAAGCATAAGCAAATGAGAAGGAAACTCTAACCTTGTCTTGGTTAGAGTTTTCTTTTTGTTTTTTCAGAAAAGCGTGAAAAAGCATTCACGTTTCTTGTAGAAAAATGCTATAGTAAAGATAAATGGACGATCGATCAAGTTGTGTGATTGATGAATAGAACGCTACGGATGGAAAAATAGTGGAGGATAGTGGAACACGAATGGAAAAGCAATGGAGAATAGTGGATGTATTGCGTCATTCCCGCCACGACTGGCTGAATAAAATTCAGCTTATTAAAGGGAATTTGACGCTAAATAAAATAGAGCGAGTTTACGAAATTATTGATGAAATTATTGGCGAGATGCAGCAGGAAACGAAGCTTACCAATTTAAAAGCGGTACAATTTGCGGAATGGATGATGACTTATAATTGGCAAACACGGCTTATTTCATTAGAATATGAAGTGCTTGGGGATGAATGTGATTTATCCTCTTATGACGAAGATTTAACAACATGGAGCAGCAATTTTTTGAATTTAATGGAACAACAAGCGGATAAGCATGACGAAAATCATATGAGCATTTCCATTGAAGTGTTAAGCGAGGAAGTAAAGTTGTTTTTTGATTACAGCGGAACGATAAAAGATAAGGATATCATTGTTCAATGGCTTCGTGAGCATCGACAGCAAGCGGCGATCCATCTCGAATCTTTTGATATACATAATAATGAGATGACCGTACTTATAAAAATTATCCTTTGACGGCATTCGTGATGGAACAGGTGGCCGCGGTTTACTGAATAGATATAATAAAAGCTACTTATTTTTATCTTAATTAGGCGAGAAGACTCCCACTTCAACGAAGCGAAGCGGAGTAAGTGGGAGATGAATCGCCTTAACTATATTTTGCTGAAAATAGGATAGATTCAGTAAAATATAGTATCATATAGTTAGATGGGAGGTGAAAAAATGTATTTTTGTATCAAACAACAGCTAAATGGTTTGACCAAAGAAGAATACTTGACTCTTCGAGAACTGTGCCATATTGCCAAGAACATGTACAACGTCGGAGATTAAAAAGTATTAATCAATGGTTTAACAAAGAAAATGCCAGACTTCAAAGCATTAAAGATAAGCAAAAAATCAAAGGTACAACCCGTAAACAAGCTTTGCTTGCTATGAATCGCAATAATAAAGTGAATGATTATATCAACAAGACTTGCCGTTACATCATAAACTACTGTATTGAAAATCAAATTGGCAAACTTGTCATTGGCTATGCGGAAACATTGCAGCGCAATATGAATCTAGGAAAAAAGACAAATCAAAACTTTGTCAATATTCCTCTCGGTAATATAAAAGAAAAACTAGAGTATCTTTGTAAATTTTACGGCATTAAATTCTTCAAACAGGAAGAGTCATATACGTCTAAAGCCAGCTTTTTTGACGGGGATGAGATTCCTGAATATAATGCCGACAATCCAAAAGAATATAAGTTCAGTGGCAAACGTATTAAGCGCGGCTTGTATCGAACAAAGTCTGGCAAACTAATCAATGCTGATGTCAATGGCGCATTAAACATCTTAAAGAAAAGTAAAGCTGTAGACCTGAGTGTCTTATGCTCTAGCGGCGAAGTGGACACGCCTCAAAGAATAAGGATTGCTTGAAGCAGTCAAACTTCTTTGGAAGCCCCCACTTCAAATTTTCGCTAGAAAATTAAGTGGGGGTAGTTCACTAGTGGATGGATGCAACATTTTTACTGAGAGCATCAAGCGTTTGCTTGCCGACCTTGTGCACTATTTTACATGAACAGAAACGATCGTGTTCCTATATAAGACACTATTATTTCTGGTTTTTGTGCAAAATAATAAACAGTCATGGCATCAAGAATAGATCGGAGGAAAACAAGATGTTTGTCGACCAAGTGAAAATTTACGTAAAAGGCGGCGATGGCGGCAACGGAATGGTTGCGTTTCGCCGTGAAAAATATGTTCCAAAAGGCGGACCTGCCGGCGGTGATGGCGGAAAAGGCGGAGACGTTGTCTTCGTCGTTGACGAAGGATTAAGGACGCTCATGGATTTTCGTTATCAGCGTCATTTTAAGGCGCCAAGAGGCGAAAATGGCATGTCGAAAAATCAGCACGGAAAAAACGGTGAAGATTTGATCGTCAAAGTACCGCCGGGGACGGTTGTCATCGATGCGGACACCAATCAAGTATTAGCGGATTTAACGGAAAACGGTCAACGATTTGTCGTCGCAAAAGGCGGACGCGGCGGACGAGGAAATACACGTTTTGCCACGCCGGCAAACCCTGCACCGGAAATCGCGGAAAACGGGGAGCCGGGAGAAGAACGCAATGTCATTCTCGAATTAAAACTGCTCGCTGATGTCGGCTTAGTCGGTTTTCCGAGTGTTGGAAAATCAACGCTTCTGTCCGTCGTTTCTGCGGCGAAGCCAAAAATTGCCGAATATCATTTCACTACGCTCGTTCCTAATTTAGGCGTGGTCGAAACGGATGATGGCAGAAGCTTTGTCATGGCCGATTTGCCTGGGCTGATTGAAGGCGCCCATCAAGGCGTCGGATTAGGCCATCAATTTTTGCGCCATATCGAACGGACGCGCGTCATCGTCCATGTCATTGATATGGCGGCGACAGAAGGGCGGGATCCGTACGAAGATTACCTAGTGATCAACGAGGAGTTAAAACAATACAATTTGCGGTTAACGGAACGCCCGCAAATTATCGCTGCCAATAAAATGGATATGCCGAATGCCGAAGAAAACTTGCAAAAGTTTAGAGAAAAAATCGGGGACGATGTGCCGATCTTTCCGATTTCCGCGGTGACTAAACAAGGAGTGCGCGAACTGCTATTTGCAATCGCCGACCTTTTAGAAACGACGCCGGAATTCCCGCTTCACGAAGTGGAAGAGCCAGCGGTTCAGCGCGTTGTCTACAAGTATGAAAAAGAGGAGCCGCCATTTACGATTACAAGAGGCAGTGATGGAGCGTTTATTCTATCTGGAGAAAAAGTCGAAAAGTTATTTAAAATGACTGATTTTTCAAGAGAGGAATCCGTTCGCCGTTTCGCCCGACAGTTGCGGGCAATGGGGGTCGATGATGCGCTGCGTGAGCGCGGTGCGAAAGATGGAGACATTGTAAGGCTTTTGGATTATGAATTTGAGTTTGTTGATTAACGCTTAAAGGGGCAGGGGAGGGAGGCACGATGGATAAAAAATTTTACTTAGTTCGTGAAGACGTATTGCCAGAAGCGATGCGAAAAGTGCTTTTAGCAAAAGAATTGCTAGAGCGAAAAAAAGTTGATTCTGTCGCGGAAGCAGTGCGGTTAGTGGATGTCAGCCGGAGCATATTTTATAAGTATCGTGACGCGGTATTTCCGTTTCAAGCGGTAGTGAAAGAAAGTATTGTTACATTATTTTTTCATTTAGAAGACCGCTCCGGCACCCTTTCCCAACTGCTTAGCGTTGTTGCGGCAGCTGGTTGCAACGTGCTGACGATTCATCAGACGATTCCGCTTCAAGGTCGTGCAAATGTTACTCTATCTATTAGCACAAACGAGATGAAAGAAGATATTGAGGAGCTGCTTGCGAAGTTGCGGCGGCTTGAATTTATCGAAAAAGTTGAAATTGTTGGCTCGGGAGCGTATTAAAGTAAGGGAGAGGCAATTAAAATGAAAATTGGTTATTTAGGGCCAAAAGCAACATTTACCGATTTAGCGGTAACAACGATGTTTCCTCGCGCAGAAAAAATTCCATACCATACCATTCCAGAATGCATTGATGCGGTAAGCAATGAAGAGATTGATGCTGGGGTAGTACCGCTTGAAAATGCGTTAGAAGGCTCGGTTAATTTAACGCTTGATTATTTAATTCATGAACAATTGCTTCCAATCGTTGGGGAAATTATCGCACCCATTCAACAGCATTTAATGGTCCACCCATACCATGCGCATCATTGGACGGAAGTGAAAGAAATTTATTCCCACTCACATGCGATTGCGCAATGTCACAAATTTTTGCACGCTAATTTAAAAAAAGCAAAGCACGTATATATGACATCGACAAGCGCAGCTGCGAAATTCGTCAGCGAACGTCCGCACCTTCCGATTGCGGCGATTGCCAACCGGCTGGCGGCCGAAGAATATGGGCTTACGATCGTGCAAGAAAATATTCACGATTATGATTATAATCATACCCGTTTTATTATCGTCCGCAAGCAAAACGAACCGCTGAAAATCGATTCGCCGCTGTATGCTGGGGATAAAACGACATTGATGGTGATGCTTCCGAAAGATCAGCCCGGCGCTCTTCACCAAGTGCTTTCCGCGTTTGCGTGGCGCAAATTAAACTTGACGAAAATCGAATCCCGCCCTGCGAAAACGGGATTAGGAAACTACTTTTTTATCATCGATATTGACCAAAAGATGGATGAAGTGTTAATTCCAGGTGCGATCGCTGAGCTTGAAGCGCTCGATTGCACCGTGCAAGTATTAGGGAGTTATCCGTATTATATTATATAAACCTCTCTCCCTATATTTTCGCTTAGCGGAGGAGGCTGTGATAAAAAATAAGCCGTCCCTAACCTATAGTGGCGGGGATGGCTTTATATGTTTCTCTATGACGCGGCAATGGCTTTGGATCATTTGTTCTGGAAGCTCGTTAACTGGAAAAAACCTCACATCTAATGATTCCTCAGGATTTGCGCGGATTTCTCCGGAAAATTCATTCGTTTCATACACGATTGTAACGGCATAAAATTCATCTCCATTAGGAACTTTCACGTACGTGCCTGGTCCGGAAAGGACATCGAGGAGCCGGCAGCTTCCGATGGTGAGTCCTGTTTCTTCCCATACTTCCCGTCTTGCTGTTTCCTCGGCCGATTCCCCAAGCTCCATTAATCCGCCCGGGAGCCCCCAATATCCTTTAGGTTGTCTGCGCTTTTGCAGCAATACTTCGTTTTTTTCATTTTTGATGATCGCCAGTGCGCCAACTAAAATGACGGGGCGATGGCCGATAAGGGCGCGCAGTTCTTCAATGTAACCCATACCATTCTTCCTTTCAGTTGTTTCGAAATTATTGTAAGGGGTGAATTTCTACGACTCAATGAGAAACCCGGCTTTTTGGAGAGCATGACAGGCAGCGTCGAGCTTGGCGGTCGAATCCGCTTCAATCGTATGAAGATGAGTGCCATCTGTCAGCTGCAGCAAATACGATGCCTTCGTTTCTTCAATTTTTTGAATGAATTGATCGACTTCCAGCCGATTGCTGACCATCACGGAAGCGGTTAAATCCCCATATACGGGATGCTCGATTTTCACATCTTTGACAGTGACGCCGTGGTCAACGAGAATATATAATTCTTCTTTTGTTTGTTCAGGCGTATGAAAGCACGCGATGGTGCGCGTATATGTTTGTGCTGGAATGTTTGGCGGCAAGTATAAATATCCTTGGCTCGTGGCGATAATCGGTTCATTGCGCGCTTTTAATAGTGAAATATCTTGCACGATTACTTGGCGGCTGACGTTTGTTTTTGCGGCGAGCTCGGCGCCGGTGATCGGCCTTTTGCTTTCTTTTAGCCACTGCAAAATGAGCTGGCGCCGCTTTTCCCCGAGAATTTTTTTCTCTTCTTTCAATTCATTCAAACTCCTTTCTTTGCTGACTGATTCGCTCAAGGGAAGACACAAGTTGGTCAATGTCTTTTTCCGTCGTCCATTTCCCGAATGAAACACGTATAAACTGTTTTGCTTCCTCTACAGATTTTCCAACTGCCAACATCGTCCGCGAAGGAGCTTGTTTTCCAATTTGACACGCACTTCCAGTGGAAATGGCGATGTTATCACGGTTGCATTCCAACATGACATATTGCCCTTCAATTCCATGAACGCAAAGCCCGATAATATGTGGCAGGCGAACGTTAGGATGCCCCTCTGCCGTGACAGGCAAGCTTTTTTCACGAATAAGCGCCAGCAAGTAACGGCGCAGTTGTTCGAAGCGTGTATGTTCGGAATCCATATTCTCACAAATGTGCTGTGCCGCGGTGATAAAAGAAGCGATTCCAGGCACATTGACTGTTCCCGGGCGAAATCCATCTTCATGGGTGGCGTTAGGAAAGCATGGCTGCCAGTTGATGCGCGGGTCAATATATACCGCACCGACCCCTTTTGGTCCATAAATTTTATGGGCAGAAATCGAAAGGCTGTCGATAAACATCTTTTTCACATCAATTCGTATTTTACCAAAAGTTTGGACACAATCGCTATGAAAGATTACCCCATGACGCCGAAGCAGCCGTCCAATTTCGTCAATTGGCTGTATTGTTCCGATTTCTGAATTGGCGTGTTGAATGGAGGCGAGAATCGTTTTTGGTGTAATCGCCCGTTGTAAATCGCCGATATCAATTTGTCCAAAACGGTTAACCGGTAAATAAGTGACCTCAAATCCTTCTTTTTCTAATTGTTGGAATAGATGATAAAGGGAAGCGTGTTCAATCTCGGTTGTTATGAGATGATTTCCGCGGTGGCGATGCGCGTTAATAAGCGAACGAATAGCAAGAATATTGGATTCTGTTCCCCCGCTTGTAAAATAAATCCCTCGTTCCTCGCCGCCAATAAGCGTCGCAAGTTCTTTTCGGCAAATAGTTAACAGTCGTTCGGCATTGCTTCCGATATCGTGTAAACTGCTTGCATTTCCAAAGTAAGCGTCAGCTGCTTCTACATAGGCATTTAGCGCTTCTTTGCTCATCGGTGTTGTAGCGGCATAGTCAAGATAAATCATCAAAATCATTCCTTTTGTTCACAAAATGTTAACAAAACTCTTGTCATTAGTTTAAATATATGTAAATATAGGTGTCAAGACAGTATGAAATTAGGAGGCAATTTTATGCCAGAAAATGGAGTTATTATCATCGGAAGCGGCATTGCGGCGTTAACCACTGCCTATTATTTGCATGAACATAAAAATGTGACGATTTTCACAAAAACAAAAAAAGAAGAAAGCAATTCATGGCTGGCACAAGGTGGTGTCGCTGCGTCCGTTTCACAGGAGGATGATTGGCGTTGTCATTTTGATGATACGATGACTGCTGGCTGTCATCATAATGACGAAAAGGCGGTTGAACTGCTCGTTCGTGAGGGGCCAAAACGAATTCGCGAATTAATAAATGCAGGATTGTCATTCGATGTCAATCAGGATGGCATCCTACATCTTGGACAGGAAGGGGCGCATAGTAAACGGCGGATTTTGCATGCAGGAGGAGACCAAACAGGGAGAACGATCGTCTCGTTTTTGTTAGAAAAGTTAATGGGACGCGTGACGATCGTGGAGGGCGAGTATGTCATCGAACTGCTTGTTGAAAATGGCCGCTGCGTCGGAATTAAGACGAAAAATCAATTAGGAGAGATTTCGTGCTATTATGCAAGCGCTGTCGTGCTCGCAGCGGGAGGATGCGCGGGGATGTATGCTTTTTCTTCGAATGCTTCAACGGTTACAGGGGATGGGATTGCATTAGCTTATCGCGCCGGCGCGGTTATTGCCGACGTCGAATTTATCCAATTCCATCCAACGATGTTGTTTGTCGATGGGAAAGCGGTTGGCTTAATTTCAGAAGCAGTACGTGGCGAAGGTGCGGTGTTAGTGACAGAAGACGGGCGGAGAATGATGGAACATGTCCATCCACTAAAAGACTTGGCTCCCCGCGATATTGTAGCCCGTGCTATTCATGACGAAATGAGCAAGGGACATCGTGTCTATTTAGATATTTCAGCGATTCCGAGTTACCGCGAACGATTTCCGACGATGGCAAATCTATGCGCGGAACATGGTATTGATATGGAAACAGGCAGGCTTCCGATTGTGCCAGGCGCTCATTTTTTGATGGGCGGCGTTTTGGTTAATGATTGCGGACAGACTTCCATACAAGAGTTATATGCCGTCGGAGAGGTGGCATGTACAGGTGTTCACGGGGCAAATCGGTTGGCGAGCAATTCGCTGCTGGAGGGAATTGTGTTCGGAGCGCGCGCTGCAGAGGCGATCCGAAGAGAAACAGCGCCGCCGACACCATTACGTAAAAAAACAAATGATATACACAGTATCAAAAGGGGCGTGAACGATTTACCAGAAATACCAACCATTCAAACCATCATGTCAATATATGCGGGCATCGTTCGTCATGAACAAGGCCTGCAACGTGCAAAACAGTGGTTTGAACAATTTCCGTTGTCTGACTTTGTGAATGGTTCGCTTGATGATTTTTCCATCGAGGAAATTACGGTTATTCATATGCTGTTAACCGGCTGGCTTATAACAACATCGGCGCTAGAGCGTACAGAAAGCCGGGGCGGTCATTATCGCACTGATTATCCGTTTGAGAGAGAACAATGGAGACAACGGCGTATTCGGCGGACAAAAAAAGAGCTGACCGTAACGGTATAACAATTTGCTGGAAGAGCGGAGGGACATGATGAATACACTCAAATTGCAACAGCTATTGCAGCAATTTTTCATTGAAGATATTGGTGAACACGATATTACGAGCGAAATGATTTTTCCAGAGAATGAATGGGCGACAGGAACGTTTACGGCGAAGGAAGATGGGGTGTTAGCGGGGACAGATATTATTACTATAGGATATCGTCTATTGCATCCAGGCATCGATGTAACGCTTTATAAACGTGATGGCGAACAAGTAAAAAAAGAGGAGACGATTGCCGTTGTATCTGGGCCGGTTATTCCGCTATTGACAGGGGAGCGCGTTATATTAAATTTGCTGCAGCGAATGAGCGGCATCGCTACGTTAACACATCAAGCGGTAATGATACTAAACAGCAGTCATACGCGCATTTGTGACACGCGAAAAACAACGCCGGGCTTACGGATGTTAGAAAAGTACGCCGTTGTATGCGGAGGAGGCTATAATCATCGTTTTGGTTTGTACGACGGTGTCATGATTAAAGATAATCATATCGCTTTTTGCGGTTCGATTACGAAAGCGGTACGGGCGGTGCGCGCAAAGCTTGGTCATATGGTCAAAATCGAAGTGGAAACAGAAACGAAAGAGCAAGTGTTAGAAGCAGTGGAGGCGGGGGCTGATGTCATTATGTTTGATAATCGTACTCCAGAGGAAGTGCGCGAGTTTGTCTCGCTAGTGCCAAAGCCGATTGTCACCGAGGCGTCTGGCGGGATTACATTAGAAAACCTCGCTGCGTACGGAACAACCGGCGTAGATTATATTTCGCTCGGTATGTTGACACATTCTGCTAAAGCGCTAGATATTAGTTTTCATTTGCAAGGATGGAATAGGGGGAGAAAATAATGAACGTGCTAGAAATAATGAAGCGGCTTGACGATATGCCGGAAAGTTATAAAACGATGAGCATGGAAGAGATGGAAGTACGTGTTCGGGCAATAAAAGAGCGATTTGGAAAAAGATTGTTTATCCCGGGACATCATTATCAAAAAGACGAAGTGATTCAATTTGCCGATGCGACAGGCGATTCGCTGCAGCTTGCGCAAGTAGCGGCGCAAAATAGTGAAGCGGAATACATTGTATTTTGTGGTGTACATTTTATGGCAGAAACGGCAGACATTTTAACGGGTGACCATCAAAAAGTCATTTTGCCGGATATGCGGGCCGGATGCTCGATGGCTGATATGGCGGACATTACACAAGTGGAGCGAGCGTGGCCGATATTGCAAGAGCTGTTTGGTGACACGATTTTGCCGTTAACATACGTGAATTCGACGGCGGCGATTAAAGCGTTCGTTGGGCGCCGCGGCGGCGCGACCGTTACTTCCTCGAACGCGAAAAAGATGGTCGAATGGGCGTTTACGCAAAAAGAGAGAATTTTCTTTTTGCCAGATCAGCATTTAGGCAGAAATACAGCCTATGAGCTTGGAATTTCGTTAGACGAGATGGCGGTATGGGATCCGCATACGGATCGTTTAGAATACAAAGGCGATATAAAGAAAGTAAAAGTGATTCTTTGGAAAGGACATTGTTCCGTTCACGAAAACTTTACTGTCCGTCATATTGAATATATTCGTCGGACAAAGCCGGATATGAACATTATCGTTCATCCGGAGTGCAGCTGGGATGTTGTACAGCAAGCCGACTATGCTGGTTCCACGAAATACATTATTGAAACGATCCGAAACGCTCCTTCCGGAAGCAAATGGGCGATTGGCACGGAAATGAATTTGGTGAACCGCCTGATGCGCGAACATCCTGATAAAGAAATCATTTCGTTAAATCCGTATATGTGCCCATGTCTCACGATGAACCGCATCGACTTGCCGCATTTACTATGGGCGCTTGAATCACTTGAAAGAGGGGAAATTGTTAACCAAATTACCGTTCCTCCGCTAATTGCAAAAGATGCAGCGCAGGCGCTTGAGCGGATGCTGGCGCTGGCGTAAAGGAAAAAGTGAACTAATCATCCTGCCAGACAGTGATATTCCGCTGGGCAGGATGATTTTTTTATCATAAAACAACGGCTTTTATCATAAATTGTGTTGAAGGATGATGGTGACAACAAGCGGAAGCTGAGATACAACGTTAATAGTTTCGGGTTAGGAGGGGAACGGAGTGAAAATCCATATTGTCCAAAAGGGCGATACGCTTTGGAAAATCGCGCAAAAGTATGGGGTCGATTTTGAACAGCTAAAGAAAATGAACGGTCATTTGAGCAATCCAGATATGATTATGCCGGGAATGAAAATTAAAGTACCGACTGCGGGAGTTCCGGTAAAAAAAGAAGCGCCGAAAAAAGAAACAAAAATTAATCTGGCTCCGAAAAAAGAAGAAAATATAGAGCACCCGTATGCCCATACAAAGCCGTTTGCATCGGTGAACATTGAGGCGGAGTTTTCGGAGCCTATAAAAGAAGAAAAGGTAAACAAGGCTCCCAAGGCAGTGGTGAATGAAGCGCCGAAAGCACCGATCAAGGAAACGCCAAAAGCGCCGGTGAACGAAGGGCCGAAATCAGATAATGCCGCACTAGGTTCTGAGGAAAAGCAGTTCAACATTCCACCGTTATCGCATACGATTCCACCAGTAACGTCAAACGTAAATATTAACTTTTCTAATGCGATTTCTAATGTTCCGCCGATTCCGCCAAAACCAGAAAATATTTTACCGGGAATTATGAAACAAGAATTAGAAAGCCCGGCTGAGGCTGAGGCTGAGGCGGTAGAAGAAAAAGAATTAGCATCAGATGATACACCACCAGAACTTCCAAAAGCTCCATACGTTCCGATGATGCAGCAGCCATATGCGATGGGAGGAGCGCCTGTTGCACCAATGCCACCACAGCCGTGTGGCCCGGTAACTCCTATTTTACCAGGTGCAGGGCATTATTTTCCACCTATGCCAACCATGCCAGTTAACTATCCAACATATCTACAACCATCAACATACGGGGATGCGGAAAGTGGTTCTCATCCATTTCCTGGTATTGAAGAAAGCAGCGGTGAATCAGGTGAAGTGCCACTAATGCCAGGGCATACATCACCAACGGTAAATCCGGCATCGGCAAATATGCCACCATTTCCTTCATATTCACCTGCTTCTTCTTATCCGATTATGCCATGTGCACCGATTTTACCAGTAATGCAAGGATATGGATGGCATCCAGCGTTTTATCCATACATGCCGCCGGCGTCGTACGGCTACTATCCGCCAGCTGCCCCTGCTCCTTATCCATATCCGGCGGCAGGGACGGCATATCCATTCACACAAGCACCAACCACTTCAGCGTTTCCTCGTACGGAAGAACAATTATTTACAGAACCGCATGACGAGGAGAGTAACGATTATTGGTGAACAATAAGCAAAAAAGAGACGATGTAGCAGGTCGTCTCTTTTTTCTTCTGCAAAACGAATACGGCTTACGTGTGAAAAATATAAAAACAGTCAAACATAACGTATGGGTAGTTACAGCATGCGAAGGATATTGGGTGATCAAACGGTATCGAACCTTTTTCGAAGCGATGAGACAAGCGCTATTTATGCAATCGTTAAGAAAGGAGGGGTTTGTTCATGTTCCTGCCATATATACCACTTTGGGACAAAATGGTGTATTTTTCTTTGAAGGCGCCTTTTGGGTGATGCAAACATATATTTCCGATGCAGAAAGATTATCATTCGCTCGTCAACAAGATATCGCCGATGGACTGGAATTGTTACAAACATATCATTCCATCGCCAGGCTGTTAATAAAAATTCCGTTGTTTCAAACGATTGTTCCGTACTACCATTTATATAGCATGTGGCAGCGCCGCTATTATGATTTTTATGCCCATTTATCATTAATCGAACAAATAATGGATAAAGAAGATATCGCTTGGACGATTCAGCATGCGGAATATTGTCTTGCCACATTCGCAAGCTATATGCCGTCGTTAGCAGCGGAGCCTGTTACGATTATTCACGGCGATGTCGCTTCCCATAATTTTTTGCGGACAAAAGAAGGAATGATCTATTTAATCGACTATGATACGATTGCCATTGCTTCGCCAGGCATCGATTATTTGCAGTATGCGAGCCGTATTTTGCCACATTTGCAATGGTCTTTTTCACAGTTATATCAATTTCCTGTCTTTTCATTTTGGCTTACAAAACCATGGTTTTTGCATGCTCTTTTATTTCCGGCAGATATTATGCGTGAATGGCGCTTTGTGTTACAACATAACAAGCCTCTTTCGATTGCGCGGAAAGAACGTAAACAGTTTGTCCGTAAAATTATCGATATGATAAAATAAAACATACATAGATTTTTCGTGAAAGGAAGTCGAAAAACAAATGGAAGAAAAAATTGAAAAACTTATTCAATGGCTGCGCGACCAAGTAGCGGATGCCGGATTAAATGGGGCAATTGTTGGAATTAGCGGCGGCATTGACTCAGCAGTTGTCGCCCACTTAATTAAACGTGCATTTCCGGACAACTCGCTCGGATTGATTATGCCATGTAAAAGCAATCCGAAAGATATGGAAGATGCATTAAAAGTGGTGGAAAGCTGCGGCATTAAACACTTGATCATTGATTTAACCGAAACGCATAACCTGTTATTTGGAGAAGTGGAAAAACAACTGAAAGAAAAAGGAGAATGGAATGAAGAAACAGCGCGTTTAGGTGATGCGAACACAAGAGCGCGCCTTCGCATGACAACATTATACGCGGTTGCCAATAATTACGGATATATGGTAGTCGGCACTGATAATGCAGCGGAATGGTATACAGGGTACTTTACCAAATATGGGGACGGCGGAGTCGATCTAGTGCCGCTCGTTCATTTTACGAAAGGAGAAGTGCGCGAGATGGCGCGCATTCTCGGCGTTCCGAACGAAATTATTACAAAAGCGCCAAGCGCAGGATTATGGGAAGGGCAAACAGATGAAAATGAAATGGGGACAACCTACGAGATGATTGATAAATATTTAAAAGGAGAAGAAGTTCCGGAAAAAGACCGGCAAATTATTGAGCGTTTGCACAAGCGTTCACAACATAAACGCCAGTTGGCGATTGCACCGCCAAAATTCTAATTCTACCGTTAACTGACAGCGATAAAACCCTCTTTCCTTCGCCAAGCTAATAATAAGGCCGGAATATGTTTTTTTTGGCCTGGTGCGAGCGAAGGAAAAAAAGGGGGTTTTTCCATGAAAAACGCAATGAAAATCATCGGGGCTGTTTCTGTCTTGAGCGCGATGGCTGCATGCGCCAATTACGCGGACAACGATGATAGACGCTACAATGATGCAACGCGTCCGATCGGGTACTATTCCACGGAGCGTTTTGATGATGACTTCCGTTACGGACGCTATGGAACAAATGCGACTAACTATGATAACAACTATATATTAAGCCGTCGCGGACCAGCGGCCGATTTTTTCGATACAGACAATAACCGTGCACGTATTCCGGGAATTACCCGTTTTGATACGGATACGCCTGCGCTTCCGCTCGATGCTGATTTCAGTGATGCGGACCGCAACTACCATGGGCATTTAAATTCGATGGAAAGTAAAACAACTCCTTCTTACTATAGGAAGTATGACGGACGATTGGCGGAAACGATCTCCCGCCGCGCCGCTGCGGTAAGAGGAGTCAACGATGCCCGGACGCTTGTTTACCGTGATCATGTGCTTGTTGCGATTTCGACCAATTCCAAATACGCAGATCATGTGAAGCGTCTTGTCGCCCAAGCGGTTGCACCGCATACGAAAGGCAAACATGTGCGCATCGTTTCCAATCCTAGCATGTACAACCGCGTCCGTACGATCGACAACGACATCCGCCGCGGCCGGCCAATGGAAGAAATCGAACGTGATTTAAAAACGATTTTTATTGATGGAAAAATTAACGAACGTCCTGCAAATACACGTTAATGTGAAAAAGTGGGGACACCTAAAAAGGTGTTCCCATTTTTTGTAAAACATAGCCGAGAAGGCTTCTTCTTCAACGAAGAAAATCGGCTGTGTAGGAGAAGAATCCGCCTATTTTTGTTATATGACATTTTCCTGTTTTTTTGGTATAGTAATATCGGAAATTTCGTTGCGATGAGAGGAGAAATTTCGATGGCTGGACATTCGAAGTGGAAGAACATTCAACGCCGTAAAAATGCGCAAGACGCAAAGCGCGGCAAATTGTTTATGAAATTGGCGAAAGAAATTTATGTAGCGGCTAAAACGGGCGGAGGCGATCCAGCATCCAATCCAGCCTTGCGCCTTGTTATTGAAAAAGCAAAGGCTGCGAACATGCCAAACGAAAATATTGAACGTGCAATAAAAAAGGCGACAGGAACACAAGAACATACGAACTACGAAGAAGTTCGCTATGAAGGATACGGACCTGGCGGCGTTGCCGTGATGGTCGTTTGCTTAACCGATAATAAAAACCGTACCGCTTCGAACGTGCGAGTAGCCTTTTCAAAAAATGGCGGCAATTTAGGGGAAACCGGCTGCGTTTCTTATTTGTTTGACCGAAAAGGACTTCTTGTCATTGCCCGCGAAGGACTTGACATCGATGAAGATGACATGCTTCTTCAAGCGATTGAAGCAGGAGCGGAAGAAATGGAAACAACCGAAGATTCGTTTGAAATTTATACAACACCGGAAGCATTTGAAGAAGTAAAAGAACAATTAGAGAAAAACGGCTTTACGTTTGCTAGCGCTGAAATTACAATGATTCCACAAACATATACCACGCTTGCTGGCGATGATCTAAAGAAAATGCTAAAACTGATCGATACCCTTGAAGATGACGACGACGTCCAAGAGGTGTACCACAATTTGGACGAATCGGTGTTGGAAGAGTAATAATTGAAATAATGCCCTATGCTGGCTGCATAGGGCATTATTTTTTGGCGTTTGTCACAATAATAACGGCGGAAAATATAGAAATGCGGAATCGGTGCAAAGGATAAAACTTCTCACATTGGTGAAAATAGAAATAAGCATATTGTTTATTTACCTAGAAAGAGAGGAAAAGGAGATGCGAATTCTTGCCACTTTCTTCATTATGATCGCTTCCTATGTATTGTTCATCCAGGCTGCTTTTGCTGCGCCATCTTCCGTAAAAATGACGATTATTTTAGAGCAGCAATATTTAGACGGAGAAGTGAGCCAAGAAACAAAAGAAGAAACCGTTGTTTCCATGAAAGATATATGGAAAAAATATAAAGACTGGCAGCTTGTGAATATGGATGATCAAACGATAGTATTTCGCAAAACAGTGAATGATATTTCCCCATTATTAAAAGCGAACGGTTATTTTGGAATCACCGAAGACGGAACATTATCTATTTTTGAAGGCAAACCTGCTCATTCCACACGGGTTATTCAATCATTTTTTCAAATTGATGTAAAAAAACTCGAAAGCCGCCAGCATGAGCAACTGAAAAAAGGAATTCGCGTCGTCTCCAAGTCACAGTATAAAGATATTATCGAAACATATCGTCATTTTGCTTTAATACGTTAGAAAGACTTATCGCTAGGGTAAGTCTTTTTTGTTTTCTAAATAGGAATATACATTCGCTTTTTGTTATAATGTAATGGTATGGTACAATGAAAGGCAGGAAAGAAAAGGAGTGGAGTACAGCGTTGATTGAATTTGTCCGCGGATACGTTGATTATGTTTGCCCTGAATATATTGTGATCGACAACAACGGCATTGGGTATCAAATCTTTACACCCAATCCGTTTTCGTTTCAAGAAAGCCGTGATACAATCGTAACGGTTTATACATATCAATACGTTCGCGAAGACGTGCTTGCTTTGTACGGATTTCGCACCCGTGAAGAACGAACGTTGTTTGCGAAACTATTGCAAGTTTCAGGAATTGGCCCAAAAGGCGGATTAGCGATTTTAGCAGCGGGTCGGCCCGAGCAGCTTGTCGAAGCGATTGAACAAGAAAATGAAGCGTTTTTATGCAAGTTTCCGGGGGTCGGAAAAAAAACAGCGCGGCAAATGATTCTCGATTTAAAAGGGAAGCTTACTACTTTTACTGCTAGAATATATCCAGATTTGTTTGATTCCCAGGAAGAAGCGGCACAACCTCATTTATCTGCTCTCGAGGAGGCGATCGAAGCGTTAAAAGCACTTGGCTACGCAGAACGGGAAATTCAAAAGGTAGTACCGTCGTTAATGAGAGAAAACTTATCGACAGATCAATATGTGAAACGAGCGCTTCAGCAATTGTTAAAATAGGGAGGGGAGAGAAATGGAAGAACGCCTTGTTTCCGGTGATGCCCACCGTGAAGACGTTTCGCTGGAATATAGTCTCCGCCCGAAGTTTTTGCATGAATATATTGGACAAGACAAAGTGAAAGATAATTTAAAAGTATTTATTGAAGCGGCAAAAATGAGGGAAGAAACGCTTGATCATGTGCTGTTGTACGGACCTCCCGGGTTAGGAAAGACAACGTTAGCAGCGATTATTGCGAATGAAATGGGAGTTCATCTTCGCACGACTTCCGGGCCGGCGATTGAGCGCCCAGGAGACTTAGCGGCAATTTTAACTTCTTTGGAGCCGGGCGATGTGTTGTTCATTGATGAAATTCATCGTCTGCACCGTTCTGTCGAAGAAGTGCTGTATCCGGCAATGGAAGATTATTGTTTGGATATCGTCATTGGAAAAGGACAAACTGCTCGCTCGATCCGTATTGATTTACCTCCGTTTACGCTTGTTGGTGCTACGACAAGAGCCGGTGCTTTATCTGCTCCGCTTCGTGACCGTTTTGGAGTGATTAGCCGATTAGAGTATTATACACCTGAGCATCTTACACAAATTGTGATGCGAACGGCAGAGATTTTGCACGTGGACATTAAGGAAGATGCAGCGTTGGAAATCGCTAGGCGCTCGCGAGGCACGCCGCGCATCGCGAATCGTCTTTTGAGACGTGTTCGCGATTTTGCTCAAGTGCGGGGAGACGGAACGATCACATTTTCGTTGGCAAAAGAGGCGCTAGAGCTATTGCAAGTCGATCGATTAGGTCTTGATCATATCGATCATAAATTAATGAAAGCGATTATGGAAAAGTTTGCTGGTGGGCCGGTTGGCATTGATACGATTGCCGCAACGATCGGCGAAGAGGTGCAGACCATTGAAGATGTATATGAACCATATTTATTGCAAATTGGCTTTTTACAGCGCACCCCGCGCGGCCGTATCGTTACCCCTATTGCTTACGAACATTTTGGAATGGAGGTTCCAAAACAATGAATAGCCTGCCTAAGCTTATCATGACGATTGGAGTTGTTCTCATTATTGTCGGTTTTCTCATGCAGTTTATTAAACTAGGCCGTCTTCCGGGAGATATTATTATTCGGAAAGGGAATACAACTTTTTATTTTCCGGTTGTTACGTCTATTTTGCTAAGCATCGTGTTGTCGCTTATTTTTTATGTGCTTGGGCGATTTCGTTAAAAGAAAGGGAAGATGAGAAGAATGAAAATAGATTTGTTTGACTTTGAGCTGCCAGAAGAGTTAATTGCACAAACACCGCTATTAAACCGTGACGCATCGCGGTTGATGGTGCTCGATAAAAAAACCGGCGAAATTCATCATGAAACCTTTCGCAATATTTTATCGTATTTGCACAAAGGAGATTGTCTTGTTTTGAACGATACGCGTGTGATGCCGGCGCGGCTTTATGGGGAAAAAGAAAATACTGGCGCCAACATCGAGGTGTTGTTATTAAAACAATTGGAAGGAGACCGATGGGAAACGTTAGTGAAACCAGCAAAACGAGTAAAAGTCGGCACGGAAATTACTTTCGGCGATGGACGGCTGAAAGCGACATGTGTCGATACGCTTGAGCATGGGGGGCGTATCTTGGAATTTTCTTATCAAGGCATCTTTTATGAAGTGCTTGAACAGCTTGGGGAAATGCCGCTTCCACCGTATATTAAAGAAAAATTGGATGACCCGGAGCGTTATCAGACTGTATATGCCCGTGAAGTCGGATCAGCGGCGGCGCCGACAGCCGGACTTCACTTTACGGAACAGCTTCTTGACGATATACGGGCCAAAGGAGTGCATATCGCGTTTATTACTCTCCACGTTGGGCTTGGTACGTTCCGTCCAGTCAACGTTGAAAACATTGAAGAACATGATATGCACGCCGAATTTTATCAGATGACAGAAAAAACGGCGCGATTGTTAAACGAGGTGAGACAGCAAGGAGGACGCATTATTGCTGTCGGTACGACGTCTACACGCACGTTAGAGACGATTGCATCAAAACATAACGGTGCATTTGTAGCGGAAAGCGGTTGGACGGATATTTTCATTTATCCAGGCTATGAATTTAAGGCAATCGATGGATTAGTGACAAACTTTCATTTGCCGAAATCAACGCTTATTATGCTTGTCAGCGCTCTTGCCGGCCGCGAAAATATTTTACGGGCATACAATGCGGCGGTGAAAGAGCGGTATCGATTCTTTAGTTTTGGCGACGCAATGTTGATTATTTAAGAAAGGAGATCGTTGGGTTGACATCACCAATTCGTTTCGAACTCATTAAAACGTGTAAACAAACGGGGGCGCGGCTTGGGATTCTTCATACGCCGCACGGTTCGTTTGAAACACCGATGTTTATGCCGGTTGGGACGCTAGCAACTGTGAAAACATTATCGCCGGAAGAATTAAAAGAAATAGGTGCCGGCATTATTTTGAGCAATACGTATCATCTCTGGCTGCGGCCGGGGCACGAAATCGTAAAAGAAGCCGGAGGCCTTCATTCGTTTATGAACTGGGACCGCGGCATTTTAACGGATTCCGGCGGTTTTCAAGTGTTTAGTTTAAGCGAATTTCGGAGAATTGAGGAAGAAGGGGTATACTTCCGAAATCATTTAAATGGAGATAAACTATTTTTATCTCCGGAAAAGGCGATCGAAATACAAAATGCGCTTGGTTCAGACATTATGATGGCGTTCGATGAATGTCCCCCATATCCGGCGACATATGAATATATGAAACAGTCCGTGGAACGAACAAGCCGTTGGGCGGAGCGTTGTTTAAAAGCACACAAGCGGCCGAATGAGCAAGGATTATTCGGTATTGTGCAGGGCGGAGAATTTGAAGATCTTCGCAGACAAAGCGCACAAGACTTAGTGTCGTTGGATTTTCCGGGATATGCTGTCGGCGGCTTATCCGTTGGTGAGCCGAAAGAAGTGATGAATCGTGTGCTCGAGTTTACGACACCGCTTTTGCCGGCGAATAAACCGCGTTACTTGATGGGAGTCGGTTCGCCGGATTCGCTCATCGACGGGGCGATTCGCGGCATTGATATGTTTGACTGTGTGCTCCCAACACGTATTGGCCGCAATGGAACAGTAATGACGAGCCAGGGGCGTGTCGTCATTAAAAACGCACAGTACGCCCGCGATTTTTCGCCGCTTGATCCTAATTGTGACTGCTATACGTGCCGCAATTATACACGCGCATATATTCGCCATCTCATCAAATGTGATGAAACATTTGGAATTCGTTTAACTTCTTACCATAATGTCTATTTTTTGATAAAATTAATGGAGCAAGTGAGACAAGCGATTCGCGAAGACCGCCTTGGAGATTTTCGCGAGGAATTTTTTGAGCAATATGGCTTTAATAAACCAAATGCGAAAAATTTTTAGAAAGAGGGGAAATGAATGTCAGCGATGATTGCTAATTTACTTCCAATTATTTTGTTTTTTGTCATTTTTTATTTCTTGCTGCTTCGGCCGCAGCAAAAACGGCAGCGTGCGATTCAGCAAATGCAGGCTAATTTAAAAAAAGGGGATAAAATCATCACCATTGGCGGACTGCATGGGATCATCGATTCGGTCGATGAAGATAAAGTTGTCATTCGTGCAGGCGATGGCACGCGTCTTACATATGACCGCTCGGCGGTGCGCGAAGTGGTGACGGAAAAAGAGAATAAGTAAACGATGACGGCTACCTTTCCCAAGTAAAGGTAGCCGTCATCGTTTAATTGCGTGATGCGGCTAGGTTTACACCGACAATGCCGCCAAGCGCCGCTGCGACAAAAAAGATTAGATGATATACCCATTGTTCAATAGTGAATGCTTTTTCCAATCCCAAAAATTGAAATACTAATACGATGAATGTAAATAATAAACTTGTTCCCCCGCCAATTAGCCAGCCTCTTTCTTTTCCTTTTCCACCAGCTACAACCCCGCCAATGAACATGGAAAGAAGCGACCCGGCAAAAATAATCCATGTTAACGAAGGTTCTTGTACGTCTGTCCATTTCAGTATGAGAGATAAAAAGAAGCTAATGAGAGCCGCCAATAAGAAAATAGTTACAACCCCATAAACAATAGCTGTTCCCCATTTTGTCATCTCATTCCCCCCTGTCGCCCGATAAATAAGTTTCACCAAAATATATTCCTATTCGGACATGTTTAGAAGTTTATTTGCGATTTTTTTTCGCAAAAAAAGCACCAATTGCCGGAATATGTGCAAGCTCTTCTCGTTTGACCAATTGAAAAATAATCAGCAGAAGCAAGTAAACGATGGCGGTAACGGTAATAGAAGCCAACGTTCGTATAGGCAGTGGCAGCATGATGAAAGAATAGTGGAATGATACGTACCCAGCAACACCTGCTATAGTGATGGATAAACAAGCCTTGACATATTCGAGTGGATAAATAGAATAAGATACTACTTTTATAATCGTTGCAAAATGAAGCAATGTGACTAACACAGTGTTGATCGCAACGGCCAATGCTGCTCCCATAATTCCTAAGCTCGGTTGGGTTGCTAAGGCGAAAATACAGACAATTTTTACGGCTGCGCCAATTAAGCTATTTGTCATCGCTGCTTTCGCTAAATCAAGGGCCTGCAATACTGCCTGCAGCGGACCTTGAAAGTAATAAAATAGAAAAAATGGTGCCATCACTTTGACAAAAATAGTCGCTTCACTTGTACCGTACATCAGTTGCATGAGCGGTTCTGCAAATACATATAAGACGACGACAGAGAGCCCGCCTGTGACGAGAGAAAGACGCATTGCTTGCTGAATGCGATGTTCAACCAATAATGTTTGTTTTTGTGCCATTGCTTCACTGATTGCTGGAACAAGAGAGGTGGATAGTGAATACGTAATAAAAGACGGCAGCATTAATAATGGAAGAGCATAGCCAGTCAGCTGACCATATTGTTTTGTAGCTAGCGTTGTTGCGACTCCGGCCATTGCCAAGCTGTTTGCAACGACAATCGGCTCCAAAAACCAAGAAAGAGAGCCAATTAAACGGCTTCCTGTTGTTGGCAAAGCGATGCGCATTAAACTTGCAAACGTTTCTTTTCCTGCCTTGACATATTGAATAAACTTTGTTCGCAGCTTAATGGATTTTTTTAATTTAAACATGTAAAGCAAATATAATAATGACATGAATTCACCAATAACAGATGAAAACATCGCACCTGCAGCAGCATATTCAATGCCATACGGCAATAATGCTTTTGTACAATAGGCAATCAAACTAATGCGAACGATTTGTTCTAAAAGCTGTGAATATGCGTACGGCTTCATTTGCTGTTTTCCTTGGAAATAACCGCGTAACACGGAAGAAACCGCTATGATTGGGACGACAGGAGCAATAGCGATTAACGGATAATAAGTGCGTGGGTCAGTAAATAATGTTCGTGATAAAAATGGTGCAAGCAATATCATAGTAGGGAAGAAGATAACGCTAAGTATACTTGTAATCGTTAAAGAGACAACAAGAATTTTTTTCACTTTTTGTCGATCGCCAACCGCTTCGGCTTCTGCAACTAGTTTTGAAATGGCGACAGGGAGCCCCATTTGCGTGATCGTAATGGCTAACACAAGCGTTGGCATCGCCATCATGTACAATCCAACGCCTTCCTCGCCAATAACGCGGGCGACGACAATGCGGTTGACAAATCCAAGCGCTCTTGTAATCAAACCAGCAACGATTAAAATCATCGTTCCTTGTAGAAATTTAGACATCTCGTCTCCCTACCTTCTCAAATGTCATGATCTTTTATACAATTAACTATATGCAATACATATAAACAAGCATGACAAGTTTTCAGAGGGAGAAGGCGAGAGAATGGAAAAGGAAAAACAAAAAGAACTGCGAGAACAGCTGATGCCCGCATTGCAATGCAAGTATGATGAATTTCGCCTGCTTGGTTATAAACAGGTGACGATGGATCAAATATGGGATTGTCTAGTTCAAAAGAAATGGAAAAATTTTAAAGAAGAAAGAAAGTTATTTGAGCTTGTCAACGATATTTTATCGTTACAAATCGGCGAGTACATGTCATTTATTACGATGCAATCATATAAAGAACAGCACTGTTCTGGAAATGATGATTTAGAAGCAGTGTTAAACGAATTATTATAGTGATGTAGAAAATTGACAGTTTCCGTTAACTGTTTCATAATTGGATTATTGAGAAAAACCAAGCGTTCGCAAGCATTGTTTTTCGGTGTAAGAGAAGTTTTCTTTTTTTCGAAAATTAGTCTAGTAAGTAATTTCTAGATGAGTGACAATCATGAGAAGTAAGTGGTAAGACGAGTTGAAGGAGGACTTTTTTATTATGGTAAAACGCAGTCGCATTGTCGCGTTTTTCCTGTTGCTTTTGCTTTTTGCAGGAGTGATGGGGCCGACGATTCAAGGAATTTTACATAACATTAAATTAGGTCTTGATTTGCAAGGCGGCTTTGAAGTGCTGTATGAAGTAAAGCCAGCGAAAAAAGGCGATAAAATTGACAAAGAAACATTAAAAAGCACGGTGAGCGCGCTAAACAAACGGATTAACGTGCTCGGTGTGAGCGAGCCAAACATTCAAATAGAAGGAAAAAATCGGATTCGCGTGCAGCTTGCGGGGATAAAAGATCAAAATCAAGCGCGCGAGATTTTATCGACGCAGGCAAAATTAACGTTCCGCGATGTGCATGATAACGTGTTAATGGATGGAAGCGATCTTGTTCAAGGCGGAGCAAAGCTGTCCTTTGACGAAAACGGGAAACCGAGTGTTGCCATTAAATTAAAAGATGCGGATAAATTTAAACAAGTGACAGAAAAAGTATATAAAATGGGACCGCCAAATAACTTATTGGTCATTTGGCTGGACTTTAAAGAAGGAGAAGATTCCTACGCGAAAGAAGCGGGAAAAGCAGATCCAAAATTTATTTCCGCGGCAGCGGTAAACCAAGTATTTGCCCAAACAGATGTCTCCATCGTAGGCAATTTCACCGTTAAGGAGGCACAGCAATTAGCTGACCTGCTTAATGCTGGCGCGCTTCCAGTCGAGTTAAAAGAAATTTACTCGACATCGGTCGGGGCGCAGTTTGGCCAAAATGCCCTGCAAAAAACAATTTTTGCCGGCATTGTAGGGGTTGCCGCGATTTTCCTCTTTATGATTTTGTTTTATCGTTTGCCAGGGGTTATCGCTGTCATTACCTTAACTGTTTATATTTACCTTATTTTGCTTATCTTTGATTGGATGAACGGCGTATTGACATTGCCGGGAATTGCCGCTCTTGTTTTAGGTGTCGGGATGGCGGTTGATGCCAATATTATTACGTATGAGCGGATTAAAGAGGAAATTAAGCTAGGCAAGTCGGTTATGTCGGCATTCCGTTCTGGGAATAGAGGATCGTTGGCGACAATTGTGGATGCGAACATTACGACGATTATTGCCGGTATTGTTCTCTTTATTTACGGGACAAGCTCAGTAAAAGGGTTCGCAACGATGCTGATCATCAGCATTTTAGCAAGCTTCATCACCGCGGTGTACGGCACGCGCCTGTTGCTTGGCCTGCTTGTCCATAGCCGCTGGCTGAACAATAAGCCAGGCTATTTCGGTGTAAAAAAATCGGAAATCTTAAATATCGCCGAAACAACGGATCATACGGAAGTACCGACAAAATTTGATCGTTTGGACTTCGTAAAACATAGTAAAAAGTTTTTCATTTTTTCTGGTTTGCTAACGGTGATCGGGATTATTGCCTTATTAACGCTGAAGCTTAATCTTGGCATCGATTTTACGAGCGGCACGCGCATAGAAGTAATGAGTGATAAACCAATTAATGTTCAGCAGTTAAAAGAAGAGTTTCAAAAGCTTGACTTAAAACCGGAGGACATCGTATTATCAGGCGAGCATAATAATATCGGTGTTGCTCGTTTGATCGGCGTGTTAAGCAAAAAAGAAATTGCGGAGCTAAAAGCACATTTTAAACAGCAATATGGTTCAGAGCCGAACGTCAGCACGGTATCTCCGGTTATTGGAAAAGAATTGGCGCGTAACGCATTGATCGCTGTGCTCATTTCGTCCATTGGGATTATTATTTATGTGACGATTCGTTTTGAAATATATATGGCGCTTGCCGCGATCGTGGCGCTTCTTCACGATGCGTTTGTCATCGTCACCTTTTTCAGCTTGACTCGTTTAGAAGTTGACTTAACGTTTATTGCTGCGGTGTTAACGATTATCGGTTATTCGATTAACGATACGATCGTTACTTTTGACCGCATCCGTGATTTACTGAAAAAACGCAAAGTGAAAACGGTGGATGATTTAAAACATATCGTCAACAGAGCATTGCAACAAACGCTTACTCGTTCCATTAACACGGTGTTAACGGTCATCTTTACCGTTGTTGCTCTCTTGATCTTCGGCAGTGAAGCGATTCTCAACTTTAATATCGCCCTTTTCGTTGGTTTAATATGCGGGGTTTACTCTTCTTTATTCATCGCTGCGCAATTATGGATTGTTTGGAAAGGCAACCAATTGAAAAAAGGAAAGACGAAAAAACGTTCAGAAAAAGAATTGGAACCACAAGTATAACGAAAAGCGGAAGGCAAAAAATGCCCCATGTTTTTATGGGGCATTTTTGTTTTATGTCTTATATTATCGATTGGACGAATAAATGGTTAGCCCGCGTATCATTCAAAAAAAACAATAACTTCATTGCTCACCCTTTTTTCCTTTTTGTATAATAGGAAGAGTTGAGGTGGGATACATGTTAATAGCAAAAACACGTTGGGATGTGAAACGTCCTGACGAAAATATCGTAACGCATTTAGTAGAACAGTCGCATATGGATCCGTTGATTGCGAAGCTTCTTGTTCATCGTGGAGTTCGTACGGTAGAAGAGGCGAACGCGTTTTTATATCCGCTGAAACAACCGTTTCATGATCCGTTTTTGCTAGATGGGATGGAACGGGCAATTGAGCGGATTCAACGGGCGATACAACATGGAGAGCATATTTTGGTATATGGTGATTATGATGCTGACGGCGTAAGCAGCACGACGGTAATGGTTAGTGCTCTGAAGGAAGCTGGCGCCATTGTGGATTTTTACATTCCCAATCGATTTACCGAAGGATACGGTCCGAATGAGAATGCATTTCGTTGGGCAAAGGAGCAAGGATTTTCTCTGATTATCACGGTCGATAACGGCATTGCTGCAGTGAAGGAAGTGGCGCTTGCCAATGAGCTTGGTATGGATGTCATTATTACAGATCATCATGAAGTGGGACCGGCGTTGCCGGAAGCATATGAAATTATTCATCCGAAAAAGCCCGGCAGTACATACCCGTTTCGTGAATTAGCAGGCGTCGGAGTAGCATTTAAAGTTGCCCACGCATTGCTTGGGGATGTGCCGCGTCATTTTTTAGATGTCGTAGCAATTGGAACGATCGCTGATCTCGTTTCCCTTACCGGAGAAAATCGTCTGTTGGTTGCACAAGGGCTTGAACAGTTGCGAAATACGAAACGTATTGGATTGCGTGCATTGTGTAAACAATGTGGAATAGAAGCAAAAGAAATTAACGAACAGACGGTTGGGTTCGTTATTGCGCCGCGGATGAATGCAGTTGGCCGGTTGGGAGAAGCAACCCCTGCTGTCAGATTGTTAATGACGGAGAAAGAAGAGGAAGCACAAAGACTTGCGAAAGAAATGGATGATTTAAATCGGGAGCGGCAGCAGCTTGTCGCGAAAATAGCGGAGGAAGCGGCACAAATAGTAAATGAACAATTTCCGCCATCCGAAAATAAAGTGCTTGTGATCGCAAAAGAAGGATGGAATCCAGGGGTCATTGGCATTGTTGCTTCCCGATTGGTTGAACAATTTTACCGTCCGACGATTGTTTTGAGCATTGATTCCGAGAAAGGAATTGCAAAAGGTTCGGCGCGAAGCATTCATGGGTTTGATATGTTTTCAAGCTTATCGACATGTCGCGATATTTTGCCACATTTTGGCGGGCATCCAATGGCGGCGGGAATGACATTATCGGTTGATCATATTGATGAATTGCGTCAGCGTCTCAACGCACTTGCCGATGATATGTTGACAGCCGATGATTTTACCCCAATTACACCGATTGATGCAGTTTGTTCCGTATCTGATTTAACGCTTTCGGTAGCCGAACAGCTTGAAAAGTTTGCTCCGTTTGGTGTAGATAACGCAAAGCCTCTTTTTTTAATGGAAAATGTATCAGTGGAAACGATCCGACGCATCGGGGCTGACCAGTCGCATTTAAAGGCTGTTTTCGCCCAAAATGGCGCTGCGATTGATAGCGTCGGGTTCGGCTTTGGTTATTTGTGCGATGAAATCGCTCCAGATGCGAAAGTGTCCGTGGTTGGCGAGTTAATGGTGAATGAGTGGAACAATCTTCGCAAACCGCAGCTAATGATTTGCGATGTAGCGGTGCATGAATGTCAATTGTTTGATATTCGCGGTATGCGCGATGTACGGCCACTGATTGCGTCTCTTCCGAAAGATAAGCGGATGTTGATTATGTTTCGGGAAGGTACGGCAGATGCATTAGGGCTTGAAGCATATAAAGAAGAGATTTACTACACGGCCTCAGTGGAAGAAGCGTCGCGGCTTTGTTTAGATAACCGGTACGTTGTGCTGTTAGATATGCCAACGTCTTTGGAAATCATAAAAATGTTGTTACGTTCTAGTTTACCTGCGCGCATTTATGCGTTATTCTATCAAAGGGAGACTCATTTTTTTCGCACGTTGCCAACGCGTGATCATTTTAAATGGTTTTATGCGTTTTTGAGAAAAAAAGGTGTGTTTAACTTGGCTAAGTATGGTGGCGAGTTAGCACGTGCGCGTGGATGGACAGAAGAAACTGTCCGGTTTATGGCAAAAGTATTTCTCGAGCTGGAATTTATTACGCAACAGGATGGAGTTGTATCGCTTGTTCCTCAACCGGCTAAACGCGATTTAAGCGAATCGCCGACTTATCGCTTTAAACAAGCTCAGTTTGAGCTTGAAAATCTATTTTTGTATTCAACATATGAACAATTAAAGCGTTGTCTTTTCGAAATGAAAGGTTCGCAAACATACGAGGAGGCAAATGTGTAATGGACTTGAAACAATATGTTACAATTGTTCCAGATTTCCCTAAACCTGGGATTATGTTTAAAGATATTACCACATTGATGGATAAAGGCGAAGTATATAAATATGCGACAGATCAAATTGTGGAGTACGCGCGCGAAAAGAAAATTGATATTGTTGTTGGACCTGAAGCGCGAGGATTTATTATTGGCTGCCCTGTTGCGTATGCGCTTGGTGTAGGATTTGCTCCGGTGCGCAAGGAAGGAAAGCTTCCGCGCGAAGTAGTTCGTGTGGAATACGGATTAGAATATGGAAAAGATGTATTGACGATGCATAAAGATGCGATTAAACCGGGACAACGCGTGTTAATTACAGATGATTTATTGGCGACAGGCGGAACGATTCGCGCTACGATTCAACTTGTCGAACAGCTAGGCGGTGTGGTAGCTGGCATTGCCTTTTTAATAGAGCTTACCGAGCTTGAGGGACACAAAAAATTAGAAGGTTATGATATTTTAGCACTTATGCAATTCTAACCATCGACATAGCTGTCATATTTCGTTACAATAAATAGAAAGGGCACTCTAGTGAGTGCTCTTTCTTATTAGTTTCTAATGGTGGTAATTGTTAACATGAGGCAGCAAGCGTTGCATAACTCTTTACATTATAAAAAATTTTCATGATAATAGTAATCAATACATGATTTTATTATACGTAAAGGTGATTTGATCCTATGGCCAACGAACAGGTATTAACAGCGGAACAAGTCTTTGAGCAGGCAAGCTGCTATTTGTCTGAAAGAGATGTCGAATTTATTAAGAAGGCGTATGAATTTGCTAACCACGCTCATCGCGATCAATATCGCAAATCGGGAGAACCATACATTATTCATCCGATTCAAGTTGCCGGCATTTTAGTAGATTTAAAAATGGATCCTGCCACGATCGCAGCTGGATTTTTGCATGACGTTGTCGAAGATACGGAGGCAACGAAGGAAGATTTGGAACGGGAATTCGGTAGCGAAGTGGCGATGCTCGTAGATGGCGTGACAAAGTTAGGAAAAATTAAATATAAATCCCAAGAAGAACAGCAAGCGGAAAACCACCGGAAAATGTTTTTGGCAATGGCGCAAGACATTCGTGTCATTCTCATTAAATTAGCGGATCGCCTCCATAATATGCGGACACTGAAGCATTTGCCGATCGAAAAACAGCGGAGAATTGCAAATGAAACGTTAGAGATTTTTGCGCCATTGGCACACCGCCTTGGAATTTCCAAAATTAAGTGGGAACTGGAAGATACCGCCCTTCGCTACTTAAATCCGCAGCAATATTACCGCATCGTGAATTTAATGAAGAAAAAACGGGCCGAACGCGAGCAATATTTGGAAGAAGTCATTCAGGAAGTGCGTGAACGGCTGAACGAAGTTTCTATTCCGTGCGAAATTTCCGGAAGACCGAAACATATTTATAGCATCTATCGCAAAATGGTCATGCAAAATAAACAGTTTAATGAAATTTACGATCTGCTTGCTGTCCGCATTATTGTTAACAGCATTAAAGACTGCTATGCCGTATTGGGCATCATTCATACATGTTGGAAGCCGATGCCGGGGCGTTTCAAAGATTATATTGCGATGCCAAAACCGAATATGTATCAATCGCTTCACACAACGGTGATTGGTCCAAAAGGAGAACCGCTAGAGGTACAAATTCGCACGTTTGAGATGCATCAAATCGCTGAGTTCGGAATTGCCGCGCACTGGGCATATAAAGAAGGAAAGACGATTAAACCAAATTCGTTTGAAGAAAAATTATCATGGTTCCGTGAAATTTTAGAATGGCAAAACGATGCGAGCAACGCCGAAGAATTTATGGAATCGCTGAAGATGGATTTATTCTCCGATATGGTGTTTGTGTTTACGCCAAAAAGAGATGTCATCGAATTGCCGGCCGGTTCGGTGCCGATTGATTTCGCCTATCGCATCCATTCGGAAATTGGCAATAAAACGATCGGCGCCAAGGTCAACGGCAAAATGGTGCCGCTCGATTACAAGCTGCAGACAGGCGACATTGTCGAGATTCTGACTTCGAAGCACTCGTACGGGCCAAGTCAAGATTGGCTGAAGCTGGCGCAAACGTCCCATGCGAAAAATAAAATCCGTCAGTTTTTCAAAAAGCAAAGACGGGAAGAAAATATTGAAAAAGGAAGAGAGCTTGTCGAAAAAGAAGTCCGCAGCCTCGGATTTGATGTCAAAGAAATTTTAACGACGGAAAACGTCAAGCGCGTTGCGGAGAAATTTAATTTTTCGAACGAAGAGGATATGTACGCCGCGGTCGGTTATCATGGGATTACCGCGGCGCAAATTGCTCACCGTTTAACAGACAAATGGCGAAAGCAGCGTGATTTGGAAGAACAACAGAAAAAATTGACAGAGACAATACCAGAAACGAAAATACCAACTGCAAAGAAACGTGATTACGGCATTCGTGTGCAAGGAATGGACAACTTGCTTATTCGTTTGTCGCGTTGCTGTAATCCAGTTCCTGGGGATGAAATCGTCGGCTTTATTACAAGAGGACGCGGAATATCAGTTCATCGTGCTGATTGTCCAAATGTGCAGACAGAAGAGGCATTAGACCGCTTAATTTCGGTGGAATGGGAAAGTGATGTACAATCAAATCGCGAATATAACGTGGAGATTGAAATTACTGGTTTTGACCGCCGCGGGTTGTTAAACGAAGTGCTGCAAGCGGTAAATGAAACGAAAACGGACATTTCGGCTGTTTCAGGAAGATCCGATCACCGCAATAAAATCGCAACTATTCATATGACGATTGCCATTCGCAATATTAGCCATTTACAAAAAGTGGTCGATCGAATTAAACAAATACCAGATATTTACTCAGTACAGCGAATCATGAATAATTAGAAAGGAAAAGTGTGATGAGAGTAGTAGTACAACGGGCAAAACATGCAAAAGTGACAGTGAATGGGGAAGTTGTCGGTTCCATTGACCATGGTCTTGTTCTTCTGGTTGGCGTCACTCATAGCGATACGGTTGAGGACGCAGCGTTTATTGCAGATAAAATCGCACATTTGCGCATTTTCGAGGATGAATCCGGAAAAATGAATCTCTCCGTGCTGGACGTTGGCGGAGAAATTTTATCCGTATCGCAATTTACCTTGTATGGCGATTGCCGAAAAGGCCGGCGCCCGAACTTTATGGAAGCGGCGAAACCGGATCGTGCATTGCCAATTTATGAAGCGATGAACGAAGCGCTTCGTCAAAAAGGCATCCGTGTTGAAACGGGAAAGTTTGGAGCGATGATGGAAGTGGAATTAATTAATGATGGTCCTGTCACTTTGATTGTAGAAAGTAAGGAAAAAGCGGGGAACAAATAATGTTCGCCCGCTTTTTTTTATCCTTTCAAAGCGGCCAAATTCTTTTTTATTTTTTATCTAAATGGGAAAAAATAAATAAAAGAATATAGCACAGAGGAAGGATGAATGAAATGCGGCATAGCGCGAAAGGAGAGTTTGCGCATCGAAGAGCAAGTGAACTGTTTCATATTGATTTTCACGAATTTATGAGAAAAGAGGCGGAACATACAGCATTTGAATTAGCGTCAGAGTTTGGATTGACGCTAAGAGACGTACAAAAACTAAAAAAACAACTGTTTCGTTCTTGAAAAGTGTCATTTTCTCCTTGACAAAATGAATTTTCATTCGTAAGATAGGTTATAAAAATTGTATATAATAACAACCAATGACGGAGAAAAGTAGTTAAGAATACACATGGCCAGAGAGGAAATGCCTTAGGCTGGAAGCATTTCTCCATGATGACTTAACGAAAGACACTCCGTAGGTTTCCCTTTGAACGCGTCATTTGCGCCAGTAAAAGGGAACGCGAATCTCGCGTTATCGGTAATAAGTGGAAGCTTTTTGCTTCAATTAGGGTGGCACCACGGGAACAACGCTCTCGTCCCTATTTATAAGTAGGGAAGAAGGGCGTTTTTATTTTTGGAGAAGGAGGGTTTGTTTATGGCTTTTCAAATTCCGCGAGGAACGCAGGATATTTTGCCTGGTGAAGTAGAAAAGTGGCAATATGTTGAAAAAATAGCGCGTGATATTTGCAAACGTTACAATTACCATGAAATTCGCACTCCGATCTTTGAACATACCGAATTATTTTTGCGCGGTGTTGGCGATACGACGGATATTGTGCAAAAAGAAATGTATACGTTTGAAGACCGGGCGGGAAGAAGCATGACGCTTCGTCCGGAAGGGACTGCGCCGGTTGTGCGTTCGTTCGTTGAAAATAAAATGTACGGCAATCCAAATCAGCCAATTAAGTTATATTACATAGGTCCGATGTTCCGCTACGAACGGCCACAGGCAGGGCGGTTCCGTCAATTTGTTCAATTTGGTGTGGAAGCGATTGGAAGCAATGATCCGGCGATTGACGCGGAAGTTATTGCAATGGCGATGGAATTGTATCGATCGTTAGGATTAAAAAAATTAAGACTGGTCATTAACAGCCTAGGGGATGTAGAAACCCGAAAAGCGCATCGTCAAGCGCTGATCGATCATTTTAAAAGCCGGATTCATGAACTTTGCGAAGATTGCCAGGTGCGTCTGGAAAAAAATCCGCTTCGCATTTTAGATTGCAAAAAAGACCGTGACCATGAATTAATGGCAACGGCGCCATCGATTCTCGATTATTTAAACGATGAATCGCGGCATTATTTTGAAAAAGTAAAAGCTTACTTAACGAAATTGGGAATTCCATTTGAAGTAGATCCTCGCCTCGTACGCGGATTAGATTATTATTATCATACGACGTTTGAAATTATGAGTGATGCAGAAGGATTTGGAGCGATTACAACGTTATGCGGTGGAGGTCGCTATAGCGGGTTGGTGCAAGAAATAGGCGGGCCAGAAACACCTGGGATTGGATTTGCGCTAAGTATTGAGCGGTTGCTCGCCGCTTTAGATGCAGAAGGGATTACATTGCCGATTAGCGAAGGCATTGATTGCTATGTTGTCGCTGTTGGCGAAAAAGCAAAAGATGAATCCATATTACTTGTTCACAAGCTGCGAAAAGCTGGAATTGTCGCTGATAAAGATTATCAGGACCGGAAAATAAAAGCGCAATTAAAATCGGCAGACCGCTTGAACGCCAAGTTTGTGGCGATTCTCGGCGACGATGAACTCGCAAAAGAAGTAATCAATATAAAAGAGATGAGCACAGGAGAGCAAACAGAAGTACCGCTACATTCTGTCATCGATTATTTAAAAGAAAGATTGTCGCAGGAGGGTTGAAATCGTGTTTGGAAGGACATATTATTGCGGTGAAATCACCGAAAAAGCGATTGGGGAAAAAGTGGTTTTAAAAGGTTGGGTACAAAAACGCCGCGACCTTGGCGGGCTGATTTTCATCGACCTTCGTGACCGGACGGGAATCGTGCAAGTCGTGTTCAGTCCGGAAGTGTCAAAAGAAGCGCTGAATGTGGCAGAAAAAGTGCGGAATGAATACGTATTGAGTGTGGAAGGCACCGTCGTTGCCCGGGAGGAGGGAACGATCAATCCAAATCTTCCGACAGGAAAAATTGAAATTCAAGCAGAGCGTATAACCATCATTAACGAAGCAAAAACACCGCCGTTTGTCATCGCGGATCAAACGGACGTAGCTGAAGAAGTGCGTCTTAAATATCGTTATTTAGACTTGCGCCGCCCGGTTATGTTTCGTACTTTGCAATTGCGGCACCGAGTGACAAAGGCTATTCGCGACTTTTTAGACGGAGAAGGCTTTTTGGAAGTGGAAACGCCAATTTTAACGAAAAGCACGCCGGAAGGGGCGCGTGACTATTTAGTGCCAAGCCGCGTTCATCCAGGCGAGTTTTACGCGCTTCCGCAATCGCCGCAAATATTTAAGCAGCTCTTAATGGTAGCGGGATTCGAACGATATTATCAAATTGCTCGTTGTTTCCGTGACGAAGACTTACGTGCAGACCGTCAGCCAGAGTTTACCCAAATTGATATTGAAACATCGTTTATGAGCCAAGAAGAGATTATGCAGCTAACGGAACGAATGATGGCATATGTCATGAAAATGGCGAAAGGAATCGACATTTCCTTGCCATTCCCGCGCATGTCTTACGATGAGGCAATGAGCCGTTATGGTTCGGACAAGCCGGATACGCGCTTTGGTCTAGAACTTGTCGATGTATCGGAAATCGTGAAGAATTCTTCCTTCAAAGTATTTGCAGGCGCCATTGCAAACGGAGGACAAGTAAAGGCGATTAATGTAAAAGGAGCAGCAGATCAATATTCGCGCAAAGACATCGATGCGCTAGCTGAGTTTGTCGCGCGTTACGGGGCAAAAGGACTGGCGTGGTTGAAAGTGGAAAAAGATGGATTGAAAGGACCAATCGCTAAATTTTTCACAGAAGAAGAACAAAACGGACTGATTCGAACGCTTGAGGCAGAAGCCGGCGATTTATTGTTGTTTGTTGCCGATCATAAGACGGTGGTTGCCAATGCGCTTGGCGCGTTGCGTGTAAAACTTGGAAAAGATTTAAATTTAATTGATGAAACGAAATTTAATTTCCTTTGGATTACAGACTGGCCACTGTTAGAGTATGATGAAGAAGACGGGCGTTATTACGCGGCGCATCATCCGTTTACCATGCCAGTGCGTGAAGACTTGCCACAATTAGAGACAAATCCAGAAAAAGTACGGGCACAGGCATATGACCTTGTGTTAAACGGCTATGAACTCGGCGGCGGTTCGATGCGTATTTTTGAGCGGGAAGTTCAGGAAAAGATGTTTCGCGCCCTAGGATTTACGGAAGAAGAAGCGCGTAAGCAGTTTGGTTTCTTATTAGAAGCATTTGAATATGGCACCCCGCCGCATGGAGGGATTGCGCTAGGCTTGGACCGTCTTGTCATGTTGTTGGCAGGACGAACGAACTTGCGCGATACTATCGCATTTCCAAAAACAGCAAGTGCAAGCTGCTTGCTAACAGAGGCGCCAAGCCCAGTTAGTGAACAACAGCTAGAAGAATTACATTTAGTTGTTAACTCGGAAAAAAAGAGTGAGCAATATTAGTTGTTTCGTTGAAAAGATGTAAAATGTATGATAAAATTTAAATAAAGAAGCATAGTCCTGATGTGTTCGTCGTATAACCTATTGTTTTGACCGAACAATAAGTTATACGGGAGCCCGGAGTTTCCAAGCAGCGTACATGCCTTTGACGAGGGAGGAAGTGCAAACCTTGGAACAGGGCACCCACCTGCTTGGAGCGGGTTCAAAACGAAGGCATCGACGGCACGATTGGGACTTATACGTTAGTTTATTGTTATATATCGTTTGAAAAACTTCCCTATGTAAAGATTGCTCTTTACATAGGGATTTCTTTTGTTTTACCAAAAATTTAGATTGAAATTTAGGGAATTGTTATTGTAGGATAAAAAGCGTTATGGAAGCAATATTTATGTGACGGGGGATATACATGTTACACCAATTTTCGCGGAACGAATTAGCAATAGGAAAAGAAGGATTGGAAAAATTAAAAAATGCAACGGTTGCCGTTCTTGGCGTCGGCGGAGTCGGTTCCTTTGCTGTTGAGGCGTTGGCGCGTTCCGGCATCGGACGCCTTGTTCTTGTAGATCGGGATAATGTTGATATTACAAATATTAACCGGCAAATTCATGCGCTTCTTTCCACCATTGGCCGTCCGAAAGTGGAATTAATGAAAGAACGAATTGCTGATATCAATCCGGAATGTGAAGTCATCGCTTTGCAAATGTTTTATACAGAAGAAACATATGAGCAATTTTTTAGCTATGATCTTGATTTTGTTATTGATGCTTCCGATACGATCATATATAAAGTCCATTTAATGAAAGAATGTTTAAAGCGCAATATCCCGATTATTTCGAGCATGGGCGCAGCCAATAAAATGGATCCGACACGCTTCCGCATCGTGGATATTTCGAAAACCCATACGGACCCGATCGCAAAGATAATTCGCTCCAAATTGCGCAAAGAAGGGATTCGGAGCGGTATTCCAGTTGTGTTTTCTGATGAAAAGCCAATTATTATTCGCGAAGATGTCCGTAAAGTGGTAGGGAATGACCAATCTCCAATTCGCAAAGCGCAAATGCCGCCATCTTCGAATGCATTTGTTCCATCGGTAGCGGGACTTATTATGGCTTCATACGTTGTACGTGAACTATTGAAAGATATTAAAATTTATCGGGTTGGCGAAGAATAAAAACGTCGCAGAAAACATTCTGCGACGTTTTTATCAGGATTGGGCGATGTGTTCTAGATTTCCGTTTTTATCCATTCGGAAAATATGGGCTGGCTGTACACCGTATTCTTCATCTACGATCAGTTTGCGAGCGCGTTCCATAATTTTTACTAATGCCTCGTAATCTTCTTTAATAGTGGATTGTTGTTCTTCAAGACGCTCTAATTTTTTTTGCAGTTCCTCGTTGCGCGTCCGCAATTGTGCATTTTCATTATTTAACCGTTTGTTTTCCATTTGGATCGTTTCGGAACGCTCATAATCAGATTTTAATGTCTGTAAAAAAGCAATGCATTGTTCGAGCGTAATGGAAGGTTCTGTAAGAAAAGCGGATGTTTCTTGTTGGAAAGAGACGAAATTGGTAGAAAGCGGCTGTGCTTTATTTTCTGATTGCTGCATTTTTTTCGCTTGTTCTAATGCTCGCTTCCGTTCTTTTCGCTGTTTTTTTGCTAATTCAATTGCTTCCACGTATCGCTTTCGTACTTCAGCGTTCCAGCGGAATCCGCATGCTGCCGCTGTCCGATTCAGGCGATCTCCAACTTCTTCAAACGCAGCAAGTTGTGTTCCCCCTTCACGAATATACCGCAATACCGTTTCCGCCAATATAACGTCTTCTTCATGTGTCCAAGCATCTTGTCGTGTTTTCATTTCCCTACACCCCGCAAATAGATTTAGATAGATTATAGTCTTTCCTCTTATTAGCAAATTTAAACTTTATATTTTTTTACATTTCATCCAATTGAAAGTTTATAAGGAATCTTTTATAATTGATCTGCATTATTACGACTGGTCGGTTGGAATATGATTTGAATGATTGGTCGTAAAATCAATGAAAGAGAGGGGAAAAGATGAATTTTTTAACAAAGTTTAGCTTAAAAAATGCTGCTGCCATATTCATTATTTCTTTTTTGCTTATTGTTGGGGGGATATATTCTTTTTCCTCTTTGAAGGTAGATTTGCTTCCAAACATTGAGTTTCCGCAGCTATCGATTGAAATCGTTTATCCAGGCGCATCGCCGCAAGATATTAACGATCAAGTGACTTCCAAGCTGGAGGAAAAACTAAAGTCCATTGAGGGGCTAAAGCAGATGCAAAGCTCTTCGTATGAGAGCATTGCCATTATTAATCTTGAATTTCCGTTTCATACGGATATGGATGAAGTGGAACGCCAAGTAGATACATTAATCAAAGACGCAAAGCTTCCAGAAAATGTTCAAACGAAAATAAATCGTTTTTCGTTTGGGACTCTCCCTATTTTTAATATTTCCTTATTCGCCAAAAAAGATGTGGACTTGCAAAAAATATTAGAAAGCGAAGTAATTCCTGAGTTAAATAAAATTAACGGGATTAATTCCGTGTCTGTCGGAGGAATGAAGGAAGAGGTCGTACAAATTACTGTCGATAAACAAAAAGCACTGCAGGCGGGGTTAACGCTGTCACAAATTAAAGATCAAATTAACGAAAAATACATTTCTTTTCCCGCTGGCAGCGTCCATACCGATGCTTTGCAAATTCCTATTCGTGTGCAGGAAAAGCTGGAAACGGTGAAAGAACTCGAAAATATGACGCTGACATCGCCGTTCGTACAATCAGCGCCTGATGCGCCACAAATCAAACCAGCGATCAAGTTAAAGGACATCGCAACAATCGAAACAGTCGCCGATCGGTCGGAGTTCACCCGTTACAATTTAAAAGAATCATTGTCAATGGCTGTTACGAAAAAGCAAGACGCCAATACGGTGGAAGTGGCGGACAAAGTGATTCATGTGCTTGATTCGTATAAGGACCAATTCGATTACACGATTGGTTTTGATTCCGCGGAAGGAATTAAAAAATCGGTCGAATCGCTTGTCCGTGAAGGATTGTTAGGAGCGCTGTTTGCATCTATCTCTGTGCTTGTGTTTTTGCGCAACGTTCGCGCGACGATCATCGCTATCGTTTCGATTCCACTTTCATTATTAGTGGCTTCCATTTTCTTGAATCGGATGGATATTTCCTTAAACGTCATGACGCTTGGAGGAATGGCGGTAGCGGTAGGGCGTGTGGTCGATGACAGCATCGTCGTGATTGAAAATATTTTCCGCCGCGTCCGCAAAGCGAAAACTGGGATGACGGATGAACTGATTGAAGATTCGACAAAAGAAATATTAAAAGCGATTACCTCATCGACGATTACGACCGTTGTTGTCTTTTTGCCGCTCGGTTTTGTCGGCGGAATTACGGGTGAATTTTTCTTGCCGTTTGCGTTAACGATTGTATTCGCCCTGTTCATGTCTTTAATCGTTGCCGTTACGATCGTACCAATTTTGGCAAAATTTTCGTTCAAAAAAGTTCCGCCAGAAGAAAAAGAAGGGGTTCTTCAACGTGTCTACGGGCAAATCATTGCATGGTCATTGAACCGCAAGGCGATGATTTTGGCGCTATCCGTTGTGTTGCTTGGGGGTTCGTTTGCGCTTGTGCCGGCATTGGGATTTACCTTCTTGCCGAATGAAGAGCAGAAGACGCTTGTCGCAAGCATTGAACTTCCGTCTTCTACATCGCTCGAAAAAACGAACGATGTATCATTAAAAATTGAAAACATGTTTGATGAGCAAAAAGAAATTAAGGACGTGACCGCAGCGATTGGCAGCCGTGATTTTCGCACTGGATTAAAGCGGCAAAACCAAGCAAACTATTTTATCAACTTAAAAGATAATGTCCCAGTTGCATCATTTATGAAAAAGCTTGAAAAAAACATGAAAGAAATCGTAGAAACAGAAGCGCCAGGGACGAAATTGGACGTGCGTGAAATGGATGTCGGCGGACCGCCGTCAAATAACAATATTGATATTGATTTGTACTCTACGAATTTAACTTCTCTGCAAAAGGCGGCAAAACAAGTAGAAACATATTTAAATCAACGCAAAGATTTGAAATATGTAACGAACAATTTCTCTGAAAAGCAAAAGCAAATCATTATCGATATTGATCCGGAAAAAGCAGCGGCGTACGGAGTTTCCGGTTTTCAAATAATGGGAACGATCGCTGATGCAACGAAATCGGTGGAAGTTGGGGAATTAAAACTAGACGGAACAGAGCGGACGGTTCAATTATCGTATAATCAGAATCTTGATTCCGTAGACGAACTAAAGAATACGGTAATCTTTACGAAACGAGGATTTGTTCCCGTCTCTGAACTAGCGTCCGTCAAAGAAGTGGATACGTATACGTCAATTCAAAAATTGGACGGGAAAGTGTTTGCCCGCGTATCAGCGCAAATTGTTGGCGACAACATTCAAAAGGTCACGAACGATGTGATCCGCCATGTGAAAAACGATCTTGACTTGCCGAATGATGTTTCGCTAGAAGGCGGAGGCGGCAGCGACGAGACGGTGCAAACATTTCAAGAGCTTGGCATGGCCATGCTGATCGCCATCGGTCTTGTGTATATTACGATGCTCGTCACGTTTGGGAAAGCGCGCATTCCGTTTATCATTCTGTCATCCCTTATTTTCGTGCCGATTGGCTCGCTTCTTGGTCTATATATCGCGAAAGAGCCGCTGTCTATCAGCGTTATGATTGGATTATTAATGTTAATTGGAATTGTAACGACGAACGCCATTGTCCTTGTCGATCGGATTGGACAAAACCGTGAACAAAAAGGAATGACAGTTCGCGAAGCGATTATTGAAGCCGGAAAAACGCGTTTGCGCCCGATTTTAATGACGGCGTTTGCGACAGTGGCTGCTCTTATCCCATTGGCGCTGACTAAGGAGTCTGGAACATTGATTTCCAAAGGATTGGCGATTACCGTCATCGGCGGTCTCACCTCTTCGACCTTGTTAACGTTGATTCTCATTCCGGTTATGTATGAGTTATTCTTTATTCGTCAAGCGAAAGCGGAACGAATAAAACAGTGAACAAAGGATGGCTCGTTTTGTTGAGCCGTCCTTTCCTTATGTGTGTTTCGTTTTTTTTCACGAGGAAATCCATTATAATAACATTAATGATAAATAAGGAAGGAGAAAACATTGAATAGAAAAGAAGAAATTATTCAAGCGGCAATGAAATTATTTGCGCAAAAAGGATATCATGCCACGTCGATGCAGGAAATTGCTGAACAGTGCGGAATGGCGAAAGGCTCGATTTATAATTATTTTAAATCAAAAGAAGAAATCGCCGTTTCTATTTTTCGTTATCACTATGATGTCTTATTTCAAAAAATTAGTGATATTGCTCATGATGAAACATTATCAGCGCGGGAAAAATTTGAAAAGCAGCTATCGATTCAAATAGAAGAATTTTATCGCCATAAAGAACTCGTGCAGATGCATATGGGAGAACAAGCGGTGAAAGTCAATGATGAAATTCGTCAACTTGTTTTTCTTATTCGAGCGAAAATGCTCAATTGGTATCGACAAGCAATCGAAGAAATATACGGAGAAAAAGTGAGCAACTTTTCACTAGACTGCGCGACGATGCTAAACGGGATGCTGAAAGAATATTTGTTTTACATAGCGATTGACCGAAAAGAGCTTCATCTGTCGAAGATGGCGCCGTTTTTACTTCGACGAATGGACGCGATTGTAGCGAGTATGTCAGAAAGAGAAGAGCCTTTGTTAACGATGGAAGTCATGCACGATTATCTTTGTGTCGAACAAGCCAATAAACACCGGAAACGGCAGCAAATTATCGATTGCATTCACCAAATGATCGAAATGTTACAGAGAAACGGTGGGGTGGAAGAGGATGTTGGCCGCTCGCTAGAGGCGTTAAAGCAAGAGTTTAGTGAGGCAGACGAAGTGAGAAAATTTATTGTTGAAGCGTTATTGCTTTATTTGGAGCGACGGCAGGTGCCGTTATGGGAAGAATTAAAAACTGCCATCGATCACTATTTTGCCCCATAAAAGTTCTCTGTACGCAACAGGGAACTTTTGTTATGGCGATCGTTTTCATCAAGTTGAAGCGAAGAAATCTTCGTCTCCTGCTTGGACCAAAGTGGGCAGGGGATGATGGGGTATTTATGCTGTTAGAGAGGGATGCCACATGTTGTTTACTTCAGAACCGCTTTCTGTTCGGATGAGACCGCGGAACATTGACGAGATTGTCGGGCAACAACATATTATTGGTCCGCATACCGCATTATATAAAATGATTAAAAATGGGTACGTTCCTTCGCTGCTTTTATATGGTGAGCCGGGGGTAGGAAAAACATCGTTGGCGCATGCGATTGCTGGAACCGTTCAGCGTGATTTTTTCGCGGTTAATGCTACGACTTCCGGAAAAAAAGAGCTGGAAGAAGTAGTGGAAACGGCGAAACTGACGGGAAACGTTATTTTATTTATTGATGAAATTCACCGTTTTAACAAGGCGCAGCAAGATTATTTGCTTCCCCACATCGAGCAAGGGCTGATTACGCTCATCGGCGCTACAACGGAAAATCCGTTTCATGAAGTGAACCCAGCCATCCGCAGCCGCTGCGGGCAAATAAAACAGTTAAAGCGTCTTGAGCCTGCCGATATTCTTATACTTTTACAGCGAGCTTTGCATGATCGTGACAGAGGATTAGGAAAACTTTCGATTGACATGGAGGAACGTTTGCTTTCCATGATTGCGGAATCGTCCGGTGGGGATGCCCGTTTAGCGTTGAATCTGTTAGAAGCAATTGTATATGCTTCAGAAAACGACGGTCAAATTCGTGTTGCTGAACAAACGGTAAGAGAATTTGTGGAAAATCGAGGATTTACCCATGATAAGAAAGGGGATGCGTATTATTCGCTTTTATCCGCGTTCCAAAAAAGTGTTCGTGGCAGTGACGTGGACGCGGCGCTGCATTATTTAGCTCGTTTGCTGGAAGGAGGGGATTTGGCGGCTGTTTGCCGGCGGCTTCTTGTTATTGCGTACGAAGATATTGGGCTGGCAAATCCGATGATGGGAGTGAAAGTACAAGCGGCGATTGAAGCGGTTGAACGATTAGGGCTTCCTGAAGCGAGAATTCCACTTGCTGTGGTTACGATCGAGTTATGTTTAAGCGCGAAATCGAATTCTGCCTATAAGGCGCTTGATGCCGCGATTGATGATGTACGCAATGGAAAAATCGGAGATATTCCTGATCATTTAAAAGATGCTCATTATAAAGGGGCAAGCGTGCTCGGACATGGAAAAGGTTATCAATATCCGCATGATTATCCAAATGGTTGGGTTTTTCAACAATATTTGCCAAATGAATTGGCAGGAGTGAAATATTACTCACCGAAGGAAAACGGAGAGGAAAAATATTATGCGAAAGTGTATGAACGGTTAGAACAGTTAAAACAACGAAATAAATTCCGGCAATGAAGGAAACGAAATTTTATGATATAATGACAATCGATTTGCTTATTTCATTTATGATGGGGTGAGAATATGGCCCATTCTCATCGCGAATATGCATCTATTTTCCGATGGGCTATTTATTTTATCGGGCTATTGATTATGTCGTTCGGCATCGTATTAACGATTAAAGCGAATGTCGGGTGCGCGCCATGGGATGTACTGCATATCGGATTATACCGGAATTTTGGATTGACGATTGGAACGTGGTCGATTATTGTCGGCCTTGTGGTTTTAACGATTTCTGCTTTACTTTTAAAACAACTTCTGAGAATTGGCGCTTTTCTCAATATGATTTTCGTCGGTATATTTATTGATTTGTATATGATGATTCCGTATTTACAAGTCCCAAATACATTAATCGGCAAGTTTGTTATGCTGCTTGTTGGGATTGTTATTACGGGTTATGGAATGGGAATATATATTTCAGCTAATATAGGAGCAGGTCCGCGTGACAGCTTAATGCTTGCATTGACGGAATTAACAGGGTGGAAAGTGCAATATATACGGATTGCGATGGAAGCATTTGTTCTTTTTATCGGCTGGATTTTAGGCGGGCCAGTATCGATTGGAACATTAATATTTTGCATTATGATTGGGTCTGTAGCCGGCGTTGCTTTGCCGCAATGCCAGCGTATGGCAGAATGGATATTAGTAAGACGAGTTGATATTGAAACACATGGTTTATAAATCGTTAGGGGGAGTAAGATGAAGATTTCAACAAAAGGTAGATATGGATTAACGATTATGATTGAACTCGCAAAAAAGTATGGAGATCGCCCAATTTCGTTACGTTCCATTGCAAAGGCGAACAATTTATCCGAACATTATCTTGAACAGCTTGTTACACCGCTGAGGAATGCCGGGCTTGTCAAAAGTATCCGCGGAGCATATGGCGGGTACGTGCTTGCAGATCATCCGGCTAAAATTACTGCCGGGGACGTTATTCGTGTATTAGAAGGGCCAATTACTCCTGTGGAAGAGCTAGATGAGGAAGAACCGGCAAAACGCGAATTATGGATTCGCATTCGTAATGCCGTAGAGGAAGTGTTAGACAACACGACATTGGAAGATTTAGCGAAATATAGTGAAGGCGATGAGGGTGCATACATGTTTTATATTTAAAGTTGAAAGGAGAATGATCATTGGACCGAATTTATTTGGATCATGCCGCTACCTCTCCTGTTCATCCAGATGTAGTGGAGCGCATGATTCCGTTTATGACCGAAGTGTTTGGAAATCCGTCAAGCATTCATTATTTCGGAAGACAAAGCCGTCAGGCAGTCGATGAAGCAAGAACTGTAGTAGCAAAAAGCATCGGTGCGAAAGAATCAGAAATCATTTTCACAAGCGGAGGAACGGAAGCGGATAATATTGCGCTCATCGGAACGGCGATGGCGAATCGTCATCGAGGACGCCATATTATTACAACGATGATTGAGCATCATGCTGTATTGCGCGCATGTGAGTACTTAGAAAAACAAGGGTTTGAAGTAACTTATCTCCCTGTTGATGAAAAAGGGAACGTTTCATTGGCAGATGTAAAAGCAGCGCTCCGTGATGATACGATTCTTGTATCCATCATGTTTGCCAACAACGAAGTAGGCGTGCTGCAGCCTATTGGCGAGATTGGCGAATTATTAAAGGATCATCAAGCTTACTTTCATACAGACGCGGTGCAAGCGTATGGACTCGTTCCGATTGATGTGAACGATTATCATATTGATTTGTTGTCTGTTTCTTCCCATAAAATAAATGGTCCTAAAGGAATTGGCGCTTTATATGTCCGTGAAACGGTAAAACTGTCCCCGCTTTTTTATGGCGGAGAACAAGAGCGGAAGCGTCGCGCTGGAACCGAAAATGTAGCCGGCATCGTTGGATTTGCTAAAGCGGTGGAAATTGCCCAAGAGACAATGAACCATAAGCAACAGGAGTACCGTTCGATGAGAGAGGCGATGCTGTCTATTTTTGCGGAGTCAGGCATTTCTTATTATGTTAACGGAAATCAAGATCATTGTTTGCCACATATCGTCAATGTCGCATTTCCTGGAACGAACGTGGAATCCATGCTTGTCAATCTTGATTTGGCGGGGATAGCAGCTTCAAGCGGTTCTGCATGCACTGCTGGTTCGATCGATCCATCGCACGTGCTTGTGGCGATGTTTGGCAAGGAATCGGAACGCATTCGTTCTTCCGTTCGCTTTAGTTTTGGTTTAGGCAATACGAAAGAACAGATTGAACGTGCGGCATCGGAAACAGTAAAAATTGTGAAGAGATTAACAAATGAGTAGATAAGGTGGTGAATAAAATGAACAAAGCCCCAAAAGATACGCGCGTTGTTGTCGGCATGTCAGGCGGCGTTGATTCATCGGTAGCGGCGTTGCTTTTAAAACAACAAGGATACGATGTCATCGGGATTTTTATGAAAAACTGGGATGACACAGATGAAAACGGTGTTTGCACAGCGACAGAAGATTATGAAGATGTTGTACGCGTCTGCAATCAAATTGGAATCCCATATTACGCTGTTAATTTTGAAAAACAATATTGGGATAAAGTGTTTACGTATTTTTTGGATGAATATAAAGCTGGACGCACTCCGAATCCCGATGTCATGTGCAACAAAGAAATTAAGTTCAAAGCATTTTTAGAACATGCGCTATCGATCGGCGCTGACTACGTAGCGACCGGGCATTACGCGCGAGTGGAGTATCGCGACGGCGAATATAAAATGTTGCGCGGTGTTGACCAAAATAAAGATCAAACGTATTTTTTGAACCAATTAGGGCAGTCGGTACTATCGAAAGTGATGTTTCCGATCGGGCATCTCGAAAAAGCGCAAGTACGGCAAATTGCTAAAGATGCTGGGCTTGTCACAGCGACAAAAAAAGACAGCACGGGAATCTGCTTTATCGGCGAACGCGATTTTAAAGAGTTTTTAAGCAATTATTTGCCGGCGAAGCCAGGTATTATGCAAACACTGGACGGTGAAGTGAAAGGAAAGCATGACGGAGTGATGTATTATACAATCGGGCAGCGCCACGGTCTTGGCATTGGCGGAAGCGGCGAGCCATGGTTTGTCGTTGGCAAAAATGTAAAAGAAAATATTTTGTACGTTGCACAAGGATTCAACAATGAATATTTATATTCGACTTCGCTCATTGCGACAAATGTTAACTGGGTATCGGACCGCAAACCGACAAATTCATTCCAATGCACGGCAAAATTCCGTTATCGTCAGCCAGATACAGGTGTTACTGTTCATATTATCGACGATGACAAAGTAGAAGTCGTCTTTGATGAGCCGGTTCGCGCTGTTACGCCGGGACAAGCTGTTGTATTTTACAATGGTGAAGAATGTCTCGGCGGCGGAACGATAGACGAAGTATTCCGCAATGGAGAAAAACTTTGGTATGTTGCCTAGACAAACGAAAGGCGGTTTGTGCAGCTAAGAAAGCTGTGGACGAAGAAAATAGAAGCAATCCAAACAGCCAAAAAAAAGCCTCAACTCTATTGTGGGTTGGGGTTTTTCTATAAATTGATAGAAAATTACGAACATATGTGCTATAATTGATATAAGGAGTGAACGGAAAATGGAAGATAAAAATCAAATAGGAATTTCCCATATGCAAAAAGGAAACTATGAAGAAGCGATAAAATGCTTTCATGATGCGATTGAGGAAAATCCGGATGACCCGATTGGCTACATTAATTTTGGAACAGTGTTAGCCAGTGCTGGAGAAGAGGAAAAAGCGCTCCATTTTTTCAAAAAAGCGATTGAGCTCGACAACAACGCGGCGACCGCATATTACGGGATAGGATCTGTATATTACAAGCGTCAACAATTTGCGCAGGCGAAGGATATGTTTGAACAAGCTATTCAAAAGGGGCTAAACGATGGAGACGCCTTTTTTATGCTTGGAATGTCGTTGATGCATTTAGAGGCACCGCGTCTTGCTCTTCCGTATTTACAGAGAGCGGTGGAGTTGAACGAACAAGATACCGAGGCGATATTTCAGCTTGGGCTATGTCTTGCGCAACTCGAATTTGTTGATGAAGCGATGAATTATTTTCAGAAAACGATTCAGTTAGATAGCAGACATGCAGATGCGTATTATAATTTAGGTGTTATATATGCTTATAAAGATGATATAAAGACAGCGATGGAAATGTTTACGACCGCTCTTCAGATCCAGCCGGACCATTTGTTGGCGGGATATGGGAAAAAGATGATGGAAAAAGCGTTAGGAAATAAAGGGTAGGGGATTCCCATTGCAGCAACAAGAATCGTTTGTTTTAGGGGAAACATCGTTTATTAAAGGGTCATATATTTCTACGATTTTTCATAATGAAGCAAATTTATATTCCGTCGTTCGCGTTCGAGTGGTGGAAACGAACGAAGCATATGATGAACAAGAAGTTGTTGTAACTGGATATTTCCCCAAAATGAATGAGCATGATACGTATATTTTTTATGGAAAATTTCACGACCACCCGAAGTTCGGGCGGCAATATGTTGTGGAACATTTTCGGAAACAATTTCCAAACACAAAAGACGGAATCATTCATTACTTATCAAGCGATTTGTTTAAAGGAATTGGGAAAAAAACGGCAAAAGCGATCGTCGAAGCGCTCGGCGAAAATGCTATTTCGAAAATTTTAGCGGATCCTAGCGTATTGGACGATGTTCCGAAATTGTCAAAACAAAAAGCAAAAGAGTTGTATGATACGTTGCGTGCCCATGAAGGGTTAGAACAAACGATGATTGCTCTTTCTCAATTTGGTTTTGGTCCGCAATTGTCGATGAAAATTTACCAGGTATATCAAGATGAAACCCTTTCTGTTATTCAGCAAAATCCATACCAGCTTGTCGAAGATGTGGAAGGGATCGGATTTGGCCGCGCCGATGAATTAGGATACCGTCTTGGCATTTCCGGCAGCCATCCTGCGCGCATTCGTGCAGCTTGTTTGTTTGTGTTAGAGCGGGATTGTCTTCAAGAAGGGCATGTTTATGTGACGAAAGAACAGCTTATGACAAGCGCGAAACAGCTTTTGGAGGCGAAACGGAACGAAGCGATCAGTGAGGAAGCCATCGAGCAAATGCTGTTAATGCTTGCGGAGGAAGGAAAATTAATCAATGAAGAGGAAAAATTTTATATTCCATCCCTTTATTTTGCCGAAAAAGGAATCGTAACCAATGTAAAACGTCTTTTGCAACAAACAGAAGCAGTGATGACGTTTCCGGAATCGGAATTTTTATTAGCGCTCGGAAGGCTGGAGGAACGTTTATCCGTTCAATATGCTCCATTACAAAAAGAAGCCATTCGACAAGCGATTTCTTCCCCGTTATTTATTTTGACGGGTGGTCCTGGCACAGGAAAAACGACGGTGATTAAAGGAATCGTAGAAATTTTCGCTGATTTGCACGGTCTTTCTCTCGATCCGAAAGATTACACGAAAGATCACCCATTTCCGATTTTGCTTGCCGCGCCGACAGGAAGGGCGGCAAAGAGAATGAGTGAAGCGACGGGATTGCCTGCTGTTACGATTCATCGTTTGCTTGGCTGGAATGGCGCGGAAGGCTTTACACATGATGAGGATGAGCCGATTCGCGGGAAGCTCTTAATTGTTGACGAAATGTCCATGGTCGATACGTGGCTGGCCAATCAGCTATTTAAGTCGATTCCGGACGGCATGCAAGTGATTCTCGTCGGCGACGAAGATCAGCTGCCATCCGTTGGACCTGGACAAGTGTTAAAGGATTTATTACAAGCGGGTGTCATCCCGACCATTCGGCTAACAGAAGTATATCGGCAAGCGGAAGGTTCATCGATTATTGAATTGGCGCACCAAATGAAAAATGGTGTCATCCCCCCGGATTTAACAGCACAAAAGGCGGATCGCTCATTCATTCGCTGTCAGACAGGGCAAATTGCTGAAGTCGTCCGGCAAATTGCTGATAATGCGCGAAGAAAAGGCTTTGCAGTAAAAGATATTCAAGTGCTTGCGCCAATGTATCGCGGTCCTGCCGGAATTGACCGCCTTAATCAAGTGTTGCAAGATTTGTTTAATCCAAAATCAGAGAAAAAGCGGGAACTTTCTGTCGGCGATGTAGTGTATCGGGTTGGCGATAAGGTGTTGCAACTTGTCAATCAGCCTGATGACAATGTGTTTAATGGTGATATCGGTGAAATTGTCGCCATTTTTTACGCAAAAGAAAATACGGAAAAACAAGATTTAGTCGTTGTTTCTTTTGATGGCATTGAGGTAACGTATTCGCGGCAAGATTTGTCGCAAATTACACATGCGTATTGTTGTTCCATTCATAAATCGCAAGGAAGCGAATTTCCAATTGTCATTTTGCCGGTTGTAAAAAGCTATTATCGCATGTTAAAGAGAAATTTATTATATACTGCGGTGACAAGAAGCAAACAGTTTTTAATTTTATGTGGGGAAGAAGAAGCGTTTAAGTTAGGCATTGCCCGCAGTGATGATGGGGCTCGGCAAACAACGTTAACGGAAAAGTTGCAAAGATCTCTTGCACCGATTACAGAAGGAGAACTGCCGATGGAGGATGCGAACATCGGAATGGAAAACGTTTCACCGTATGATTTTATGAACGACTAGCCAAGCTAAACATGTCTGGAAAGGTGGAGAGATCTTTGCGGACATTTTCACATCTAAAAGGTCTTCCCGTATATGAACAAAAAACGGGAAACACTGTTGGAAAAATAAGTGATATTTGTTTTACCAATACGGGGAAAGTTCAAGGATTTATCGTGGAAAGCAAAGGATGGTTTGCGCGCCATCGATATCTTCCGCTTGACGGCATCCAAGCGATCGGAGCGGATGGAGTTGTCGTTTATGATGCTGCGCTTTTACAATCGTTCTCCTCTTTCCAAAATGGCTACTCTCTTTACGGCGAGCGGGGAATTGCCGGAAAACCGGTGATTACCGCGGATGGGAAAAAACTCGGATTATTAGAAGATGTATATTTTCATGGGCAATTGGGCATAATCGGAGGATATGAGATCACAGACGGTTTTTTTGCCGATTTGACGGAAGGAAAAAAGCGAGTAGACGCTGTCCCTTTTACGGTAGGGGAAGAAGCGGTTATTGTAAACACGACCATGTAAGGAGAGTGGCTGTTTGTGCTCATTTGCCCAAATTGTAAAAGTAAAAATTTAGGGAAAATTGGTGTCAACCAATATTATTGTTGGGATTGCTTTATCGAGCTTTCTGTTTCGAAGGGAATTATTCATGCTCATCAAGTCGAGGAAGACGGAACGTTAAGCTCGCTAGATGACTTGTTTGATGAACATGAGCGCACGATCCAATTTTAGGAGGGAACGAGCATGAATCGCACAATGACCTCTCTGTTAGCGTTAGGATTAGGAGTTGCTGCTTACCAATTTGCACAACGCAACGGTTTGATGAACAATCGTGCCATGAAAAAAATGCGCCGCCGTGTGGCGAAAGCCATTCGTTAGCAAGAAGTACAAAGTGCCGATTCCCGATATTTCTTACGGGAGTCGGTGCTTTTTTGTATAATTCCGTTTTCTGCACCCACACTAACGATAGGGGGGTGTTGCCATGGGAGAGAAGCAATGGCTGTCCATCATTCGTGTTGGCAAATGGCTGTTTGTTACGATCATTATTTATTTAGTTATTCGCATGAAAGAAGTATGGCTGCCGGTTGTTGATTTATTCGCTACTGCACTCATTCCGTTTTTTATTGCCGCGTTTATTACGTATTTATTGCATCCATTGGTGGAATACATTCATGAAAAAGGCATTCCGCGCTGGGCGGCTATTTTGTTCATTTATTTTCTTTTTTTCGGTGGAATTGGGTATGGGCTTTATAAAGGAATTCCGCTGTTTATTCAACAGCTAAAAGATTTAAGCGAAAGTTTGCCGGCATTGATAGAGACATATCGGAACTGGACAAAACAAATTCATAATCAAACATCGGCATGGCCAATGGAAATTCATACAAGAATTGAAGCAATGCTTATACAGCTGGAACAAACAGCAGCGAATGCGTTAACAATGGTGATCAATGGCGTAAAAGGGATTGTAAATTCCGCGATGTTGTTTTTGCTCATTCCGTTTATTGTTTTTTATATGCTCAAAGATATCGATCAATTGAAAAAAGCAGTATGGTACATTACTCCAAAACGATGGCGCGAACCAGGGATCGCATTTTTAAAAGATGTAGATGAATCTCTTGGCAACTATATACGCGGACAATTGTTTGTAGGGTTATTAATTGGAAGTGTTGCCGCATTTCTTTTATGGATTGCTGGTATGGATTATCCGCTTTTACTCGGGTTTATTATTGGGGCAACGAATATTATTCCATATTTTGGACCAGTGATTGGGGCGATTCCCGCCGTGATTTTGGCAGCTACCGTTTCGCCAAAAATGGTGCTTATTGTCGCTGTTATTATTTTTCTTCTTCAATTTTTAGAAGGAAATATTTTATCGCCGCTCATCGTCGGAAAAAGTTTGCATATGCATCCGCTCGCGATTATGTTTGCTTTATTTTTTGGCGGGGAAATCGCAGGAGTGCTTGGCCTTATTGTTGCTGTTCCGCTTCTTGCCGTATTAAAAGTGGCTCTTCTTCATTGGAAAGAACATTATCAACCACATTGACAAATAAATGCAGCTTGTCTATAATCTTCAATGAAAAAGCGAATACATAACGCGATGACGGATCGAGTATGTTACAGTCCATCTTAAAGCGCGTGCTCGCGCACAGAGAGGAATTTCCGCGGCTGAAAGAAATTCCAGATGAAGGGTAACAGAACGCTAATCCGGAGCGCAGGCAAAACCTGACGTAATAGCCACGTTACGGCGTTTGAGGTGATGAACGGCTTGCCGTTCATAAACAGGGTGGTACCGCGAGCGTAACTCTCGTCCCTGAAGGGGATGAGAGTTTTTTATATTCAAGTTCAATACGGCGAAGAAAGGGAGGATCATGATGAAAAAGCTTACTTCCGCACAAGTAAGGAAAATGTTTTTAGATTTTTTCAAAGAAAAAGGCCATGCGGTTGAACCGAGTGCATCGCTCATTCCTGTCGATGATCCGTCATTGTTGTGGATTAACAGCGGTGTTGCTACGTTAAAGAAATATTTTGATGGCCGCGTAGTTCCGGATAATCCGCGCATTTGTAACGCACAAAAGTCCATCCGTACAAACGACATTGAAAATGTCGGAAAAACGGCACGCCACCACACATTTTTCGAAATGCTCGGAAACTTTTCGATTGGCGATTATTTTAAGCGAGAAGCAATTCATTGGGCGTGGGAATTTTTAACAAGCGAAAAATGGATTGGCTTTGATCCGGACCGGTTGTCTGTAACGATTCATCCGGAAGACGATGAAGCGTTTGAAATTTGGCATAAAGAAATCGGCCTTCCGGAAGAACGCATTATTCGTTTGGAAGGAAATTTCTGGGATATCGGAGAAGGACCGAGCGGACCGAATACAGAAATCTTCTATGATCGCGGCGAAGAGTTTGGAAATGACCCAAATGATCCAGAGTTGTATCCAGGCGGGGAAAATGACCGCTATCTAGAAGTCTGGAACTTGGTATTTTCGCAATTCAACCATAACCCAGACGGCACGTATACACCGCTTCCGAAGAAAAATATTGATACAGGCATGGGACTAGAGCGGATGTGTTCGATTTTGCAGGGAGTGCCAACCAACTTTGAAACAGATTTATTTATGCCAATCATTCGCGCGACAGAACAAATTTCCGGGGAAAAATACGGTGTCGATAAGGAAAAAGACGTAGCATTTAAAGTGATTGCCGACCATATTCGGGCGGTCACGTTTGCGATTGGCGATGGAGCGCTTCCATCTAATGAAGGCCGTGGATATGTATTGCGCCGTCTGTTGCGCCGCGCGGTTCGTTATGCAAAACAACTTCATATTGAACGTCCGTTTATGTATGAGTTGGTGCCAGTTGTTGGCGAAATTATGAATGACTTCTATCCAGAAGTAAAAGAAAAAGCGGCGTTTATCCAAAAAGTCATCAAAAATGAAGAAGAGCGTTTCCATGAAACGCTTCATGAAGGATTGGCGATTTTAGCAAGCGTCATCCAAAAAGAAAAAGAGCGCGGAAGCAATATCATTTCCGGAGAAGATGTGTTCCGCCTTTATGACACTTACGGCTTTCCAGTTGAACTAACGGAAGAATACGCGCATGAAGAAGGAATGGAAGTCGACCATGACGGATTTGAACGGGAAATGGAACGTCAACGTGAGCGCGCTCGCGCTGCTCGCCAAGATGTTGATTCGATGCAAGTACAAGGCGGTGTGCTTGGCGATATCAAAACAGAAAGCGAGTTTGTCGGTTACGATCAGCTTCATGCGCAATCTACTGTCGCCGTTATCGTAAAAGACGGCCAGCTTGTCAATGAGGTGAAAGAAGGAGAAGAAGCGCAAATTATATTGGATGTAACCCCGTTCTATGCGGAAAGCGGCGGTCAAATCGCTGACCAGGGATGGATTGAAAATGAAACGACAAAAGCGTTTGTAAAAGATGTCCAAAAAGCGCCAAACGGGCAGCACCTGCACCATATCATTGTCGAAAAAGGAACGTTGAGAAAAGGAGAAACATATACAGCGCAAATCGATGAGGCGAAACGGGCGAGCATTATTAAAAATCATACGGCGACCCATTTGTTGCATCAAGCGTTAAAAGACGTGCTCGGGCCACACGTCAACCAGGCAGGATCGCTAGTCGCCCCAGACCGCTTGCGCTTTGACTTCTCGCATTTCGGACAAGTAAAACCAGAGGAGTTAGAACGCATCGAAGCGATTGTCAATGAAAAAATTTGGCGCAGCATTCCTGTCGAGATTTTCTATAAGCCGCTTGCGGAAGCAAAAGCGATGGGGGCGATGGCTTTATTCGGCGAAAAATACGGGGATATCGTCCGTGTCGTGCAAGTAGGCGATTACAGTTTAGAGCTTTGCGGAGGCTGCCATGTGCCAAACACTTCGGCAATCGGTTTGTTTAAAATCGTTTCTGAATCGGGTATTGGCGCAGGCACTCGCCGGATTGAAGCCGTGACAGGCGAAGCGGCGTATCGCTTCATGAATGAACAAATCACCTTGTTGCAAGAAGTCGCACAAAAATTAAAAACGAATCCGAAAGAGATTGTTAACCGCATTGATGCGTTAATGAATGAGATCCGCCAATTGCAGCGTGAAAATGAATCACTTGCGGCACGCCTCGGAAACATGGAAGCAGCCAACCTTGTAAACAAAGTGAAAGAGGTAAACGGAATTCCTGTGCTCGCAAGCAAAGTAAATGCCAATGACATGAATCATTTGCGCACAATGGTGGATGAACTAAAACAAAAATTAGGATCGGCGATTATCGTATTAGCAGCTGTACAAGGGGAAAAAGTAAACTTGATCGCCGGAATTACAAATGATTTAATTGAAAAGGGATATCATGCCGGAAAATTGATTAAAGAAGTTGCCGTTCGCTGCGGAGGTGGAGGCGGCGGCCGAGCTGACATGGCGCAGGCAGGCGGAAAGGACCCAAGCAAAGTCGGAGAAGCCTTGCAATATGTCGAACAATGGATAAAATCCGTTTGATAATTGGCAAAGATAGTGTACAATGGATGTAAGATAGGGAGATGCCAGAACGGAGAGAGGTGGAACGGTGAGCTCATTTGACCAAACCATGCAGTTTCATTTTTCTGAAGAGCCGGCCGAAACGAATATTCGTGAAGTGTTGTTAACGGTGTATGACGCTCTTCAAGAAAAAGGGTACAATCCAATTAACCAAATTGTCGGTTATTTACTATCTGGCGACCCTGCTTACATTCCTCGTCATAAAGATGCCCGGACGTTAATTCGAAAAGTGGAGCGCGATGAATTAATTGAAGAATTAGTGAAATTTTATTTACAAGGACAGCGAAAGGATTAACGTATGCGTGTATTAGGACTTGATTTAGGCACAAAGACGCTTGGGGTGGCCGTTAGCGATGAATTAGGCTGGACTGCGCAAGGCATTGAAACGATTTCGATTGATGAGGAACGCGGAGAATATGGATTAAAACGGCTCCGGGAAATTATTGATGAATACGAAGTCGATACGATCGTCGTTGGATTTCCAAAAAATATGAATGGTACAGTCGGACCGCGCGCAGAGGCGAGTCAGCGCTTTGCCAAATTATTAGAGAGCGAATTTTCGCTTCCTGTTATATTGTGGGACGAACGTTTGTCCACAATGGCAGCGGAGCGGATGTTAATCACCGCTGACGTCAGCCGGAAAAAACGAAAGCAAGTCATCGATAAAATGGCGGCTGTCGTTATTTTACAGTCATATCTTGACAGCAAACAGTAAATGGAGGAGAAAATATGGAACACGGAGATCGACATATTACTGTTGTCGACGAAAACGGCAACGAACAATTGTGTGAAATATTGTTTACGTTTGAATCAGAGGATTTTGGAAAATCTTATGTGTTTTATTATCCGGTAGGCGCAGAATTTGAAGATGAGGAAGAAACGGAAATTCATGTGTCGGCATTTATTCCAGGAGAGGGAGAGCAAGAAGGAGAATTGTTGCCGATTGAATCAGAAGAAGAATGGGAAATGATTGAAGAGGTATGGAATACGTTCTGCGCCGAACAAGATGAAGAATAAGAAAATACAAAGATGGCCGATGATAGATGGGCCATCTTTTTTTTTGTAGAAAAAAGCAGGAGGATAGCGAAAAATGTGAAAGTTTGTAGTATAATATCACGAGTGAAAGGAGGTTTTCCATGTATAATGACCAATTTTTTCAAAAAGATGCACAAATTGTACGAAAGATTGTGTTGATTGTTTGCATCGCTGTTTTTATCGCATGCATCGCTATAGCAGGAGGAAGCTATTTCTATATAAAATCAGCGTTACAACCCGTTGATCCGGATGACCGCACTCCTGTTCATATATCGATACCGATCGGCTCTTCTGTTAATGATATTGCCAATATGTTAGAAGAAAAACAGCTAATTAAAAGCTCATTGGTGTTTCGCTATTACGTGAAGTTGAAAAACCATGTTGGTTTTCAAGCGGGAGAATACCGATTAAATCGATCCATGTCGATGGAAGATATTATTGCCGTCTTAAAAACGGGAAAAGTAACAGAAAAAAAGGGGTTAAAGCTGACTATTCCGGAAGGGACGCAAATTACGCAAATTGCTGCTATTATTGCGGAGAAAACAGGGTATAAGAAAGAAGAAGTGCTTCGACAATTAAATGACCGCAAATATATCGAAAATCTTATTCAAAAATACCCGTCCATTTTATCCAAAGATATTTTAAATAAAAATATACGCTACCCACTAGAAGGTTATTTGTTTCCTGCTACTTATTCCTTTCATGAAAAAAAGCCTTCTATTGCGGAGATTGTGGAAACGATGTTAAGAAAAACAGAAAAAGTATTAGCAAAGTATGAACGTGATAAGAAAGAAATGAACATGACGACACATCAGCTTTTAACCATGTCTTCCTTAATTGAAGAAGAAGCGACAGAAAAGGCAGATCGCGAAAAAATCGCGAGCGTGTTTTACAACCGTCTCCGTATAGGCATGCCGTTGCAGACAGACCCTACTGTCTTATATGCGCTTGGTAAACATAAAGATCGCGTCTATTATAAAGATTTAGAAGTGAAATCTCCTTATAATACGTATATTCATAAAGGACTTCCTCCCGGACCGATTGCGAACGCTGGGGAAATGTCGATTCGAGCGGCACTGAAACCTGCGAAAACCGATTATTTGTATTTTCTTGCCACACCAGCAGGGGATGTCATTTTTACAAAGACATTGGAAGAACATAATCGCGAGAAAGAAAAATACATTGGAAAACAATAGAATGATATGTGAATCGCTGGAGCAGGAGCAAAAATATTTCGCATTTCGCATGTTTTATGGTAGTATATATAAAGTTATCAATCACCACCCTGTAATAAGAGTCCTTATGTGACTCTTATTTTTACGAGGAGGGGCTCTTTTGATATCAAAAGAAGTAGCACATTATCTTGAACAGTTTATCCCTGAACGGGATGAGCAAATAAAAGAGATAGAGCGTTACGCCAAGCAGCATCATATTCCGATTATGGAGGTTGTCGGAATTGAAATGATGCTGCAATTATTAAAAATTGCTAAGCCGAAGCGTATTTTGGAAATCGGCGCTGCTATTGGCTATTCCGCCATTCGCATGGCAAAAGCGCTTCCTGATGCAAATATCGTGACCATTGAGCGGGATCAAGGGCGATATGAACGCGCGCTTTTTTATATAAACAAAACGGGGACAAGCGAGCAAATTCGCGTAATTTTCGGCGATGCGCTGAACGTATACAACGATGTCGCAAAATATGCCCCGTTTGATGTCATTTTTATCGATGCGGCGAAAGGGCAATATCAGCGTTTTTTTCAAATGTATGAGCCGCTATTGCAAGAAAACGGCCTAATCATTACGGATAACGTATTATTCAAGGGGCTTGTCGCAACCGAAGAACCGGTTGAAAATAAACGGATTCGCCAGTTAGTGTCGAAAATTCGCCGCTACAACGAATGGCTTATCGGGCGGTCTGATTACGAAACAGTCATTCTTCCGATCGGCGATGGGATCGCCATATCACGAAAAAGAGGTGAAAAGCAATGAAAAAACCAGAATTATTAGTGACGCCGACGAGCGTTTCTCATATACATGATTTAGCCAATGCCGGCGCTGATGCGGTGATGATCGGCCAGCAGCGTTACGGTCTGCGCCTAGCGGGAGAGTTTTCCCGTGCGGATGTGGCAGAGGCGGTGAAGATTGCCCGTTCATATGGCATGAAAGTATATGTTGCGATGAATGCAATTTTCCATAACGACAAGGTGGACGAACTTGGCGATTATATAAAGTTTCTCTCTGATACAGACGTGGATGCGATTGTTTTTGGCGACCCGGCGGTTTTAATGACTGTACGTGAAGTGGCCCCTCATATGAAATTGCATTGGAATCCAGAAACGACGGCAACAAACTGGTATACGTGCAATTATTGGGGGCGGAAAGGAGCGAAACGTGCTGTCCTCGCCCGGGAATTAAATATGGATGCGATTTTAGAAATTAAAGAGCACGCCGAAGTAGAAATTGAAGTGCAAGTGCACGGGATGACTTGCATGTATCAATCTAAACGCTCTTTAATTGGAAACTATTTCGAATATCAAGGAAAAGTAATGGAAATCGAACGAAAAAAATATGAAAAAGGCATGTTTTTGTATGATAAAGAGCGCGATAGTAAATACCCGATTTTTGAAGACGAAAACGGCACACATATTATGAGCCCGAACGATATTTGCATTATTGATGAGCTTAGTGAGATGGTGGATGCAGGCATCGACAGCTTCAAAATTGATGGAGTATTGCATCAGCCAGACTATATTACGGAAGTGACAAAGCTATATCGCCGCGCCATTGATTTATGTGCCGAAAATCGGAAGCAATACGAGGAAGAAAAGGATGAGCTGCTGGCGAAAATCGAAGCGATCCAGCCAAAACATCGCCCGTTGGATACCGGATTTTTCTTTAAAGAAACGGTTTACTAATACAAACAGAAAAGGAGGAGCAGTCGGATGCTGTTAAAAAACGATAAAATTTCCGAGGTCATTAACGGCAAGCGCGTGATTGTGAAGAAGCCCGAGCTTCTCGCTCCAGCCGGCAACCTAGAAAAGCTAAAAATCGCCGTGCATTATGGAGCAGATGCGGTATTTATCGGCGGACAAGAATATAGCTTACGCGCCAACGCCGACAATTTTACGCTTGAAGAAATTGCGGAAGGAGTGCGCTTTGCGAACCAATATGGCGCAAAAGTGTATGTGACAGCGAACATTTATGCACATAACGAAAACATTCCCGGGCTCGAAGAATATTTGCAGGCGCTAGAACAAGCAGGTGTTCACGGCATTATTGTCGCTGATCCGCTTATTATCGAAACGGCGCGTCGGGTGGCGCCGAAATTAGAAGTGCACTTGAGTACGCAGCAGTCGATGGCAAACTGGAAAGCAGTTCAATTTTGGAAAGAAGAAGGATTGGAACGCGTGGTGCTCGCACGCGAAACGACCGCGGAAGAAATTCGGGAAATTAAAGAAAAAGTCGATATTGAAATTGAGGCGTTTATTCATGGGGCGATGTGTTCCGCGTACTCCGGCCGCTGTGTATTAAGCAACCATATGACAGCACGCGACTCCAACCGCGGGGGATGCTGTCAATCATGCCGCTGGGATTACGATTTATACCAATTAGAAGGGGATAAAGAAATACCGTTGTTTGATGAAAATGATGCACCGTTCGCGATGAGCGCAAAAGATTTGAATTTAATTCGCGCGATTCCAACGATGATTGAATTAGGCGTCGACAGCTTGAAAATCGAGGGGCGGATGAAATCGATCCATTATGTGGCGACAGTCGTGAGTGTTTATCGCAAAGTAATCGATGCCTATTGCGCCGACCCAGACAATTTTGTCATTCGCGAAGAATGGATAAAAGAGTTGGATAAATGTGCCAACCGCGATACGGCTCCATCTTTCTTTGAAGGAATGCCGGGCTATACAGATCATATGTACGGTTCTCATAGCCGAAAAACAAGCCATGAATTTGCCGGTCTTGTACTGGATTATGATAAAGAAACGAAGATCGTCACATTACAACAACGCAACTTTTTTAAACCGGGAGATGAAGTCGAATTTTTTGGACCGGAAATTGAAAACTTCACACAAGTAGTGGAAAAAATTTGGGACGAAGATGGAAACGAGTTAGATGCTGCACGCCATCCATTGCAAATTGTCAAGTTTAAAGTAGAGCGAGAAGTCTTCCCATACAACATGATGAGAAAGGAGATCTAACATGGGGAAGAAGCCTGTTGTCATCGGTGTTGCTGGCGGGTCCGGATCGGGGAAAACGAGTGTGGCCAGGGCGATTTATGAGCATTTTGGCGATCGCTCGATTTTAGTGCTTGAGCAAGATTTTTACTATAAAGATCAAAGCCATCTCCCGTTTGAAGAGCGGCTGCGGACGAATTATGACCATCCGCTTGCGTTCGATAACGATTTGTTGATCGAACATATTCACAAATTATTGCGGTATGAGCCGATCGAAAAGCCAGTTTATGATTACAAGCTTCATACGAGATCCGATAAAGTTATTCACGTTGAGCCAAAAGATGTTATTATTTTAGAAGGGATTCTTGTATTAGAGGATGAGCGATTGCGCAACTTAATGGATATTAAAGTATATGTGGATACGGATGCGGACATTCGCATTATTCGCCGTTTGCTCCGTGATATTAATGAGCGCGGCCGTACGCTGGAGTCGGTGATCGAACAGTACGTTTCCGTCGTTCGCCCAATGCATAATCAATTTGTGGAGCCGACGAAGCGTTATGCCGATATTATTATTCCGGAAGGCGGCCACAATCATGTAGCCATTGATTTAATGGTTACAAAAATTCGCACAATTCTTGAACAAAAATCGTTTTTATAATAACATAACATAAACAAAATAAATATTTATAATAACAAGTAAGCGTACGAGCAACTTTTTTTGTTGTTCGTACGTTTTACATAAACACATTTTTTGCATCATAACAACAATAAAGAAAGTATATAGAGGAGTGAAGCATGATGGCAAACGAAAAGCAATTTCCAATGACAAAAGAGGGAAAAGAGAAACTGGAACAGGAACTTGAGTATTTAAAAACAGTAAAGCGAAAAGAAGTAGTAGAACGCATTAAAATCGCCCGTGGATTTGGTGATTTATCGGAAAACTCCGAGTACGATGCGGCAAAAGATGAACAAGCATTTGTAGAAGCGCGAATTCAAACGCTTGAAAACATGATCCGCAATGCGGTTATTATCGAAGAGGACACCGAAAATCCAGATGTGGTTTCGCTAGGAAAATCGGTTACGTTTATCGAACTTCCAGATGGGGAAGAAGAAACATATACGATTGTCGGAAGCGCAGAAGCGGATCCGTTTGAAGGAAAAATTTCCAACGACTCTCCAATTGCAAAATCGCTTCTTGGCAGAAGAGTTGGGGAAGAAGTTACGGTACAAACGCCAGGAGGCGAAATGCTTGTCAAAATTGTTGCAGTAAAATAGGTTTTAAAACGAAACACCTCGTCGAAAATGAAGATGAGGTGTTTTTTTATGTGGAAAAAACGAACAATGGTTATACTTTCTATTATTCAAATTGGAATTTTTCTTCTTATCGGGCGGCTTGTTCAAATTCAACTGATTAGCACAGAGTCGTTTTCGAATAAAAAAGTCAACTTGATCGAAAAAAGCATCGAACAACGAACACAAGAAATGGTCATTGATAATGGAAGGGGAACGTTTATTGATCGGCACGGAAAGCCGCTTACGAATGAGTATATTCCTTCTCTTGTTTTGTTTCCTTTTTTAAAGAAGATGGAGTGGCCTGTCGAAAAATTAGCAGAAATCCTCCATATTTCTCCTCATATCATTATCGATCAACTAGAAAAGGCAAAAGAACCGTTTATTTTTACCATTGATGGTACTCCATTTGTGTTGAAAGAAGAACAAATGGAAAAAATTAATCAATTACATATTCCTGGTGTGTTTGCGGTTCAAAAACAGCATCCGCTTGAGAAAACATATGCACAACATTTAATTGGTTTTACCCGCACGGACACCCAGCTTTTGCGTTCCCGTTATCCAAAACGGAATCTTTCGCCACATACTGAAGTAGGAATTCATGGGTTGCAAAAGGCGTTTGACGAATTTTTAATCCCGGAGGGGGAAACGAAACTGTTGTATCATGTCGATGCGGAAGGCGGCCCTTTATTTGGGATTAATGTGAAGTATAGTGATCCTGGCAATCCATTTTATCCTGTTTCTGTTCAAACGACGATCGATCGTGATTTGCAGCAAATCGCTGAAACCATTGTTCGAAAGCATCATTTGAAAAAAGGTGGCATTGTATTGTTGGACATCGAAACGAATAGTGTGCTTGCCATGGTTAGCCGCCCTGATATGGATCCTCGAAATCCATATAAAAATCACGGAGCGGAAAATCAAATGATTTTGCCGCAAACCCCTGGATCGATATTTAAAACCGTTGTTGCGGCAGCAGCGCTAGAAAAAGGAATGGTTTCCAAACAAACAACGTTTGATTGCAGTAAAAAAATAGACGGAGTGACGCCTGATGATGCTCATTCTTACGGAATGCTAGGATTTGAAGAAAGTTTTGCCGCAAGCTGCAACAACGCCTTTGCGACACTTGGAAAAAAACTCGTTCAACAAGACCCTGACATTCTTGAAATATATGCAAAAAAGCTGGGATTATATCCGCTTTCAGGATGGCAAGGAGATGTATATCATGAGACCAATTTTGAGCAATTTCCAGAAGAACGAAAGGGAACGATCTGGCACGATGCCAAAGATAAGCGTATACCGCTTGCTGTGGCACAAACGTCGATCGGGCAAAAAGATGTGCGTGTATCGCCGCTTGCGGTTGCCAATATGATGGCCACCATTGCGCGAAATGGCGAGGCAAAGCAAGTGAGAGCAGTAAGTAAAGTTTTATATAAAAACGGCACCACCTTTTTTACGTTTCCACAGCAGCCTTTTTCCGATGAACAGCCGATTTCTCCTGTCACTGCGAGTAAACTGCAGCAATTATTGAGAAAAGTGGTTGTTGATGAACGCGGCACAGGACGCCGATTTCAGTCACTTCCATATGCGGTAGCCGGAAAATCGGGAACGGCGGAAACAGGGAAAATGTCCCATAATGAAGAGTTGGTTAATAAATGGTTTGCCGGCTATTTTCCTGCCGATGAACCGAGATACGCGCTCGTTGTCGTAGAGTTGGACTGTCCCGGCTCACAGACGGTGACAAACGATGTATTTTATGATCTTGTTCAGAAAATATATGAATTTGACAATAGGGACAGAAATTGGCGATAACAACGAAACTGTTTATTAGAGGAGCATCATCTGATACAATAAGAACAGCTATACGAAGGAGGGGTGAAACGGTTGGCAAACGAAATGGGCCAGCGTTTTGCACAGCGGGCAAAGCGCCGTAAAATCAATCGTATTCTCAATACAGCGATTGCCATAGTAGTTTTGTTCATTATCGTTATCGCATGGAATTTGTTTTCCGATGACGGCCGATCGAGCGAACAAGCAGCAAAGCCACAGCCAAAGACAGAAGTCAAAAAAGATAGTGACGAAAAAAAAGTGGAAGTAGAGATTAATGAACAACAAGAGAAAGACGAAGAAAGCGAGCAAACAGATCAGGAAGAAACGAGCGAAGAAGAGCAAGAAGTGATAGAAACTCCAGGGCCTCCTGGGTCGAATATAGAAACAGAAATTGTGAATCCTGCATGGCAGCCGATTGGTACGACACAATCTGAACCACATGTCACCCAGTTTAAGAAAGATTCTGTGGATTGGAAGGAAATGTTAGACGCCGTTAGTTATGCGACCGGCCTTTCCCAATCCGATATGATTGTTTGGTTTATCGGCAACAACGGACCGAATAAAGCTGTAGCAACGATCTCTACTAGAGATAAAGCACAGTATTACAAAGTATATATTGAATGGGTGAAAAACCAAGGATGGAAACCGACGAAAGTGCAGAAATTAAGAAAATAAGCGGATTTCCTTTTTACGGGAAATCCGCTTATTTTTTCGCCTTAAAGTGAACCACTGCGCTGTAAAACCGCTTTCCGTTTTCCGCCATATGCATTTGGTGGGAAACGTGGTGGACATGAAGCAATAGCGCTTTATTATGTTCAATTTGTTCGTTAATTTTTTTCTCTAGTGTCTGCAAATCATCTGCTTCAAAAAATTCGATTTTATCTTCAATGAGATCAAGGGAAATATTCATATCCATCATTCCTCCTTTCACCGCCAAGTGTAGCAAACTTCAGCAGCATTATCTATAAATTCTGCTTCTTGTGATCTATTTTTTCGACTGACGAAGGCAAGTCATCGACTTGCCTCCGACAGTCGAAAAATTTCTTGATAACAAGTGCAAAGAACCATATATTTTTCGATTGTCGGAGACTATAAGCTTGTTGCATTTTATATTTTCATTGAAGAAAATAAAAACTTATGATACATTGAGAACAGATTTAAGACAAAAACCATAGTATATTCATAGGAATTATAAAAATTATGGGGTGTGACATCAAATGGGGAGAGAATTTCTTGATTTGTTTGAAGAATGGGCAGATTCCTATGACCAATCTGTCGAAGGATATGATGAAGAATATCGTGAAGTGTTTGCGAATTATGAAGATATTTTAAATACAGTTGCCAGCAAAGCGGGAAGCGTTGTACTTGAATTTGGCGTCGGAACGGGAAATTTAACGAAAAAGCTGTTGGAACAAGGAAAAACAGTATACGGCATTGAGCCGTCTGAACCGATGCGGAAAAAAGCGCGTGAAAAGCTTGGAGACAACGTATCGATTATCGACGGGGATTTTTTACAATTTCCTCTTCCTCCTAAGCTGATTGATACCATTGTTAGCACTTATGCATTTCATCATCTCACTGACGAGGAAAAAGGGGAGGCAATCGCCAAGTATGGCAATCTATTAAAAAAAGGTGATAAAATAGTGTTTGCCGATACGGTATTTCGCGATCGCCAAGCATTTCAGCGCACGGTGGAAGAGGCAAGGGAGCGCGGATTTCATCATTTAGCAGATGACCTAGAACGGGAGTATTATACGACGCTTGATGTATTAACAAAACTATTTGAGGAAAATGGCTTTACCGTCGCGTTTACGCAAAAGAATGCGTTTGTATGGGTGATGGAAGCGGTGAAGCAGTAAAAAAAGCAGAAAGAGGGAGATAAATGAAAATAGCGATTATTGGTGCAATGGAAGAAGAAGTAACGATTTTGCGCGACAAAATAGAAGATCGGGAAGAAACGGTGATCGCTAATTGCGAATTTTCAAAAGGACGCTTAAACGGTGCCGATGTCATTCTGTTGAAATCGGGAATCGGAAAAGTAAACGCAGCGATGTCAACAGCGATCTTATTGGAGCGATTCCGTCCAGATTATGTCATTAACACCGGTTCAGCGGGTGGCTTTTTATCCACGCTAAATGTTGGGGATGTCATCATTTCCAATGAAGTAGTACATCATGATGTTGATGTGACGGCCTTTGGCTATGAGTATGGCCAAGTGCCGGGAATGCCGGCGCGTTATAAAGCGGATGAAACATTAGTAAAGATCGCGGAGCAAAACGCGAAGCAAATCAAGGATATTCAAGTAGTAACCGGACTCATTGCGACCGGCGATTCGTTTATGAACGATCCGGCGCGCGTTGAATTTGTCCGCGGCAAGTTTCCGGATTTATGCGCTGTTGAAATGGAGGCAGCGGCAATTGCCCAAGTATGTACGCAATTTGCCGTTCCGTTTGTCATTATTCGGGCGTTGTCCGATATTGCCGGCAAAGAATCCGATGTATCATTTGAGCAATTTTTAGATACTGCCGCCAAACATTCAGCTGATTTAGTCCTGTCCATCGTGTCATCGCTGCAAAAATAATCGAGGAAGGAATTCCTTCCTCGATCTATATTTGTAAAGAAATGGAGTGACAAACATGCGAGTGGCCAAAAATGTGCATGAGCTGATTGGATATACGCCGGTGGTGGAAATTACGCAAATTCCGTTGCCCGAGGGTGTTCGCATATTTGCCAAATTGGAATATTTCAACCCGGGAGGCAGCATTAAAGACCGGCTTGGCCAAGAGTTATTGCGCGACGCATTAGAGACAGGAAAATTAAAAGAAGGCGGAACGATCATTGAGCCGACGGCGGGAAACACTGGCATTGGGTTGGCGTTGGCGGCGATTGGCAAAAACATCAACGTGATTTTTTGCGTTCCCGAGAAATTCAGCATCGAAAAGCAGCAAATCATGAAAGCGCTCGGAGCAACGATTGTCCATACACCAACGAGCGAAGGAATGCAAGGAGCGATCCGCAAGGCGCAAGAGCTTGCCCGTGAAATCCCTAACTCCTATTGCCCGCAGCAGTTTGCCAACCCGGCCAACCCAAGAACATATTATAAAACGCTCGGCCCGGAACTATGGGATGACCTTGACGGACAAATCGATATATTTGTCGCCGGGGCCGGTTCAGGCGGAACGTTTATGGGAACGGCAACGTTTTTAAAAGAAAAAAACCCAAACATTAAAACAGTCATTGTCGAACCAGAAGGGTCGATTTTAAACGGCGGAGAGCCGGGGCCGCATAAAACAGAAGGAATCGGAATGGAATTTTTGCCGAATTATATGGATCCAAGCTATTTTGATGCGATTCATACGATTCGCGATGAAGACGCGTTTAAGTGGGTAAAAGAACTTGCCGAAAAAGAAGGGCTGCTTGTTGGAAGCTCTTCAGGCGCTGCGTTTCACGCCGCGTTGCTTGAGGCCAAAAAGGCGAAACCGGGAACGAATATCGTTGTTATTTTCCCGGATAGCAGCGAGCGGTATTTAAGCAAAAAAATTTATGAAGGTGGGATTTAAATGAGACGAAAAACAAAACTGATTCACGGCGGCATCTCAGGTGATCCGCATACGGGAGCGGTTTCTGTTCCGATTTATCAAGTCAGCACGTATAAACAAGAAGGAATCGGCGGCCATAAAGGCTTTGAATATTCGCGTACCGGCAATCCAACCCGCCACGCATTAGAAGAGCTGATTAAAGATTTAGAAGAAGGTTATGCCGGTTTTGCGTTTGGTTCCGGAATGGCGGCGATCACGGCGGTCATGATGCTGTTTAACAGCGGCGATCACGTCATTTTAACGGACGATGTGTATGGCGGCACATATCGCGTCATGACGAAAGTGCTAAATCGCTTGGGGATTGAATCGACTTTTATTGATACAAGCGACCTTTCCAACATCGAGAAACATATCCAGCCGAATACGAAAGCGCTTTACATTGAAACGCCAACCAATCCACTCTTAAAAATTACGGACATTCAAGCTGCTTCCGCCATCGCCAAAAAGCATGGCTTGCTTACGATCGTCGACAACACGTTCAGCACCCCGTATTGGCAAACGCCGCTTGCCCTTGGCGCCGACATTGTTGTCCATAGCGCGACGAAATATTTAGGCGGCCATAGCGATGTTGTTGCTGGATTGGCAGTTGTCAATTCGGAAGAGTTAGCAGAAAAACTGCATTTTATTCAAAACTCTACCGGAGGAATTCTCGGCCCGCAAGATTCATGGCTTTTAATGCGCGGCATCAAGACGCTTGGCGTGCGCATGGAGGAGCATGAAGAAAACACGAGAAAAATCGTTGGATTTTTAGTGAACCATTCAGCGGTCCAAAAAGTGTATTATCCAGGATTGGAAACACATCCAAACTATGAGGTTGCCAAAAAACAAATGCGTGGATTTGGCGGCATGGTCTCTTTTGATGTCGGAAGTGCGGAGAAAGCGGATCAAGTGTTAAACCGTGTGCGCTATTTTACGCTCGCAGAAAGCTTGGGAGCGGTTGAAAGCTTAATTTCGCTGCCGGCGAAAATGACGCACGCATCCATTCCGAAAGAACGCCGCGAACAATTAGGCATTACTGATGGGCTGATCCGCATTTCTGTCGGATTGGAAGATGTGGAAGATTTAATCGAAGATTTAGCCCAAGCATTGCATGGTTAAAATTACATCCCCACATTTGCTGTCCCATATGGTACAGTTAAGGATGGAAAGTGGGGGATACGATGGAACAACAAAAACAGCATTGGAAGGAAAAAGCGGCTGATTATAAAATGTTTGCTGGTGTATTGCTGGCATTAAGCGTCTTTTTGTATATTGGCACGCTTCTTCCTACAATTGCGCCAGAGAAAAAGGCGTATTTGCTTCCTTTCATTGCGATATTGTTAATCGGCGCGTTTTCCTTTTTTCAACGAGCGATCAAATATATTCGGCTTTTGCGTGAAATAGATGAATAAACACCTGCTTCTTCGTTTAGAAGAGCAGGTGTTTTTCTTTAAAAAGTTTCATAAAATGTTCAAAACCATGCAAAGAAATGCATTATTTTCACATGTAAAATAATAGTTAAAGAATGATAGGGGAGGAATATTGGGATGTTCGCCATGGTGATGGGGATTGTGATTACTGCAACGATAGCATTGATTATAACGGCGGAAGTAAGTGTGGAAGCGCAAAATTAATCAGCAAAACGAACTGTATGTAGTAGATAAAAACTATAGTGAAAAAAACGGGACAGTCATCATGATTGTCCCGTTTTTATGTGCGTGAGAGCTATGCTCTTTCACCTCTGGATCAAGTATCAGGAATAATTTACTATGTATCCAGAATTCTTTTTTGTTTAAAAGAATTATTGACGGGACATATTAAAAATATCTTTTTCGGTCATAACAATTTCATAAGGAGGTCAAATATGGACTGGTACGAAAAGTTAAGGCAATCGGTTAAACAGAAAAAGGAGCAATCACTTAACAATTGCTCCTTTTGTCTTGCGAAGGTATGAGGCTATCTCCGCTTTTCCTTTTCATTCCGATAAAATTCATGAAACATTTTCATCAATGCGCGCTTTTCGATGCGCGATACATAGCTTCTTGAGATGCCAAGTTCTTTTGCGATCTCCCGCTGCGTTTTTTCCCGCTGCATATCAAGGCCGAAGCGGCTGATAATCACTTCTTTTTCCCGTTCATCGAGCACATCGATATATTTTTTCACTTGTTCGAGTTCCATATTTAGCTGAATTTCATCGATGATATCGTTTCCTTCCGATTTCAAGACATCGATCAGGCTGATTTCATTTCCTTCCTTATCTTGCCCGATCGGCTCGTGCAACGAGACATCTTTTCGTGTTTTTTTTAATGAGCGCAAATGCATTAAAATTTCGTTTTCAATGCAGCGAGCTGCATATGTCGCTAATTTTGTCCCTTTGCCAGGAGAGTAACTCTCGATTGCTTTAATAAGACCGATGGTGCCAATGGAAATTAGATCCTCTACATCTTCGCCGGTATTTTCAAATTTTTTTACAATATGTGCAACGAGGCGTAAATTATGTTCAATTAAAATATTACGAGCTTGTTCATCTCCTTTCGCCATAAGCTGTAAGTATTTTTCTTCTTCTTTGGCGCTTAACGGTTGGGGAAATGCATTGTTTTTAATGTATGATACTAAAAACACTAATTCCTTAATGAGGAATGTGAACGCAGATAAAATGCCTGACATCGTGTTACCCCCACCTTTATTGTTTTAGGCGATTGCCTATTACTTATGTATATGATGAAGCGGGGTTGTACGTGTTTGGACACAAAAAAGAAATTGGAATTCAATGACAATATTATATGAATATTCTTGACATAACGAAAATATGATAGTAGAATAGTTTTGTCTCTTTTTGTCTAAAAATGTCATAAAAGAAGGGGGCGAATGAATGAGAAAAATTGGATTAGCTTGGCAAATTTTTATTGGTCTCATTCTAGGGATTATCGTGGGAGCCATTTTTTATGGAAATCCGAAGGTTGCCACTTATTTACAGCCTATTGGGGATATTTTCCTTCGTTTAATCAAAATGATTGTCATTCCGATTGTTATTTCTAGCCTTGTAGTTGGAGTCGCCAGCGTTGGGGATTTGAAAAAGCTTGGAAAATTAGGCGGCAAAACGATTATTTATTTCGAGATTATCACAACGATCGCGATTGTCGTCGGTTTATTGGCAGCGAATATTTTTCAGCCAGGGACCGGCGTTAATATGAAATCATTAGAAAAAACCGATATTCAAAGCTATGTTGATACAACAAACGAAGTGCAGCATCATTCGATGGTAGAAACTTTTGTTAATATTGTTCCAAAAAATATTTTTGAATCGTTAACCAAAGGGGATATGCTGCCGATCATTTTCTTCTCTGTTATGTTCGGTTTAGGAGTAGCGGCGATTGGCGAAAAAGGAAAGCCAGTTCTTCAATTTTTCCAAAGTACAGCAGAAGCGATGTTTTATGTAACAAACCAAATTATGAAGTTTGCGCCGTTCGGCGTGTTTGCGCTGATTGGTGTAACCGTTTCTAAGTTTGGGGTAGAGTCGCTTATTCCGCTCAGCAAGCTCGTCATTGTTGTTTACGCAACGATGGTGTTCTTTATCTTTGTCGTGCTTGGCGGTGTTGCTAAGTTATTTGGTATAAATATTTTTCATATTATAAAAATTTTGAAAGATGAGTTAATTCTTGCTTATAGTACAGCAAGTTCGGAAACCGTTCTTCCGAAAATTATGGAGAAAATGGAGAATTTCGGTTGTCCAAAAGCGATTACATCCTTTGTCATTCCGACAGGGTATTCCTTTAACTTAGACGGTTCTACGTTATATCAGGCGTTGGCGGCCATTTTTATCGCGCAGTTGTACGGTATTGACATGCCGATTTCTCAACAAATCTCGCTTTTGCTTGTGTTAATGGTGACTTCGAAAGGAATCGCTGGGGTGCCGGGTGTATCCTTTGTCGTGCTGCTTGCTACGTTAGGCACGGTTGGGATTCCGATAGAAGGATTAGCATTTATCGCTGGAATCGACCGTATTTTAGATATGGCGCGCACAGCAGTGAATGTTATTGGCAACTCGTTAGCAGCGATCATTATGTCAAAATGGGAAGGCCAATATAACGAAGAAAAAGGAAAACAATACATCGCGCAATTGCAGCAAAGTGCATAAATACTGAAAAAGCTGTCCTGCTAGAAAAGGACAGCTTTTTCAGTATAAGGACTTATTTTTTTCTTCCACGTAGTATAGTATAATTTGGTGCTGAATAAGGTTGTAATGAGATGCTTGGCTAAGAGTACATAATACATAGGAGGAAGAACCATGCACGAATTCATACAAAGTATTTTTACATTTTTAGCGGATTTAGGATATATCGGAATTGCTTTAGCATTAATGATTGAGGTGATTCCAAGTGAAATTGTGCTGGCATATGCGGGGTATTTAGTATCACGTGAGGAAATATCATTTGTTGGAGCGGTGATAGCTGGAACCATCGGCGGAACGATCGCCCAGCTTTTTCTATATTGGATGGGATACTACGGGGGAAGACCGTTTCTTGATAAGTATGGAAAATATTTATTGATTAAAAAGAAACATCTCGATTTATCAGAGCAATGGTTTGAAAAATACGGCTCGGGCGTCATTTTTACCGCGCGCTTTATTCCGGTTGTGCGCCATGCCATTTCTATTCCAGCTGGTATCGCAAAAATGTCATGGAAGAAATTTACCTTTTATACAACATGTGCGGTTATCCCATGGTCTATTTTCTTTATTTTTTTAGGGGAACGGCTAGGAAGCCACTGGCAGGAAATTGATGAGATTGCCCGGCCTTATTTGCGACCGGTGATCATCGTTGCGATTGTGGTTACTGTCATTTATATTGTGCTTCAAGTTTATCGTCGAAAACGAACATAATTGTTTTTAAGGGGAATGTTGGGGGAGAGAACGATGACAAAAATAGAGGCGTTTATTTTAGGAATGATTCAAGGGCTTACGGAGTTTTTGCCAATCAGCAGTACGGGACATTTATATTTGGGGAGACATTTGTTTGGGCTTGATGAGGCGGGGTTATTCCTTGATACTATGCTTCATATCGGCACCCTGTTAGCCGTGTTTGTCATTTACAAAGAGGAATTGTCTATATGATTCGCAAGCCGTTTAGCAAGCTAACGTTTTTGTTAGTGATAGGGACGATTCCAGCAGTTGTTGTCGGGCAGTTGTTTATTACTTTGAAGAAATTTCTAAGACAGGGGCGACTATTGGATGGGAATTTTTAGTAACTGGCTTATTTCTTTGGATAGCTGATGGTGTAAAGCATGGGTATAAACGAATGGATGACACTACATATACCGATGCGTTTGTGATCGGGACATTTCAGGCGGCAGCCATTTTTCCGGCGATTTCACGTTCGGGGCTTACGATTGTCGGGGTTGCTGCGTAAACTCGATCGCGAAACAGCAGCATATTTTTCGTTTTTGTTGTCAATTCCAGCGATTGCGCGAGGAATCGTTTTGCAATCACTAGATTTATTGGAAGGGAAAGTAGAAAATATTTCTGTAAGCTCGCTTATGATCGGGACGGTTTCTTCGGCGTTATTTGGCTATATTGCAGTGCGCTGGATGATTAACTATTGAAAGCGTCATTCATTAAAAGGATTTGCGATGTATGTATGGTTTCTTGGGATGATTGTTCTCGTTTTCCAAATAGCAGGGAGATTTTAATGTTGTTGATTGTCTTTACTCCATTCGCTATATTTATAATAGAAGTTGCGAAGTAAAATCAAATTGAATGGGGTATGATAGTGAAAAAGTTTATTATTATTGCCTTCGTGATTGCAATAGGTTTATTTTTGCTGCCGTATAGCTTGCCGCTTGTCTTTGCATTAGCGACAGCATTATTATTAGAGCCAGCAGTAAAAAATTTGCAGAACAATTACCGGCTGAAACGGGTGCATGCAGTAACGACGGTTTTTTCGTTATTTCTTATTATCGTTGGCTTTGCGTTTTATTTTCTTATTGTCATACTTGTGCAGCAAATTATGACATTTTCGCAAAAACTGCCACATTTTTTGAGTGAAGCGACAGAAGTTTTTAATAAGTTTATTCAAACATGGGAATCGTATTCGAGTTCGATTCCAAAAGAGATTATCGCTTCGTTGGAAAACAGCGTCGAAACGATACAACGTTTGCTTTTGGAATTTGCGACGAATTCGACGCAGTCGATTGTTCATTTTATCACGCTTATTCCCGGCTTTCTTATTCATTTTTTAGTATATTTAGTAGCGCTGTTTTTAATTAGTTTAGATTTGCCAAAGTTAAAAAAGAGGCTCAAAAAATATTTGTCTGAACGTACACATCAGCGGTTAGCGATGGTTGTGACGCAATTAAGCAAAGCTGGCATCGGGTTTATTAAAGCGCAATTTTTGTTAAGTCTCATCACTTTTTTCCTTGCATTGGCCGGTTTATTGTTGTTGAAAGTGGATTATGCGGTTATTATGGCACTGCTAATTGTTGTTGTGGATATTTTGCCGATTTTAGGGACTGGCTCGGTGTTAGTGCCATGGGGGATAATAAGTATTGCGAATGGCAATAGCGGTCTAGGGATCGGTCTCATTGTATTATTTGTGATTATTACGGTAGTGCGTCGTATTATTGAGCCGAAAGTTTTCTCAACCAATTTAGGCATTTCCCCTTTGGCTGCATTAGTGAGCGTTTATTTAGGATTTCAACTGTTAGGTTTTATCGGGCTGTTTATTGGTCCAGCATTTGTGATTTTGGTGGAAACAATGGTAAAAGCAGGAGTGATTAAATTTTCTATTAAGCTTTAGCATAAAAAGGCTGGCAAACATCTGCCAGCCTTTTTCATCAATAGGGAGAGAGATGGAAACGTCAAATTATTGACGGGAAGCTTCGGTTTTTGGCAAAATTAAGATTTCAACGCGCCGGTTTTTCATCCGCCCTTCAGGAGTATTATTGGGCGCTACTGGTTTAAATTCTCCGTATCCTTTCGCGCTAAACCAACGCGGGTCGAGCTCGGGATTTTCCAATAATATTTTCATAAAATTTATAGCACGCATGACGCTTAGTTCCCAGTTTGAAGCAAATTGCGCATTGTGAATCGGTACGTTATCGGTATGCCCGCTAATAATAATATTTCGCGGCGGATTCATGACAAGCAGTTGGGAAATCTCTTTAGCTAGCTTTCGATCTTTTGGTCGTACTTCTGCACTTCCGGAATCAAATAAAATATCATTTAATATCGTAATCGCCAGCCCCTCATCTGTTAAAGAAGTTTGTAATTTCCCATTTAAATGCTTTTCCGCGATATATGTATCAATTTTTTCTTGTACGGCATGCAACTCTTCTTTATCTTCTTTATTTAAATTTTTTTGTTGCTGTTTATGTTCTTGTTTTGATGGCGAAGGCGGGGTTTCCGGTTCGATTGGGCTTTCAAAATCAAGCACACCTGTTCCGCCAGCCAATGCTGTATTAAATGACCGGGCGATTTGCTGGAATTTTTTTTGATCGATTTGGCTGCTTGCAAACAAAACGATAAAAAGAGCGAGTAATAACGTTAATAAATCAGAGTACGGAATAAGCCATGACTCGTTAATATGCTCTTCTTGTTTTTGTTTTTTTTTCTTACTCATTTCTTTTTTCTCCCTGTTCTACAATTTTCTTGCGTTCAGTTTCCGGAAGATAGGAAGCAAGTTTTTGTTCAATTGTCCGCGGTGCTTGTCCTTCTAGAATGGAAAGGACCCCTTCAATCATGACTCGCCGTATTTTCGCCTCTTCTTTTGATTTTCTTCTTAATTTATTGGCAAATGGATGCCATAACACGTACCCAGTGAAAATTCCCAGCAGTGTTGCGACGAATGCCGCGCTAATTGCTTTGCCGAGCTCGCTAATGTTATCGATATTGCCTAATGCCGAAATTAGCCCGATGACCGCTCCTAGCACCCCAAGTGTTGGCGCGTATGTACCTGCTTGCGAAAAAATGGCTGCATTCGCTTCATGCCGTTCTTCCATCGCTTCAATTTCCTCTGTCATTACATCGCGAATAAAATCTTGTGTCTGCCCATCAATTGCCATGCTCAAACCATTTCGTAAAAATGGATCATCAATTTCGTCTAATTTTGCTTCCAGTGCGAGCAATCCTTCCCGTCGAGCCACGTTCGCCCAATCGACGAACAATGGAATTAATTCTTCGATGGTTGGGATGTTTTGTTCTTTAAAAAGCACGCCGAACAGTTTTGGCACTTTTTTAATTTCGCGAGTTGGAAAAGCGATGGTAACAGAAGCGATAGTTCCAACGATAATAATTAAAATCGCTGCAGGGTTAATTAATACGCTTGGATTGACACCTTTAAAGTACATTCCAACACCTACAGCGATAATACCAAGAAGAATGCCGATAATGGATGTTTTGTCCAAATGAAATCCCCCCGTTATTTCTTAAAACACCATATTCATATGTTATTTGTACTTTATAATGAATTCACATTTATCATATAATTAATAATAAGGATTGAAAAGAGAAAATGGTGTGAATAGAAAATAAAAAAGGCTGCCCAATCCATTATGACTTCATTTTGGAAAGGACAGTCTTCCTATGTTTGTTTTATATTTTTTTCAATTTAAATGTTCCAACCATTAAAAACGACAATGTAATCATAAGGAAAATGAAAAATTGCGGAGGAAAATAATGAATCGTTAAATAGCTTAATGTTAGCAGTACTCCCGCAGCTGTAATTGGAAGTCCCGAAAAATAGCCGCTGTTTTCTGTAATGTTAAAACGAGCAAGACGAAAGGCGCCGCAGCCGATGTATAAAATCGTAAAAAACGCACCAGGCGCGCCAAATTCATGCAGCAGGCTTTGATAAATTAACAACGCAGGAGCTACTCCAAATGATATAATATCACTCATGGAGTCCAATTGTTTTCCGAGTTCTGATTCAATATTTAATTTGCGGGCAACAGCCCCATCAAAGCGGTCGACTAAGGCTGCTAAAAAAACGAGAAGCAAACTGACATTAAGCTGCCCTTTTAACGTCGTTAAGACGGAAAAACCACCTAGTGATAAATTGGTCATCGTTAAAATATTTGCCATATTTGCTTTTAGCTTTTTTAATGTGTAATCTAAATAATCCAATAAAAACATTCTCCTCACTCCTTTTCGCTCTAAAACGCGGCAAACAAAGTCTACTACAATTATACTCATTTTATTTATAATATGAAAAGTAGTAAAAAACATGACCGCCATAAATTGGAGGGAATATATTTGTTAAAATGGTTGTATCGTCTTATGATTGAATTGACGAATCATTCACTTTCATCAAAAATGATCGCAATTTTTACGAAGTCCCGCTTAAGTGCATTACTTATTCCATCGTATGCAAAAATTTATGATATTAATCAGGAAGAAATGGAAAAAAACTTAAAAAATTATGAAACGTTGCAGCAACTATTTATTCGCAAGCTAAAAGCGGGGACAAGACCGATTGATCAAACGAAAAACAGTGTTATTAGCCCTGTTGATGCGATTATTGAAGATATCGGTGTGATCCGTGAAAATAGCGAAATCGTCGTTAAGGGCAAGACATATTCGATTGCAGAAATGCTTGGAAGCGGCGAAGCGGCAAAAAAATATTTAAACGGATTATTCATTATTTTGTATTTAAGCCCAAGCCATTATCATCGCATCCATAGCCCAATATCTGGAGTTGTGCAAAAACAATGGGCTCTTGGAAAAAAATCGTACCCTGTCAACCGCCTTGGCTTAAAATATGGAAAGCGGCCGTTATCGAAAAACTATCGCATGATTACAGAAGTAGCTGCAAACGGAAAACATATCGCGATTGTAAAAATAGGTGCGATGTTTGTCAACAGCATTGAGCTTACCCATGTGAGCAAGCATCTTACGAAAGGGCAAGAAATTGCCTATTTTTCTTTTGGATCTACCGTCGTTTTATTGTTTGAAAAAGACAGTGTTGAGCTTGATGAACGAATTGTGGTGCCGATGGGAGTGAAAGTAGGGGAACGGATTGGCTATTTAAAATAAAAAAAAAAGCCCTGGAGGCTATTATGATGAAAGCTTAATTTTATGTTCTAACGAACGGTGGCGAATTTCTCTTTCAATTAATTCAATAAACTCCGGGCTTAATTTTAATTCTTTTGCTTTATAATATGATTCGATTAATAGCTCGTCGGATAGATATTTCATGCTGAAAACCTCCTTCAGCAATGGAATATGATTTGCAGTCAATACATATAATGGTAAGTTACTTTAACTGTACCATGATTTCCGATGTAGAACAACCGTTCTGTTATCCACAACAACAAGTGGATAACATGTGGAAAACATGTTTATAAGGTTGTCGGGATCTGATTTTATGCTTGTGAATGATGTGGACAAAACTTATCCACAATTTTGGGGATAACGAACTTTGTCGAAAAAATTTTTGTGATTGTATATATTTGTCAAAGTTTGTTTTGAAAGACTAGTGAAAATTAGGTATGATGGTTAAAGGCAGAAAAGCCGAAAGTCAGTGCCTAAAAAGGTAAGGTGATGGACATGCTTCATTATTTTTTGCCAAGCCAGTTTGTCAAACGTGTACTGGATATTACTCCTAGTGAGTTAAAAGAAAAAGGAATTAAAGGAATCATTACAGATTTAGATAATACGCTTGTCGAGTGGGATCGTCCAAGCGCCACTCCGGAGCTAATGGAGTGGTTTGAGAATATGAAGCAAGAGGGCATTAAGGTGATCATCGTATCGAATAATAATAAAAAGCGGGTGCAATCTTTCGCGGAACCGCTTGGCATTCCGTTTATTTTCGAAGCACGGAAGCCGCTGACAAGCGCTTTCCAAAAAGCGTTATCGATGATGCAATTGAGGAAAGATGAAGTTGTTGTCATCGGTGATCAATTGCTAACCGATGTGTTTGGAGGAAACCGGTTAGGATTAAATACCATTTTAGTTGTACCGGTTGCGCAGACAGATGGGCTTTGGACTCGATTGAACCGAAAGATAGAACGGATAATTTTAAATATGATGCGTAAAAAAGGCATGATTTATTGGGAGGAATGATGGTGGAACAACAAATTCGCTGCATTGGCTGTGGAGCGCTAATTCAATCGGAAGATGAGACAAAACCTGGGTATGCACCAAAAAGCGTTTTAGAAAAAGAAAAAGAAGAAGTCATTTGTCAACGCTGCTTTCGCTTAAAGCACTATAACGAAGTGCAAGATGTAGCACTGACAGATGATGACTTTTTAAAAATTTTACACCGCATCGGACAGTCGGAAGCACTTGTCGTAAAAATTGTTGATATTTTTGATTTCAATGGAAGCTGGCTTCCAGGATTGCATCGGTTTGTCGCGAACAACCCGATTTTGCTCGTTGGCAATAAAGTGGACTTGCTTCCAAAATCGGTGAAATATCCAAAGCTTATTCATTGGATGAAACAATCGGCAAGCGATCTCGGCTTGAAGCCAATTGACATATGTTTAGTGAGCGCTGTCAAAGGAATCGGAATGGCGAAAGTAATGGAGGCGATTGAAAAATATCGGTTTGGGAAAGACGTTTATGTGGTTGGCTGTACGAATGTTGGAAAATCAACGTTTATTAATCGTATTATTCAAGAGGCAACGGGGAAAGGAAATGTAATTACAACATCCTATTTTCCGGGAACGACGTTGGATATGATCGAAATTCCATTAGATGATGGAGCGGCGATTTATGATACGCCGGGAATTATTAATCACCATCAAATGGCGCACTTTGTGGACAAAAAAGATTTAAAAATCATCACTCCAAAGCGAGAAATCCATCCGAAAGTGTATCAGCTGAATGAACAACAAACGTTATTTTTCGGGGGGCTCGCCCGGCTTGATTATATAAAAGGGGGACGACGGTCTTTTGTATGTTATTTCTCCAATGAGCTGCTCATTCATCGGACGAAGTTAGAAAAAGCGGATGCGTTATATGCCAATCAATTAGGTGAACTTCTTTCTCCTCCGCGCAAACATTATATCGACCAATTCCCGCCATTAGAGGCGCATACATTCACCATAAAAGAAAGAAAGACAGACATTGTATTTTCCGGACTTGGTTGGGTGACATGCAACGAACCAGGAGCGCAAGTGGTTGCGTATGCACCAAAGGGAGTCGACATCTTAATAAGGAAATCATTGATTTAATTCTTTTGTAAGTAAAATAGGGGAGAAGAGAAAATGGAAAAATTATATGCGTTATTTGGTTGTCCTGTTCACCATTCCCTATCGCCAATTATGCATAATGATGCATTTCAAAACATGAACATTGCCGCACACTACCATGCATTTCATGTAGAGCCGGAACGCTTGAAGGATGCTATTGCCGGGGTAAGGGCCCTTGGCATTTCGGGGTTAAATGTAACGATTCCTCATAAAACAGCGGTGATGCCATTGCTCGATGAGGTGGATCCAACAGCGCGCCGCATCGGTGCGGTCAATACGATCGTGAATAGAAATGGACGATTGATCGGCTATAATACAGATGGTCCTGGATATGTTCGGGCGCTAGAGGAAGAAATAAACGTCGATATAAAAGAAAAGCGCATTTTGCTTATTGGAGCTGGTGGAGCAGCAAGAGGCATTTACGTTTCTCTTGCCGATCGCGGTGCAAAACAAATCGATATTTGCAATCGAACGGTATCCAAAGCAAAACAGCTTATTGATGAATGTAATGCTTCTGTTTCATCAGTTGTATACTCGTTAAATGAAGCGGAAGAGCGTTTAGGAGAATATGATATTCTCATTAATACGACGTCTGTTGGAATGTACCCTAATATGGAAGAAATGCCGCTTTCTCTTGCAAATATGAAAGAAGGAACGATCGTTTCTGATATTATTTACAATCCATTAGAGACAAAATGGTTGAAGGAAGCACGAAAAAGAAATGGAATTATCCAAAATGGAGTCGGGATGTTTGTATATCAAGGGGCGTTAGCATTTGAAAAATGGACAGGAATATTCCCGGATGTCCAACGTATGAAAAAAATAGTGATCGAACAGCTTAGGGGGTAACATAACATATGTTAACAGGAAAACAAAAACGTTTTTTGCGGGCGAAAGCCCATCATTTGAAACCAATTTTTCAAGTTGGAAAAGGCGGAGTTAATGAAAATATGATTAAGCAAATTATCGATGCGCTCGAAGCGCGTGAGCTTATTAAAGTGAGCGTGCTGCAAAATTGTGAGGAAGATCGCCATGTTGTCGCCGAGCAACTTGCACAAGGAGCGGGCGCGGAACTTGTACAAGTAATTGGGAATACCATTGTATTGTATAAGGAGTCAAAAGAAAATAAGCAAATTGTGTTACCGCGCTAAACGGCAAAGTTGCGCATATGCATGGCGGAGGGAAGAAAATATGAGAAAAATCGGGATTTTTGGAGGGACATTTGATCCACCGCATTACGGGCATTTATTAATGGCGAATGAAGTGCTGCATGCTCTTCAGTTGTCAGAAATTTGGTTTATGCCGAACCGCATCCCTCCACATAAACAACATGAACAAGTGACAAAAAGCGAAGATCGCTTGCGCATGCTTGAATTAGCGATTGCTGATCATCCGCGCTTTCATATCGAAACGATTGAACTGGAAAGAGAAGGACCGTCGTATACGTATGATACAATTCGTCAACTGCTTTCTATGCACCCAGATCATGAGTTTTATTTTATTATCGGTGCAGATATGGTGGAATATTTGCCACACTGGTATAAAATTGCTGAACTGATCCAGCTAGTAACATTTGTGGGTGTAAAGCGGCCTGGGTTTTCCACTGAAACATCTTATCCGATTATGGAAGTAGAAGTGCCGCAATTTGCGGTATCTTCTTCGATGATTCGTGATCGGGTAAGAAAAGGACAAACAATCCGATATTTAGTGCCGGAATGTGTAAGACTTTATATTGAGGAGAGAAAGCTATATGGAGCGAGAAAAAGCGTTAACTCTTGTTAAAAAACAATTGACAGAACATCGCTATCAACATACAATTGGCGTTATGGAAACGGCAATCGAGCTTGCGGAGCAGTATGGAGCGGATGTGAAAAAAGCGGAATTGGCGGCTATTTTTCATGACTATGCGAAGTTCCGTCCGAAAGAAGAAATGAAACAAATCATTTTAGAGCAAAATATGCCAAAAGACTTGCTTTCTTACAACTCGGAACTTTGGCATGCTCCAGTCGGTGCTTACTTAGTAAGGACGGAAGTTGGAATCGAAGATGAAGATATATTAAACGCGATTCGTTATCATACATCAGGACGAGCAAATATGACATTATTGGAAAAAATTATTTACCTTGCCGATTATATTGAACCTGGACGGATATTCCCAGGAGTAGATGAAGTTCGTGATCTGGCCAAACAAGATCTGAACAAGGCGTTAGTAAAATCGTTACAAAACACCATTCAATTTTTGTTGAAAAAAAATCAGCTCATTTATCCAGACACGATTCACACATATAATTCGTTGATGATGGAAATAAAGGGGGAATGTGAAGAATGACAGAACAGGAAATATTGCAATTGGTTGTTCGAGCAGCCGATGACAAAAAAGCGGAAAATATCGTTGTCCTAAATATGAAAGGAATTTCTCTTGTCGCTGATTATTTTGTGATTTGTCATGGAAATTCGGAGAAACAAGTACAAGCGATTGCGCGGGAAATAAAAGAGAAAGCAGAGGAACACCATATTCCGGTGAAACGGGTAGAAGGGTTTCATGAGGCAAAATGGGTTTTAGTCGATTTAGGCGATATCGTCGCCCATATTTTTGATAAAGAGGAACGCAATTATTACAATTTAGAACGTTTATGGGGAGATGCGCCGTTGGAAGATGTGGAGAGCGTGTTGCAGCAATGACGTATGAGTCATTTGCTTATTGGTATGATAAATTAATGAATGAAGCGCCGTATGATGCATGGCAGTCGTTTGTGCAAAAAAAGCTAAAGCAGTATGGACGTCAAGGTGCAAAACGCATTCTTGATGTCGGATGTGGCACAGGAGAATTAGCTGTTCGATTGGCGAAAGAAGGATTTTTGGTCACAGGTGTCGATTTGTCTGAAAATATGCTCGCTATTGCACAAGCGAAAGCGGAAGCGCAACAGGTTACCATTGAATTTTTTCAACAAAATATGACGGAATTAGAAGGATTTTCGTCGTTTGATTGTGTCACTATTTTTTGCGATTCACTCAACTATTTATTAGAAGAAAGTGAAGTTCGGCAAACTTTTTCCCGCATTTATGAACTGTTAAAAGAAGACGGTTTATTGTTATTTGACGTTCATTCGACGTATAAAATGGATCATATTTTTCAAGATGCGATATTTACAAGCAATGACGAGGAAATCAGTTATATTTGGTCTTGCTATCCGCTTTCGTTGCCGCATAGCGTTGAGCATGAATTAACGTTTTTCGTCCGTGGCGATGATGGAAAATATGAACGGCATGATGAACTGCATCGACAGTGCACCTATGAGATTGATCAGTATAAACAATGGCTGACGGAAGCGGGATTTACAGTGCTGGAAATAACCGCGGATTTTACAGATGAAGCGCCAAGCGAAACGTCGGAACGTGTTTTCTTTGTTGCGAAAAAATGAAAAACAGCGGCGCTTCCCTCTTTTTAAAGCTTTATGCTTTTCTGCCAAAGCCCGTTAAAGCGATTACACGCTGGCTTCGGCAGAAAAGCTATTGATTGATTTTGACTTCGGTACGGAATAAAACATTTTTTGTTGCTAAGCAGGATTTTTTCTTTTTTTAACGAATAATTAACTACCGAATTGCTTTTTTATTTTTTCGATGTCATCTTTAAATTTTTCATGTGTTTTATCAAATACGCGTTCAAATACCCCTTCGATTTCTTTTTCAAGCACCGCAATTCCTTCTCCAGTAATACCGCCTTTCACGCAAACTTTTTCTCGCAGTGTTGGAAGTGTATAAAGATTCTTTTTCAATAATTCCCCTAATCCAATAATCATATTGCTTGTCAATTCTGTTGCTTGTTCTTTTGTAATCGATGTTTTTGCGGCGGCTGCCTCAATAAATCGTTGAAGCAAATAGCTAAAAAAAGCGGGACCACAACTAGCGATATCAGAAGCGATTCGCGTAATTTCATCATTAATATAGCAAGGAGCAGAAATTTGACGAAATAGCGTTTCTATATAGTTTTGATAGTGTGAAGAACAGCGCTGTCCAACCGTGATTAGCGTGCTTCCAGCAAACGCCCGGTTTGTAATGCTTGGAATAACGCGCACTACGTGGCAAGGGACGGCAGCTTCAAGTTGTTGTACACTAATCGGGCTTGTAATCGATACAAGACAATGTTCCTTTGTCCAAAAGGAAGACAATTGTTGCAAAAGGGGGTGAATATCTAACGGTTTTACACATAAAAACACAATCGTTGCCTTCTGTACCACTTCTTCCGCGCTGGCAGCAACGTATACGCCCGGATAGCGGCGCTGGATGTCGAGCGCTTTTTCTAACGTACGATTCGTGATAATAAGCTGGTCTTCTTTGACGGAACCAGATTCAAGAAACGCTTCAATTAAAATCCTTCCCATATTTCCTGTCCCAATCATTCCGATTTCCATGCTTCACTCCCCCCTCCCTGATTGCAGTACGTATAGTCTTTTCAACGATATGTATGAGCGTTTTCTTTATTTTATGACTAATTTGAAAGGATGATGGACATGTGGGAAGCAATAAAAAAGTATGACAAACGATGGTATATTCTGCTCTTGGCAGTGTTCATCGTTGCGGTGGTCATTTTATTTAGAAACAATGAAATGATCGAAAAGGAACAAGGTTCTATACTAGCTTCGGAACAAATGATGATGGAAGTATCGGAGAAAAAGGAAGAGAAAGTGCAATCCAAAACAATTATTGTCGATATAAAGGGAGCAGTTGCCCAACCGGGAGTATACGAAATAAAGGATACGGCGCGTGTCAATGATGTGGTAGCAATGGCTGGCGGATTTACAAAAGAAGCGGATCAAACAAAGGTCAATTTGGCGGCAAAAGTACATGATGAAATGATGATTTATGTACCGGAACGCGGGGAGACGAACATTCCTTCCATAGATTCTTCTGTTGTTTCCTCTAATGATTCCAAGAAAATTTATATTAATACAGCGTCGGAGGAAGAAATATTGCAACTTCCGGGAATTGGACCGACTAAAGCGGCAGCCATTATTGCCTATCGCGAAGAGCATGGACCGTTTCAAAAAGCAGAAGATTTATTAAATGTTACAGGCATTGGAGAAAAGACGTTGGAAAAAATAAAAGAACACATTGTTGTGCCATAATGTCGTTGACGCTTTGCTGACTTGCCCATTACACTAAAAATATGTGCACTTTCTGAAGGAAAAATCAATTTGCAATGGACAAGCGGGGGAGGAAGTATGGAACGGATTACATGGGATCAATATTTTATGGCACAAAGCCATTTGTTGGCATTGCGCAGCACTTGTACACGATTGGCGGTTGGCGCCACCATTGTCCGAGATAAACGAATTATTGCCGGGGGATATAACGGTTCCATTGCCGGCGGCGCTCATTGCATTGATGAGGGATGTTATGTTATTGACGGGCATTGTGTTCGCACCATCCATGCGGAAATGAATGCGATTATTCAATGTGCGAAATTTGGCGTACCGACAGAAGGAGCAGAAATGTACGTAACTCATTTTCCTTGTCTACATTGCTGTAAAGCGATTATTCAAAGCGGAATTCGCGCTGTATATTATGCGCAAGATTACAAAAATCATCCGTATGCGCTTGAACTTTTTGAACAAGCGAAAGTCCGGGTAGAACACGTACCATTTAATAAAGAAATATTGTCACTTCTGCAAAAATAATAAATCACGCCTACGGAAAGGGGCGCAAACCATGCGGGGGAATATTGTTTATATAGCGCTTGCTGCTGTTTTTGGGATCATCGCTGGGTGCGGGAGGCCGAACATTTCTTTGGTGTTTATCGTGCTGTATGCTATATTTCTTTTCACGCGAAAAAGGCGCCTCTTTCTTTTTTCTATCATAACGATTTGCCTTTTTTATATGTATTTCGTTTATATCGACCATCATAATAAGACGAAACTGTCTGGCAACATGACGTTATTTACTATTCGTTTTATTGCTCCCATTTCGGTGGATGGGGATCAACTAAAATCGATTGTCAAAGTGGGAAAAGAAAAGCTTCAGCTTATTTACTACATAAAATCGGCACAGGAAAAACAAGAGCTTTCTTCTTTAACTCCTAAAGCAGTATGCACGGTGAAGGGAAGGCTTGAACGTCCGGCGCTACCGCGAAATCCTAATGCTTTCGATTATCGTCGTTATTTACGATTTCATCATATTCATTGGATTCTCAAACCCCAATCAATCTCCTTGCAAGACTGCCACAACACATCCCCAACGTTATATGAATGGCTTCTTTCGCTTCGTGAAAAAGGGCTGCACACGGTAGAAACACATTTTCCATCGGAAACGGTTGGAATTGTCCAAGCGCTTTTATACGGAGAACGAGGGCAATTAGACGAGACGCTTTTGGAAGGATACCAAAAACTCGGATTAATCCATTTATTAGCCATTTCCGGGTTGCATGTCACGTTATTAGTCGGAGCCATGTTTTCCATATTGATTCGCTTTATCACCAAGGAAACGGCAACGATAATCCTATTGATTTTCCTTCCCATTTATATTGTGCTAACAGGCGCTTCTCCTTCTGTTATTCGCGCCTCCTTTACAGCAATGATCTTTTTAGTTTCCTATTACTGGAAATCGAAGTTATCGCCGCTCGATGCATTAAGTATAACGCTAGTCATGATGCTGCTTTTCGATCCGTATATGTTATGGGATGTCGGATTTCAGTTATCGTTTATTGTAACATTTGCTCTTATTTTATCTTCCCAAATGATATTGTCGCATGATTCTGTCTTTTGGCGCCTCTTTTTTACGGCTTTTATTGCCCAGTTGAGCGCCCTTCCGTTTCTTTTATACTATTTTTTCGAAGTTTCGTTATGGAGCATTCCCCTAAATATTATTTTTGTGCCGCTTTATTCCTTCGTCATTATGCCGCTTTCGTTTGCAGCTGTAGGCACGCATTATATACATTCGCTTCTTTCTTTTCCTTTTATTTGGCTGTTGCAAAAAATTATCGTAATCTCTAGCGATGTTGTTGCATTTTTCTCATCTAACCATTCGTTGTCACTCGTTCTTGGCCGGCCTTCTTTCTTTTTTCTTATCTGTTATGCGGCCGCGATTTTTGCTGCATTTGTACAAATGGAGAAGCGGCGTTACTTTAGTATAGGATGGGTCGCCTTCGTTATTACGCTTCATGCATGGAGCCCATATATGGATCGTTACGGTGAGGTCATTTTACTCGATGTCGGGCAAGGGGATTGTATATACATTGAATTGCCGTATCGAAAAGGAGTATATCTTATTGACACAGGAGGAACACTTCCACACCAAAGACAGCCATGGCAGGAACGAAAGCGGAAGTGGGATGTAGGAAAAGACGTTGTCGTTCCATTTTTAAAATCAAACGGAGTGAGATATATCGATAAACTTATTGCGACACATGGAGATTTGGACCATATTGGAGCGGCAGAAGAAATCATTCGGCATTTTTCTGTAAAGCAAATGGTCATTGGCAAAGGAGAAACAAAAAATTCGATACAAGAAAAACTTGTTCAACTTGCTGAACGACAAAATATAGAAGTGGTGAAAATATCAAGGGGTGACAGATGGATAGAGGATGGAATTTCATTTTATGTACTTCATCCATGGAAAACGCATCGTGATGATAATAACCATTCGATTGTATTGTATACAAAGCTCGGTGGATTATCCTGGTTATTTACGGGTGATTTAGAGGAAACGGGGGAAAGGGAGTTAATCAGCGCTTTTCCGCGCTTAGAAGCCGATGTGTTAAAAGTGGCCCATCATGGGAGCGATACGTCTACAACAGAGTTATTTTTAGAAAAAGTACAGCCGAAGATTGCGCTTATTTCCGTCGGCAAACATAACCGTTACCATCATCCTTCCCCATATGTTATCGAACGGCTCCGGAAAAGGAATGTCATTATTTTGCGGACAGACCAGCATGGCGCGATTCGCTATATTTATTCGAAAAATCGTGGAACCTTTTCCGTCATGCTGCCATAGCATAACTAATAAAGAAAAGAGACTGCTTATGTAAGCAATCTCTTCACGAACCGAAAAATTTAATCAATGTTGCGATAATAAACATTGTTGCAAAAAAACCGAATGAAACGATAAAACCAACGGCAGAGTCAACAGCATCATTTCGTTTGCTTTGTACATCTTTTTCAAATACGTTCATCGTTTACCCCTCCTCGTGCAATCATTTTTAGTATAGACGAAAAAGAAAAAAAAATCTATATCCTCCTTATTCATTTCCTTCATTGACAACAGTTAACACAAATACTTTTTTGCGACCGGGAAAAGATAAAGATAACCCGTTGACAAATAAGGTCCTAGGACTTATTTGTCAACGTTTATATAAAGGGGAATCGGTTTTCCCGCTAACCGATTCCCTTGTAAAAATAAGAAAAACGTTGTATCTTTTCAACATAGAAAGACTGCAGACAGAATGGAGAAGAGAAATATGGTGGTGGACTTTTGGGGAAAAATTAAAAAACGACGTTTGTCTTCCCTTTATTTATTATATGGAACCGAATCATTTTTATTAACGGAAACGTATGAACTTCTCGTTCGTACGGTATTAACGGAAGAAGAGCGGGAATTTAATGTATCTGTGTACGATTGCGAAGATACTCCTGTGCAAACTGCGCTAGAAGATGCGGAAACATTTCCGTTTTTAGGGGAAAAACGAGTGATTCTTATTAAAAATCCTTATTTTTTTACAGCGGAGAAAGAAAAAGAAGTGGAGCATGACTTAAAAAAATTAGAATCGTACATAATGTCCCCTTCCCCTTTTTCGATTGTCGTCTTCGTTGGACCGTATGAAAAACTAGATGAACGCAAAAAAATAACAAAGCTAATGAAGGAACATGCGGAAGTTTTTGTCGCATCTCCGCTTGCCGAAAAAGAGCTGCGCGAATGGATTGTAGAAAGAGCAGGACAAAGTGGTGTGATGGTGGAAGAACATGCGATTGACACTTTGTTAAAGCTGGCAGGAACGAATTTAATGACACTTGCGAACGAATTGGACAAGCTCATTTTGTTCGTTGGGCCAGGCGGAATGATTCAGCAAGAGACCGTCGAAAAGCTTGTATCGCGTACGTTGGAGCAAAATGTGTTTGTATTAGTGGAGAAAGTGACGAAACGGCAAATCGGTGATGCACTGCAAGTATTTTATGATTTGCTGGAGAATAATGAAGAGCCGCTGAAAATTTTGTCGCTTCTTGCCGGTCAATTTCGTCTTTTATATCAAGTAAAATGGCTTGCGGCAAAAGGATATGGGCAGCAACAAATTGCTTCCATCTTAAATGTGCATCCGTTTCGGATTAAACTTGCCATGGGACAAGCGGCACTGTTTTCAGAAGAAGAGCTTACGACAGTGATGAGCCAAATTGCTGAGGCTGACTATAAAATGAAGAGCGGAACAATGGACAGGCAGCTTGTTATGGAGCTATTGTTGATGAGATGGAATGAAGGGATCACAAACAATATCCAATGAGACAATTTTATCAGAATAAGAAAAACGACCTGCTGCCAGGTCGTTTTTCTTAAGATGCAATAATGCTGTTTAGTTTTTTCGCTAAGCGGGATTTTTTGCGACTTGCTGTGTTTTTATGAATAAGACCTTTTGTTACTGCTTTGTCTAATTTTTTGGAAGCAATGATGAATGCTTCTTGAGCTTTTTCCACATCTTTTAATTCAACAAACGCTTCAAATTTTTTGATCGCCGTACGCATTGCAGATCTCATTGAAGCGTTATGAGCGCGACGTTTTTCACTTGTTTTTGCACGTTTAATTGCAGATTTAATGTTTGCCACGTTCTCTCACCTCCGTCATCTTGCCATCTCTGTCCTTGGTTGATCATTTCCGTTATTAGGACATGTAAGAACAAGTGTTATTCTATCAAACGAGGTTAAATTATGCAAGAGTATTCAAGCAAAAATACTTTACTGATTGCGAAAATGTTTGCGCAAAACGAATGGAAAATGCAAAAAGCGGTGAAAATAAAGGAAAAATGATACGTTTTAGGAGGAACGATATGAACCGCTCAATCGATTTAAGCATGTATTCGGTACGAACCGATTTAGCGATCGAAGCTCATGAAATAGCTGTGGAAGAGCGTCTCCAACAAAAAAGGGAAAGCTCTTCCCCTATTGAAGGAGTCATTATTCACGATCGCGAAATAGACGGGATTAAATTGTCGCATGTAGAAGTAACGGAAGAAGGAGCAAAATCGATTGGTAAAAAACCGGGAAATTATTTAACCATTGAAGCACAAGGAATTCGTGAACATAATACGGAGTTGCAACAGAAAGTACAAGATATATTTGCAAAAGAGTTCAACGCATTTTTACGAAAATTGGACATTAGAAAAGAATCAAGCTGCCTTGTTGTAGGATTAGGTAATTCAAATGTGACACCGGATGCGTTAGGTCCGCTAACGGTGGAAAATCTACTTATTACAAGACATTTATTTCATCTTCAGCCGGAGAGCGTAGAAGAAGGATTTCGTCCAGTAAGCGCGATTGCTCCAGGTGTGATGGGGACGACAGGGATTGAAACAAGCGATATTATTCACGGAATTGTGGAAAAAACAAAACCAGATTTTGTGATCGTCATTGATGCGTTAGCGGCACGATCGATTGAACGGGTCAACGCAACGATTCAAATTTCTGATACGGGAATTCATCCAGGTTCAGGTGTAGGGAATAAACGAAAAGAATTAAGTAAAGAAACGTTAGGTATTCCTGTTATTTCTATCGGTGTTCCAACGGTTGTCGATGCTGTATCGATTACAAGTGATACGATCGATTTTATTTTAAAACATTTTGGAAGGGAAATGCGTGAAGGGAAGCGGCCGTCTAGTGCTCTCGCTCCAGCGGGATGGACGTTTGGCAAGAAAAAGAAGCTTACAGAGGAAGATATGCCATCAACGGAGCAACGTTCGACATTTCTTGGCATAATCGGCACATTAGAGGAAGAAGAAAAACGCAGACTCATTTATGAAGTGCTTTCTCCACTCGGTCATAATTTAATGGTTACTCCGAAAGAAGTCGATATGTTTATTGAAGATATGGCAAATTTATTAGCGAGCGGATTAAATGCTGCATTGCATGAACAAATTGATCAAGATAATACCGGTTCTTATACACATTAATGAAATAAAATAGAGAAAAAAGAAGTTCTATCTTTCCCGGCTTGCCCATACGTTAAATTAGTAGACAAGCTGGGAAAGGGTGAGAACATGAAAAAGTGGCGTTCTCCGCAAATGATGGTTACGGTACAAGGTGCGAGTCTAAAAAAAGTGATTATTTTAGCGGTATTAGGATGTATGATGATGTTTATGCTAGTAGGAGCGATTACGTCATTAAAACCGGAATACCGCATTTCTTCTTCCTCTGTCAACAATATGACGAACCATTTTTCACAAGAAACGTTTATTCATTTATTTAGTTTTGAAAATCATTATTTTTCGCAACTGTTGCCAAAGGAGCGGCAAAAGCCGAATTATTCAGCATTATTGTTTCGCATGGCCACAAGCATCAACCCCGACGACCCGCGCAGTTTGCTTGGCGGCGAGCTCCCGGGATTTGCGCTGTATGACAGCAAAATTATCGTAGCAGGGGAAGGGACGGATTATACAAACATGCCGTACGAATCTGCTCCGCCGCTGGAGGTAATGCTAGCAGAACGGCAAGCTTCTTTAGAGAACTTGGAAGAAGCAGACAAAAAGAATAATGAAAAACAAATTCCTCCACCGTCCCAAACGACAGGAGGAAAAAAAGTTGTATATATTTATCATACACATACACGTGAATCGTACTTGCCTGCCTTAAAAGGAGTTACAGATCCTGATTTAGCGTTCCATCGTACGGTAAACGTCACAAAAGTGGGAGAAAAACTAGCGGAAGAGATGGAAAAACGAGGAATTGGAGCGGAAGTAAGCACCATTGATATTGTAGGAGAGCTGCAGAAAAAAGGCATGAAATATTACCAAGCGTACGATATGTCTAGAAAAACAGTTGTCGAAGCAATGAGCCGCAATCATGATTTGCAATATTTGATCGATATTCACCGTGATTCACGAAGACGGAAATATACGACCGTTACGATTAATGGAGTGGATTATGCCCGCGTTGCGTTTATTATCGGAGGGGAAAACGCGAAGTACGAAAAAAATTTGCAGCTTGCCACACAGCTCCACCATTTGCTGCAAAAGAAATATCCTGGGCTGAGCCGCGGGATTATCGAAAAAAAAGGAGCGGAAACGAACGGAAAGTTTAATCAAGATTTATCGGAAAATGCGATTTTAATTGAGTTTGGTGGAGTCGACAATACGTTTGAAGAGCTATTCCGGTCTGTATCTGCTGTTGCCGATGTTTTTAGCGAATATTATTGGCAAGCGCAAAAAGTTCAAGCACCCGCACCGGCAGAAAAACGGTAAAGGAGCGGAGTGGTATGGTTAAATTTACGGTTAAATTTTTTTTAGCGGTGATGATTCTTTTTTTTGGAGTGTTGCTCGGCATGGAGCAGGCAAATGAAGGATTGCAAAAGATGAGAGGATATGATGATTCATCGTTGCCTTCTGTATTTCATATTTCAAAAGGCAAAAACGGAGAAGTAGAAGCATCCGTATTAGGAAACAAAGTGATGGCGGAAGATTTGCAAGAAAAGAAAGAAAAAATTGAAAATATGAAAACATTCAATCTGTTTTCCGAGCTTGGCAAACAATTTGCCGGAGCGGTAAGATCATTGATGGAACAGGTGCTTTCCTTTTTCGAAAAATGATAGGAAAACAGCGTGTTATCGGCATGTTTCTATGTGATCAAAAATAAATAGAAAGATGGCGTGAGAACATTGGCGGAATAGTACAAATTTTCGCCAATGTTTTTTCTTTATCATCATGAAAGTTTGCAAAACTATGTCATTGAATCTTGCTGGTTGTGTTGCTATAATCAAAGCTAGTGTAGTTTCGGGAAATAGTGGGAGTGAGAAAATGATGAATCGGGAAGAGAGATTAAAACGACGTGATCGAATTCGCAACTTTTCCATTATCGCTCATATAGATCATGGAAAATCGACGTTAGCAGACCGCATTTTAGAAAAAACCGGAGCGCTTTCGGAGCGGGAAATGAGAGAACAAACGCTAGATTCGATGGAATTGGAACGGGAGCGCGGAATTACGATTAAGCTGAACGCCGTTCAGTTAAAGTATAAAGCAAAAAATGGCGAAGAATATATTCTTCATTTAATCGATACACCTGGGCATGTCGATTTTACGTACGAGGTGTCGCGGAGCCTTGCCGCTTGCGAAGGGGCGATTCTTGTCGTCGACGCAGCACAAGGAATTGAGGCACAGACGCTGGCAAACGTCTATTTAGCGATTGATAATAATTTAGAAATTTTGCCGGTCATTAATAAAATCGATTTGCCAAGCGCTGAACCGGAACGCGTTCGTCAAGAAATTGAAGAGGTAATCGGGCTTGACGCATCGGAAGCAGTACTTGCCTCCGCGAAGGTCGGCATTGGCATCGAAGAGATTTTGGAACAAATCGTTGAGAAAATTCCAGCACCGTCGGGTGATCCGGATGCGCCGTTAAAAGCGCTTATTTTTGATTCGATGTACGATTCGTATCGCGGTGTAGTTGCATATATTCGCGTGATGGATGGAACAGTAAAGCCTGGGCAAAAAATTAAAATGATGTCGACAGGCAAAGAATTTGAAGTGGCAGAAGTCGGTGTGTTTACACCGAAACCGAAGCTGGTCGATGAATTAACGGTGGGCGATGTCGGCTTTTTAACTGCGTCCATTAAAAATGTGAGCGATACGCGCGTCGGTGATACGATTACCGATGCGGAAAATCCGGCAGCAGAACCGCTGCCAGGATACCGTAAGCTAAATCCGATGGTATTTTGCGGCATGTATCCGATTGATACGGCACGTTATAACGATTTGCGCGAAGCGTTAGAAAAATTGCAATTGAACGATGCTGCTTTGCACTTTGAACCGGAAACATCGCAAGCGCTTGGGTTCGGCTTCCGATGCGGCTTTTTAGGATTATTGCATATGGAAATTATTCAAGAGCGCATTGAACGCGAATTTAACATTGATTTAATCACAACAGCGCCAAGCGTTGTATATAAAGTATATTTAACGGATGGTACGGAAGTCCAAGTTGACAATCCGTCCAATATGCCGGATCCACAAAAAATCGATCATGTCGAGGAGCCGTATGTAAAAGCAACCATTATGGTGCCGAACGATTATGTCGGGCCAGTGATGGAGCTATGCCAAGGAAAACGCGGCAACTTTGTTGATATGCAATATTTAGATGAAAAACGAGTAACATTAATTTATGAAATTCCATTGTCGGAAATTGTGTACGATTTCTTTGATACACTAAAATCAAGCACAAAAGGATACGCATCGTTTGACTATGAACTGATTGGTTATAAACCGTCGAAACTCGTGAAAATGGATATTCTTCTTAACGGCGAAAAAATTGATGCACTTTCTTTCATTGTTCATCGTGATTCTGCTTATGAACGTGGGAAAGTGATTGTAGAAAAATTGAAAGATGTAATCCCTCGGCAACAGTTTGAAGTGCCTGTGCAAGCAGCAATCGGCAATAAAATTATCGCTCGTTCCACGATTAAAGCGTTGCGCAAAAACGTCTTGGCGAAATGTTACGGTGGAGACGTATCACGGAAACGAAAGCTTCTTGAGAAACAAAAAGAAGGAAAGAAACGAATGAAGCAAATCGGCTCGGTGGAAGTTCCACAGGAAGCGTTTATGGCGATCTTAAAAATCGACGATAATAAAAAGTAAGGAAGATCGTATACAAGGCTGTCTCTTCGCTTTTTTGGGATAGCCTTGTTTATTTTTAAGAAAGGATGTTTATCTTGGTAAAATCAGCTTATTTCCATATTCCGTTTTGTGCGCAAATATGTTATTACTGCGATTTTAATAAAGTATTTTTTCATGGACAGCCAGTCGATGAATATTTAGAAGCAATGGAAAATGAAATGAAATGGACGGTGGAAGCATTTCCAACGGATCGGCTTGATACGTTGTTTGTTGGCGGGGGAACCCCGACTGTTTTAGAAATGAAGCAGCTCGACTTTTTCCTGCAAAACATTTATAAGCATTTCCGCTTTTCTATTCATGAAGTAGAGTTTACGTTTGAGGCAAATCCGAATGAGCTTTCCAAAGAAAAACTACAGTTGTTAAAAGAAGCGGGGGTCAATCGCTTAAGTTTCGGTGTTCAAACGTTTGATGATTCATTATTAAAAGCAATTGGACGAACTCATCGTTATGAAGATGTCATGAAAACGATTGCCTTAGCAAAAGAAATTGGTTTTGAAAATATTAGCATTGATTTAATGTACGGACTGCCGCAACAGACGTTAGCACAGTTCCAAGCGGATTTAGAGATCGCCTTTTCTCTTGACATTCAACATATTTCTGCTTATTCACTCATCATTGAACCGAAAACCATTTTTTACAATTTGATGAGAAAAGGAAAACTGCCATTACCAACTGAGGAAGAAGAAGCGCAAATGTATGAAGAAGCGATGCGGCAAATGGAAATACACGGGTACCACCAATATGAAATTAGTAATTACGCGCGTCCTTCCTTTGAAAGCCGCCATAACTTAACGTATTGGAACAATGAAGAATATTATGGAATTGGCGCAGGCGCTCACAGCTACGTAGGCGGCGTTCGGCGTGCGAATATCAAACCGATCAATAAATATATTGAGACAGTTCAAGAAACAGGCTTTCCGTATTTGGAAGTTCACCATGTAACGGTATCGGAACAAATGGAAGAAGAAATGTTTTTGGGGCTAAGGAAAACGGAAGGAGTATCTAAGCAGCGCTTTCTTGAAAAGTTTGGGATGAGCGTCCATGATGTATTTGGCCGAGCGATCGCTGCGGAAAAACAAAAAGGGCTGCTCGAAGAAACACAAACACATATTCGATTGACTCATCGGGGGAAATTGCTAGGAAACGAGGTGTTTCAAGCGTTTATCGCGGAATCTAAACATTGACATTAGCATATGGATTTGATACTGTAATAATAGATTTAGCACTCGGGCTGTTTGAGTGCTAACAGAGGTGATGAGCGTGTTAACGGATCGCCAATTGCTTATTTTACAAGTCATTATCGATGATTTTATTCGTTCGGGACAGCCTGTCGGTTCGCGGACGTTATCGAAAAAACATGAAATTGCTTTAAGTTCGGCGACAATCCGCAACGAAATGGCCGATTTGGAAGAACTTGGATACATCGAAAAAACGCATGTTTCATCAGGCAGGGTACCGTCGGAAAAAGGCTATCGTTATTATGTCGATCATTTGTTGTCCCCGCAACGTTTGACACAGGAAGATATTCAAAAAATCAAATCTATTTTTGCTGAGCGAATTTATGAACTAGAGAAAGTGGTCCAAAAATCAGCGCAAATTTTATCTGATTTAACGAATTATACATCGATTGCCCTTGGGCCAGCTGTGAAAGAGAATAAGTTAAAACGAATTCAAATTATTCCGCTCAATCAACAAACAGCTGTAGCCATTATTGTTACAGATACAGGACATGTGGAAAACCATGTGATTACCGTTCCTGCTTCTGTAAACCCTTCTGACCTCGAAAAAATGGTCAATATTTTAAACGAACGGTTAATCGGGGTTCCGCTTATAGATTTGAAAGATAAAATTTATAAAGAAGTGGCGGACGTTTTGCGAACGCATATTCATAACTATGACAGCATGTTGAAAACCATTGTAGATACGCTTGACATACCGCAAGAAGAAAAAATGTTCTTTGCCGGGACAACGAATATGTTAAACCAGCCTGAATTTAGCGATATTCAAAAAGTCCGTTCACTAATGAAAATGATTGAGCAGGAAAAAGATTTTTACCGGTTGTTGCGCAAACATAATCGAAAAGGAATTCAAGTAACGATCGGCCGGGAAAATCAATTAAGCGGAATGGAAAACTGCAGCCTCATTACCGCTACGTATTCGATTGGCAATGAACAGCTGGGGACGATCGCCATCCTTGGACCGACACGAATGGAATATTCACGCGTCATTACCATTTTAAATCGTGTCGCTTCTGACTTATCAACCGCATTGACAAAATGGTATCAAAACAATTAACAATGGTCATATTGGATAATGGATGGATTTGCACAATCCATCCTTTCCTTGTGACTATTTATACATAGAATAGGCCGCTTTAAAGGGAGGTGAAACCGATGGAAAAAGAACAGAAAGCAGCACAAGAACAGGCTACATACGAACAGGAACCGTTAAATACGGAACCGCAAGAGGAAAAAGTAGAGCAACATGAAGTAAATGAACATCAAGAGGAAATCGAAATAGAAGAGCAAGAAAAAGCACAAGAAGAGCAAAACGATGAATTGGCGGCGGCAAACGCAAAAATTGCTGAACTGGAAGCGAAAATAAAAGAAATGGAGAACCGCTATCTTCGTTTATACGCCGATTTTGAAAATTTCCGCCGTCGTACAAAAATAGAAATGGAAGCAGCTGAAAAATATCGCGCCCAAAGCTTGGTTAGCGATCTTTTGCCTGCTTTGGACAACTTTGAGCGTGCGTTAAAGATAGAGGCTGATAACGAACAAGCAAAATCGATTCTGCAAGGAATGGAAATGGTGTATCGCTCCGTGTTGGATGCGCTGAAAAAAGAAGGAGTAGAAGCGATCGAAGCGGTTGGCAAACCGTTTGATCCGAATTTGCATCAAGCCGTGATGCAAGTAGAAGACAGCAATTATGAGCCGAATACGGTTGTGGAAGAATTTCAGAAAGGTTATAAACTGAAAGATCGTGTCATTCGTCCAGCAATGGTAAAGGTAAGCCAATAAAGTAGTAGGAGGGTGATGTTTATGAGTAAAATTATCGGTATTGACTTAGGTACAACCAACTCATGCGTCGCTGTGCTAGAAGGCGGCGAACCAAAAGTAATTCCAAACCCAGAAGGAAACCGAACCACTCCTTCTGTTGTGGCGTTTAAAAACGGCGAACGTTTAGTCGGAGAAGTCGCCAAACGTCAGGCAATTACCAACCCAAACACCATCATTTCGATTAAACGCCATATGGGAACGGATTATAAGGTAGAAATTGAAGGGAAAAAATATACACCACAAGAAATTTCGGCAATTATTCTACAATACTTAAAATCATATGCAGAAGACTATTTAGGCGAACCAGTGACAAAAGCGGTAATTACCGTTCCGGCGTACTTTAACGATGCGCAACGCCAAGCGACAAAAGACGCAGGGCGCATCGCTGGATTGGAAGTAGAACGGATCATTAACGAGCCGACAGCAGCAGCGCTTGCGTACGGTTTGGATAAAGAAGAAGATCAAACGATCCTCGTTTACGACTTAGGCGGTGGTACGTTTGACGTATCGATCCTTGAACTTGGTGACGGGGTATTTGAAGTAAAAGCGACTGCCGGCGACAACCATCTTGGCGGCGACGATTTTGACCAAGTCATCATCGATTACTTAGTAGAGCAATTCAAACAAGAACACGGCATCGATTTATCTAAAGACAAAATGGCGGTGCAACGCCTTAAAGATGCTGCGGAAAAAGCGAAAAAAGAACTTTCCGGCGTAACGCAAACGCAAATTTCATTGCCGTTCATTAGCGCAAATGAAACGGGGCCATTACACTTAGAAACGACATTAACAAGAGCGAAATTTGAAGAGCTATCCGCCCATCTGGTTGAACGGACAATGGGACCGGTACGTCAAGCGTTGCAAGATGCGGGATTGACGCCTTCGGATATCGATAAAGTGATCCTTGTCGGCGGTTCGACGCGCATTCCAGCGGTACAAGAAGCGATTAAACGCGAGCTTGGAAAAGAGCCGCATAAAGGCGTTAACCCAGACGAAGTGGTAGCGATCGGCGCGGCGATTCAAGGCGGTGTCATTGCCGGTGAAGTAAAAGACGTCGTTCTTCTTGACGTAACGCCGCTATCGCTTGGAATTGAAACAATGGGTGGCGTGTTTACAAAATTAATTGAACGCAACACAACGATTCCAACAAGTAAATCACAAATTTTCACTACGGCAGCCGATAACCAAACAACGGTTGACATTCATGTGCTGCAAGGCGAACGTCCGATGGCTGCTGACAACAAAACGCTCGGCCGTTTCCAATTAACAGATATCCCACCTGCACCACGCGGCGTACCGCAAATCGAAGTAACGTTTGACATCGACGCCAACGGTATTGTCCATGTTCGCGCGAAAGATTTGGGCACAAATAAAGAACAATCCATTACGATTAAATCTTCATCCGGTCTTTCTGAAGAAGAGATTCAACGAATGATTAAAGAAGCAGAAGAAAACGCGGAGGCGGACAGAAAACGTAAAGAAGCGGCCGAACTTCGCAACGAAGCCGACCAATTAGTATTCACGACCGAAAAAACATTAAAAGAGGTAGAAGGAAAAGTAGACGAAGCAGAAGTGAAAAAAGCGCAAGAAGCAAAAGACGCGTTAAAAGCTGCGCTTGAGAAAAACGACATCGATGACATTCGCAAAAAGAAAGAAGCGCTTCAAGAAATCGTACAGCAGCTTTCCATTAAGCTATACGAACAAGCGGCAAAACAAGCACAAGCTCAGCAGCAGGCAGGAGCCGGCGGCGCTGAGAAAAAAGACGAAAATGTTGTCGATGCAGAATTCGAAGAAGTAAAAGACGACAAATAATAAATCTAAAAAAGTCAAAGTCAGGCCTGTCTTGGCTTTGACTTTTTTGCTAATAAGGAGATGCCGGTTAAATCTATTGCAATAAAAAAGAGATAAATGTAAAATAACCCTTATGTGAGTGAATCGGGAGTGGATGATCATCATGGCGAAACGAGATTATTACGAAATTCTCGGAGTGAGCAAAAACGCGACAAAAGAAGAGATTAAAAAAGCGTACCGAAAACTTTCGAAAAAGTATCATCCAGATATTAACAAAGAACCAGATGCGGCAGAAAAATTCAAAGAAATTAAAGAAGCGTATGAAGTATTAAGCGATGATCAAAAACGTGCGCATTACGATCAGTTTGGGCATGCGGATCCAAATCAAGGGTTCGGCGGGTTCCGCAGCGATGATTTTGACTTTGGCGGTTTCAGCGGCTTCGGTGGTTTCGAGGATATTTTCAGCACCTTTTTTGGCGGCGGCCGCCGGCGCGATCCAAATGCGCCAAGAGCTGGTGCCGATTTACAATATACGATGACATTAACATTTGAAGAGGCGGCATTCGGAAAAGAAACGGATATTGAAATTCCACGGGAAGAAACGTGTGACACATGCCATGGCACGGGAGCAAAACCGGGAACGAAAAAAGAAACATGTTCATATTGTCATGGAACAGGTCAAATCAGCACAGAGCAGTCCACACCGTTTGGCCGCATCGTTAATCGCCGCACATGCCCATATTGCGGCGGGACAGGGCAATATATCAAAGAAAAATGCACAACATGCGGCGGGACTGGCCGCGTGAAAAAACGGAAGAAAATCCATGTCAAAATCCCAGCTGGAATTGATGATGGACAACAATTGCGGGTCGCTGGCCAAGGAGAACCGGGAATTAACGGCGGACCTCCGGGAGATTTATATATCGTTTTCCATGTGGAGCCACATGAGTTTTTTGAGCGTGATGGCGATGATATTTACTGTGAAATACCGCTTACATTTGCTCAGGCTGCGCTCGGTGACGAAATCGAAGTGCCGACGCTTCATGGCAAAGTGAAGCTGAAAATACCAGCAGGCACTCAAACAGGAACAAAATTCCGCTTAAAAGGGAAAGGGGTGCCGAATGTACGCGGCTATGGCTATGGCGACCAACATGTGATTGTCCGCGTTGTGACGCCGACAAAACTGACAGAAAAACAAAAGCAATTATTGCGCGAATTTGATCAATTAGGCGGTTCAAGCATGCATCAAGGACCATACGGCCGCTTTTTTGACAAGGTAAAAAAAGCGTTTAAAGGGGAATCATGAATTTTATGAAATGGTCAGAAATTAGTATCCATACAACGCACGAGGCTGTGGAGGCGATTTCGAATATTTTGCACGAAGCAGGTGCTGGCGGGGTAGTCATTGAAGACCCTAATGATTTAATAAAGGAACGAGATGCTTCTTTCGGCGAAGTTTATGAATTAAATCCAGACGATTATCCGGAAGAAGGAGTAATTATTAAAGCATATTTACCGGTTAATAGCTTTCTTGGTGAAACAGTTGAGGCGATTAAACAGGCGATCAATAATTTATTATTGTATGATATTGATATTGGAAAAAATAAAATCACCATTAGCGAAGTGAATGAGGAAGAATGGGCAACCGCCTGGAAAAAATATTATAATCCTGTCAAAATATCAGAAAAATTTACGATCGTTCCAACATGGGAAACATATGAACCGGTGTCAAGCGATGAGTTAATTATTGAGCTGGACCCAGGCATGGCGTTTGGCACAGGAACACATCCAACGACAGTGATGTGTATCCAAGCGCTTGAAAAATATATGAAACCTGGTGATACAGTCATTGATGTCGGCACAGGTTCGGGAATTTTAAGCATTGCTGCGGCGATGCTCGGAGCAAAATCCGTCCGTGCACTTGATTTAGATCCGGTTGCTGTCGATAGCGCGAGACTAAATGTAAAATTAAATAAAGTGCAGCATATTGTTACCGTTTCTCAAAATAATTTACTCGATCATATTGAGGAACAAGCGAACGTAATTGTTGCGAATATTTTAGCAGAAATTATATTGCGCTTTGTCGATGATGCGTATCGTCTTCTTGAAAAGAACGGATATTTTATCACCTCGGGAATTATTCAGGCGAAAAAGCAAGAGGTAAAAGAAGGGTTAATGAAAGCAGGGTTTGCTATTGAGGAAACATTAGTGATGGAAGACTGGATTGCATTTATTGCAAGAAAAGCATGAAAAGAAGGTGTCGCTTTGCAACGGTATTTTGTTTCGGACGACCAAGTGAAAAACGACCGTCTTATTATTCAAGGGGATGATTATCATCATATTGTCCGTGTCATGCGTATGGAAAAAGGAAGCGAATTGATCTGTGTTCTTCCTAGCAATAAGGCAGTATTGTGCAAAATTGAACAAATTACCAATGAGCATGTGATCGTTCGTGTAGTAAAATGGATAGATGAACAAACAGAACTGCCGATTCAAATTTATATTGCTCACGGGCTGCCGAAAGGGGATAAACTGGAGTTTGTTATTCAGAAAGGAACGGAGCTTGGCGCTTCATCGTTTATCCCTTTTGTGGCGGCTCGCTCTATTGTTAAATGGGACGCAAAGAAAGCAAATAAAAAGCTGGAGCGTTGGAAAAAGATTGCAAAAGAAGCGGCGGAACAATCACATCGTGGAAAAATTCCTGATGTGCACGCGCCGATGACGATACACGAACTTATAGAATTTGCGAAGACGGTCGATTACCGGGTTTTTGCTTATGAGGAAGAAGCGAAGCAAGGAAACCATCAAACGCTCGCTGCCGTTTTTCAGCAAATGAAGCGCGGACATTCTCTTCTTGCCGTGTTTGGCCCGGAAGGAGGATTTTCCGATGAAGAAGTTGAGCTATTTAAACATCATGGCTTTTTTTCGTGTAGCCTTGGGCCGCGGATTTTACGGACAGAAACGGCGCCGCTTTATCTTTTGGCAGTTGCTTCGTATCAATTTGAACTACAGTGAGGTGAAAACGAATGCCAACAGTTGCATTTCATACGCTTGGATGTAAAGTAAACCATTATGAGACAGAAGCAATTTGGCAGTTGTTTAAAAAAGCCGGTTACGAACGTAAGGATTTTGACAGCCGTGCGGATGTATATGTCATCAATACATGTACAGTGACGAACACAGGCGATAAAAAAAGCCGGCAAGTCATTCGCCGCGCGATTCGAAGAAATCCAGACGCCGTTGTTTGTGTAACAGGATGTTACGCTCAAACATCCCCGGCGGAAGTGATGGCAATTCCGGGTGTGGACATTGTGATCGGTACGCAAGATCGTGGAAAATTTTGGAATATATCGAACGGTTCCAACGCGAACGCCAGCCGATTAACGGGGTCAGCAACATTATGAAAACGCGCGTATTTGAAGAAATGGACGTTCCGGAATTTACGGATAGAACACGCGCATCGTTAAAAATTCAAGAAGGCTGCAATAACTTCTGTACATTTTGCATCATTCCATGGGCGCGCGGGTTAATGCGTTCCCGTGATCCGAAAGAAGTTATTCGCCAGGCACAGCAGCTAGTCGATGCCGGTTATAAAGAAATTGTGTTAACGGGCATTCATACAGGCGGTTACGGCACCGATTTGAAAGACTATAGCTTCGCCGCGCTGCTCCGCGATTTGGATGAGCAAGTTGTCGGTTTAAAACGGCTCCGCATTTCGTCCATTGAAGCAAGCCAAATTACAGACGAAATTATCGAGGTGTTGCAACGTTCAGATAAAATTGTCCGTCATTTGCATATTCCGCTTCAATCCGGTTCGAATACGGTGTTAAAACGGATGCGCCGCAAATATACAGTCGAATTTTTTGCAGAGCGGCTTCAACGTTTGCGCGAAGTCTTCCCGGAACTTGCGATCACATCAGACGTGATCGTTGGTTTTCCTGGCGAGACGGAAGAAGAATTTATGGAAACATACCATTTTATTCGTGAACAACGTTTTTCCGAACTTCATGTCTTCCCGTATTCAAAACGGACAGGCACACCGGCAGCGCGTATGCCAAACCAAGTGGATGAAGAAGTAAAAAATGAACGCGTACACCGTTTAATTGCATTGTCCGACCAGCTTGCAAAAGAATATGCATCGCAGTTTGAAGGACAAGTGCTCGAAGTCATTCCGGAAGAACGAGATAAAGAAAACCCTGAAAGCGGGTTGTACATCGGGTATACGGACAACTATCTGAAAGTGAAATTCCCGGCTACGGAAGAAATGGTTGGGGAAATCGTAAAAGTGAAAATTACAAAAGCCGGATATCCGTATAATGAAGGGGAATTTGTCCGCGTTGTTACCGATGACATCCCACAATCCGTAAAATTAAGCTCATAACCCAGCTCGTGCAGCTGGGTTTTTGTTTACAATAAGAAAATTGTGTAAACTAGTTTTTTTGTTAAAATAATGGTATGATGATAGATGTCAGACTTCTATGCTGCTAATGAAAGGAGATTTGTTAAAATGGAAAATAACATTGCAAAAATGATTGATCATACGTTATTGAAAGCGGATGCAACAAAAGCGCAAATTGTGAAGCTATGCGAGGAGGCAAAACAATACGGGTTTGCTTCTGTTTGTGTCAATCCGACATGGGTGGCAACCGCTGCTGAACTATTAAAAGGCACGGACGTGAAAGTATGTACGGTGATCGGCTTCCCGCTCGGAGCGAACACACCGGAAACGAAAGCATTTGAAACAAAAAATGCAATTGAAAACGGGGCGGCGGAAGTCGATATGGTTATCAATGTCGGCGCGCTTAAAGATGGAAATGACGACCTTGTCGAACGCGATATTCGCGCCGTCGTCGATGTGGCAAAAGGGAAAGCGCTTGTGAAAGTGATTATTGAGGCGTGTCTGCTTACCGAAGAAGAAAAAGTGCGCGCTTGCCAGCTCGCCGTTAAAGCAGGTGCGGATTATGTGAAAACATCGACTGGATTTTCAACAGGTGGTGCTACGCCGGAAGATGTCGCACTTATGCGGAAAACGGTCGGACCAAACATCGGTGTGAAAGCTTCCGGCGGCGTCCGTGATATGCAAAGCGCAGAGGCGATGATTCAAGCGGGAGCGACGCGCATTGGGACAAGCTCCGGCGTATCGATCGTCGAAGGAAAAACGGCACGTTCTGATTATTAAGGACGCCGGCCGTGGAAAAATAATATAGCCGCTTCGATCCAGCGGGTAAATGGCAGCGCCGCCAGCGAACAAATAACATTAAACAGGACGCTGACATGGGCTAACTGTACATCCGGAGCAGAGCTAAGCTTTACAGCAGCAAAGGCAAGTGGATCGATCAGGAAATAAAAGATCATGACTCCGATAACATTAAACCATAAGTGAGTATAAGCGGTTAATTTCGCTTCATACGTTGAACCGATGCTTGCCAGAAGACCGGTTACACATGTGCCGATATTCGCGCCAAGCAAAATCGCAATGCCAGCTGGAAGTGTGAGAATATGTTCATTCAGAAATCCCATCGAAATCCCAATTGTTGCTGCGCTTGAATGAATAATGGCTGTAAGGATCATGCCGATCATGATTCCGATGAAAGGAGAATGATTCGTTTTTTGCAGCCATTCGTCAACAATGGGATATGTAGATAGCGGTTTTGCGAGTTGACTAAATCCATTCATGGCAAAAAATAAAGAAGCGAGTCCAACGAAGATCATGCCGATGCTATAAGCAGGTCGGTAATGCCCGAAAAACACGAGAATTGCCCCAATGAAAAGCATCGGAATAACGTTGTCTCCAAGGTCAAGAGTCATAATTTCTGTTGTGATCGTAGAGCCGATGTTGCTCCCTAAAATAATACCGATGGATTGTCGAAATGTAAAATAGCCGGTAGAGACGAGGCCAACTGTAATGACCATCACTGCGGTACTGCTTTGCAACAATGCGGTAATAATCGTTCCGGTAAGAAATCCTTGTAAAGGAGTGTTTGTAAAGCGCAGTAACCATTGTTTCAAGCGGTGACCGGATAAAGCATAAAGCCCTGCTTTCATCATGAACATACCGAGAAGGAAAATGCCGGTATAAACGGAAAACCAAATTATTAGCTGTACCACTTGTCCTTTCCCCCTTTCATCATATGTGTATGGGAAGGAAAGGAAGACGATGACAGTTTTTTTATTGACCTGTTAGGCAGCCATGTATTATAATTGACGAGTACACGCATAGTATAAAATGTAATGGTTGTTGCTCGGAGGGAGGGAAGTAGGATGTCAAAAACAATCGTTCGTAAAAACGAATCCATTGACGACGCTCTTCGTCGCTTCAAACGTGCCGTTTCGAAAACGGGTACATTGCAAGAAGTAAGAAAGCGTGAATTTTATGAAAAGCCAAGCGTCAGACGGAAGAAAAAGTCTGAGGCGGCTAGAAAGCGCAAGTATTAAAAGAGGGTGTATATATGAGTCTTCTTAATCGTTTAAATGACGATATGAAGCAGGCAATGAAAAACAAAGAAAAAGATAAACTCTCCGTTCTTCGGATGTTAAAAGCGGCGTTGCAAAATGAAGCGATTAAACTAGGAAAAAGCGAATTATCAGAAGACGAAGAGCTAACCGTTCTTTCTCGTGAATTAAAACAGCGTAAAGACTCCCTCCAGGAATTTGAAAACGCTGGTCGTGCGGACCTTGTTGAAAAAACAAAGGCAGAAATCGAAATTGTTCAATTATATATGCCGAAACCATTGACAGAGGAAGAACTTCTAGAAATTGTCAAACAGACGATTGCAGAAGTAGGAGCTTCTTCCAAAGCAGATATGGGTAAAGTGATGGGAGCGATCATGCCAAAAGTAAAAGGAAAAGCGGATGGCTCTCTCGTCAATAGGCTTGTTCAACAGCAACTTTCACAATAATGACAAACGGGTGTTCCGATTCAATCGGGCACCCGTTGTTTTTGCCGTTTGGGAACAACAAGTGGTGCTATAACCCCCTTTCTTCTCATACATATGAGATGAAAGGGGGTTCTTTTTATGGTGAAAAAATGGCGACAGCATATGAGAAGATGGCTTACAGATAAATTGGAGCTTCCCGCCGACATAGTGATGGACCTTCCCCGAATTACGATGGTTGGGCAAATACATATTTATATCGAAAATCATCGTGGTTTACTGACGTTTAGTGATAAAGAACTGCGCCTGCTCTTAGAGCAAGGGCAGCTTCTTGTTCGCGGTGAAAATTTTGTTATTAAGATGATTTTGCCAGAAGAAATTTTACTCGAAGGAAAAATAAACCAAGTGATTTATATAGATGAATAACGTTTCATAGGAGGAAATACGATGAAAAACCAATGGATGAACTTATTGGTAGGTAGCGTAAGGGTGAAAGCGCAAGGAAAAGGGGTAGAACGATTGATTAATGCGTGTGTGCGCAACGATATTGCGATTTGGAATGTAAAAAAGCATGGCGATCATATTGCGACGTTTTTTATTTTACTAAAGGATGTCAGACGATTGCGCGTTGTCGCCCGCAAAAGTGATTGTAAACTTTATTTTGTTGGAAAAGCGGGATTTCCGTTTTTTCTAAAAAAAATGCTAACGAACTCAGGATTTTTAGTCGGAGTATGCTTCTTTTTTGTTATCGTTTTTTTCCTTTCAAATATGGTATGGGGAATAGAAATTAAAGGCGCAAAACCGGAGACGGAATACCGCATATTGAAAGAACTAAAACAAATGGGAGTGGAAAAAGGAGCATTGCAATTTCTCATCGATGATCCGGAAACGATTCAAAAGAAATTGACCGATCGTATGGATGTCGTTACATGGATCGGTGTGGAACTTAAAGGGACGACACTTTATTTTCAAGTTGTGGAGAAAAATCAACCGAAAGAGCCTGAAAAAATTGGTGTTCGCCATTTAGTGGCGAAAAAAAAGGCGGTTATTACGGACATGTTTGTTGAAGAAGGGCAATCACTTGTTTCGGTGAACGATCATGTGACAAAAGGGCAGTTATTAGTATCTGGAATCATTGGGAAGGAAGGGCAAACAAAACTTGTGCCAGCGCGAGGAAAAATTTTTGGCGAAACATGGTACAAGTCTACCGTTGTTCTACCGCTTCATGCAAAGTTCGGAGTATTAACGGGAAAATATATGGAAAAACATTATATAGCGATGAAAAATATTTCCATTCCGATATGGGGATTTCAAAAGCCTGCATTTCACTATTATGAAATAGATCAACAGAAAAGGCCGCTCCGCTTTTGGAAATGGGACTTGCCTATTTATTATGAACGCGTCATCTTTCGGGAAAAGGAGGAAGTAGAGCGCAACTATACATGGGAAGAAGCGTTCGCAAAAGCAAAGGAACTTGCTCGCGAGGAATTAAAGGCAAAATTGCCGGAAGATGCATCGATTAAAGGAGAAAAAGTTTTGCATCAGACGAAAGAGAATGGTAAAGTAAGGGTAGAATTGCATTATCAAGTGATTGAAAATATCGCAATACCACAACCAATAGTTCAAGGAGATTGAGAATGTCAGAGGAGTTTGTAACAATCAGTCAGCAATTAGAAAATGCGAACGAAGCGATTGCACTTTTCGGCATTCATGATGCCCATCTAAAACGGATGGAACAAGAATTGGGAGTGTCCATTGTAACACGAGGAGAATCGGTGAGCGTTTCTGGCACCCCCGAACAAGTACAGCTTGTTGATGACCTGCTGCGCCACTTGTTGATCATTGTCCGGAAAGGCATTTCCATTAGTGAACGAGATGTGATGTATGCGATTCAATTAGCGAAAAAAGGAGCGCTCGACTATTTAATTAATTTGTACGAGGAAGAAATCACAAAAAACGCCAAAGGAAAATCCATTCGTGTAAAAACGTTAGGACAGCGCCATTATGTTACCGCCATTAAACAGCATGATCTTGTTTTCGGAATAGGACCTGCCGGAACAGGAAAAACGTATTTGGCGGTGGTGATGGCTGTCCGTGCGTTAAAAAACGGTCAAGTGAAGCGTATTATTTTAACTCGCCCGGCGGTAGAAGCAGGAGAAAGTTTAGGATTTTTACCGGGAGATTTAAAAGAAAAGGTGGATCCATATTTGCGCCCTCTTTACGATGCGCTGCATGATGTATTGGGAGTAGACCATACGCAGCGGTTAATTGAACGAGGAACGATTGAAATCGCGCCGCTAGCATATATGCGGGGGAGAACGCTCGAAGATGCTTTCGTCATTTTAGATGAAGCACAAAATACGACACCGGCACAGATGAAAATGTTTCTAACAAGATTAGGCTTTGGCTCCAAAATGGTCATTACCGGTGATATTTCGCAAGTCGATTTGCCAAAAGGCGTGAAATCAGGACTTGCCGTCGCAAAAGAAATATTGACGGCGGTCAGCGGTGTATCCTTTGTCTTTCTAGAACAAACAGATGTTGTGCGTCATCCGCTAGTGGCTAAAATTATTGAAGCGTATGATGAAGCTGGCATATAGAGAGAAGACCCGTTTTCAAAGGGTCTTTTCTTTAAAGTGAGGGGAAAAACCGTTGGAAAGGATTCGTTTTTTTCTGGAGCATGTTAACCATGTTCGTTTTGTTCGTTATCTTTTGTTTCTGTTTTTAGGGCTTTTTCTATTTGCGGTGTTATATGATCAAGCAAAACCGCATCAATATGAACTGCGCCTGTTCGATATTGCCACCGAAACGATTCGTTCTCCAATTACGATTGAAGATAAGGAGACGACAGAAAGGCTAAAAAAGGAAGCGGCAGATAAAGTAACGGATATTTATACATTAAAAAAAGAATATGCCGAAAATCGTGTTGATTTAATTTCGTCGCTATTTACAACCATTGTTGAAATTCAAAATGAAATCAAGGAAGAAAAAAAAGAGCCGACGAAAATGATGGATGCGCTAAAGGAACGTCTGCCGCAAGAATGGTTTTCTTATTTGTCCGCAGATGAATGGGAAAAGTTGCTTCATGCAGCTCCAGAAGACATCGAAACGGCAAAAGAAGCGGCGGTAACGGCTGTCCATTCCATTATGGCCGAGCGCATTACGCAATCAGAATTGGAGAAGGCAAGGGCAAAAGTACAAGATGAATTGAAGTATGTCATGCTTTCGCCTTCATTAAAAGAAATTGTTGTCAAGCTGACAAAACAAGCAATCATTCCAAACGTTATTTACGATCGAACCGCTACAGAAGAAAAGCGAAGACAGGCGATGGATGAAGTAAAGCCGGTAAAAATTTTGCAAGGACAAGTCATTGTCGAGGAAGGACAATTTATTACAAATGAAATTTATCATCAGCTGCAGCTTGTCGGCTTATTGCAAAATGATCGCTCTTTTCAGCCTCTTATCGGTCTTTTTCTTTTCGTGTTATTATTGCTATCGCCTGTTGTTTATTACTTTGGACGAGAGCAGGCGAACAAGAATTTGTTTGTATATACGGCCATTTTTACGATTATGCTTCTTGTGATGAAACTCGTTCGTCTCATTCCGGAAAGTGATGTGTTCTCCACTGGGTATCTTGTGCCGGTTGCTTTCGGCACCATGCTCGTCCGTATTTTCATCGGGGAACGAATCGCAATTATGACAAGTATTCTTTATGCCATATGCGGAAGCTTAATGTTTAACGAGGGAATGGGCGTAAATGGCACTATTCAAGTTTCGTTAGCGATTTATTTGGTGACAAGCGGGTTAGCAGGAAGTTTCTTTTTACATAAACAGCTTCGAAGAGCAAAAATTTGGCAGGCAGGAGTATTTGTCGCTTTCATTAATATGGTTGTTATGCTAGCATTAACCTTGCTTAAAAATGGCCATTATTCGTTAACAGAGATCGGCATGTTTCTGCTGATGGCGTTTGCTTCTGGCATTTTCTCAGCGATTTTAACTATTGGGCTTTTGCCGGTTTTTGAGGCGTGCTTCGGTATTTTGTCATCGATGAAATTAATTGAATTATCGAATCCAAATCATCCATTGCTTCGCAAAATTTTAACGGAAGCTCCTGGGACGTACCATCACAGCATCATGGTTGCTAATTTAGCGGAAGCGGCTTGTGAAGCGATTGGAGCAAACGGTTTATTAGCGCGTGTTGCTTGCTATTATCATGACATCGGGAAAACGAAACGGCCGCAGTATTTTATTGAAAACCAAATAGGCGGTAATCCACATGATCACTTATCGCCACAGTTAAGCAAAAATATTATTCTTGCCCACGTGTCTGATGGGGTGGCCATTTTAAAAAAACACCGCATGCCGAAAGAAATTGTTGACATTGCTGAACAACATCATGGTACAACATTATTAAAATATTTTTATCATAAAGCACTTGAGCAGACGGGCTATGTGTTAGAGGAAGAATTTCGCTATCCTGGCCCGAAGCCGCAAACGAAGGAAGCGGCGATTATTAGCATTGCGGATAGCGTGGAGGCAGCGGTACGATCGCTTTCTAATCCGTCTCAGGAGGAAATTGGAAAAATTGTCCGCAGTATTATTGCGGAGCGATTGCAAGATAATCAATTGAACGAGTGTGATATTACGTTAAAAGAACTTGAAATGGTTGCAAGATCGCTTTGTGAAACACTAAATGGCGTATTCCATTCACGGATTGAATATCCAGAAATTCGAAAGGAAAAGGTGAAACACGCATGATTCTCAACATCGATTTTATCGACGAAACGAACGAAGTTACAAAAGAGCAAATGAATATCATCGAACAGTTGTTAAACTACGCGGCAGAAATCGAACATGTCCCTAGCGGAGCGGAAGTGGGCATTTCGTTTGTAGATAACGAGCGGATTCGCATCATCAATCGCGACTATCGGGGAAAGGATCAGCCGACCGATGTTATTTCCTTCGCTCTCGAGGAAAAAGGCGAAGGAGAGGTGGAGATTGTCGATGCGGATATTCCCCCGCTGCTTGGCGATATTATTATTTCAATTCCAAAAGCAAAAGAACAGGCGAAGGAATATGGGCATTCGTTCATGCGCGAGCTTGGATTTTTGGCGGTGCACGGTTTTTTGCATTTGTTAGGATATGATCATAAAACAGAAGAAGAAGAAAAAATAATGTTTTCAAAACAAAAAGATATTCTAGAACGATATGGGTTAACGAGATAAAATATGAACTGGAAGGACGAAAAAAAGCGGTTTGCTTGCGCATGGGCAGGAGTGATGGCTGCGGTAAAGGAAGAAGTGCATATGCGCATCCATATTGCGCTGGCTGTTGTTGCGATTATTGCTGCAGCAATCTTTCACATTTCCAGGATGGAATGGCTTATTCTTTTGTTAACGATCGGAAGTGTCATTGCTTTGGAATTAATCAATACGGCAATTGAACGTGTAGTTGATTTAGTGACGGCCGACTTCCATCCTTTAGCAAAAGCAGCAAAAGATATCGCTGCAGGCGCCGTTTTGGTCGCTGCGATTGTTGCTGTTATTGTTGGAATCACCATCTTTCTGCCATATCTCGTATAATCAATGAGTGAGAAAATTCTAATTTTTCTGTTATATTTTCATCAAGAATGATGAAATTTACAAAGATTTTTTGTAAAATAAAAGTAAGGAAGCTTATTGCTTCCCAAGTTGTGAAAGGAAGAGAAACATTGAAAATAAACGAACTCATAGAAGAAGCAAAAAAAGCAAGAGGATACGCTTATGTTCCTTATTCAAAATTTAAAGTTGGCGCCGCTTTGTTAACAAAAGACGGCAAAGTGTATCGCGGCTGCAACATTGAAAATGCTGCTTATAGCATGTGTAATTGTGCGGAACGAACTGCGCTTTTTAAGGCGTATTCGGAAGGGGATAAAGAATTTGCTGCACTTGCTGTTATTGCTGATACGCCCCGTCCGGTACCGCCGTGTGGTGCATGTCGCCAGGTTATTTCTGAGCTATGTCCAAGTGATATGAAAATAATATTGGCAAATTTAAACGGGGATATCACCGAACTAACAGTGAAAGAACTACTACCAAATGCTTTTTCAGCGGAGGATTTGCATGAATAAGGAAGGATATAAATCAGGATTCGTTTCTATTGTTGGTAGACCGAACGTTGGAAAATCGACATTTTTAAATCGCGTCATCGGTCAAAAAATCGCTATTATGAGCGATAAGCCGCAAACGACGCGCAATAAAATTCAAGGTGTTTACACGACAGATGATGCACAAATTATTTTTATTGATACGCCAGGAATGCATAAACCAAAACATAAACTTGGCGATTTTATGATGAAAGTAGCGCTGAACGCGTTAAGAGAAGTGGACCTCATATTATTCATGATTAATGCAGAAGAAGGGTTTGGACGCGGCGACGCATTTATTATTGAACAGCTTAAAGCAGTAAATACTCCAGTGTTTTTAGTCATCAATAAAATTGACAAAGTTCATCCAGATGATTTATTGCCGCTAATCGATCAGTATAAAGACCTTTATCCATTTGCTGAGATTATTCCGATTTCTGCATTGCAAGGAAACAATATCGAAACATTAGTGGAACAAATCAAAAAATATTTGCCAGAAGGTCCGCAATATTATCCACCTGACCAAATAACAGATCATCCGGAACGGTTTATCATTGCCGAGTTGATTCGCGAGAAAGCGCTTCATTTAACGCGTGAAGAAGTTCCGCATTCCATTGCTGTCGTGGTAGAAACGATTGAGCGGCGCGAAGATAGCGATACAGTGTATGTCGGCGCGGTGATTATTGTAGAACGTGATTCGCAAAAAGGAATTATTATTGGAAAACAAGGACGAATGTTAAAAGAGATCGGGCAGCGAGCACGTATGGATATTGAAGCGCTTCTTGGGTCAAAAGTATTTTTAGAACTATGGGTAAAAGTACAAAAAGATTGGCGCAATCGGTTAGCACAGCTGCGTGATTTCGGATTCCGGGAAGAAGAGTATTAATTAGAAAATTTTATGCAACATAAACGTTTCCTAGCGTGGTCAACCTATAATTAGACGGGAAAACAAGCAATGCTGCGGGCGGAAAGAGGTGTGGTTCCATGCTTGAATTTACTTGGAAGTTATTTAGTCAAACCGGCAACATCGACACCTATCTTCTTTTTAAAGAGCTAGAAAAAGAACAGCAACCTAGTGGCGATGAGCAAGAAACGGAACTAAAGGAAGTCGATCAACCTATTTTTTGATTTGTGTTTTAGGGTCGGTGGTGATACGATTGTTTGAAAAATGTGAAGCAATTGTCATTCGCGCAATCGATTATGGCGAAACAAATAAAATTGTCACATTCTTCACGAGAGAATGGGGAAAGGTGGCTACGATGGCACGCGGAGCAAAAAAGCCAAGTAGCCGCCTTTCTGCCGTTACACAACCGTTTACGCATGGCTATTACTTAATTCAAAGAAGCCGCGGTGTCGGTGTTTTACATCAAGGAGATATTATCGATTCGATGCGAACGATCCGCGAAGACATTTTCACTGCAGCATATGCCTCTTATATTGTGGAGATGACAGATAAAGTAACAGAAGAACAGCAGCGCAATCCGTATTTGTTCGAGCTGCTTTTGCAGACATTACAATATATGAATGAAGGGCTCGATTTAGAGATTCTTGCTTGTATTTATGAAATGAAAATGTTATCTGTAATGGGGATTCCTCCTAAATTAGACCATTGCGCTGTATGCGGCCGGACAGAAGGAAAGTTTTCTTTTTCCATAAAAGAAGCTGGATTTCTTTGCCACCGCTGCGAGAAAACCGACCCGTACCGAATTCCGCTTTCCGCAGCTTCTGTAAGGCTATTGCGCTTATTTTACTATATAGATTTATCAAGGCTTGGTACAATTTCTGTAAAAGAGGAAACAAAAAAAGAGCTTCGCGCCGTTCTTTCGTCCTATTATGATGAATATTCGGGATTGTCGTTAAAAACAAAGCGATTTTTAATGCAAGTAGATGAACTAAAAAAGATTGGCTATCCTTATCAAAATCAAACGGAAAATGGAAGCGGCGGATGAAAAAGCGGTCATTAGTTGTCTTTATAAAAGACAAAGTTTCCTTCTTTAAAACAGAGTGTAGTATAATAAAATAATAAATGGATGAGAAGATAATATGATCCAGCTTTTCATAAGGTGGTGAGCAGCGATCGAACTGAATAAACGCCAAGAACAAATTTTGCAAATTGTCAAGGATCATGGTCCGATTACAGGTGAAAGTATCGCTGAAAAGTTGAATTTAACAAGAGCGACATTACGCCCGGATTTAGCGATATTAACAATGGCTGGTTATTTAGAAGCACGACCTCGAGTAGGGTATTTTTATACAGGAAAAACCGGATCTCAACTGCTTGCCGATAAAATAAAAAAGATAAAAGTAGGTGACTATCAATCTATCCCGGTCGTTGTTAATGAAAATGTCAGTGTATATGATGCGATTGTCACCATGTTTCTTGAAGATGTCGGCACATTATTTGTCATCGATGATGAATCGCTTTTAGTTGGTGTTTTATCGAGAAAAGATTTATTGCGTGCAAGTATTGGCAAACAGGAGTTAACAACGATTCCTGTCAATATTATTATGACGAGAATGCCGAATATAGCGGTTTGTTATAAAGACGACCCGCTTATTGAAGTAGCGGAACAATTAATTGAAAAACAGATTGATGCGATGCCGGTAGTGCGAAAAACAGAAAAAGGATATGAAGTCATTGGGAGAATAACGAAAACAAATATGACAAAAGCGTTCGTTGCGCTAGCGAAAGACGATTTGTTATAGGACAAAAAAGGAGGAGGAAGATGAATCAGCGCCTTGTTTATGTTGTTTCCGATTCAGGAGGGGAAACGGCGGAACTCGTAGTGAGAGCAGCGGCAAGCCAGTTTTATAATTCTCACATTCAATTAAAGCGCGTGCCGTATGTGGAAGATAAGACGATGCTAGCGGAAGTGGTTGCATTAGCAAAAATGAATCAAGCAATTATTGCGTTTACACTAGTTGTTCCGGAAATGCGCCAGTTTCTTATTGAGGAAGCTGCACGCGAAGGAGTAGTGGCGTACGATATTATTGGACCGCTTATTGAAAAAATGAGCGATTTATTTAAGTTGACGCCACGATATGAGCCGGGACAAGTGCGTGTGCTTGATGAGGATTATTTCAAGAAGATTGAAGCGATTGAATTTGCCGTGAAATATGATGATGGACGTGATCCACGGGGAATTTTGCGTGCTGACATTGTGTTAATCGGTGTATCGCGCACCTCTAAAACACCGTTATCCCAATATTTAGCGCATAAGCGATTGAAGGTGGCAAACGTGCCGATCGTACCAGAAGTCGAGCCGCCAGAACAACTTTTTAAAGTACCTCCCGAAAAATGTTTCGGATTAAAAATCAGCCCGGAAAAACTGCTTTCGATTCGCCGTGAGCGCCTAAAATCGCTCGGATTGAACGACCAGGCTATTTATGCGAACATGGATCGCATTAAAGAAGAACTTGCTTATTTTGATGGGATAGTGAAAAAAATTGGCTGTGATGTTATCGATGTAACCAATAAAGCAGTCGAAGAGACAGCAAACATTATTATGAAAAAAAGAAGATTATAGCACATTCACGATAATGTGAACTGTGCTTTTACTTTTTTATAGCATATTTTCGTCATTTGTATTATAATAAAAAATTGCGAGAAAAATGAACAATGCAGGTTTAGAGTGCATAAAGAACGAGTAAACTATTTATAGCCAACTTGTCAATAGGAAAGGAGAAATCTTTTTCGACAAAATTCGTTTATTATATAGGAGAAAAAGAAGGATTTTCGAGAACGGTGTAGAATAATAGGAGGTGTGAATCTGATTGCTCGATTGACTTTGATCCGAAGCGGAGCTGGCAATATGATGACAGCAATCAGATCTGGACATTGAGACCGACCGTTTTTGTGGACGCGGATGCTTGCCCAATAAAAAGTGAAATTTTCTCGCTTGCTTGTAAATATAATATACCAAGTGTGTTTATTTCTTCGTACAATCATTTTTCTCCCTTCCAGAAAATGAAATGGGTATATGTCGATACAGAAAAAGAAGCGGTGGATTTATATATTTTGAATCATGCCACAAGAGGAGATGTAGTTGTTACTCAAGACATCGGGTTGGCAAGCATGCTTGTTAACCGTGGTGTACATGTGATTTCTCCGCGTGGAAATGTGTACGAAGAAGGAGAGATGGATAGCGCTCTTTATCATCGTTATCTTCAAGCAAAACAGCGAAGGCAAGGTGTGTATCCAAAGGGAATGAAGCGGTTTTCTGATCGCGATCGTCGCCTTTTTCTGCAAAATTTCGAAAAAATTTTGTCGAAACTCGAAGGAAAATAGACATAGGTCGAGAATAATAAGATACGGAGTTGTTTATATGGGATACCGTATTCCCGAGGAAACGATTGAAGCGATTCGTCGTGCTGTTGATATTGTCGATGTAATTAGCGATTATGTCCAATTGAAAAAACAAGGACGTAACTATTTTGGATTATGCCCATTTCATGGGGAAAAGACGCCATCGTTTTCGGTTTCCCCAGAAAAGCAAATTTTTCATTGTTTCGGCTGTGGGGCCGGTGGAAATGTATTTTCGTTTCTAATGGATATTGAAGGAATTTCCTTTATTGAAGCAGTAAAACGATTAGCGATAAAGGCAAACGTCGATTTAGCGGATTTAGAGCTGGACGACGCGAATAAACAAAGCCGTGCTGATACGGGCGAAACAAAAATAATGGTAGAAGCGCATGAGCTTCTGAAAAAATTTTACCATCATTTGCTTGTAAATACAAAGGAAGGACAGGAAGCTTTTGATTATTTACAGGCGCGTGGATGGACAAGGGAAATTATTGATCAATTTGAAATCGGCTATGCCCCTGATTCATGGGATTTTGCCGTCAAACTTTTATCAGGGCGCGGTTTTTCGCTCGAGCTGATGGAAAAAGCCGGGTTAATTATTCGAAAAGAAAACGGCGGTGGCTATTTTGACCGTTTTCGTCATCGAATTATGTTTCCGATTCATAATCATCATGGAGATGCTGTTGGTTTTTCGGGCAGACTTCTTGGAGAAGGTCAGCCGAAATATTTGAACAGTCCGGAAACACCCATTTTCCATAAAGGAAAAATTTTATACAATTTTCATCAAGCGCGTTTACATATCCGAAAACATCAAGAAGCCATTTTATTAGAGGGATTTGCTGATGTCGTTTCCGCTGTGCAAGCAGGCATTGCCCATTCAGTAGCAACGATGGGAACAGCGTTAACGGAAGAGCACGCGCGTATTCTTCGACGCAATGTCGATACCGTTATTATTTGCTATGACGGTGATGCTTCAGGAATAGAAGCGACATTCCGCGCAGCGGAGCTGTTAGCAGATGCAGGCTGTCATGTGAAAATTGCAACAATTCCCGACGGTCTTGACCCAGATGAATATATAAAGAAATATGGTTCAGATCGATTTCGCCGTGATATTATTGATGCCAGCAGTTCGCTGATGGCGTTTAAAATGATGTATTTTCGCAAGGGAAAAAACTTGCAAAATGAAAATGATAAAATTCGCTACATTGAAGAAGTACTTCAAGAAATTAGCAAATTATCGAATCCCATCGAGTGGGATTACTATTTACGGCAGTTGGCTGACGAGTTTTCCCTTTCGTTATCTGCTTTGCAAGAGCAGTTGAATCGTCATCGAAATAATAAAACACATTCTAACAATGCGCAAAGCAAAGAGGCGCCGAGACCGCCGCTACAAAAGAAGCTTCTTCCTGCCTTTCAAAATGCTGAACGAATGTTGCTTGCCCATATGCTTCGCAGTCGTGATGTGGCTATGATTGTTCAGCAGACGATTGCAGGGGCATTCAATATCGAAGAACATCGGGCGATTGCTGCTTATATTTACGCATTTTACGAAGAAGGGAATGAGCCTGATGTCAGTTTGTTGCTTTCGCGTCTTCCTGATGATTTGAAACCTCTTGTGACAGAACTGTCGCTATTGTTGATCACTGATGAAATTTCCAATCAGGAACTGAACGATTATATGCGGCATGTGTTGAATCACCCAAAATGGTTAAAGCTAAAGGAAAAAGAACAAGAAAAAATTGAAGCAGAGAGAAAAAAAGACTTTTTAACTGCTGCGCGCATTGCAAAAGAGATCATCGAAATGAAAAAGATGTTATCATCTTCGTAATATTATGTTATAAGTTAAAGGAGGTAGTGAAATGGCTGAAAAACCAGCTCGTTCAAAACAAGCCGATGCAGACGTAACATTTGAACAAGCGAAAGAACAGCTGACAGAGCTTGGTAAAAAACGCGGTATTTTAACATATGAAGAAATTGCTGAACGTTTATCCGGTTTTGATCTTGATTCTGACCAAATGGACGAATTTTACGAATACTTAGCTGATCAAGGAATCGAAGTCATTAGTGAATCTGATTTAGACGCTGATCCTGATATCGATGATTTATCAAAAGAAGAAGAATTTGATTTAAATGATTTATCGGTTCCTCCTGGCGTAAAAATTAACGATCCTGTGCGCATGTACTTAAAGGAAATCGGGCGCGTTCCACTACTGTCTGCTGAAGAAGAAATTGAACTAGCGAAACGAATCGAACAAGGCGACGAAGAAGCAAAACGCCGCTTAACAGAAGCAAACCTTCGTCTTGTTGTTAGCATTGCTAAACGTTACGTCGGTCGCGGCATGCTATTTCTTGACTTAATTCAAGAAGGAAATATGGGGCTTATTAAAGCAGTCGAAAAGTTTGATTATCGTAAAGGATATAAATTTAGCACTTATGCAACATGGTGGATCCGTCAAGCAATTACGCGTGCGATTGCTGATCAAGCACGGACCATTCGTATACCAGTGCATATGGTGGAAACCATTAATAAACTTATTCGCGTGCAACGGCAATTACTTCAAGATCTTGGACGTGAACCAACTCCAGAAGAAATCGCTGAAGAGATGGATTTAACTCCAGAAAAAGTGCGCGAAATTTTAAAAATCGCCCAAGAACCAGTTTCTCTTGAAACGCCAATTGGCGAAGAAGATGATTCACATTTAGGTGATTTCATTGAAGACCAAGAAGCGACATCGCCATCCGAGCATGCGGCCTACGAGCTGTTAAAGGAACAGCTAGAAGATGTATTAGATACACTTACAGACCGCGAAGAAAACGTGCTTCGTTTGCGTTTTGGGCTAGACGATGGTCGTACGCGGACGCTCGAAGAGGTCGGAAAAGTATTTGGTGTTACCCGCGAACGCATTCGTCAAATTGAAGCAAAAGCGCTTCGCAAGTTGCGTCATCCAAGCCGCAGCAAACGGTTAAAAGACTTTTTAGAGTAACCACTTTCTAAATAGTTTACTTCTTGTACTATTTGAGAAGTAAACTATTTTTCCTTTCCTTTTCGAGAGGCCGATTAATTATGAACAAACAAAGGCGCGAAATTATTGTACGGGAAATTGAATATTGGAAACGTTCTCGCCTCCTTCCAGAGCAATATTGCGATTATTTGCTGGCATTATATACGGAGGGCGAGTATAAAAAATGCCCAAGCGACATCCTCCGAACTCGTCAACGGGGGATGATCCGTTTCCTTTTAGTGGCATTCATTTGTCTATTGTTGCCAGCAAATGCTCTTGTCATTTATTTTACTGAATTGTCATTCGTTTTGCAAATGCCCCTTTTATTTCTTTTTTTCTTTATATGCGTCATAGCTGCATGGATGTGGAAGGGACAAGGAAATATTGTTCATATCCCGCTTATTAGTGGTGCGTTCATTTTTCTTATTGCATCGATCGAAGTTGGCGAATATTATTTTCCGAAACAAAAAGCGGTTATTGCATCGATTGTTTTCGTAAATTGTTTATTATGGATCTTCGTAGGAAAGCGGTTCCGTTTTCTTTATTTGTTTATATCCGGTGTAATCGGAATAGGAGTTTTAATTGTTTTTCTTTTATTTTAACTTTTTGGCAATTTTGTCGTAGAATGAGATTAGGGGCTTTTCCTTTGCGGTAATTTACAGTAAAATAAAATTGTTTGTAGCGGTTACATTTGCTGAACAATGGTTATACATAAGGGAGGTAAAAAAATGAATCGAAATCCGTTAATCCCATTTTTCATCATTATGCTGATTGGGATCGGACTTACTCTTGGGCTTTCATTTAAGGGGCTCGGCGATGCAAAGGAACTTGCAAAAGAGAAAAAAGGCGGCGAGAAAACAGAGCAAACGGCTGCGGCAAATCCAGAAGAACTTTATCAACAAACATGCAGCAGCTGTCATGGACAAAATTATGAAGGCGGTGCTGGTCCGGCATTAAAAGGTGTGGGCCAACGGCTTTCAGTAGACGAAATTAAAAACGTGATCCAAAATGGCCGCGGCGGCATGCCTGGAGGCCTCGTTCCGCCGGACAAAGCGGATGAAATGGCAAAATGGCTTTCTAAGCTGAAATAAACAAAAAATCCCTTTGCCTTAGGTGAAGGGATTTTTTGTTTATGATACAATATACAGAAGAGTGAAAGGGATGTGAATAGAAAAGGTGAATGAATTTCGTCTGTCCAAACGTCTTGAAACAGTTGCCTCTTTCATTCCAAAAGGTGCAAAGCTAGCTGATATCGGTTCAGACCATGCATATTTGCCGTGTTATGCATATTTGCATGGATATATTACAAAAGCGGTAGCGGGAGAAGTAGCAGATGGTCCGCTTCGCTCCGCCAAACAACAAGTCGAAAGGACAGGACTTAAAGACGTCATTTCTGTGCGAAAAGGCGATGGATTGGAAGTGATTAAACCTGGCGAAGTGGACTGTATTACGATTGCCGGTATGGGAGGCACATTGATTGCTAACATTTTAGAGGCTGGAAAAGACAAGCTTCTCGGCGTAAAGAGGCTGATTTTGCAGCCGAATGTCGGCGCGCATATTGTGCGCAAATGGCTGCTGGACCATGACTGGGAACTGATTGCGGAGCGCATATTGGAAGAAGAGGGGAAAATTTATGAAGTGCTTGTTGCTGAAAAAGGCGATGGAAAAAGGCCATATGAAAATATAGAGACGGAATTATTGTTAGGCCCGTTTTTATTGAAAGAAAAAAATGATGTGTTTTTAAAAAAATGGCGTCATGAACTTGCTCACTGGAAACAGATTTACCGCCAATTAAATGAAAAGGCAGAAACAGAGTCTGCCATCGCAAAAAAACGAGAACTAGAGAAAAAAATGAAGATGGTTGAGGAGGCATTGCGGTGAACAAAATTCCAAGCGGTCATGAAATCATTCAATTATTTGAGCAATTTGCACCAAAACATTTAGCGATGGAAGGCGACAGAATCGGTTTGCAAATTGGAACGTTAAATAAACCAGTCAAAAAGGTAATGATTGCCTTGGATGTTTTAGAAGAAGTAATCGATGAGGCTGTAGCGGAAGAGGTAGATCTTATTATCGCGCACCATCCACCGCTTTACCGTCCGCTAAAGCAGATCATTACTGATCAAGCGCAAGGACGTATCATTGAAAAATGTATGAAACATCATATTGCCATTTATGCTGCTCATACGAATTTAGATATCGCCAATGGAGGGGTAAATGACTGGTTAGCGGAGGCGTTGGGGCTGGAGCATGTAGATGTATTGATTCCGACGTATGAAGAGCCGCTGAAAAAACTAGTCGTTTATGTTCCGGAGACACATGCCGACCTTGTTCGTGAGGCGATCGGCAATGCGGGGGCAGGCCATATCGGCAACTACAGCCATTGTACGTTCAACGGCCGCGGTATCGGTACTTTTTTACCGCTAGAAGGGGCGAATCCGTTTATCGGGAAATCCGGGACACTGGAGCAAGTGGAAGAGGTGCGTATTGAAACGATTGTCCCGGCTTCCTTGCAAAACAAGGTTATTTCTGCGATGTTAAAAGCACATCCGTACGAAGAAGTGGCGTATGACATATATCCGCTTGAAAATAAAGGAAAAGTATTCGGATTAGGAAGAATTGGCCGCTTGCCGGAAGCGATGACACTTGGAGAGTTTGCAGAGCATGTGAAAAAAGCGTTGGACGTTCCGGCGGTGCGTGTTGTTGGCCATTTGCAAGATACGATTCAAAAAGTCGCAGTGGTTGGCGGTGATGGAAATAAATATATCTCACAAGCAAAATTAGCCGGCGCTGATGTTTATGTGACGGGGGATGTATATTATCATGTTGCGCACGATGCAATGATGCTTGGGCTAAATATCGTGGATCCGGGACATAATGTGGAGAAAGTAATGAAACAAGGGGTCGCCCGCTTTTTAGAAAATGCGTTTGCTAAACATCAGTTTGCAACGACCGTCTGCATTTCGAAAGTGCATACCGATCCATTTACGTTCGTATAAACATATAGCCGATATTCGCTAAACGAATATCGGCTATTGTTTTATTCTTTTTTTGCTTTTACTTTCGGTAAAATTTTTTGCAGCGGTACTTTCCGCTCGCGTTTCCATGTATTAGGATCATTTGGATCAAACTGCTCTAAAAAATCGATTACTTCTTTTGTAATTGGGGTTGGTGTTGAAGCTCCTGCTGTAACGGCTACTTTTTTTGCGTCTTTAATCCAATTAATATCAATTTCTGTTACATCGGCAACGCGGTACGCTTTCGTGCCAGCAATTTCTTCCGATACTTGCGCAAGGCGATTGGAGTTGTTGCTTCTTGGATCGCCAACGACGATTGTGACATCGGCGTCTTTTGCCTGTTCCGCCACTGCTTCTTGGCGGAGCTGGGTTGCCATGCAAATTTCTTTATGCATTTCGACATGTGGATATTTTTCTTTTACTTTTGCCATAATATCGGCAACATCCCATTGGCTCATCGTTGTTTGGTTTGTCACCATGATGCGGTCGTTTTCAATCGTTAGACGTTCCACATCTTCCATCGTTTCGACAAGATGGATGCGCGTCGGATCAATGCCGACCGCTCCTTCTGGTTCGGGATGGCCCTTTTTGCCAATATAAATAATTTCATATCCGTCCGCCAGCTTTTCTTTAATTAAGTTGTGGGTTTTTGTCACGTCTGGACATGTCGCATCGATCGTGACAAGCCCTTTTTCGCGGGCGCGCCTTTTCACTTCGGGCGATACGCCGTGCGCAGTAAAGATCACTGTCCCTTTGTCAATTTTTTCTAGAATCTCTAATCGGTTTTCTCCATCGAGCGTAATAATTCCTTCCTCGGCAAATGCGTCGGTAACATGTTTATTGTGAACGATCATTCCGAGAATATAAATCGGTCTTGGCAACGTAGGATCTAATGCTACATTTCTTGCGATTACCATCGCATCAACAACCCCGTAGCAGTAACCGCGAGGGGTAATTTTAATCACTTCCATATTGGTTCCTCCTAAACTCCGACATACGGAGAGACTATCTCTTTCTTTTACATTATATCGGAGAAAGAGGAAGAACACAAAGTATAACACATTTTAAACATATAGTTTTGGCGTAGATGGCTTTGGTGTTTTTGTAGATTGGGATGATTTATTTTCGGATGTTTTCACTTTCGGTACAGTGCGTTTTTTGGATGAAGATGATGTTTTTTTCTTATTTTCCGGAATGTTTTTTTCTGTTTTGTTCTCTTCTTGCTCGGTTGTTTTTAATTCTCTAAATATTTTTACCATAGCTGGAAGGTTTTTTATCAGCGGTCCGTATTGCTGCACCATTGGCATGACGTTTTGTGCGACGCCTAACATTTTTTGGATGTTTGTCAACATGCCGATAAAGCCCCCGCCTGTGTTTGCGCTAGCGCCCGTAGTGGCAGCGGCGTGACGAATCGCAGGTGTTATCCACGGAGATGGAGAAGCGATCGGCCGTCCCCTTGAAAATAATTGCGATAAGAAACCGCCAAAGCCCGGGCGGGGACCGGGTGTTCTCATCATAGGAAAGGAAGGCGGCATTCCTGAAAAGGAGCGTGGCATCGGGGAAAAAGGAAATATCGGTGGCCGGTTGTAAATCATCGCATTTTCCTCCTTTCTAGGCTGAAGTAAGAGAATATCTCTTTCATAAAGTATGCGAAAAAATGGGAAATGTTTTTCGTTTACGGTCTAAGTTGCAGCCTTGTGCAAAAATCAGATATAATGATGAATCGAGTTATTCGGATTTGGTCGTTAAATTGAAGCAGAAGGGAGTAGTGGCGAATGAAGGAAACGTTATTTGAGAGATTTTCATTTCAGCCATTTATTATTGAAGCGATTAAGGCGCTTCGTTTTTATAAACCAACAGAAATTCAGGAGCGCATCATTCCGAGCATTCTTCGCGGCGAAAGTGTGATTGGTCAGTCGCAAACAGGAACAGGAAAGACTCACGCCTATTTATTGCCGATCATTGAAAAAATTGACCCGGATCACGAGGCGGTACAAGCGGTTATTACCGCACCGACGCGGGAGCTTGCAACGCAAATTTACCATGAAATTTTAAAAATTATAAAATTTTGTCCGAGTGATAGACAAATTACGGCACGTTGCTTTATTGGAGGAACAGATAAGCAAAAAGCGATCGAAAAATTGAAAACACAGCCCCATATCGTAGTTGGAACTCCAGGAAGAATTAACGACCTCATTCGCGAACAAGCACTGAATGTTTGGACAGCAACTACACTTGTCGTTGACGAAGCAGACTTAATGTTAGATATGGGATTTATTGTCGATGTCGATCAAATTGCAGCACGCATGCCAAAAGAACTGCAAATGCTCGTCTTTTCTGCGACAATCCCGGAAAAGTTAAAACCATTTTTGAAAAAATATATGGAAAATCCAAAATATGTTCATGTTGCACCAAAGCAAGTCACAGCGGAAAAAATTGAGCACGTTCTTGTGCCGCTTCGCAGCCGTGATAAAGCGAAGCTGCTGCACGAAATGTTAGTTGTGTATAATCCGTATTTAGCAATTGTATTTACCAATACAAAAAAAATGGCGGATGAAGTGGCAGATAGGCTGATCGAAAAAGGGATGAAAGTCGGGATTTTACACGGTGATCTAACTCCGCGCGAACGTAAAAAAATGATGAGGCAAATTCGCGATTTGGAGTTTCAATATATTGTTGCTACCGATCTAGCTGCCCGCGGCATTGATATTGAAGGAGTAAGCCATGTCATTAACTACGAACTGCCAAAAGATTTACAGTTTTACATTCATCGTGTCGGCCGCACTGCGCGCGCTGGTTACACAGGAATTGCGACGACGATTTATGAACCATCGGATCAAGATGCAATAACCAAATTAGAAAAAATGGGAATTGAGTTTCTTCATCGCGATCTTATCCGTGGAGAATGGGTAGATTTGCCGCCTTGGAATCGGCGAAGCAAGCGGGCCAACCAAGATGGGGAAATAGAGCAGCTTCTTGCGAAAATGAAAAAATCGAAACAAATCAAGCCAGGTTATAAGAAAAAGTTGCTTGCCGAAATAGAAAAACAAAAAAAGCGGTTGCGGCGTTTAAAGAAACAATAACATGTTAAACAGGAAAGGGAGAAGAGAAATGTTAAAAATTGGATCACATGTGTCAATGAGCGGAAAAAAGATGCTGCTTGCAGCAAGTGAGGAAGCTGTTTCCTACGGAGCAAATACGTTCATGATCTACACGGGGGCTCCGCAAAATACACGGCGTAAAAAAATTGAGGAGCTGAATATTGAAGCAGGGCTTGCCCATATGAAAGAGCATGGCATTGAAGAAATTGTTGTACATGCTCCATATATCATTAATATCGGCAACACAAAAAATCCGGACACGTTTGCTCTTGGTGTAGAATTTTTGCGATCTGAAATCGAACGGACCGAGGCGATTGGCGCAAAACAAATTGTTCTTCATCCTGGAGCGCATGTCGGGGCAGGTCCGGAAGCAGGAATCCGCAAAATTATTGAGGGGTTAAATGAAGTATTAACGCGTGAACAAACGGTGCAAATCGCATTAGAAACAATGGCGGGAAAAGGTTCGGAATGCGGCCGCAGCTTTGAGGAACTCGCCCAAATTATTGATGGTGTCACCCATAACGAAAAATTGTCGGTTTGCTTTGATACGTGCCATACGCATGATGCCGGTTATAACATCGTCGATGATTTTGATGGGGTATTGGAAGAATTTGATCGAATTATCGGGTTAGACCGGCTTAAAGTGCTCCATATTAACGATAGCAAAAATCCGCGCGGAAGCCGGAAAGACCGCCACGAAAACATCGGTTTTGGACATATCGGTTTTGCCGCATTAAACTATATCGTTCATCATCCACAGCTTGCCGACATTCCGAAAATTTTAGAAACACCGTATGTCGGAGAGGATAAAAACAATAAAAAACCGCCATATAAGCACGAAATTGCCATGTTGCGCGCGCAAATATTTGATGAAGAGTTGTTGACAAAAATTATGAATGATGAATAAAAAGGGCAAAAGTCAGATGCCCTTTTTATTGATAAATTTTAAAAATAGTTCATTTGCTTTTTTAGCGGTTTGCGGTGATGTAATTTTGGCAAGTTCTTTCACCCATTTTTTTCGTTCTTGTGGATCAAACACATTAATTTTATTCGTTCGGGCGATATGGAGAATTTTTTTCGCTTGTTCCACCGTTAATGGAATGTCGTAATCATGACTATATGAAACAAGCTCCTCGGGGGTGATCGTTTTTATTTTTTGCTGAATGAGCTGTTGATAAAGGTTCATTTTCGACTCCTCCTCTTCCATAGGCATCATATGAAATGAAGAGCCAAAACGTGTATTGTAATGAAACAAAAACAAAAAAGAAGGGTGTTTTTTGGCACAGAAACAACATAAAAAGGAGGCTCTCAGCCATATTTTTTCTTTATTTTTTTGGGAGCTTCCCTTGCGGCATTTTCGATCGAGCAGCTTTTAATCCCAAACCGAATTATTGATGGTCGGGTTATCGGGAGTTCGCTTATTTTAGATTATTTAATTCCAGATTAAATCGGCGATTCATTAACATTTACAAATGCCGTTCGATCGGTTATACTACGTTCGTAGTTAAATCGTAATTATTCTGAATTAGCAGGGGAGAACAGAATGAAAACAGAATATGTGTTGAAAATCGAACATGTCTCATTTCGGTACGAAAGAGAGAACGTGTTGGAAGATATCAATTTGGCCGTGCCTAAAGGTGCGTTTTTAGGGATCGTCGGTCCGAATGGTTCAGGGAAATCGACGCTTTTAAAATGCGTATTAGGCGTATTAAAACCGCAGCAAGGCAATATTTATTTGTTTGGGACGCCAATCGAGTCGTTTAAAGATTGGCACCGCATCGGCTTTGTATCACAAAAGGCAAACAGCTTTAATACCGGATTCCCTGCCACTGTGTACGAAGTTGTCGCAAGCGGATTAACGGCTAAACGCGGAATGTTTCGCTTTTTTACAAAAAAAGATAGACAGGCGGTATTGGAGGCAATTGAAGCGGTTGGGATGAGCGATTTTTCCCGCCAAAACATCGGAGAATTATCCGGCGGGCAACAGCAGCGTGTATTTATTGCCCGGGCGATTGTCAGCAAACCTGAATTGCTTATTTTAGATGAGCCGACTGTTGGTGTTGATATTCATCACGTACAAAGTTTTTACAACATGCTTGATGTGCTAAACCGGCGCCTTGGCATTACGCTTGTACTCGTCACGCATGATATTGGGACCATTACCAAAAAAGTGACGCATGTTGCATGTCTAAATAAACATTTATATTTTCATGGGAAAGCCGAAGAATTTGAGAAGCTCGAGGAGCAGGCATTGTCGAAATTTTACGGGCATTCACTTCATGTGCTTTCTCATCAACATTGATGGAGGAATGGCACGATGATTGAAGCAATATGGCAATACGAATTTTTACGCAACGCGTTTATAGCTGGAATATTAATCGGCTTGGCTGCTCCGCTCCTCGGTGTATTTATTGTTGTCCGTCGTCTGTCGTTAATTGCCGATGCGCTCAGCCATGTGACGCTTGCCGGTATTGCGGCAAGTTTGCTGTTGGGCAAAAGCTTTGCTTATTTTACAAACTGGAATCCGCTTTATGTGGGAATGGGGTTTTCCGTTTTAGGTTCACTGTTTATTGAAAAATTGCGAGCAATATATAAACATTATCAAGAATTAGCGATTCCGATCATTCTTTCTGGTGGAATTGGTCTTAGTGTAATTTTTATTTCACTTGCCGATGGATTTAATACGGATTTATTTTCCTATTTGTTTGGCAGTGTAAGTGCAGTGAGCCGTCAAGACGTATGGACGGTATTTATTATTGCTTGTGTTGTCATTGGCATTATTTTATTGTTATATAAAGAATTATTTCTCCTTTCATTTGATGAAGAGTATGCGGCGATCTCTGGCATTCGTGCGAAGCTTATTCATTTTATATTTATCGTTTTAGTAGCGCTCGTGATTGCTGCATCAATGCGGATTGTCGGCGTATTGCTTATTTCTTCGTTAATGACGCTTCCTGTGGCGGCGAGCATTCGGATTGCAAAAGGATTTAAGCAGGCGATTGGTTATTCGATTTTGTTTGGTGAATTATCTGTTATTGCTGGTTTGCTGCTGTCATATCAGCTTGATTTGGCGCCTGGTGGAACGATCGTTATGCTTGCCGTTTTCATTTTGCTTATCGTAATCATGTGGAAAAATTGGAAAAGGGGATGAGGAGCGATGAATGTTGAGGAAGCAATCCGCTTAATGAAAAAAAAGGGATTTAAACACACTGGCAAGCGGGAAGATATGCTGCAGCTATTTGCTAACACCGATAAATATTTAACTGCCAAAGATGTATTAGAAGCATTACGGGACGATTATCCGGGATTAAGTTTTGATACGATTTATCGCAATTTATCGCTATTTGTAGGACTTGGTATTTTGGAAATGACCGAGTTATCAGGAGAAAAACACTTCCGTTTTACATGCAACGCGCCTCATCATCACCATCATTTTATTTGTATAGAATGTGGAAAAACAAAAGAAATTTCGGTTTGCCCGATGGACGATTTAACAGGGCAATTGCATGGATATGAAATATCCGATCATAAATTTGAAATATATGGGAAGTGCCCGGAATGCCAAAGGGATATCTCAACATAAAAGGAGATATCCCTTTGGTCATTTATAGAAGCCGTTCAATATGTTGCTTTGCTTCCAACCAGTCTTTGACGCGAATCACTTGCTTAGGAAGGGGGCCTTGATTATACGGCGTATCAAATAAAATGACGGGAATATTGCATTCTTCGGCAATATCGCAGGCATTGTCGTATTTGTCTTCGAAAAAGGCGGAAATATGATATGTTTTTACCGCTTCAATTTTGTCGTGTGAACCAATTAATTCAATATGATGATAATGAATGCCGTTTATTTGAAACCATCGTTCAGTCAGATCATATAAATGTCTGCCTCGGGCGCTTATATAAAATAATTCATATTTGTTTTTCCAGCTATTGATGACTTCAAGCGCATGTTCCGCCAGCGGAGCACATTCGTAAATCATTGCCTCGTATTTTTCCATCCATCGATCCATTTCTTCTTCCGTTGTATCATACAGTGGAGCTAAATTATATTGGGTAATGTCATTCAGTGTTAAATTTTTCCGAAAAGATTGGTTCAAATATGGAATAAAAGTACTCGGACAAGTAACCGTCCCATCAATATCAATACCAAGCCGCTTTTTCATATTTATTTTTGCACTCCTTTAATCCAAACATCCATGTATATTGTAGCACCATTAGGACAAGTATGCATTATTTTGTGTTCATGATCCGTTGTACAGAAGTAAAGCCCACAGTAATTGTCAGAAAAGATATGGATGGCGATTTGGGACAAATCCAATGCTTCCTATTCGCTTTTTGCCATAGAAAATATTCACATTTATAATTTCGCATAACCGTCTCATACTAATTAATGCTCCTTAATTAAGGAAAGCGAGGGAAGCACATGGTTGAAGATCGCAACCGCACGTATAACGAAAGCTACGTGCAATCAATAGGAAAAGAAGAACCAGAACGTGATTTTATGGAAGAAACGGCGACAGAAATAGCAGAACCAGTTCGCCGCTATGATGAACGGGACGAAAAAGCAGCAAATGGAGCAGGATTAGGCTGGTTAGCGCTTGCTCTTTCGATTATTTCCTTATTTATTTGGCCTGTCTTATTAGGAGCAACAGGCATTATTGTCGGCTTTATCGCACGCCGGCGTGGTGCGGAAACGCTAGGTGCATGGGCCATCGGTATTGGGGTTGTAGCGATTATCGTCCGTCTGTTCATCATGCCGTTTTATGATTAATGTAAAAAGCTTGGCGCATGAAGCGTCAAGCTTTTTGTTTTGCGAAGTATTCTTCCGCTAATTTGTCGACTTCTTTTTTCAATTCTTCAACCATCTTTTCTTCTGGAACTTTACGGACGATTTTGCCATGACGGAATAGCAAGCCTTCGCCGCGTGCTCCGGCGATGCCAATATCCGCTTCGCGCGCCTCGCCAGGCCCGTTGACGGCGCACCCGAGCACCGCGACTTTAATTGGTGCTTTAATTTTTGAAATATATTCTTCAATCTCGTTAGCGATGCTGATTAAATCAATTTCAATGCGTCCGCACGTTGGGCAGGAAATTAATGTAGCCGCATTGGACGCTAATCCGAACGCCTTTAATATTTCTTTTGCGACTTTTACTTCTTCGACCGGGTCGGCGCTAAGCGATACGCGAATTGTATTGCCGATTCCTTTGCTTAAAATGGCACCGAGCCCAGCCGCGCTTTTTACCGTTCCGGCAAAAAGCGTACCCGACTCAGTAATACCAAGATGAAGCGGATAATCAAACGCCTGTGCGGCTTTTTCATATGCTTCAATCGCCAAGCGAACATCGGACGCTTTTAACGAAACGATAATATCGTGGAAATCAAGTTCTTCTAAAATGCGAATATGGTATAACGCGCTTTCGACCATGCCGTCAGCGGTAGGATAGCCATATTTTTCCAAAATCCGTTTTTCCAACGATCCGGCATTGACGCCAATGCGAATCGGCACACCGCGTTCTTTTGCCGCTTTTACGACCGCTTCTACTTTTTCACGGCGTCCAATATTTCCAGGATTGATGCGAATTTTGTCTACTCCGCCTTCAATTGCTTTCAGCGCTAACTTATAGTCAAAATGAATATCCGCCACCAGCGGAATGTTAATGCGCTTTTTAATTTCTGGAATGGCGTTGGCCGCTCGCTCGTCTGGACAAGCAACGCGGACGATTTGGCATCCCGCTTCCTCAAGCCGCTTTATTTGGGCGACTGTTGCTTCTACATCATGTGTTTTTGTTGTTGTCATGCTTTGAATAATAACCTCGTTATTTCCGCCAATTGTTAAATTGCCAACGCGAACAGGACGAGTTTTTGAACGATGAATAATTTCACCCACGAGAAATTCGCTCCTTTAAGAAACAAGTTCATGCCGCTTTCTGAACTATTGTAACAATGTTTATCGTCACTTGACAAGAAATTCGCAGCTTAACGTTTGTATACCGGTATTTTATATTTTTTTCCAATTTGTAATGTTTGTGCTTTTTCACCTGGATTTAATGCTTCAAAATCGGTGATCGCCTTGTCAATAGGAACGGGAATCGACCCGTTTTGCAGCTTTTCCATAATGGACAATAGCGTATCTCCCGGTTTGACGGCTACCATTTGATACGGGATATGAACGTTTGTTTTTGCGTCTGCAGTATGTTCCGGGGGTGCTGTTGCTTTCGTTGAAGCGATCAATGTCCCTGTTGTTACATCGTAATAAATGATATAGATGGCGAGACATAGGACGAAGGCGCTGATTGCTTTTTTCACCTATTATTCCTCCAATGAACGTTGTTAGTAACTATGTATGCTCGTCCCGAAAAAAATATGTAAAATATGCTTGTCTTCTTTACGTAAACTTAACATTTGCTTAATAAAGGCATAAAACTCGTTCGTTACAATGAACATGTACATGGGCAACAGAAAATAATTGGGAGGGTCAATCGATGATGCGGAAAAAACCAATCAGATTCGGAATTGCTGCATTGTTAATAACGGGGATGCTTGCGGGGTGCGGAAAATCGGATAACACAACAGAGGAAAATTCCGGAAACACAGAAACAAAGCAAGAAGAATCGTATTCTGGAACGATTACGTTAGCTGGATCAACCGCTCTTCAACCGCTTGCTGAAGAAGCAGCAAATCAATTTATGGAAAAATACCCTGATGTTTCGATTACTGTACAAGGGGGAGGAAGCGGAACAGGCGTTAACCAAGTTGCTGCTGGTGCTGTACAAATCGGAAACTCGGATGTTCCATCTGCAGAAAAGCTGGAAGATAAATCAAAAGCTGGAGAGCTTATTGATCATAAAGTAGCAGGAATTGCTTTTGCGCTTGTAGTGAATAAAGATGTTGATGTCGATTCTTTAACATTACAACAAATTCAAGATATTTTCTCTGGAAAAATTACCAACTGGAAAGATGTTGGTGGAAAAGACGAAAAAATTAACGTTATTAACCGTCCGGCTTCCTCTGGAACACGTGCTACTTTTGAAAAAACGGTGATGAAAGACGTAAAAATAAACGAAGCGATTGGAACTGTTCAAGATTCCAATGGCGCGGTCGAACAAGCGATTAACTCAACGCCGGGATCGATTAGTTATGTTGCGATGTCCTACTTAATCGGTGAAAAGAAAGATTTAAAAACGTTAAAAATCGATGGTGTAGAACCAACGATCGAAAATATCAAAACGGAAAAGTATCCTTTCTGGTCTTATGAATACATGATTACAAAAGGCGAGCCGAAAGATGCAGTGCGCGGATTTATCGAATACGTGAAAAGCAAAGAATTTGCTCCGAAAGTAAAAGAAATGGGCTACATTCCTATGTCTGAATTAGAGTAATTCCATTAAAGGCTGGCTACATCGTTTAGCCAGTCTTATTCTTCATGAGGTGATGGAAGAATGAAAGAGAAAAGAAAGCTCAATTATTGGAAAAACGAATATATCGGAAGGATCCTAGTAACTTTTTGCGGTCTGTTGATCGTTATTACTACTCTTTCTATTATTGCGTTTATTTGTGGCAAAGGAATCCAGTCATTTACGGAAAGCGGAATTTCTCTGAAGGAAATGCTGTTCTCGACAGAGTGGAGGCCAAGTGATTCGAATCCAAAATATGGAGCCGTTATTTTTATCGTCGGGTCAACGCTTGTATCCATTGGAGCGGTGTTGTTAAGCACGCCGATTGCGATCGCTCTTGCTATTTTTATGCATTTTATTTCTCCTAAATTCGGTTCATCTGTATTAAAACCAGTATTGGAGCTGCTTGTCGGCATTCCGTCCGTCGTTTACGGTTGGTTAGGTGTTACAATTCTTGTTCCGCTTCTTCGTGAATGGTTTGGCGGCGTGGGATTTAGTTTGTTAGCTGGAATTATCGTATTAAGTGTAATGATTTTACCGACGATCACAAGCATCACGTCAGATGCGCTGAACAGTGTTCCGTTTTCTTACTTGGAAGCGTCATACGGACTTGGTTCAACGAGATGGCAGGCGGTTAGCCGAGTCATCGTTCCCGCAGCAAAAACGGGAATTTTAACTGGCATCGTCCTTGGGTTAGCGAGAGCGTTCGGCGAAGCATTAGCGGTTCAAATGGTAATCGGAAACACGGTGAAACTTCCTTCAGGATTATATAGCCCAACAGCGACATTAACCGGAATTTTAACAATGGATATGTCGAATACGATAAACGGTACTGCTTGGAACAATGCGTTGTGGACATTGGCGATGATTTTGCTGCTTATTTCCTTTTTCTTTATTTTGCTTATACGCATGATCGGACAAAGAGGGGAACGATAATATGAGATCGAGAGTAGTTGATAAAGTTTGGACGAGCATATTTTATGTGATTGCTGCTTTCGTCATTAGTTTGCTTATCTTATTTTTTGTGACGATTTTGTCGAAAGGTTGGGGATTTTGGCAGCCAGATTTTCTATTTGGAAAACCGAGCAACACGCAAGCAGGGGGAGGAGTTGGCCCTCAGCTTATTAACTCGCTTTATATGCTTGTTATTACGTTATTGATTTCTGTTCCATTGGGATTAGGAGCAGGAATTTATTTGGCGGAATATGCCAAACAAGGAAGAATGCTTAACTTTATTCGGTTGTGCATTGAGACGATGGCGTCTCTGCCGTCGATTGTCGTTGGATTGTTTGGATTATTAGTGTTTGTGACGCTGACAGGATGGGGCTACACGTTAATTGGCGGCGCGTTGGCGCTTACGATATTAAATTTGCCAGGATTGACACGTATATGCGAGAACGCGATTTTAGATATTCCTTCAAGTATAAAGGAAGGTAGTCTTGCGTTAGGAGCGACGCGATGGCAAACTTTAATGAAAGTGATTCTTCCGTCTGCTCTCCCGCAAATCATGACAGGGGTAATTTTAGCGGCGGGACGAATTTTTGGTGAGGCAGCTGCATTAATTTATACGGCAGGATTAACGACACCGTTATTAAACTTTGCTGCCGATTTATCGAGCAAAGCACATCCGTTGAATGTTTTCCGACCGGCAGAAACGTTAACCGTGCACATTTGGAAATTAAATTCAGAGGGAATTGTTCCAGATGCAAAAGTGATTGCGGCGAAATCTGCAGCTATCTTAATTATTGCTGTTCTTTTGTTTAATGTTACTGCTCGTTTTGCGTCCGTTGCACTGCAGCGCTATTTTACTGGGAGTCGCCGAACAGCAAAAAAGAAAATGAGAAACGCTGCATAAAATAGACCACTATCGTTGTCGATAGTGGTCTATTCGTTTTGCGGTTTTGCGGAAGGAACTTCTTTCATTGCCAAAAATAGCACGGCAATCGAGACGAACCAATGGATAAATGGAGCATATGGCACAACCGTTTGCAGCGCCTCCATAACGGTGAAAAACACCGTTGATAAAGTGACAGCATATGCCGACATAATCCAAGTATGGCGATACTGCAGTTTTTTATCAAGAGTGCTGCGCAAAATTAATCCGAAGAAAGCGAGAATGGAAATGCCAATAAATTTGCTTGCGCTTGCGAATAAATAAATAACAAGAAACGACAGCGGTATGAAAACAGGCAGCAGTGACTGCATGGTTTCGATAAAGGAATGGACATCTTCGTCTGTTATTTTTATATCTGGAAACGTAGAATAGCTATAATATTGTGGTTGATGATTGGCGACTAATACAGCTTCGTGTTTTAAAAGCCCGATGGCGTTGCTAAAGCGCTCTACGTCTTCTTTTGTTACTCGGCCGGTGCTGTCAAAAATAATGGTAAAGCCGTGCTGATCAATATGAATGGGCTCTTTTGCAGAAGAATGCAATTGACCGTTTTCAATCGTAAACGAAGGGAGTTCATTTTGTAAAAGAGCGCTTGTATTACGAATTCCTTCGACAAAAGAAGTGGTTAAGTAATAGGCCATCGGCAAGATCGAAAGAAAGGTTAACAAAAATACATATCCAATGGTTTTTCCAATTCCTTGAAAGCGAAAACGTGCGATATCTTTCGGAGAATATAAACTTTTCCATAGCTGCACAAACATATTCATCCTTGACACATCCTTCCTGTCCTCCATTGTTCATTGTATATTGTGCGCGTTGATAATTCAACTAAAGACGCACGTATAAAAAAATCTCCTAGGAACGTTTTTGTTCCTAGGACAAACATGGTCATACTTTAAATGTTCGCAGGAGCCCATTTAATTGTTCGACGAGTTCAGTTAATGATTGAGAAGCATGTAAAACCTCATCCATTGAAGCGCTTTGCTGTTGAGTAACGGCCGCTACATGTTCCATGTTTCCAGCGATTTGTTGAGCAATGGAAGCAATCTCTTCCATGCTCATGGACATTTGTTTTGTTTGAGCACTGACATCATGAATAATAGTGGATACTTCTTTCGACTGTTGCGAAACATTGTTTACAGCTTGGACAATCCCTTTAAACGCCGCCTCCGTTTGATAGACCATTTTCATTCCGTGCTCGAGCACTTGCGAACCACGGGTCATAGATTGTACCGCTCGTTCTACTTCATGCTGAATTTCTTTAATAATGGTTTGAATTTGTTTAGAAGCTTGACCAGTTTGAGAAGCCAATTTTCTGATTTCATTTGCCACTACCGAAAATCCTTTGCCATGTTCCCCAGCCCGAGCCGCTTCGATCGCCGCATTGAGCGAAAGAAGATTCGTTTGGTTCGCGATATTGCTAATTAAGGAGACGATTTGGTCGATTCGATTTGATTTGTGTCCTAACATATAGATGGCTTCGGCTGTTTCTCCTACTGTTTTTTGTACGACACTCATTTGCTTTACAGTTTGATCCACAAGCTCATTTCCTGCGTATGCTTGATCGTTTGCTTTGCTTGTCGAGGCTTCTACATCAGCGATGGAAGCAGCTGCCTGATCCATTTCGTTTGCGATTTCATGGAAAAATTGCGAAATTTTTATGGAAGAATTCGCTTGTTTTTCCGTACCGCTTGCCGCTTCGTATATGGCGCTGGCAATTTGTTCTGACGCTTTTTTCGTTTCGTCGGAGGTACGCCGCAACGTTTTTGAAGATGCGGTGATATGTTTCGAGCTAGCGTCCACATGTTCAATGAGTGTAGTAAGGCTGTCCACCATTTGGTTAAATCCATCCGCCAATGTTCGGATATCTTTGCTGGAATAAGCAAGCTGGACTCTTGTTTGTAAATTTCCTTTTCCTACTTGACGCATCGCCTGCTTTAACGAAGCAATCGGTTGAGTAAATCGGCGGATAATAACAAAACCAATAAAACTTGTGAACAATATGGTGATCAACGAAACTAGAATGCTAATCCGTCTATATTCAAAAACAGACTGCAAATAATCTTCTTTTTTAAGAGCTAAAACATATATTTGGCCGTTTAAATCAATAGAAGGAGCAAATGATAAAGTCAATCCTTGAAAATGAAGGATTCCTTTCTTCTGTTTTTCGATTTGTTCGATCACAGAATTCGGCAAAGATGGTAATGGGCTAGAGAAATTCCCTAACTTTTCAATCCCTTTTTCTTTTGTAATGGCAAATTGCATCGGTTGCAAGTCGAGGGTCTTAAACTTGCGCTGATTCAGCGCTAGCACGTAGGACAGCTTTTTATAAAATTCCTCATTGGTGGTTGAAGACTTTAACATTGAAATTTTTTCAATCATTACCTCCGTTGACAGTTGCATTTGTTGTTCGATGGAATCGATGACGACTTGCTTGTTTTTTTCATAACCGATATAAGCGATTACCGCGGAGGAGATGCACGTAATAAAAATAATGACGAACACTAAAATGGTCTGTAAGTTCCAATTGCTGATCAAAGAAAACGGTGTGAAACGAACAGTGTTTATCTTAAATGGGAGTGAGAATAACTTTGGCCGGGTCCGCTTTGGTCGTTTCATTCTTTATACGCTCCTTTGCCGTATGAAATTCAATCATATCCCAATGTAACGAATTATTTTTAATATTTTGTTAAATTAATGTATAAAGTGTGTTAAGCAATGGGAGTTACAAGCAAATAAATTGAAACATTGTGGAAATTTTGGTAAGCTAATTTTGAACGAACGCACAGTGGTTATACTATATTTTGCGTTCGGATACATAAAAACAAAAAGGAGGAGTTAATATGGCTTTCGAATTACCGCAATTGCCTTATGCTTATGATGCGTTAGAGCCACACATTGACAAGGAAACAATGAACATTCACCACACAAAACACCATAACACTTATGTCACAAACTTAAATGCTGCTTTAGAAGGACATGCGGACTTACAAAACAAATCGATTGAGGAACTGCTCAGCAATTTGGAAGCACTTCCAGAAAGCATTCGCACAGCAGTTCGCAATAATGGCGGCGGACATGCTAACCACTCTCTATTCTGGACGATTCTTTCGCCAAACGGCGGCGGTGAGCCAACAGGCGAACTAGCAGATGCGATTAACAAAAAATTTGGCAGCTTTGCTGCGTTTAAAGAAGAATTTACAAAAGCGGCTACAACTCGCTTCGGTTCTGGTTGGGCTTGGCTTGTTGTCAACAACGGTGAGCTTGAAGTGACAAGCACTCCAAACCAAGACTCTCCATTAATGGAAGGAAAAACTCCAATTCTTGGTTTAGACGTTTGGGAGCATGCATATTACTTAAAATATCAAAACCGTCGTCCAGAATACATTGCTGCATTCTGGAACATTGTCAACTGGGACGAAGTAGCAAGACGCTACAGCGAAGCAAAAGCGAAATAATGAGCTGCTGAAGCGTACGGACTGGGCTAAAAGTAGAGGATGCTTTTAGCCCGGTTTTTTTTGTTTTTGCAAGGGATAAGTGTTTTTTCCGTCCCCGATGCATAGAACAACGAAAATTTGCAACACTACCCTTTAGACGAAAAAGGGGAGTTTATCATGGCAATCATCAAAAAAATTACTGGTCAAGAACAAATTACTCGGGACTTAGTGTTGCTGCTGTGCATCGGCGGTTTTTATGCATTGAGTGTTGCGCTTTCCAATACGTTTGTCAATGTGTATTTATGGAAACAGTCTGGAGAGTTTCGTGATTTAGCGCTATACAATTTGTCCGTTGTTACATTGCAGCCGCTGACGTTTATTTTCGCTGGAAAATTGGCCAAAAAAGTGGACCGCATTATTGTATTGCGTTTAGGCGTATCGTTTTTGGCGATTTTTTTTATTACCGTGTTGCTTGCCGGAAGTCGCGCCCATAACTACTTGATCGTGCTGGGTGCGCTTTTAGGTATCGGCTATGGATTTTATTGGCTTGCTTTTAATGTATTGACATTTGAAATTACCGAACCGGAAACTCGCGATTTTTTTAACGGGTTTTTCGGGATTCTTACTTCTATGGCTGGAATGATTGGCCCGATCGTTGCGGGATATATTATTTCTTCATTGGCAAATACGAAAGGATATACGTTTATCTTTTCTATTTCACTTGGATTGTTTGTTATTGCTGTCATTTGCAGTTTTTTTCTCAAACGACGCCCCGCGAAAGGAAATTATTTATTTCTTCGCATTTTAAAAGAACGGCGTTATAATAAAAATTGGCGGTTGATTACGAACGCTCATTTTTTCCAAGGGTTGCGCGAAGGAACGTTTATGTTCGTTATTTCCGTATTAGTGTATATCACTTCGAAAAGTGAGATGGCATTAGGAAAATTTGGCTTCGTGAACTCGCTGACATCATTTATTGCCTACTATATTGTTTCCAGGTTGATGAAACGGAAATATCGAAAAAAAGCGATTTTATGTGGCGGCTTATTGTTATATGGGGCTGTTTTTCTTATCGTTTTTCATGTCTCCTATCCGCGCTTGATCTTATATGCGATTGCGATTGCCATCGCTTATCCTCTATTGCTCGTTCCGTATTCGTCATTGACGTTTGATGTGATAGGGAGAAGCTGGAAATCGGCAGAAATGCGAATTGAGTATATCGTTGTCCGCGAGTTGTTTTTAAACGGCGGGCGTATCGTATCCATTCTCGCTTTTTTAACTGCGATTACATTGTTTGACGAAAGAACAGGAATATCGATTTTAATGTTAATACTTGGCGCAGGGCATTTCATCATTTATTTATTTGTACGACATATTCATTTAGATGGCAGAGGAACGAATGAAGAAAGGCATCCGTTTATTTCACCAAAGTTGGCGAATGAAGAAGGGGGCTCTCCAGCATAGGCAGCCCTCTTTTCCCATGGTTTTTTTCTAGAAAAGTTGCCATCTTTCTTTTACAATAAAAAGTAAGTGCTAAAAGAAGAGGAGGAGGCTAGTTGAAAAAGAAAAAAAGAGCACAAGTGCCGTTTCGATTGAACATACTTTTTTTTGTTGTGTTTTTGCTGTTTTCGGCACTTATTTTACGGCTTGGTGTCGTACAAATCGTTTATGGGGAATATTACCGGAAAGAGGCAGAGCGTACGGAGGATGAAATTGTCAGCACCCCAGTGCCACGCGGAAAAATTTACGACCGTTTTCATCGCGTCATTGTGGATAATATTCCGAGAAATGCCATTACATATACGCGTTCCAAAACGACGAAACCGGAAGATACGCTCGAAGTTGCACGCAAATTGGCTAAATATATCAACAAACCAGTTGACAAAGTTACGGAACGTGATATGAAAGATTATTGGATTTTAACACGAAAAGAAAAAGCAGAGAAAAAAGTAAGTAAAAAAGAACGAGAACGATTAGAAAAACAAGGATTGTCACAAAAAGAAATCGATAAAAAAATATATGAGCTCACATTAAAACGAATTACACCAGATGATTTGCGCGAGATTACAAAAAAAGAATTAGAAATTATCGCAATCAAACATGAGATGGACAGCGGATATGCGCTAACTCCGCAAATGGTGAAGAATGAGGGCGTAACGAATAGAGAGTACGCTGTTGTCAGCGAACACCTCGAGGAGCTTCCAGGGGTAAATACCACGGTTGACTGGAAACGACATTATGTGTATGGCAATACGTTTCGTTCTGTACTAGGCAATGTGACGAAAGATGATGAGGGAGTTCCGCGCGAACGGCTCGACTATTTTTTGGCGCGTGACTACAGCCGCAATGAACGCGTTGGGAAAAGCTACCTTGAAGCGCAATTTGAAGGTATATTGCACGGCAAAAAGGCAAAAATCAAAAATGTCGTCGACAAGTCCGGCAATGTGACTTCGATAGAGCAAATATATGACGGAGAGCGCGGGAAGGATCTTGTACTGACGATCGACATCGAACTTCAGAAGCAGGTGGAAAACATCATCGAGGAAGAAATCATGGCGACAAAGCGAAAGGGAAATTCTCCTTTGCTTGACCGGGCGTTTGTGGTGATGATGAACCCGAAAACGGGAGAAGTTTTATCCATGGCCGGAAAACTGCTCACAAAAGGTGAAAATGGAAAAACACAATTTGTTGATTTTGCTATTGGCAACATCACCTCGGCATATGCCATGGGATCGGCAGTAAAAGGTGCGACGGTGCTGTCGGGCTTTCAAACAGGAGTATTGCGTCCAAATACTTACATCCATGACGAACCATTATATATCAAAGACACGCCCGTTAAAAAATCGTGGCAGACGATGGGGACGATCAATGAGTTGACCGCGCTGCAGCGTTCCTCGAACGTATATATGTTTAAAACGGTGATCGCCATCGGCGGCGGGAAGTATCGCCCACACCGGCCGTTAAGCGTTAATCCGGAAGCGTTCACGACCATTCGCAAGTATTTTAGCCAATTCGGGCTGGGAGTGAAGACGGGAATTGATTTGCCAAATGAGCTTAGCGGTTTTCAGGGAAAAGAAACGGGAGCCGGGAAATTGCTAGACCTTTCCATTGGCCAATACGATATGTACACCCCGCTGCAAATGGCGCAATATGTATCAACGATTGCCAACGGCGGCTATCGGATGAAGCCGCAAATTGTTAAAGAGATTCGCAAGCCGACGGATAACGCAAAGGAATTGGGGCCGATTGTCCAACACTTTGAACCGGTTGTATTGAACCGGATCGATATGAAGACGGAGTATATTAAACGGGTGCAGGAAGGATTCCGCCGGGTGATGCAGGAGCCGAAAGGAACAGCGTATGCGTTTTTTGCCGATGCACCATATAAGCCGGCCGGAAAAACAGGAACAGCGGAAGCTTTCTATGACGGACCGATCCAAAGCAGACGAAATGATCCAACATATAATTTGACATTAGTCGGATATGCTCCTTATAACGATCCGGAAGTTGCATTTGCTGTTGTCGTTCCTTGGGCGACGCAAGGACAGAGCGACGGCATTAACAATAGAATCGGCAGACGAATCTTAGATACGTATTTTAAGCTAAAGGCTGAGAGAGCAAAAGGAAATGTTGCAAACAATACGACAAGCGGAGATATAGAGACAAACACGGACGAAAATGAATAACAACAATGAATAGGAAAAGAAGGCACTGTTTCGTATGGTGCCTTCTTTTTTTAAATTTTCCTTAACAAAAGCTTAACATTTAATTAAAATGCCGTTAATAGTTCCGGTGTATCCTAAGTTTAGAGGCTTAGTGAAAATAAGTGAGCGATAGAAACGTTTTTAGTGAAAACGATAGTGAATTAAAGGCGGGTTTTACCTTTTTATAGCAAAATAAAAGGGGAGACATTTATGGGTGTAACAGTAATAATGGAACGGCCTCATATGAATATAAGAGAAACCGCGAAAAAGGAGATGGTATATCATACAAACCAACTAAACGTATGGTACGGAGAGCATCACGCTTTAAAAAATATTAACTTATCTTTTTATGAAAACGAAATTACGGCAATTATCGGTCCATCTGGTTGCGGCAAATCCACTTACATTAAAACGTTAAACCGAATGATTGAATTATCGCCAAATGTCCGCATTACTGGGGAAATCAGCTATCGCGGCCGCAATATTTTTGATCGTTCTTACCATGTTGAAGAATTGCGCGCGAGCGTCGGAATGGTTTTCCAAAAACCAAACCCGTTCCCTAAATCCATTTATGATAATGTTGCTTACGGTCCACGCATTCATGGAATACGAAATAAAAGCGTGTTAGACGACATTGTCGAGAAAAGTTTACGTGCCGCAGCGCTTTGGGATGAAGTAAAAGATCGCCTTCATGAGCATGCGCATATGCTTTCGGGAGGACAGCAACAACGGCTATGCATCGCTCGCTGTTTAGCGGTTGAGCCGGATGTTATTTTGATGGATGAGCCTACTTCCGCATTGGACCCAGTGTCAACGGCGAAAATTGAAGAATTGATGCAACAGCTGAAAGAAAACTATAGCATTATTATCGTTACTCATAATATGCAGCAAGCGGCGCGTATTTCGGATAAAACGGCATTTTTCCTAAACGGGGAAGTCATCGAATTTGGAGATACGCACCAATTGTTTTCGAATCCGAGAGATAAACGAACAGAAGATTATATTACAGGACGATTTGGATAAAAATCGAAAATGGGGTTATTCCCTTGTTTTAGGGAGTAACCCCATTTTTATTTGGATTTGTTCGTGATTAGATCGCCTATTTCTTCGTAACTCATACCGCTATGTACTTTGTAAGTGCCGGCGCGAACGTAGCGAGTCAGCCCATGTGTTTCTAAATAGGTTACAAATGCGTTAGCATCGGAAATAATATGAGCATCTTCTAACTTTTGTGCGAAGTCGTTTGGCACTTCGCCTTTTTGAATCGTAAGAAAGTAAACATATATGGTTTTGGATGAAGGTGGATGGTCGGAAACAGAAGCAGGATTATCCTGTTTAGCTGCTTCTTTTAACCTTTTATATTCTGATTCACTGATTGCAATCAGCCCTTCTTTTTTCAGTGCGTCATGAAGTTTTGTCGCTGTCAATGTGTCGAATTCCATGTAGTAAGCAGCGCCGATTACGGAAGTGGCAAATAACATTCCAAGAGCAATCGCGCGTATTGTCTGCTTCGTCATCATCGTGCCAGTCCCCTTAAAATCATGCGCACTTCTTCTGTTGTAAGGGCGGTTTCGCGGGCGATTTGTTCATAAGAAAGACCTTGCTTATAGAGCGTAAATACACGATTTTTGGTTAAAGTGGATCGATCGCTGTCATGAGCCGAAGCGATATGCGTCGGATTTTCATGATGAATTAACAATTCTTCTTCTAATACTTGCAATCGTTTTTTCAATTGATATGATTCTTGTGCGAATGATAGTGTAAGATGATCAAGCTGTTCTTCCATTTGTTTTATATTGTCTTTTGCGAGAAAAGAAATAAAAAAAAGAAAAATAGAGAAGACGATAAGGCCTATCATGATGTATTCCATTATGCTCATCACCCCATTTCACTATATCATAGGTTTGTTTTTTCGATAAATACTTAATTGATAATTTGTAAAAAGCGTAAATTAGATGTGGAAATCGACATAAAAAAATGCTATCATAGAAAAGTCTGATTATAAGTTATTATAGTTTGGAGGGAAGAAACATGCGTGTTAACGTTACACTAGCTTGCACAGAATGCGGTGAACGTAACTATATTACATCGAAAAATAAACGCAATAATCCTGACCGTCTCGAATTAAAAAAATATTGTCCAAGATGCAAAAAGGCGGTACCTCATCGTGAAACGAAGTAAGCAGTAGGAAATTGATTCCTGCTGCTTTTTGTCTTTTTCTGTTTCATTTACTAGGCGGATGGATGCCGGTGAAGGAGGAAAAGGAGATGGAGGAAAAGAAGCAAATTCGCAAGATGATAAAAGCAAAATTGCAACAATTAACCGATGAAGAAAAACAAGCATATGATAAACAAATCGCGGATAGATTGTATAGGCTTCCGTTATGGAAAAGCGCAAAAACAATCGGCATTACTATTTCCAAGGAAAAAGAAGTGGACACAAAACCAATTATTGAACGAGCATGGCGTGAAGGCAAAACGGTGGGCGTACCGAAATGCGATCCGGCAACAAAAACGATGGTGTTTCGGAAAATTCAATCTTTTTCTCAATTGGAGTCTGCTTATTTTGGCCTGTGGGAGCCGATTGAAAAGATCACGGACGAAGTCGAAGGAAATGATATGGATATAATGGTCGTTCCTGGAATATGTTTTTCAAAAAATGGCTATCGCATTGGATATGGAGGAGGGTATTATGACCGCTATTTGCGGCATGTATCCGTTCCAACGATTTCATTAGCTTATTCATTTCAAGTGATGGACTCTCTCCCTGTAGAAGAACATGACATCCCTGTTCAATTGATTATTACAAACGAAGGAGTTATAAGATGTAATGAATGAATGGTTATACGTATTTGCTTCCGCTATTGTGGCGATTGGCGGCTATTTTATTCGTTCCCTTTCCATTTCCGGCGCAATAGCAGCAGTGCTTGTTGGAACAATCATTGGAAAAGGGTTTTCCTGGAAAGGAATGATATTATTAGGTATATTTTTCGTTAGTTCTAGCATCTGGAGTAAGATTGGCAAAAAGAGAAAACAGCAACTGATGGAGAAAGTAGAAAAAGGAGAATGTCGCGACTATATACAAGTATTTGCAAACGGGGGAGTTCCCGCACTGATCAGTTTTCTTTCCATTTTGAATCCATCGCCGCTTTGGCTTAACCTCTTTATTATTTCCATCGCCGCTGCAAACGCGGATACGTGGGCATCGGAAATCGGCAGTTTAAGCCGGCAAGCTCCGAGGTTATTGCCGAATTTCAAAAAAGCGGAAGTCGGAACATCGGGCGCGGTAACGTTATTAGGTACGATTGCCGCTTTTTTGGGAGCTGCTTTTATCGGCTTTGCAAGTGCTTTTCAATGGGACAACATTTCCATTATGACGGTAGCGTTTTTTGGATGGCTCGGCAGTTTTTTTGATACATTGTTCGGCGCGGCTTGGCAGACTGTTTATCGCTGTCCGGTATGCGGTCTCAAAACAGAACGAAAGGAACATTGCGGGCAAAAAACCGTGCACATAAAAGGGAGCCGCTTTGTAAACAATGATGTTGTAAATGTTTTATCGATTGCATGTTCTACGATTATTTATGTTTTTGTTATTTATCTTGGCAAATGATCAAAAACGGTCCATTTTATGGCCCGTTTTTTGCTATTTTATAGTGATTTCATAATTTACAAGCGAATGGGAAAAAACAATAAAGAGGAATTTTTGTAAGGAAGGAGAAAGAGAATATGAACAAATTTGTTTATTTCGTGTTGATGTTTATAGGTAGTATAGTGGTGTATCGCTGCCGCTACCGGATTGTGAACACTATATTGCGTGTTCGCCTTTTACAACAATGGCTTGTACGCTTTGCAATGAATATCCCGCTTGTCCGCAATACAATCATTTCTCAAGTATTTCGATAAGTGTGGTACAATGAAACAGTGGGATGTTTTAATCTCAAGACATATTGGCTATGAGCGGACATTTCGTGCTGCCATTTCCCATTGTTTTGCGATATTTTTTCGAAACGAATGCATTCCAATGGTTTTGTAGCCAAAAGGAATTATAGGGAGTTTGATTTTGTGGAACGAAGGGAGAGGGGACTTTGAATGGAAAAATGGAATTATTATTTTGGCAGCTTGTTTATTTTTTTATAAAACAGCGTTATCGTATAATTCAGCTGTCCAATCATTCACATGAAATTTGGCTGGAGTCGCTTGAAAATAAACACGTTCCTATTGTTCGGGTTGTGCGTTATGACATCGATTGGAGCCAATGGTTGAAGCGGGATATGGAATATGCTTGGCGCATTGCCGAACAAATTCAAAAACGGCGGATAAGAAGATTCAGGGAAATTGTCAATATTTATGTTTCCACATACCCTCCTGTTGACGATTGGGAGTTTCTTATCGAGAAGCCGCTGCCGCTTTCACAAAAGCGAAATGCTGTTTTTCGAACATTTCTTATTCATTCCGGAAACGTAAATATGTCATTGCAACAGTTAACGGAAATTGTCCAAACACCTATTGTCCTTCCGACAGTAGTGAATGATATTGATCCATTTTTTGAAGCGGAGCGGCTGAAGCAGGATATTTTACGGGAAGCGAGAGAACAGCATGAAAGAGAAAGACGATTGTTTGAATACGGGAAGCCTGTTTTTACATATATTTTTATCGCATTGCAAGTGCTCGTCTTTCTGTTAATGGAATGGAGTGGAGGCAGCACGAATCCGGCGGTTTTGATCCAATATGGCGCAAAATTTAATCCCCTTATTCAAGAAGGGGAGTGGTGGCGCTTTTTTACACCGATTTTTTTGCACATTGGCTTTTTGCATTTATTGATGAATACGTTCGCCCTTTACTATTTGGGTATGACGGTCGAACGTCTTTACGGATCGTGGCGCTTTTTCTTTATCTATCTTATTGCGGGGTTTTTTGGGACGCTGGGCAGTTTTTTATTTACTACTTCTCTTTCCGCAGGAGCATCAGGCGCCATTTTTGGTTTATTCGGAGCGCTTCTTTATTTTGGCACTGTATATCGGCATCTATTTTTCCAAACGATCGGAACCAATATTATCGGTTTGATTATTATCAACCTGTTATTTGGGATAATGGTGCCTGGAATTGATAATGCCGGGCATATTGGCGGATTAATTGGCGGATTTCTCGCTTCGGGTATTGTCCATTTGCCAAACCATCTTGATTGGAAGCGGCAAGTGCGAACATTGCTAGTGACGGTGAGCGCTGCCGCCTTAGGTTTATATATCGGATTCTAACTGGAAATTTGCTGGATCAGCTGAATTTTTTCTCCATCTTTTGTCTCAGTGAGAACAATTAAGTGGGAATAATCTTTGCTTATTAAAATAAGCGGTATTGTACTGCCGATTGGCGAGAGGATGGATCCATCCTCTTTTTTTATGCCGAGAAAATAAGATTTATATATTCCTTCCCAAAGTTTCCCAAGTATTTCTTGCGTTTTTTCCATAGAAAGGTCAGGCAAAGGTTGTTCATTGTAAATAATTAAATCAGGCAAATAGAATGAATAATATTGTTGGCTGTTTATAGAGAAGTGAGATAAGAGCGATTGTGCTTTCTGCTGAAGAAATTCGTTTGTCGTTTTGTTTAATACTTTTTGCCACTCTTTTTCATCCCTTGTTGTTGCACGGTGAAAGGAAGCAAGCGGGCTGTACGGAGAATCGATCACGTACAAGTAATCGCTTGTCATTGTTTGGCTGCTTGTTATTGCATTTCCTTCATGAAGTTCTCCATGGTGAAAAGAAATCGTTTGAAAAAGATGGCTATCTTTTGCTGTCACTTTTTTTTCCTGCACTAATGTTTGGACATTATTCTTCCATTTTGACAGACGATCAACAAGACGCCCATCTGCAAAAAGCAAGGAAATATCTTGACGCAAGTAAGCGTTCCGGTCTAATGAAGACGATGTTGACCAAAGCAATGAATACTTTCCTTCCCGTTTTCGCGGCTGCAATTGAAGCTTTGTTTTTGCATCATGAAACTTTACGTGCGGATTAATCGGGAAAAAGATGATCGTTTCTTTCGTTGGTCGATGGAAGGAAAATGGAAACAATGAAATAATGCATAAAAACGCTGCTATAATCATTGTGATTGGAACTAATTTTCTCATAATAGCCCCCTACACGGACAAGTTTGTCACCAATATATGCACGTAAAGGGGAAAAGATGTATGAATTTGTTTTCCATTGTCCATGATGCGTTCAAGTTTTTTCCTTTCTTGACGAAAATGGACGTTTCTTTATACATTTATATTGAGTAAAAAATGTGCAGGTGAAACAATGAAAACGGTATACGATGTGCAGCAACTTTTAAAACAGTTTGGAACGATTATATATGTAGGGGATCGTTTAGCAGATTTAGAGCTGATGGAGGAAGAATTAAAAGAACTATACCAGTCGCAGCTGATTGATGTGAAAGATTATCAAATGGCGCTTTTTATATTAAGACATGAGGCGCAACTCGAAAGAGAAAAACGAATGAAAAGGAATGACGAAACATGACGGAAAAATGGCTTGTTGGAGTGGATTTAGGCGGAACGACGACTAAAATGGCGTTTGTGACAACAGATGGTGATATCGTACATAAATGGGAGATCGATACCGATATTTCGAACAAAGGGGAAAACATTGTAAAGCATATATCACAATCGCTAGAGGAGACGTTACATCACCTTGGAGAAAGCAAAGATCGGCTTTTAGCCATTGGGATCGGCGCGCCGGGACCGGTGCATATGGAAACAGGGATGCTTTATGAAGCGGTGAATTTAGGGTGGAAAAATTACCCATTAAAAGAGCGGCTTGAGCGAGAAACATCCCTTCCTGTAGCGGTGGACAATGATGCGAATATTGCCGCCCTCGGGGAAATGTGGAAAGGAGCTGGAAGTGGCGCGCGCGACCTTATTTGCGTCACACTTGGTACCGGTGTCGGAGGTGGGGTTATTGCCAATGGTCAAATTGTGCACGGCGTAAACGGTGCCGGTGGAGAAATCGGCCACATGACAATGCTTCCAAAAGGCGGTGCGCCGTGTAATTGCGGTAAAACCGGCTGTTTGGAAACGATTGCTTCTGCTACGGGAATTGTAAGAATCGCAAAAGAAAAATTATCACATTGGGATAAACCGACTTTGCTTCGCGATGAAACCGTAACTGCCAAAGCGGTATTTGACGCGGCGAGAGCGAATGACGAACTAGCGCTCGAGGTTGTGGATGAAGTGATGTTTTACCTCGGACTGGCATTGGCGAATGCAGCGAATGTGTCAAATCCGGAAAAAATCGTTATTGGCGGCGGTGTGTCAAAAGCAGGTAATATATTAGTAGAACGTGTCAGTACTTATTTCCGTCGTTTTGCGTTTCCGCGTGTCGCGGAGGGAGCCACGATTGTATTGGCGACGCTTGGCAATGATGCGGGAGTAATTGGCGGTGCATGGTTGGCAAAAATGTCACTGTCTGTTTGATTAGAAAGTGAATATGCAAGAGGTAAACGATTCATCGAAAGGACATCTGCCGATGAATCGTTTTTTATTTTTCATTTTCTACACCATATGCTCATATGTTGAAGGTAGAACATCTAGGAAGGAGAGACCGCTTTGAATATATATGCTTCTCTAGGTGATACGCTAGCGATGTATAGCAAATGGTTTTCCGTTCCTTACGAATTGTTGGCAGACTCTAATCCACATATAAAAAAGGATGAACTAGAACCAGGTGAAGTTGTACGTATTCCAGGATATGAAACCGTTCATACGTGGGAAGAGTTGGCTAGTTTTTTCCCTGTGCATGAAGAAGCATTGCAACGGATGAAAGGAACGCCTGAAATTATCAGCGGATCAGTGCAGCTGCCAAAGAGAGTGATTTCCCGCGTTGTTCAAGGGCAGAAAACATACGATTTTTCCGCACTACATCAAGATATTGAAGCACTTTGCCGCTGTTATCCATTCGTGCGAACAAGAACGATCGGATATAGTGTGCTCGGATTGCCATTAATCGAAATAAAAATTGGCCAAGGGCCGATTCGCGTTCATCTGAACGGTTCGTTCCATGCGAACGAATGGATTACAACGGCGATTATCATGACGTTTCTCAACGATTACTTGCTAGCAGTGACAAACAGTGAGCCGCTTCGAGGACATCATATGCTTGATTATTATAAAAAAGTGACATTATCTGTTGTGCCGATGGTGAATCCAGATGGCGTCGACCTCGTTTTACACGGTCCCCCTGAGCAAGAACCGTATCGTAGCGAAGTGATTCGAATGAATGGAGGATTCTCCGATGACTTTTCACAATGGAAAGCGAACATTCGCGGCGTTGATTTAAATAATCAATTTCCGGCGAAATGGGAAGTCGAACGAGCCCGTAAAATTCCAAAAGCACCTGCTCCACGTGATTTTCCGGGATTTGCACCGCTTACTGAACCGGAGGCAAAGGCGATGGCTGCATTAGCGGAAGAAAGTGATTTTGACATGATTTTAGCGTTTCACACGCAAGGAAAAGAGATATACTGGGGATATGAAGGATTTGAGCCATCTGAGGCGGAAGAAACGGTAAAGGAATTTGCGAAAACGAGCGGTTATCAAGCAGTAAAGTATATTGACAGCCATGCGGGATATCGCGATTGGTTTATTCAAACGTGGAAGCGAAGAGGGTATACGGTGGAATTAGGCGAAGGAGTAAATCCGCTGCCAATTGAACAGTTTACAGAGATTTATGAAGATAGTCTTGGCATTTTTCTAGCAGCGCTGTATATGGCTTGAGGAAAATCATAACATATAAAAAACGCAAGAGGCTTGTAAATGCCTCTTGCGTTTTAATGCGTGCCTGTTGGAATACCATGGTGCAATACGGTCATGATGGTAAACCAGCCAAATACAGCGACAGCCCCAAGTCCGAAAAGAACCCCGAGTATATTTTTGTCACGCAATGAGCGTACAACTCCGTAAAGCGCTAACAGTGCAACTAATGCAAAAATAATGACTGTACCCATTATGTTTCCCCTCCTTTTCGAAATAATCCGTATACAAGATTATGTAGAAAACCGACTAATTCCTTTTCATTGTAATCATTTTTTATTTATTTGTCGAGGATGAAAATATGAATCATCACATGACCATTATAACATGCCTTTTGAAAATATGTAAGCGAATCCACTAACCAATGGCAAATCGATAAATGTTAAGATAAAATAAAAATGATGATGCGATAGGAATTTACTTGTAAATGTACGAAGCGCTTTTTTGTTGAAGCTGGAAAAGTGGATAAACGGTCCGCTTCTTTATCTGCCGCTATCTTCTCCAATGGATTTTCTTCAATTTGTAACCATGTCTAATTATAGGGAGGAATCATGATGGAATGGAAACGTATTCCAGTTGGGCCGATTCAGGCAAATGCGTACATTTTATCGCATGATGATGGAACTTGTGTTATTTTTGATCCGGGAGGCGAAGGGGATAAAATTGTACGCCATATTGAAGAACAAGGATTAACACCACTTGCGATTTTGCTGACACATGCACATTTCGATCATATCGGCGGCATCAATGAAGTGAGAAAGAAATGGGAGCTTCCAATTTATATTCATGAAAATGAAAAAGAGTGGCTGACTGATCCTGATTTAAACGGATCTGCTTATTTTGGCATCGGTCAAGTGGTTGTTCATCATGAACCGACTTGTTTGCGAGGAGAACAAACATTGCAAATTGGAGACTTTGCTTTTGAACTTTTGGAAACACCTGGACATTCTCCAGGAAGCATCTCTTACTATTGTAAAGAGATTGAAGCGGTGTTTTCGGGAGATGTCCTTTTTCTAGGAAGCATTGGACGCACTGATTTACCAGGTGGAAATCATGAACAGCTATTGCGCAGCATTCATGATAAGCTGCTTACATTGCCGGAAGAAACAGTCGTATTGTCTGGGCATGGGCGCGAAACGACAATTGGAGCAGAAATGGATACAAATCCATTTTTGCATGGATTTTAACGCTCCTTCTTTTCTTTGAAGGGAGGAGATTTTTGACTTTTCAATAGGAAAAGAGGAGAAGATGGTGAATGAAAAAGCAAACGTGTCGAATTCTCTTTAACTACTGCAAAAGCGGCACGTTTTGCTTTTTAAAAACAAAAAACCCTTCTTTAAGAAGAAGGGTTTTTGGGGGATGTTCTATCCATATAATGGGAGGGGATATAGTTAAGCTACTATCTATAACAATATAACAGTATTTTTACTATGTCAATAGTGAAAACAAAAATAGGAGAAGGAAATATGCGAGTGGTGAACCCGATTTATGAAGCAATCAAAACTTCGGAGCTGCGGCGATTATCGTATGCAGATTACATGCAACTTGCTTTATACGATGAATGGTGCGGTTATTATATGCGCAAAAAAACGAAAATAGGAAAAGAGGGAGACTTTTTTACAAACAGCCATGTTTCTGATGTGTTTGGCAAGCTGTTTGCTTCTTTTTTTCTTCGTCTAGTAGAGAGGCAAAATGTGCCGCCGCATATTTGTGAACTTGGGGGTGGAGATGGCAGATTCGCTCGTGCCGTGTTAAACGAGTGGAAAGCAAAAAGTCCAAATACATACAGGCAGCTAACATATACGATGATTGAAACAAGTCCTGCCCATCGGGTAAAACAATTGGAAACACTTGGCGATGTTGCTGAAAAAGTGAAGCAATATAAAGATATAAAAGAATTCCAACAGCATGTATCCTCGTTTTCGGGAATCGTTTTTAGCAACGAGTTTTTTGATGCTTTTCCCGTTCATGTCATCACAAAGGAGAACGGAACAGTGTATGAGTTGTTTGTTACTGTTGATGACCACAAGTTGGTAGAGGAAAAATATCCGTTAGAAAATGAACATATTATTCAATATTTGCACGAAAGACAGCTTTCTTTAGCGGACGGGCAACGTTTAGAAGTGCCGCTTGCGCTGAAAACATTTCTTTTGGAGACAGCCCCATTTTTTCGTCATTGCGTGATGTTTACTATTGATTATGGTTATACGGATGAAGAGCTGCAATTGCCGGCAAGACGGCAAGGAAGCTTGCGAGGGTATTATCGCCATCATCTAATAACAAATCCGCTTATGTATCCTGGAGAAATGGATTTGACTGCTCATATTCAGTGGGATGCGTTACGAATGTATGGCAAACAAGCAGGATGGCAATATGTTTCTATGCTAAGGCAAGACCGCTTTTTGCTCGCTGCAGGAATATTGCTATATTTAGAAGAACATAATGACTCGAATCCATTTTCCGAAAAAAGCCGGCAAAATCGGGCGATTCGTTCATTGATCATGGATGGAGGGATGAGTACGGATTTCCATGTAATGATCCAACAAAAAGGAGTTCGTATTCATTGGGATGATATATGGGTACAGCCAGAGTTTTTATCATTTGCCTGACTGGTCACAAAAAATGAGCAGGAGAAATTATCCTCCCGCTCATTTTTCTTATTCTCCCATGCCAGGGACCATCATAAATGTTGTCCAATACGTAAATGCAGCGAAGAAAATTGTTAAGTATGCTCCGAAAATATAAATGTACATTCTTTCTGTCAATTTCAAAAAACCGAGAAATAGGAAAAACACTGTTTGACCAAAGAAAATTAATGAGGTCGTATGCATATGTCCGAGATAAAACATGACTGCAAAAATGCCGGTCCAAAATGCTAAGACGCGGAACATTCGATCCATTATGTATCCCTCCTTTTTATGACCAAGTCCCTATCTTTAATTATTATAATGTACAATTTATGAGAATGTAAATAATGCTTTCAATAATAAGTCGATACACTGAAAACAAGATGGACCGCTGTGGCCATAAAAAATGCTTTTCTGCCGATTTCGGCAGAAAAGCGATGATCATCTGCATAAGCGCTTACTTTACTAAATTCGCCCGATATGAACAATAGTTGCAGCCTTTCATCATGTTTTCCATTTCGACTAGCTCGACGTTTGGAAAGAGAACTTCAAACATTCCGTGCAAAAATGCATAGTGCATTTGGCAAATGATTTCTGGTTCTTGAAGGGCGATTTCTTTAAATGGACAATTGAAAACTTGTAAATATATTTTACCTTCTTTTTCATTATATTCAAACGTTGGATAAAGTCCCGCCGCTTCTGCTGCTTCTTTCACGATCTCCGCTTTTTCCGCAAACGTTAATTCTTGCACAGATTGGTCATGAGGGATTCGCTGGGCAACGAGTTCTTTTCCGAAATTTTTTCCTGTTTCATATAGCGCTTGCTTTCCAACATCACCAAGCTTCGCTATTGTTTGAATGGCGATTTTTGAGAGAAGTTGGTAATCCCGAAATGGAAAATGTAGTTGAATTACTTTGTCAGATAGACGATAAAGCCGGCTCGGCCGTCCTCCTTTTCCTGTTTTTTGTGTTTCCGAAACGATCATATTTACATCCTCAAGCTTTGTTAAATGAAGGCGGGCGACATTTGGATGGATGTTAAACGCTTCTGCAATTTCTTGGACAGATACCTTCTTATGCTTTTTTGTAATGTATTCATAAATATGGTAGCGTGTTGGATCTGCCAATACGTTTGTAATTTTTAATGTTTGTTCCATATTCCATCACTCCTAGACGGATAAATTACTAAGTTCATTATAATACAACGGCTTTTTCAGAAGAAATGATATTTAGCACTATCATCATAAATATCGTGAAAATTTCATTAAATGTTCATGAAATTTTTTTATTTTTGAAGCAGGAAAATAAAAAAGCAAGTCGAATACATAAACGGAGAAAGGGGGAATAGGATGAGCAAATGAATGAAATTGAATATGTTGCCGATCGTCTCATAAAAGAAGCGAGTTTGCTTCATGTATCTGACATTCATATCGTTCCGCGCAAAGACGATGCGATTGTGCGTTTCCGGTTAGATGGATTGCTGATGGAAAAGGAAGCGCTGACAAAAGAAATGTGCGAGCGGCTTATTACGCATTTTAAATTTTTAGCAGGGATGGACATTGGCGAACGCCGCCGTCCGCAAAGCGGAGCGATGGAAGCAAGGCATCAGGAAGAAATCATTCACTTACGTCTCTCCACATTACCGACATCGTATGATGAAAGCCTCGTTATCCGGCTTCTTCCGCAGAATTTTTTTATTCCTCGATCACAACTTTCTCTATTTGCAAATGCCACGAAAACGTTACTTTCCCTTTTTCGGCAGCCCCAAGGATTAATTATTTTTACAGGACCAACTGGATCAGGCAAAACATCAACATTATATACGTTATTGCGCATTTGCCAATATGAGTGGCATCGCAATGTCATCACATTGGAAGACCCTGTTGAAAAGCGAATTGACAACATATTGCAAGTGCAAATTAATGAGAAAGCGGGAATTACGTATACAACCGGTTTAAAAGCTGTTTTGCGCCATGATCCGGATGTGATTATGATCGGCGAAATTCGCGACGCCGAGACCGCAAAAATTGCGGTACGCTCAGCAATGACGGGACATTTGATTGCTACGACCATGCATACAAAAAACGCTGTTGGTGCGATTTACCGTTTGCGTGAATTCGGGATTCCGCTTGGAGATATTGAGCAAACATTGCTCGCCGTGGTCGCACAGCGGCTCGTGGACTTAGTATGCCCGTTTTGCGGTGAACATTGCTCCATATTTTGCCGTAAATATCGCTCCATTCGCCGCGCTGCTGTCCATGAACTGCTGTATGGGAATGCTTTGTCGAACGCCATTCAATCCGTACAAACAAAGGAAAAGACGCATCACTACTATACGTTGCAACACGTTATTCGAAAAGGAGTTGCTCTTGGATTTTTGCCAGCACACCTTCTTTACAGGTAGTGTCAAAAGTTTGATAAATAAGGAATTTGGTGGAGAAACGAGGGACGCCATCGCCTCTTGACATTCCATCGGAAAAGGCTAGGGGGGAGAAAATGAATAAACAAAAATGGCCGCTGCGTCAGCAAGGAGCATTTTTAGTGCGGCTTGGAGACTTGCTTGAAAAAGGGTATTCATTATCTCAAGCCATTGAATTTCTAGAAATTCAGCAACCTCTTTCCCGCCGCCGCGACTTACAGCATTGTCTTTCCCATCTTCGTTCTGGACTGCCTTTTTATCAATCGATTGCCCCGCTTCATTTTCATCGGGAAGCAATCGGCTATTTGTTTTTTGCCGAACAACATGGCGATTTGTCACATGGAATCGCGGAAGCAGGGAAAATGCTGTTGCACAAGGCTGAATATTTACAAAGGTTTCGGAAAACCAGCAGCTATCCGCTATTTTTGCTTTTCTTTATGGTATTGATGTTAGCGATCGTGCAACATGTGCTCCTTCCTCAATTTTTTCAGTTTTCCGCATCGTTATCTTCTTCTTCCATTACCTCTATTTTTATTCAAGTTGTTTCGATCATTCCCAATATGTTTGGCGTTTTAGGTGTTTTCGCTATTGCTTGTTTTCTTTTATACATTAGCTGGTTTCAAAAACTCGAAATACCTACACAGATCAACATAATAATGAAAATCCCTTTTATTCGTTCCTTTGCGAAGCTATATTTTACGCATATGTTCGCAATGCAATTAGGCCATTTATTACAAGGTGGTTTATCTATTTATGAATCGCTGCAAATATTTGAGCGGCAAGAGAAACTCCCTTTTTTACGTGAGGAAGGAAAAAGAATGAAACAACAGCTTGTCAAAGGAATATCGTTAGATGCCATTGTCGCGTCACGTGAGTACTACGAACAAGAGTTGGCGCTTGTCGTTCGCCACGGGCAATCAAACGGAGAATTGGCAAAAGAATTAAGCCATTATAGCGAAATTGTTTTTCAAACAATGGAAGATCGTATAGAAACATCGATGAAACTCGTTCAACCGATCTTGCTTTCCTTTGTGGGCATTCTCGTTATTTGCATGTATTTAGCGATTTTGCTTCCGATGTTTTCGATGATGAACAATTTATAGGAGGGAAAATGCCAATGAATGAAAAAGGGTTTACGTTAATCGAAATGTTAATTGTATTAATGGTTATTTCTATTTTATTGCTTATTGTCATTCCAAATATAACGAAACACAATGGAATGATTAATAACAAAGGATGTGAAGCGTTTGTGAACACCGTCCAAGCCCAAGTGAAGGCATATGAAATGGAACATAAACAAATTCCGACAATACAGCAGCTTATTGATGGAAAGTATATTAAGTCAGACCATTGTCCAAACGGACATAAAATTCAAATTAATAGCAACGGGGAAGTAAGTGAAAGTGGCGCGTAATGATGGCTTCACCTTTATTGAAATGCTTCTTGTTTTAACCGCCATCACGGTATTGATGGCGGTGTCTTTCCCTTCTTTAAACAGCGTTGCGAAACAGAAAACAGAAATGTATATCATTACACAGCTCCGCAATGATTTGTTGTATGCACAACAATATGCAATGACCCATAAAACATCGGTAGCGGTTACGTTTTCGGAAAATCACCCAGAGTATCGTATCACGGAAATAACATCAGAGAAAACGATTTTAAAACGATCGATCTCTAGCGAATGGAAATTTCAGCTGACTACATTGACGATGCCGCTCATTTTTTTAGAAAACGGAAATATCAATAAAGCGGGATCGCTATTGTTAAAAAGAAAAGATAGAACATATAAAATCGTATTTTTGCTAGGAAAAGGGAGGTTTTATGTGCAAAAACTGTAATGGCTTTACCTTAGTGGAAGCGGTTTTTGCTTTGGCGTTATTGCTCGTTATTACAACAGTATTGTTGCCTTTGTTTGCACAAATAATGATGGAGCGTCAAAATATTGCTCTAAAAGCAAAGGCGCAACAAATATTGGATGCGGCATTATACGAAGAAAATATCCACAAAGAAATGACGGTAGTAGATGGACGAACAACATTTGTGATTCATTCGGATTACGAAGAAAACGATATGTGGAAAGTATGCGTACGTTGGACTGACTACGCAAACCGCAGCGCAGAAAGGTGTGGATATGTAAAACGATGATCGGTTCGAAAAATGGGTTTACTTTTTTAGAAATGCTGATCGTCTTGTTGATCGTTTTACTGATTACATCATTGTTGCCGCTTCTTTTAGATGCGCGTTTATTCACATATGAGAATGTTAATGGATTTCATCGTATCGAGTGGGAAATTTTTGTACAGCAGCTCAAAAGGGAGTTAAATGAATCGAAACAATGGAAAAGCAATGGTACGACGCTATATTTAGAAAAATTTACAGGGGATCAAGTCAGTTTTGACCTATACCGCTCATCGATTCGCAGACAAGTAAACGGCACAGGCAATGAAACGGCGCTGCAATTTGTCGAAAATGTCACATATACATTGACCAATCACGGAATTTTTCTTCATGTAAGAGCGACGGACGGAAAAACATATGAAGCGTTTATTTCTCGACTTTTTTAGCAAGGTGGCGTTTGTGATGCGAAATCAAAGCGGTATGATTTTTCCAATTACAGTCGTGGTTTCTTTTTTCTTTCTGTTAGCATTTTCTCATGTGCTCGAATTGTATCAGGTGGAAATGGAATCAATCGCGTACGAGCAACAATCGTATGAAGTCGATTCGATTATGCAAATGGCGGTTTTTGATGTCAAAAAACAGATTGCATCTTTTCCCGATTTACAAGGGAATGAGGGGGTTTTTGTTTACCCGATTGGCAAAGCAAATTATAAGTGGGAAAAAATTGATGAAACGAAAGTAAAAGCTTTGATTTTTGCCCGTTCCGATGGAGGAATTCGCTATAGCGCTACGTTTATCGTTTTATTTCCATCCCTTGATATTATCGAATGGACGGAGAATAATTCGTGATAAACGGTTTGTGATTCATTATTATCCGTTACTTCATTTTGATGAATTGAAAAATTACTCTTCCTTATTATCGAGAAGAAGATATAAGCGTCAGTACAACCAATCGAACGGTGGAGCAAAATGGCCGAAAAGATTGCAAATGTGATTAAAGTAGAAAAAGAATGGAAAAGCTAATGGAAAAGGGGGTGGCATGTATGTCGACAAACGATTACGTAAAGTTTGTCACCCAACAGCTTGTAACCTATATGGATTTGTCGAAAGAAGAGCGCAAGAAAAAGCGGATGCAGCGCAAACAGGAGAAGCCGCCGCTATTATACCGTTGGTTTGGAATGATTCCTATCTCTCTTCGTCTCTTATTTCGGCGCCATTCGTAAAGGAGCGTTCCCATGACGGAAACGCTCCTTTTTCAATAGCAGTTAGCGAAAACAGAACGATTAGGAACGGGGATGCAAGTAAAATAGTCCTCCGTTAATGACGGAAACGATAATTCTTGGTTTATACTGCTCTTCAAGCGCTTCTTTTTCAATATAATAACATTCTGGTTTTTCTTCCATCCCTTCATAAAAATGATCAAGAAGCGCCAAATCTTCTGCCCATCTTTCTTTCGCTTTTTCCGCCCATGTGTGATCATCTTGAAAGATGTGTCTACGAATGTATTGTTCTAAACGTCCAATACCGCTTTTTGGTTTGATGAGCGGGGAAATCGTAAAACAATAATCAGGTATTTTCGGGGTAAGCTTCAGTTTCTGTAATCGGTCATGAAATTGCTCGATAATTGTTCCGCTGATTAAGTGCAATCCGAGTGACAAAATTTGATCTTTCGTTCTGTCACACTGGTAAGAAATTTTCACGTTTAATCCAAGCCAAGGATGAAGTGGAATGTGTGATTGCTGGTAAGTATCTACTTCCTCATACAAGCGAATGAAGCCGCCGCGTTTTTGCGCGGAGCGGAAAATTTGATGCAATCTAGGTGAACCAAAATGCAGCCGTTCTCCTTCTAGTGAGTTTGTTTTCTCCGTTTGTTTTGTAATAAGCGTTAGTTGCATCGGTGCAGGCGTGCCGCCGGTTCGCTCAATATAATGCCAATAAAACGGGCGATTCATTAACTCTTTATCCATTTCAATCGACAATTGCACTTTTATATATCCGTCATCTGCTTCGAGAATGTCGCATTCATTGGCGCGAAAATATCGTTCTAAAAATTGGTGGATCTCATGTTGCTGCATATTGTTCCCCTCCTTTGGCAAGCTGGTCTGCTAGCTCAATCATTGCGGTAATATTCTCCATTTTAATTTTCATTTCTCCTTCGCTTCGAGAGTTCAGGAGTGCGTCTTGCAAATAATGTTCCAAATTCGCGAAGTTCATTTTTGCCAAAATGTCATCCAATTGGCCAACTACCCGTTCAAATAGACGAATTTTTTCATATAACAGCGTTAAAATATGTTCTTCCACTGTATTTTTTACAGCGAAATTGTAAATGTACACATCGCTTGTTTGACCGAGCCGGTGAACGCGTCCAATTCGTTGTTCGAGCCGCATTGGGTTCCAAGGCAGGTCATAGTTGATGACATGGCGGCAAAATTGTAAGTTAATTCCTTCTCCGCCCGCTTCTGTTGCGATAAAAACTTGCGCATGATTTTTAAATAACTCTTTCATCCAATCTTTTTTTCCACGTTTAAATCCGCCGCGGAACGGGACGGAAGAGATGCCGTGCTGCTTTAAAAACCATTGCAAATAAAGCTGGGTCGCCCGGTATTCAGTAAAAATAATGACTTTGTCATTAATGGATTGAATAAGCTGCAACGCTTTTTCTGCCTTCGAATTGGTTGTAACGGCATTTATTTTTTTCATTAGTTTGTGGAAAGAATCTGGAACCTCTCCTTCGTACTTGTCCATCATGTTTTTTACGGTAAGAAATAGCGCTTCGCGGCTGCTGCACGCTTCCCGCAACATGGTGATAAGTGAAAATTGATTGCCAAATAACAGTGATCCATCATATTTTAACGCTTGTACCGCCTCATACAATTCTCGTTCCTCTTTCGTAAACTCAATAAGCACGGTTTTTACGTGGCGTTTGGACCATTCGATGCCAGTGTCAATGCGGCGGTTGCGAATCATGACTTTATTAATAAGTGCTTTTAAATGTTCATTTGTTTGTAAAGAGCGCGTTTTTCCGTACGTTTTTGCAAAATATTCTGCGTTTCCTAAATGACCGGGCTTTAGTAGGGAAACGAGGTTAAAAATTTCTTCAATCCGGTTTTGAATCGGCGTCGCTGTTAGGAGCAAGCAAAACTTCTTTTTTAAATTTTGAACAAACTCATAGTTTTTTGTTTTATTGTTTTTCAGCTTGTGCGCTTCATCAATGATGACCATGTCGTATTGCTGTTTGTAAATAATTTCCCGATGCGGGCTTTTTTTTGCCGTGTCGATCGAGGATACGACGACATCGCATTGTTCCCACACATAGCTTTTTTTCTGTTGCACGGCAGGAATAAAAAACTTTTCGTTTAGCTCCTTTACCCATTGCGATACAAGAGAGGCAGGGACAAGAATCAGCACTTTTTTTACCAACCCGCGGATCATATATTCTTTTAAAATAAGGCCTGCTTCAATGGTTTTTCCAAGACCGACTTCATCGGCAAGAATCGCTTTTCCATTCATGTTTTCGACGACTTGCCTTGCAACTTCAAGCTGATGAGGAAGCGGAGTCAAGTGTGGCAAATGTTTTGGCGCCTGCAGGCCGTCAAACTCAGGTACGCTTAAATGCGCAGCAGCCTCGAGCGCTAATTGATACATTTCCCAGCTCGCCCAAGGCCCGTCCTTTTCGATTCGTTCGATAAATTCTTCCTTCCACGTTTCATCCATCTCGATGTCCATCATTGCATCCAACTCCTTTATTTTCACGAACGTTTTATTTATAATTTTTATTAATATACGTATATTATTTGTTTTTTGTTGTTTAATAACATTAAAAAGTTCGGTTATTTTTTTATTTTTTTATTTTTTTATTGCTCTTTTCCATTTTTTAATGGTAGTATAATAGTAAAGTTAGAAAGTTAAAATTTATTTTGCGATTTTTTACTAATAGTGTGCCCATTTTCTTGAAAATTATATATGGCCGCGGATGAGAACAAGGGGAGAGACTACGTAATGTAGCGCCGAAGGAGCAAGCGGAAACGCGAATCTCTCAGGCAAAAAGACTCTTGTTTGACGCAGCTCTGGAGAGTGTTCACGACCTTGTGAACCACCAAAGAGGAAACCTATTTTACAATAGGGAAACTTTCAGGTGCCAGGACAGAGCCTCCACTCATCATGGTAGGGAGGAGTCTGTCCTTTTTGCGTTTATGTAAAAAATTAGGAGGGGAAGAAATGCTAAAACGCACGCCGTTATTTGCTGTTTACGAGCGTTATGGTGCCAAAACAATCGATTTTGGCGGATGGGAGCTTCCTGTTCAATTTTCCAGCATTAAAGAAGAACATGAAGCAGTGCGTACACGTGCTGGCTTATTCGATGTATCACATATGGGAGAATTTGTCGTTAAAGGGGACGACAGCCTTGCGTTTTTGCAAAAAATGATGACGAACGATGTATCGAAATTGACAGACGGCCGTGTGCAATATTCGCTTATGTGTTATGAAGATGGCGGAACGGTGGATGACTTATTAATTTATAAAAAAGCGGATGACCATTATCTCCTTGTTGTCAATGCCGCCAATATTGAGAAAGATTTTGAGTGGCTGCATGACCACTTATTTGGCGATGTGGAACTTGTAAACATTTCTCAGGAAATTGCTCAACTTGCTTTGCAAGGGCCGCTTGCAGAACAAGTGTTACAAAAATTAACGAATACCGATTTATCGGCAATCAAATTTTTCTCGTTTCAAGATGATATAAATATTAACGGCGTAAAAGCGCTTGTTTCCCGTACCGGTTATACTGGGGAAGATGGTTTTGAAATTTATTGCCGAAGAGAAGATGCCGTAGCGCTCTGGGAATCCATTTTAGAAGCAGGGAAAGAAGAAGGAGTGCTTCCATGCGGACTCGGTGCGCGCGATACGCTTCGTTTTGAAGCGACGCTGCCGCTTTACGGACAAGAGCTATCGAAAGACATTACCCCTATTGAAGCCGGTCTTGGATTTGCGGTGAAAACGAACAAAGATGCCGATTTTATCGGAAAAGATGTATTGAAAAAACAAAAAGAAGAAGGAACAGCGCGAAAACTGGTCGGGATCGAAATGATTGACAAAGGCATTCCGCGCCATGGCTATAAAGTGTTTGCCAATGGAGAAGAAATCGGATTTGTCACGACTGGAACGCAATCACCGACATTGAAGAAAAATATCGGCCTAGCGCTTATAAAAACAGAATTTACCGAGATGGATACGGAAGTAGAAGTCGAAATCCGCGGTAAACGTTTGAAAGCGAAAGTAATCGCAACTCCGTTTTATAAGCGGGCAAAGTAAAGAAAAAAAAGGGGAGAATGGACGTGCTTCATCGTTATTTGCCGATGACAGAAGAAGATAAGCGGGAAATGTTGAAAGTAATTGGCGTTGATTCGATTGATGATTTGTTTGCAGATATTCCGGAAAGCGTACGCTTTCGCGGCGAGTTAAACATTAAAAAGGCGAAATCGGAGCCGGAACTGTTCAAAGAACTGTCCGCGCTTGCAGAGAAAAACGCGGATACGAAAAAATATACGTCCTTTTTAGGTGCAGGAGTGTATGATCATTATATTCCTGTGATTGTGGATCATGTTATTTCACGTTCTGAATTTTACACAGCATATACTCCATATCAGCCGGAAATCTCGCAAGGCGAACTGCAAGCGATTTTCGAGTTTCAAACGATGATTTGTGAATTGACAGGAATGGATGTAGCGAACTCTTCCATGTACGATGGAGGCACAGCGCTAGCGGAAGCAATGCTATTAAGTGCTGCGCATACGAAAAAGAAAAAAGTATTGCTATCGAAAACGGTTCATCCGGAATACCGCGATGTGGTGAAAACATACGCAAAAGGACAGCGGCTTTGTGTCGTAGAAATTCCGTTTCAAAATGGCGTAACCGACTTAGAGGCATTAAAGATGGAAATGGATGAGGAAGTTGCTTGTGTTATTGTTCAATATCCAAACTTTTTCGGACAAATTGAACCGCTAAAAGACATCGAACCGATCGCCCATAGCGGAAAAAGCATGTTCGTTGTTGCGAGCAATCCACTTGCTCTTGGCATCCTTACTCCGCCAGGACAGTTTGGCGCAGATATCGTTGTCGGCGATGCCCAGCCATTTGGCATTCCAATGCAATTTGGCGGACCACATTGCGGCTATTTTGCCGTCAAATCAGCACTAATACGCAAAATTCCTGGACGCCTTGTCGGACAGACGAGCGATGAAGAAGGACGACGAGGCTTTGTGTTGACATTGCAGGCGCGCGAGCAACACATTCGCCGCGATAAAGCGACGTCCAATATTTGCTCGAACCAAGCGCTAAACGCGCTCGCTGCTTCTGTTGCGATGACGGCGCTTGGCAAAAAAGGTGTGAAAGAAATGGCGGCGATGAATATACAAAAAGCGCAGTATGCGAAAAATGAATTCGTCAAACATGGGTTTGATGTGCCGTTTACCGGGCCGTTTTTCAATGAATTTGTTATCCGGCTTCGCAAGCCGGTGGCGGAAGTGAACAAACGCCTTCTTGAAAAAGGAATCATCGGCGGTTATGATGTCGGCCGCGATTATCCGGAATTGCAAAATCATATGTTAATTGCGGTAACCGAATTGCGAACAAAAAAAGAAATCGACACGTTCGTGAAAGAATTGGGGGATTGTCATGCATAAAGATCAGCCGCTTATTTTTGAATTAAGCAAACCTGGGCGCATTGGCTATAGTTTGCCGGAGTTAGATGTTCCGGCTGTCCATATCGAAGATGTCGTACCGGCCGATTATATTCGTACGGAGGAGCCGGAGCTTCCAGAAGTGTCGGAACTCGATATTATGCGCCATTACACCGCATTGTCCAAACGGAATCATGGCGTCGATTCCGGCTTTTATCCGCTCGGTTCTTGTACGATGAAATACAATCCGAAAATCAATGAAAATGTCGCACGTCTCGCTGGATTTGCTCATATTCATCCGCTTCAGCCTGAGGAAACGGTGCAAGGTGCGTTAGAATTAATGTATGACCTGCAGGAGCATTTAAAAGAAATCACCGGGATGGACGCCGTTACGCTACAGCCGGCGGCGGGAGCGCACGGCGAATGGACAGGGCTGATGATGATTCGTGCGTATCACGAGGCAAACGGCGACTTTCACCGGACGAAAGTGATTATTCCTGACTCCGCTCACGGAACGAATCCAGCTTCCGCAACGGTAGCCGGTTTTGAAACCGTTACTGTCAAGTCGACAGAAGACGGGTTAGTGGACTTAGAAGATTTAAAACGCGTCGTTGGCCCGGATACAGCGGCATTGATGCTTACAAATCCAAATACGCTCGGCTTGTTTGAGAAAAATATTTTAGAAATGGCCGAGATTGTGCATGAAGCTGGCGGAAAGCTGTACTATGACGGCGCTAATTTAAATGCTGTATTAAGCAAGGCAAGACCGGGAGATATGGGTTTTGATGTCGTGCATCTCAACTTGCATAAAACATTTACTGGTCCGCACGGTGGAGGCGGTCCAGGCTCCGGTCCAGTCGGGGTGAAAGCGGACCTTATCCCGTTTTTACCAAAGCCGGTCGTTTCAAAAGGGGAAAATGGCTATTATTTGGACTATGACAGACCGCAAGCGATTGGACGCGTAAAACCTTTCTACGGCAATTTCGGCATTAACGTCCGCGCTTACACGTATATTCGCTCCATGGGTCCAGACGGTTTAAAAGCGGTGACGGAATATGCCGTGTTAAATGCCAACTATATGATGCGCCGTCTCGCGGAATATTACGAGTTGCCGTACGACCGCCATTGCAAGCATGAATTTGTCTTGTCGGGCAAACGGCAAAAGAAACTCGGTGTCCGCACGCTCGATATTGCTAAGCGTTTGCTGGATTTCGGCTTCCATCCGCCGACAGTATATTTCCCGCTTATTGTCGAGGAATGCATGATGATCGAGCCGACGGAAACCGAATCGAAAGAAACGTTAGACGCGTTTATCGATGCGATGATTCAAATCGCTAAAGAAGCGGAAGAAAATCCAGAAATCGTGCAAGAAGCACCGCATACGACCGTTGTCAAACGCCTCGACGAAACGACAGCTGCGCGCAAGCCAATCTTGCGCTACCAAAAACAATAAAACGAATAAAACAAGCGATTCATTCCGCTGGGAATGGATCGCTTGTTTTTGTATATTAATTGTAGACAGAAAAATAAGAAAATAATGAAGGAAGTGAAAAGATGCTCATCGGTTACATACAGGAAATCATGCGCTATCCTGTCAAATCGTTTCAAGAAGAACGTGCACAAAAAACGAGAGTGATGGACTGATGAAGTGTATCTTTTAGTTAATGAAAAGTAATGCCCATACCACAAACACATAGTTCCTTTCTCTGCAAAGAAGATGAATTCATCTGTTTTTTATTGACATAAAAACTATGTTAGTTTAGTATATAAACTAATGTTATTAAACAGAAGCAATAAGTCGTTTTTGTATTGTACATCAAAGATGGAATATAGGAGACTGAGGAACAGCGATTAGTAGTGGGTGAAATCAGTTTTGGCCGCAGGGATCGTGGGAAAAAGTAAGCGATGAAGAATTGCTGCGTGCGTTTGCATATGTCATGGCTCACGAGATAAACTTTTTTCATACAGCCGCTGGCGATGGATATTGATCAGAGACTCATCCGCCTATTCGCGCGGCATACTAAAAAAGGTTGCAGAAGGAATGACCGTATATGGTGCGAACAGGAAATATAGGACTCGTCAAAAAAATCAATAAACAGATCGTATTAAAGCTGATTCGCGAAAAAAATAATATTTCGCGGGCGGAGATCGCCAAAATCACCGGATTAAACAAGGCTACGGTATCAGCGTTAGTCGATGAATTAATTTCCGAACATTTTGTCAGCGAAAGCGGAATTGGCGTTTCCACCGGTGGCCGCCGGCCGCTCATGCTCCGCTTTAACGAAGCGGCTGGCTCACTAATCGGCATAGAGTTGGGGGTCAACTACATTTATGCCGTGTTAACGGACTTAAACGCCGAGATCATTTGGGAGAAGATGTGCCATTTTCGTGCCAATGAAAAGCAGGAAACAATCATCGAAAAAATGATCGCGATGATTCACGAAGCCATTCGCCAGGCGCCGACTACTCCGTATGGAATAATGGGCATCGGCATTGGCGTGCCAGGGATTGTGGATGCGGAAGAAGGGCTTGTTGTATTTGCGCCGAACCTTCATTGGGATCATGTTTCCCTTTCTTCCATTCTTCAAAAACAATGGCCAAATTATCCGATTATTATTGAAAACGAAGCAAAGTTGGCGGCGCTCGGTGAAAAATGGTTTGGCGCCGGCAAAGAGTTTGCGAATTTTGTATATGTCAGCGCCGGGATCGGGATCGGCGCCGGAGTCATCATTCACAACCAGCTATACCGCGGGATTGATGGCATTGCCGGCGAAATCGGCCATCATGTCATTGACGTTCACGGCTTTCGTTGCAGCTGCGGCAATAACGGATGTTGGGAGATGTACGCGTCAGAAAAGTATATTCAGCGTCGGCTCGAGCAGGAACATTATCATTCCATGTTAGAAGGCTTTTCCGTAGAGAAAGTACGCGCATTAGCTGAAAGCGGCGACAAGCAAATGGCGCAAATATTGGCGGAGGTCGGCCATTACCTGGGGATCGGCATTTTACATATCATTTATGCGTATAACCCGGAAGCCGTTATTGTCGGCAGTACGATTGGCAAGGCGGGCAAATGGGTGCTGGAGCCGGCACGGGAAGAAGTCGAAAAAAGGATATTAGTGAAAAATGGGAACGGTCCGTTCATTATTCCATCACAGTTATTGGAAAAAAGCTGTGCGATCGGCGCCGTGGCTTCTGTACTAGAAAAAGTAGTGATGCCTTCGGAGTTAGAAGTCATTTCCTAGCAGTCTAAACTGGGTGCCCTAAACGTTTTTTGGGCACCTTATTGCATAATAAATCCTTCACTTTGGCAAAAAGTAAAGCGGAGCCTACTGTTTTCTTTATAATTGACGATGAGAAAAAAGGATAGATGAAAGCGTTTCGCGGCTCCCATCTATCCTTTCTAGTTGCCTTAAGCCTTTTTCTTGATTTTCCCCGTCCATGTTTTAAAACCGCCTTTTAAATGGTACAAATCGCGGTATCCTTTACGGTACAGCATTTGCGCGGCGCGGCCGCTGCGCAGCCCGTTTTGGCAATATAAATAAATTGGCTGATCCTTTCGCAACTCTTTCATGCGCATGCGCAGTTGGGTCAAAGGAATATTGCGCGCTCCTAAAATATGTCCAGCCGCAAACTCATCCGGTTCGCGGACGTCAATTAATTGCGCTTTGCGATAACCGGCGCGGAATTCTTCTTCTGTTAATGCTTTTACTATTTTTCGCTGCATGAGATAGGTGACAACAGAATAGATGATGATTGCGCCGAGAATAATAAGCAATATTTCCACAAGTAGCGCCCCCTTTCCGTTCATTTGCCAACTTCTATTATATAAGCGTTGCTTTTGATAAGCAAAATATTTTCCAAGAGTATAACAGCGTTTTTCTTTCCATGATTCGGATTGTTTGTTAAACTAGTAGACGCACGCAAACTTTAAAATTAAAAGAAGGGTTGAAAGATGGCAAAAGAAATTTGGCGCTTTATCGACTCCGGATACTGTTCTCCTTCGTTTAATATGGCGCTAGATGAGGCGCTTTTAGACTGGCATAGTGAAGGCAAAATTCCGCCGACGATTCGCTTTTATGGTTGGAATCCGCCGACGTTATCGATCGGGTATTTTCAAAAAGTGGAAAAAGAAATTGATTTAGAAGCGGTAAAACGCCATGGTCTCGGGTTTGTGAGACGGCCGACAGGAGGACGAGGCGTTCTTCATGATAAAGAGCTGACGTATAGTGTGATTGTTTCCGAAGAACATCCGGATATGCCAAAAACGGTGACCGAGGCGTATCGGGTGATTTCGCAAGGAATTTTAGAAGGATTTCGTTTTCTCGGCTTAAATGCCTATTTTGCCGTGCCAAAAACGGAAGAGGAGAAAGCGGATTTAAGAAGCCCAAGATCTGCCGTCTGTTTTGATGCGCCGTCATGGTACGAGCTTGTCGTCGAAGGCCGCAAAATTGCCGGCAGTGCGCAGACGCGGCAAAAAGGGGTTATTTTGCAGCACGGCTCGATTTTGCTTGACTTGGATGAAGATTTGCTTTTCAGCTTGTTTAAATATCCAAACGAACGGGTAAAAGAGCGCCTGCAACGCAATTTTAAAAACAAGGCGGTGGCGATTAACGAATTGACCAACCGCAAGATTACGATCGAAGAAGCGAAAGAAGCGTTTTATAAAGGATTTGAAAAAGGGCTTGATATCGTGCTGGAACCATATACGTTATCGCCGGAAGAACTAGAATATGTTCATGAGCTAGCACGAACGAAATATGAAAGCGATGAATGGAATTTCAAACGCTGATTGGCAACGTGGAAAATCATTCATTTATCGGCAAAAAAGGCGTAATTTTTTCGTTTCTCTCCTTTTTTCGCCGTTTTCTATTGTTTTTTTTATTTGACAAAATGAAAAACAGTTGACCAAAACACAATATATAGTATGTTTTTTGTTAAAAAACATACTATATATTGTTTTTTTATGGTTAATATGGTAAGGTAGAAAAGACAGAACACGCAGGCAGAAAAGTAATAAAAAAATAGAAAGAAGAGGAGAGATTGGAGAATGACGGTCGCGTCTTCGGAAAAAATGAAAATTAATATCGAAAAGTTGAATGAGGATATTCGTCTTTTTCCGCAAGTGCATCCAATTACGGAGGATATGAAAATTACGCATAAAGGCGTTTCTCGTTTAGTGATGTTGGATCGCTACTCATTTAAAGATACAGAAAAATTGACGCTGGGAGTCGGCGATTTTGTCGTATTGACGATTAAAGAAGATCCGAAATTCCCGGCTCGCGGCTTGGGCTTTATCGTCGATATTGATTGGGAAGCAAAAAAAGCGAAAGTGCTCGTTGAGGAAGAATATCGACACGTACTCGAAGGAGAAGAAGCAGAGACGGGAACCGTCGTCCGCCCGCTTGATGTGATCGACAAACCGCTCGAAATCTTTTACGAACAAATCGCGAAACGAAATGCAACAGGCTTGGCAGCGGTGGAAAAGACGGAGGAAAAACGGAAAGAGTGGTTTGAAAAGTTTTATCAAGAGCTTGTCAGCTTGAACTTTGTTCCAGCGGGCCGCGTATTGTACGGCGCAGGATCCGGGAAAGATGTGACGTATTTCAACTGCTATGTCATGCCGTTTATAAAAGATTCGCGTGAAGGGATTTCCGAGCATCGCAAACAAGTAATGGAAATTATGAGCCGCGGCGGCGGCGTCGGCACGAATGGCTCGACATTGCGTCCGCGCAACACGTTAGCGCGCGGGGTGAACGGAAAATCGTCCGGATCGGTCTCCTGGCTTGACGATATTGCGAAATTAACCCACCTTGTCGAACAAGGTGGCTCCCGTTAAAAAGCGCCATGGCGGGAGTAAAATCTCGTGAATTGCTGGAACCCCCTAAAGCCAACTTGACCACAACGTGGCCGGCAACGGCGAGCGTGATGGTTTGAAAACAAGTTGGATGTAACAATGGGCAACCAGCAGCCAAGCATCTCTGGAAACGGAGATGAAGGTTCAACGACTATTGAAACTTCCTACAGCTCCCAATATAATTAAATTAAAATTATAATATTAATCAAGGTGGTTGGTATATCGGGGGCCATGGAAGGAGTAAATCGTAACGCTCGGCAACGACGTTACGAGGCACGAGACAAAGAAGAGATGATGACACATTCTCTTCTTTGATGATATAGTCTGACCTCCGTTCGAAAGACGGAGAGCTAGGCAGAAATGACCTAGCCCGCTCCATCATATGGAGTGAGTAACAAATAGCGTGGCGCGCAAATGATTATGCTGGCAGACTGGCATCCGGACATTATCGAGTTCATCGTCTCAAAAATGCAAAATCCGCGCATTTTGCGCTACTTAATTGAAAATATGGAAGACGAAGGAATTAAAAAAGCGGCGCAAGATAAACTGAAATTCACGCCGCTTACCGAACGGGAACGAGCAATGTACCAAGCAATCGTCAACTACAAAAACGTTCCGGGCTACGGCGGCTTCAGTGAAGAAATTATTAAAGAAGCAGAAGAAAAATTACGTACAGGCGGCACATACACGGTACATAATCCGGACTTTTTAACAGGAGCAAACATTTCCGTCTGCCTGACAAAAGAGTTTATGGAAGCCGTCGAAAAAGATGAAGAGTACGAACTGCGCTTCCCAGATGTAGAAACTTACTCAGAAGAAGAAATGCGAATTTACAACGAAAAATGGCACGAAGTCGGCGATGTACGCGAATGGGAGAAAATGGGGTATCGCGTGCGCGTGTACCGCAAAATTCGCGCCCGCGAGCTTTGGAAGCTGATTAATATTTGCGCGACGTATTCCGCGGAACCAGGCATTTTCTTCATCGATAACGCCAACGAAATGACGAACGCCCGAGCGTACGGTCAAAAAGTGGTTGCGACAAACCCATGTGGGGAACAACCTCTCGCACCATATTCCGTCTGCAACCTAGCAGCCATTAACTTGGCGAATATGGTCGATAAAGAAAAGAAAGTCGTCGACTATGAAAAATTAAAACGCACCGTCGAAATCGGCGTGAGAATGCAAGATAACGTTATTGACGCAACGCCGTATTTCCTAGAAGAAAACAAAAAACAAGCGCTCGGGGAGCGCCGCATCGGTCTTGGCGTTATGGGACTAGCTGATTTGCTTATTTACTGCGAAAAAGAGTACGGTTCCGAGGAAGGAAACAAACTTGTCGATGAATTGTTTAAGACGATTGCGACGACCGCTTATCGCGCGTCAATTGAACTAGCGAAAGAAAAAGGCAGCTTCCCATTCCTTGTTGGGGAAACGGAAGAAGAAACGCAAAAACTGCGGGAAGCGTTTATTAATACCGGCTATATGAAACGAATGCCGGAAGATATTCGCCAAGATATTTTGAAATACGGCATTCGCAATTCGCATTTGCTTACGGTCGCTCCGACAGGATCCACTGGAACGATGGTTGGGGTTTCTACAGGGCTTGAACCATATTTTTCCTTCTCTTACTACCGCAGCGGCCGCCTAGGCAAGTTTATTGAGGTGAAGGCCGATATCGTTCAAGAATATTTGGACAAACATCCGGAAGCGGATCCGAACAACTTGCCGCATTGGTTTGTCACGGCGATGGATTTATCGCCGGAAGCGCATGCGGATGTGCAATGCATCATTCAGCGCTGGGTCGACTCCAGCCTTTCAAAAACGGTAAACGCGCCAAAAGGATATACCGTTGAGCAAGTGCAAAAAGTATATGAACGCTTATGGCGCGGCGGCGCAAAAGGCGGTACGGTCTATGTGGACGGAAGCCGCGATGCGCAAGTATTGACACTGAAAGCGGAAGAAAATACGCCCGAAGAGCAGCTCGAACTGCTCCCGGAAGAGGAAGAGGACAAAGAAACAAAACGCGCCGTTGTTCTCGTTGATACGATTCAAGATTTGCGCGCAACTGATGTAACGATCGGGTCCGAAGTCGGCAACATTTGCCCGGTTTGCCGTGAAGGTACGGTCGAAGAAATCGGCGGCTGCAACACATGCACAAGCTGCGGCGCGCAGCTAAAATGCGGGCTGTAAGCAAGGCAAATCAATAAAACGGAAAAGCTGGCTTAGTCAACTGACTGAGCCAGCTTTTTTCATTCATAAGAGCAGAAAAACGAAAATATAGTAGCATGAGGTGTAATTATTGACTGGGGGAGGAAGACGATGCTGATCCATATTGTGCAGAGAGGGGAAAACTTATGGGCGATTGCTCAACGCTACGGGGTGATGCTGGATCAAATCATTGCGGCTAATGGTCTCAAAGATCCCAATCGTCTCGCGGTCGGGCAGGCGCTCGTCATTCCGGTTCCATATCGCTATCATACCGTTCGTCCGGGAGAAACATTATGGGCTATCGCTAGGCGATACGGCGTTTCAATGGATGCGATTGTTCGGGCCAACCGAATCAGCAACCCTTCCGTTCTTTACCCAGGAACGGTTCTTCTTATTCCGCCAAGAACACACACGGTGCAGCGGGGAGAAACGTTGGCACAAATCGCCGCGCGGTATGGGATGACCGTGCAAGACATCCTGCAAGTCAATCGGATTGCCGATCCAAACGTAATTTTCCCCGGCATGGTATTAACGATTCCTCATTCTAAGCCGGTCATTGAAGTGAATGCATTTACGATTGATCCGGGGGAAAAAGGGGCGCAGCAAGTCAGGGAAGTAGGCCGCCATTTAACGTACGTATCTCCGTTTGCGTATACAATCAGAGCAGATGGCGGGCTCAATCCGTTCAATGATGCAGCCATCATTCAGGCTATAGCGGCAGAAAGGGTCGTTCCAATGATGGCGATCACCAATTTTACGTATAAAGATCCGGGATCCAGATTGGCGCAAACGATCCTTTCCAATACACAATTGCAAAACCGGCTGCTTGATAATGTTGTCCGTACGATGCGGGAAAAAGGATATCGCGGGTTGAACATTGATTTTGAAAACGTCTATCCGTCTGACCGGGAGCGGTATAATCAGTTTTTGCAACGCGCTGTGGAGCGCCTTCATCAGGAAGGCTATTTTGTATCCACTTCTCTTGCTCCAAAAACAAGCGGGGAGCAAAAAGGACTGTTATATGAGGCGCATGATTACCCAGCCCATGGGAGAATTGCCGATTTTGTCGTGCTGATGACGTATGAATGGGGATACCGGCTTGGCCCGCCGCAGGCGATTTCCCCGGTTCATCAAATTAGAAGGGTGCTCAATTACGCGGTCAGCGTAATACCAAGAAATAAAATTTTTATGGGGTTTCAAGTTTACGCGCGCGACTGGGTTCTTCCGCACGTACAAGGGCAAGAGGCGGAAACGTTCAGCCCGCAGGAAGCAGTAGAACGCGCCATTCGTTATGGAGCAACGATTCAATACGATCCAATCGCCGCATCGCCGTTTTACCGCTATGTCGACAACCAGGGGCGGACGCATGAAGTCTGGTTTGAGGATGCCCGCAGTGCCCAGGCAAAATTTGAGTTGGTGAAAGAATATCAGCTAAGAGGCATTAGCTATTGGGTGCTTGGTTATTCTTATCCGGAAAATTGGGTGCTGTTAGAGGACAATTTTCAAATTCGCAAGCGATGATAAATGGCCTTTTCCAACGAAGGTGCGTGTAAGCGGGTCACTCCGACAGCACGCGCTTTTTTTCGTTTGTGGGGATGGTTGTTTATAGCTGCTGTAATTCGAGCCGTTTCTTTATTTGATGAATTTCCGCGTCATGTTTTCCGGTTTTTGCGCTTAAATAGTCGATGTCGATTTTCGCATTTCTCCAGTCATTGGAAAGTAGCTCAAACATCCGGCGGTGCTCAGCCAATTCTTCTTCGATTTTTTTGAAATGACTTCTTGTTTCAATAAGGAAATTGTCTAGTTTTTCTTCCCAACGTTGTTGCCGCTCTTCTAACCGCTGCTGTTGCTCTTCCAATCGTTGTTGCCGTTCTTCCAATCGTTGCTGTCGCTCTTCCAATCGTTGTTGCCGTTCTTCTAACCGTTGCTGTCGCTCTTCCAACCGCTGTTGCCGTTCTTCCAATCGCTGCTGTCGTTCTTCCAAACGAAGTTGATTTTCTTCGAGCCGCTGTTGTCCCTCTTCGAGACGACCAAGCCGCTCATGAACCGGCTGCAGCTCTTCTTTTAAAACGGAACGAAATAATTCGATTAATTCTTGCGCCATTTTATGTCCCTCCTTTCTATTGACTCCATTGTACCATTGCCGGAATGGAATGTCATGATGGATAATGGGAGAAAAGAAGTTTTTGACGAATAGAAAACGAGAGGAGAAGATAAAGATGTCGCTAAAGATTATTTCTGAGCGGTTTCGCCGTTTTGCCATTCGTGAATGCCGTGGGTCTAGTGAACTGTACGAACAGCTGTCATTAAACGTTGCCGAAGATGAAGAGATATTGCGCCTTGCTTCAGCTGCCCGAAGCGGCCAGCCGATTCCGAACTTGTTATTTGGAGCGGTGCACTATTTATTGCTCAAAGGATATACGCACGAGCTGCGTGAATTCTATGGAAGTATAGTCGACCGGCCACGAAACCCGCAACACGCTTTCCCTTATTTCCGTGATTTCTGTATCCACTATCAAGAAGACATTACAGCGATGTTGACAAATAAACTCGTGCAGACGAATGAGGTTCGGCGTTGTGCGTATTTGTATCCGAGTTTTTGTTTTATTTATGATATGGTCAAAAAGCCTTTATCGCTCATTGAAATTGGCACGAGCGCCGGTTTGCAGCTGGCGTGGGACAAGTACCGATACGATTACGGTTCGCACGTGACATACGGAAACCCGCATTCCAATGTTTTGATTGCCTCCGAAGTTCGTGGAGAGCGCTTTCCATTTTTGCTGCCGAAAAGTCCTCCGATTGCGGAGCGTATAGGGATTGATTTGCATGTGAATGATTTGCAAAACGAGGAAGATTGTTTATGGATGCAAGCGCTTATTTGGCCGGAGCATAAAGAGCGGCGCGAATTATTTCAAAAAGCCGCCCGCTGCCTGCAGCAAACACCTGTTCGCTTCATAGAAGGAGATGGAATAGCGCTCTTACCTAACATAGTAGCTACAATTCCAGAAGATACTATTATTTGCGTGTTTCACACCCATGTGGCGAACCAAATTCCTGATAAAGCAAAACAGCTTCTTATCAAACAAATTCGGGAGATTGGCCAAATGAGGGATATTTTCCATCTATATAACAATATGTGGGACACAAAGCTTCATCTTGACTACTTTATCGATGGCATCGAACATAACGAAATTGTCGCAGAAACAGATGGACATGCCCGTTGGTTTCGCTGGGAGCTTGATCACAGCTAATTTAACATGTCCACCGAGAAGTCTCCCACCTCTAAACAGAGTGTAGGTGGGAGAGGTTCATTGAAAAGGCAGAACAGCGTCATTCCAGTCTATGTGAATGAAATATGAACAAAGATTTGCTATATTGTTGTAAGGCAATATCATATCTGTAACGATATTTGGTACCGTCAAGAAGTTGGATTCGAGAAAAGCTGGACATAGTACTCCTTTGTGCATCATTTTACACTCATTTGGTTAAAGTAATTTATATCATAAAGGATGAGGGAAGCATGATATCTAAAAAGTCAAAGCAACCAAAGAAATCAAAGCGATTAGCTAGTTTTTCGCTTGTTGTTATGGGAACCGGCTTTGTCGCAACCATTCCTTTCCAAGGATCGTTTCTAGGCGGATTACTACAAGGAGGCTTTGAGGCGGGGCTTGTGGGTGGATTAGCCGACTGGTTCGCCGTTACTGCCTTATTCCGACATCCATTGGGGCTTCCCATCCCCCATACAGCTCTTTTGCCTAAAAATCGGGAAAGAATGACAAAAGCACTCGTTTCTACACTTGAAAATGATTGGCTTTCAAAAGAAAGCATTAGGGATAAAATCAAACAAATCCATTTTACAGAGAAAATGTTGCCCGTCCTTGAGAAAATGCTTCATTCAGACTCAGTTAAAAAAGGGGCTGTGTCACTCGTCGTACAAATGATCAGTCATATCAATCTTGAAAAAATTACCCCTTTTGTTGAAAAAGAAATAAAGTCTTCTTTTTATTCCATTAAAATGTGCACTGTTCTTCAGTCTGCCATCAATCAAGCGCTCATTCGTGAATATGATGAGAAGGCGTTAGATTATCTTCTTGGCAAGGCAGAAGAATGGATAAGGAAAAGTACCACAAAGAATCAACTCGGAAATCTGGCAATACGGGCGCTTGACAATATAAAGTTAGACGGTTTTCTGCAGTTTGCGTTAAAGTCTTTTCAGAATCTATTGAATGAAGAAAAACTCGGCAGCATACTACAAAACTTCCTTCTTAGTGTTGTAAGCAGTTTGCGCCAGACTGATAATCCAAACAGGAAGGCTTTGCTTTTGCATGTTCGTACGGAATTGAAAAACATAAAGGACAATAAGGAACTGTTGGAAGAAATCGAAAATTGGAAGAACCATCTTATTGCTGATTGGGAGCCAGCTGAAAAAATAACAGGAATTTTGCAGAAAGCTCAGCAGAAAGCATTGGCCTTTGTTCAAGACAGCAAGTTTGTGGATATGTATCTTCTTCCCTTTTTAACACGCTTTCTGAACAAACTAAAAGAAGATCCAATAAAAATCAATATCATCGAAAATTGGATAAAAAAGGGAATTAACAGCCTTGTTGAAGAGAACCATTCAAAAATAGGCAAGCTGGTACAGGAGAATTTGGATAAGCTGGATGATGAAACGCTTATTCATATGATGGAAAATAAAATCGGAAAAGACCTGCAATGGATTCGGGTGAATGGAGCTATTTGCGGTTTTATTATCGGGATTTTTTTAACGGGAATCAAAGCGCTGATTTAATGGTTCTAGCGCCAAAAGAATCGGATGGCAAACGAGGAACATTCTGTTCGTAGTGGAAAATTTTATGACAAATTTTTAACAGATGAGCGATATATTGACGAGTTTTTCCCTGAAGAGGAAGTCCAATCTTGTCATTTTAAGCCCTCATGATATAATAATACTGATTGTTATTTTTTTCTTACAATGGTTTTATAGGAGGGAACAGAAATTGCCGACACCAAGTATGGAAGATTATATTGAACAAATCTACATTTTAATCGAAGAAAAAGGATATGCGCGAGTATCAGATATAGCTGAGGCATTGTCCGTACATCCCTCCTCTGTCACAAAAATGGTGCAAAAATTGGATAAAGATGAGTATTTAGTTTATGAAAAATACCGCGGTTTAGTGTTAACGGCGAAAGGAAAGAAAATCGGAAAAAGACTTGTATACCGCCACGAATTGTTAGAACAATTTATGCGCATTATCGGTGTGGATGAGGAAAACATTTATCACGATGTCGAGGGAATTGAACACCATTTAAGCTGGAACGCGATTGACCGCATCGGCGATTTGGTGCAATATTTCCAGGAAGATCCAAAGCGCATCGAGACGCTTCGTAACATTCAAAAACGGAACGAACAAGCAGAAGAGTAAGGGAAATCTTACTCTTTTTTATTTGGCGTACTAAATTGGGTTTCTCCCTCTTACATATATACAAACGGCAAATAAGAGGGGGAGGCAGCATGGAGATTGACATCGTATTTTCTGGCGGTGGAATAAAAGGGTTTGCGCTCATTGGTGCTTACGGAGCAATTGAAGCAAAAGGACTTCGCTGGAGACGGCTTGCTGGGACGAGCGCAGGATCACTCATTGCCGCATTGATTGCCGCGGGATATACAAGCAAGGAAATGACCGATTTGTTGGATGAATTGGAGCTAGAGCGTTTCCTTGATGAACGGAAATGCCCGTTTCCATTTCCAGTATGGAAATGGGTGAGGCTTTATTGGCGGATGGGACTTTATAAAGGGGATGCATTTGAACAATGGTTAAAGGAAGTATTGGCAGCACGCGATGTCAAAACATTTGGTGATTTGCCGAAAGAAAGTTTATATATCATTGCGTCAGATGTCACCAATGGACGAATGTGTATTTTGCCAGATGATTTGCCGCAATACGGAATCGACCCAGCAACATTTTCTGTTGCCAAAGCGGTTCGAATGAGCATTAGCATCCCATATTTTTTTGAACCGGTCAAATTACAGACGAAGGAAGGAAAATATATCATTGTAGACGGAGGTGTGCTCAGCAATTTCCCACTTTTTTTATTTGATGAAGAAAAGAAAGTGAAAAAACGACCTGTTCTTGGCATACAGTTAAGCGCGAAGCTTACGGAAAGGCCAAAGCGAAACATTAACAATGCCATCCAATTGTTTGAAGCTCTTTTTAGCGCAATGAAGGAGGCACACGATACCCGCTACATTTCCCGGAGACATGAAAAAAATATCGTGTTTCTTCCCGTAGAAAATGTTTTTTCCACCGAATTTTCCCTCACCCCAGATATTAGAGACCGCTTAATTCAATACGGAAGAGAAAAAACCGAACAATTTCTCACAAAATGGACGTATTAACTAGAAAAGCGGAGGCACCCCAATTTCGTCTAAAAGCGGTCCGCGTCGTTCGGGCGGCGAAATGTCGCCATTCTGGCTTCGTGAAAAATAGAAGAAAGGCGTCAAAGCGTAATTGATATAGTTTTTCAAAAATAAAAAGAATCAAGCTAAAACGATGCTCGATTCTTTTTTTTGCCTTTTTTTCCTTCGATGACGGTTAAATGAGTGGTTCGTTTTCTTGGCAGGCGTTTCATTTTTAGATTCGTACTTTTTGTTTTTTGTTTTCGAACCGCTTGGGGATGGAGTTTTTTCGATTGGCGAACCGCTTTTAAATACGCGATATGATCTTTATTGACACGTCGTCTGAAAACAAAATGATAGATAACATATATTCCCGCAATCATAAGAGCAATGAACATCGCTTTTCGAAACAGAGCGGTCGGCTGTTCGAAAATGGCGTATATGAAACCGAACACTCCGAAAAAAAGGATAATCCCGACAAGCGGATGAATGGCACCGCGCCGCAATGAATCCACCCCCTTACATTATTACTGAACTGCTTTTGTTTCTGTTTCCACGTTTTTCTCTAAACGAAGTAGCTCTTGAAAGGAAGCAATCGCAACTTCGACTTGGTCATCTGTCGGTTCTTTTGTGGTAAGAAGCTGTAGCCATAAACCAGGGTAACCGAGCCAGCGTAAAACCGGGATATTACGCAATTTATTCGTAAACTGCAATACCTCAAACGAAATGCCAAGTACAACCGGAATAAGAGCAAGCCGGTTGACTACTCTTAACCAGAGAGGGTCTGTTGGAACAAACATATATACAAATAAGCCGACGATGACAGTAAATAAAATAAAGCTACTGCCGCAGCGATAGTGAAGCCGGGATGAACGCTGGACGTTCTCTACCGTAAGAGGAAGTCCTGCTTCGAACGCGTTGATTACTTTATGTTCCGCGCCATGATATTGAAAAACGCGTTTAATGAGTGGGGTTAAAGAAATAAAGTAAATATAAGCTAGCAGCAAAGCAAGCTTAAACGCTCCTTCTACAAAAATTTGTGCCATTTTTGTAGGAAATAACGGTTTTAAGGATGCTGCTAAAAATACAGGAACAAGCGTAAAAATGGTTTTAGCGAATAAAAAGGACAATACCCCGATCACTGCGACGCCAAGTACGAGGGAAAGTTTTGACGAATCCGTTTTTGTTTTTTGCAAAGCTTGTTCTTCGTTTGGATCTAGTTCATAACGCTCGCTGGCAAACTGCAAGTGTTTCGCCCCGTTTGCGCTCGCTTCTATAATCGCGACGATTCCGCGAATAAACGGGATTTTTTTGAGAAACGCAACTGTTGGATTTGTTTGGCGCGGCAAACGAAAGTATTCAATGGAATGATCTTTGCGGCGAATTGCGGTAACAGAATATATTTTTCCAGCAAACATGACCCCTTCTACCACTGCCTGGCCGCCATACACTGGTTTTGTTATGTTTTTCATTGTTGACACCAACCTATTTTTTCTTTACTAATTTTATTCTACAAGAAACATCTAGAAACCTCTAGATTGGTGCAATAATTATTATTTCCAAAAATTTCAATATTTACACATACGATGTTGTGCTTTTTTTATCGTTATATTCATGACTTTATTGATAATCGGTCATACTACCTATAAGGAGGTGCAAAGCGAAATGGCAGAAAATCAGGCGCAGTATGAGCAAAATAAGAAGGAGCGCCCGATGTCTATTCTTATGAAAGTCGTGATTACTGGGTTTGTCGGTGGAGTATTTTGGAGTCTATTAGGATATTTAGCTTACTTTTTTCACTTTACGGAAATTAGCCCAAATATGATTTTGTTCCCATGGGTTGCCGGTGACTGGAAATACGGAAAGCTTGGAAATTACATCGCCATTTTTCTCATCGGATTATTATCCATATTAGTCGCTCTTATTTATTATGTTGCCTTAAAACAAATTAAAGGAATGTGGGGAGGAATTTTGTACGGCGTCGTTTTATGGCTTATCGTATTTTATGGGTTAAATCCGCTTTTTCCGAATTTGGAAGCTGTTTCACATTTAGAGCGGAATACAATTATTACGACACTTTGTTTATACATTTTATATGGAGTTTTCATCGGATATTCGATTTCATTTGAAATGCAAGAAATGAATCGACAAACACAAACGAAAACAGCAAATAAGTAGTGTGAGGCGGTGCGCTTTTATGATAAAATAATGAATGTTTAAATATTCTTTCGATGATTGAAGCAGTTATGAACATAGCGCATCTTCTTCTCATTAACGGTCCGAACTTGAATCTTCTTGGCAAGCGGGAACCGTATTTTATGGAAGCACAACGCTCCATAACTTAGAACAGGAATGAATATCGTTTGCTGAGGAGCGCGTTGGGTGCAACGTTAACTTGCTTTCAGAGCAGTATTCATGAGATGGAAGGAAAATCATTTTAAATGTCGGTGCGTCTACACATTATAGCTATGCAATTCATGGCGCGATTGCTAATGTTAGCGCCCCAGTGGTGGAAGTACATATTTCCAATATTCACGCGCGTGAGCCGCTTCGTCATTAGTCTGTCACTGTTTTAATTTTGCCTTTGGATTAGCAGGGTAGCGGATAGCCATTTTAGCGTTATTAGACATATAGGAAGAGGAGAGTAAATATGGAAAAATTAGTAAAATTACGTGCATCGTTTGCCGAACATGGCATTGATGGAATGCTTGTAACCAATCCATATAACCGTCGTTATATTACCGGTTTTACGGGTACGGCAGGCGTCGCTGTCATTAGCCAAGACAAAGCGGTATTTATTACTGATTTCCGCTATGTCGAGCAAGCGTCCAAACAAGTGCAAGGTTTTGAAATTATAAAACATACCGGACCGATTATAGAAGAAGTCGCTAAGCAAGTTGCCCGCCTCAACATTCAAAAGCTCGGTTTTGAGCAAGAAGACATTTCTTATGCAACGTTTAAAGCATATGAAAAAGAGGTTAACGCGAAACTCGTCCCGACTTCCAATGTGATTGAAAAGTTGCGCTTGATTAAGTCGGAATCAGAGATTAAGATATTAAAGGAAGCGGCGGAAATTGCCGATGCGGCATTTGAACACATTCTTTCCTTTATTCGTCCAGGCGTAAAAGAAATTGATGTGGCGAATGAGCTGGAATTTTTTATGCGCAAACAAGGTGCGACTTCCTCTTCATTTGATATCATTGTCGCATCTGGCTACCGCTCTGCATTGCCGCATGGAGTGGCAACTGATAAAGTCATTGAAAAAGGCGAGCTCGTCACCCTTGATTTTGGCGCCTATTACAAAGGATATTGTTCCGACATTACAAGAACAGTCGCAGTGGGCGAAATTAGCGACGAGTTGAAAACGATTTATGATATTGTGCTCCAAGCTCAATTGCGCGGCATGGAAGGGATTAAGCCCGGAATGACCGGAAAGGAAGCGGATGCGCTTACTCGTGATTACATTACAGAAAAAGGATATGGAGAGTATTTTGGGCATTCGACTGGTCACGGGATTGGATTGGAGATTCATGAAGGACCGGCGCTATCAGTTCGTTCCGATGTTGTGCTCGAGCCTGGAATGGTTGTCACCGTAGAGCCGGGCATTTACATAGCGGGACTTGGCGGCGTGCGCATTGAAGATGATACGGTTGTCACCGAAAACGGTAATGAATCGCTGACTCATTCGCCAAAAGAACTGATCATTTTATAAATTTATCGTGTGGGAGGATTTTAACGGATGATTTCAGTAAACGATTTTCGTACAGGATTAACGATTGAAGTAGATGGCGATATTTGGCGTGTTATGGACTTCCAGCACGTCAAACCTGGTAAAGGTGCGGCATTTGTCCGTTCAAAACTTCGCAACCTTCGTACAGGTGCGATTCAGGAAAAAACGTTCCGCGCTGGTGAAAAAGTAAACCGCGCGCAAATCGATACGCGAAAAATGCAATATTTATATGCCAACGGCGATCAGCACGTATTTATGGATATGGAAACATACGAGCAAATCGAACTTCCGGCGAAACAAATCGAACATGAATTGAAATTTTTAAAAGAAAACATGGAAGTTTACATCATGATGTACCAAGGTGAAACGATTGGGGTAGAACTTCCAAATACTGTTGAATTAAAAGTAGTAGAAACAGAACCGGGCATTAAAGGCGATACCGCTTCTGGCGGTTCGAAGCCAGCGAAGTTAGAAACTGGTCTTGTTGTTCAAGTTCCGTTCTTTGTCAATGAAGGAGACACGTTAATTATCAACACAGCAGATGGCACATACGTTTCCCGTGCCTAACGTTGTTTGCCCCTTGCGCTTGGCGCAGGGGGTTTTTTTGTTTTTCTTTTCGTATAAAAAAGATGCACTGATGAGCATGATGCCAATGAAGACATAATTAATCGATGTCGATATATCTCTTGCTAGCAAAAAATTATGGAACAGACCAAAAATTCCGGGAACTGCAAATATACATCCAATCCAAAAGGTAATTTTCCCGAATGTAGAAAGTTTCCACATAATTTTCCCCCTTCGTTTTCGATGATTATTTACCATCCCCCTCTTCTTCCATTATAAAACTGTTTTTGAAAATATGTCCATATACCTCTTCTTAAGAGTTCATTGTCGCAAAAAAATCTCTTCTGAAATTCCCTGTTACGGCATACGCTTGTACTAACCATCTCATTTTTATATTAGGAGGAACAAATGAAACGGTGGCTGCAATTTATCGAACCAGCTGTTTTGTCAATGGCAGGAATGCGGTTGCTGTCGGCTGCGATAGAGATGATCGCTGCTCTTGTCATGCTGCTGTTCAATGATGTCAAAAAAGCGTTGGCCGTCAATGCAATCCTTGCAGTGGTTGGACCGACTATTTTTATCATCACGATGACGATTGGCCTGCTTTCTTTAGCAGACGAGCTTTCTTTTTCGAAATTAGGTTTTATCGCTTTAGGGGTCATTCTTATTCTCATCGGTATTTATAAGTAAGTCATAAATTCGTTTTTTATCCCATACATATGAACTAGTCCATCAGGAAGGAGGAACAAAATGCAAGCCGTATGGGATATACTTCCAAAAACGATTGCTGCGATATTGCAACAACTGCCTCCTTCATGGCATGAGCAAATCGAGGAAATTCGGGTGAGAGTTCTTCGTCCATTAGAAGTGATCGTAAAAGGGAAAGCACATTTTTTGCCATATCAAGTGACTTCCGAAGATGGCATACATTTGCTCAATAAACTAAGCCAATATTCGATTTATGCCATAGAAGAAGAGCTCAAGCGAGGGTTTATTACAGTACAAGGAGGCCATCGTGTTGGACTAGCAGGAAAAGTAGTGACAGACGGCGGAAGCGTGAAAGCGATTCGCCATGTTACTTCTTTTAACATTCGAATTGCTAAGCAAAGAATCGGAATTGCCGAGCCTCTCCTTCCGTATGTGTACAATGGCCGCTGGTATAACACGATGATTATCGGTTCACCGCAAACAGGAAAAACGACACTGCTTCGTGACGCGGCGCGAATGATAAGTATGGGAATTAATGAGAAACACATTCCATCACAAAAAGTTGGCATTGTCGATGAACGTTCTGAAATTGCGGGATGTGTGAAAGGAATTCCGCAATTTGAGCTCGGAAACCGTGTTGACGTACTCGATGCATGCCCAAAAGCAGAGGGAATGATGATGATGATTCGCTCGATGAGTCCAGACGTACTAATCGTGGATGAAATTGGCCGTGCCGAAGATAGTGAAGCAATTTTAGAAGCAGTAAATGCAGGGGTATGTATATGGACAACTGTACACGGTAGAAAATGGAAGGATGTGTTTCAACGCCCCACATTGCGTCCGATTATTGAACAAGGTGTATTTGACCGATTTGTGGAATTGACAAACGAATATGGGCCAGGAACAGTAAGGCGCATTACTGATGCAAATGGGGTGGTGCTGTATGAACAGGCGGTGAGGAGCAGATGAAACTTGTCGGTGCGCTTCTTATTCTGCTGACGACAACATGGGCTGGATTTGAGGCAGCAAGAATGTTGCATGAACGCCCAAGACAGCTTCGCCAGTTAAAGGCGGCCCTGCAAGCATTAGAAGCAGAAATTATGTATGCTCATACTCCTTTATCGGAGGCAGCATTACATATTAGCAGGCAAATATCATCGCCGCTGTCCAAGCTGTTTGCACAATTCGCTGCTAAGCTGCAAGTCGGCGAAACGAGTGTGCATCAGGCATGGGAAGAAAGCCTGCAGGCGGTATGGAAGGAGACTGCGTTAAAGCAGGGGGAGTTAGAAATTATGAAACAATTCGGAGAAACGCTTGGACAGTATGATCGCCTGACACAACAAAAACAAATTGCGCTGGCGCTCGCTCATTTGGAGCGCGAAGAGGCGGATGCGCGCGAAAGGCAGGCCCGCTATGAAAAAATGGCGAAAAGTTTAGGGGTTCTTGCGGGATTGTTACTAGTGATTTTATTGATTTGAACTTTTGCTTCATAGAAGTGGGAGTCTTCTCGCCTATTTAAGATAAAACAGGAGGCAGAACAAAATGGGCATTGACGTGGATATTATTTTTAAAATCGCCGGGGTCGGGATTGTTGTGGCGTTTTTGCATACGGTGCTCGATCAAATGGGGAAGAAGGAATACGCTCAATGGGTGACGCTTCTTGGTTTCATTTACATTTTATTTATGGTCGCCTCGATTGTCAGCGACTTGTTTCAAAAAATTAAAGATGTGTTTTTGTTTCAAGGTTAGGGGGGAGCGGCGATTGAAATTTTGCAAATTGTCGGTCTTGGCTTAATTGCAACGTTTTTAGTGGTGTTATTGAAAGAACATAAATCAAGTGTGGCGTTTTTACTGACGGTATTTGTAGGATGTGTTATTTTCCTTTTCCTCATCGATAAAATTAGCGAGATTTTGCGTATGTTACAAAAAATGGCATCTGATACAAAAATAAATATGATTTATTTTGAAACGATTTTAAAAATTGTTGGTATTGCTTACATTGCCGAATTTGCCGCCCAAATTTCGAAAGATGCTGGCCAGGGAGCAATTGCTTCCAAAATCGAACTTGGCGGGAAAATTATTATTTTGGCGCTGGCCATTCCGATTTTGACAGCCATTATTGAAACGGTAATCGGTTTAATTCCTTCGTCATAACGTGAGAATGGGAGGTGATGGATTGAAAGAAAAAGTAGTCATGGTCGTCGGCTTATTTTTCTTCTTTTTATCGCCATTTGTTGTACAAGCTTCTTCGCCGAATGATCAATTTGTGCAAAAGCAAATGGAACAGCTGGATATAAGTGAAATTCGTCAATATTGGGAAGATATTGTGACAAAATACGGAGGATTTTTGCCAGAAAGCCAAAAAGGATCGATTGCCGAGTTTTTAAGCGGGGAAAAACAATTATCACTAAAAGAATGGCTGATCGCGTTTGGAAAATTTCTTTTTTATGAATTACAAGCAAACGGAAAGCTGCTTGGTACCTTAATTTTATTAACGGTATTTAGCATGGTGCTGCAATCATTGCAAAACGCATTTGAACAACAGACCGTCAGCAAAGTTGCCTACGCGGTTGTTTATATGGTGCTCCTTATTATTGCGTTAAATAGTTTTCGGGTGGCGATGGATTACGCATTGGACGCTGTCCAGACGATGAGTCATTTTATGATCGCGATGATTCCGCTGTTGTTGGCGCTGCTAGCTTCTTCAGGGGGAGTAATATCCGCGGCATTTTTCCATCCTATTATTCTTTTTCTGATGAATACGACGGGAACGATTGTGGAATACGTAACGTTGCCTCTTTTATTTTTAGCTGCGCTTTTAAGCATTGTCAGTACGTTAACCGATCATTATAAAGTAACACAGCTTGCTGAATTGCTCACGAAAGTTGGGATTGGAATACTTGGTGTGATTTTGACGATTTTTCTTGGTGTCATGTCTGTGAAAGGAGCAACGTCAGCGATTGCCGATGGCATTGCATTGCGGACGGCAAAATTTGTGACGGGGAATTTTATCCCGGTCGTTGGAAAAATGTTTACCGATGCAGCGGATACGGTAGTGACAGCTTCGATGTTATTGAAAAATACAGTTGGCATCGTCGGTGTTGTCATTTTATTTATCATCGCGGCGTTTCCGGCGCTTAAAATTTTTGCCATTGCGTTTATTTATAAGGTTTCCGCAGCGGTGATGCAGCCGCTTGGAGGGGGACCGGTCATTTCTTGTCTTAGTATTATGAGCAAAAGCATTGCGTATGTTTTCGCTTCTCTTGCGATCGTATCGCTTATGTTTTTCCTCAGTTTAACTATTATCATTACAGCAGGAAACATCACGATGATGGTTCGTTAGAGGGGGAAAGCAATGCAAATTGTGATCGAATGGGTTACAAATATTCTTATTTTCATTTTATTTGCTACGATGATCGATTTACTGCTTCCATCTAGCAATATGCAAAAATATGTAAAAATGGTCGTTGGACTGATTTTGCTTTTGCTTATGTTGTCTCCGATTTTAAAATTGTTGTCCATCGATCCGGATCGATGGTTCGCCTCGATTATATCAGAAAAGGGGAGTCAACAAGAAATGATGAAAAATGAAATTGAAATGAAGAAAAAAGAAATACAAGCCTCACAACGTGCATATATTTTAGAACAAATGGCTGTCCAGATGAAAAACAAGGTGGATGAGGAGTTGATGAAAGAATATGGATTAAGCGTGGAGGACGTCTCTCTTCAAACAAAAGAAAAAGAGAATTTACAAATTCCAAAAGATATTGAAACGATTGAAGTAGTGCTGACAAAACAGGAGAAGCTGGGAGAAATTCAGCCTGTTATTATTGACACATCAAAGCCGATCAATGAACCAAACAATGATCACCAACTTGAAAAAGAAATACGCACATTTTTAGCAACAACATGGGAAGTAGATGAAAATAAAATTGCCGTGCAAGTAAAGGGGAGGGAATGGGGGGATGCTCGAGGTCATTAAACGATTGTTTTTGTCCACCAAAAAAGAAGCTGGAGAACAGAAGCGAACGCCGTTTTCGTATGTGTTTCTCTTATTATTAGCAGGGATTGCATTAATGGTGATGAGCCACTTCTCTAAAGAAGAAGTTACGCCAACAATCAAAGGAAAAGTAGAAGAGCCGCAACAAGCAGAACCAGTATTTGGACAAAAACAAGATACGAAATCAAAAATCATCGCCGCTTATGAACAACGTTACGAAGAACAGCTGAAAACCGCATTGGAAGCTATCGAAGGGGTTGAAGATGTGACCGTCGTCGTCAATATTGACACAACGGAAACGAAAATATTGGAGAAAAATCGCGTCACTCAACAACAAACAACAGAGGAAACGGATCGCGAAGGTGGAAAGCGAAAAATTGAAAACCATTCTACTAATGAACAAGTCGTTATCGTTCGCGATGGGGAGAACGAAACGCCGATCGTACTGACAACGAAAAAACCGGAAATTCGAGGGGTATTAGTAGTGGCGAAAGGCGCTGATAACTTACAAATAAAAAAATGGATTGTTGAGGCAGTGACGCGCGTTTTAAATGTTCCAAGCTATCGTGTTGCTGTATTGCCGAAAAAATAATACGTTGTGGGGAGGATGGTTGTATGTTAAAGAGACAAACCGTTTGGCTATTAACGATGCTAAGTTTAGTCGTTGTGTTATCCGTTTATTATGTAACGGCCCCGAAAGACATGAATGACGATATGGCTTTTACGAATAATGAAAATGTGACAAAGCAGCAAGTAAATGATAAAGAAAAGGCAGACGTAGCGGTGGAAGAAATGGAAACAAAAGATGGGAAAGTCACTTCCAGCGTTTCAAGCGATGATGTATTTACTGCTCTTCGCATGCAAATTGAGGATGAACGAAGCCGGTTGCGCGACCAATTAAATGATATTGTTGCTTCCGCAAACGCAACCGCACAGCAAAAAAGCGAAGCAATGGATAAAATTGAAAAGCTAGAGGCGTTAGCGGAAAAAGAGGCGACATTAGAAACATTAATCAAATCAAAAGGTGGGTATAATGATGTATTGGTGCGCGCTGAAGATGATCAAGTGCGTGTGACAATTAAAGCGAAAAAGCATTCTGCGCAATCTGCCAATGATGTTATTCATATGGTAAAAAGTGAAATTCCGGAAGTCGATAATGTGACTGTCGAATTCCAACCAGCTGGATAATGAAAAACAGCTGCTCTACAAAGGGCAGCTTATTTTTATGATAAAAAAAACCGTTTTATTGTATAATCATTATGTGTATAATCGTTATGAATGGATTTTATAATAACGAATTCATAATCTGAACAACGGAAAGAAAGGTGTGGAGAAAATGAAAATCCAAGAAATTCGCGAACTGATTCGTCTCATTGATCAATCAAACATCGAAGAATTTGTTTACGAACATGATGGAACAAAAGTACATATGAAAAAAACAACCAAAGAAGCACTGGTTCAAGCGACGGTTCAACCAGCAGTGGAACAAGCAGCAAAGCCGGTAATAGAGGAAGTAAAACCGCAAGCGCCAACACAGCCAGTTGCTTCGCCAACAGAAGTGAAACAACAAGAATCACCAAAACAAGAAGTAAAAAATACAGAAAATTTACATAAAATCACTTCGCCGATGGTTGGCACATTTTATGCAGCTCCATCGCCAGACGCACCTCCATACGTGAAAGTGGGCGATAAAGTAAAAACAGATACGGTCGTTTGTATTATTGAAGCGATGAAGCTATTTAACGAAATCGAAGCAGAGGTAAATGGAGAGATCGTTGAAGTGCTTGTTGAAAACGGGCAGCTTGTTGAGTATGGACAACCTCTATTTCTTGTGAAACCGGAATAAGGGAGAGAACGAGCGATGATTAAAAAAGTATTAATTGCCAATCGCGGAGAAATCGCCGTTCGAATTATTCGTGCTTGCAAAGAGCTTGGAATTGAAACGGTTGCCGTTTTTTCAGAAGCAGATCGCGATGCGCTTCACGTACAGCTTGCGGATGAAGCGTATTGCATTGGTCCGACAGCATCAAAAGATAGTTATTTAAACTTTACCAATATCATGAGTGTGGCTACGTTGACGGGCTGCGATGCGATTCACCCAGGGTACGGGTTTTTAGCCGAAAATGCCGCGTTTGCTGAGCTATGCCGCGAATGCAATATCACGTTTATCGGTCCAAGCCCGGAAGCGATTACAAAAATGGGAATTAAAGATGTTGCTCGTGAAACGATGCGGGAGGCTGGCGTACCAATCGTTCCAGGTTCGAAAGGAATTATTGAAAGTGTGGATGAAGCGATTGCTTTAGCGAACGAAATCGGCTATCCGGTCATCATTAAAGCGACAGCAGGCGGAGGCGGAAAAGGAATTCGCGTGGCAAGAAACGAGCAAGAGCTTGTTAAAGGAATTAACATTACACAGCAAGAGGCAGCCACAGCGTTTGGAAATCCAGGTGTATACATAGAGAAATACATTGAAGACTTCCGTCATGTTGAAATTCAAGTGCTTGCTGATTCATATGGAAATATCATCCATCTTGGTGAACGTGACTGCTCGATTCAACGCCGTCTGCAAAAGCTTGTTGAGGAAGCACCATCGCCGGCGCTTGACGAGGAAACGCGTCAAAAAATGGGACAAGCAGCAGTGCAAGCGGCGCGCGCCGTCAATTATACCGGCGCTGGTACGGTAGAATTTATTTATGACCATAACGAGAAAAAATTTTACTTCATGGAAATGAATACGCGCATTCAAGTGGAGCATCCGGTCACAGAGTTAATTACCGGAGTAGATTTAATTAAAGAACAAATTCGCATTGCTTCAGGAGAAAAGCTGTCGCTTACCCAAGATGAAGTGACGTTTAACGGATGGGCCATTGAATGTCGGATCAATGCGGAAAATCCAGAGAAAAACTTTATGCCATCACCTGGAAAAATCAATATGTACTTGCCTCCAGGCGGTTTAGGTGTACGGGTTGACTCCGCGGCATATCCAGGCTATACGATTCCGCCTTATTACGATTCGATGATTGCCAAATTGATCGTACACGCCCCTACCCGTGAGGAAGCAATCGCCCGCATGAAGCGAGCATTAAGCGAGTTTATCATTGATGGTATTCATACAACGATTCCGTTTCACATAAAATTATTCGAGCACGAAAAATTCGTAAAAGGCGAGTTTAATACGAAATTTCTGGAGTTATATGATATTATGAAATCATAATAACGGGAGGTGTGTACGATGTCAGAACATATTTTTGAGATGGAGCAAGAAGAAGGCGGATTAGGAAAAGTGGAAATTGCGCCTGAAGTCATTGAAGTCATCGCCGGCATCGCTGCAAGTGAAGTAGAAGGAATTGCGCAAATGCGGGGGAACTTTGCTGCCGGTGTTGTCGAACGCTTTGGAAAGAAAAATCATGGAAAAGGCGTAAAAGTGGATTTAAGAGAAGAAGGTGTTGCGATCGACATTTATTGTCTCATTCAATTTGGCGTTTCGATTCCAAATGTAGCGAAAAAAGTTCAAGAAAACGTTCGCCAGGCTCTCTTTAACATGACAGGGCTTGAAGCGAGCGAAGTGAATGTTCATATTGTTGGAATTCAGTTTGATGGAGGAAAAGAACAAGAAGCAGAACAATAAGAATGCAGGGCACATTCGCTTAGCGATGGTGCCCCTTTGTATTTTTGCTGAAAGTTTGTTATTGTAATGAACGGGCCTTTTTTATGGAGAGGAAGATGCAGGAAAAAAGATGATTGCCCAATGAAAAACTTCCATTTTGACATAGGAACGATCGGAAAATGAACCGCTAAAAAATGGAGCTAATGATTTGTGTGAATAATAGTATCGTTTATCCGAAAAATATGATATGATCATCATATAAATGTTCGTGTTTGAGGGAAGGAGGCGAAAATGATGAAGCGGCATGAAGCGAGAGAAAAGGCGTTGCAGGCGCTATTTCAAGTTGATGTAGGGCATATACCTCCAGAGGAAGCGCTGCAAAACGTAACAGGTGGCAAAGAGGTCGACCCATTTTTACGTCAGCTTGTCATTGGTGTTACAGAGCATCAAGAAGAAATTGATGCATTGCTGCGCGCTAATCTTGAAAAATGGACGTTAGAGCGTGTTGCCAACGTTGACCGGGCGATTTTGCGGATGGCGACATATGAAATGAAATATGTCGATGATGTTCCGGTTAAAGTGAGTTTAGATGAGGCGGTCGAATTAGCGAAAAAATTTGGCGACACGAAATCAGGCCGTTTTGTAAACGGTGTGCTTTCAAAAGTGAAAGATGCGTTACATATTCAAGAATAGAGAGGGGAAATGGAAACGATGACAGCACAAATCATTAGCGGTGCAGAATTGGCAAAAGAAAAACGGATGCAATTAGCCAAAGAGGTAGAACAGCTTAAACGTGAAGGAATCGAACCAGGATTGGCAGTGATTCTTGTCGGCGATGATCCTGCTTCTCATTCATATGTAAAGGGGAAACAAAAAGCGTGTGCGGAAGTCGGAATTCGTTCTACATTGTTAACATTTCCAGCTACCATTACAGAAGAATTTTTATTGGAGAAAATAAAAGAATTGAACGAAGATCCTTCTGTACACGGCATTTTAGTGCAGCTTCCGCTTCCAAAGCATATTAACGAATTAAAAGTAATTGAAACGATTTCACCTGAAAAAGATGTAGATGGGTTTCATCCTATCAATGTAGGAAGAATGATGGTTGGGCAAAAAGCGTTTCTCCCCTGCACGCCACATGGCATTTTAGTGATGGTAAAGTCCATCGGAGTGGATATCGCTGGAAAACACGTTGTGGTCGTTGGCCGCAGCAATATCGTCGGCAAACCGGTCGGACAATTATTTTTGCGCGAACATGCGACTGTCACGTACTGCCATTCAAAAACAAAAGATTTAGCGTCTATTACGCGCCAAGCAGATATTTTAATTGTTGCTGTAGGCAAAGCTCGTCTTATTGGTGCGGAACATGTGAAACAAGGGGCCATCGTCATTGATGTTGGCGTCAACCGGTTAGAAAACGGAAAACTTTGCGGAGATGTCAACTTTGATGAAGTAAAGGAAGTGGCAAGCTATATCACGCCGGTTCCAAAAGGGGTCGGACCGATGACGATTACAATGTTGCTTCATAACACGATCGAAGCGGCAAAAGAACGTGCGCATCGGGAAGTTCACTAATAAGCGAGGGTTATGCTTGTGGCAGAAGTAAAATATGTAACCGTTGGAGCGTTGACAAAATATATTAAGCGCAAATTTGAAGTAGATCCGCATTTACGCGACTTATGGATCAAAGGGGAAATTTCTAATTTTAAATACCACTCGCGCGGACATATGTATTTTACGTTAAAAGATGAACAGGCCCGCATTCAAGCGGTCATGTTCGCTGGATATAATCAATATTTAAGCTTTCGTCCGGAAGATGGCATGAAAGTGCTCGTTCGCGGCGAAATTTCGGTGTACGAGCCGAGCGGAAACTATCAAATTTATGTGAAAGAAATGCAGCCAGAAGGAATCGGAAATTTATATTTGGCGTACGAACAACTAAAAAAGCGGCTGGAGGCAGAAGGACTGTTTTCGCCAGAGCATAAAAAGCCGATTCCTGCGTTTCCACGCTATATCGGTGTGGTCACTTCCCCGACCGGCGCGGCGATTCGCGATATTATGACGACGATTCGCCGCCGCTACCCAATTGCGACAGTGATTTTATTTCCGACGCTCGTTCAGGGGGAACAAGCTGCAGAATCCATCGTTCGCTCTATTGAAAAAGCAAACGAGCTTGGCTACATCGATGTGCTTATTGTCGGACGTGGAGGCGGTTCGATCGAAGAGTTATGGGCGTTTAATGAAGAAATAGTCGCCCGTGCGATTTTTGCTTCCGAAGTGCCGATTATTTCCGCGGTTGGACACGAAACGGATTTTACGATTGCCGATTTTGTTGCCGATTTGCGCGCCCCAACCCCAACCGGTGCTGCGGAACTGGCGGTGCCGCATATTGCGGAATTGATGGAACGGATTTCACAACGAAAATTGCGGTTAATGCGCGCGATGAAAGAAAAAATAGCGACAGAATCCGATCGTCTTTTGCGCTTGCAAAAATCGTATGCGTTTCGTTATCCAGAAAAACTATATGAACAAAAGGAACAGCAATTAGACTCTTTGCTAGAACGTCTCGAACGTCATACAGAACGGCTTTTTGATAAAAAACGCGAACGGCTCGAGCAGCTTCGCTTGAAATTGTTGCGGCATCACCCGAACGAACAGTTATCAAGAATGAAAGAAAAACACGAATCTCTTACTAAATCATTGGAAAAAGAGATGCGCTCCCATATTCATCATCAACAGCTTCGTTTTACGTCTCTCGTTTCACATTTGCATGCGCTTAGTCCGCTCAAAATTATGGAGAGAGGTTATAGCTTAGTTTATAATGAAAAAAAGGAACTTGTAAAAAGCATTCGCCAGCTTCAACTAGGAGATACGATTCAAGTGCGTTTGCAAGATGGGCAAATTGATTGTCATGTATGGGGAATGGAGGAGAAGCATTTACATGAGTGAGGAAAAAGAGCTTACTTTTGAAGAAGCGATGGCAAAATTAGAAGAAATTGTCGAGAAGTTAGAAGAAGGAAATGTACCGCTTGAACAGGCGATTTCCTTTTTCCAAGAAGGAATGAAGCTTTCCAAACTTTGTCATGATAAATTGCAACATGTGGAAAAACAGATGGAATACATTTTACGAGAGGATGGGCAACTCGCTCCTTTCTCGATTCAGGAGGAGGAATAGCCTTGAACCGGGCGGAGGTAGAGCAATTTTTACAACAACAAAAACAGCGTTTAGAAGAATCGTTGCCGCACTATATTGCAAGGCTGAATGCTCCTGGAACGATTAAACGGGCGATGTCTTATTCGCTGGAGGCAGGCGGGAAGCGCATCCGTCCGCTTCTGTTGTTTGCGACGCTGCATTCGTTTGGAAAAGAACCGGATATCGGGCTTCCAGTTGCGTGTGCTATTGAGATGATTCATACATACTCATTGATCCATGATGATTTGCCAAGTATGGATAACGATGATTTGCGACGAGGGAAACCGACGAATCATAAAGTGTTTGGAGAAGCGATGGCTATTTTAGCGGGAGACGGATTGCTCACTTACGCGTTTCAAGTGATTGCGGAAATGAGTGATGCGCGCATCGTTCCGGCGACAAAGATTCGTTTAATCGAAGAACTGGCAAAAGCGGCTGGACCGGAAGGAATGGTGGCAGGGCAAGTTGCCGATATCGAAGGAGAAGGAAAACAGCTGTCGCTTGAACAGCTGGAATATATCCATCGTCATAAAACAGGGAAAATGCTGCAATACAGCGTATTGGCAGGAGCGTTGCTCGCAGATGCGAAAGACGAGCAGCTGCACCATCTCCATACGTTTGCATCCCATCTCGGTCTCGCTTTTCAAATTCGCGATGACATTCTTGATATCGAAGGCTCAGAAGAAAAGATTGGCAAACGGGTTGGCAGCGATATAGAAAATAAAAAAGTGACATATCCATCGCTTTTAACGATTGCTGGGGCGAAAGAAAAGCTATCTTTTCATATCGCAGAAGCAAAACGTTATTTGCAAAAAGCAGAAATAAATGACAGTGTACTAAGTTATATTTGCGATTTAGTCGCTACGCGCGACCACTAAGGAAACGCTCATTGCTGCTTCTTTGCGAATATGTTATAGTGAAATAATAGAGAGTTTTTTCTTGCATGCCGTTATCACAGTTGTGTTAGCGGCTCTTTTTTCTCTTTTTAACGGAAATCGATTTTTTATGTTTAATCATGTATAATAATAACTAACTTCTGTATTATATCAGCTATAACAAAAGCGAACGATAAAAACGAAAGCGAGTGATCTCGTTTGGATGTTACCAAAATTAAAAATCCGCGCTTTTTAAAAAATATGTCAACAAAGCAGTTAATCGAATTAAGTGCTGATATTCGCAAATTTTTAATTGAAAAGCTGTCGAAAACAGGCGGGCATATCGGCCCAAATTTGGGCGTTGTCGAACTGACCATTGCGCTTCATAAAGTGTTTGATAGTCCGAAAGATAAGTTGATTTGGGATGTCGGCCACCAATCATACGTCCATAAAATTTTGACGGGGCGTGCATCCGAATTTGATACATTACGTCAATATAAAGGTTTATCGGGATTCCCAAAGAGAAGCGAAAGCGAACATGACGTGTGGGAAACCGGTCATAGTTCTACATCCTTATCTGCGGCGATGGGGATGGCAATTGCCCGCGATTTAAAAGGAACGGATGAATACATCGTTCCGATTATTGGCGACGGAGCATTAACAGGCGGCATGGCGCTTGAAGCATTAAATCATATCGGACATGAGAAAAAAGATATCATCGTCGTTTTAAACGATAACGAAATGTCCATTGCTCCAAACGTTGGCGCGCTCCATAATGTGTTAGGACGGTTGCGGACAGCGGGCAAATATCAATGGGTGAAAGACGAGCTGGAATTTTTATTAAAAAGAATTCCAGCTGTTGGCGGAAAGTTAGCGGCAACGGCAGAGCGCATTAAAGATAGCTTAAAATATTTGCTTGTTTCAGGCGTTTTTTTTGAAGAATTAGGGTTTACGTATCTCGGTCCTGTTGACGGACATAATTTTGACGATTTGTTTGAGAATTTGCATTATGCCAAAAAAATAAAAGGTCCTGTACTTCTTCACGTTATTACGAAAAAAGGAAAGGGATATAGTCCGGCGGAAAATGATAAAGTCGGAACATGGCATGGTACCGGACCATACAAAATTGAAACAGGTGATTTTCTAAAACCGGTGGATACTGCTCCATCATGGAGCGAACTTGTTAGCGAGACGGTGCGAAAATTAGCTCGCACAGATAAACGGATTGTCGCAATCACACCGGCAATGCCAGTCGGATCAAAATTAGAAGGATTTGCAAGCGAATTTCCTGACCGAATGTTCGATGTCGGAATTGCAGAACAACATGCAACAACGCTTGCTGCGGGGCTTGCGACGCAAGGAATGAAGCCATTTTTAGCAATTTACTCGACGTTTTTGCAGCGGGCGTATGATCAAGTTGTTCATGATGTTTGCCGGCAAAATTTAAACGTTTTTTTCGCCATTGATCGAGCAGGGCTAGTCGGCGCGGACGGTGAAACACACCAAGGTGTGTTTGATATCGCCTTTTTGCGCCACGTTCCGAACCTTGTCATTATGATGCCAAAGGACGAAAACGAAGGGCAGCATATGGTGTATACGGCGATTCAATATGATGACGGACCAATCGCGCTTCGCTTTCCGCGCGGCAACGGACTTGGCGTCAAGCTCGATGAAGAATTGAAGAAAATTCCGATAGGAACGTGGGAAGTATTGCGCGAAGGCCGAGATTTAGCGATTTTAACGTTTGGCACTACGATTTCCATGGCATTAGAGGCCGCAGAGAAGCTTGCTAAAGATAATATTTCTGTAAAAGTAGTGAACGCTCGTTTTATTAAACCGATGGATGAGAAAATGTTGCATGATTTGTTAGAAAGCAATATCCCAATTTTAACGATTGAAGAAGCGGTGTTGCAAGGCGGCTTTGGCAGCGCTGTTTTGGAGTTTGCCCACGACCATGGCTATCATCAAGCGGTGATTAACCGAATGGGCATTCCTGACCGCTTCATTGAACACGGCAGTGTCAAAGAGTTGTTAAATGAAATTGGTTTAACGACAGCACATATTATTGATCGTGTAAAAACCATTATACCAAGAAAACAAAAAAGGGCATGAGAGATGAAAGGGAAAAAAGAACGTCTGGATGTATTGCTTGTTCAACGAGGTTTAATAGAGACGCGTGAAAAAGCAAAACGCGCGATTATGGCTGGGCTTGTGTATTCGAATGAAATTCGATTAGACAAGCCTGGAGAAAAGGTGCCTGCAGATATCCCGCTAACGATAAAAGGAGACGTGCTTCCGTATGTAAGCCGCGGAGGATTGAAGCTGGAAAAAGCGTTGCGCACGTTTGATGTCAGTGTCCAAGATAAAATTATTTTAGATATCGGGGCATCTACGGGAGGATTTACAGATTGCGCGTTGCAGCATGGGGCAAAATTATCATACGCGGTTGACGTCGGCTATAACCAACTCGCATGGAAATTACGCCAAGATGATCGTGTTGTTGTGATGGAACGGACGAATTTCCGCTACGTCACGCCTGATTATTTTACGAAAGGGCTTCCACAATTTGCGACGATCGATGTCTCATTTATTTCATTGAAACTAATATTGCCTGTATTAAAGACCGTGCTTGTCCCTGAAAGCGATGTGATCGCTTTAGTCAAACCGCAATTCGAAGCCGGCAAAGAAAAAGTCGGCAAAAAAGGCATCGTTCGCGACCCGAACGTGCATGAAGAAGTGTTAACGTCCATTATCGACTTTGCGCTTTGCGAAGGATTTGATGTCATGAACTTATCGTATTCCCCGATTACCGGCGGGGACGGGAATATCGAATTTTTGCTTCATCTTCGCTTCCAAGGCGGCAAAGAAATGGGTGAAAACTTCTTATCGCAATCGGTAAGCGCGGTAGTGAAAGAAGCTCATTTGCAGCTGAAAAGCAATTCTACTTAAGAAAGGGAATAACGGACATGGTTATTCCCGTTTTTACCGTGAATTTACTTGTGAGAGGTGTCGAATTTGAATAAAGGACAAAGGCATATTAAAATTCGCGAAATTATTATGAGCCACGACATAGAAACACAAGATGAGCTCGTTGATATGCTTAAGAAAGCAGGGTTTAATGTCACGCAGGCGACGGTGTCAAGAGACATTAAAGAAATGCAGCTTGTCAAGGTGCCGATGGCAAATGGCCGTTATAAATATAGCCTTCCTTCCGATCAGCGTTTCAATCCTGTTCAAAAATTAAAACGCGCTTTAATGGATGTGTTTATCAAGCTTGATGGTGCTGGCAATTTGCTCGTTTTAAAAACATTGCCAGGCAATGCGCATGCCATTGGTGTTTTGCTTGATAATTTAGACTGGAACGAAATCGTTGGAACGATTTGTGGAGATGACACTTGTCTTATTATTTGTCGAACAGCGGAAGATGCCGAGAAGGTTTCCAAACAATTATTAGAAATGCTTTAAATGAAGGTGGTGATTCCACTTGTTAGCGGAATTATCCATAAAAAATTTTGCGATTATTGAATCATTGTCCATTTCGTTTGAAAAAGGACTGACGGTGTTAACTGGGGAAACGGGAGCGGGAAAGTCGATTATTATTGATGCGATCCATCTGCTGATCGGAGGACGGGGTTCGGCAGAATTTGTCCGCTACGGAGAAGACAAGGCGGAAATAGAAGGACTTTTTTTACTAGATAATGAAAACCATCCATGTTATGACAAATGTGCCGAAGTCGGCATTGACATTAGCGAAGGCATGGTTGTTTTGCGCCGTGAAATTTTCGCAACTGGAAAAAGCGTATGCCGCGTAAACGGAAAATTAGTGACGACGGCTATATTGCGCGATATCGGTTCTACGCTTGTCGATATTCATGGGCAACATGAACATCAAGAATTAATGAATCCATCTCGGCATCTTCCGCTACTTGATGAATACGGCGGGGCGGAAATTGCGGAGGCTCTTGAGGAATATCGCGCCGTTTATGAGAAGTATGAACAATTGCGGAAGAAACTAAAAAAGCTAAATGAAAATGAGCAGCAAATGGCGCATCGCCTTGATTTATTAACATTTCAGCTAGATGAAATTCAAAAAGCGAATTTACAGCCAAACGAAGATGAACAGTTGATGGAAGAAAAAGTAAAAATTATGAACTTCCAAAAGATTTACGAAGCGCTTAAACATAGTTATGAGGCATTATCCGGCGAGCAGCGCGGTCTTGACTGGATTGGTTTGGCAATGAGCCATTTAGATGATGTCGCTTCTATTGACCCGGCATTAAAAGAAGCGTATGAAACGATTGCGAATAGTTATTATTTATTGGAGGATATTACGTATAAATTACGCGATGAACTCGAACAATTGGAATATGATCCAGCCCGCCTTGATTTTATTGAAAGCCGCCTTAGTGAAATCAATCAATTAAAACGAAAATACGGATCGACCATCGAAGATATTTTGCAATATGCAGAAAAAATTACAGAAGAAATCGATACGATTCAACATCGCGAAACCCATATTCACGAACTGCAAAAAGAATTGAAATCGGTGACGGAAGATTTATTAATCGAAGCGAAAAATGTGACGAATGTTCGCAAAAAGTACGCGAAAACATTAATTAACCATATTCATCAAGAATTAAAAGAGCTGTATATGGAAAAAACACAATTTGATATCGTATTTACGAAACGAGAAGGATCGCTTGATGCACCGCTGCTTGATGGTGTACCAGTGAAATTTCATGAAGATGGTGTCGATGATGTGGAATTTTATATTTCCACAAACGTTGGCGAACCGTTAAAACCGTTAGCGAAAATTGCCTCTGGCGGGGAATTGTCGCGCATCATGCTTGCATTAAAAAGCATATTTTCCAAACATCAAGGAGTTACATCGATTATTTTTGATGAAGTCGATACGGGGGTTAGCGGCCGGGTTGCACAGGCGATTGCCGAAAAAATTTACCGCATCTCCATCGATTCGCAAGTGCTTTGCATTTCCCACCTGCCGCAAGTAGCGGCGATGGCTGATACGCATTTGTTTATTGCGAAAGAAACAGATGGAAGCCGCACAAGAACGTCAGTCAAAGAATTATCGGACGAAGAAAAAGTAAAGGAAATCGGCCGGATGATTTCTGGTGTAGAAATTACAGAACTGACGAAAAAACATGCAAAAGAGTTGCTTGAGCTAGCAACAAAAATCAAAGGATGAAACGCTATCCATTATGGGTAGCTTTTTTTATGGGGAAAACGATTATATTTCCACTGTTTAAGGCAAAATTAAAACTGTAGCCGCTTTTTGGAGGGTGTAGGTGGGAGCGAGGAGAGTGACAAAGATTGAATACAGAGGCAATCCGAAAAATAATGGGGGTTTTTCTCCTTGTTTCGTTCATCATGATCGGTATGTCGAAACCGGTTAAAGAATATTTTCAAATTCCAAAACAAATCGTGATGTTTGAAGGTGAAGCGATGCGATTTTCTACTGCAGCGCTTCCAGTCCAAGCAACGGTGAAAGACGCTCCCAAATCGATAGAAGTTCACAAACATGCTGATTCGTTTTCCGTAAAAGCAAAACAAAGTGGAGAAAAGAAAATGGTATTAGAAGTTGCCGGAATGCCGGTAAAACAGGTAGATGTAAACGTTTTGCCGACTTTGAAAGTCATCCCTGGAGGGCAATCCATTGGTGTTAAGTTAAATACAGTAGGAGTTCTTGTGGTTGGCTACCATCTCGTCGAAACAGAAAAAGGAAAAAAATCACCAGGCGAAATTGCTGGGATTAAAGTAGGAGATATTATTACAAGGATTAATGGCAAAAAAATTGAAAAGATGAGTGACCTTTCTCCTTTTATTGAGGAAGCAGGAAAAACAGGAAAACCGCTACATCTTCAAGTTCTTCGCGACAAACACTCTTTTACGACGAAATTAGTTCCGTTAAAGGATAAACATGATCATGCTTACCGCGTTGGATTATACATTCGGGATTCTGCCGCTGGTATCGGGACGATGACGTTTTATGACCCTGTTTCCAAAAAATATGGAGCACTAGGTCATGTCATTTCCGATATGGATACGAAAAAACCGATTGTTGTTCAAAATGGCCAAATTATGAGATCAACTGTGACATCAATTGAAAAAGGAAGCAGCGGCAGTCCTGGCGAAAAATTAGCACGGTTTTCCGATGAGGAAGAAGTGATTGGGAATATTACGAATAACAGCCCGTTTGGCATTTTCGGAAAGTTGACGGAACCGGTAGACAATGGAATTATGAATAAACCAATTCCAATTGCGTTATCGAACCAAGTAAAAGAAGGCCCAGCAAAAATGTTAACCGTTGTGGAAAACGATAAAGTCGAGCAATTTGATATTGAAATTGTAAGCACTATTCCACAAAAATTCCCAGCAACAAAGGGACTGGTCATTCGTGTTACGGATCCGCGCTTATTAAAAAAGACGGGTGGCATCGTTCAAGGAATGAGCGGAAGTCCAATTATTCAAGATGGGAAATTAGTTGGCGCAGTTACTCACGTATTTGTCAATGATCCGACATCTGGCTATGGCGTCCATATCGAATGGATGTTAAATGAAGCAGGAATTGATGTATATGGAAAATCAAATAAAAAGGCGAGCTGACATGTAGCTCGCCTTTTCCAATTTTTTATGTAAAAAATTTCGTGAAAAACGTCAATAAATTCAGCGTTTTTGCATAGATATTTGGTGAAACATCATATAAAATGAATGTGTAAAGATTTTTCGACAAAAATGAGGCAATATTCATATTAAAATTGTCCAATCAACTCAACTTTTGTTATAATTTTATAAATTATTTGTTTTTTTAGCATTTTTGAAAAAAGTAAAAGGATTTTTCATCATATTGTCGAATTGTCTTAATGGAATTTTCTACATAGTGAAAATAAATAAATTGGGAAGTAAGGAGGAAGATTTTCTTGAAAATTAAAGTATGTATCGCAGATGATAATCGTGAATTAGTGAGCTTGCTGGAAGAGTATATTTCCAGCCAAAACGATATGGAAGTGATCGGGACTGCCTATAATGGGCAAGATTGCTTATATATGCTTGAGGAAAAACAGCCGGACATTTTGCTGCTAGACATTATTATGCCGCATTTAGATGGGTTGGCTGTATTGGAAAAAATCCGCACAAAGCTGGAAAAACAACCAAACGTGATTATGTTAACGGCATTTGGCCAAGAAGACGTGACGAAGAAAGCGGTTGAACTTGGCGCCTCCTACTTTATTTTAAAACCGTTTGACATGGAAAATTTAGTACATCATATCCGCCAAGTGTATGGAAAAACAACACCAATGGTGAAAAAAGCATCGTCTTCCTACCAAGCACGGGATAACAAGCCGAAAAACTTGGATGCAAGCATTACGAGCATTATTCATGAAATTGGCGTTCCGGCGCATATTAAAGGATATTTATATTTACGTGAAGCGATCGCGATGGTATATAACGATATCGAATTGCTCGGTTCAATTACGAAAGTGCTTTACCCAGACATTGCGAAAAAATACAACACAACCGCCAGCCGTGTAGAGCGGGCGATCCGCCATGCGATTGAAGTTGCTTGGAGCCGCGGCAACATTGAATCGATTTCTTCCTTATTCGGCTACACGGTCAGCATGTCCAAAGCCAAACCGACAAACAGCGAATTCATCGCGATGGTGGCGGATAAGTTAAGATTGGAACATAAAGCTTCTTAAGAGGTTGATGAATAAGGATTTAGCTGTAAAGGCAAAGCCAACTAATTCTGATAAACTGAACTAAAAACTCGGATTTTAAACCAATAAACTTTTTCCATCTCACCCAATAAATCGAATGATTTATTGGGTATTTCTTTTTATTGAGATGGAGAGGTTAAATCATGAAGATGTGTATTTTTCACAGGTAATGGCGAGGAAATTAAAGTATTACATACGATTTAAGGACAGATATACAGATACAGAACTGTTGTTTCCAACCACAAGGAACACTCAGCTTACTATACAGTCATTTGAAAAGCAACTAAGACAAGCGGGAGAGCGGATAGGATTGTCTATTCATCCACATCAAATACGAAACAATTTTGCAAGGTAGTATTTGCTAAATGGTGGCGACTTTTATACGTTGAGCAGAATATTAGGCCACAGTTCTGTTAAAGTAGCGGAACAGGCTTATATGGATTTAACAAGTGAGGAAATTGCAAAGAAGTATCAACAGCATAGTCCTTTGGCTAAATGGAAAATAAGATAATATTAATGTTTAGGTAAAGAAGCGGAAATGCCGCTTCTTTTTCTGTTTACGCTCACCTAAATTTTATTTTAAATGAAAAAAGAGGGGAATGTTTAGTTTTACCAATGTGAGTTAGTAAAACCATTTTTACGTGTTTTTTTGAAGGTTATGTGGAATTTTATGTTAATATATTTGTAGAGGTTATTCAATTAATAGGCAGTTTAGTCTAATAAAGGAAAGGATAATCCAAGAGAAAACACAATACAGGCATAGGGAAAGGGATGGGATATAGTGATGGAAAAGCACTTTAAAGAAGCACATCGTTTTAGCAGTCATAATAGAAAAGATTTAGAAAAGGATACGATATGTGGTTGCTTTTATTGTTTGGAAATTTTTAGTCCTACTGAAATTACGGAGTGGAGGGATAACGAAGACACAGCAGTTTGTCCTTATTGTGGACTTGATTCTGTTATAGGGGAGAGTTCAGGATTTCCAATTACAAGAACGTTTTTAGAAGGAATGCATGAAAAATGGTTTTGGCAGGCATGCTTGTTAATGAATATCAACTCAAATAAAATTCATTCGTTGGAGAGTTGTCATCGCTCTTCTTTGTTGTTTTATTGAGGTAAAGGGCAGGTTAGTGGAAGAAGGATTTTAGTGATATTTCCTTTTTAGTTTTTTGAACAGAAAAAGGTTTTCCTTCGTCTATTTTATAAATGAGTATTAGGGGGATAAAAATGAAAACGTTAATTTTAGTTCCATTAATTTTGATGGTAAGCATCGCTTTATTTGGTTGTAGTAATTCAGACAATGAACAAATGGAGAAGAAATTAACAGTAAAAAGGGAGCAGTTTGAACAGAAAGTCATAATCAGAGATTCTGTAAATGACCCGCTTCCGCCAGAAGCGAAGAATATTCAAACAATGCCAACTCAAAAGGAACCGCAACAAATTCCAAATGCAAACTTAAATAACCCAATTGTAATTACGAAAATGCCTTATTCTGAAAAGAAAAGACCTTGATTAGCCTCTTATACTCCTAAAGAGGCCTTTTATTTATCCTGCCAACGGGTGTTGCGATGTTTAAATAAGGCATCGTCTCTTTTATTCGACCCCATGGAAGAACGAATGAACTTCCATCATCTGTGATGAAGCTTGCTTCATGGTTGGCTAAACGGGGGCAATAAGTACAAAAAAGCTACATTATCATCATAAGATGTCTTTAGTTTATAGAAAAGGGTGAAAATGTAGATGAAGAAAGTAATTCTTTCATAGTAAGTTACCTCATAGATACTGGATTCCCCTTCGGTACTTTGTGGTTGGCATGGCTTCTTTTTTTTCGTTGTTGGTGTCATCCTATCTATTACGTTTTTAGTCCGTTATAGAAGTGAATCCAATGTTAACCTGTTTTTATCTCTTGCTGTTCTATTAAGTGTCTTAGTTCTTTAGGTGTCTGGAGTTTTTATTATTATTTAGCTCGTATTATGGGAGAATAAGCACACAAATTTTGCAATACTGATTATTAGGGGAGAAGATGAAAAAATATTTAGGGATTATTTCATTCGTTTTAATTATATCGGTGATTGTTTTTTGGGGGATAACTTTAGCATCAATCATTAATCTCGAAGTGTCAACGTTTCGTGCTTTAATGATAACGGGAATTATTTTATCTTTGCTTTTCGCTATACTTAGCGAAAAAGGATTTTGGAAAAGAATATCTATAGTTCTTGGCATTTTGGTTGGTTTATTTTACTTTTTTGGAATTGAAGTAATGAGGATTTTGTTGCAAGGGAACGGTTTTTAAGCCGAAATTAATGGATCAGTTAGTTGAAGAAGACATATAAAAGAACCAAAAAACGGGTCTTTTTTGGTGAAATATCAACAATAATGTTTAAACAGATCCTTATGATAAGTGAAAGGGAAAAATCTGTCTTGATGATGAGGAGATGTTTAATGGAATTTATTTATAATAACCTTTTTGGTACGACAACAATACTTGGTATATTGTTCTTATTAGCTATTACGTTGAAAAAAAGAATATTTTCAATATTTATTTCTCTAATAGTTATCTTATTGGGTATCTCTTTTTTTCTTTACGGATTAAATATAGTTAAAGGATTTGGAGGAATGGGAGCTTCTTTAGTCGGTTTGATTTTCACAGGTATTGGACTAATTCTTTTCCTTGCCTCTATTTTGGTTATTTTTTTTGAAGAAAGAAGAAAGGAATCTTCTTAGAACCTAACTTTTTGCCTCTAAATATACACATATACAACAATCCTTCTTGAGCTAACGGATGCATTAGTTCAATTAACCGCTCTTATCATCTTATCATGGGCGGTTTTTCTTTTGATCGAAAATCAACAATTAACATAATAGAGCCTTTAGAAAAAGGATAATAGCATAGATTGTTGAACTCTGTAAGATAGGGGGTGGATATATGTTACAAAAGTGGTGTTATGTCAAGAAAACGGACACGTTAAACAGAGAGAAAGGCACTTGCTTATGCAGCTGCTTTTTCTCTCGTTAGCGCTTTATCTTATTAGACATCTCGAATGTATATTTATAATCTTATAATCCCCCTGTTCTCCGTATCTATTTTTATGTTCGTAACATTGGAAGGAAGTCACCGGCACGCAAATATCGCTAACAATAATAATATAGGATCGAAGCAATACTATTTCAAATCCTTGGCATGCCGGCATTTCCTATTATAGACAAGGGCTTATTAAAAACCTTATTGTTGTTCACTTTGCTTTTTTTCTAATTCGAGCAATTTTTGGATTAAAATATGTTGAGGCATATGCATAATCTGCTCGATGGGCATTCCTAACGCTTTCGCTAATTTTTGCGCTGTTTCTAAGGAAATTTGCAATGGTCTCATCTTATCACCTCGCTTATTTATCAAACAGTATAGCAAATTTTTTGGTTTTCTCGCATATATTTTGATGATCGTTTTTGTATTGGATCGACAGAAGGGAGTAAACAAACGTATGACAAAAATTTTCGCGCACCGCGGTTCCGCCGGCACACATCCGGAAAATACGATGATCGCTTTTTATGAAGCAGAACGAGTCGGAGCGGACGGGATTGAATTGGATGTGCAACTGTCCAAAGATGGGCAAATTGTTGTTATTCATGACGAAACGATCGACCGAACGACAGATGGAACTGGCTGGGTAAAAGATTTTACGTATCGGGAATTGCAGCAATTTAACGCTGTATATAAATTTGCCGATCAATATGATGTTTGCCGCATCCCTCTATTAGAGGAAGTGCTGGCATGGATTTGCTCGACGACGCTATTGTTGAATATTGAGTTAAAAAACAGTTTGATTGCGTATGAAACATTAGAGCAAAAAGTCATCGATATGATCCGGCATTATGGCCTAGAAGATCGCATTATTTTATCGTCTTTTAATCATAATAGTATGGCGCTTTGTCGCAGTCTTGCGCCAAATATAGAAACGGCTTTATTATATATGGAGTCTTTATACGATCCGTGGAAATATGTTCGAGTGATGAGAGCGGATGGGTTGCACCCTTATCATCGAACGGTGACGGAGCCGTTTGTTCGCCAAGCTCGTCATTATCAAATTGCCATCCGTCCATTTACGATTAATCAAGAGCCACTAATGGAAAAAATGTTCCAATACGGAGTGGATGCCATTTTTACTGATTATCCGCGCAATGCGAAGAATATTCGGGAAAATAAAAAAACGCCCTAAGCGCGAGAACCGTTTAAGGCGTTTTTTTCTTTTTTTGAAATCGTGGTTGGACTTTATTTCGTTTTCGGTCACGATGTAAAATAAACCCCCCGATAAAAGACAAGCCAGCTGCAAACAAAAGAAAGCCGCCCAAAAATTGCAGTGAAAGGGACGGAAATGGAGAATGCAAAATACCAAATAGTGTATCACGCATCCATTTAATGCCTAGTGCGGCTAACAAACCAGGAATGACTAAAATGAGCAGAGCGATGATCCGTACCATTATGATCATGATCCTTTCACAGAGAAAAAGTTGTTTCATCCCTCATCATAACGGTTCCGTTTTATTTGTCAAGCAAAGAAAAAATAATTATGATAAAAATACCTGCAAAAACTTGCACATTGAAAAGAGCGGTGAATAAAAATGAAAAAGGTATTGATTATTGGAGCTGGAAATGGAGGCACAGCACTATTAAAGCTGCTGGAAAAAACAACAATGTTTCAAATTGTCGCAGTAGTTGATATCAATGAGAAAGCTTGCGGTATAAAACTTGCGAAAGAAATGAATATTGCTACTGGAACCGACTGGCGTGCTTTTACGAGTGAAGAAATTGACCTTATTATTGAAGCGACAGGAAAACAGGAAGTGTTGGATGAGATCCGCAAACATTGTTCGCCGAATACGATTGTCGTGCCAGGGACAGTTGCTCATATAATGGCCGAACTTGTCGAAGAAAAAGAAATGTTGATTGCGAAACTGAAAAGCGAAACAACAAGGCGCGGTTTGATTTTTAATTCTGCGCATGACGGAATGATTGTCGTTGACGAGTTTGCTTATATTACGGATATCAATAACAGCGCCGCGGAAATGATTGAAGTGGATAAAGAGGAAGTCATCGGAAAACACATTTTAGAAGTCATTCCAACGAGCGGCCTGCCGCGAGTGTTAAAAACAAAACAAACAGAATTTCATCAAGAATTAAAATTAGAAAATGGCAAAAAAATCATTACAACGAGAATTCCAATGATTGATGAAACGGGTAAACTGTTCGGTGCATTAGCTGTTTTTAAAGATATTACGGAATTAGTAAAGCTAGCAGAGGAAATTACCGACTTGAAAGAAATGCGCATGATGTTGGAGGCGATTATTCATTCTTCAGAGGAAGCTATTTCCGTTGTTGATGAGCATGGAAACGGCATTTTAATTAATCCCGCTTATACGCGCATTACCGGCCTGACGGAAGAAGAAGTAATCGGCAAGCCGGCGACCGCCGATATCGCCGAAGGGGAAAGCATGCATATGCAAGTGCTCAAAACGCGACGGCCCGTCCGCGGGGTGCGCATGAAAGTCGGGCCGAAAAACCGCGACGTGGTCGTGAATGTAGCGCCGATTATTGTCGATGGAGTGCTGAAAGGCAGCGTCGGGGTGATTCATGACGTATCCGAGATCCAGCGGCTGACAGCGGAGCTTAATCGGGCAAGGCAAATTATCCGTACCCTCGAAGCGAAATATTCGTTTGCCGATATTATCGGTACGTCAGAGGGAATAAAGGTAGCAATTGAACAAGCGAAAGTAGCCGCAAAAACGCCGGTGACGATATTGCTGCGTGGCGAATCCGGCACAGGAAAGGAATTATTTGCTCACGCGATTCATAATGCAAGTGATAGAAAATATAACAAATTTATCCGTGTCAATTGTGCGGCCATTCCTGAAACACTATTAGAGAGCGAGCTGTTTGGTTATGAAGAAGGGGCATTTTCCGGGGCAAAGCGCGGCGGCAAACGCGGCTTGTTTGAAGAAGCGAACAACGGAAGCATTTTCCTCGATGAAATCGGTGAGCTTTCTGCGAATACGCAGGCGAAACTGCTTCGCGTTTTGCAAGAAGGGGAAATCGTCCGCGTCGGAGGCACGAAGCCAATCCCGATTAACGTCCGTGTCATTGCCGCCACGAATGTCAACTTGGAAAAAGCAATCGCAGAAGGAACGTTTCGTGAAGACTTATACTACCGGTTAAATCGCATGCCAATTTATATTCCTCCATTGCGGGCGAGAAAAGAAGATATACCTGCACTATGCCAGCATTTAATTCAAAAACTTAATCAAGACTACGGACGCAATGTCGAAGGAGTCACTTCGGCCGCGCTTGACCTCCTGCTTGCTTACGATTGGCCGGGAAATGTTCGCGAATTGGAAAATGTATTAGGCCGGGCGATGATTTTTATGAAGTTTAATGAAGTGATGATCGATGTTCATCATATTCCGCCCCTTGATATTTCGCGAGCCGATTCTTCTCCCCATAAAAATGAGAAGGAGACGGAAATCCGTCCGCTTGAGGAGATGGTGGAGCAATATGAAGCAAGCATCATCAAGCAGGCGCTGCGAAAATACAACAACAATAAAACGGCGACAGCGCGGGCGCTGGGCATTTCGATTCGCAATTTATATTACAAGTTGGAGAAATATAATATTGACAAAAATAGCATGCAATAATTTGCACACCATGCAAATTATTGCTTATAATCAACGAAAAATAAAGCGCTTTCAAGTTTTTGGGGTTGGCACGTTTTTTGCATACTAATAAAGGTGCCTCCACAAATTTCATAAAGAGGTTGGTGCATAAGATGAAGCTGCAATCGTTGATCGATCATGCAACCAAATATACCGATATGACGGTAGCCGTCGCGGCAGCGGAAGATGAAGAAGTAATTGATGCCGTAACGATGGCGATCGATCGCCATTTCGGAAAGTTTGTGTTGTATGGAGACCGTGAACAAATTGTGCAACTGTTGAGGCGAAAAGGCTATGAGAATTCCAGACATATTGAAATCGTCCATGCCAATTCCACTGTGCAAGCCGCTGAGCTGGCGGTAAAAGCCGTTCACTTCAATGAGGCAAATGTCTTGATGAAAGGGAACATCCCGACCGCTACGCTTTTAAAAGCGGTGTTAAACAAAGAGTATGGTTTGCGCACGGGAAAGGTGCTTTCCCATGTCGCGGTATTTGAAGTTGCCGGCTATGACCGTTTCATTATTGTGACGGATGCCGCGATGAATATTTCACCTGATTTAGAACAAAAAGCGCAGATTGTGGCGAATGCCGTTGCCGTAGCCCGGTCAATTGGCATTGACGTGCCGAAAGTGGCGCCGCTTGCGGCGGTGGAAGTAGTCAACCCAGCGATGCCGGCTACCGTTGATGCGGCAGCGCTGACCACGATGCAAAAACGCGGACAAATAAAAGATTGCATCATTGATGGACCGCTTGCCCTCGACAATGCTGTTTCGGCTATAGCGGCGGAGCATAAGCGCATTGACAGCGAAGTGGCGGGAAGGGCAGATATTTTGCTTGTTCCTGACATTGAAGCGGGAAACATGCTATATAAGTCACTTGTTTATTTTGCCAATGCCAAAGTCGGGGCCGTCATCGCTGGGGCGAAGGCACCGATTGTCCTTACATCACGCGCCGATTCGGCGGAAAGCAAATTATATTCGTTAGCGCTCGCGGTTTGTTCCGCGTCCAAATAAACCATTAGGGAGGAAGTTATCATGGAACTGTTTAAATACATGGAAAAATACGATTATGAACAATTGCTGTTTTGCCAAGATAAAGAATCGGGATTGAAAGCGATCATCGCTATTCACGATACAACGCTCGGGCCGGCATTAGGCGGCACGCGCATGTGGATGTATGAATCGGAAGAAGCGGCGATTGAAGATGCGCTTCGTTTAGCGCGCGGCATGACCTACAAAAACGCTGCAGCTGGACTCAATCTTGGCGGCGGGAAAACCGTCATTATCGGCGACCCTCGCAAAGACAAAAATGAAGCGATGTTTCGCGCGTTTGGACGTTTTATCCAAGGATTAAACGGCCGCTATATTACAGCGGAAGATGTCGGTACAACGGTGGAAGACATGGATATTATTTATCAAGAAACAGATTATGTCACAGGAATTTCACCTGAATTTGGCTCTTCCGGAAATCCATCTCCCGCAACCGCCTATGGTGTTTATCGCGGTATGAAAGCGGCGGCAAAAGAAGCGTTTGGCAGCGATTCATTAGAGGGAAAAGTCGTTGCTGTGCAAGGGGTCGGCAATGTCGCCTATCATTTATGCCGTCATCTTCATGAAGAAGGGGCGCAACTTATTGTTACTGACATTAACAAAGAAGCGGTGCAGCGCGCCGTTGAAGAATTTGGCGCCAAAGCGGTAGATCCGAACGATATTTACGGCGTCGATTGCGACATTTTTGCTCCATGTGCGCTTGGCGGGATTATTAACGACCAAACGATTCCGCAATTAAAAGCGAAAGTCATTGCCGGTTCGGCGAACAACCAGCTAAAAGAGGCAAGACATGGCGATATCATTCATGAAATGGGCATCGTGTACGCGCCAGATTATGTCATCAATGCCGGCGGCGTCATTAACGTTGCCGATGAGTTGTACGGCTACAATCGCGAGCGTGCAATGAAAAAAATCGAACAAATTTACGACAATATCGAAAAAGTATTTGCGATTGCCAAACGTGATGGTATTCCAACATATAAAGCGGCAGACCGCCTTGCGGAGGAACGGATTGAAACGATGCGCAAGTCCCGCAGCCAATTTTTACAAAACGGCCATCACATTTTAAGTCGACGTCGCGGTCGTTAATTACAACACATGGAGGCGGGAGAATGATTCCCGCTTCCATGGTCAGAAATGGAGGTTACAAACGTTGCAAGAGCAGAAGTTTCGCATTTTAACCATTAATCCTGGATCGACCTCGACAAAAATTGGTGTGTTTGAAGATGAACGCTCCATTTTTGAAAAAACGATTCGCCATGACGCGGAAACGCTGCAGCGCTATCCATCGATTATTGATCAATATGAGTTTCGTAAACAAACGATTTTAGACGCGCTTGATGAAGAAGGCATCAATCTTTCCAAATTAAGCGCTGTTTGCGGCCGCGGCGGACTTTTGCGCCCGATTGAAGGCGGAACGTACCGCGTCAATGAGCAAATGCTGGAGGATTTGAAAAAAGGCTATTCTGGGCAGCACGCTTCCAATCTTGGCGGCATTTTGGCGCATGAAATTGCTTCGGCGCTAAATATCCCCGCGTTTATTGTTGACCCTGTTGTTGTCGATGAACTGGAACCAATTGCCCGCATTTCGGGATTTGCGCTGATTGAACGAAGAAGCATTTTTCATGCGCTAAACCAAAAGGCGGTAGCACGCCGTGTCGCCAAGCAGCTTGGCAAACCATATGAAGAACTGAACCTGATTGTCGCTCATATGGGCGGCGGGATTACCGTCGGCGCTCATAAAAAAGGTCGAGTGGTGGATGTGAATAACGGTTTGGACGGGGAAGGACCGTTCAGCCCAGAGCGAGCCGGTACGGTGCCTGCGGGAGATCTCGTTTCGCTATGTTTCTCGGGAGAGTATTATCGTGATGAGGTAATGAGCATGCTCGTTGGAAAAGGCGGGTTAGTCGGTTACCTTGGCACGAATGATGCCGTGAAAGTCGAAAAAATGATCGAAGCGGGAGATGAAAAAGCAAAGCTTATCTATAGCGCAATGGCCTATCAAGTGGCGAAAGAAATTGGTGCAGCAAGCGCCGTATTGGCGGGAAAAGTCGACGCGATTATTTTAACAGGAGGACTTGCATACGGAAAACAATTTGTGAAAGAAATTATTGATCGTGTGAACTGGATTGCCGATGTGTTTGTCCACCCGGGTGAAAACGAGTTGCAAGCGCTTGCGGAAGGGGCGTTGCGCGTGTTGCGCGGCGAAGAAAAAGACAAAGTATATCCGAGCGGGAATGTGGCACACACAACCGTTTTGCGATAGAAAGGAGAAAACGATATGGCAAAAGAATATGATCTTGTCATCCTTGGCGGCGGCACCGGAGGATATGTGGCAGCGATTCGCGCTTCCCAGCTAGGGCTAAAAACAGCCGTTGTGGAAAAAGGCAAGCTGGGCGGAACGTGTCTGCATGCCGGCTGCATTCCAAGCAAGGCGCTGCTGCGAAGCGCGGAAGTATACGCACAAACGAAAAACAGCGAAACGTTCGGAGTCATGGCAAGCGATGTACGCCTTGACTTCGCCAAAGTGCAGGCGCGCAAAGCAGCCATTATCGAACAGCTCCATAAAGGCGTTCAGCACTTAATGAAAAAAGGAAAAATTGACGTTTATGCCGGAACTGGGCGCATTTTAGGCCCATCCATTTTCTCGCCGATGCCGGGGACGATTTCCGTGGAAATGAATGACGGTTCGGAAAACGAGATGCTCGTGCCGAAAAATGTTATCATCGCCACAGGTTCGCGTCCGCGGACGCTGCCAGGCCTTGACATTGACGGCAAATTGGTCATGACATCCGATGAAGCGCTGCAAATGGAAACACTTCCTTCTTCCATTATTATCGTCGGCGGCGGTGTCATTGGCATTGAATGGGCATCGATGCTGAATGATTTTGGGGTGGAAGTGACGGTATTGGAATACGCGGAGCGAATTTTGCCAACCGAAGACCGCGACGTATCCAAGGAAGTAGAAAAGCTTCTTAAGCGCCGCGGCATTACGATTGTCACAGGGGCAAAAGTCTTGCCGGAAACGTTGGAAAAAGGAAATGGTGTGACGATTAAAGCGGAATATAACGGCGAGCAAAAAACGTTTACCGCCGAAAAAATGCTCGTTTCCGTCGGCCGCCAGGCAAACATTGAAGGAATCGGCTTAGAAAATACCGATATTGTCGTCGAAAAGGGATTTATTCAAACGAACGAGTTTTACCAAACGAAAGAATCGCATATTTATGCGATTGGCGATGTCATCGGCGGCTTGCAGCTAGCACATGTAGCATCCCATGAAGGCATCGTTGCTGTCGAGCATATTGCCGGCCAAAATCCATCACCGATCGACTATACCATGATTTCGAAATGCGTCTACAGCCGTCCGGAAGTCGCAAGCGTCGGCTTAACGGAAGAAGAAGCGAAAGCAAAAGGATATGATGTCAAAGTCGGAAAATTCCCGTTTAAAGCGATCGGCAAAGCGCTCGTGTTTGGCGAAGCGGAAGGATTCGTGAAAATCGTAGCCGATCAAAAAACGAACGACTTGCTTGGCGTTCATATGGTAGGACCTCACGTTACCGATATGATTTCCGAAGCGGGACTCGCTCGCGTGCTGGATGCGACGCCGTGGGAAGTCGCGCATACGATTCATCCGCATCCAACGTTATCAGAAGCGATGGCAGAAGCGGCGCTTGCCGTGGATGGAAAAGCGATTCATTTTTAAGCGAATAAAGGGAGGTTGTTTCGATGGCTGAAAATCGTCACCAAGCGCTAGGCTTAAGCGATGAAACGGTATTGCAAATGTATGAAACGATGTTGTTGGCTCGTAAAATCGACGAGCGTATGTGGTTATTAAACCGCGCTGGAAAAATTCCGTTCGTTATCTCCTGCCAAGGGCAGGAAGCGGCGCAAGTCGGCGCGGCGTTTGCCCTTGATCGTACGAAAGATTATGTTTTGCCTTACTACCGTGATATGGGCGTTGTTTTAACATTCGGGATGACGCCGACGGAATTAATGCTTTCCGCGTTTGCGAAAGCGGAAGATCCAAACTCCGGCGGCCGGCAAATGCCAGGCCACTTCGGGAAAAAGAAAAATCGCATCGTAACCGGCTCATCTCCAGTAACGACGCAAGTGCCGCATGCGGTTGGCATTGCGCTGGCGGCAAAAATGGAGAAGAAAGATTTTATCGCGTTTGTCACGTTTGGGGAAGGTTCATCAAACCAAGGCGATTTCCATGAAGGAGCGAACTTTGCCGGCGTGCATAAATTGCCTGTTATTTTCATGTGCGAAAATAACAAATACGCGATTTCTGTGCCAATTTCAAAACAATTGGCGTGCGAAAAAGTATCGGACCGCGCCATCGGTTACGGTATGCCGGGCTATACGGTAGACGGAAACGATCCGCTTGAAGTGTACAAAGTCGTGAAAGAGGCAGCTGATCGTGCCCGCCGCGGTGAAGGACCGACATTGATTGAAACGGTTTCCTATCGTTTAACCTCGCATTCTTCCGACGACGATCAACGCGCATACCGGTCCGAAGAAGAATTAGAAGAAGCGCGTGCCAAAGACCCGATTATTTCGTTTGCGAAATATTTAAAAGAAGCCGGTGTGTTAACAGACGAACTAGAAAAAGAAATTCATGACCGCGTCATGAAACAGGTGGACGAAGCGACCGATTATGCGGAAAAGGCGCCATACGCGGAACCAGAACATGCCTTAAAGTACGTATATGCAGAGAAGTAAGGGGGAATGGACGATGCCAGTGATTTCCTATATTGATGCTGTGACGATGGCGATTCGCGAGGAAATGGAACGCGACCCGCGCGTCTTCGTATTAGGAGAAGATGTTGGAAAAAAGGGCGGGGTGTTTAAAGCGACACAAGGATTGTATGAACAGTTCGGCGAAGAACGTGTCATTGATACTCCGTTATCTGAATCTGCGATCGTTGGGGTCGGAATCGGTGCGGCGATGTACGGATTGCGCCCAATTGCTGAAATTCAATTTGCTGATTTCATCATGCCTGCGGTCAACCAAATTATTTCGGAAGCGGCGCGGATTCGCTACCGCTCCAATAATGACTGGAACTGTCCGATCGTCATCCGTGCTCCATACGGCGGCGGCGTTCACGGCGCCTTATACCATTCGCAATCAGTGGAAGCGATTTTTGCGAACCAGCCAGGTTTAAAAATTGTCATGCCATCGACACCATATGATGTAAAAGGGTTATTAAAAGCGGCGATTCGCGATGAAGACCCGGTGCTTTTCTTTGAACATAAGCGCGCGTATCGTCTGATTAAAGGAGAAGTGCCGGAAGGAGATTATGTATTGCCAATCGGCAAAGCAGACGTTAAACGCGAGGGCGACGATATTACCGTTATTACGTATGGATTATGTGTTCATTTTGCGCTGCAAGCGGCAGAACGGGTAGCGCAAGATGGCATTTCCGCGCACATCCTTGATTTGCGTACGGTATATCCGCTAGATAAAGAAGCGATTATCGAAGCGGCAAGCAAAACAGGAAAAGTGCTGCTGATTACGGAAGATAACAAAGAAGGAAGCGTCATGAGCGAAGTGGCCGCCATTATCGCCGAACATTGCTTGTTTGATTTAGACGCGCCAATTATGCGCCTTGCCGGCCCGGACGTCCCGGCGATGCCATACGCACCGACGATGGAAAAATTCTTTATGGTGAACCCGGACAAGGTCGAAAAGGCAATGCGCGAGCTAGCGGCGTTTTAAGCAGACGGATTTTTGCGATTCAAAATGCAGATTTGAACGGAGATAGGAGGTTATCCCACGTGGCAATTGAACAACTTACCATGCCCCAGCTCGGGGAAAGCGTCACCGAAGGAACGATCAGCAAATGGCTTGTATCTGTCGGCGACAAAGTAAACAAATACGATCCGATCGCCGAAGTCATGACAGATAAAGTGAATGCGGAAATTCCTTCGTCATTTACGGGCGTGATCAAAGAAATTATCGCGAATGAAGGAGAAACGCTACCGGTTGGCGCCGTGATTTGTACGATCGAAGTGGAAGGCGAAGGAACAGCAACGGAAGCGAAACAAGAGGAAGCACCGAAAGCAGAAGAGACAAAAGGAGCAGCTGCTCAAGCGCCAAAAAAAGCGGATCGGGCCAATAAAGGCCGCTATTCGCCAGCTGTTCTTCGCCTCGCTCAAGAACATAATATTGATTTAGAGCAAGTGCAAGGAACGGGACTGGGAGGACGGATTACGCGCAAAGATTTGTTAAAGCTCATCGAATCTGGAAATATTCCGAAAGCCGGTGGGCAGTCGGCCGCTTCGTCCCAGCCTGCACCGCAGCCAACACCAGTGCAAGAAGCGCCGAAAGCAGAACCCGCAGCTGTTCCAAAACAGGCGGCGACAAGCGTTCCTGTTCATGCAGGCGACATCGAAATTCCAGTCACCCCTGTGCGCAAAGCGATCGCCACGAACATGCTTCGCAGCAAACACGAAGCGCCGCACGCATGGACGATGGTCGAAGTCGATGTGACGAACTTAGTGGCATACCGCGACTCGATCAAAGACGAATTCAAAAAACGCGAAGGCTTCAATTTAACATATTTTGCCTTTTTCGTCAAAGCGGTCGCGCAAGCATTGAAAGAATTCCCACAGATCAACTCGATGTGGGCAGGCGACAAAATTGTCCAGAAAAAAGACATCAACATCTCGATCGCAGTGGCGACAGATGATGCGTTATTTGTTCCAGTCATTAAGCACGCCGACGAAAAATCGATCAAAGGCATCGCACGCGAAATCGCCGAGCTAGCCGCAAAGGCGCGCGCTGGCAAACTTCGCCCGGAAGATATGCAAGGCGGCACGTTTACGGTGAACAACACCGGTTCCTTCGGCTCCGTGCAATCGATGGGCATTATCAACTATCCGCAAGCGGCGATTTTGCAAGTGGAGTCGATCGTCAAACGCCCGGTTGTCAAAGACGGCATGATTGCCATCCGCGATATGGTCAACTTATGTCTATCCCTTGACCACCGCGTTTTGGACGGCTTAATCTGCGGCCGCTTCCTTGCGCGCGTCAAAGAAATTTTAGAAAACATATCCAAAGATAATACGCCGATTTATTAATAGGAAAACCTCACCACAGCTTCGTATGTGGTGGGGTTTTTCGTGTTATAATACTCCTAATACAAATCTTTTCTAAGAAGGGTTTATCGATAACTACAGCGGAGCTTTTAGAAAGCGGGGATTGCATTGGACCAGCTCTTCCTGATATTTGCCGTTTATTTTGATAAATTATCAAAAGACAGATTGTGTTTTGTTCATTGCTAGAACTCTCCTCATATATTACAATAAAAATATCAGCAATATTTTTAAAAATGAAAAAAGAAAGCGATTTCTAAAGGATGGGAGAAAAGATATAAGGGGGAGAACGCAGTGAGCGATATTTCAGCGATGAAGCAGCAGTCGTTTCCCATTCCAAGCTTCGAGGAATGGAAACAGGAAGTCGAGAAGTCGTTAAAAGGGAAGCCATTCGAAAAACTTTATTCGACTACATATGAAAATATCACGATTAAACCCATTTATACGCGTCAGGACATAGAGTCGCTTGTTCATGTCGAACAGTATCCAGGTTTTCCGGGCTATGTTCGCGGAACCAAGCCGAACGGATATATTCGCGAGCCGTGGAAGGTCAGCCAGGAAATTTCAGCTAGCAGTCCGACGGAGTGGAATGAAATCGTTAAACACGATTTGGAAAGAGGGCAAACGGAAATCCATATCGTGTTGGAACGGCTAGGTTTTCCGGTAACATCGGTTGACGATATCGAAGCCATGTTTTCCGGCATTTCTTTGGATAAATATTCGCTTCGCATCGATGCGGGGGCACAATCGCTTTCATTTTTGGCATTGCTTGCCGCCTATTTGCAAAAACAGCAAATACCATTTGACTCAGTGCGCGGAACGATTGGGATGGATCCAGTCGGTGCACTTGCGGAAAAAGGCCAGCTTTCAACCCCGCTTGCGGCATTGTACGACGTGATGGCCGATGTGACGAAATGGGCAAAAGAAAACATGCAGGGTGTAAAGACGGTCATTGTTCGCGGCGAACCGTACCATAACGGCGGGGCAAACACGGTTCAAGAATTAGCGTTTGCGTTCGCAACAGCGGTGGAATATATTCGTGCATGCTTGGACAGAGGATTGGTGATTGATGCCATTGCGCCGCAAATCCACTTTTCGTTTGCAATCGGTTCGAACTTTTTTATGGAAATCGCAAAGCTTCGCGCAGCAAGACTTGTTTGGTCCAACATCGTACAGGCGTTTGGCGGCAGCGAATCATCGCAAAAAATCGCGATGCATGCGCGCACGTCTTATTTTACGAAAACGGTTTACGATCCATATGTAAACATGCTTCGGGCGACGGTGGAAGCGTTCGCCGCAACCATTGGCGGCGCCGACAGTCTTCACGTCTCTCCGTTTGATGAAGCGATTGGACGCGCGGACGAATTTTCTCGAAGAATCGCCCGCAATACACAGCTTATTTTGTTGGAAGAAGCGCATATCGCCAATGTCATCGATCCGGCCGGCGGTTCGTACTATGTCGAAACATTGACGGCGCAAGTGGCGGAAGAGGCGTGGAAGCTGTTCCAGCAAATCGAAGAAAAAGGCGGTATCGTGAAAGCACTTCAAGACGGTTTTGTACAAGCAGAAGTGGAAAACGTCGCCGAACAGCGAAAAAATAATGTGAAAAAACGGAAAGAAAAGATTGTTGGAACGAACTTTTACGCCAACTTAGCGGAAGCGCCTGTGCAAAAAGCGAGTGAAAACAACGAAAACGATGAAAAACAACTATCTTCTTCCGCGCTAAACGAAGAAAACGTCGCACAATTGCAAGCGGGATTCGGTGAAAAACGATGGATCGAGACAGCTATTTTTATGGCAGTTCGTCGAGCAACCGCTCAGGAAATCGAAGCGGCATTAAAAGCAGATGAAGCATCCGTAAGCGTCAAGCCGATCAAACAATGGCGCTTGGCCGAACCGTTTGAACAACTGCGCAAAGCTTCAGAAGCTCATCTTGAAAAACATGGAGCGCGTCCGACGGTGCATTTAATTAACATTGGCTCCATTCCAAACTATAAAGCACGCGCCGATTTTATTACCGGCTTTTTTGAAGCCGGCGGCATGGCAGTAGTGAAAAGCGAAGGGATACATACCGCTGAGAAAGCGGTGTCGGAAGCAATAAACGCAAACGGCACGCATTATATTATTTGCGGATCTGATGAAAGCTACACGGACATCGTTCCTGCCATCGCGAAAGCGTTAAAGCAAGCGAATTCAAATGTAAAGCTGTACGTGGCTGGAAAACAAGCGCCGGATGTGGAACAATCATTCGTGCAAGCTGGCGTGGATGGTTTTATTCACATCGGTTCGAATTGTTATGAAACGATTGTATCGTTTATGAAGGAAATGGGGGTGGATCTCAATGAGTAAAAAGGTAGATTTTACAAATATTTCGCTGCGCATGCCGGAAAAAACGGCAGATGAACAGCAATGGAAGCAGGCGATCGAAGAAAAAGTGCGCGCGTCCATCGATGACTTATTGTTTCAAACAAATGAACATATCACCGTAAAACCGCTATATACGAAAAAAGATATCGAAGGCTTTGATTTTCTTGATTATATGCCGGGAATTCCACCGTATTTGCGCGGACCGTATCCATCGATGTACGTGAATCGGCCGTGGACGATCCGGCAATACGCAGGGTTTTCGACAGCGGAAGAAAGCAACGCATTTTATCGACGCAACTTAGCGATGGGGCAAAAGGGGCTGTCCGTTGCGTTTGACCTTGCGACCCACCGCGGCTATGACTCCGACCATCCGCGCGTCGTTGGTGACGTCGGCAAAGCGGGAGTGGCGGTCGATTCGATTTTAGATATGAAAATTTTGTTTGACGGCATTCCGCTTGATCAAATATCGGTATCGATGACCATGAACGGCGCGGTGCTGCCAATTATGGCATTTTATATCGTCACCGCCGAAGAGCAAGGCGTCACGCAAGATAAGCTTTCCGGAACGATTCAAAACGATATTTTAAAAGAATATATGGTGCGCAACACGTATATTTATCCTCCGGAAACGTCGATGCGCATTATCGCTGACATTTTTGAATACACTTCCAAATACATGCCAAAGTTTAACAGCATCAGCATTTCCGGATATCATATGCAAGAAGCGGGAGCGCCGGCGGATATTGAATTGGCGTATACGCTTGCGGACGGATTAGAATATGTTCGTACAGGATTAAAAGCAGGAATTGATATTGACTCGTTCGCGCCAAGATTGTCATTCTTCTGGGCAATCGGCATGAACTATTTCATGGAAGTCGCGAAAATGCGTGCGGCGCGCATTATGTGGGCAAAAATGATGAAAACGTTCAATCCGAAAAATCCAAAATCACTCGCATTGCGGACGCATTCGCAAACATCTGGCTGGAGCTTAACCGAGCAAGATCCATTTAACAACGTTGTGCGTACATGTATTGAAGCGCACGCCGCTGCGCTTGGGCATACGCAGTCGCTTCATACGAACGCGCTCGATGAAGCGATCGCGCTTCCGACTGATTTCTCCGCGCGCATTGCCCGCAATACACAGCTTTACTTGCAAGATGAAACAGGCATTTGCAATGTCATTGACCCATGGGCAGGTTCTTACTATGTGGAAACGTTAACGAACGAATTGATGAATCGCGCGTGGAAGCATATTGAAGAAATCGAAAGCCTTGGAGGCATGGCGAAAGCGATTGAAACGGGGCTTCCGAAAATGCGCATCGAGGAAGCGGCGGCAAGACGCCAAGCGAGAATCGATTCTGGTGCGGAAACGATTATCGGCGTCAACAAATATCGCCCGGAAAAAGAAGAACCAATCGAGATTTTAGAAGTCGACAATACGGCGGTTCGGATGCGGCAAATCGAAAAATTAAAACAGCTGCGCGCTTCCCGTGATGAACAAAAAGTGCAGGAAGCGCTTGACGCGATTACAAAAGCGACGGAAACGGGAGAAGGAAACTTGCTCGAGCTTGCCGTACAGGCAGCGCGCGCCCGCGCGACATTAGGCGAAATTTCGTACGCGATCGAAAAAGTAGCGAAGCGACACAAAGCGGTCATTCGCTCGATTAGCGGGGTGTACAGCTCCGAATTCACAAATGAAGAACAATTCGAGCGAGTAAAGAAAATGACTAATGAATTTTATGAATTAGAAGGCCGCCGTCCGCGTTTAATGGTAGCGAAAATGGGGCAAGACGGCCATGACCGAGGAGCGAAAGTGATCGCCACTGCCTTTGCCGACTTAGGATTTGACGTCGATATCGGTCCATTGTTCCAAACTCCGGAAGAAACGGCGCGTCAGGCGGTCGAAAACGACGTCCATGTCGTTGGGATCAGTTCGCTTGCCGGCGGGCATAAAACATTATTGCCGCAATTAGTGGAGGAATTGCGGAAGCTTGGCCGCGAAGACATTATTGTCGTCGTCGGCGGCGTTATTCCGCCGCAAGACTATGAATTTTTGTATGAGCATGGAGCGGCGGCGATTTTCGGACCAGGCACGGTCATTCCAACCGCAGCGGAAAAAGTATTGAAAGAAATTTATAAACGTCTCGGCTACGAGGAAGTGAGGCAATGAACGGCGAACGGACGCATCGCCCTGAATGGGTGGAAAAAGAGAGAGAAAATGAGTTTGCGACCGCTTATGTGAAAACCACTGCTTCCGCTTCGCCAAAACGTTGGGTGAAGCGGAAAGAAAGGTCAGTAAAAGAATATGTCGAAGGCGTGTTGAACAATGACCGCACGATTTTAGCCCAGGCAATCACCCTTGTTGAGAGCAATGCGCCCAAGCATATGGACATTGCCCAACAAGTGTTAAACGAACTGCTTCCACATGTCGGAAAATCGATCCGCATTGGCATCACCGGCGTGCCGGGAGCAGGAAAAAGCACGTTTATTGAAGCGTTTGGCACGTTTTTATGCGAACAAGGGCACCGTGTTGCCGTATTAGCGGTTGACCCGAGCAGTTCTTTAACAGGCGGCAGTATTCTTGGCGATAAAACGCGGATGGAGTCGTTAGCGCGCCATCCGCGTGCATTTATCCGTCCGTCGCCATCAGGAGGAGCGCTCGGCGGTGTGCATCGAAAAACGCGTGAGACGATGATGCTTTGCGAAGCGGCAGGATATGATGTTATTTTGGTAGAAACGGTCGGTGTCGGGCAAAGCGAATTTGTCGTACGCGGCATGGTCGATTTCTTTTTAATGCTTGTTTTAACAGGCGCTGGGGACGATTTGCAAGGAATAAAACGCGGAATTATGGAATTAACCGATGCGGTTGTCATTAATAAAGCGGACAGAGACAATAAGCCAAAAGCGCTGGCCGCGCAAAAAGAGTATAATCAGATTCTTCATTATTTGCGCCCAGCAACACCAGGGTGGGAGACAAAAGCATATACGTGTTCGGCTCTTTTAGGAGAAGGCATCGAAGAAATTTGGAACGTGATTCAGAAGTTTGTAGAAACGACGAAACAATCAGGCGTGTTTGACATGCGCCGGCGCCATCAGCAAAAAGATTGGATTTACTCAATGATTAAAGATTATTTAGAAACGAGTTTCTTTTCCCATCCCGCAGTAAAAGAAAAGCTGCCGGTCATTGAAAATAACGTTATTTCCGGAACACAATCCGTTACTTCCGCGGTGCGAGAGCTTATTAAGATATATGAAAGTAGGTCATAATGGAAAAATGTGATACGATAAGAAAAGGAGGTGCTTGAGCATGTTTCAATTTCCGCTATTTAATGATATCGTGGAACAATCGCGCCGCGAAATCGTGGAGGCTGGCTTTGAAGAATTGCGTACACCTGAAGAAGTGGATGCCGCATTTAAGCGACCGGGCACAACGCTTGTAATGATTAACTCGGTATGCGGCTGTGCGGGGGGCATTGCCCGTCCTGCAGCGGCGCATGCGATTCATTATGACAAACGTCCAGACCATCTTGTAACCGTATTTGCCGGCCAAGATAAAGAGGCAACAGCGCGAGCAAGGGAATATTTTGAAGGACAGCCGCCTTCTTCTCCATCTTTCGCTTTACTAAAGGACGGCAAGCTTTGTACGATGATTCATCGTCATGAAATCGAAGGGCACGAGCCGATCGAAGTCGTCCAAAAGCTGCAGGCGGCGTTTGATCAATATTGCGATGAAGTATAACGGAGCTGAATTTTTCAGCTCCGTTATTTATTTTGTTATTCTCAAAAAGCAAAAATAATTTATTTATAATTAAAAAATAGATTGCATAATTATTACTATGTGTGTTAATATACAAAACATAGAATATATATATATTCAAAAACAAGTATGTATTTTATATTAATCTTCAAAACTTATTTCGCAATATTATAAAAATTATTTAAACTTTTGAGAAGAGAGGGAGAGACACCGTATGAAAAAATCATTGTTGCTTTTTATTGCTAGCATTTTATTAATTGGTTTGCTCTCGGCATGCGGCACAGGCGGAGAACAGAAAAACGGAAGCGGAGAACAAAAGAAAGTGTTAAGAATGGGTACTTCCGCCGACTATGCGCCATTTGAATATATCGATACCACAAAAGGCAATGAAATTATCGGATTTGATGTCGATTTGGCGAAAATGATTGCGAAAGAATTGGGATATGACGTTCAAATTGTTGATATGGATTTTAGCGGTCTTATCCCAGCACTGCAGTCAGGAAAAGTAGATTTTGTATTAGCGGGGATGACTCCAACGAAAGAACGCAAGAAAAACGTTGATTTCTCGGATGTGTATTATGTAGCGCGAAACATGATCGTTTCCAAGAAAGGAAGCGGCATTAAAACAGTTGAGGATTTAAAAGGAAAAACGGTTGGTGTTCAAACCGGCTCGATTCAAGAAGGAGAAGCAAATAAAATTGCAAAAAAAGTTGACATGAAAATTGAAAGCCGCAACCGCATTCCGGAGTTAATTCAAGAGATTCAAGCAGGGCGCTTTGATGCAGCAATTATCGAAGATACAGTTGCAAAAGGATATCTAGATAGCAGCAATGGCAAACTAGAAGGTCATACAATCCCGACAGACAAAGAAAAATCAGGATATGCGATTGCTTTTCCAAAAGGAAGCAAGCTTCGCGATGAGTTTAATAAAGTATTGCAAGAAAAGATCAAAAACGGCGAAGTGGACAAGTTGATTAAAAAATGGTTTGACCAATAATTTGTAATGCGTTCAAAAAGGGGGGGGTCCTTTTTGAACGTTTTCACTATGTTGCAAGGAAGGATGAAGGGTCGGTGAACTTAGATTTTTCACAAATTGTTCCATCAATTCCATTTATATTAGCAGGAATTGCAGTTACATTAAAAATTGTCGTTTTCGCGGTGTTGTTAGGGTTTGTGCTTGGAGTTATTTTAGCGTTAATGAAAATTGGTAGAATGAAGGTTTTGACATGGTTTGCCGATGCGTATACATCCGTATTTCGCGGCACGCCGCTTGTGTTGCAGCTTGTCCTTATTTATTTTGGAATACCGCAGCTTACCGGTGTTGAAATTGACGCATTTCCCGCAGCGGTCATCGCGTTCGGGCTAAACTCTGCCGCCTATGTTTCTGAAATCATCCGCGCCGGCATTTTAGCCGTTGATAAAGGGCAGCGGGAAGCGGCGCTGGCGCTTGGTGTTCCGTACAAGCTAATGATGCGTGATATTATTTTGCCGCAAGCGCTGAAAAATATTTTGCCGGCATTGATGAATGAATTTATTACATTGACGAAAGAATCTGCCGTCGTAACGGTAATTGGAGCGATGGATGTCATGCGGCGTGCTTACATCGTTGGCGGACAAGTGTATCGGTATATTGAGCCGCTGTTGATTGCCGGGCTTATTTACTACGTTTTAGTCATGCTTCTTACGCTGCTTGGCAAAGCGTTAGAAGGGAGATTGAGAAAAAGTGATTAAAGTAGAAGATTTGCATAAATCGTTTGGCAAATTAGAAGTATTAAAAGGAATTACAACAACGATTAAGCAAGGCGAAGTAGTGGCGGTTATCGGTCCATCTGGGTCAGGAAAATCCACGTTTTTACGCTGCTTAAACTTGTTGGAAGAACCGACAAGGGGGAGAATTTGGATCGGTGACGAGGAAATTACAGATAAAAAGACAAACATCATGAAAGTGCGCCAGCATGTCGGCATGGTGTTTCAGCATTTCCATTTGTTTCCGCATATGACCGTGCTTGAAAACGTCACGTATGCGCCGATTAAAGTAAAAGGAATGACAAAGGCCGAAGCGGAAGCGAAAGGAATCGAACTGTTGAAAAAGGTCGGATTGGAACAAAAGGCAAACGAATATCCAAGCCGGCTGTCGGGAGGCCAAAAACAGCGCGTAGCGATTGCGAGGGCGCTTGCCATGTCGCCGGATGTAATGTTGTTTGACGAACCAACGTCAGCGTTGGATCCGGAAATGGTCAAAGAAGTGCTTGAAGTCATGAAGTCGCTTGCCCATACGGGAATGACGATGGCGATTGTTACGCATGAAATGGGCTTTGCCCGCGAAGTTGCCGACCGGGTGTTGTTTTTAGACGGCGGCCAGCTCGTCGAGGACGCGCCCCCGCAAGAATTTTTCACATCTCCGAAAAGCAAGCGGGCTCAAGAATTCCTTGAAAAGATGCTATAATCAAGTACAATAAAAAGATGGTCCCTTGGATCATCTTTTTTACTTTTTTAAGCAGGAGAATGAAAAAATGGTGAAGATTGGATATCGCACAGCGAAAACAGCAATAGGCACCGCGCTTTCAATTAGCATCGCTCAGCTAGCGGGATTACATAATTTTGCTTCTGCCGGCATCATTACGATTTTATGCGTTCAAGTAACGAAAAAAAGATCGTTAAAAGCCGCATGGGCTCGTTTTGTCGCATGTGTTGTCGCGATGCTGTTTTCGTATATTTTTTTCCAAGGAATAGGGTATTACCCGTTTACCGTCGGATTAATGCTGCTCTTTTTTATTCCAACAACAGTGTGGTTAAAAGTAAATGAAGGGATTGCGACAAGTTCGGTTATTATTCTCCATTTGTACGCAGCAAGGAAGTTTACGTGGGAAATTATTTGCAATGAATTGTTGCTTATTTTAATCGGCATTAGTGTTGCCTTATTAATGAATATGTATATGCCAAGTGCGGAAAAGCAATTAAAGGAATACCAGCGCATTGTTGAAGATTTATTTCGCATTATTCTGAAGGAGATCGTTCGTTACTTGCGCACCAATGAAATCGATTGGGATGGAAAAGAATTGACGCTAGCAGGAGATATTTTACAAAAGGCAAAACTGCTTGCGATAAGAAATGTTGAAAATCATATGCTGCGAAGTGAAGAAGGATATTATCATTATTTTCGAATGAGAGAGAAGCAGCTGGAAATTATTGAACGAGTATTGCCGCTTGTCACATCACTCACTTATACGGTGGAGCAACGCAACATTGTCGCCGATTTTATCGACAAATTAAGCGATGCCGTTCATCCGGGAAATACGGCAGACCGCTTTCTTCGTGAACTTCATTGTATGAAAAAAAGGTTTGAAACAATGCCTCTTCCAAAAACGCGAGAAGAATTTGAGGAACGGGCTGCTTTGCTGCACTTGGTGAAAGAACTTGAACAATATTTGATTATAAAAAGTCAATTTCGTGTTTCAGAAGGAAAAAAACGGGCTTCTGCTGCCATGTAACAAATATGTATGCCCACTCCCCTTTTGCCTCACACTATAACAAAGAAAAACAAAGGGTGTGGGAAATATGCGCTTTATATTAACAATGATGCTTATGTTATTTTCATTTTTATCCATCCCCGCTTCTGGGACGGCAGAAACAAAACCGTTTATTATTATCAATAAGGCGGTCAATCAACTCGCCTTTATTCATAACGGAAAAATTGAAGCCGTATATCCTGTCGCCACTGGTTTTAATGAGTCACTAACGCCAGAAGGATTGTTTATGGTTACTGTCAAGGCGGAAAACCCATATTATCGCAAACAAAATATCCCGGGCGGTGCGCCGAACAATCCGCTTGGAACACGGTGGGTTGGATTTAATGCTAGAGGAACGGACGGACGCATATATGGGATTCATGGAACGAATAATCCATCATCCATCGGAAAATATGTATCGAAAGGCTGTGTGCGCATGTACAATCGCGATGTCGAACAATTGTATGAAAAAATCCCGATTGGCACAAAAGTAGTGATTGTTCGCAGCAACGAATCGTTTTATGCAATTGCCAAACGGTATGGCGCACTATGACTATAAAAGGGCAAGCTCCGCAATAATGAAGCTTGCCCTTTTTGCATCTACAAAAAAGTGTTTCGCAAAGCCAAGAAGGCAACATTCACCACACGAAGGATATGGGCAGCCTTTAGGCGAAATTGGGCCGCCTTCGCTTTTCTTATTGTCTAGCTTCGGCGGCTAGCTCTCTTGTGCGAAATAACCTTCGCCCTTGAAGTGCAAGCACTTCTGCGGGCGAAGAACATTTCGCTTCGAGAGCTAATCGCGCCGCCTTCGCTTTTCTTATTAAACCCACATGCTGATGCCGGTTAAAATCGTTGTGATGAGCATAGCGATCAGCATTAAATAAACGACTAATTTTTGTGTTTTTTTGCGGGACATTTCCGTTCCTGGTTACTAATATAAAAATCGATTCATCGCGATGGAACCAGCAAAACTGCTTGCCGCTCAGGAAACACCTGGGTTCCATCAGGAAGGGAGTCCTTATGTCTCACCTGCTGTGAAAGATACCCCGTGGATCGCTGTCAGCGACGGCACCTGTCGTGCACCATTCCTTCCATCGATCAGTACACGACAACGATTTTAGTAACCAGGTCCACACCTCCTTATTACAAACGTTCCTGTCTATCATTGTACCGTGATGAAAACAGGGGGACAAGGGAAAAACTTGTCCATGATTGTAAGAGAAAAAGCAGGATTTTTTGTCGAAATAGCGAATATACTTAATGTTCGCAACATTCTACAGCAAAGGGGATTGGACAATGGATGTAAAAAAAGTAGACCATGTTGGAATTGCCGTTAAGTCTATCGAGAAAGCGTTGCCATTTTATGCCGATATTTTGCAGCTGAAGTTGCTTGGCATCGAGGAAGTGGAATCAGAAAAAGTAAAAGTCGCTTTTTTAAAGGCAGGAGAGACAAAAATTGAATTATTAGAGCCGACGTCGCCAGATAGTGCGATCGCTAAGTTTATCGAAAAACGAGGAGAAGGAATTCATCACGTTGCACTTGGTGTTGATCATATTCAAGAACGTATTAATGAATTAAAGGAAAAAGGAATTCGCATGATTCAAGATGCACCAAAACGCGGCGCTGGCGGGGCGCTCGTTGCGTTTATGCATCCGAAATCAACAGGAGGCGTTTTGTATGAACTTTGCGAAAAGACGGATGCGGAGGTGCAGCAATAATGGCAAATACAACAATAATGACAGACATGTATGATAAAATTAATGAGTTATACGACCGCCGCCGCGAAATCGAATTAGGCGGCGGTGACGATAAAATTGAAAAGCAGCACGCCAAAGGAAAACTGACAGCCCGTGAGCGTATTGATTTGCTTCTTGATGAAGGAACATTTGTGGAACTGAATCCATTTATCGAGCATCGTTGTACCGATTTCGGTTTAGATGGAAAAAAAGGCCCAGGAGACGGCGTTGTGACCGGATATGGGAAAATCAACGGCCGCACCGTATTTGTCTTTTCCCAAGATTTTACCGTATTCGGCGGTGCGCTTGGAGAAATGCACGCGAAAAAAATTGCGAATATTATGGATTTAGCCGCAAAAACAGGCGCACCTGTAATTGGTCTCAACGATTCAGGCGGGGCGCGCATTCAAGAAGGGGTCTTGTCGTTAGATGGTTATGGCCATATTTTCTACCGTAACTCGATTTATTCCGGTGTCATTCCGCAAATTTCTGTAATCATGGGGCCTTGTGCGGGTGGTGCCGTATATTCGCCGGCGATCACCGATTTTGTCTTTATGGTGGAAAAAACGAGCCAAATGTTTATTACAGGACCGAAAGTGATCGAAGCGGTGACAGGGGAAAAAATTAGCGCCGAAGATTTAGGCGGCGCCCGCGTCCACAACACGATCAGCGGCAACGCCCACTTTTCCGGTGCAACCGAGGAAGAAGTGCTTAATAAAGTGCGGCAGCTGTTAAGTTATTTGCCGCAAAACAATCAAGAAAAACCGCCGTTTGGCCCGATTCCAAACGGAGACGATTATCGGCCTGATTTAGCGGATATTGTGCCGATTGACGCAGTCCGTCCGTATGATGTGCGCAACGTCATTTTGCAGGTCGTTGATGAAGGTTCGTTTATGGAAGTACAAAAAGATTTTGCTAAAAATATTGTCATCGGTTTTGCTCGCATTAAAGGCGAAGTCGTCGGGCTTGTGTGCAATCAGCCGAAATTTATGGCTGGCGGTCTTGATATTGATTCATCGGATAAAGCGGCGCGATTTATCCGCTTCTGTGACTCATTTAACATCCCGATTATTACATTTGAAGATGTCACTGGCTTTTTCCCGGGCGTCAAGCAGGAACATGGAGGCATCATTCGCCACGGAGCGAAAATTTTGTATGCATATTCCGAGGCGACCGTCCCGAAAATTACCGTCATTTTGCGGAAAGCATACGGCGGCGCGTATGTGGCGCTCAACAGCAAGTCGATTGGCGCCGATGTCGTTTACGCGTGGCCGAATGCGGAAATCGCCGTCATGGGTCCGCAAGGAGCGGCGAATATCATTTTTGCAAGCGAAATCGAAAACAGCCCAAATCCGGAAGAAACGCGGGCGCAAAAGATCGAAGAATATCGCAGTAAATTTGCCAACCCATACGTTGCGGCGAAATACGGCATGGTCGATGATATCATCGATCCGCGTGATACGAGAATCAAACTCATCCAAGCGCTCGAGATGCTTCGGAATAAACACGAGGAACGTCCGAAGAAAAAACATGGAAATATTCCGTTGTAAAACAATGAAACCCGCTGTCACGATCATCTGTGGCGGCGGGTTTGATTGATTCGAATCGTTTTTTATTTTTCAAAAATAGAAAGAGTCACCGCTAACTATTGGCATATTTATGCCGCGAACATTAAAGTGCGTTCCATCATTTTAGAACGTGATTTGACAGGAGTGTGTTTTTCAGGCTGTCAAGGGGCATCGGCATCGATCATGGAAACTGGGCTTTTTTTATTCTTCAAAAACAATTTTTCGCAATCGTTGGTTAAATCGGGTATACTTTTAAATGAGTACATAAGTAGGAGGAAGAACGAACATGATCAATCAGCAACGTTTAGTCGACGAATTTTTGGAACTCGTGCAAATCGATTCGGAGACAAAGCATGAAGGAGAAATCGCCAAAGTATTAAAGCAAAAATTTGAAGCGCTTGGACTGCATGTCATTGAAGATGATGCAGCGGCGAAAACCGGACATGGCGCTGGAAACTTAATTTGTACGTTAGAAGCGACAAAAGAAGGGGTGGACCCGATTTATTTTACGTCCCATATGGATACCGTTGTTCCTGGAAAAGGAGTGAAGCCGTCCATCCAAGATGGATATGTCGTGACCGATGGAACGACGATTTTAGGAGCGGACGATAAAGCGGGATTGGCGGCGATGTTCGAGGCGATTCGCGTCTTAAAAGAGCAAAACATTCCGCATGGCACGATTCAATTTATCATTACGGTCGGGGAAGAATCTGGCCTTGTCGGAGCGAAAGCGCTCGATCCGTCATTGATTCAAGCAAAATTTGGCTATGCGTTAGACAGCGATGGCAAAGTCGGAAACATCGTCGTTGCCGCGCCGACACAAGCAAAATTGAAAGTCGTTGTTCACGGAAAAACGGCGCATGCCGGCGTCGCTCCTGAAAAAGGCGTATCGGCAATTACGATCGCCGCAAAAGCAATTGCTCAAATGCCGCTCGGCCGCATTGATGAAGAAACAACGGCAAACATCGGCCGTTTTGAAGGTGGAACGCAAACGAACATCGTCTGCGACCGCGTCGATATTTTAGCAGAAGCACGATCCTTAGTGCCGGAAAAGATGGAAGCCCAAGTCGCAAAAATGAAAGAGGCATTTGAAACGGTTGCCGAAGAAATGGGAGGACGCGCCGAAGTAGATGTCGAGGTGATGTATCCAGGATTTAAGTTCGGCGACGGCGACCATGTTGTGGAGGTTGCAAAACGCGCCGCGGCAAAAATCGGGCGTCCGTGCGAATTGCTTCGCAGCGGCGGCGGCAGCGATGCGAACGTCATTGCCGGTTTTGGCATTCCGACAGTGAACTTAGCAGTTGGCTACGAAGATATTCATACGACGAATGAACGCATGCCGATTGAAGAGCTTGTCAAATTAACGGAAATGGTTGTCGCAATCGTTGAAGAAGTGGCAAAATAATAACGGAGCATCCATTGTTTGGATGCTTCTTTCTATATAGAAATAGAGTAGAGCGATAGACGGTGAGGGGAGACGGTCGAATGAAAAAATTTGTCGTTTTTCAATTGGAGCGTGAACAATATGCGATACCGGTTGAGCTTGTCATTTCCATTGAAAAAATGATGGCTCCAACAATCGTTCCGCAAATGCCAGATTATATGGTCGGAGTCATTCGCATTCGCGGCGAGTTGGTGCCGGTGCTTGATACGCGAAAACTGTTGTACGGTCGTCCTTTTGAAGAAACGGGTAGGACGCGTCTTGTTGTCACCAAGGCCGAAGATATTTCCGTTGCGTTTATTGTCGATGAGGCGAAAGAGATTCTCGATATTCCGGAAGAAGCAGTAAAGCAAGTGAATATGCTTGCGTACGAGCAAACACCATATCTTGTCGGGATCGCCAGCTTACCGGAGCGGTTGATTACATTAATTGACCCAAACCGATTATTTGCCCATTTGGAAGGGACGAAAGCGATTAAGGAGCATATTTATAGTGCGGCTTTTTCCTTAGAAACGGAGAGAGTCTAATGAATCATGATTTTCAAACCATTGTCCAATTTCTTGTAAAAAAAATAAATCCTTATGTCATCTATCTTTTCGGTTCTGAAGCGCAACAACAAGCGCGACAAGATAGCGATATTGATCTTGCTTTTTTAAGCGAACGAACATTAAGCCATTACGAACGGTTTATGATTGCCGGGGAGCTTGCGGCAATCTTGAATTGTGACGTTGACTTAGTTGATTTGAAAGAAGCAACGACCGTTTTTCAAGCGCAAGTTGTTGGGAAGGGGAAAGTGCTGTATTGTGCCGATGATGATAAAAAAGCACAATTTGAGATGAAAGTGTTCAAGGAATATGCGAAATTAAACGAAGAGCGGGCAGAAATTCTCGAGCGGATTCGCAAAAGGGGAGCGGTGTATGAATAATGATGTCATCCTCAACAAAATTAGCGTTATTGAGCGCTGTATCAAAAGAATAAACGAAGAATATGATAACAATCCGAAAAATTTACAAAACTATACAAAACAAGACTCCATTATTTTGAATATACAACGGGCGTGTGAGGCAAGCATCGATATTGCCATGCATATCGTGGCGGAAAAAAAATTAGGCATTCCACAAACAAGCCGTGACGCGTTCGAATTGCTTTACAAGTACAATCGGAGAAAGCCCATGCAGGGTGTAGCCCGTCTTTAGACATGGGATGAACCGATTGCTTTGACGTAGTCAAAGATGGTATACTACTCTTATAGAGAAGAAAAATCCAACGTCTTGAATCGGGCGCACAGGGCGATAAGCACCAGTGAGGTGTTTGCCCATGAAAGTCTTGTGGAATTAGAGTCAGTATCCATGCGAAGGTATGGAAGAAGCTCTATAGTACACAAGAACCCCGTGGCTTTAGCCATCGGGAGGTTCAGTGAATCGGTTATGAAGAAAATGAAAGCAATGGTCGGTTTTCGCAATATTGCGGTCCATGATTATCAGGAAATCAATTTGCAGATCGTTCAAATGATTGTCGAAAAACATCTCGATGACTTTCGTGAATATGCGAAGCAAGTGTTGGTGCAAGAAAACAAGGAATCATGAGGAGTGGCTGCTTGATGCAGCCTTTTTATTTTTAGGTTTTCGCCTATACCTTTTTGCATTCCGCACATATCCTAGAACTAGAAAAGGAAGAAATGAACTTCATTCTATTATCAAGGAGGGAATTTTAAATGGACGACAGACAATTTGAAATGTATCCGGCTGGTGGATACTATCCACATCATTATTACCCGTATCATTATCATCATTATCCGTATTATCCTTATCACTATCCGTATTACCATTATCACCATCATCACTTCCCGCATCATCCATACGGCCATCACTATGGCATATATTAAGATAATCTTACAGAGTCCTGAAACCAGGACTTCTTTTTTTCAGAAACATTATGTCCGCGGAAAGCTGTTCTAAATGTAATTGAAAAACTTGATATGGTAAAATGAACTGTGGTATGTTCTTTCATGAACAAATAATAAGTATAGAAAGGAACGTTTGATGATGGCAAAACAACAAATTGGCGTCATTGGATTAGCAGTAATGGGAAAAAACCTTGCGTTAAACATTGAAAGCAAGGGATATTCAGTTGCCGTTTATAACCGTTCCCGTGAAAAGACGGACGAATTTTTAAAGGAAGCGAAAGGAAAAAATATCGTCGGTACATATAGCATCGAAGAATTTGTCAATGCGCTTGAAAAACCGCGGAAAATTTTGTTAATGGTGAAAGCAGGTGCGCCGACGGACGCAACCATTGAACAATTAAAACCATATCTAGAAAAAGGTGATATTTTAATCGATGGCGGCAATACGTATTTCAAAGATACACAGCGCCGCAACAAAGAATTAGCTGAACTTGGCATTCACTTTATCGGCACGGGTGTTTCGGGCGGCGAAGAAGGCGCGTTAAAAGGTCCATCCATCATGCCTGGTGGCCAAAAAGAAGCGCATGAACTTGTTCGCCCGATTTTCGAAGCGATTGCGGCGAAAGTAGATGGCGAGCCGTGCACGACGTACATCGGTCCGGACGGTGCGGGACATTATGTGAAAATGGTTCATAACGGCATTGAATACGGCGATATGCAGCTTATTGCCGAAGCGTACTTCTTGTTAAAGCATGTGCTCGGCTTAAACGCCCAAGAGCTGCATGAAGTGTTTGCCGAGTGGAATAAAGGTGAATTAAATAGCTATTTAATCGAAATTACGGCAGATATTTTTACAAAGATCGATGAGGAAACGGGCAAGCCGCTTGTCGATGTTATTTTAGATAAAGCCGGTCAAAAAGGAACGGGAAAATGGACAAGCCAAAATGCGCTTGACCTAGGAGTGCCGCTTCCAATCATCACGGAATCAGTGTTTGCCCGCTTTATTTCGGCGATGAAAGACGAACGGGTGAAAGCGAGCAAACTTCTTTCTGGTCCTGCGGTCAAACCGTTTGAAGGCGATCGTGCCCGCTTTATCGAAGCGGTGCGCCGCGCGCTGTACATGAGCAAAATTTGTTCGTATGCCCAAGGTTTTGCGCAAATGAAAGCGGCGTCTGATGAATATAACTGGAATTTGCAGTACGGCAATATTGCGATGATTTTCCGCGGCGGCTGCATCATTCGCGCGCAATTTTTGCAAAAAATTAAAGACGCATACGATCGCGATCCACAGTTGCCAAACTTATTGTTAGACCCGTATTTCAAAGAAATTGTGGAAAATTATCAAGAAGCGCTGCGTGAAATCATTGCAATCGCTGTTATGCGTGGCATTCCAGTTCCGGCATTCTCAAGCGCGTTAGCATATTATGACAGCTACCGGATGGAAACATTGCCGGCGAACTTAATTCAAGCACAGCGCGACTACTTTGGCGCGCACACATATGAACGTGTAGACAAAGAAGGAGTTTTCCATACAGAGTGGTTGAAGAAGTAAAAAAATTCCCCTTATTGCCTCGCAATAAGGGGAATTTTTTTATTGCATGTTTTCAAATAAAATAACACGCGCCGGCGCGGCGTCCGTGCCGACAAGTTTAAGCGGTGCTGCGACCATAAAGTATGAGCCTTCTGGAACGTCTTTTAACCGCAGCCCTTCGATCACGATCACACCTGCGGAAAATAACGTTTTATGCGTCGGATGCCCCGGCTGGCTTCGTTCAATGCCTAGGGCGTCGATGCCGACACCACGAACTTTTTTATCGGCAAGATACCGGGCCGCATCTTCAGCAACATAAATAAATTCAAAATTAAAGGCATCTTCTAGCGAGTTTTTCGTTTTAAACAATACAAAATCATTTTCATGAATATCTAATGAAGCGATATCCTCTTTCGAAATTTTATCGCTCACATGCGTAAGATCGAATAGTTTGCATGTGCCAACAAGGCGGTCGAGAGAAATCGTTTCAAACGTTTCGCCGCCTTTGACCATATGAAGCGGCGCATCGATATGGGTTCCGGTATGTACATCCATGTCAATACGGGATTCCGTGACGTAATCATTTGTCACGCTCGTTAGTTTCGGTTGCTTTTCCGGTTTATTTTTATAGACAGGCATTCCTTCAAAAATTGGTGCGGTCACGTCATAAAATTTCATCGTTTCATTAGCTCCCTTCGTTATTGTTTAGGGTGGCAAATCGGCCACCAATGGAATCCATCTTTTTGCAGTAATTCATCTGAAGCTTTCGGTCCCATCGATCCGGCTTCATAGTTTGGAAAATCGATAGCTTTTGTATTTTCCCATACTTCGGAAATAGGGTCGACAAACTGCCATGAAGCGGCTACTTCATCCCAATGCGTAAAGTTTGTCGCATCACCGCGCATGCAGTCATATAACAATTTTTCATACGCTTCTGGCGTGTTAATGCCATCGATGCAGTTGTTGCAGTAGTCTAATTTAATTGGTGTTGTTTTCATATATTCGCCGCTTTTTTTACCGTTTAAATGAAGGGTGATGCCTTCATCCGGCTGAATATGAATAATCAATAAGTTTGGCTGGATTTTTTCATTTGTCCGATAATACAAGTTCATTGGCACATCTTTAAATTGGACCACAATTTTTGTTGATTTTTCTGTCATGCGTTTGCCTGTGCGAATATAAAACGGCACGCCGGCCCAACGGAAATTATCGATCATCAACTTTCCAGCTACAAACGTTTCTGTATTGGAGTTTGGATCGACGTTATTTTCCTCACGGTAGCTTACGACTTCTTTTCCGTTGACGATTCCTCTGCCGTATTGTCCTCGTACAAAGTATTGGTCTACTTCCTCGTGAGAAATTGGCCGAAGCGCGCGAAGCACTTTTATTTTTTCGTTGCGGATGTCATCGGTTGTCAGTTTAATCGGCGGTTCCATCGCCAAGAGCGCGACCATCTGAAGCATGTGATTTTGCACCATATCGCGAAGCGCTCCGGAATGGTCGTAATAGCGTCCGCGGTCCTCGACACCAAGCGTTTCACTTGACGTAATTTGAATGTTAGAAATAAACCGGTTGTTCCAAAGCGGTTCAAAAATTGCGTTCGAAAAACGGATTACTTCGATGTTTTGCACCATTTCTTTGCCAAGATAATGGTCGATGCGGTAAATTTCATTTTCCGAAAACGATTGACGAATTTCTTCATTTAGTTGTTGTGCGCTTTGAAGGTCATGACCGAACGGTTTTTCAATGACGAGCCGCTTCCAGCCGTTTGTCGCGGTAAGACCTTCCGATTTTAAGCGGGACGTAATCGTGCCAAAAAATTCTGGCGCCATCGCTAAATAAAAAATGCGGTTTCCATCAACATGGTATATTTCATCTAATTGTTGAAGCAATGACTTTAATTGCTGGTAAGAAGCCGTATCGGTTACATCGAATGGATGATAATAAAAATGAGATACGAAGCGCTGATCGCTTAATTCTTGATTAAGCGCATTTTCCACTGATTGACGGACATAGTTGCGAAACTCATCATTGGATAACGGTCGTCGTGCGACACCGACAACGGCAAATTCTTCGGACAGTTTTCCTTTTTCATATAATCGGTAGATAGAAGGAAATAACTTGCGTTTTGCTAAGTCACCAGTTGCACCAAAAATCACAATTAATGATTTCGGATCCATGTTGTTCACGATATGTACCTCGCTTTAGCCAAAATTGTCTCTTCAAGTAATTAATTGTAGAGATTTATGGCGATGAACGCAAACATTTTATGTTTTTTTATGTTTTTTTATGTTTTTGTAAAAGAGTGTTGAAATAAGACGCGAAACATTGATACGCTAACAACAGACAAAAGTTGCTTTACATAAGGAGTGGGTGCGTTGGAATTATTGTTTTTAGGTACAGGAGCTGGAGTACCGGCAAAGGAAAGAAACGTATCATCGATTGCGCTGCAGCTATTAGAAGAACGCGGGGCAACGTGGTTATTTGATTGCGGAGAGGCGACACAACATCAAATTTTACATACGTCCATTCGTCCGAGACGAATTGAAAATATTTTTATCACCCATCTTCACGGTGATCATATTTTCGGATTGCCGGGATTGCTTGGCAGCCGCTCTTTTCAAGGCGGTGATACACCGTTAACCATATATGGCCCGAAAGGAATTCAAGCGTTTATCGAAATATCGCTTTCCGTTAGTTACACACGTTTGAAATACGACCTGCAAGTTGTCGAAATCGAGGAAGGAACGATTTTTGAGGACGAACGATTTTTAGTGATTGCCAAGCAGCTCGATCACGGCATCCCTTCCTATGGCTTTCGGGTTGTGGAAAAAGATTTGCCTGGCACACTTTTAGTAGATAAATTGAAGGCGCTCGGCATTCGTCCTGGTCCTATTTATCAACAAATTAAGCTAGGGAAAACGGTGCAGTTAGACAACGGTACGGTCATTGATGGGCGCGATTTTGTCGGTCCTCCACAAAAAGGGAGAATTGTCACGATTCTTGGCGATACACGCTATTGCGAAGCGAGCGTGGAACTGGCGAAAGAAGCAGATGTGCTCGTTCACGAAGCAACATTTGCGGCAGAGGATAGCGCTTTGGCGCATGATTATTTTCATTCTACCGCTGTCCAAGCGGCGGAAGTGGCGAAACTCGCTGGAGTAAAGAGACTGATTTTAACTCATATTAGTTCCCGCTATCAAGGAACGCTAAGTGAAGAACTGCTAGAACAGGCAAGAGAGTTGTTTCCGAATACGGAGTTGGCCTCCGATTTTTCTTCTTTTATCATTCCGCGAAAAAAATAAAGCTGCCGGAAAATCGGCAGCTTTAGAAACGCCATCCCCGCTCATATTGTACTGGGGCGGAAATCGCAGTTCCCAACTCTTTTGCGGCGTCGTATGGCCAATATGGGTTGCGCAACAGTTCGCGCCCAAGGAATACTAAATCCGCGCGGCCGCTTCTTAAAATTTCTTCCGCTTGCAGACCGGAAGTAATGAGCCCAACTGCGCCAGTGGCAATATTCGCTTCGCGGCGAATCGTTTCCGCAAACGGAACTTGGTAGCCTGGATACACATGGATATTTGCGGGAACGACAGCTCCAGAACTTACGTCGATAAGGTCGACTCCCTGTTCTTTCATGCGTTTTGCATATGGAATATAATCTTTGACCGTCAAGCCTTCCGGGTGGTAATCAGAAGCGGAAATGCGCACAAAGAGCGGTCCGTCCCATACTTCTCTTACGGCATCGATAATTTCTCCTAAAAAGCGGTAGCGGTTTTCTGGTGAACCGCCATACTCGTCTTGCCGCCGGTTCGATAGCGGCGACAAAAATTCATTAATTAAATAGCCGTGGGCACCGTGAATTTCGATGATATCAAAACCAGCTTCTTTGGCGCGGCGCGCACCATTTTGGAACGCTTGGATCGTTTCTTCAATGTCTGCTTTTGTCATTTCTTTCGGGGTGCGTGTTTTTTCACTGAATGGAATTGCTGAAGGAGCGATAATTTCTCCATCTACTTCCGATTTGCGCCCGGCATGGGCAAGCTGGATGCCGATTTTAGCTCCATGCTCTTTGACGAGCGAGGCTAATTCACGCAATCCATCTACATGCTCATCGCTCCAGATTCCTAAGTCGCGTGACGAAATTCTTCCTTGAGCAGCAACGGCAGTCGCTTCAACGATAATAAGACCGACTTGGCCGACAGCACGTGTCGGATAATGAATTTTATGCCAATTTCGTACTTTTCCATCTTTTGTATCGCAAGAATACATACACATAGGAGACATAACAATCCGGTTTTTGATAGTAACCCCGCGTATCGTATACGGTGAAAAAAGCATCGTTTCCATTCTCTGTTTTTCCCCCCAAGTAATGTCGTTTTCAATTGAATAATAGCACGTTTACTTGGAGAAGAAAAACGATACGTACTATGCGAAGAGGATTTCACGAGAACATCCGCCGGAAGCCCACTGCTTTAGCTGTGGAGGAAGGCGGGGTTTATATTTTCAGTATATATTGAATTTTTCGTTCAATATAAGTACACTGGATTTAGAAAGGTAGGTGAATCAAGAATGCTCTGCACTCTCAAGATTAAATTAATGCCAACTCTTGAACAGTTTCATGCGCTGCTGGAAACAATGAAACGGTTTAACCAAGCATGCAACTATATTAGCGAGATTGCTTTTCGCTCCAGAACCTTTTCCAAAACGAAAATCCAGCGGCTTTGACAGACCGTCAAGGGATCAGTTTTGTTGTCGAGCTTGTGGGTACGCTGCCCCTGCCGACAACGTGGCTGCGGAAAACATCCGCAGGGCTGCTGTCAACCAGCCGAACGCGGCAGCCAATTAGGCTAGCTGCAAGCCCACGGCTTTAGCCGTTGGGTAGTTGACTTACAACATTTAGCGAGATGGAGCGGCAGCGCGAGGAAGAGAAGAAGAAACAAGCGCTTTTCCTAACTCTTCAGATCGCTCCGTTGCCCGTTTGATACAAGCAACAACCGCTTCCTGGTATCGGTAACGCTCCAGCACTTGAATGCCAGCTTCGGTCGTTCCGCCCGGACTAGTTACTTCTTTGCGCAAGATAGAAGGATGTTTGTTCGTTGCTTGCAACATTTGTGCCGCGCCGATAATTGTTTGCAAAATCAATTCTTTTGCGACAGTACGGTCAAGTCCGATTTCTTCCGCCGCTTTTTCCATTGCTTCCACTAAATAATAGACATAGGCAGGTCCGCTTCCGGAAAGCCCTGTAACGGCGTGCAAATCATGTTCAGGAACGACCGTGACAATGCCCACCGTCTCAAACAACGTTTTCGCAATCGCCAAATGTGTTTCAGTAGCAAAACGGCCTTGAGAGATGGCGGTGGCAGACTGACCGATCGTTGCTGACGTATTTGGCATGGCGCGAATCACCGCAACGTTTTTACCAATTAGTGAAACGATGGTTTCCGTCGTAACGCCAGCCAGCACGGAAATGATCAGCTGATGTTCGCCAATCATTGGAGCAATGGAAATGATGCCTTCTGCCGCGTCTTTCGGCTTCATCGCTAAAATGACAATATCGGCTTCTTTTACCGCTTTTTCTTTATTGGTTTCGATCCGGACTCCATACGTTTTTTTCATATATTCAAGACGCTTTTGATTACAACGGTTTGTTATAATAATTTGTTCAGGCTGGTACAATGTTTTTGTCATTCCGGAAACAAGTGCTTCTGCCATCGAACCGGCACCGATAAACGTAATGGTCGTTTCTCGTTTCACGGCAATTCCTCCTTTTGATCAAATAAAAAAGACCTTGCATCCTAAAAAGGACGGAAGGTCTTGTTTCCGCGGTACCACCTTTTTTGACTCTTTTGCCGACAAACGGCCAAAAAAGAGTCCACCTCTTCACCGATAACGCCGGTTGAGCGTTTAGGTTTTCCTAACAGCTCATGGGGTAGGTTCAACCACGAAGAGGGTAATGAAACCTTCCAGCCTATGGGTTTCACTCTCTGGATACCATTCATGGTTTACTGGCCCCACTCATTGCCCGTTTGCAATGTTTAATTTTGTTTGCAATTATGCAATGAAAACAGGTGTGTTGTCAATAGGAAAAGATAATTTTTTTGTGAATTATTCGAAAAAAATGACAAACCGATAAAATCGGTGTAAACTGTTAAATATCATTATTGTCGATTTATTTTATAAATATATCATTAGAAGGGGATCGTCGATGATGAATGAACATATTTATCGCATCGTCGTGCCGACGCCGTTTCCGGTTGGAAATGTAAACATGTACTTGATTAAAGGAGATAGCTTGACTCTGATTGATGCCGGTGTGAAAACAGAAGAGGCGTGGCGCTCGTTTCAACAGCAGCTTCGTCAAATTGGATATGCTCCTTCCGACATTGATCAAGTTGTCATTACCCATCACCATCCTGACCATGTCGGCTTGCTCGATTATTTACCAGATACAATTCCGGTCATTGGCCATCAGAAAGCAGATCGCTGGCTTCGCCAGGACGAAACATTTTTTCAACAACATCAACGATTTTTTGAACAGTTTTTGTTAGAGTGTGGCGTGGATCGTTCGTTTCTCGCAGAACTTCCAAATTTACGGGGCTCGCTCCGCTATGCATGTCATCGTCCGCTTACCGCTACGGTCAAAGAAGGTGATTTGCTGCCGGGCTTGCCGCATTGGAAAGTAATTGAAACACCGGGACATGCCCAAAGCCATGTTGTGTTTTACCGCGAAACAGACGGTGCGATGATTGGTGGAGATCATTTGCTTTTACATATTTCTCCAAATCCATTGATGGAGCCGCCTTTTCCAGGAGAAACGGAGCGCCCGAAACCATTAGTGCAGTATAACGCTTCATTGCTTAAAATGCGTGATTATGATATTTCTTTTGTAATGACTGGACACGGAGAAGATGTGACTGACGTATCGGAGTTGATTGAAAAACGGCTTCGCAAACAACGGGAGCGCGCCGAGCAAGTGCTCGATATGCTTAAGCAAGGACCGCATACGGTATTTGAAGTTTGCCAAAAGCTATTTCCTACTGTATATCAACAAGAGTTTATATTAACGATGTCTGAAACGATTGGGCAGCTTGATTACTTAGAAGAGAACGGCGCAGTGAGAAAGACAAAAGTAAATGATTATTACATTTATGAAGCGATGGAGGGATCTATTTGCGGATAGAAGGCAAACATATCGTCATTACTGGAGCGTCAAGCGGCATCGGTGAACAGATCGCCTATGAAGCGGCACGCCAAAAGGCGCTGCCGGTGTTGCTTGCCAGAAATGAAGAAAAGTTGAAAGCGGTGGCAAGACAAATTGAACATACATATGGCATTTCGCCACGTTATTATCGGTTGGATGTGAGTGATACAGATGCGGTAGAAACGGTGTTTCAACAATTATTTCGTGATGTCCAAACGGTTGATGTATTAGTAAATAACGCAGGTTTTGGCGTGTTTCGCAATGTGGAAGACATTGATATCGAGGAAATGAAAGACATGTTTGCTGTCAATGTATTTGGTTTAATCGCTTGCACAAAAATAGTATATTTACATATGCAAAAAAGGCGAAGCGGCCATATTATTAATATTGCTTCACAAGCAGGAAAATTGGCAACTCCAAAATCGAGCGTATACGCAGCTACCAAACATGCGGTGCTTGGGTTTACGGACAGCTTGCGGATGGAGGCGGAACAGTACGGGATTTTTGTTACTGCTGTGAACCCGGGGCCGATTCGGACGAATTTTTTCCATGTCGCCGACCAATCAGGGGAATATGTAAAAAATGTGGAACGATGGATGCTTTCGCCGGAAAAAGTAGCAAAACAGGTCGTTTCGGTTATGATGACGCCGACAAGGGAAGTAAATATGCCGCGCTGGATGAATATTGGGAGTCAACTCTATCGCTTATTTCCATCCGTGGTCGAGAAAGTCGGGAAACGTGCATTCTTCAAAAAATAGCACTCCCTGCTGCATAACAAGGAGTGTTATTTCGTTATATATTCATAAATGACATCATGCACAATTTCGTACATATCCATATCTTCATAGTTTGTTTTTTCTAGTAAAATTTTTTCGCACAACTGTTTCCATTCGAAGTCATGAAGAAACAGAGATTCCGTGTCATGTCCATATTGAAGAAAGCAGTTGCGAATAAGCTTTTTTATCCATTTTTCGTCCAACGATGCCACTTCCTATCATTGCGATTCGGACGGAGTGGCGCGGACAACAGAGTGGAATTTGCCTTTATGGGTACCGTCACAAAATGGCATATTGTTGGACAGACCACATCGGCAAAGCGAAAAGGTTTGTTTAGTTACAAATTTATTTCCTTCCGCATCAATAAGCTCCACATCGCCAGTAATGCGATAGGAGCCGTTATCGTTCACTTTAATTTGCACTTTTGACATGATTGAATTCCTCCTTTTTATTTTGACAGCAATTTGCATATGTAGGTACAATAGGAGCAGAAACAAGAAGAAAAGGAGCATCGTGTAGCGTGAATATTACATTTACAGATAAAGCGATCAAACAGCTTACTCCTATTTTAGCGCAAACAGGGCGAATGTTGAAGCTAAAATATGACACAGATGGATGCGGATGCCTCGTTGACGGTGTCATTGCCTTATGGCTCGTCGATGAAGCAGATGAGGACGATATCGCTGTCGAGACGAATTTCGTTCCTGTTTTTGTGGAAAAGTCCCGTCTCGTGTTCTATGATGATGTGATGACGATTGACGTTGTCGAAGGGACGAGCAGTTTTTTGCTGAAAAGCCCTGGACAAATTTTAAGTCCACGCATGCCGCTTATAGAAGTGAGTGAACAACATGAAAGATAAGCTGAAACAAATCGCCAATGTAGCGAAGCAAAAAACATGGGTATCATTTTTGCATGAAAATGACCCGTACAGTTTGCTGCATTGGTCGATTGCCGGCGTCTATCATGAGCCAAAAGACGTCTGGCTTTTGCAAAATGAAATGACGTTTGAGACAAAAGAATTTGCCACACTAGATGAAGCAATAGCGTGGATGGATGAGCATATGCCTAATATCACGGAAATTTTATAAAAAGAGGATGCCCCAAAAGGATCGCTTTTGGGACACCCTCTTTTTTATGCATATTTTTATAACCTCTAGATATATAAGCTGGCTTTATACTAATTACCCTTATATTTGTACTTTTTATAAACTCCTATACTCCTTAAAAAGGGGGGTATAAAGCTATATTTTCCTTAACTTGACAAAAACCTATTTTTATTAAATAATTATATATGAACATATGCTCATATTTAGTTTTCATGAGAGAGGTTATGTATGATGAACAAAAATAAACATTCTTTTTTGTCTTCTGAAACTGTTGAAAGTGTATCACTCATTTTTAAAGCGTTGGCTGACCCAACACGAATCAAGATACTTTACTTATTGTCGCAAGAAGAATGTTCAGTAAACCATATCGCTGAAGTATTGGAGATGTCTCAATCGGCAATTTCCCATCAATTAAGCATGTTGAGAAATCTACGATTAGTGAAATATCGCCGTGAGGGAAAAACATTGCTTTATTCTTGTGATGACGAACACGTAATTTCTTTATTAATGCAAGCCATTCACCATTCTGAACATCATTAAGGGGGCGTTTTATAATGCATCATCACCACCATTCTCACGACCACCACGGTCATGGACATCATCACCATGATCTAGGCAGAGAAGGTAATAAAAAAGGGCTTACAATTGCACTTCTCATTACCGCTGGAATTATGTTATTGGAGTTCTTTGGGGGGTTAATTACCCATAGTCTGGCTTTACTATCCGATTCTGGCCATATGCTTAGTGATGTCAAATTGAAACATCTAAAATCCATCACGGGGAAATGAAGGTCTAACCCCTTTCGGAGCTGGTTGAAATGCAACACAATGTCGATGTTCTTATTATTGGTGCGGATCAAGCAGGGTTAGCGATGGGATATTATCTAAAACAAAATAATATATTGTTTGTGATTGTTGATAAGGAAGATCGAATCGGAGTATTTGATAAATGATATTTTAAAATAAATGCTTTTTTCTGCTCGCCCTTTGTTTTTCTTATTGTCTAGCTTCGACGGCTAGCCTTCTTCTGCCAAATAACCTTCTCCCTCAGGGTGCAAGCGCCTGAGAGAGAAGAACATTTGCCCTTCGCGGTTAAGCAGCTTGCCTTCGCTTTTCTTTATCTAAAATAAGCAAGAAGACTCCCACCTCTTTAGGTGGGAGATGAATTGCTTTCTTTTTCTTGACGTTCTGACTGTTCAAGAGCCACTTGCAACAGATGAAAAATGGTTTGTGTGCGAGTACCAAACCCTTTTTGTTCTTTGTATTTGTCCACTTTCTCTAAAAGAGTTTTTGGAAAACGTAATACAACTGATTGCTTTTCCATGCTTTCACCCCTTAAAAATGATATACATTTAATATCAATTATGATATACTATGTATATAATAACACAAAAGGAGGTGAAAGTCATGATAGTCAATAAAGCATATAAATTTCGCATCTATCCAAACAAACAGCAAGAAGTGTTGATTAATAAAACCTTTGGATGCTGTCGATTTGTATTCAACCATTTTCTTGCTAAGTGGAACGATGCTTACAAAGAAACAGGAAAAGGATTGTCATACAATACTTGTAGTTCACAGTTAACCCAACTGAAAAAAGAATTTACATGGCTAAAAGAAGTGGATAGTATTGCGATTCAAACCTCATTGAAACATTTAGCAGATGCATTTACTCGTTTTTTTAAAGGTCAAAATAAATCTCCTCGTTTTAAAACAAAAAAGAATCCAATTCAATCCTACACAACGAAATATACAAATGGGAATATCAAAATTGAAAATAACCGTATCAAACTTCCTAAACTCGGATGGATTCGTTTTGCGAAAAGTAGAGAAGTTGAAGGTCGCATAATAAATGTAACGATCAGAAGAAATGCAAGTGGAAAATATTTTATTTCTGTTTTGACAGAAACAGAAATAAAGCCATTGTCTAAAACAGATTCTGCGATTGGAATTGATGTTGGATTAAAACATTTTGCCATTCTTTCTAATGGTGAAGTATTTGAAAATCCAAAATGGTTGCGAAAATTAGAGAGGAAACTGATTCGTGAACAACGAAAACTTTCAAGAAGAAAAATAGGTGGTTCTAATTGGAATAAACAAAGAATTAAAGTCGCTCGCATTCATGAAAAAATCGTTAATGCTCGTAAAGATTATTTACATAAACTCTCCACCTATATTGTCAAAAACCACGACATAATAGGTGTAGAGGATTTATCAGTGAAAAATATGTTAAAAAATCACAAGTTAGCCAAATCAATTAGTGAAGTGAGTTGGTCAGAATTCATTTCGATGCTCGAATATAAATGCAAATGGTATGGTAAACAATTGGTCAAAGTGGCAAAAAACTTTCCTTCAAGCCAATTGTGTTCATCTTGCGGTTATCAAAATAAGAATGTAAAAAATCTGAACTTACGTGAATGGGTTTGTCCTAATTGTGGGACACATCATGACAGGGATTTGAATGCGAGTATAAATCTGCGTAATGAAGCATTACGCTTAACCGCTGGAACGGCGGGGATCGCCTACTAAATATTCGCTCGATAGAGCGAAGTTCGTAGGAATCTCCCACTTCTAAGCGAAGCGAAAGTGGGAGTAGTTCAATGCTGAGCGTTTTGGCGTTTTGTTGGATGGATCGCTTTTTCTAATTCTTCTTTTGCGATTGTTTGTTTTACGGTATCAGCAGTTGGTTTTCCTTTTTGCGCTCTGTTTTTTGCCATTTCGTTTAACTCCTTTTCTTGAAAGTGTTTGTTTTTATCATGGAAGAATGAACAACGTTTTATACATTGGAGGGATAGGTGTGAACAAGAAACAAAAAAATCGAGCAGACGAATTGCTTACGCTGAAGGATCGTTTAAATGAGGAATTGTTCGCTAAGCTGAAGGAGAAAAAACGGGAATTGGAACAACAAGAACAGCGACGAAAAGAGGAAGAAGAAGCACGGAGACGAGAGGAGCAGCGCAAACGCGAACAACAAAAAACATTTGAAGAGTTGCTGAATGAGAGCAATTTGGATTGGCGGAATTTTAAGTAAATCGTTGAATGGAGATATCCTGTTTTATGGGAGAGCGGAGAAATCCGCATACAAAGCGTGATTTTTCTTGCGGCGAATTTTCGGATGCCAATCACGCTGTTTGTTCGCTGTCGGATGTGTATTTGCGGAAAGAGAAAGTTCTCTTTCCGCATCATTGTAAGTATCCTATCGATGCATTTCATATACGGAAGCTTTCGTATGCTGACGGAGCCATTCATATTCTTCCTCTGTTAAGCGTGGGGCGGAAGCGGCGTTTATGTTTTCGATGAGCTGCTCGACGCTGCTCGCTCCTGGAATGACAGCGGCAACAACCGGATCATATAAACAAAACTGCAGCGCCGTTGCGGTGAACGAACGGTGTTCGGCCGTTTTCGCTTTTAACTTTGGAAGCAGCGTCTGCAATTCCTCATATGTATAATCAAGATAACCGTTTTTCTTGACGGAATCGCTCGCCGCCTCTAGCGGCCGCTCTGTGAGCAATCCTTTCGCGACAGGTCCGCGGGCGATGACGCTGATGTTGTGTTCGCGCAAAAGCGGAAACCACTCTTCTGGTCGGCGGTCAAGCAGGCTGTATTGCATCATGACGCTGACGATATTGGAACGTTTTACATATTCACGAATAACGTTTGGACGAATCGAGGAAATGCCGTAATAGCGGATCACCCCTTCTTGTTTTAATTCTTCGAACGCTTCAATCGTTTCGTCGATCGGGTCATCGATCGTACCGCCGTGAAGCTGATATAAGTCAATGTAATCCGTTTGCAGACGGCGCAAGCTTTCTTTTACTTCCGATTTAATGTATTTTTTGGACGGATCCCAAAACCAGCCGTCTTTTCCGTCTTCCCAGCGGTTGCCCACTTTTGTTGCAAGGATGACTTGATCGCGTTTTCCTTTGATTGCTTTTCCGACAAATTCTTCATTTAGTCCACGGTCATAAAGGTCGGCCGTGTCTAAATAGTTAATGCCCCGTTCTAACGCCTCATGAATAATGCGAATCGCTTTTTTTTCGTCCGTGCCAAGCGACATGCAGCCGAGCCCGATTTCGCTGACATATAAATCCGATAAGCCGATGCGGCGCTTTTGCATGATGCGGATCCTCCTTTAATTAAAATAATCATTTTTTTCATTGTACACCCGAAAGTAAAACTTGCTCAAATGATGTAGTACAATAAGTTGGGAAAGATATTATTAGATGGGAGAGAAGAACATGGACCATTTAGTGGAAAAAACGATTCGCAAAGAAAAAATATTTAACGGCAAAGTAGTTCAATTGTATGTGGAAGACGTACAGCTGCCAAATGGGAAAACGAGCAAACGGGAAGTTATTAAACATCCAGGAGCGGTGGCCATTATCCCAATTACAAAGGAAGGAAAGCTAGTGCTCGTTCGACAATACCGAAAAGCACTGGAACGGGTATTAGTAGAAATTCCGGCGGGCAAGTTAGAAAAAGGGGAGGAGCCGCTTGCCACAGCACAGCGTGAATTAGAAGAGGAAACAGGCTGCCGCGCCCAGTCGATGCGCCATATCGTGTCATTTTATACATCGCCGGGATTTGCCGATGAGCTGATTCACTTATATATGGCGGAAGGGCTGGAGAAATTGGAAGATGCCGTATCGCTCGATGAAGATGAATTCGTCGATATTTTAGAAGTGACGTTGGAGGAGGCGCTGGAAATGCTTGAAAAACGCGAGATTTATGATGCCAAAACAGCATATGCGCTGCAATATTTGCAATTGCGTCGTGTCCTAGGAGAAGAAAATGCATAACTATTATGTTGATTTACATATCCATATCGGCCGCACCGCTTCCGGAAGGTCAGTAAAAATTACAGGTGCAAAAACATTAACGCTCACAAACATTTTACACGACGCAGTACATGTAAAAGGATTAAATATGGTTGGCATTATTGACTGCCATGTTCCGGAAGTGCTTGATGAGTTGGAACGGGGAATGGAAGAGAAAGGGTGGAAAGAGCACGATGGCGGCGGTGTTGCGATCGATTCTATCACGTTATTGTTAGGAAGCGAAATCGAAATATATGATGAGCATTGTCAAGGCCCTATTCACGTGCTTGTCTTTTTACCGACGATTGCGGCAATGCGTACGTTTTCTGCATGGCTAAAAAAGCGTGTGAAAAACATTTCCCTCAGTTCGCAGCGCATGTATGGAACGGGCCGTGAATTACAGGCGTTTGTAAAACAATTAGGCGGTTTATTTGTTCCAGCGCATGCGTTTACTCCGTTTAAAAGTTTGTATGGCAAAGGAGTGAAAAAAAGCTTGACCGAGGTGTTCGACCCTGATGCCATTGATGCGATAGAACTGGGGTTAAGCGCTGATACCGAGATGGCCGACCAAATCGCCGAACTTCATCGCTATCCATACATTTCTAATTCCGATGCCCATTCGCTGCGAAAATTGGCGCGTGAATACCAAGTGATTCGCATGAACGCTCCGACGTTTGCCGAATTAAAAAAAGCGTTGCGAAATCAGGAGGAAAGAGCGATTATCGCCAACTATGGGTTAAATCCGAAACTAGGAAAGTATCATCAAACGACATGTGAACGATGTTTCAAGCCGATGAGCCCTCGCGAAAAACGATGCCCATCATGCGGCCATCACCGGCAAATTAAAGGAGTGTTTGACCGTCTTAAGGAGCTAAAAACAGGCGGAACGCCACCGGAACGCCCACCGTATATTTATCAAGTACCGCTTGAGTTCATCCCAGGACTTGGGGCGAAAACATATGAAAAATTACTCGCCCGTTTCGGTACGGAAATGTACGTGCTCCATCAAGCGACAGAAGAAGAATTAAAGCAGAGCGTAGGAGAAAAACTAGCTAAACTCATCATGCTCGCGCGCAGGGGAGAGCTTTCAATTCAGGCCGGGGGCGGCGGAAAATACGGAAAAATCGCTTCGGAATAGAAGCGATTTTTTGTATACGGAGTTGTCTTCTCTTTCTTTTCTTGCAAATAAGTCATACATCGAAGAATGTTTCATACAATCTACTAAGAGGGTGATAGGGGGAAGAAAAAAATGAGAAGACATCCGGTAAAATCAATGATCGCTGTACATATGCGCGAGCATGCTCCTATGTATTTATTTGTGATTGTGCTATTTTTAATGGGAGTGATTTTTGGAGCGATTGTTGTCAACAGTTTAAACTTTAGCCAGAAACAAGATTTATACTACTATTTAACGCAATTTTTTGGACAAGTATCAAAAGGAAATATTGCAAGCGCCCATGATATGTTTCAACAAAGTTATTTTCATAATTTAAAATATGTCGCTTTAATGTGGGTGCTAGGCATTTCAATTATAGGATTGCCTATTATTTTAATTTTGCTATTTTTAAAAGGAATTGTTGTCGGATTTACTGTCGGATTTTTGGTGAACCAAATGGGATGGCAAGGGTTTTTATTATCTTTTGTGTCTGTAATGCCGCAAAATTTAATTATCATTCCAGCTTTTGTAATCATGGGAGTGATTTCTGTTTCCTTTTCATTGCAAATGGTGCGCAATCAATTTATGAAACGGGGACATGAACCAATTTTTCCGATGATTATGCGCTATACGATGGCGATGATGTTGATTAGTGTGAGTCTGCTCGTTTCCTCATCCCTAGAGGCATACGTATCACCGTTATTTATGAAACAAGTAATCGAGATGGTCGGACATAAATAATTATTTCTATTATATAATAACCATTTTTGTTCTTTTATAATAATAATTTTATTTTGATACTTCCCTCTTTCTTTTGTTATAATGGTAGTTGAATGACGTGGGAGGGAATAAAAGATGGAAGATCGAGTCGACCGAATTAAAAAGCAATTGCATACCGCCGGTTATAAATTAACACCGCAGCGAGAAGCAACAGTACGTGTCTTGTTAGAACATGAGGAAGATCATTTAAGCGCAGAAGACGTCTACCTCCTCGTTAAAGAAAAATCTCCAGAAATCGGATTAGCTACTGTATATCGTACACTCGAGCTGTTAACCGAACTAAAAATTGTCGATAAAATCAATTTTGGGGATGGTGTATCTCGCTACGATCTGCGCAAAGAAGGAGCAGCTCACTTTCATCATCATTTAGTTTGTATTGAATGTGGATCAGTAGCGGAAATTCAAGAAGATTTATTAGAGGAAGTAGAAGAAATTGTGGAACGAGACTGGAAGTTTAAAATTAAAGATCATCGCCTAACGTTCCATGGCATTTGTTATCGTTGCCAACAAAAACATGAGGAAGAACAAAATAAAAAGTAAAAAACCTTTTCCGATGGGAAAGGTTTTTTTATGGTATAAAAGAAAAAAAACATGGCATATCCTCATAATAAGCATGATTGGAAATGAGGAGGAACGGCCATGAAAACGATATGGCAGATGATAAAAGTATTTCTTTTATTTACGGGTTGTACAATTTTATTTTATTATAGTCTTATATGGTTCAATCGAGAATACGATAATTATCACCGCTATGATGAGCCACAAGGATCAGCGGTGAAAGTTTCAGCCGTCGAAAACTCGACATTGGAATGGATGGATCGACTATTATTTTTCTATCGCAATGGGGAGTAGAGAAATGTTGGAATATGAATTGAAAGATTTTCTGCATTATTTGACGGTAGAGCGAAATTTGGCAAAAAATACGATTATTTCTTATGAAAGAGATTTAAAAAAGTATGCGCATTATTTGCGCCACGTCGAGCAAATTCAATCGTGGAATGACGTGACGCGCCTTCATATTATGCAATTTTTAAAGTTTTTAAAGGAAAAAGGAAACTCTCCAAAGACGATTGCGCGCCATATTGCATCGATCCGTTCGTTTCATCAATTTCTTCTTCGTGAAAAAGTAGCGGAACAAGACCCATCGGTGCATATCGAATCGCCGCAAATGGAGCGGACGTTGCCAAAAGTGCTGTCGCTCGAAGAAGTCGAGGCGCTCTTAGAAGCGCCGAAAACGAATACACCAATCGGCGTTCGCGATAAAGCGATGCTAGAATTATTGTACGCGACCGGAATGCGTGTCAGCGAGCTTGTGAACTTAAATCTTTCCGATGTGCATTTGACGATGGGGTTTGTCCGCTGTTACGGGAAAGGGAAGAAGGAGCGCATCGTGCCGGTCGGCAGCATGGCGTTAAACGCATTAAAAGTATATCTTGAAACCGCGCGTCCGAAGCTAATCAACTCGAAAAAAAGGACAACCGATGCATTATTTTTAAACCATCATGGCGAACGTTTGACACGGCAAGGTTTTTGGAAGATTTTGAAGAAACTCGCGAAAGAAGCAAACATCGAAAAAGAGCTGACACCGCATACACTAAGACATTCATTCGCCACCCATCTCCTTGAAAATGGCGCCGATTTGCGCGCCGTGCAGGAATTATTAGGCCATGCCGATATTTCAACAACGCAAATTTATACGCACGTTACGAAAACGCGTTTAAAAGATGTGTATAAGCAATACCATCCACGTGCATAGCTTTCTGTTGCTTGCAAAAAACACCCGCTTGTGGCGAGCGGGTGTTTTGTTTTGACACTCCGCATCTCTGTTTTTCATTGTGCTCTTTTCTGTTTTTTTATTGCGCATAATTATGAAAACGTTTTATAATATGGTTGTCAGACTTCTGACCAATATAATGTTGATGTGTGAATAAGTGTTTTGGGAATGATAAAAAAGATAGATCATTTGATGAAGACAGGAGGCATAATAATGGGTTATACATACAAACGGGTATTTTTAATTGTCATGGACTCTGTCGGCATTGGAGAAGCGCCAGATGCCGAAAAGTATAATGATAAAGGTGCGGATACGCTTGGACATATTGCTGAGTATCGCGGCGGATTGCATATGCCAAACATGGCGAAGCTCGGCTTAAGCAACATTCGCGAAATTAAAGGCATTCCGAAAGCGGAAAAACCGCTAGCCTATTACACAAAAATGCAAGAGGCATCCGCCGGAAAAGATACGATGACGGGTCACTGGGAAATTATGGGGCTTCATATTGACAAACCGTTCCAAGTGTTCCCAAATGGTTTCCCAAAAGAATTGATTGACGAATTGGAAAAACGAACGGGCCGAAAAGTTATCGGAAACAAACCGGCAAGCGGTACGGCGATTATTGAAGAGCTTGGCAAAGAGCATATGGAAACAGGGGCACTCATCGTTTATACTTCGGCGGATTCCGTATTGCAAATTGCTGCACACGAAGAAGTGGTTCCGCTTGAAGAACTGTATCACATTTGCAAAATTGCTCGTGAATTAACGCTTGATGAAAAATATATGGTCGGCCGCGTGATCGCTCGTCCGTTCATCGGCACGCCTGGCAATTTCCAGCGCACAGCGAACCGGCATGATTATGCGTTAAAACCGTTCGGCCGTACAGTAATGAACGAATTAAAAGACGCGGGATATGAAGTGATCGCAATCGGAAAAATTTCCGATATTTATGATAATGAAGGAGTTACGCAATCGTTGCGGACAAAATCCAATATGGACGGAATGGATAAATTGGTAGACACGCTGAAAATGGATTTCACCGGACTCAGTTTCGTCAATCTCGTTGATTTTGATGCACTGTACGGCCATCGCCGCGATCCAAAAGGATACGGGGATGCGCTTGAGGAGTTTGACGCCCGTCTTTCCGACGTGTTTCCTCTTTTGAAGGATGACGATCTGCTGATCATTACGGCTGACCATGGAAATGATCCAGTCCACCACGGTACAGACCATACTCGTGAATACGTACCGCTTCTTGTCTATAGTCCAAGCATGAACGGCGGAAAAGAGCTGCCGCTTCGTAAAACATTTGCCGATGTTGGCGCAACCATCGCAGAAAACTTTCAAGTGAACATGCCGCCGCACGGAACAAGCTTTTTAGCAGATTTGAAATAGGAGGATGGAAATCATGAATAAACAGGCGATTGAAAAAGCAGCTCGTTATTTGCAAGATAAATTCCCGACACCGCCCCGAATTGGTTTAATTCTTGGATCGGGTCTTGGCGTGCTCGCGGATGAAATCGAACAAGCGGTAAAAATTCCGTATGAACAAATTCCAGAGTTTCCTGTTTCTACAGTGGAAGGGCATGCCGGCCGGCTTGTTTACGGCCAGCTTGAAGGTGCGACCGTTGTCGCCATGCAAGGACGTTTCCACTACTATGAAGGGTACAGCATGGATCAAGTGACATTCCCCATCCGCGTGATGAAAGCGCTCGGCGTCAAAGAGCTAATCGTAACGAACGCGGCAGGAGGGGTGAATGAACGGTTTCAGCCGGGGGATTTAATGATTATTACGGACCATATCAATAACATGGGCACTAACCCATTAATCGGCCCGAATGACCCAGAGCTTGGTGTGCGCTTTCCGGATATGACGGAAGCTTATAGCAAGCGGCTGCGCAACATTGCAAAAGAGGTAGCGGCGAATCTCCATATTCCGATTCAAGAGGGAGTTTATGTAGCGAATACCGGTCCTTCTTACGAAACGCCAGCAGAAATCCGCATGATTCGCGCGATTGGCGGTGACGCGGTCGGCATGTCGACCGTACCGGAAGTGATTGTTGCGCGCCATGCGCAAATGGAAGTATTGGGCATTTCCTGCATCTCCAATATGGCGGCAGGGATTTTAGATCAGCCGCTTACGCACGATGAGGTCATAGAAACGACGGAAAAAGTAAAAGCAAACTTTTTGCAGTTAGTCAAAGCGATTGTCGCCGAAATGGCAAAAAACGAAAAAGGTGATATTGTATGAGAATGGTGGATTTAATCGCGAAAAAAAGGGATGGCCACGCTCTTACAAAAGAGGAAATTGAATTTATCATTCGCGGCTATACAAACGGGGATATTCCGGATTATCAAATGAGCGCATTTGCGATGGCGGTGTTTTTCCGCGGCATGACCGAAGAAGAAACGGCGGCGCTGACGATGGCGATGGTTCATTCGGGAGATGTCATCGATTTATCGAAAATCGAAGGAATTAAAGTCGATAAACACTCAACCGGCGGCGTCGGCGATACGACGACGCTAGTGTTAGGACCGCTCGTTGCGTCTGTCGGTGTGCCGGTCGCGAAAATGTCGGGCCGCGGCCTCGGGCATACAGGCGGGACGATTGATAAATTAGAATCGGTTCCAGGATTTCATGTGGAAATTGACAACAACCAATTTATCGAGCTTGTTAATAAAAATAAAATCGCGATTATCGGCCAGACAGGCAATTTAACACCGGCTGATAAAAAGCTGTATGCGCTCCGCGACGTCACAGCAACGGTAAACAGCATTCCGCTCATCGCTTCGTCGATTATGAGCAAAAAAATCGCCGCTGGTGCGGATGCGATTGTTTTAGATGTCAAAACAGGCGCTGGTGCATTTATGAAAGATTTAGAAGGGGCAAAACAACTCGCAAAAGCGATGGTTGAAATCGGCAAGCGCGTCGGCCGGAAAACGATGGCGGTTATTTCCGATATGAGCCAGCCGCTCGGATACGCAGTTGGCAACGCGCTCGAAGTAAAAGAAGCGATTGATACACTCAAAGGAAAAGGGCCGGAAGATTTACAAGAGCTATGTTTGACGCTTGGAAGCTATATGGTATATTTAGCGGAAAAAGCATCTTCATTAGAGGAAGCGCGTGCGTTATTAGAAACATCGATTCAAGAAGGAAAAGCGCTAGAAACGTTCAAAGTGTTTCTAAAAGCGCAAGGCGGCGATGCATCGGTTGTCGATGACCCATCCAAACTGCCGCAAGCAAAATATCAATGGGAGTTAGAAGCTCCGGAAGATGGATATGTCGCGGAGATTATTGCTGACGAAGTTGGAACAGCCGCGATGCTGCTTGGAGCGGGAAGGGCGACGAAAGAATCGGCGATCGACCTTTCTGTGGGACTTGCCTTGCGTAAAAAAGTCGGCGATCCAGTGAAAAAAGGGGAATCGCTTGTTACGATTTACAGCAATACGGAAAATATCGAAGAAGTGAAACAAAAACTTGCTAAAAGCATCCGAATCTCCCAAATTCCTGTTGCCAAACCAACGCTCATATATGAAACGATTTCATAAAAGGAGGCTGTGATCAGCCTCCATTTTTTTTGGACAAAATCTGCTGAAATTCATTGCTTCTATTGTATAAAAATATCTTATTTGGAAAAAATGTCATGTATAAAGAATGGAGGTTTGGGAGATGAAGAAGCTATTTATTCGCTTACTTCTTTTTGCGTCTATTTTCATATTGCCAATTTCCGCTAACATCCATGCGGAAGAAAACAAGACAAACACACGAGGGATTCAGCTTGCCAATGATGCAAAATCGGCTATTTTGATTGAACGGGATACCGGAACTGTCTTGTATGAAAAAAACGCCCATAAAAAACTGCCGCCGGCTAGTATGACAAAAATTATGACAATGCTTCTCATTATGGAAGCGATTGATAAGGGAGAGCTTTCTTATAAGGAAAAAGTGCGGGCGAGCGAATATGCCGCATCCATGGGTGGATCGCAAATCTTTTTAGAGCCTGGGGAAGAAATGACGGTGGATGAACTATTGCGTGGAATTGCAATCGGTTCAGGCAATGATGCGTCAGTCGCCATGGCCGAACGAATCGCGGGATCTGAAGAAGCTTTTGTCGAGATGATGAACAAGAAAGCGAAAGAACTTGGCTTGAAAAACACTTCGTTTCAAAATTCGACAGGGTTGCCTGCCGAAGGACATTATAGCAGCGCGTATGACATGGCGATGATGGCGCGAGAATTGCTTAAATATGAAGATATTACGAAGTATACCGGAATATATGAAGATTATTTGCGAGAAAACACGGATAAAAAGTTTTGGCTTGTCAATACAAACCGGCTTGTGAAATTTTATCCAGGAGTGGATGGGTTAAAAACAGGATTCACAAGCGAAGCGAAATACTGCTTAACCGCGACGGCGAAAAAGAATGGCATGCGCGTCATTGCTGTCGTATTTGGGGCATCGACGCCAAAGGATCGCAATGCGCAAATTACGAAAATGCTCGATTATGCGTTTAGTCAATACAAAACACATCCAGTTTATAAACGGAACGAAATCATTGCTCGTGTCAATGTAAGTAAAGGAAAGAAAAAAGCGATTGCTCTTGTTACATCAGAGCCAATCTCTGTATTAACGAAAAAAGGACAATCTATCGATCAAATAGAAAAAGTGATCCAAACAAAAGAAAACGTAAAAGCGCCAATTAAAAAAGGAGACGAGCTTGGTGTACTGATTTTAAAACAAGATGGAAAAGAACTGTTGCGGAGTCCAATTGTTGCGAAAGAAAATGTAGCAGAAGCAAGCTGGTGGGATTTATTTAAACGGACGTTGCAAAATTTTACGAAATCCGCATAAACATTGTCAGCTTTTGTAGTAGGTTTTCTACATTTAGCGAATCGACACTAGTTTTGTCATCAAGCAGGATTTTTATCGGAATGTAGCGAAACTTCTCCCTATCCGAAATGAACAAGGGGGAAAACGCTGTGAGTCTGATGATGGACTTTGAAGTAAAACAAGACGTATTAATCATTCGACTTTCAGGAGAGCTTGACCATCATACAGCCGAAGAACTTCGGGAAAAAGTAACGGATACGATGGAAAGAGAGTCGATTCGCCATATTGTGTTTAATTTAGAACATTTGACGTTTATGGATAGCTCCGGACTTGGAGTGATTTTAGGACGTTATAAACAAATCAAAAACCTTGGCGGAGAAATGATTGTATGCTCCATTTCTCCAACGGTAAAACGCCTGTTTGAAATGTCTGGGCTGTTTAAAATTATTCGTTTAGAAAACAATGAACAATTCGCATTAGAGACATTGGGGGTGGCATAATGCGAAACGAAATGCACCTCCAATTCTCCGCACTTAGCCAAAATGAATCGTTTGCCCGCGTTACGGTCGCTGCGTTTGTGGCACAGCTTGATCCGACAATGGATGAACTAACGGAAATCAAAACCGTTGTCTCTGAAGCGGTGACCAACGCGATTATTCACGGATATAATAACGATCCAAACGGAATCGTATACATTTCCGTTGTGATTGAAGACGGAGTCGTACATTTAACCATTAAAGATGAAGGGGTTGGCATTGCCAATATTGAAGAGGCGCGCCAGCCATTGTTTACAACAAAGCCAGAATTAGAGCGATCTGGAATGGGATTTACCATCATGGAAAACTTTATGGATGAAGTCATCGTGCAGTCGGAAGTGAACAAAGGCACAACCGTTTATTTGAAGAAATATATAACGAAGAGCAAAGCCTTATGTAACTAAGGGAGACATGCCTATGGATGTCGATGTCAAGCAAGATCAGACGCCAATAAAAGATCACGAAATGAAGGAGCTTATTCGCCGCAGCCAAGAAGGCGACCAAGAGGCGCGCGATGAAATTATTGAAAAAAACATGCGCCTCGTTTGGTCGGTCGTCCAGCGCTTTTTAAACCGCGGCTACGAGCCGGACGATTTATTTCAAATTGGCTGTATCGGCTTGTTAAAGTCCGTCGATAAGTTTGATTTATCGTATGATGTTAAATTTTCCACATATGCCGTACCGATGATTATCGGCGAAATCCAGCGGTTTATTCGCGATGATGGAACGGTAAAAGTGAGCCGTTCTTTAAAAGAAATGGGCAATAAAATCCGAAAAGCGAAAGATGAGCTCTCGAAAAAACAGGGACGAGCACCAACAGTTACGGAAATTGCTGATTATTTGGAGATTTCTCCGGAGGATGTAGTGCTTGCCCAAGAGGCGATCCGTTCGCCTGCTTCCATTCACGAAACAGTGTACGAAAACGATGGCGATCCGATCACACTTCTTGATCAAATCGCTGATTCGGATGAAGTATCATGGTTTGATAAAATCGCGTTAAAAAAAGCGATCGAAGAACTAGACGAACGAGAACGGCTCATTGTATATTTACGCTATTATAAAGATCAAACACAATCAGAAGTGGCATCTAGATTAGGCATCTCTCAAGTGCAAGTGTCCCGGCTTGAAAAAAAGATTTTACAGCAAATAAAGGAGAGAATGGATGGGTAGACATCCATTCTTTTTTATTTTTATGAAATTGCTGGTAAACATTGTATCATCGTATGATTCCTTTTTTGCTCCAACATACTAAAGAAAAGCAATATGCTTCGCCTTTTTACACATATGAAAAAACTACAAGGTTAAGGTGTGAGGCAGATGGAAAAAACCGTCTTTATTAAGCTCCGGCATCGTGTTCAAGTGAAGCCGGGAGATGTTGTTACGATTGGCGATGTTGCGCAAATCATCGCAAATGATCGCGATGTAGCGGAGCAATTAAAAATAATTCCGCTATATAAAATTCAACCGAGTGATAAAAATATCGTCATTATTGATGTGATGAAAGTAATGCAAGCAATGATGGAAAGGGTTGGTTCATTAGATGTGCAAACAGTTGGACCATCGCAAACCATTATTGAAGTCGTTTATCAAAAGCGGCGTTTTTCCACTCCTTATTTTCTGCTTATATGGCTGTTGCTTTTCGTCGGATCCGCAATGGCCATTATGAATTTTCATGAAGATGTCAGCATGCAAGAAGTGCATCAACGTCTTTATGAGATGATGACCGGAAAAAAAATCGATAAGCCTTTGTTGCTGCAAATTCCTTATTCACTCGGATTAGGGATCGGAATGATTTTGTTTTTTAATCATGTGTTCCGCAAGCGAATTAATGAGGAGCCCAGCCCTCTTGAAGTCGAGATGTTTAATTATCAACAATCGTTAGATCAATACGTCATTTTACATGAAAACAAAGAGAGTATGAGAAAAATTGATGACGATTGAGATTTTAACCGTTATATTTGTCGGCTTCGCGGGAGGGCTCGCTGTTGGAACAGGATTTGTAGCGTTTTTAGTCGTTCTTGGCGTTATTCCCCGCTTAACGCAATTAACAAAAACGATGAAGAGGATTCGTGCTTATGAATGGAGCGCAGTAACTGGCGCGGTGGCAGGAGGATGGCTGAGCATGCGTCACTCTGTTTTATATATATCAAAATATTGGCTGATTCCAATTGGCTTACTGCATGGGGTATTTATCGGAATGCTCGCCGCCGCGCTGACGGAAGTGCTTAACGTATGGCCGATTTTAGCGAAACGCATTGGCGTTGATGATAAAATTGTCATTTTATTGATGGCGATCGTATTTGGAAAAATAGCTGGTTCGTTATTTCAATGGATCTATTTTGTTGATTATTTGCGATAAGGGGGAGAGAAAAACATGAATTTAAAAAAAAATTATCGCCAAGCGGTGAAAGCATTCCAGCCTAAACCCCCATATGTGTTTAACAGCTTAAAAGCGTTTGTTGTCGGCGGCGCGCTTTGTGCGATGACCGAGCTGTTCGCAAATTGGTACAGCCGTTTTCTGTCTATGCCGTTGCTTTCTGCTCAGCAGCTGGCGGTGATGACAATGATGTTTTTGGCGATTGTCCTCACGGGGGCGGGAAAGTATGACAATTTTAGTCAATTTGCGGGTGCAGGCGCTACTATACCGATGACTGGCTTCGCGAATGCGTTAGCAAGTGCCGCGCTCGAGCATCGAAGTGAAGGATGGACGGCGGGAATTGCCAGCCAAATGTTTAAATCAGGCGGTGCGGCGATTGTTTATGGCATTGTCGTTGCTTATCTACTTGGAATTTTATATTACATCATGTTTTAAGAAGAAAGAGGGATTTCCCATGAAGCTCGTTGGAAAGCAAACGTGGGTGTTCGAACATGATATTTACATTCAGGAAACTGGAACGGCAGTAGGACCGTTGGAAGCGGAAGGTCCGCTTCGAGCCAGCTTTGATATTACGCACGATGACTTATATTGTGGGGCAAAGACGTGGGAGTTGGCAGAGCGGCGTTTAATGCAAGAGGCGATTGTCGTTTGCTTGCAAAAAGGAAATATTTCATTCAACGATATCGACATTTTCCTTGCCGGAGATTTGCTGAATCAAAACGTCACTGCCAACTATGTCGCCCAAACGATTCCCACTCCGTTTTTAGGTATGTTTGGAGCTTGTTCTACTTCCATGCAGACAGTAGCTGTCGGCGCCGCGTTAATTGACGGCGGATTTGCTGAAACAGTATTAGCGGCAACAAGTAGTCATAATGCCGCGGCAGAACGGCAATTTCGTTATCCGACCGAATTGGGAGTACAAAAACCGGAAACAGCAACGTTTACTGTGACAGGTGCGGGAGCATTGGTCATGGGACGGAAAAGGGGAAGATGGCGCATTACTGCTGCTACAATCGGAAAAGTGATTGATGAGGGAATGACGAATCCTTTAGATATGGGATCGGCGATGGCACCGGCCGCCGCAAGCACGATTGAACAACATTTTATTGATTTAGGCGTTTCTCCCGAAGATTATGACTTAATTGTAACAGGGGATTTATCAAGAGTAGGAAGCGTTATTGTTAGACAGCTGCTTGCTGAATCAGGCTATGATGTAACGAGCAATTATAACGACTGTGGTTTAATGATTTACTGGCCGGATCAAAAAGTATTTGCCGGAGGCAGCGGATGTGCTTGCTGCGCGGTAGTAACATACGGGCATTTATTGAAAGAAATGGAACGCGGCGCGTTTCAAAAAATTTTCGTTGTCGCAACAGGAGCGCTATTTAGCCCAACGATGATGCAGCAAAAACAGTCGATTCCAGCTATTGCGCATGGTGTTGTGATTGAAGCGGCAAAGGGGGAATCATGATGGATTATGTAATGGCATTCATTGTTGGAGGAGCGATTTGTGCCATTGCCCAATCTTTAATGGATATTGGAAAGATTTCGCAAATAAAAATGATGAGCTTGCTTGTTGCGGTTGGCGCCATTTTGGGAATCAGCGGAATTTACGATCGACTTATTGCGATTGCCGGGGCAGGCGCTTCTCTTCCTATTACCGGTTTCGGTTATTTTCTCATTAAAGGGGTATTGGTACAAAAAGAGTCAAACGGATGGCTGGCCATTGGTGCAGGGATGTTTCAATTTGCCGGCGCCATTTTGTCATTTACCATTGTACTTTCATTTTTTACCGCTCTTATATGTAGGCCGAAAGGGTAATCGATTATGAAAAAAAGGCGAGTCATATTAGTAACAGACGGCGATGAGTTTGCATGCCGGACAATTCAATATATTGCTGAACAAATCGGGGGACGATGCATTTCTCGCTCCCATGGCAATCCGACAAAACTAACCGGTGAAGAACTCGTTGAACTTATTTTACAAACACCGTATGATCCCGTATTCGTCATGTTTGATGATTGCGGAGCCATTGGCGAGGGAGTGGGCGAGCAAGCGCTGAAATATGTGGCAACGCATGAACAAATTGAAGTATTAGGAGCGATTGCCGTTGCTTCCAATACTCATAAACATGAATGGACCAAAGTGCATATAAGCATCGATCGTGACGGAAACATGACGGAATATGGAGTGGATAAAGAGGGAATTCGCGAGCTAGAAATAAGCCGTATTAATGGAGATACCGTATATTGTTTAGACCAATTAAATATTCCTGTTATTGTTGGAATCGGTGATATTGGAAAAATGGGATATCGCGATCATATTAAGTACGGCTCACCAATTACACGACAAGCAGTGGAGTTAATCCTTGAAAGGAGTGAGTATCGTGACAGCCAACACCAATAAAGTTCCCATTTCGGAAAAGCTCGTCGACAATGAAAAATTTTTTAAGGAGAAAATTGGAGTTGGAACTAGTTTTGATTTAGGGGTAAGGAAAATTCATGTATTAAATAGGGAAGTACATATTTATTATTGCACCGGCTTATGTGATACGCAATTTTTAATTGAGCTATTAAAACAAATTGTCCGTATTAATGACAACGAACGGCAGACGGCACAGGCAAAGCAAATTATCGAAAACCGCCTCGTTCATCAACAAGTAAGCACTGTCAATAATTTAGATGAGGCTGTTGATCGGTTGTTATCAGGGTTAATCATCATTTTAATTGAAGGAGAATCGACGGGGTTTATCGTCGATGTACGAAGCTATCCGGGGCGGCAGCCGGAAGAACCAGATACGGAAAAAGTGGTGCGCGGGGCGCGTGATGGTTATGTAGAAAATATTATCATCAATACAGCGCTAACGCGGCGCCGCATTCGTGATGAGCGGCTTCGTTTTGAGATTTTACAAGTAGGGGAACGTTCAAAAACAGATATTTGTATTGCTTACATTAAAGATATCGCCGATCCAGGGCTTGTTGAACTTGTAAAAAAAGAACTTCAACAAATTAATATCGATGGACTGACAATGGGAGATAAAACAATAGAAGAATTTTTAGTGAAGCAAGGATATAATCCGTATCCGCTCGTCCGTTATACCGAGCGTCCAGACGTTGCTGCCACTCATTTGCTTGAAGGACATGTATTAATTATGGTAGATACGTCACCAAGCGTGATTATAACTCCTACTACGTTTTTTCATCATGTGCAACATGCCGAAGAATATCGGCAATCTCCAGCGGTCGGGACATTTGTACGCTGGGTGCGCTTTTTAGGCATTTTGACATCACTATTTTTATTGCCGCTTTGGGTGCTGTTCGTACTGGAACCATCTTTGTTGCCGGATAAATGGGCGTTTATCGGGCCAAACAAACAGACGAATATCCCAGTTATCATACAAGTTTTAATAGCCGACTTTGGAATTGAGTTTCTCCGCATGGCAGCGATTCATACCCCAACGCCGCTTTCTACCGCAATGGGCTTAATCGCCGCGGTGTTAATCGGAGAAATTGCGATCAATGTCGGATTGTTTGTCCCGGAGGTAATTTTATATATTTCTGTTTCCGCCATCGGTTCGTTTGCGACACCAAGCTATGAGTTGAGCATTGCGAATAAAATATCACGATTGTTTCTTGTCATTGCGGTGGCATTGTTTAAAGTGCCAGGGCTTGTGATCGGCACAACGGTTTATTTGCTTCTGCTGATTCGAATTCGTTCATTAAACACGCCGTACTTATGGCCGTTTATTCCGTTTGATCCGGCCGCGTTTATGCAAATTATCGTCCGTCGTTCTGTAGCGGGAGCAAAAGTAAGACCGAGCATCGTCCATCCGCAAAACCGCCGCAGGCAACCATCATAAATTTGCAAAAAGCCGCTCAAAGGACCGATTATTATTGGCTCATCAACACGCTTAGAAGTTGCAACTTTTTTATAATTATGATACTTTATACGTAATCTTTTTTCTTCAAAAGACAGTTATACCTCATGCTAACTGTCTTTTTTTGCTTTCTGCATGCATAAATTAATGCGGTTTGATAATTTTTATTTTGCGGGAATGAGGGGTTCGTATGTTTTTTCATGGGACAAGCCGTGTCAATGACAAGGGGCATTTAGAAATTGGCGGTGTCGATACCGTTGATTTAGCGAAAGAATATGGAACACCATTGTATATTTATGATGTGGCACTCATTCGTGAGCGTGCGCGGGGGTTTAAAGAAGCGTTTCAAAAACATGGCGTCAAAGCACAAGTTGCCTATGCGAGCAAGGCATTTTCTTCCATTGCGATGGTTCAGTTAGCAGAAGAAGAAGGATTATCGTTGGATGTAGTGTCAGGAGGAGAGCTGTATACAGCATTGCAAGCGGGATTTCCGCCAGAACGCATCCATTTTCATGGAAATAATAAAAGTCGCGACGAATTAATGATGGCCCTTGATCATGGAGTCGGATGCATTGTTGTCGATAACTTTTATGAACTGGAATTGTTGGAACAACTAAGCAAGCAGTACGGAAAAAAAACGGCGATTTTACTAAGAGTCACCCCTGGTGTGGAGGCGCATACGCACGATTATATTTTAACCGGTCAGGAAGATTCAAAATTTGGGTTTGATTTGAACAATGGCCAAGCAGATGAAGCGCTGCAAAAAGCGCTATCTTCCCCGCATTTTTCCGTAATGGGAATTCACTGCCATATCGGTTCGCAAATTTTCGAAACGACAGGATTTGTGTTGGCGGCACAAAAAATTTTCCAAAAAATTGGTCAGTGGAAGGAAACGTACGGATTTATTCCAACGGTTGTCAATCTTGGCGGCGGATTTGGCATTCGCTATACGAGTGATGACGACCCGATTCCTGTCTCGGAATACGTCGACCAAATTGTAGAGGAAGTAAAAAAACAAGCAAGCGAAAAAAATATTCCAATGCCAGAAATCTGGATTGAGCCGGGACGCTCCCTTGTCGGTGATGCGGGAACGACGATTTATTCGATCGGTTCGCGCAAAGATGTGCCGAATGTCCGTCATTACGTTGCGGTAGACGGAGGGATGAGCGACAATATCCGCCCGGCGCTATATGATGCGAAGTATGAAGCGGTGTTAGCGAATCGAGTGTTGGACGAAAAAAATGAAATTGTCGCCATCGCCGGGAAGTGTTGTGAATCAGGAGATATGCTTATTTGGGATTTGCCGCTGCCAAAAGCATCCCCTGGCGATTATTTAGCCGTTTTTTGCACTGGGGCGTATGGCTATTCGATGGCGAACAACTATAACCGCATTCCACGTCCAGCTGTCGTGTTTGTGGAAAATGGAGAAGCACAACTCGTTGTTAAACGGGAAACGTATGAAGATTTAGTGCGGCTTGATGTACCGCTTAAAACAAAAGTGAATAAGTAAGTTTGCAAATAAAAAGCGCCCAAAAAACGTTTGGGCGCTTTTTCCTTATTGATTGTTTTGCGGCTCGGAAGAAGTAAACGCTGATTTAATGGCGTTCCAAATTTCTTTTAAAATGTCGATAATGTTTTGAATAAATGTTTTTCCTTCTTCTGATTGAAGGAACGTGGATAATTTATCTTTCGCTTTGCTTAATTGATCATTGACTTGATTCCAATCGATATTAGCGTTTTTCATTTTATTGAATAACGAAATTAAACTGTTTATTTCATCTTCCGTTAACGTAATTCCGAGGTCTTTTGCGATTTTTTCAATAAGCGCGCGCAAATCGGCATCCGTTTGCGGCGGATTATTTGCGATTTCTTCTTTAATTTTCGCAAGAAGGGCAACCGCTTTATCCGTTCCGATAGATTCCCCGAGTTTTGCGGTTTTGACTATTTCCTCCGTAGCCACTTTTTTTACATCCTCAGGAATGACTTGATCGGAAGAGACTTCGTATGCCTTCATTAATCCGGTTAACGCAGCCGTACCGGACACTGCAAACGGAGCGGTGACATAAATTTTCGCATCTTTCACTCCCGCTGTAATCAGGGCGTTTGTGTACATTTCTTCGGTTACCCATGTGATATTATGAGTTTCTACGTCCAACCCAGAGCCTTTCGCACCGATCGTAATCATCGATGAGGAGATTGCTCTCGTTCCGATTTGCGCTTTTGGAATAAGACCATCGAGATATTTATGTTCTTCCGCGTTAGAAACCGTAATGATTTGTGCATTGTCCGGAGCATTCATTTCATTTAAAATTTGTTGCTTTTGCTGTTCGGTTAAATTTTCGCCTAATGTAATAATCACATCGCCTTCTGCCGCATCTGCTGCTGCCATGGCAGGAAATGTAAATAGCAGCGATGCAAGCAGAGATCCTATCAACATTCGTTTCACAATGTCATCCTCCTTCGTAATAATACCCCTTTTCAACATATCCGTAATACATTATATTACTTTTTTTATGTGGACAACAATGATATGATAGTGATGCGCAATCATGAAAAAAGGAGCTGTTTACGTATGGCGAAAAAAGGATATATCTTAATGGAAAATGGGAAAAAAATCGAGTTTGAACTATTTCCAAATGAAGCGCCGATTACGGTAGCAAATTTCGAAAAATTAGCAAATGAAGGATTTTATAACGGTTTGACGTTCCACCGCGTCATTCCTGGTTTTGTCAGCCAAGGAGGGTGCCCGTATGGCAACGGAACGGGGGATGCCGGCTATACGATTCCGTGCGAAACCGATCACAACCCGCATAAACATGTGACCGGTGCGATTTCGATGGCACACCGCGGCCGTGATACAGGAAGCTGCCAATTTTTCATCGTTCATGAACCACAGCCGCACTTAGATGGGGTACACACCGTATTTGGCCAAGTAACATCGGGAATGGATGTTGTAAAATCAATGAAAAACGGCGATGTCATGAAAGAAGTAAAAGTGTTTGATGAGGAATAAGGATGAAAAAGGCTTAACAGTTTCTCTGTTAAGTCTTTTAAATATGTGAAACACCATCTCCGTAAGAGGTGAAAGAATGGAGCGGAAAAAATGGATATTATTTTTTCTTTTATTAGGAGCAAGTTTTGTATGGGGGATTATTTATTGGCTGTTTATCGCGAAATAATAAAAACATCGTTTAAGCCATCCGTTTTTGTTTCACAATCGTAAATGAATGGACAAACCGCTTTTGTGTGATATAATAATAAAAAATTCCATATTGTTCGTATCCTTCGGGGCAGGGTGAAATTCCCGACCGGCGGTGATGAAGTGGTGTCACTTCTCAGCCCGCGAGCCGTATAGGCACGATCCGGTGCAATTCCGGAGCCGACAGTATAGTCTGGATGGGAGAAGGATCACAAGATGCACATGGCCGTACTATATTAGATAAGGAGCGGTTTCGTTTGTCGCAACTCCGCTTTCCAAAATATAGAACGCGATATTTAGCGGGGATAGCTATGTGGAGTAGCGAATAAATGGCGTTTTCGCAATATGTGAGTTATTTTTTCCATATTTCAACAAAGAAAGCTGTCTAAGTTATTTTTTGGATAACGTGTCTTTGTATGAATTGTGGCTAAAAACAGACATATTCTTTCACACAACTGAAAAACTTGCTTCCCCGCTTATATAATGCCGTTTTTTAGTACGCAAAAATGTAATCATTGTGATTCTGCATAATCCTGCCCTAGGACTTTGGACCTAGGGTTTTCTTTATGCCAAAAAAGGAGGCAGCGCCATGCGAAACGATGAACAGTATATGCGCCTAGCAATCGAAATCGCCAAAGCAGGAATTGGACAAACGTCTCCTAATCCGGTTGTCGGCGCTGTTGTGGTGAAAGATGGAGAAATTGTCGGATTTGGCGCCCATTTGAAAGCAGGGGAGCCGCACGCGGAGGTACATGCCATCCGTATGGCGGGAGAAAAAGCGAAAGGATCTACCGTTTATGTAACGCTGGAGCCGTGCAGTCATTATGGGAAAACGCCCCCTTGCGCCGATTTATTAGTGGAAACAGGTGTTCAACGCGTTGTCATTGCGACGACAGATCCGAACCCGCTCGTAGCCGGTAAAGGCATCGAAAAACTAAGAAGTGCGGGAATTGACGTGAAGCTTGGGGTGCTGAAAGAGGAAGCGGATGAGTTAAACCGCGTGTTTTTCCACTACATTGCGACAAAAATGCCGTTTGTGACGCTAAAATATGCAAGCAGTCTTGATGGAAAAATTGCAACGACAACCGGAGAAAGCAAATGGATTACATCCGAAGCGGCCCGGGAAGATGTGCATCGCTATCGGGCGGTGCATGATGCGATTCTTGTTGGGGTAAACACCGTTATTGCGGATAATCCAAGTTTAACCGTAAGGCTTCCCGAAGGTGGAAAAAATCCGATACGCATCGTTTTAGATACGCATTTGCGCACGCCGCTTGATGCAAACATTCTCAATGATGGCCAAGCAGAAACGTGGATTGTTGTCGGCAGTGAAATCAGCGTTGAAAAAAGGAAGCGGTATGAGAAAGAAAATGTACAAATTATTTCCATGAAAAAGCCGCATATTGATATAGATGAATTGCTGCGCGTACTTGGTGAGAAACGAATTACTTCCCTTTTTGTTGAAGGCGGATCACACGTGCATGATAGTTTCGTGCGCGCCAAGGCAGTTAATGAAATCGTCGCATACTTTGCTCCGAAGATCATTGGCGGAAAACAAGCGCCAACGCCAATAGGGGGAATTGGTTTTGCCGGCATGGCTGACGTTATGCAGCTAGAAATTCGGCGAGTAGAGACGATCGGGCCAGATATAAAAATCGTCGCAATACCAAAATAAAAGGGTGAGTACACGATGTTTACAGGAATTATTGAGGAAGTCGGTACGATCGAGCAAATGAGACAGTCAGGCGAAGCGATTGTGATGACGATTGGAGCAAAAAAAGTTTTAGAAGACGTTCATCTTGGGGACAGCATCGCGGTCAACGGAGTTTGTTTGACCGTAACGTCGTTTACGGACCGATCGTTTACCGTTGATGTGATGCCGGAAACGGTAAGAGCCACATCGCTGCGCACGTTAACAAAAGGTTCGAAAGTGAATTTAGAACGGGCGATGGCAGCAAACGGCCGTTTTGGCGGTCACTTCGTTTCCGGACATGTCGACGGCATCGGTGAAATCATTCGTAAATGGCCATCGGCGAATGCGGTGTATTATGAAATTAAAATCCCGCAGGAATTGCGGAAATATATGATTTTAAAAGGGTCTGTCGCTGTCGATGGAACGAGTTTAACGATCTTCGGACTCACCGATGACACGTTTACGATTTCACTCATTCCGCATACGCGCACGGAAACGATTTTAGGCGATAAACATCCAGGAGATATTGTCAATATCGAATGTGATGTCATCGGAAAATATGTTGCCCAGTTCATGGAAGGAAAAAAAGAAGAACCGAAGTCGGCGATTACGCTTGAATTTTTAGAACGGCACGGTTTTAAGTAAGCAATAAAGGAGGAGCTGACGATGTTTGACACGATCGAAGAAGCGATTTATGAATTGATGCAAGGGAAAGTCATTATTGTATGTGATGACGAGGATCGTGAAAACGAAGGAGATTTTGTCGCATTGGCGGAAAAAGCGACCCCAGAAGTGATTAATTTTATGATTAAATACGGCCGCGGCCTTGTTTGCGTTCCGATTACGGAAGAATTAGCCGATAAGCTTGATTTAGCCCCAATGGTCAATCATAATACGGATTCTCATGGCACTGCTTTTACGGTTAGCATTGATTATAAATCAACGACAACAGGCATTAGCGCTTATGAACGTTCGATGACGATTCAAGCGCTGTTAGATCCCAATGCGAAAGCGAGCGATTTTAAACGTCCTGGGCACGTTTTTCCACTTGTGGCGAAAAAAGGAGGCGTATTGCGGCGCGCCGGCCATACGGAAGCGGCGGTCGATTTAGCGCGATTATGTGGCGCAAAGCCGGCCGGTGTGATTTGCGAAATCATTAAAGAGGATGGCACGATGGCGCGTGTTTCGGATTTAAGAAAAATCGCTGATGAATTTGATTTGAAAATGATCACGATTAAAGATTTAATCGAGTATCGGAGCCGAAAAGAAAAATTAGTGAAACGCGAAGTAGAAGTGATGCTTCCAACAGAGTTTGGCAAGTTTAAAGCAATTGGCTATACAAATATTGTTGATGGAAAAGAGCATGTTGCTTTAGTCAAAGGCGAAATCATTCCAGATGAACCAATCCTTGTTCGGGTTCATTCCGAATGCTTAACAGGCGATGTGTTTGGCTCCTGCCGTTGTGATTGCGGACCGCAGCTTCATGCGGCGCTCCGCCAAATTGAAGAAGAAGGCCGCGGCGTTTTATTATATATGCGTCAAGAAGGCCGCGGCATCGGGTTAATCAACAAATTGCGCGCGTATAAGCTGCAAGAGCAAGGCTATGATACGGTGGAAGCAAATGAAAGGCTTGGATTCCCTGCCGATTTGCGTGACTATGGGATTGGCGCGCAAATTTTAAAAGATCTCGGCGTGACGAAAATGCGACTATTGACAAATAATCCGCGGAAAATCACTGGATTAAAAGGACACGGCCTTGAAGTCGTCGAGCGTGTTCCACTGCAAATGCCGGCGAACAAGGAAAATGAAAAATACTTGCGGACGAAGTATGAAAAATTAGGACATATGTTGCATTTTTAAAAAACATGTTCGCCATTTTTGCTTTTTTGTATTATGATGAATACGGTGGGCGGAAAAGATAGGAGGATTTGCGATGAAAGTAATGGAAGGAAATTTAGTCGGTACAGGATTAAAAATTGCCATTGTCATTTCCCGTTTTAATGAATTTATTACGAGCAAGTTATTATCTGGCGCCATGGATGGCCTCAAACGGCACGGGGTCAATGAAAACGATGTGACAGTAGCATGGGTGCCAGGAGCGTTTGAAATTCCGCTTATAGCGAAAAAATTAGCCGAATCGAGGCAATATGATGCCGTCATTGCGCTTGGCGCGGTCATTCGCGGGGCGACAAGCCATTACGATTACGTATGCAATGAAGTAGCAAAAGGGGTTTCCCACGCAGCTTTATCAACGGGAACACCGGTTATATTTGGAGTATTAACGACAGATACGATTGAGCAAGCGATTGAACGCGCCGGAACGAAGGCGGGAAATAAAGGATGGGAAGCTGCGGTAAGCGCCATTGAGATGGCAAATCTTCTTCGCACGTTTGCTTAATTGGAGTAAAAATGCATGAAAGAGTTCACAATATAACTAAGAACGTTTATAATACGTAATGAGAAAATGACGGAAGCACTTTTCTATTTTGGAAAAGTCTTTGTCGGTAATGAGGGAGTTTTTATGCTGATTCGTTATCGAAAAAACTATGAAAAAATTGCCATGGGTCTTCTGTCGTTCATGCCGACAGAAAAAGACTTAAAAAAACTGCAGCAAACGATCAAACAGTACGAAACAAACGATGATTGGCAACTGTTTTTATGGAAAGAGAACGATGATATTATTGGCATTATCGGAGTGCTGTTGCGAGACGAAGACGTTGTCGAAATTCAACATATTAGTGTAAATCCTTCGCACCGTCATCAAGGTATTGGAAAACAAATGGTAAAGGCGTTAAAGGATATGTATCCTAATCATCGACTGCAGGCAAATGAATTTACCGCGTCTTTTTTGGATAAATGTGAGTTTTAACGAAAGAGCTGCCGTTTAGTGGTTTGGCAGCTCTTTACTCTTTTTCTTTTCCTCTCGTGCCGCGATCACATCTGAGCGATCGCGCAATTTATGTTTGTGAATTAAAAATACATCACTCATATCGCTTGCTTTTCCCCAAGAAAGCCCGCGCTCATCGCATATCGCTTGACACATTTTCCGCAATGTTTCATCGCAAACAGGCAGCTCGATGCTTTTATAAGCCTCGTTTTGTGCTATACGTTCGATATAATGTTCCAGCTGTTTGGCAAGTCGCTGTTCATCTAACCCTAACTCGCGAACCGCTTTTTGTTCTTTTTGTAAAAGTGATAGCGCTTTTCGCATCATACGCAGCGCCCCCTGACCGTTGCCGCGGCGATGATGGTACAGCGCTACGGCAATTTGAATAAGCACGACCCATACTTTTTTGTAGCCGTCTTTTTTCCAATGCTCTTCTAATATTTCATGACATTCAAAATAATCACGGTCTGTATGAAAATGAATTAAATAGCGGATATAAGCGTCAGGATACATCGTTTCACAACCTTTCTATTGTTGTATCCGTATTGTATCAATTGTATCATATTAGACGTGAAAAATTTGCTTGGACAATGTTAGGTGATCGTCTATACTTAACGATAGCGTAATGAAAATGGTGGGATGAACGTGCAATATAATGTGAAAATTGATGCGTTTGAAGGTCCGCTCGACCTTTTGTTGCATTTAATTAATCGTTACGAAATCGATATTTATGATATTCCTGTTGCGCAAATTACCGAGCAATATATGGCATATATTCATGCGATGCAAGAATTGCAGCTGGATATCGCAAGTGAATATTTGGTGATGGCGGCAACGCTTTTGGCGATCAAAAGCAAAATGTTGCTGCCAAAACATGAAGAAGAAATATTGGATGAAGGCGTGGAACTGCCTGAAAGCGATCCGCGTGAAGAATTAATGCAGCGGTTGTTAGAATACAAAAAATTTAAAGAAGCGGCGCAAGCATTGAAAAAGAAGGAAGAAGAGCGAGCGCTTTTATTTACAAAGCCGCCGAGCGATTTAAGTATGTATGCAGACGAAAAAGAAATGATGAAGCGGCCGCTCGATGTAAATGTTTACGATATGCTTGGCGCGCTGTCAAAACTATTGCGCCGCAAAAAATTGCAAAAACCGCTTCACACGAAAGTTACCCGTCAAGACATTTCGATCGAAAAGAGGATGGAGGAAATTTTGGAGGAGCTGAGGCGTACAAAAACGAGAAAAAATTTTTATGATTTATTTCCATATTATGACCGTGGACACATTGTGGTGACATTTTTAGCGATTTTAGAATTAATGAAAAAAAATGCGATTATTATTGAGCAAGAGCGAAATTTTGCCGATATTTTCATCTCTAGCAATGAAAGGATGGAACAACATGGAGATGAATGAATATAAAGCGATTGTCGAAGGACTGCTATTTGCTGCAGGTGATGAGGGATTGTCGCTTCAGCAAATTGCCGCCGTCTTAGAAATTGAAGAAGAACAAGCACAGGCGATCATTCATATGCTGAAAGAGGAGTATGAACAGCAAAAGCGCGGCATTCAGCTTATTGAATTAGCAGGAGTATTTCAACTGGCGACAAAAAAAGAACATGCCCCATATTTAAAAAAGCTTGTTGAATCGCCAAGTTCGACTTCGTTGTCGCAAGCGGCGTTAGAAACATTGGCGATTATCGCTTACCGCCAACCGATTACAAGAGCGGAAATTGAAGAAATTCGAGGGGTGAAAAGCGATAAACCGATACAAACGCTAATTGCCAAAGCGCTTATAAAGGAAGTCGGGCGTGCGGAAGGAACGGGGCGCCCGATTTTATATGGCACGACGAAGGAGTTTCTTGACTACTTCGGTTTGAAAACGTTGGAGGAACTGCCTCCGCTTCCGGAATTACAGGGAGATGATGAGGTGGAGAAAGAAGCTGATTTGTTTTTCGAAAAATTTGAAGAAAATTTTAACGAATCAACATGAGTATGATAAGATAGGAATAACTTTATATTTTCGTTTTTTGGCATGATAAGGGGGCTTGTTGTATGTGGATTTGCCGCTTGCAAGGATATGAGCTGGAAAAATCGAAGCCGAATACGTTTGAAGATTATTTCAGCCGCTCGGAAGTAACGTTTCGCGAAGATGGGGTTGAAAAAACGCTTCACGTTCTATATTTGCGCTATTTTGAGGAATCTATTTCATCGTTTACGCCGTATGAACAAAATCCGATTTTTACTGTTTTAGGGCGTGACGTCTATTTCCGCGATATCGTTGCTTTCGTATGTTTATTGCAAAATCCGGCTTTCCGGCACCGTAAGCGAGTATATATTAATGAGAAAGAAGAATTTCGCCGCTATTTTGCGCATATGGAATTTACGAAGCTTCCAGACATATTTGCATCATTGCAGACAAATGGCGAATATCATTTAACGTCACCGCTTCTTTTTATTCGCCAGCCATCTTAAAACCGATATGGGGGTCTTGTGAATATGGGGAACTCAATGGTTTTGAATCAAACGAAACAAGTAGAAGCCTTTTTGCAAAAAACCGTTCAGACGATTTCCAATTATTTAAATGAAATAACATTGACCAAACTATTGGCGGAACAAGAAGGAGGCGACAAAGCCTACTATGAATTATTGCTTTCGAATTTACGCCGCCTCGTTGTATATTGCGAGGAGGGGCTTGAGGCGTGCCGTATCATATTAAATGATGAACCATTTCGTAAAGCGGCGGCGGAAAAAACATTGTATCGTGTCTATCATCTATGTATTGCCGAATATTTTACGCCAAAAAGCGATGCGTGGTATGAAGATAGCCGTTCCGCTTATACGGGACGCAACTCGATTAAGTTTCGTCAAACCCCTCCGCCTTCGTTGAAAGCTTTGTTGTTATCGCTTGAAAGCGAGTTTCAGACAATTCGTGAAGAGCTGGAATTTTATGAAACGGATTATCGGACGAAAATGATACAATCCAATTGAACGCAAGCTGTCCCACATCTGGGGCAGCTTTTTTGATGTTCATCATTCTGTCCTTGGTTTTGTCGGGTCACAGGCAGGCGGTTTTACTTCATACGTCGTTTCAGCTAGTTTTTGCAAATAATAACATTCTTCTCGTGCCATATGGTTCGCCATAAGCGGCGTCAGGACGCCAAGCACTTCTTTGTTTAGCTCCATTTCTTCCAATTCGCGCAAAAAACATTGAAAAATAACCATTTCTAATTGAATGCCCCGGTGAAAGCGATGTAAAGCAGGGAAATCGTATACGTTTGTTCGTAAATATTGTTCCAATGTGTTTTTCACTTGTTCCTCATCTCGATTTATATGTATGAGTACTAAGGAAAATGGGTGAATGCGGACAAGAACGAGTTTTAGGTAGTGGGCATACGATATGGTGATAAAAATTAAGGGAGGTTTTTCAAGATGAATGAACAAGAACGAATTCAACAATATGTGGCGGAAGTAAAAGAATGGGGAAAACAAGTCGAGCAAATTTTGCTTCAGCGGGGGGAGGACGGCGGCGATTGCCGCGTTGATTCATTGCTTTCCTACATCGAACATCATGGCGACGCATGGACAGAGGACGCCATTTATGAACTTCAGCGCATGGTGGACGAAGTATATGAAAAAGCGCTGGTGTTTCAGCAAAATGGACAGTCGGCCATCAGACAGGAGGAAAGCGGAATAGAAGAAAGACAACAAACGTCCATCGGACAGGAGGAAAACGGGATAGAAGAAAGACAGCAAACGGTCGTCAGACAGGGGGAAAGCGGGACAGAAGAAAGACAACAAGCGGCCAGCGAACAGGAAGAAGAAAGCGAGGCAGAAGAAAGACAACAAACATATGTGGCAGCAGGAAGACACGTCCTTCCGCCGCTTCCATACAGCTACGATGCGCTTGAGCCGCATATTTCCAGAGAAATTATGCGGCTGCATCATACAAAGCACCATCAAAGCTATGTGGACGGCTTAAATAAAGCGGAAAAAATGATGAAAAAAGCGCGCGAAACAAATGACTATGAACTGTTGAAGCATTGGGAGCGGGAAGCGGCGTTCCACGGTTCTGGACATTATTTGCACACGATTTTTTGGAATAATATGCATCCAAAAGGCGGCGGCCAACCGCGCGGTGAGTTGCTAGAACAAATAAAACGAGATTTTGGAAGTTTTGAAAGATTTAAGCGTCATTTTACCGAGGCGGCAAAAAGCGTCGAAGGAGTCGGCTGGGCGCTGCTCGTTTGGTCGCCGCGGTCGCACCGCTTAGAAATTTTACAGACGGAAAAGCATCAATTCATGACGCAATGGGATACGATTCCGCTTCTTGTGATAGACGTTTGGGAGCATGCCTATTATTTACAATATAAAAACGACCGTGCAGCATATATTAACAGCTGGTGGAATGTTGTTCATTGGCGCGATGTGGAAGAACGGTTTGAGCAGGCAAGAAAATTGCGCTGGAAACCGTTTTAATGAAAGGCGAAGGGGCATCCTTCGTCTTTCTTGCGTTAGCGTCATCTACAAGCGAAAGCTATCATGTTTTTCGTTCGTTAACAAGGCGGATTTGTACACTTGCAAATGACGTTTGTGCTGATGAACTTGTACATTTTACAATCATATCTATATTTTTTTGCGCATACACTTGTACAAAACAGCAAAAGGGATGGGGATTACATGAAGATACGGAAACAAATTGCACTGTTCATCGCAGCGGTGATGATGCTTTTTTCATGTATTCCGGATCGGGCAAAGGCAATGAACGGAGTCAGTGCGCAAAGCGCCATTTTGATGGAGCAGAATTCCGGACGCATATTATTTGAAAAAGACTCGCATACGAAGCGGCGCATTGCAAGCATTACCAAAATTATGACGGTGATTTTAGCGATCGAATCAGGCAAAATGGATGACACGGTAACGGTAAGCGCCCGCGCTGTTCATACAGAAGGGTCGTCGATTTATTTAAAGGAAGGAGAAAAAATAAAGCTTCGCGATCTTGTCTATGGGACGATGCTGCGTTCCGGAAATGACGCGGCGGTGGCGATTGCCGAACATGTGGGTGGCAGCGTGGAAGGCTTTGTTTTTTTAATGAACCAAAAAGCAGCGGAAATCGGCATGCGCAATACCCATTTTGCCAATCCACACGGATTAGACGATTCGGAAAATCACTATTCCACTGCCTATGACATGGCGCTTCTTATGCAGTATGCGATGAAAAATAAGGAGTTTCGCAAAATTTCCGGAACAGAAGTATACCGGGCTCCTGCTTCTCCCGGAGAAGATTGGGATCGGGTATGGAGGAATAAAAATAAGCTGCTCACTAGTTTGTATGAGTATTGCACCGGAGGAAAAACCGGCTATACAAAACGGGCAAAGCGAACGCTTGTGACTACCGCTTCCAAAGGCGGAATGGATTTAATTGCGGTAACATTGGATGCACCGGATGATTGGAATGACCATATTGCCATGTATGAATATGGCTTTGGCCATTATATGATTGCAAAAGTAAACCGAAAACGAATGGTGAAAAAAATTCGTGATTCCTTTTACAGAAAAAACATACAAGCAAGCCGTGATTTGCGATATCCTGTGACGGAAGAAGAAATCAAAGAACTGCACGTAAAAATTTATCTTCTTCGTCCGAAAAAAGATTGGAAGAAAGACGAAAGGGGCATTCCGACCGTCGTTGGGAAAGCGGTGCTGTATTTAGGGGATCAAGCGGTGGATGAAGTTCCGCTTTTGTATAAAAAGAGCGTAAGCAAGGAAACGAACCATTCCATTTGGAACGCATTTCATTTTTTAGGTGTGGGAAGCGATGGTTAATCTTATTTGGGTAGCGATGGCCATTATTGGAATTGTTTTTGCGATGATAAACGGTACGATGAATGAAGTGAATGAAGCGATTTTTAAAAGCGCGAAAGAAGCGGTCACAATCAGCATCGGCATGATCAGCATATTAGTGTTTTGGCTTGGATTAATGAAAATTGCCGAGGAAGCCGGTCTTCTTGAGAGGCTTGCTGCTTTTTTCAAACCGCTTGTCCGCCGTTTGTTTCCGGAAGTGCCAGCAAACCATCCAGCGCTTGGCTATATCGTCTCCAACATGATTGCCAATATGTTCGGGCTTGGCAACGCCGCCACTCCAATGGGGATTAAGGCGATGGAAGAATTGAAAAAGCTCAATGGCCATAAAGACGAAGCAAGTCGTTCGATGGTAACGTTTTTAGCAATTAACACATCAAGCATCACCCTTATTCCAGCGACGGTCATTTCGATTCGCATGACATATGATTCGGCATCGCCTGGAGAAATTATTGGGACTACGCTCGTCGCTTCAACCATTTCGACGGTTGGCGCGGTTTTCATCGACCGTTATTATTATTGGAAACGCATGCGGAAAGGCGGGAAGCGGTAATGGCGTTCATCCAACTCCTTTCTACTTGGCTTATTCCAGTAACCATTGCGTTTATTCTTTTATACGGAACCGTAAAAAAAGTGCCAACTTATGAAGCGTTTGTCGAAGGCGGAAAAGAAGGGATACAGATTGCCTTTTCGCTTATTCCGTATTTAGTCGGCATGCTTGTTTCGATTGCCATTTTCCGCGCGTCTGGCGCGCTTGATTATATGATGAACGGGATTAAACCGCTTGCTGATGCGATCGGTCTTCCGGCTGAAGTGGTGCCGCTGGCGATGATTCGCACCATTTCCGGCACCGCTGCGCTTGGGATGACAACCGATTTAATTGCTACATATGGTCCCGATTCGTTTATTGGCAGGCTTGCATCCACCATACAAGGAAGCACGGAAACAACGTTGTATGTTTTAACCGTTTATTTTGGCGCCGTCGGCATTAAAAAGATGGGAGATGCGCTCAAAGTAGGGATTTTAGCAGATATTCTCAGCTTTATCGTTTCCTTTTTTATTGTGCTGTTTGTCTTTGGAAGATAGCTCGCCTATGATTAGGCGGCTTTTTTTTGTCGTTTTCTATCGATATAACTTTTGTATTTGTCGAAAAAGGGCGAGTATGATAAAAATAGTGAGAGAGCATGCTTGTATCTTTTGGATCGAAAGAGTAAGATGATGAAAGAGGTGAAACAGTGATGGAACGATTGCAAAAAGTTATTGCTCATGCAGGCATCGCATCAAGACGAAAAGCAGAACAACTCATATTGCAAGGAAAAGTAAAGGTAAACGGGAAAGTCGTTACCGAGCTTGGCGTGAAAGTAGGTCCTCAGGATAAAGTGGAAGTAGATGGGATACCGGTAGAAAGAGAGGAGCCAGTATATTATCTTTTTTATAAACCGCGCGGGGTCATTTCAAGCGTAAAAGACGATAAAGGCAGGAAAGTCGTAACCGATTTTTTTAAAGATGTTGATAAACGCATTTACCCGATTGGCCGTCTCGATTATGATACGTCCGGAATTCTTTTGCTTACGAACGATGGGGATTTTGCCAATTTATTAATGCATCCTCGTTACGAAATCGAGAAAGTATATATCGCAAAAGTGAAAGGGATTCCGACACGGGAGCAATTAAAACAGCTTGAAAAAGGAATTATGCTCGAAGATGGCATGACGGCGCCGGCAAAAGTAAAACTGCTTTCTCACAATAAACAAAAACAAACAGCCATTATTGAAATTCGCATCCATGAGGGACGGAATCGCCAAGTGCGCCGAATGTTTGAAGCAATTGGATGCAAAGTGATGAAACTAAAGCGAGAGCGATACGCTTTTCTCGATTTAAAAGGGTTAAACCCTGGTGAATATCGTAAACTTACACCGCATGAAGTAAAGCAGCTGCGCGCGCTTGCGTTGTCAGGCGGTGGAAAATAACCGTTTACATTGTCACATAAATTTCATATAATATGAATTTTCACTATAAATAACACTGTTATAATGGAAAATGGAATATTATGATTTCGAGGGGTTAGGAATATGAAAAAACAACAACGCCTTATCATGCGAACAATTGTTTTGTTGTTATTATTGGCGGCGGTAGGATATACGATTTATTCCAACTTTTTTACAGAAAAAGAAAGGGTAAAAGTTGGTTCGACGGCGCCGGATTTTGTCTTGACCGATTTAAGCGGAAAAGAACACCGTCTTTCTGATTATCGCGGCAAAGGGGTGTTCTTAAACTTTTGGGGAACGTGGTGTAAGCCGTGCGAAAAGGAAATGCCGTACATCAACAGCCAGTATGGCGTATATAAAAAGCAAGGGGTCGAAGTATTGGCGGTCAACGTTGGCGAGCCGAAGTTGAGCGTGCAAAAATTCGCCGATCGATTTGGTTTGACGTTTCCAATTATGATTGACCGTGAAGATCAAGTCATGAACGCATATGATGTCGATCGATTGCCAGCAACCTTTTTAATCGACAAAAACGGCAAAGTCAAAAAAATCATCACAGGAACAATGACGGAAGAAATGGTAAAGCAGTACATGGAAAGCATTAAACCGTAAGGAGTTTTGCCAATGGAACATGTAAAATGCGAATGCGGTCATGTTAATCCACATGGGACTTTTTTTTGTGAATCATGCGGAAAACCGCTTGAGGAAAATACAGAGAAGCGACTTTTGGACATGCGCTATGAAGGGAGCGCGCGCCGTTCCCAAACATATAATAAGACCATTATCGATAAAATTTGGGCGTTTTTCTCTTCCGTGAAGGTCGGAGTGGCGCTTATTGTTATTACACTCATCGCCTCAGCGATCGGAACGATTTTTCCACAGGAAATGTATATTCCGCCGAATGTTAGCCCTGCTGAATATTATGCCGATCAATACGGATGGGCAGGAAAATTATATTATAAGCTCGGATTTAATAACTTGTATAAGTCATGGTGGTATATGCTTTTAATTGCGTCAATCGGCGTATCGCTCGTCATTTGCAGTTTAGACCGTGTGATTCCTCTTTATCGCGCGTTGAAAAAACAAGGCGTCACAAGACATCCGAACTTTTTGCGGAAGCAGCGGTTATTTAGTGTTTCGAAAGTCGATGATGCCGATGATGTGTTAAAACGCGTGAAAGAAAAATTGGCGCAGCGCCACTACCATATTCGTGAAGAAAACGGCAATATTTTAGCAGAAAAAGGTCGTTTTTCCCGCTGGGGCCCTTATGTCAATCATATCGGATTAATTATTTTCTTAATTGGAGCGATGCTTCGCTTTGTTCCGGGAATGTATGTCGATGAGGTGCTGTGGATTCGCGAAGGAGAAACAAAAGAGATTCCCGGTACACAAGGAAAATATTTTTTAAAGAGCGAAAAGTTTATTTATGAGACATATGAAAAAGGAAAAGAAAATGAAGTGTTTAATGCGGCGATTGATCGCGTCGGCAACGGCACGGTAGCAAAAAATTACCAAACGAACGTTGTACTCTACAAACGTGTCGGTCCTATTGTCGCCGGTGAAGAACCGAAGCTACAAAAAATAAAAGAGTATAAGATACGTGTCAACGAACCGTTGAAATATGATCATTACGCGCTATATCAAGTCGATTTTAAACAAAACGAGCCGTATAAAATGGCGTTTCAATTAATGGATAAAACGTCGGGAAAATCGTTTGGCACTGTCGTTATTGATTTGCACAATCCGAAATCTTCCTACGATCTTGGCAACGGTTATCGGGTAGAACTATTAAGCTATTTCCCTGATTTTTATTTTGATGAGGAAGGGAATCCGGCTACAAAATCAAAAATTCCAAACAATCCGGCGTTCGTGTTTAAAATGTTTACCCCTGATAAGCCGAAAGGGGAAGTAAGCTTTGTGGCCATTCAGCAAACGATTGAACCGTTTGGGGATAACAAGTATAAAATGAAGTTTGCTGGATTAGAGACGAGAAACGTATCAGGACTTACTGTGCGCCGCGACTTTACGCTTTGGATTTTAGGCGTTGGCGGAGCGATCTTTATGATTGGTCTCATCCAAGGAATGTATTGGAACCATCGCCGCATCTGGCTGCAGCGCGTCAATGGCGAAGTATGGCTTGCTGCGCATACGAATAAAAACTGGTTTGGTTTAAAAAATGAAATTCGCCGCATCCTTGACGGAACCGGATTAGCGATGCCGGTCGATCAGGCGGATGAGGAGACAAAAGCGGGACAAGGAGGGCAAATGCATGGCGCAGCTCAGTAGCACGTTACTATATATTGCTTTTATTCTTTACTTAATTGGAACGTTTTTTTTCGGCGGCGCGATTCGCGATAAAAGAAAGGAACGAACGGGAAAAAATCGCTGGTCACAACTTGGAATTATCACGACGATTATCGGTTTTCTGTCTCAATTAGGCTACTTTATTACACGGTGGATTGCAGCGGGACATGCCCCGGTCAGCAATTTGTTTGAGTTTACTACCTTTTTTGGAATGATGATTGTCGCCGCCTTTATCATTATTTATTTTATTTATAAAATAAGCATTCTCGGCTTATTCGCACTGCCAGTCGCCTTATTGGTGATCGCTTACGCCAGCATGTTTCCGCGCGAAATTACGCCGCTGATTCCTGCATTGCAAAGCGACTGGCTACATATCCATGTGACCACTGCCGCGGCGGGAGAAGCAATTTTGGCTGTTAGCTTTGTTGCCGGTCTCATTTATTTAATCCGTGTCGTGGACCAGTCCAAGCCAAGCAAGCGAACATTTTGGCTGGAAGTCGTCATGTTCTGCTTAATTACGACGCTCGGCTTTGTGCTTGTATCAACAGCATTCAGCCTTGCGGACTATGAAGCAAAATTTACATGGATCGATAAAAACAAGCAACAGGCGGAAGTCGTTTATCATATGCCTGCATTAGTCGGGCCGCATGAAGGAAAGCTAGTGAAAGAAAGCGCCGATCGTTTTGAGCCGCTTGTTTATATGCCGGCAATTATCAATGCGAAAAAATTAAATACGGTGATTTGGTCGCTAATCGGGGGCGCGATTTTATATGCATTGCTCCGTCTCGTGCTGCGGAAGCGGATCGCCGCTGCCTTGCAGCCGCTTGTCAAAAACGTAAACTTAGATTTAACGGATGAAATCAGTTATCGCGCTGTCGCCATCGGGTTTCCGGTATTTACACTTGGAGCGCTCATTTTTGCGATGATCTGGGCGCAAATTGCGTGGACTCGATTTTGGGGCTGGGACCCGAAAGAAGTATGGGCGCTCATTACATGGTTATTTTACGCCGCGTTTTTGCACCTTCGTTTGTCAAAAGGATGGCACGGTGAAAAATCGGCATGGCTTGCGGTCATTGGTTTTGCGATCATTATGTTTAATTTAGTCGCAGTTAACTTAGTGATTGCCGGGCTGCATTCATACGCCGGAACATGACAACATGACTGGAATAAAAGGATGCCCGAGGCTTGGCATCCTTATTTTACAATGAAGTAGATAATTGTCATGAATTTTTGTACAATAGTGAACAAGGGAGGATGTTCTATGGATAAAGATCAACAAGTCAAAATTTTAGTAGTAGATGATGAAGAACGCATTCGGCGCTTACTAAAAATGTATTTAGAGCGCGAAAACTATATCATTGATGAGGCTGATAACGGCGATGACGCGCTCGAAAAAGCGCTCGAAAACGACTATGATGTCATTTTGCTTGACCTCATGCTGCCAGGGAGGGACGGTATTGAGGTATGTAAAGGAATTCGCGAAAAGAAAGCAACCCCGATTATTATGCTGACAGCAAAAGGGGAAGAATCAAACCGTGTTCAAGGGTTTGAAGTAGGGACAGACGATTATATTGTTAAGCCATTTAGCCCGCGCGAGGTCGTATTGCGCGTAAAAGCGCTGTTGCGGCGTGCGGCGAATACTGCGTATGTTCTTGCTGACACGACCGCAAAAGATGTGCTCGTTTTTCCGCATTTAACAATTGATAACGATGCCCATCGCGTAACGGTTGACGGTCAGGAAGTGAATTTAACGCCGAAGGAATACGAGTTGCTTCTATTTTTGGCAAGATCTCCAGATAAAGTATTTGACCGTGAACAGCTATTGAAAGAAGTATGGCACTACGAATTTTTTGGCGATTTGCGCACGGTAGATACCCATATTAAACGTTTGCGTGAAAAGTTGAATAAAGTCTCCCCAACGGCGGCAAAGATGATCGTAACCGTTTGGGGGGTTGGCTATAAATTTGAGGTAGTGAATGACTAATGTGGCTTTTTCGCAGCGTAGTCGGGAAATTATGGGTTACTATATTATTGCTCGTTTCGTGTGTGTTATTTGTTCTTACGATTCTCTTGTTGAAATTTTTTGAAAATTATTATGTGCAAGAAGCGGAAAAAGAATTAACTCAGCTAGCAACAAAAATATCGGAAGTAATACATGATTACGAAGACGAAAAACTGGCCCGTTCCATTGCATGGACGCTTGTCGGTAATATGTCTAAAGCTGTTATTTTTGTTGATTCATCGCATTACTGGTATTCTCCTACAAACGATGAATTGCGGGATCTGCCGTTATCATTCATTAAGCAAGATAAAGATTTGCGAAAAGTATTGACAGAAGGAAAAAACGTAAAAAAGAAAACCTATTTGCCAAACGTACAAACCGGCAGAAGTCGATATAGCAGTGATGTGATTATTGTTGGCGTGCCGCTTGAAATGGCAAATGGAAATCGGGGCGGAGTATTTATTTACCAATCATTGCAGGCAATTGAAGATACAACAAGGCAAACGAAAAAGTTAATTTTTCTTGCGGCATTTATCGCCATTGTGTTAACAACATTTTTTGCCTTTTTCTTATCGACCCGTATTACCGCTCCATTGCGGAAAATGCGGCAAGCAGCGTTTGAAGTGGCGCGAGGCAAGTTTGATACAAAGGTGCCAATTTTAACGGATGATGAAATTGGCGGCTTGGCAATGGCGTTTAATCAGATGGGCAGACGGCTGCAGTTTAATATTAATGCCCTAAATCAGGAAAAGGAGCAGTTAGCAAGCATTTTAAGCAGTATGGCCGATGGAGTTATTACATTTAATCGCGATGGCGAAATATTAATTACGAATCCGCCTGCGGAGCGGTTTTTGCAAGCATGGTATTTTGAGCAAGGAAACGGTGCGGAAACGATGGCTCCGCTGCCGCCGCAAGTAAAAGAGTTATTTATTCGTGTTGTCCGCGAGGAGAAAGAGCAATCGATTGAATTGTCGCTACAAGGACGGACATGGGTGATTTTGATGACGCCGCTTTACAGCAAAACGACTGTACGCGGTGCGGTAGCGGTGCTGCGCGATATGACGGAAGAACGCCGCTTGGATAAACTTCGCAAAGATTTTGTCGCCAACGTTTCCCATGAGCTGCGCACGCCGATTGCGATGCTTCAAGGGTATAGCGAAGCGATTATTGATGATATTGCGGCAACGGATGAAGAAAAGAAAGAAATGGCAAAAGTGATTTACGACGAATCGTTGCGCATAGGCCGTCTTGTCAATGACTTGCTTGATTTGGCGCGCATGGAAGCGGGGCATATTACATTAGATTACGAAACCGTTCAGCTCGTTCCGTATATTGAGCGGATTATTCGCAAATTCCAAGGGCTAGCAAAAGAAAAACAAATTGATTTGTCGGCAGAGTTTAAAAATGAGGATATCCAAATTACGATGGATCCAGACCGGATCGAGCAAGTTTTGACGAATTTAATTGATAATGCGATTCGTCATACGGATAAAAACGGAATGGTCAAGATCATTGTTGAGCGAAGCGGAGACGGCGTCACGATTCATGTCCAAGATTCCGGCTCCGGCATCCCAGAAGAAGATTTGCCGTTTGTGTTTGAACGCTTCTACAAAGCGGATAAGGCGCGTACGCGCGGCCGCTCGGGAACGGGATTGGGCCTTGCCATTGCGAAAAATATCGTTGAGGCCCATAAAGGGACGATTTCCGTTCATAGCAAGCTTCATGAAGGAACGACGTTTACGTTTTATTTGCCAAACGGTCCTCATGAAACATAATATGCCCCCTTGTCTAAGCAGCGGGGGCTGTTTTTTTGATGGCAGAGCGAAAAAGAATAGGGAAGCTAATGAGTAATGATGCGTTTATTTCGAACGATACAAAATATATAGTGGTATAGACAACTAGATGATATGATGTTAATATAATTATATAGAAAGAAGGTGCAATAATCAGTGAAACGATGGTTGCTTAAAAATGCGGTTATATATGCGGAAACAGGAAAAATCGAGCAAGGATATGTGCTGACAGAGGGAGACAAAGTGATTGAAGTAGGGCCGATGTCCTCATGCCCAGCTTCTAGTGAAGCGGAGGTGATAGAGCTTGACCCAAGCTTCTCCATTGTACCAGGGTTTATTGATGTCCATATCCATGGAGCATCTGGAGCCGATGTAATGGATGCGACAGACGAATCGTTGCGCACAATGGCAAAAACATTGCCAAAGGAAGGAACAACAAGTTTTTTAGCGACGACGATGACCGCACCGATTGCGGATATTGAACGTGCTTTGCAAAACGTTGCGCAATATATATATAGAAGCAATCCACCCGGAGAAGCAGAGGTGCTTGGCATTCATTTAGAAGGTCCATTTATTTCTCCAAAACGCTCGGGAGCGCAGCATCCAAAAAATATTATTGAACCAAACATCGAACTATTTCAAAAATGGCAGAACATCGCGAATGGACATATTCGTCTTGTCACGCTGGCGCCGGAAGAAAAGAATGGATTGGCGCTTGCGGCATACTTAAAAGAAACTGGTGTCGTCGCCTCGATCGGTCATTCCGATGCGGTTTACGAACAAGTAACCGCCGCCATTCAATCAGGAGTGACCCACGCCACTCATTTATTCAACGGCATGCGCGGTATTCATCATCGCGAGCCGGGAGTTGCCGGAGCGGTTCTTATGCACGATGAAGTTGTATGTGAACTAATTGTCGATGGAATTCATGTTGCGCCGGAAATGGTCCGCTTTGCGTACAAAATGAAAGGCTGTGATGGTCTCATATTAATTACGGATGCGATGCGCGCGAAATGTCTCGGCGCCGGTATATATGAACTTGGTGGCCAAGACGTCATTGTTCAAGGAGAAAAAGCAACATTACGAGATGGCACATTGGCTGGAAGCATCTTAAAATTAGGCGATGCGGTGAAAAACATCATGTCTTTTACAGGCTGTACGCTGGAAGATATTATCCGCATGGCTAGCTGGAATCCGGCAAAGCAGTTAGGCGTTTCAGACAAAAAAGGAAGCATCCGCGCCGGGAAAGACGCTGATCTTGTCGTATTAGACGAACAGCATCATGTTGTGATGACGATATGCCGTGGTAAACTTGCCTATTCAAAATAAAAAAGGGGGATCAGACGATGAAATTAATTGAAGCAGCCAACTACGAAGAGATGAGCCAAAAGGCGGCTGACATCATTATTGCCCAGGTAAAGGAAAAACCTGATTCCGTTCTTGGTCTTGCTACGGGATCGACAATGCTTGGCACATATAAACAATTAGTCGAGGATCATCGCCAAAATGGAACATCTTGTCGAAACGTTCGTACGGTCAATTTAGATGAATATATTGGTTTGTCACCCGATCACCCGAACAGCTATCGTTACTATATGAATCAACATTTATTTTCCCATATCGATATCCCGCTTTCGCAAACATATATTCCAAATGGAGCAAGCGATGATGTGGAGGCGGAATGTCGACGCTATGAACAGCTAATTGAAAGTTTGGGAGGAATTGATTTACAGCTGTTAGGAATTGGAAGAAATGGACATATCGGTTTTAATGAGCCAGGGACATCGTTTTCGGCACCGACGCATGTAGTCGAGCTGGCGCCGTCAACACGGCAAGCGAATGCCCGCTTTTTTCCATCTTTAGATGATGTACCGCGCCAAGCGATTACAATGGGAATCGCAACGATTATGAAAAGCCGTCATATATTGCTATTAGCGTCAGGAACGGCGAAAGCGCCAATTATGGCGAAGCTGTTCGAAGAAACCGTGACTACAGATGTGCCGGCATCGGTGCTTCATACTCATCCGAACGTCACGGTAATTGCTGATCAAGATGCATTGTCGCTTGTACCAGATGAAAAACGAAAGGTGTATGCAAAATGATTAGCAAAAACTCACCGCTTCCTATCTACTATCAATTAGAGCAAGGAATTAAAGAAATGATCGAAAAAGGGCAGCTCAAGCCGGGAGAAATGATTCCGTCCGAGCGGGAACTGGCAGAAACATACGATATTAGCCGAATGACTGTTCGACAGGCGATCAATAACTTAGTGAATGATGGATATTTAGTAAGAAAACGCGGCAAAGGAACATTTGTTGCCGCGACAAAAATCGAACAGCCGCTGAAAGGGCTTACAAGTTTTTCGGAAGATATGCGCGCGCGTGGCATGGAACCTGGAACAAATGTGCTCGATTTCAACATTGTTCCTGCCAGTACGTCGTTAGCACAGCTGCTCGACGTCCGCGAAGGAGCGGATCTTTACGAAATCCGCCGCGTTCGTCTTGCCGACGGGTTGCCAATGGCGCTGGAAACGTCTTATATCCCATGCTCGCTTGTTCCAGCATTAACGCGTGAAATTGTAAGCGGTTCCGTCTATGAGTTTATCGAAAAAAATGCAGGTTTGTCCATTCGCTCCGCCGTGCAAGTGCTGGAGGCATCTGTTGCCCGCAAGATGGAGGCGGAGCTGCTGCAAGTGAAAGAAGGCGCGCCTGTGTTGTTAATGCTGCGCAGAAGCTATTTAGACAACGGGCGGCCGTTAGAAGTCGTCAAATCGGTTTATCGTGGCGACCGCTACAAATTCACGATTGAGATGGAACGCGCAAAATAAAAAGAGGGGGAGTTTCTATGTTGGGATTTTTACAACGGCTTGGAAAAGCTCTAATGCTGCCGATTGCTGTTTTGCCGGCAGCGGGGTTGTTGCTTCGGCTAGGACAGCCAGATTTATTGGATATTCCGTTTATCGCGGCGACAGGGGATGCCATTTTTTCGAATTTAGCGCTTATTTTTGCGATCGGGGTCGCTGTCGGGTTCGCGAAAGACGGAAGCGGCGCCGCGGCGCTTGCCGGCGCGATTGGCTACTTTGTATTAACGAAAGGAACAGCGGCCATTGATAAAGACATCAACATGTCTGTACTAGGCGGGATCCTTTCCGGTGTCATTGCCGGTCTGTTATATAACCGCTATCATGATATCAAGCTGCCGGATTGGCTTGGCTTTTTTGGCGGGAAGCGATTTGTTCCGATTGTCACGAGAACATCCGCCGGAAGCCCACTGCTTTAGCTGTGGGAGGAAGGCGGGGTTTATATTTTCAGTATATATTGAATTTTTCGTTCAATATAAGTACACTGGATTTAGAAAGGTAGGTGAATCAAGAATGCTCTGCACTCTCAAGATTAAATTAATGCCAACTCTTGAACAGTTTCATGCGCTGCTGGAAACAATGAAACGGTTTAACCAAGCATGCAACTATATTAGCGAGATTGCTTTTCGCTCCAGAACCTTTTCCAAAACGAAAATCCAGCGGCTTTGGCATTAAATTCTTCAAACAGGAAGAGTCATATACGTCTAAAGCCAGCTTTTTTGACGGGGATGAGATTCCTGAATATAATGCCGACAATCCAAAAGAATATAAGTTCAGTGGCAAACGTATTAAGCGCGGCTTGTATCGAACAAAGTCTGGCAAACTAATCAATGCTGATGTCAATGGCGCATTAAACATCTTAAAGAAAAGTAAAGCTGTAGACCTGAGTGTCTTATGCTCTAGCGGCGAAGTGGACACGCCTCAAAGAATAAGGATTGCTTAAAGCAGTCAAACTTCTTTGGAAGCCCCCACTTCAAATTTTCGCTAGAAAATTAAGTGGGGGTAGTTCACGGCGGTTCTTTGCGGGCGATCCAGATGCCGGTATTTTCATGGCAGGATTTTTCCCGATTATGATGTTTGGTCTTCCAGCAGCGGCGCTTGCAATGATTGCGGCGGCAAAAAAAGAGCGGCGCAAAGCGGTAGCCGGAGCGCTTCTTGGAGTGGCGTTCACATCGTTTTTAACAGGAATTACCGAGCCGATTGAATTTTTATTTATGTTCTTATCCCCGCTTCTTTATGTTGTTCATGCCGTGTTAACAGGTCTTTCGATGGCAGTTGCGACGATGCTCGGCATTCATCATGGATTTACTTTCTCAGCCGGTGCGATTGACTTTTTCTTAAACTACGGAATTGCGCAAAAACCTTATTTGTTAATCGTTCAAGGACTCATTTATGCGATTGTCTATTTCGTTGTATTCTATTTCCTTATTACGAAGCTAGATTTGAAAACGCCGGGACGCGAAGATGAGGTAGAGGGCGAGTTTATCGGCAGCGGCGTGTCGCAATCGGGTGCAAAATACGAAGATCTTGCGGCAAAATATATGGAGGCATTAGGCGGTAAAGAAAATCTTGCGCAAATTGACAATTGCATTACACGCTTGCGCTTAAAAGTAAATGATATGTCAAAAGTCAATGAAGCTGAATTGAAGCGTTTAGGAGCGAAAGGCGTACTCCGTCTGAATCAAACCGATTTGCAAGTCGTTGTTGGTACAGATGTCGAATTTTTAGCAAATGCACTGAAAAAATTATAAAAAAGTAAAATGGACGGCCCATTCCTTTATTGGAATGGGCTAAATGCTAGCATACGAGGATCATAATACAATAAGGGGAGTGTTTCCATGAAACGGCTGTTGGACTGCAGCGCTTCTGATTTTCGCAAGATGACTGGGAAACAATTAAAACAATCGATTCAAGCGTCAGAAGGAAGGGTAATCGTCGCGGAAGTCATTGGAGCCTTTGCGCCGCTTTATCCAGCGGTGACAAATGCAGAATTGGCGGCCGCGTTTGGGGCGGATTTGCTATTGTTGAATATGTTCGATGTGTTTCAGCCGGTTGTGAACGGTTTGGATACGAATGAGCCGAATCAGATGGTGGAACGTCTAAAGCAGCTGACAGGACGTCCAATTGGCGTCAATTTAGAGCCTATTGACCCGAACGCGAAGCAGCTAGAGAATTTTGCTTCGCTTCCAAAAGGAAGGATGGCAACGGAAGAATCATTGCAAGAAGCAAAGCGTCTAGGTTTTGATTTTATCTGCTTAACAGGAAATCCGAAAACAGGCGTTACGAATAATGAAATTGTGAAAGCAATTGAAACAGCGCGATCTGTTTTGGGAGAAGACGGTCTTATTATCGCGGGGAAAATGCACGCAGCAGGCGTTGCCAACGAAACGGGAGAAGGCATTGTATCCGAAGAAGTCGTTGTGCGTTTTATTCGTGCCGGTGCTGACGTCGTTCTTATGCCGGCCCCAGGAACCGTACCGGGAGTGACATTAGACAAAACAGAACAGCTTGTTCGGGTTGCACATGAACATGGGGCGCTTGTTATGCTTACGATCGGTACAAGCCAAGAAGGGGCGGATGAGAATACGATTCGTCAAATCGCGCTTGCAAGCAAAATGGCAGGAGCAGATTTATACCATATCGGTGACGCCGGCTATCACGGAATCGCCATTCCGGAAAACATTATGACGTATTCCATCGCCATTCGCGGCAAACGTCATACGTATATTCGCATGGCAAGATCCCCATTGAGATAGTGAACATATATTGATTGTGTCATGATAGAGCTGTTACGAAGAAGGATGATTATTCCTTCTTCGTTTTTTGTTGGAAGCAATCTTCGCAAATGATTTTGCCTTCCTGTTGGAGGAATGCCTTGATTTCTACCATTCCTCTGTATGCCGGATATCTCATATGAACATAAATCGGTTCATTTTTTTCAATTGTTTTGTTGCAAACAGAACAAGTTGGACGAATGCGAAACATAAGGCATCTATCCTTTCCAACTAGTGATGCGTTTATTATAGCATGAAAAGTTTCACTATTCTTCAAAAAATAGAAAAATTTTAGGGATATTCCGTTTACTCATGATACAATAAAAGTAATTACCATTTTTTAAATAAGGAGAGGAGCTGCACGATGTTTGGAAAAGTAGCCGCCGATGTGCTTGGATTAAGCGATATCGGCTCGGTTATTAAACCGGAAAACTATGATAAAGTCGATGCCGATGATTACGTGATGCATGAAGATGGGGAAAAGATTTATTTCTTAATTAAATCGAAATCGGATGAGTATTGCTTTACCAATAAAGCGCTTATTCATTTGGATGGCACGAGCGCAACAAGCAAAAAACGCGTATTGCGCCGCTATGATTATTACAAACATACGATTTCCGATGTGTCGCTCGAAACGGCAGGCACGGTCGATTTAGACGTGGAGATTAAGTTTAAAATCGGCGCCCATGCCTATTCGATTGACGTCCATAAAAGGCATTTAGAAGAACTAAAAGATTTATATAAATCGCTGCTCGCCATCTCTGAGCTTTGCCATGAAAACAAAACGAAGCTCGAGTACGCGCATAAAAGTTTGGAATTGACGGCAAACGTATTCGGGCAAGTGAAAAGTGACACAAATAATTTCGTTGCCGATTTCAAAGCGGTGAATGAACTTGCGTTTCAATGGCTCGTTGACGCGAAAACAAAATATACGGTGAAAGACTTCGGCTTTGTGTTTGAACGGTATATTAATAATTAATTGCATTGTAACCCCCGAATCGCTAAAAGTTCGGGGGTTTTAATGAATTGAAAACATTGAAACTTTGAATTTTTTATTGCCAAACGATCTTTCTTCCTTTAATATTATAACTGTCAATTGTTCGACAATTTTATACAATAGCGGCAAGGTGCCGAATGGAGCGATTCGCTCCTAATGGCTTAATAGGGAATCTGGTGAAAGTCCAGAACTGTCCCCGCAACTGTAAATGCTGACGAAATGAAATCGCCACTGTACGGTGGAATGGCAAGCGCCGTTTGCCGTATGGGAAGGTTCAGAGTAGGATGAAGCATGAGTCAGTAGACCTGCCTTGTTCGCTTATAGTTTCCTATCTTCGGGGGGTGAGATGAGGAAACGGCAACGGTGGCTGCCTTCGTGTATACATATTGCCGTTTCTCGCTCATTCCGAGTTAGGAATGAGTTTTTTTATTTTACATAAAGAAGGGGGAACAAAAAATGAAAAAATGGAAACAGTATGTCATGTTGCTCGTATTCATCCTTACATTTGGCTTCTTGTTTGGATGTAATGGAGAGAACACAAACAAAGAGCCTGCAAAAAAAGAAGAACCGAAAACGGAACAAGCGGCGTTTCCGGTAACGGTAAAAGATGGATTAGGCGAGGATGTAACGATACAGTCTGAGCCAAAAAAAATCGTTTCCTTAATTCCAAGCAACACAGAGATTGCCTATGCGTTGGGATTAGGAGACAAAATCGTTGGCGTCAGCGATTTTGATAACTATCCGGAAGATGTAAAAAATAAGGAAAAAATAGGCGGCTTAGAGTTTAATGTAGAAAAAGTTATTTCGTTGAAGCCAGATTTAGTACTTGCCCATGCGTCTAGCGCACATAACTCGAAAGATGGGCTTCAGCAATTAAGAGATGCGGGTATTGCTGTATTGGTTGTCTATGACGCGAAAACGTTTGATGATGTATATCATTCAATCGAATTAATTGGCAAAGCGACAGGAACTGCGGACAAAGCACAAGAAATCATCCAAAATATGAAAACAAAATTAGAAGCTATAAAAGAAAAAGCAAAGCAAATTAAAGAGGAAGATCAAGCAAAAGTATGGGTCGAAATATCACCAGCTCCAGAAATTTATACTGCTGGAAAAGGAACGTTTATTGATGAGATGCTCCAGGCGATCTCCGCGAAAAATGTCGCCGGTGATTTAGAAGGGTGGCCGATGGTTACGGAAGAAAAAGCGGTCGCGTACAAGCCGGATGTCATTATTACAACATACGGCGGAGCGAAGCAAGTGTTGGACCGTCCTGCTTGGAAAGATGTCCCGGCGGTGAAAAACAAACGGGTGTATGATGTAAATACAGACTTAGTAAGCCGTCCAGGTCCACGTTTGATCGAAGGAGTAGAGGAACTTGCAAAAACAATTTACCCGGATATTTTTAAGTAATATATGGATGTATGCAGTTGCAATAACGGTCGTTATTACTTCGCTCTTGCTGGGGATATCGATAGGTTCTCTATCGATTCCCTTTTCTACTATTATCAAGATTATTTTTTCGATCTCGTTTGGGTTGCCGTTGCCCGGCGATGTTCCCGATGATCTCGTGCAAATCGTGATGGCGATCCGCCTTCCACGCGTTGTGCTTGCGTTTCTTGTCGGGGCGTCGCTGGCGGTCGCGGGAGCTGCGTTTCAAGGGCTGTTAAAAAATGCGCTTGCCGATCCGTATACGCTCGGCGTGTCGTCAGGTGCTTCTGTCGGTGCTGTTTTTGTCATTTTCTTCGGTATTCAATTACCGTTATTTGGTACATTTACGCTTCCTATTGTCAGCATTATATTTGGCCTTGTGACGCTCGTGCTTGTTCTTTTATTTACACGAGCGGTGGAGCGAAAAATGTCCGTAGAGACCATCATCCTAGTTGGAATTATGTTCGGGGCGTTTTTCAGCGCACTTATTTCCTTAATGATTGCACTAACCGGAGAAGAATTGCGGCAAATTATTGCATGGCTGATGGGGAGCGTAGCGATGCGCGGCTGGAAATATACGATGATGATGCTTCCGTTTTTTCTCATCGGAGTGATCATGCTGCTTTTTAATGCGCGCGAACTGAACGCTTTTGCGTTTGGGGAGTCGGCCGCTATGCATATCGGGGTCGATGTGTTGAAGCGAAAAGTGATGATTTTAACCGGTGCTTCGCTGCTAACTGGCGCGGCGGTGTCTGTTTCCGGAACGATCGGTTTTGTCGGATTGGTCGTTCCACATATGGTTCGCCTCGTCTGTGGTCCGAACCATCGTCTTCTGTTACCGCTTTCCCTATTGTATGGCGGTGCCTTTCTTGTTCTTACTGATTTATTGGCACGCACGATTATTTCACCGAGAGAATTGCCAATCGGCGTAATTACCTCATTGATTGGCGCACCTTTATTTGCACTACTATTTTTTCGAAGAATGCGAAGAAAGACGTGATGAATGTGCTTGAAGTAAACCATGTTTCTTACCACTATCATCGTAAACAAGTGCTTCATGATGTAACGTTTACCGTAGCAAAGGGAGAAGTATTTGGGATTTTAGGGCCAAATGGGAGCGGGAAAACGACCTTATTGAAACTGTTAAGCAAGGAGTTGTTATTACAAAACGGAAGCATAACAGTAAACGGCCGGCCGCTTCGTTCTTTTTCGCAAAAAGAATGGGCTCGTTTTGCCGCGGTGCTTCCGCAAACGGTTGATGCGGCATTCGGATATACGGTAAAAGAAACAGTGGAACTTGGAAGATATGCCCATCAAAGCGGTCTATTTCCGACATGGACGGAAGAAGATGAACAAGCGGTGAAAACAGCAATCGAAGAAGTTGGGCTAATGGAAAAAGCAGAAGAAGGGATTGACCGTTTGAGTGGGGGAGAACGTCAGCGTGTTTATTTAGCAAGAGCGCTTGCGCAGCAGCCTCAGCTTTTATTGCTAGACGAACCGACCAATCATATGGACATTACCCAGCAAATGAAGCTATTGGACCAGCTTGTCCGCTCGGCGAAGGAAAAAGCGTTAACGGTTATTGCGATTTTTCATGATATTAACATCGCTAGTTTATATTGTGACAGGCTTTTAATGTTAAAAAACGGGGAGGTAGTCGCGCTAGGGACGCCGGAAGAGCTGATGGAACCTGAGATTTTCCGTTCTGTATTTCACGCGTCCGTAAGCAGGCAAGCACATCCGACCGTCTCTAAACCGCTTATGGCGTTTTTACGGGAATGGCAATTTCCGATATTACAACATAACGAACTGCGCGAACGATTCGCGTGGACAATGTTGGAGGACTGCGTCGTTGTAACCGCAACCGAGCCGCTTAAGGTGTTATCTTCCGCGCTTGTCGGATCAGGCTTTCAATGGGCGACTCATTTTGTCAATCGTCAAGTTTCAAAAGATTATGATTGCGAAGATGCGGAAACGGAAATGAAACATTATTTACGGCGCCGCGGCTTTCCCGTCCAAAAAACGATTGGAATGATGACCGCTGTTTCTGTCGAAGATGCCGTCTGCATGTATGAGAAACATGATGCGTTTTCTGTATGGACCGTTGTTACCGCTGGAGTAGGAAATGCCGTTGATGCCGCACAAGCGTGGAAACGAGAGGAATTAAGCCAAAAAGTCGGCACGATTAACATTATGGTATTTATCGACGGAACGTTGACGGATGCCGCTTATGTGCAGGCTTTAATGACGGCGACGGAAGCAAAAACAAAAGCATTATACGATGAAAAAATTGTCGATCCTGAAACAAGCACCTATGCAACAGGAACATCGACGGATTGCATCGCGATTGCCGCGACACAAACAGGAGCAACGTTTCCTTATGCTGGCACGATCACACCGATTGGAAAAGCGATCGGGCGAACCGTTTATGAAGCGACAAAGGAAGCCCTTCGCCGTTATAAACAGCGGAGGGAATCATTGTGAGTCATCTTTTGGCGATTGCTCTGGCGCTTGTGTTGGATTGGTTGTTTGGCGATCCTCGTTGGCTTCCGCACCCCGTGCGTGGAATCGGATCATTCATTTCCTTTTTCGACAAACGGCTTAATCAAGGGCGATATCGGCGCATGAAAGGGATTATTACCGTCGCGGCCGTAGCAGGAATGGTTTACTGCCTGGCGTCTCTTGTTGTATATATCAGTTATTCTCTTTCATGGATATTTGGCGTTATGATGGAAGCGGTCCTTATTTTTACGACGATTGCGACAAAAAGTTTACAAGAAGCTGCCTGGAATGTGCTTATTCCTTTAGAACAAGGAAAAATCGAAAAGGCCCGCCGCGAATTAAGCATGATTGTCGGCCGGGATACAGAAAATCTTGACGAACCGGAAATTGTGCGCGCTTGTGTAGAAACGGTGGCGGAAAATACGAGCGATGGAATTACCGCGCCGTTGTTTTACGCTTTCATCGGCGGGGCTCCATTGGCGCTTTTTTATCGGGCCGTAAATACGTGTGATTCGATGCTCGGCTATAAAAATGAGGCGTATCGCGAATTCGGTTGGGCGTCAGCGCGCTTGGATGATGTGGTCAATTATGTGCCTGCTCGTCTTACGGCGATGGTGATGATATTTGTCCATAGCGGAAAGCGACTTCGTTATTGCTTGCGGGTGCTTTTTCGCGACGCTCGCAAACATCCAAGTCCAAACAGCGGATGGCTAGAATCGGCGATGGCGGCGCTTTTAGGCGTGCAGCTTGGCGGAACGAACACATATAACGGAATCGTTTCGCACCGGCCGACGATCGGCGATCCGCTCGTTCCGCTAAAAAAAGAACATATTCGCCATGCAGTGCGGATTATGCTCGTTACGGTTTTATCGTTTGCGATATTGCTGTTCGTAGGAGGGATATTGATTGAATTTGCCAGCACATGGAGCAAATCCCCGCCAATTATATGAGCATCTTGGGATTCCAATTCCAGAAACTTACGTTGATTTTAGTGTCAACACAAATCCATATGTATTGCCGCTGTCGCTTTGGCCGAAACAAGCTGATTTTTGCGGTTGGACGATGGAATATCCAGACCCGGATGCTTCTTTATTAGTTGATTTACTTGCGCGTATCGAAGGAATCGCACCGGAGCAAGTGCTGATTTCCAACGGCGCTTCGGAATGCATTCATTTGCTAGGACAATTATTTTCACGGAAACGAATTGGAATTGCGGAACCGACGTTTTCTGAATATCGCCGCGCTTGTGAGGCTCACCATTGTAAGATCGTTTCGATTGTCTCGAATGAGGAAAGCAACTGGAAATATAATCTAAGTGAGTTAACAACGTTATTAGGCGATGTTGATGCTTTCTTTTTATGTCATCCAAACAATCCAACCGGAACGGTGATGACGGAAGAAGATCTATATGCGTTGCTTGTGGCAGCGGAGAAGGCAGAGACATTTGTTGTCATCGATGAAGCGTTTTATCATTTTTGGATCGATGGCTTTACCGCATTGCAGTGGGTGAACGACTTTTCCCATCTGATCGTTTTGCGTTCATTAACGAAAATCCATCATTTAGCCGGGGCGCGTATCGGCTATATGGTTGCCAATAAGGAAGTCATTGCGCAAGTAAAAGAATTGCAGCCGCCATGGAGCGTAAGTAGACTTGCCCAGCAGCTGGCGTTGCATTTTTTGCCGATGAACGAGTTTGTCGCACAAACAAAGCGGATGATTGCCAGTGAACGGGAGCGAATAACGACGATATTAAGCGAATATGGGTATTATGTTTCGCCATCGGTCGTTAATTTTTATTTATTACGGTTGCCAAACCGTTCCACAGAAGCGCTGCTTTATCATTTATTACAAAAAGGGATTGTACCGCGCCATACGATGAATTTCCGCGGCCTTGACGGCCATTATTTGCGTTTAGCGGTGAAGACGAAGGAAGAAAATGATCAATTGCTGCATGTGCTGAGGCGGTGGGCGCAATGATCGTGTTTATTAGCGGGGGTGTCCGAAGCGGAAAAAGCCGAATTGCTGAAACTTATGTACAAAAGCTGGCAACTCCAGAAAGTTCTTTACACTATATCGCAACGGCACGAGCGTCTGATGACGAAATGAAACAGCGGATTGATCATCACCAAAAGCGGCGAAAGAAACAACCGATGAAGTGGATCACATGGGAACAGTCGGTGCGGCTTGATAAACTGATTCCTGTTTTTACAAAAAGCGACGTTGTTTTGCTTGATTGTATAACGAACTGGCTTGCTAACGAATTGTTTGCTGATGAAAGCTGGCAAAAGGAAGCGAACTGTTTTCATAAGGCAAGACAAATGTGGATTGTGTTACAGCAATTAGAAAAAGCGTGCAAGGCGTTAATCATTGTCTCGAATGAATTATTTTCTGGAGGAGTCCCGGATGATTTAGGGACATATCATTTTATGAAAACGCTTGGGTGGCTTCATCAACAAATTGTCGCAAACGCTCAAATCGCCATTTTGGCGCAGAATGGCATAGCTGTTGTGAAAAAAGGAGAATCATTGTCATGAAAGCGGTTTGGAGCGGGTTTTTATTGTCTGTTCAATTTTTAACGGTGATTCCTATTCGGAAGCAGATTGATTGGAACGCTGCCACGGCACGCTGGTCTGTCCGCGCATTTCCGCTTATCGGTGCGCTGATTGGCGTTATTGAAGCTGTTACGTACTTCATGTTTTCTTCGTTTTCTTCTCTTTCGCCATTGTTTCTTGCGCTTTCCCTCATGTGGCTATCTATTTGGATCGCAGGCGGATTGCACGCGGACGGTTGGATGGATGTAAGCGATGCGTTTTTTTCGTATCGGGATGTAAAGCGGCGTCAAGAAATCATGAGCGATTCGCGTGTTGGAGCGTTTGCGGTATTATCGATTTTGTTTTTGCTTTCATTTCGCTTTTTATTTATGTTTGAAACAATATGTTCCGATTTTGATATATTCCTTATTGCCGTTATTCCGGTGTTGTCGAGAACGGCGATGGCATGGCTGCTTATTTATGGAAAACCAGCAAAACAAACGGGCATGGCCGCTGCTTTTCGGGAACATGCCGATCGTTACGATGCGCATGTTGCAATGATTATTGGCAGCTGTTTGCTCGCGTGTTTATGCGCCGCCCATTTTTCTGTTTGGAAAACCGTTATATTTTTAGCGTGTGGGACAATATTTGCTGTTTTCGTTGCGCGTTTGTTTTTTGAAAAACAATTTGGCGGCATTACCGGTGATGCGCTTGGGGCGTTTGTCGAAGGAGTGGAGACGTGGCTATGGTGTATGATTTGGCTATTACGTTCATACGTCATGGTATGACGCCGGAAAATGAAGCAAGACGATATATCGGGCATACGGATGTACCGCTTGCAGAGCAGGAAAAAGCGCGGCTTCTTAAAGCAGACTTGCAGCTTTTTGCGCCTGTTGATTTGCTTGTATCAAGCGATTTGCTGCGGTGCCGGCAAACGTGTGAGCTGTTGTTTCGAAGTTATTCCGGCGCGAAATTCGAAATGGCGCAATGGCGGGAAATGCATTTTGGCGACTGGGAAGGAAAAACGTTTTTGGAGTTGAAAGAAATAAAAGAGTATCAAAAATGGTTGAATTCCCCGCTTTCGACTGTTCCTCCCAACGGGGAAGGCTATCAACAATTTCAAACAAGAGTGGAGCAAGCGTTGGAACAAACGATCATACTTGCCGAGAAAACAAATGCGAAGCATGTCGCCGTCGCCACGCATGGCGGCCCGATTCGTTACGTATTGGAGCGCTACGCTCCGCAAGAACGGTCGTTTTGGGAATGGGCGGTGCCATTTGGCGGCGGGTATACACTGCAATCAACGCTCGAGAGGTGGAAGGAGAAAAAACGATGCATTTCATTGTCGGAGGTGCTTTTCAAGGAAAACGAAAATGGGCGTGCACTTACTACCGAATAACAGAACGGAAAGATGTCGTTTGGTATAACGGATATGAATGCGAATATGGCGAGCCAGATGCGAATATACTCGAACGAATCGTTGTGATGGAAGGATTGGAAGCAGCGATTCGGTGTATTCCAGATTTAGCTTATTGGAAACGCATGTTTCAAATATGGCATGAGTGGGAACGACAAAGTTCCGGACGAACGGTTGTGTGGATTGGTTCCGACATTACGCAGGGGGTTGTCCCGGTGGAAAAAGAAGAACGATTATGGCGCGATGTAACCGGCTGGTGTTACCAGCAATTGGTTCAGCTTTGCGACCGCGTCGATCGTGTTTGGTGCGGATTAGCAGAACGAATGAAATAAGGGGGAGAAACGATATGAGACTATATACGAGAACAGGTGACAAAGGAAAAACGAGTTTAATCGGCGGACGTGTCGATAAAGATCATCTGCGTGTGGAGGCGTACGGGACGCTAGATGAAGTAAATTCATTTGTCGGGCAGGCGATGACGCTGTTAAATGATGAGAAATTTCAAGACATTTACGCTGAATTGCAAAAAATTCAACATGAATTATTTGATTGCGGCGGCGACTTGGCCATTGTGAATGGGAAGATTCCGTACAAAGTAACGGCAGATATGGTGACATTTTTGGAAACGCGCATCGATGAATATGTGAAAGAAGCTCCGCCGCTTGAAAAATTTATTTTGCCTGGCGGCTCTAAAGCTGCGGCGGCGCTTCATGTCGCCCGCACGGTAACAAGAAGAGCGGAACGGTGCATCGTGTCATTAAGCAAAGAGGAGCCGATTAATGAAATTGTATTGCAATACGTGAATCGTTTATCTGATTACTTTTTTGCTGTCGCCCGCGTCATTAACGCGCGTTTGGGAGTAAAAGACGTCGAATATGAACGGAGCGCGATCGTGTTTCGGGATAAGGAGGGGAAAAAATGATAGGAAGCCGGAAACAATTTGCCGCGACAATTGTGTTGATTAGTTTATCGGTGATGGGTAAAGCGTTTGTTTTGGCGATTATTCCTTCTTTGGCTATTGCAACACTTGCAAACATCATCGCTTCCTCACTCGTTATTCCGGTGCTTTGGAGATGGACAATCATGGAATCGGAGAAGATGCCACGTGCGTGATGTATTGTTTATACCTTTTTATGATGGCATAGAGTTAGTGGTTGCGGCGGATGGTTCGGCAGCAATTGGAGAGAAAGAGAAGGATGTTGTACACGCTCCATATGATGTTGTTTCGTATTTTGCTGCGCGCGTTGCATTCATGGAAGTATTGAGCGTTGGAGCGAAGCCGCATGCCGTGGTACTGCAAAATTTTGTGCATGATGAAGCGTGGGAAACACTTTGCAATGGCATCCGCAGGACGTGTCAAGAATTGCATATAGACATTCCGGTCATCGGGAGCAGTGAAACGAATTTTCCAACGTTGCAGTCCGCTGTTGGAATAACGGTTGTCGGTACGGTACAAACAGAGCGAAAACGGGTCGGAATAACACCAAAAGATGCAAAATTTGCGGTAATCGGCGAGCCGCTTGTTGGAGATGAAGTATTGAAGCGTAAGGAACGTATGCTTTCTCTTTCGTTATTTCAAGCACTATTGAGACAAACGTATGTTTATGAAATTGTTCCGGTTGGTTCAAAAGGAATTTATTATGAATTGCAACAGTTGCTTCAGGACAACGGTCTTTCCTCTTTCTCTTGTTCCTGCTCGTTGCCGCTTTTTGCTTCATCCGGTCCGGCTACTTCTGTATTAATAAGCTATGATCCTCATATGGAAGAAGAAATAAAGAAGATGGTAAAAGATTTATTTTTTTCGATCGAATTGCGCTTATAGATTAGTAGAGATGAAAGGGAAGAATATTCCGTAAATATTCTTCCTTTTTTTGCGAAGAAACTTTATGATAGTTGTAACGAAACGATTGTTCTATCGACAGATGTAGTAGAATGGGAGGAGAAAGGATGGACTCCGTTTTTGAGGAGTTGTACGAAAAGTATCATGATGACATTTTTAATTTTTTATTTTATATGGTACGAAATCGAGAACAGGCAGAAGATCTCGTTCAAGAAGTATACATAAAAGTATTGCGTTCGTATAAGCGATTTAAGGGGGAAAGCAGTGAAAAAACGTGGCTGCTATCGATTGCTCGCCATGTGGCAATCGATTTTTTTCGCAAACAAAAAAGCTGGCGGCGGAGAGTGTCAGAAAAATTCGATTGGAACGATGATCAGCTTTGTGATATGCAGCCACTCCCGGAGGAAATTGCGATTCAAAAAGAAGAAATTCAACGGATGTACCGTTGTTTAGAGCGTTGTACCATTGATCAGCAACTTGTCATTGTACTCCGCTTTATTCAGTCACTATCGATCGCAGAAACAGCAGAAACGTTAGGATGGACGGAAAGCAAAGTAAAAACAACGCAACACCGGGCATTAAAAGTATTAAAAAAGTATATGGAGGAAGAAGCGGCGAAAGGAGGAAAACAACATGAAAAAATTTCGGTGGAATGACGAATGCCTCCAATATACGTTGCAACAAATGCCGATGATCAAAGATCATCGTTCGAAAGAAGAAGTGTACCGACAATTGATGAAAGCAAGAAAAACAGCACGTTTGAAAGCGTGGTTTCTTCCATCGTTTGCTTCGATCGTTGCAGTCATAATCGTTGTTGTCATTAGTGTGCACAGCCTCCCGTTTACCAAACAGACAGAAGAAAAATCGGATAAATCTGTCATTACGTTGCAAGCTGATCAGCGTTCCAATATGAGTCAACCGCTTTTGTCAGTAAACCAATACAGCGAGTTTCCATCGCACATTGTTACAAAAGAAGCTTTGAATGATCAAGATGTTGCTGTACTAGGGCTTCCCGACCAGCAGTCTCAAATCGTGATTCCGATTAGCGTGCCAGTCCCAAAGCATGAGTCGGTAAAACGGCAGCTAGAAACGGCCAAAACACAAATTGATGAACAAAAATGGGGAGTCTCGAAACATTTGCTTAATGGGGTAACGATGGTGCCTTCTCGTGAAAGCAAACGAGTTTGGCTTGTTTATGTTTCGAAACAACATCCGATTTTTTTGGAAGGAAGAGTGAGTGAGTCGCTGTTTTTATCCAGTATTGAAGAAACCATTCGATGGATGGGTGGCAAGAAAATTCGCTTTTTTACGGGAAATAAAGAAGGGATGAAACTAAGTCATAAAGGATATATAGAATCGATGGAAATTCCAAAAAAGAAGCGGGCGTATTATTTATATCAGCTCAGTTCGTCGCATCCTGTATATCTCGTTCCGTCCCCCCAACATTTCCCAACATTTCTCAAAGCGTTAAGACAAATGCAAAAAGATGCTAGTGCATCACTGCGATCAACGATTCCGCGGGGAGTGCAAATTGAGAAAGTAGATGTGCAACAGGATCACGTCGTTGTTCAATTTACTGAGGATTCAAAGCTTGATGTATCGCCATCGTTATGCTGGATGGTGGAAGCAATTTTACTTACCGCTAAGGAGTTTGGTTTTCGCTCGGTGACGTTTATGGGGGGGAATGTAAAACAGATCGGTCCATATATATTTGGCAAGAAGATTGATGTACCCGTTGGCCCAAATCCGATGATGGCGACTTTGCATACAAGATAAGGGAGGGCAGTATTTTTTAATGTGAATGAAGTTCTATTTGTTTTTTTTTGACATAATACTATATGGTGTAAAAATAACAAGGAGGGATGAGCGACGATGGGTGATGTGGTGAGACGATTGCTTGTAGTGGCGGGAATGGCCGTTTGCATTCGGTTATTATTTATGGTAGGGTTAACTGGTTAACGTTTCGAAAATTCGTGAAAATCGTTGTCCTCTCGCATTTTCATACGATATAATGATAGAAACATAGTGGGAGGCGATTTGTGAATGTTAACAGACTACCATAACCATCTAGAACGCGGAACGCTGACATTGGACTATTTGCGGCAATTTACCGATGAAGCGGCGCGGAAAGGAATTCAACATTTCGGTATATCCGAACATGCCTATCATTTTTATCAAACGAAAAATATTTTATCGAATCCATGGGTAGACGAACGTCGCTATTATGATATGGCAGATTATGTCCGTCTTTTCCATGAGGCGTGGGATGCCGGAATTGATGTAAAAATGTCTATCGAAATGGATTATACGCCAGGAAAACATGAAGAGATGGCGGCGTTTATTCGATCATATGAGTTTGATTATGTCATCGGTTCCATTCACTGGATCGATGATTTCGGCATTGACTTAGCGGAATATCGAAAGGAATGGGAACGCCGGGATTTGTACGATACATATCGCAAATATTTTGACCAAGTCGTTACTTTAGCCGAGTCGAACTTATTTGATATTATCGGTCATATAGATCTGGTCAAAATATTTAAATATGTTCCGGAGGATGAAGAATTTTTATTAGAGCAATATGATCGTGCCACGACAGCGCTTGCGAATTCCAAAACATGTGTGGAAATCAGCACTGCTGGACTCCGCAAACCGGTTGGCGAGCTATATCCGGATAAGCGGCTGTTGCAAATGTGCTATGATAAGGGAATTCCGATTGTGCTTTCTTCTGATGCGCACGTTCCAGAGCACGTGGGGGCGGATTACGACAAGGCGATTGCGCTGGCGAAAAGCGTTGGCTATACGGAGCTGATGACGTTTCAAAAAGGGGAGCGTAAAGCGGTGCCGCTTGGATAAGAGAACAGCAATGGAAAAAGGAATGGGAAATTCCCATTCCTTTTTTGCTTATGAAACTTCTAATCTTTTTACCGTTTCAATATCTTCAATTTCAGCTAATTTCTGAAGTAAAGCGTCATCAATCGGTTTATCTAACGAAAGCATCATAATTGCCTTTCCACCTGCCTGCTCGCGTCCGACTTGCATTGTAGCGATATTTACTTGATGTTCGCCGAGGACGTTTCCGACCTTTCCGATCATTCCTGGTCGGTCTTGATGTTGGATGTAAAGAAGATGTCCATCTGGTGCAAAATCAATCGTAAATCCATCGAAGTGAACGATGCGGTCGCCATAGTTTGGAATGTGCGAGCCTTTAATCGTAAACGTTCTGTTTTCCCCGTGTACGGTAAGGGAAATGCAGTTTGCGTAACCATGTGTTTCATCGGAAAATTTTTCTCCATACGTAATGCCGCGTTCTTTTGCGATCATGGCGGCATTCACTTCGTTAACCGTCGAAGCGACGCGCGGCCGTAAAAACCCAGCGAGCAAGCTGCGAGTGATATATGTCGTTTCTAAATCGGCAACCGTTCCCGCATAGGTTACGGATAGTTCTTGGACAGGAATATTCATATATTGTGATGCGATCGTGCCCATTTTTTTCGCTAAATTGTAGAATGCTTGAATTTTTTCATATACGTCTTTAGACAATGTTGGTAGATTAATAGATGATGTAACTGGTTTTCCTTCTAAAAAGTGTAATATTTCCTCGGCAACTTGTGTAGCAACATTGAGCTGCGCCTCTATAGTCGAAGCGCCAAGGTGAGGGGTGACAATCACATTATCAAAAGCAAAAAGCGGATGATCGCCTGGCGGTTCTTGTTCGAATACGTCGAGAGCTACCCCTGCAACATGGCCGCTTTGAAGAAATGGAATTAATGCTTGTTCGTCAATAATACCGCCGCGGGCACAGTTGATAAGGTATACGCCCTTTTTCGTTTTGGCCAAATTTTTTTCGCCAAGAAGCCCTTTTGTTTCTTTAGTTAATGGAGTGTGTACGGTAATAATATCAGAGCAAGCAAGCACTTCATCAAGTGTATGGATCGATACACCAAGTTTTTCCGCCCGCTCTTTTGTTAAAAATGGATCATATACGTGAACCGTCATGCCGAATGCGCGCGCGCGTTTGGCTACTTCGGATCCGATGCGGCCAAATCCGATAATTCCTAAATGTTTTCCTTGCAACTCTGTTCCAACGAACGCGGAACGATTCCACTCCCGGGATTTCACAGAAACATGTGCTTGCGGAATATGGCGCACAAGCGCAGCCATCATAGCAAATGTGTGTTCAGCAGCAGAAATCGTATTTCCGTTTGGAGCATTAATAACGACAATCCCGCGCTTCGTTGCTGCTTCTACATCAATATTGTCAACTCCCACACCAGCGCGCCCGATGATTTTTAAATTTGGCATTTTGGAAAGGAGTTCTTCTGTCACTTTCGTAGCGCTGCGAACAAGCAAGGCGTCAAATTCATGAAGTTGTTCTTCTACTTCTGTTACCTTTTTTTGTACGATTTCAATTTGTTCGGATTTTCGTAGTGGGGCTAATCCTTCTTCGCTAATTGCGTCGGAAACTAAAATGCGAAACACGGTGGTGAGCTCCTTTCTTTTTTCAAGGATTTTAAATTTCTGATAATTTAACATAATAAATTACCATCTGTCAATGATATGATAAGAAGTCATACCAATGTAAACGTTTTTATTATGAAATGTTCGGATTTTCCTGAATAAGAAACGCCCAAGTCGTCAACCGTTCACTTGGGCGTCTTTTCTGTTATTTATTTTTTTGTTCGTTGTAGCGAGCGATGCATTCATCAATTAGTTTAGCGGCAGCTTCTGGACCTTCCCACGAGCCGATTTCCGTCCGTTTCCCTTCCAAGTCTTTATAGCGTTCGAAGAAATGGGCGATTTCTTTTAATTTATGCTGCGGAAGATCTTCGATGCTGCGTACTTCATCGAAACGCGGATCTTCGACAGGAACACCGATTAATTTCGCATCCTCTTCACCGCTGTCAATCATATTTAAATAACCGATGACACGTGTGTCGATCACACAGCCAGGGAACGTTGGATTTGTGGTGATGACTAAAATGTCAAGCGGGTCGCCGTCTAAAGCGAGCGTGTTTTGCAAATATCCATATTCTGCCGGATAAAACATTGGAGAGTATAAGACGCGGTCTAGTTTGAAAATGCCCCGTTCTTTGTCAAATTCGTACTTGTTTTGGCTTCCTGTCGGAATTTCGATAAATGCTTCGACAACTTTATTTTCAAATGCCACAACATTTTCCTCCCTTTGTATGTATGTATGTGTTTCTATTATAGAATAGATGGTAGAAGTATAGCAACTATGTAAATATAACTCAATGTTTCGTTCTTTCGATCAACAAATTTTTCAACAGTCGACAAAATCTCATTAAAATATGACGGTGGATTTCAGCAAAACATGATTGGATGATCTTGTTTTTGTGCAGGAGCGGGTAATCGATCCGTTATTGCTTAAGTGGACGGCAATAGAGGCTTCATTCAGATCATTTCCATAAAAAACCCTCTTGCATTTTGCATACAAGAGGGTGTATTTTTATTAATCAAATTTATTTGGATCGCCATCAAACGGTTCGTCTGCAACCTTAATCGATTCCGTTGGGCAGCCTTCGAATGCATCCATCATGTCATCGATAAGAATTTCTGGCACTTCCACGATGCCTTGGTTGTCATCTAGTGTTACGTATGCAATGCCATCTTCATCGTAGTCATAAATATCCGGAGCTGCGGCACCGCACGCACCACATGCAATACATGTTTCCTTATCAACAATCGTATATTTTGGCATAAATAAAAACCTCCTCAAATTCTATTTCAAACGGACTGTCATCTCCGTGTTGTATACTCGGAAATGAGCTTTCACTTCTTATAATAAGACTGTTTCCACAACTTTTCAATACAAAAAATATTACACCGATATTTTTAAACATACATTTCCCATTATGCATTTTTTCTAGATGAGAAAAACTTTGTGTGAGAAACGAAGAGAGTATTTCTGCTACAATGGATGTATATCAAAGTGTTTCAATAAAGGAGCGGCGCGAATGAAAGGTGGGTATGCTTCGTTTCTTGTTTTATTTTGTTTGCACCGTTTCAGCGGGGAGCGGTCTTTATCCGCGATATATCATCTATTTACCGGAAAAAAGTCGTCACAAACGTTACAAGATAGTAAATGGTTTCAGTTAGAACCATTTTTCGGAGTGTGGAAAGAAGTTACGTTAAACGATGTCGAGGCAGCAGCGCAACAGTTGTTCGAAAACGGCTTGATTTCCCCTGTACAAAACCGTTCTTATATACTGACGGAAGCTGGAAAAAAGCAGTTAGACGAACAGTTGCATCAAGTGTTTTTTCCGGTTCATATAAACGGATGGCGGTATCACGCCACAGAAAAAACGTTTTGGTATCGGTTGTCCTTGCTTGTTCAAACGTTATCGAACGTGCTCCATCGAACCCGTTTTGAACCGATTCATCGCCATGAGGAAACATTGATTTGGGTAAAGAATTACTTATTATCGCAAAAAAGGACAGTGCATGAATTAGCGCAAACGCTTTATAAAGAAATATATGACATTCTTTCTTCCGTTTCGGAAGAAGAGGCGACGGTGTTTACATTGCGCTTAACGAGTTTTGAGCGAATTGGCTGGACAAATGAGCAAATCGCTTCCTATTTGCAAAAAGATCCAGTATACGTTCGGTTTCAATTCCAAAATGTATTGCATTATATGATGGCTAGAGCGGAATCAAAACGTTCATCCGTTTTATATGAATTGATGCATGATTTATCGCTGCCGATACCATTAACGTTTTCGACACAAAAAACGTATGAATGGCTATTGCGTGGAAAATCGATCGAAGAGATCGCTAAGCTGCGCCGTTTAAAAAGAAGCACCATTGAAGACCATGTGGTGGAAATTGCGGCGAATATTCCTCATTTTTCTATTCAACCGTTCATCAATGAGAAAAGAGCGGCAAAAATTATTGAAACGGTACGAAAATTACGGACGCGGAAATTAAAGGTGATTCGTGACGCTATCGATGACGATGTCAGCTACTTTGAAATTCGCCTCGTATTAGCAAAGGAAGGAGAAATGTGGTGACATTAGAACAGTTGCTTCAAGAAAAATTCGGCTACTCCTCTTTTCGAAAAGGACAACGGGAAATTATTGAAGACATTTTGCGCGGATATGATGTATTAGCAATGTTGCCGACTGGTGGGGGAAAATCACTTTGTTATCAGCTTCCCGCATATGTATTGCAAGGCAGCGTGTTAATTATTTCGCCGCTCGTTTCGCTGATGGAGGACCAAGTGCAGCAGCTTCGCCAACGTGGAGAAAAGAGAGTCATCGCATTTAATAGTTTTTTAGAAACAGAAGTAAAGATCAAAGCACTTGAGCGGCTTCATGAATTTCGGTTTATTTATGTTTCCCCGGAGATGCTGCAGTCGGAACGATTGCTTCGCGCCTTAATGAATATCCGTATTTCCTTATTTGTAGTTGATGAAGCACATTGCATTTCCCAGTGGGGTTACGATTTCCGTCCTGATTTTTTAAAGTTGGGAGAAATTCGTAAGCGTCTTGGCTCTCCAACTTGTCTGGCGTTAACAGCCACCGCACCGCCTGAAGTGATGGATGATATTGTACATATTTTGCAGCTCCAGCCTCTTCGTCGGCATATTCATTCTGTTGACCGGCCTAATATCGCCATCAAAGTGGAGAAAACGGACTTTATCCATGAGAAAGTAAACAGGCTGCTTGATTATGTAAAAATGCTAGAAGGACCTGGGTTAATTTATTTTTCAAGCAGGCAATGGGCGGAAACGATGGCGCAGAAGCTGCAAGAGGAAGGAATTGAGCGAGTCGCCTATTATCATGGAGGAATGGATTCCGAACAGCGAATGCTTGTTCAGCAACAATTTTTACGTGACCAATTGGAAATTGTATGCTGTACGAATGCATTTGGCATGGGAGTAAATAAAGAAAATATTCGTTTTGTCATTCATTTTCACATGCCTGGTCAGATAGAGGCTTATTTACAGGAAATCGGCAGAGCCGGCCGCGATGGAAAAAAGAGCATTGCCATTTTACTATATACCAATGGTGACGAGAGCATGGTACAATCTCTTATGGAAACGGAATTGCCGGACGATGTGCAAGTAAAACAATTATGCGAAAGCTTATTATATGGTGTAACTCCGGATCGTTTAGAACAGCAAATGAATGCATGCTCGTTAACAGATGTGCAAAAACGGATTTTAACGTATTTTTTCGAAGCGGAAGGAATCATTTCTTCCAAGCGGTTGCTTACGGAACGGGATGTTGCCTGTTTATATCAGACAATGATGAAGTATATCGAGACGCGCAGGCAATGGAAGCGAAAAAAGCTGCGGGAAATGATGAGTTGGGTGTTGCATCGTTCATGCCGGCGTGAGGCGATCGTTCAGGCGTTTCAACAGTCATTGGAGAGAAAGCCAGATTTATGCTGCGACCGATGCGGATTTCCGCTCGAGAGCTACTTGCGCATGGAGAAAGAGGATAAAGATCTGCATTTCCATGGCTGGAAAGCGGAATTAAAGCGAATTTTCTTTTAAAGCGAGGCGTGTCTAGAATGAGGCGGCAAAGTGAACAAATCCGCATGATGGACGATCGTGAAGTACTCATTCATTTATATTTTACTCAGTTATTGTTAATTGTCGTATCAGCAATCATCGGATTTTTTCTTTTTGATCTTTCGACATTCCGAAAAATTTGGCATTTTGATGTTGCCACGGTGTTAAAGTATGGCGGCGGAAGTGCAATGATTGTATTGGCCATCGATTTTTTATTGATGCGTTATTTGCCGGAACATTGGTATGATGATGGAGGAATTAACGAAAAAATTTTCCAAAAACGGTCGATTCCGCATATCTTTTTTTTATGTTTATTGATCGCTTTTAGTGAAGAACTATTGTTTCGTGGAGTGATCCAGACGCATTTTGGCTTGTTTATTGCCAGCATCGTGTTCGCTTTGTTGCACGTGCGCTATTTAGAAAAGTGGTTTTTATTTGGGATGGTCGTATTGTTAAGCTTTTTTCTTGGATATATTTACCAACGGACAAACAGTCTTTGGGTCACCATTTTTGCTCATTTTCTTATTGACTTTATCTTGGCGATCGATATTCGTCTTCATTATGTCCGTCATTATGTCCGCAACATGAAAGAGGGAGACGGGAGTGATAATGTGTGAATCATGATCAAGCAGAATCATTGCGCGAATTAGTGGAACAAAGAGACGAAATGGTGCAGCAAGAAGATGTATTATCACTTCCATCGCGCAGAGAGGTGCATAGACAAAAGAAATCAAAAAAACGGGTGAAATGGAAGTTAAAATATCCGCTTATTCGCTTGTTAGCACTATTTTTTATTTTACTTCCGATTTCGATGTTAAGCATTTATTATGCAAATGATGATTCAAAAACAGTGACTGTTGTAACACGCAGTGAGACGGGCAGCTACGAACAAATTGACATTGCTCCTGCTGAGGAAAAGGCGGCGCCGCCATCAAGCGAGCCAAGCTCGCAAAAAAAAGATCGGCCTGAATCAGACGCACAAAAAGAAAATAAAGCTTCGGATAAGCAAAAAAAGCAAAAGATTATTACACATACAGTCCAAGAAAATGAAACATTGTACAGCATTGCGATGAAATATTATCAAAGTGATAAAGGAATGGAAATGATAAAAAAATGGAATCATTTAAAGAGCGCACAGCTTCATAAAGGACAAGTGCTGCAAATTCCAGTGATGGACGCTGAAAAGTAAGGAGGCGTACCATCACTTTTTTGTTCTACCTAAATGGGCTCGTACATACGTTTATAATAGAGGTCAGTGAAAAAACGAGGGGATCCGGCCGTGAGCAAAGTATTTTTCGAACAGCTTCATATTGATGAAGTAACAAAACAAATGCTGCTTGGAGTGATTGAAAAGAAGCAAAAATGGGAACGTTTGAAGAAACGGGTCCTGTCTTTGCAGATTGTCACTTTAGGTGGATTTGCGGTATTTTTCGTATATGTTTTATTTTATCTGATTTTTCCCAGCGGTACATTGACTGCGTTTATTAAGATGTTTTTAGAAAAAACAGTGCATTTGTATATATTATTATTGTTGTTTACATTGTATTGGGCCATTTTATATTACAAAAAAAAGTGCGATAAAGCAGAAGAAGAATTTCATTCGCTTCGCTGTGAAATCATTCAAAAAAGCGCCGATTTATGGAAAGAAGAGCAGCAATGGAAAGAGCGCCATAAATTGTTTGAGATCATGAAAAAGGAGTACGACATTAATTTGTATTTTGAAAATAGCTGAATGGTACTCCATTCAGCTACCTTTCGATTAAAAAATTTTCTTGCGGTCACGCTCTTCTTTTAAAATTTCGACTGCTTCGCGAAAACGCTGGGCATGAATGATTTCACGTTCACGTAAAAAGCGAAGCCCATCGTTTAAATCTGGATCATCGCTCATATTAATAATCCATTGATAGGTTGCCCGCGCTTTTTCTTCGGCAGCGATATCTTCATATAAATCGGCAATTGGGTCTCCTTTCGCTTGAATGTATGTCGCCGTAAATGGAACTCCAGCGGCATTATGATAAAATAAAGCGCGGTCATGATCGACATAGTGTGCGTCAAGACCTGCTTCTTTCAGCTGTTCTAGGGTGGCGTCTTTTGTTAATTTGTATACCATTGTCGCAATCATTTCCAAATGAGCTAATTCTTCGGTTCCAATATCTGTGAGCAAACCGACTACTTTATCAGGGATGGAGTAGCGTTGATTTAAATAACGAAGCGCAGCGGCGAGTTCTCCATCCGCACCTCCATACTGTTCAATTAAATATTTCGCCAATTTTGGGTTGCATGTGCTGACACGAACAGGATATTGCAATTTTTTTTCATAAATCCACATCGTCATTTCCTCCCTTTACAGCGAGTTGTTTTTGCTATACTTGCCAAGGCCAAGGAGAATCATTCCAATTCCACGGATAATTGGAATAGCTGTTTCCATATTGCTGAAGTGGACCATAACAGGATTCAAACTGTTTTTTCAGTTGTTTCCGTTTTTGCGCAAGCTGGTTAAATTGCTGGATGGCTTGGTAGTCAGTAGGATGGGTGTCGAGGTATAACGTTAAGTCGACGAGGGCAAAATCAACCGCTTGGAGCTGTTCTAAAAGTTCATAGTATTCTTTTGGCAACTGTTTCATTGGTAATCACCTTTAGTTTTCATTTCATAAGGACCATAATATGGATCATAAAAAATTTTCCAAAGGGTTCCTTTTTTTAACGCTTCATGCAATGGGAATTGCGGCAAGTTTGGCGGCTGAAATCCGACATATTGATTTGGAGCGGTGACATAGGTTTTGACGCGAATTGGCGGGCAAGGGTCAAATGGGCTTACATAAGGTTCGTATTGCTTTCGTGTTGTGAACATAAGAAACCTCCTTTTTGGGCAGAACTTCAGTCTATATTTATGACCATTGCGTTTTGTTCATGACTTCTTTTTTCGGTGAATACATGTAAGAAAAAAGGGAGGAAACAGGTTGTGTTTTATCTGTTATATATTGCTGTCGGATTTTTATGCGGGTATTTTATGATTCATTGGATGCCGCCAGTGACTCCGTTTGATTTTGCCTATTTTATCACTGAACTTATTTTTAATCCTTTGCGGACGTTTTTAGCAATGATTTGTTTTTTTATTGGTTTTTTAGCCAATGCAGTAGTGATCCGCACCGTCATTGAAGGAGTGATTTTATGCTTGCAGCGAAAGCAGGTGCGTTGGAAGGAATGGTTTATTTGCTGCGGGGGGATGGGAAGCTTTTATTGGCTATTTCAATGGGAAACGAGGCTCGCTGCTTTATTTTTTATTTTCTCTTTGATTTATGGTATGATATCGGTGGATTTGGATCGTTCTCGTCAATATAATCGAAACTTATAGGGGGAGTTATATTGATTTGGATCATTTTTTTTGCTTTTTTTTGTATATTGGCTTATATGTGGTGGGAAGCGCATCGAAACCGCGTTGTTCACATTGAATTGACCTTTCCTCAGTTTCCAAGTAGTTTTCGGGCGTTTTCCATTTTTTTTATTTCTGATCTTCATCGGCGGGTATTGGCAAAAAGAATTGTGGAGGAGATAAAAGGAAAAGCGGATATTGTTTTAGTTGGCGGGGACCTTACGGAAAAAGGGGTGCCCGTCGCGCGTGTCAAGGAAAATATTCGCCGTTTAAAAATGATTGGACCGGTTTATTTTATTTGGGGGAATAATGATTATGAAACGGAATATGATTTGCACTCGCTTTTAGTGGAGGAAGGAGTGCATATATTGGAAAATAGCGCTGTTATGTTGCAATCCCCGAATGGGGAGAAGCTTGCTCTCATTGGAGTGGAGGATATGAGCAAACGGCGCGCAAGATTGGACCAAGCGCTTCAAGGGGTGGATGAGGATGCATTTCGCATCCTTGCTTCGCATAATCCGAAAATCGTCGGGCGTCTTCGTCCCGAACATCGTATTTCGCTTGTGATCAGCGGTCATACGCATGGAGGGCAAATTCGTTTCTTTTCGTTTGGGCTCTATGAAAAAGGCGGTTTAAAAAATGTGAACGGAACAGCCGTTTATGTCAGCAACGGGTACGGGACGACAGCCGTTCCGCTTCGCTTTGGAGCCCCTGCGGAAACGAATTTGATCACCATTTGTTCACGGAAAGAAGATAAAGAAAAAATGCTTGTCTAAATGACTATAAACGATGTAAACTCATTAATAATAACAAACGAACCATTTATGAATTATTTCATACAATAAACATAAGAGATGGCTGTGTAGGTAAGGAGGGGTGTTGATGCGTCTTGAACGCTTAACCCACAATAAAATCAAAATTTTCCTTACGTTTGATGATTTGATGGATCGCGGTTTAACGAAAGAGGATTTATGGAAAGATACGTTTAAAGTTCATCAATTGTTTCGCGATATGATTGAGGAGGCAAGCGAGGAGCTCGGCTTTGAAGTAAACGGGTCGATCGCAGTGGAAGTATACTCTTTACCAGCACAGGGAATGGTTGTTATCGTAACAAGTGAGGGCGAATATGACGACATGGAGGAAGAATTTGCTGACGATTATATTGAAATGCAAGTAACGCTCGATGAGAGCGATGACATATTTTATGAATTTCAGACGTTTGAAGATGTCATTCAGCTCGCTCATCGTCTTTACTCGATCGGTTGTCTAGACGGAACCCTCTACTCCTACCAAAATCGTTTTTACTTGCATGTCGCTGAGGAACCGCCGATCCCAATCGATAACTTTGTTGCTTTATTAGCGGAATTTGCCAGCCCTTCAACGATAACGATACATCGTGTGCAAGAATATGGTAAGAAGCTAATTGAACATCGAGCCATTGAACAACTTGTTCGTTATTTTCCAGTGCGTTAATGCTTTATCAGACCCCGTCGTATGGACAAGGGGTCTGGCTTTTTATTTTTTCCATATGTTAGATGACAAGGAAAATAAATATATACTAAGGAAAAGACAGCTTATTGACATAAAAGCGATGTAAATGGTTGTAAATAGCCGTAAATCGCTTGGCATTTTATTTTTTTTCCTTTGCATAAATAAAAAGAAAGTGTATACTATGACATGAAAGGTGACAATATCAAATATTATAGCGAATTTATAGGAGGTTTACGTATGGTAGCCGACAAGCATACCAACGAAGAAAATCTGGAAGAAAAAGCGGAAAAATATGATGTATTAACAGCAACACAAACTGTTATACATAGAGCATTGGAAAAATTAGGGTATCCAGAAGAAGTATATGAGTTGCTCAAAGAGCCGATTCGCATGCTGACAGTGAGAATTCCTGTGCGCATGGATGACGGTACTGTAAAAATTTTTACCGGCTACCGTGCCCAGCATAATGATGCCGTTGGTCCAACTAAGGGGGGCGTTCGTTTCCATCCAAACGTAACAGAGCGTGAAGTGAAAGCGCTATCTATTTGGATGAGCCTAAAATGTGGCATTGTCGATTTGCCGTATGGCGGTGGAAAAGGCGGAATTGTATGTGATCCGCGTACGATGTCATTCCGTGAATTAGAACGATTAAGCCGTGGTTATGTTCGCGCGATTAGCCAAATCGTTGGTCCGACAAAAGACATTCCTGCACCAGATGTCTTTACGAACTCGCAAATTATGGCATGGATGATGGACGAATATAGCCGCATCGACGAATTTAACTCTCCTGGATTTATTACAGGAAAACCTTTAGTGCTAGGCGGGTCGCACGGGCGCGAAACCGCGACGGCAAAAGGGGTTACGATTTGTATTCGCGAAGCGGCGAAAAAACGCGGTATCGACTTGAAAGGAGCACGCGTGGTCGTTCAAGGTTTTGGAAACGCGGGAAGCTATTTAGCAAAATTTATGTATGATGCCGGTGCGAAAGTCATTGGCATTTCCGACGTATATGGAGCTCTTTACGATCCGAACGGTTTAGATATCGATTATTTGCTTGAGCGCCGCGACAGCTTTGGTACGGTAACGAAATTGTTTAAAAATACAATTACGAACAAAGAATTGTTAGAGCTTGATTGCGATATTTTAGTTCCAGCCGCAATTGAAAATCAAATTACGAAAGAAAATGCGCCAAATATTAAAGCAAGCATTGTCGTGGAGGCGGCAAACGGTCCAACGACGCTAGAGGCGACGGAAATTTTAACGGAACGCGGCATTTTGCTTGTTCCAGACGTATTAGCTAGTGCCGGCGGTGTAACGGTATCCTATTTTGAATGGGTGCAAAATAACCAAGGATATTATTGGACAGAAGAAGAAGTCCAAGAACGATTAGAAAAAGTGATGGTAAAAGCGTTTAACAACGTATATGAAATGGCGCAAACCCGCCGCGTAGATATGCGATTGGCTGCTTATATGGTCGGCGTTCGAAAAATGGCGGAAGCGTGCCGTTTCCGCGGATGGGTATAAAGAGCATGCAAAACATATTTACAACATGCCAAAAATCCCCTATCATATGATAGGGGATTTTTGGATGTTTAAGGAGTGAACCGGATGAAAGAAGAAAAAATCATTATTGTTGGCGGTGGTCCTTGTGGGCTTGCTGCGGCGATCGCTTTGCAAGATGTCGGTTATCGTCCGTTAGTAATAGAGAAAGGAAATATCGTTAATTCCATTTATCATTTTCCGATTCATCAAACGTTTTTTAGTACGAGTGAGCGTCTTGAAATTGGCGGGGTTCCGTTTATTACGGAAAATCGGAAGCCAAAGCGAAATCAAGCACTCGCTTATTATCGCGAAGTAGTTACGAGAAAACAAGTGCGTGTACAAACGTTTGAAAAAGTGGAGCAAGTAGAAAAACAAGAAGATGGAACATTTCTTGTCCAAACGACAAAAGAACAATATCGCGCCCAATACGTTATTATTGCTACCGGATATTACGACAATCCAAATTATATGAACATACCGGGAGAAGATTTACCGAAAGTAACGCATTATTTTAAAGAAGCGCACCCGTATTACAACACCGATTGTGTTGTCATTGGCGGAAAAAATTCTAGCGTGGACGCAGCGCTGGAACTTGTCAAGGCGGGAGCACGTGTCACGGTATTGTACCGGGGAAGCGGATACTCTCCAAGCATCAAACCTTGGATTTTGCCGGAATTTGATTCTCTCGTCCGCAAGGGAATTATTAAAATGGAGTTTAACGCTCATGTAAAAGAGATTACGGAGGATGCCGTCATTTACGAAGTAGGGGGCGAAATCAAAAAAATTAAAAACGATTTTGTATTTGCGATGACAGGATATCATCCTGATCATGAATTTTTGAAAAAGATGGGAGTCGGGGTCGATCCAGAAACGGGCCGGCCGCTTTATGATCCAGAAACAATGGAAACGAATGTACGCGGAATTTTTATCGCAGGTGTCATTGCGGCAGGAAATGATGCCAATGAAATTTTTATTGAAAACGGGCGCTTTCACGGTGAGCAAATCGCTGCTTGTATCGCAAAACGGGAAAAGGAGAAAGGGCAATAACAGAAGGAGGCTGGTTTTTTTCAGCCTCTTTTTTATCATTCCATAAACATTTCTTGCAGTTTCTGCGGATCGTTTAGACAGTATATTTTTTTATTTATCGACAACCATTATTTTGTGTTGTAATTCATTTATGCTATTATGTTTCTAAAGAGGTGACATTAATGAAAAAAGTGGCACTAATTACTACAGGTGGAACAATAGCAAGCAAAAAGACAGAAGAAGGCAAATATGTTTCAGGGGAAATGACGGGAGAAGAATTAGCACAAATTTGCAATTTACCTGATGATATTAAAATTGAAATACATTCTTTATTTCAACTGCCCAGCATGCATATTACATTTGAGCATTTATTAACCTTAAAAAACAAAATCGAAGAAATTTATCAAGATAAAACAATTGATGGCATAGTTGTTACACATGGAACAGACACACTCGAAGAAACCGCATATTTTTTAGATTTAACGATTTCAGATGATCGCCAAATCGTTTTAACAGGCTCACAACGCTCTCCAGAACAACAGGGAAGTGATGCTTATACAAATATTCGCCATGCGGTTTATACGGCTTGTAATGACGATTTAAGAGGTGTAGGAACGGTTGTAGTATTTAATGAACGCATATTTGTGGCCAGACATGTGAAAAAAGTACATGCTTCTAATTTACAAGGCTTTGATGTTTTTGGATATGGGTATTTAGGGATTATCGATAATGATAAAGTATACATATATCAAAAGCCAATTAGAAGGGAAACATACAAAATAAAAAATGAAATACCTGAAGTAGATATAATCAAATGCTATTTGGACGCTGACGATAAATTTATAAAAGCAGCCATAAACGCTAATGTAAAAGGAATTGTTTTAGAAGGGGTAGGCAGAGGACAAGTATCACCAAAAATGATGGGCGCAATAAAAGAAGCTGTATCGAAAGAAATAAAAGTTGTAATTACAACAAGTGCAGAAGAAGGGGAAGTATATACGACTTATGATTATTTAGGCAGCGCTTATGATCTTGTTAAAAATGGAGTTATTTTAGGGAAAGATTTAGACAGTAAAAAGGCAAGAATAAAATTAGCCGTATTGCTTGCAGCTAATGAAGATAATTTAGAAGGGAAATTCAGTATATAAATGGGCACAAGGACAGTGTAGTTAACACACTGTCCTCTTTAAATAGGGAATATCTGGATGAGGTGAGCCGCATCATAATATATACACTTTATACTCAAATATTCTCTATAAAATCGAACTTTTAATTTATTCATAAAATTATTATCGAATCTCTAGTTTTGTGCTTGTCTGATTTTATCTAGCACCACGGGTTAAATATATTTGATAAATCACACGTATGAGTTTTTGTCACGTTTTTAGCTGTGTGGATTTCGTCATTGAGTACGGCCCCAACACCCCTTTTCCGCGCGCTTCTTCTCTTCCGGCTACTTTGACAGATGAAATTAGGTTATCATCTTCCTTCATCGAAATAGTACCGCCTGTGTGAATAATCAGGAACTTTTTCGCTGTTCTTCCTCCTTCGAGAAAGTTCTGCTATGATGAAATATCGGAAGGTCATTTTCAAATGCCACATTCTCATGTTACCATAAAGAAAACGGATGGAAACGGGGATTTGTATGTTAACGTTAATTTCGTCTGGCATTGCCCCAGGTGTTGCGCTGCTTAGTTATTTTTATTTAAAAGATGAATATGAAACCGAACCGCTATCCATTGTGTTGAGAACATTTGTTATTGGGGCGCTTCTTGTGTTTCCCATTATGTTTATTCAATATGTGTTTCATGTGGAAGGAATCGCAGCCTCTAAGATAGCTCGCGCCTTTTTTTTGTCGGGATTATTGGAAGAGTTTGTGAAGTGGTTTATTGTCTATTTTTTTATTTATGACCACCACGAGTTTGATGAGCCGTACGATGGCATCGTATACAGCGCAAGTGTATCGCTCGGTTTTGCGACGATGGAAAATATTTTGTATTTATTGGCAAACGGTGTAGAATTTGCCGTAACAAGAGCGTTTTTACCTGTCTCAAGCCATGCTTTATTCGCAGTCATTATGGGGTTTTATTTTGGAAAAGCAAAATTTACTATAAAAAAGCGGCGCTACTTATTTCTTTCTTTTTTTCTGCCATTTCTATTGCACGGGACGTATGATTTCATTTTGTTGACACAGGAAAAATGGAGTTATTACATGGTTCCGTTCATGCTGTTATTATGGTGGTCTGCTCTTCGAAAAGTAAAACAAGCGAAAGGATTACATGATTACGATAGGATCCCTTCAGCAAAAAGCCAAGCATAATACGCTTGGTTTTTTGTTTTTTTTGCATAAAAAGGCAAATTCGAAAGAAAATAGGGATAAAACAACAGAAGTAATACGGGAGGGTTCGCGTATGATAAGGAAAATAAAGTGGCATTTATGGTTTGCCGTATTGGTTGCTTGTTTGTTTATCTGTGGAAAACCAGCGGAAGAAGTAAAAGCGTTTTCGAATCAAGTGATTCAGCGAGGGGCGGTTGGAGATGATGTCATTGAATTACAAGCACGATTGCAGTATATCGGATTTTACAATGGAAAAATTGATGGAGTTTTTGGCTGGAATACATATTGGGCAGTGCGCAACTTTCAATATGAATATGGGCTTCCAGTCGACGGGCTTGTCGGTGAGAGTACAAAAGCAAAACTAGTAAAGGTATCGAAATATCATGAGCAATTTGTGAAGGAGCAAATTCGCAAAGGCAATTCGTTTACCCATTACGGGGGCACTCCGTTAAGCCAGCAAGTAAAAAGAAATAAAAGGGGCGGCGGAAACAGCTCGGCAAAAGCAACAGCATCCAATGTGCCAAACGGTTTTTCACAAAACGATATTCAATTGATGGCAAATGCCGTATATGGAGAAGCGCGCGGAGAGCCTTATATCGGCCAAGTCGCCGTGGCAGCCGTCATTTTAAATCGCTTAGAACATCCTTCGTTTCCAGATACGGTGGCGGGAGTGATTTTTCAGCCTGGGGCATTTACTGCAGTAGCCGATGGGCAAATTTGGCTGACGCCGAATGAAACGGCAAAAAAAGCGGTGCTAGATGCGATTAACGGTTGGGATCCTACCGGTGGAGCCATTTATTATTTCAACCCGTCGACAGCAACGAGTGCATGGATTTGGAATAGGCCGCAAATTAAGCGGATCGGCAAACACATTTTTTGTAAATAATGCAGGAGGTGAACAAAAAAATGATACGAAATTTATTAATCGGAGTACTGTCACTTGGAATTGTCGGAACAGCGTATTGGGGATATCGGGAACACCAAGAAAAAAACGCGATATTAATTCATGCTGAAAATAACTATCAGCGTGCTTTCCACGACTTAACCTATCAAATTGACTTATTGCATGATAAAATCGGCACAACGCTTGCCATGAATTCCCGTGCGTCACTTTCTCCGGCTTTGGCTGAAGTATGGAGAATCGCCTCAGAAGCCCATACAAGTGTCGGACAATTGCCGCTTTCTTTACTCCCGTTTAACAAAACGCAAGAGTTTCTTGCCAAAATAGGGGAGTTCAGCTATCGGGCAGCGATTCGCGATTTAGAAAAAGAACCGCTTACGAATGAAGAATATCGCACGTTACAAGCCCTATATAAAAATGCGGCAAATATTCAACAAGAACTTCGCAATGTTCAACATTTAGTTTTAAAAAACAACTTGCGTTGGATGGATGTGGAATTAGCGCTTGCTACAAACGACAGCCCTGACGATAACATTATTATTGATGGGTTTAAATCAGTCGAAAAAAATGTAGATACTTTCTCGAGATCATCAGAATTTAGCCCGACATTTATTGGGTTGAAGAATAAAGAAAAAGGTTTTGTCCGTGCGAAAGGAAAACCAATTTCAAAAACAGAAGCGAAACAAATTGCTCGTTCTTTTCTTGGGTTAAAAGGAACAGAAAACATAAAAGTGACAACAAGTGGAAAAGGAGCAGATGAGCGCTTTTACAGTTTGACGATCCGCGATCCAAAAAAGAAAAGCAGTATTTATATGGACATTACAGAAAAAGGCGGTTATCCGATTTGGGTAATCGATAGCCGTCCAATAAAAAAACAGGCGATTAGTTTGCATGAAGCGGCAAATAGAGGGGTGAAATTTTTGCAGAAGCACAAGTTTAAGAATTTAGAGCTATATGATAGTTCCCAATATGATAACGTAGCTGTATTAACATTTGTGACAAATGAAAACGGAATTCGCATTTATCCGGAAGCAATTAAAATGAAAGTAGCTCTTGATGATGGAACGATTGTCGGCTTCTCTGCGCGTGATTACTTATCTTCTTCCGTTAAACGCCCGCTGTCAAAACCAAAATTGACAGCAGAACAAGCGAGGAAAAAAGTAAATCCAAATTTAAAAGTAATGGAACAGCGCCAAGCAATAATTGTAAACGATATGAACGAGCAAGTGCTCTGCTATGAATTTTTAGGAACACTTGGAGAAGACACATATCAAATTTTTATTAATGCAAACACAGGAATGGAGGAAAAAGTCGAAAAGCTGCAAAGCGTTGAACAAAACTATAGTTAAAGGATATGTTTGTATAGGTGCAAATCCTATCTCTCCCTTTACCAAAGGAAAAGCTTGATGCAAGCTTTTCCTTTTTGTTTTAATAAACATGAGAAGAAAATGAGAGGGAGAGACGATGTTAAAAATAGGGGATACGATAATGTTAGAACCAGCAGGCGGGGAAGAGGAAAAATATAAAAGCAAAGTGGCAGAAATAAGTGACGGTTATATACATATTAACTATCCAATTAATGTAAAAACAGAAAAAACCGTGTTTTTATTAAATGGAATGCAATTTAAAGCAAGTTTTGTTGGGTCGGATCATTGTCTTTATTTATTTGAAACAGAAGTAATTGGAAAAGTGCGGCAGCCGGTGCCAATGGTTGTTCTTTCCTATCCAGGAGTAGATAAGTTAGTGCGCATTCAGCGTCGTCGATATGTAAGAGTGGAAGCGAATACGGATGTGGCGATTCATCCTCTCCATCAAGAATTTATGCCGTTTACAACGATGACGACTGATATTAGCGCTGGCGGAGCCGCGATCGTATTGCCAGAGCATAAGCAAAAGCAGCTGCTTCCTGGAATGGTGGTAGAGGCATGGTTTGTACTTGCTATGAAATCAGGAGAATATCATTATTTAAAAGTGAAAGCAAAAATCGCTCGTATATTTCAAGCGGAAAACAGTGATATATATAAAGCGTCCTTACAATTTTTGGATGTATCTCCGCAAGATCGCGTACGATTGATTCGATATAGTTTTGAACAGCAGTTAGAGATAAGAAAAAGAGAGGAAGATATTGCGAATAAATGGCGAAAAAGCGTGGAATAATGGCTATATAAAAAACGGAAAGCGGGCTGTTGGTTCCAATGAAACGAGTGGAATCTATTTTACTAAAGCTTGTTATTATTCAGTTTGTTTTTTTAATCATTGCTCAATGGCTCATTTTATATACTCCACTTAGCCCTTATTTAGGAAAAATTTATGAATATGAAGGCGTTAGCAGACAAGAAAAGACAAAAACAATCGAAACAATCATCGACCGCTAGCGGCCTATATGGTAAAATGGCATCGAAGCACGCAGGAGTTTCCTGCTTTTTTCTTTGATAAAAAAATATGTAGATAACGGGTAGGAGGAATAAGCAGTTTGTTAAACATCTATAAAAATATATGAAATCATGTAAATATCTCCTGTTATTGAACGTGGAGAGGCGGATGTTCTCCATCTTTTCCATCATCTCCTGTCTGATGATAAAAAATCTTCCCCCTTCCTCACGTAAAGAGGAGATGAAGAAGATTTAGCGAATATATGTTCTTAAGGATCCAAACAAGGGGGAAGGCAAGGGGATGAAAACGGTTCGGGAGATGAAAATCGTTTCTCATGATGAAACACAACTTTACTCATTAGACGAGTTGATGCGCGTCTTTGGTTCCGCGAAGCTCTATGAAGAAGAGGTATCAGGGAACTTGCCTATGATGAACCGATTCAAGCGGAACGAATCGCTGGGATTGACATCAACATTGACCGCATCGCCGTAAGCATCGTTTCGAAACAAGGAAATTTCATTAAATCAAAGGTGTTTTACTGTCATGAACTTGAATATGTGAAATCGAATAAACGAAACAATCTCATTGGAGAAACCGTACGAGATGTGTATGACTGGCTGCTTCAAGAGAATGTGGGGGCGGTGGTCATCGAAAACATTCAACTAAGACAGCGGCACGATACGGACAAACGATTCAATCGCTTCACCCATCATTTTAAAAAGAAAAAGCTGACAGAAACGATCATTCGCCCGGGCTTAAGGCTTGGGTTTTGCATCAAAATTGTGAATCCGGTGTACACCAGTGTTATCGGACGTTTCAAATATATGAAAAAGTATGGGTTATCCGTTCATGAAAGCGCCGCTTTGGTGATTGGCAGGCGGGGATTAGGGTATCAGGAACGGTTGCCAAAAGAACTCATGGACATCATAAAAACGAAAGTGAAACGCCATTGGATTGCCATGTTAGGGTCGATGGAAGAATCCTACAAGCAATCGAAAAGCGGCAAGAAACAACGCCAATATATCGCAATGATGTTATGCAAAATCGAGAATTTCAAACAAGAACATGAATGGTCATTATGGAACATCTTGCACAAATGTTGTTGGCTGAACCAGTACCAAATTCAACTAAAGGAGGTGTAAACCTGGTTGCTAAAATCATTGTCGTGTACTGACCAATGGAAGGAATGGTGCACGACAGATGCCGTCGCTAACCGCGATCCACGGGTTGTCTTTCACAGCAGGTGAATGACAAGGGAAATTCCCTTCCTGATGGAACTCAGGTGTTTCCTGAGCGGCAAGCAGTTTTACTGGTTCCATCGCGATGAATCGATTTTTATAGATTTTAGTAACCAGGAATTATGAGCAAAAAAATCAGCATTGCCATTGATGGACCAGCTGCAGCGGGGAAAAGCACTGTTGCGAAAATTATAGCGAAACGGCTTTCTTATATTTATATTGATACTGGCGCGATGTACCGGGCACTAACGTACGTGGCGCTGCAACAAAAAGTTGCGCTTGATGACGAACAAGCATTAATTTCTTTGTTAAAAAATACATATATTGAATTAAAATCATCTGAACAAGGGCAGCTTGTATTTGTCAATGGAGAAGACGTTACAAACATTATTCGCAGTGAAGAAGTAACCAATGCAGTATCGCTAGTCGCAAAACACCCGTCAGTGCGGGAAGAAATGGTGGCGCGCCAACGCGCTCTCGCAAAAAATGGCGGTGTCGTAATGGATGGCCGTGATATTGGCACATATGTTCTTCCGAATGCAGAAGTAAAAATCTTTTTGAAAGCATCTGTGGAAGAAAGAGCAAAGCGTCGTCATGCGGAAAACATTGCTAGAGGATTTCCATCTGACTTAGAAACGTTGAAAAAGGAAATTGCACGCCGTGATCAAATCGATTCGGAGCGTGAAGTAGCACCGCTTAAGAAAGCGGAAGATGCGATAGAAATTGATACTACGTCACTGTCGATTGAAGAAGTGGTGGATCGCATTATGGAAATTGTAAACGAAAGGATTGGGTGACGGTGGATTTTTATTCGTTTGCCAAGGGAGTTGTAAAAAGCATTTTAACCCCTCTTTACCGTATTGAGGTGATAGGGGCGGAGAAGTTTCCGAAAGAAGGAGGAGTACTTCTTTGCGCAAACCATATTAGCAATCTCGATCCGCCAATCCTTGGAATTACTGCTCCAAGACCGATTCATTTTATGGCGAAAGAGGAATTGTTTCGTGTTCCGCTCTTAAAAAACTTAATTACGACTTTGCATGCGTTTCCGGTAAAAAGAGGAATGAGCGATCGCCAAGCATTGCGAACCGGCTTAGAAGTGTTAAAACAAGGGCATGTGTTAGGCATTTTCCCAGAGGGAACACGAAGCAAAGATGGAAAATTAAAAAAAGGGCTGCCTGGCGTCGGTTTTTTTGCGCTTCGAACAAGTGCCGCTGTTGTTCCATGCGCCATTATTGGTTCATATCGTCCGTTTGTGCCGCTTAAGGTTGTTTACGGATCACCGATTGATATGACGCCACTAAGAGAGAAAAAAGCATCACCGGAAGAAGCGACAGCTTATATTATGCAACATATCCAAGCGTTATTAGATCAGTATCGATAAGCATTCAGTTACATGTCTATTGAGAAAATATGGTATACTAAATAGAAAAACGGTCCTATTGTACATCATGGTTTGGATTGATATAGCGATGATGTAGGTGGTGCTTTCTTATGGAGGAAGCACGGACCGTCAGTCGATTAAGGAGGGTTTAACATGGCAGAGGATATGAATTTAGAAGTGAATGTATATAAGGTAGGTGATATCGTCCGAGGCAAAGTGGTAAAGCTAGAAGATAAACAAGTGCTTGTCGATATTGAAGGAAGCAAACAAAGCGGGATTATTCCAATTAGTGAATTATCTAGTTTGCATATTGAAAAAACAAGTGATGCTGTCTCTGTCGGCGATGAAGTGACGGCGAAAGTCAAAAAAGTAGAAGAAGGCGAAAACGAAGAGGATGGATTGTTAATTTTATCAAAAAAAGCGGTAGACGCAGACCGCGCTTGGGAAGAGTTAGAGAGAAAATTTGCCAGCGGAGAAACGTTTGATGTCGTCGTAAAAGACATCGTCAAAGGCGGGCTTGTTGCTGATGTAGGAGTGCGTGGATTTATACCCGCTTCTCTTGTAGAACCTCACTATGTTGAAGACTTTTCTGATTATAAAGGGAAGACGCTTGCAGTAAAAGTGGTAGAGCTTAACCGTGAAAAAAATCGCATCATTTTATCACATCGTGCTGTTGTGGAAGAAGAGCAAGAACGCAAGCACAAGGAGGCGCTTAGCCGTTTAGAGCCGGGACAAGTGCTTGAGGGAACCGTACGCCGCGTCACCGACTTTGGCGTGTTTGTTGATGTTGGCGGCTTTGATGGACTTGTACATATTTCGCAGCTTTCCCATACACGTGTCGCCCATCCGTCTGAAGTCGTAAAAGAAGGAGAAACCGTAAAAGTAAAAGTGCTTGCGGTTGACGAAGAAAATGGCCGCGTCTCCCTTTCGATCAAAGAAGCAATGCCGGGCCCTTGGGAAGGGATTGCTGAAAAAGTCGCCCCTGGCGATATCGTCACTGGCAAGGTAAAACGGCTTGTACCGTTTGGCGCGTTCGTTGAAATTTTCCCAGGCGTCGAAGGTCTTGTCCACATTTCACAAATCTCTAATAAGCGCATCGGCACCCCTCATGAAGTGCTAAAAGAAGGAGAAGAAGTAAAAGCGAAAGTGCTTGATGTAAACGAAGCGGAGCGCCGCATTTCGTTAAGTATGCGCGAGCTGATCGAAGAAGAAACAGCACCCGAAGAAGATTATAGCCAATATACAAAGCCGTCTAATGAAGTAAGAGGTTTTCAAATTGGCGAAGTCCTCGGGGAACAGCTGAAAAAATTAAAATAACGAGGATGAAGCAATGAGCAGAGCAAAGCGGAAAATCGAACATATTCAGCATGCGCTCTCTACTGCCGATCAAGGTGCAAGCGGATTTGATGACATTACGTTTGTTCATCAAAGTTTACCTGATGTACGCATGAACGATATTCACTTGCATACTGCTTTAGGCGAACTTTCGTTAAGTTCGCCTTTCTTTATCAATGCGATGACCGGCGGCGGAGGAAAACAAACGTTTGAAATTAATAAAGGATTAGCGGAGGCGGCAAAACATTGCCGAATAGCGATGGCCGTTGGTTCGCAAACATCGGCGCTAAGAGACAATAAACAGCGAGGAACGTTTGAGATTGTACGAAAAGTAAATAAAAACGGCATTATTTTTGCGAATATTGGCAGTGAAGCAACTGTCGATGATGCGAAGCGTGCTGTAGATATGATTGAGGCGGACGGTCTGCAAATTCATTTAAATGTGGTGCAAGAGCTTGTGATGCCGGAAGGAGATCGTGATTTTACGGGAGTACTGCTTCGCATCGAACAAATTGTTCAAGCCGTTCAAGTCCCTGTTATCGTAAAAGAAGTAGGATTTGGCATGAGCAAGGAAACTGCTTCGCGCTTAGAAGAAGTAGGCGTGAAAATCGTCGATGTTGGAGGCTTGGGCGGCACCAATTTTGCCCGTATTGAAAATAAACGACGTTCCAACATAATAACGTATTTTAATGATTGGGGGATTCCAACGGCGGCATCAATCGTAGAGGTAGCGCAAACCTCTCCTTCTTTAGTCGTGATCGGCAGCGGCGGTGTCCGTACAGCGTTGGATGCTGCGAAAGCGATCGCCCTAGGAGCATCCGCTGTTGGAATGGCGGGACCATTGTTGCGAACGCTTGTCGAACAAGGAGTGGAAGCGTTAGTCGCCTATATCGAGGAGCTTCATCACGATTTAACGTTGATTATGGGAGCGCTGGGGGCAAAGACGATCGATAAGCTGCAGCGTGTGCCGCTTGTCATTCGCGGCGATACGCATCATTGGTTAACGGAAAGAGGCTTTGACACGAAAGTATATAGTTGCCGATAAATTCCCCCTTCATCCCGATGACCAAAATCACGGGACGAAGGGGTTTTTCATTAACCCCCTCTGAGTAAAGCGGGGAGATGAATCGCGGTGTTTTTTTATTCTTTAAATCGAACATATATTCTATAAAAAGATCAACAAAATCTATGCTCCATGGACAAAAAAGGTTCTTTCGCACGCCGAAAGCTGGCCTCGTTTGGCTGTACACCTGCAACCGTGAGTTGGAATAAGTGCCTCCGGCTAGCGAAGGAATGCTTTTTTCATGTTTTAAATAACTTTATTGTCAAAAAAGGGGTTATCGTATTTTAAAAATGGAAAAAATAAAAGTTGAGAACGCCTGCTTGTTAGAAAGAAGGGGAATTGGATGTTTTTTTTTAAAGAAAGGAAGAAAAGAAAACAAATCATAAAGAAACAAGAACAAGACCAAAAACAACAGAACCAAAATCAGCAACAACAGGACTTTCTTTCTACCGACTTAAATAAAAATCTGCAAAAACTGCAAAATATCTATCAAAATTGTATGGATGTCGTTTTTCGCCCATTTCAAATTGGTGGAAAAACAAAGGCAGCCCTTATTTATATCGACGGTTTAGCTAACATCGAAGAAATCGATGCGGGCGTACTCACCCCTTTGATGAAAGAAAATAATGCCAAGGAGAATACCGATCAGTTCATTCATGTCAATCATATACTAGAACAAAAATTGACCGTTTCTAAGGTAAAGAGAGTACAAACGATAACAAAGTGCATTGAACAGATCTCTGGTGGAAATCCGGTCTTGCTTATCGATCAACAAAGCGAAGGATTCGCTTTAGGTTTGCCACATTGGGAAAAACGTTCCATCGAAGAACCGGTGGGGGAATCCGTGATAAGGGGGCCGAGGGAGGGCTTCACCGAATCATTAGGGACTAATCTTGCTTTGTTGCGCAGAAAAATAAGAAGCCCGCAGCTGAAAACAAAATCAATGAAAATTGGGGAGTACACCCAGACTGAAGTAGTCATCTCTTATATTGAAGGGATTGCTGAGCAAACGTTAATCCAAGAAGTAGAGGCCCGGCTTAACCGTATCAAGGTAGATGGCATTTTGGAAACGAGTTATATTGAAGAGTTAATTGAGGACAATCCTTACTCTCCGTTTCCTCAAGTTTTGGATACCGAACGGCCTGATGTGGTGGCGGCAAACCTGCTTGAAGGACGAGTAGCGATTTTTCAAGATGGCACTCCTTTCGTTTTGATTGTGCCGGTTTCTTTTTATTCCTTGCTGCAATCAAATGAAGATTACTATCAACGATCCTTAATGAGCACGGCAACCCGCTGGCTGCGTTACATATTTCTTTTGATATCTCTTTTACTGCCGTCGTTGTATGTGGCGCTCCTTACTTTTCATCAGGAAATGCTTCCTACTACACTTTTGATAACCATTGCTGCTTCTCGGGAGAAAGTTCCCTTTCCGGCGCTGGTCGAAGCGGTGCTCATGGAATTAGCATTTGAGGCCATACGTGAAGCGGGGGTGAGGCTTCCTAAACAAGCGGGTGCCGCGGTTAGTATCGTTGGCGCGCTGGTGATTGGGCAAGCTGCGGTTCAAGCAGGCCTCGTTTCTGCTCCACTGATCATGGTAGTTGCTTTGACAGGGATTGCTTCTTTTACCGTCCCGCGCTATACGACTGGAATGGCATTAAGGTTGCTGCGCTTTCCGATGATCTTCCTGGCAGGGACTTTAGGGCTTCTCGGGATTATGCTTGGGCTGCTTATGATTGTTACTCATATGGTGACGCTTCGTTCTTTCGGCGTTCCCTACTTATCTCCGATGGCTCCAATACAAGGGGGCGAAATGAAAGACGTGCTGCTGCGCGCACATTTGTGGAAGTTCAATACACGCCCTCATTTAACGGGAGCGGATAATAACATCGAGCGGCAAGGTCCGAATCAGAGACCGAGTCCTGATTACGGAGATAACGAGACGAGTAAAGGGAAAGGAGGGTCATGATGATGATCGAGAAAGGAAAAATATCTGCGGCGCAAATGGCGATGATGATGTATCCTACGATTATCGCAACAGCCATTCTCTTAGTCCCTGCAATCACCGCCCGGCATGCGAATCAGGATATGTGGCTCTCTCCTCTTTGGGCTTCTTTCGTTGGTTTTTTGACGGTCTATATTGCCGTTCGGTTGCATCAGTTCTATCCACAGAAAACCCTTATCGAGTATAGCGAGGATATTCTCGGCAAATTTCTAGGAAAAGCGGTTGGGTTGATCTTTTTATTTTTCCATTTGCATATAAGCGGGATTATTGTCCGAGAGTATGGCGAATTTGTTGTAGGCAACTTTCTTTTTCATACTCCATTAGTTTTTGTAATGGGAAGTATGATCCTAGTGTGCTCCTTTGCTGTCCGCGGTGGTGTAGAAGTGATAGGCAGGCTTGCGGAATTGTCCGTACCTGTTGTGGTGATGTTTATATTGATCATTATTATCCTTTTGATCCCGGATATGGAAGCAAAGAATATGTTTCCAATTATGGAAAAGGGAATAATGCCCTCGCTCATGGGCGCGATAGTCCCGCAAGGCTGGTTCAGTGAGTTTCTTCTTATCGCTTTTCTCCTTCCTTATGTAGCCGATCAAAATAAAGGAAAGAAATGGGGCATGATCTCGGTCACTGCGGTCATGTTGACTTTATCTTTCGTCAACATTGCCAGCCTTTTCGTTCTAGGAGGAATCACCGACCATTTTGTTTATCCCGTAGCGAGCGCCGTCCGTTACATTAGCATTGCGGATTTTCTTGAACACCTTGAAGCCTTCTTAACGGCTCTTTGGGTAGTGGGTGTATTTTTGAAAATTTCTGTTTTTTATTATGTTTTGGTGTTGGGAACGGCGCAATGGTTGAATTTGTCGGATTATCGCCCGATCGTTTTTCCCATGGGATTTTTCATACTGTTATTTGCCGTCTGGTCGGCGCCGAATTTAATAGAATTGACCCGCTTTCTAGGAGGTTCTTCCTTGTTTTACCGGTTTTCGATTCAAACGGGACTTCCTCTCCTTCTCCTATTGATCGCAAAATGGCGCAAAAGAACCAATAACCAAAAATTAATAGGATAGCATGAAACAAGGGGAGAAAGGAGATAAACAAAAATGGGCATCTTGCAAAAAGCAGCAAAACTTCTTTTCGTTTGTGTTCATCTTATTTTGTTAAGCGGCTGTTGGGACAGGAAGGAAGTCAATGATTTAGCGCTAATCGTAGGATTAGGGATTGATCAAACAAAAGATGGGAAAATCATGCTTACAGCGGAAATAATCGTCCCGAAAGCTGTCGGTGGAGGAGGTCAGATGATAGGTGGCGGCGATGGCGGTGGCGGTGGCGGGGCTGAAACGATAGTAAGATCGGGAACGGGTACCACCGTGGCTGATGCGATCTCAAACCTGCAAGAGAAGCTTCCTCGACGTATTTTCTGGGGACACACGGAGGTGATCGTGTTCGGGGAGAAAGCAGCAAAAGCAGGGATTCGCCAGCATCTCGACTTTCTGGGCCGCAATCCAGAAACTCGCCTTCGTGCCAATGTATTCGTGAGTAAAGGAACCGCGAAAAGTGTGCTTGAATTGTCCCCCCTAGTGGAGCAAAGCTCAGCAGAGGTGCTGCGGGAATTGTCAGAATCGAAGCTTTTACTGCGGGTAACGGCAAAAGATGCTCTGCAAATGCTAAGCGGCGATGCCGGCGCAGCGGCTCTTCCCATGGTGAAGATTTTGCCCCCGGAAAAAGGGACACAAGAGTTGCAGACCATTGCGTTTATCCAACGTACCGCCATTTTTAAGAAGGATAAAATGGTCGGGGATATTAATGATAAATTGACTCGGGGCGTGCTTTGGCTCAGAGATGAGATCAAACACGCGGATGTCACGGTTACGCCAAAAGGGGGAAAGGGAAAGATCACGGCCACGCTGATCAGAGCGCGTACGGAACTTATTCCTAAATATGAGAAAGGCAAATGGAAGATGATCGTAAAGGCGACCGCGGAAGACGATATCATATTAAATGGAACGAAATTGAATTTGATGAATCCTAAGTATACGAAAATAATCGAAAAAGAATTGGCAAAGGAGACGGAGAAGCGTATTAGAGACACATTGAAAAAAGTACAAAAAGAAATGAAGGCCGATATTTTTGGCTTTGCAGAGATTTTTCACCGAAAATATCCAAGAGAATGGAACCGGGTAAAGGATCGCTGGGAGGAAATCTTCCCTGACGTTGAAGTGGTTGTGAAGACGAAGGCATACGTCCGTAGACCAGGCATAGGCACCACTCCGCAAGGATTGCCTGAACAAGAGGTGAAACAATAAGGTAAAGAAGGTACAAACGATGACAGATTGCATCGAACAGATTTCCCTTGGAACCCCGGTCTTGTCTATCGATCAACAAAGCGAAGGTTTTGCTTTAGGTTTGTCCAAGTGGGAAAAACGTTCTATCGAAGAACCGATTGGGGAATCCCCCGTTTAACAGGAACAGATAGCACCCGGCGGCAAGGTCCGGATCAGAAAACTGAATCCTGATTACGGAGATGACAGGGCGGGGAAAGGAAAAAGGAGGGTCATGATGATGATCGAGAAAGGAAAAATATCTGCGGCGCAAATGGGGATGATGATGTATCCTACGATTATCGCAACAGCCGTTCTCTTAGTCCCTGCAATCACCGCCCGGCACGCAAAACAGGATATGTGGCTCTCTCCTCTTTGGGCTTCTTTCGTTGGTTTTTTGACGGTCTATATTGCCGTTCGGCTGCATCAGTTCTATCCACAGAAAACCCTTATCGAGTACAGCGAGGATATTCTCGGCAAATTTTTAGGGAAAGCGGTTGGGTTGATCTTTTTATTTTTCTATTTGCATGCAAGCGGACTTATTCTTCGGGAGTATGGCGAATTTGTTGTAGGCAACTTTCTTTTTCATACTCCACTAGTTGTTGTGATGGGAAGTATGATCCTAGTGTGCTCCTTTGCCGTCCGCGGAGGTGTGGAAGTGATAGGCAGGCTTGCGGAATTGTCCGTACCTGTTGTGGTGATGTTTATATTGATCATTATTATCCTTTTGATCCCGGATATGGAAGCAAAGAATATGTTTCCAATTATGGAAAAGGGAATAATGCCCTCGCTCATGGGCGCGATAGTCCCGCAAGGCTGGTTCAGTGAGTTTCTTCTTATCGCTTTTCTCCTTCCTTATGTAGCCGATCAAAATAAAGGAAAGAAATGGGGCATGATCTCGGTCACTGCGGTCATGTTGACTTTATCTTTCGTCAACATTGCCAGCCTTTTCGTTCTAGGAGGAATCACCGACCATTTTGTTTATCCCGTAGCGAGCGCCGTCCGTTACATTAGCATTGCGGATTTTCTTGAACACCTTGAAGCCATCATAACGGCTCTTTGGGTAGTGGGTGTATTTTTGAAAATTTCTGTTTTTTATTATGCTTCGGTGTTGGGAACGGCGCAATGGCTGAATTTGTCGGATTATCGCCCGATCGTTTTTCCCATGGGATTTTTCATACTGTTATTTGCCGTCTGGTCGGCGCCGAATTTAATGGAGTTGACTCGTTTTCTAGGAAGTTCGTTCCCGTTTTACATTCTTTCGGTTCAAGCAGGAATTCCTCTCCTTCTCCTATTCATCGCAAAATGGCGCAAAAGAACTAATAATCAAAAATTAACAGGATAGCAATGAAACAAGGGGAAAGAGGAGATAAACAAAAGCGGTCATCTTGCAAAAAGTAGCAAAAATGGTTTTGATTTATATTTATCTTCTTCATACGTCCATAGACCAGACATAGGCACCATTCCGCAAGGATTGCCTGAACAAGGGGTGAACACAATAATGAAGGCTGCTTTTATACTGGGCACTCTTGTCTTGGTTGCCCTCATCTTTCTATACGAGTGGCCGCGAATAAACCGGACGCAGAAAAAAGAAAAAGTCGTTTTTGTTGTACTTTTAAGTCTGGGAACGATTCTTGCGATAGTGTTAATATGGAATCCCGATCTTCCAGGGCCGACGCAGATGGTCGACTACATTTATAAACCACTCGGGCGAATGATGGAAAAATAAAAGTTCTTGATGTTCTGCTTTTTCAATTTGAAAGCTGACTCCATTTGTAATCATGGAGTCAGCTTTTTTGATGCTATCCTTTTTAATCTTTCTGCACTTGTCGCGGATAAATGCGGTGCGTCTACTTTTTAGTGTTGATTTCGTTCTCTTGCTGCTTCTGGGTCTTCGAGTCTTGTTGCGCCTTTGTGTTCGATAGATTGATCACGGTCGGACTCGACGCGGTGTGATTGTTTTAGCTTTTTTTCTTGCCGGTCTTTGCCCACTTTGTTTTCGCTCCTTTCTTTTTCTATGTCATTCTTTACTATAACTATTTTTTATTTTCCTTATGCGCGAATGAATGTTCATAAAAGATGAAATAATGAACATAATAAGGGGGTGGAAGGTATGGAAGGTATTTATTTTTACTCCTTTTTTTGGATAATATGGATGATCGCAACTTTTTTTATGAAAAAAACACGCCAACGGACGATGTTGGCCGCGATCGCATTGATTACCATTATCCTCTCATCTGTTTCGCTGTATATAGGCAGTTTTTGTGTAACGCTTTCTTTTTTATTTCTTTTTTTCTTATCCTGTTATTTCACGGCAAAGCAAACTCGCCGGAAGCTTCTATATTTAGTGATCGCCGCATTGACGATTGCCTTTGCCTATACATCTTTCCAATTGCTCGTTCTTTTTGACCCAGTATGGATATGGATGGATCGTACATGGATGCTTGCAGGGATGCTATTCATAATATGTTTTCTATTTTACGAAAATATTCAATCACGTTTAGTATGCTTGATCGTTGGAAGCTGCCAAGGAGAAATATTGTACTCCATCATTTCCAAAAGAGTAGCGTTTTCATATATCATTGGTTCTTTTTCTTTTTTAGACACAATATCCATTAGTGCGTTTTGCTTGCTTATTTGGACGCTATTCGAGCAGATTGCAGTGTATGTCGATGGGAAAAAACAAATAAGGGGGACAAGACAGCCATGAATGAATATACTTTTCCCATTCTATATGGAGTTGTGGTTGGAGTGCTGACACGGTTATATTTATTACGGACAGACTATCGTCAATATCCGACATATTTGCACGGAAAAACCATTCACATCGCTCTTGGTGTGATTGCTGCTGGCCTCGGCACCATTGCCGTTCCGGCCATTATGGAAAAAGAATTTACAGCCATCACTTTTTTAGCGCTTGCTGCGTCGCAGTTTCGTGAAGTGCGCAATATGGAACGCAATACATTGAACGAACTTGACCAATATGAACTTGTGCCGCGCGGAAAGACATATATTGAAGGAATTGCCATTGTTTTTGAAGGGCGCAACTATTTAGTTATTTTTACTTCTTTCTTTTCCACACTTGCGTATTTAATATGGAATGTTTGGGCAGCAATGGTTGTCAGTGTGATTTGTTTGTTCATTGCGCACCGGTTTATGACCGGGAATCGCTTAAAAGATATTGCAGACGTGGAATATGTAAAGCCGCATTTTGAAGGAGCGGGATTATATGTTGATAACATTTACATTATGAATATCGGGCTGCAAGCACGCCGCGAAGAGATTTTGCGATATGGGATGGGGTTTATTTTAACGCCGAAAAATTTTAATGCGCGCACAACGATTGCAAACCTGGGACAACGGCAGGCGATTTTGCATGACGTATCTTCCGCGCTTGGAGTATATCGCGATTCAGGGACGCCGGCGCTTGTGCCCCTAGCCAAACGGGATTTAAATGATGGGCGTGTGGGTATTTTTATTTTGCCGCAGGTGAATGACATCGAAAAGGCAAAAAAGATTATTGAGAATGCACCGATATTAGAAAATGCTATTCGTATGCCAAAAAAACGGCAGTTCATTCGAAGGGGAGAATAGAAGAATATGACACATGAGAAAATGATCCTAGCTGTCATTACAACGAATGCGCAAAAAGTTGCGGGAGGGGCTCCGATTTTTACATGTGAAACAAAAGAAGAAATGGAGAGGATCGCCGCCAATTTAGAAGCGATTCTTGATGGGATTGCTCATGAGCTGGCAGAAGAATTATTCATCATTGTCAAGCATTAGATTATTGTTGGCGAATGGTGTTTTTGATAAAATAAAACAGCTGTACTCTTCCTTGAAGGGTGCTTTTTTACAGTCGCGATACGTAAAGAAAGGGTGATAGCATGACCAATCCAGTTGTAGCAATTGTTGGACGTCCGAATGTTGGAAAATCAACGATTTTTAACCGAATCGTTGGTGAGCGTATTTCTATTGTGGAGGATGTACCTGGGGTGACTCGCGACAGAATTTACAGCAGCGCGGAATGGTTAAATCATAAATTTTACTTAATTGATACAGGCGGGATCGATATTGGCGATGAGCCGCTTTTAGTGCAAATTCGCCAACAAGCGGAAATCGCGATCGATGAAGCAGACGTTATTATTTTTATGGTAAACGGCCGTGATGGAGTGACAGCGGCTGATGAGGAAGTAGCGAAAATTTTACACCGTTCTAACAAACCTGTTGTCCTTGCGGTGAATAAAATTGATAATCCAGAAATGCGCGATCTCATTTACGATTTTTATGCACTTGGGTTTGGCGATCCATATCCGATTTCCGGTTCGCACGGAACGGGGCTCGGTGATTTATTGGATGCAGTAGCACGTCATTTTCCAAAACGCGGTCAAGAAGAATATGAAGAAGATGTAATTAAGTTTTGTTTAATTGGACGGCCGAACGTTGGCAAATCATCCCTTGTTAATGCCATTTTAGGAGAAGAGCGCGTCATTGTCAGCGATATTGCCGGTACGACACGGGATGCTGTCGATACAACGTTTGTGAGGGAAGGACAAGAATATGTTATTATTGATACAGCAGGAATGAGAAAAAGAGGAAAAATTTATGAAAGCACCGAAAAATATAGTGTATTGCGCGCGTTAAAAGCGATTGAGCGCTCTGATGTCGTTCTCGTTGTTTTGAACGCCGAAGAGGGGATTATCGAACAAGATAAAAAAATTGCCGGATATGCCCATGAAGCGGGGCGAGGTGTAATCATTGTTGTAAACAAATGGGATGCGATTGAAAAAGATGACAAAACATTGATCGAATTTGAGCGGAAAATTCGTGATCATTTTCCATTTCTTGATTATGCGCCAATTATCTTTGTTTCTGCAAAAACAAAACAACGCTTACATAAATTATTGCCGCTCGTTCGCATGGTGAGTGAAAAACATGCGATGCGCGTGCAAACAAATGTGTTGAATGAAGTGATTATGGATGCAGTAGCAATGAATCCGACACCAACGCATAACGGACGGCGCTTAAAAATTTATTACATGACGCAAGTGGCTGTAAAACCGCCAACGTTTGTTGTTTTTGTCAACGACCCAGAATTGATGCATTTCTCCTATGAACGCTTTTTAGAAAACCGCATCCGCGATGCGTTTGGCTTCGAAGGCACACCAATAAAAATCATCGCCAGACCAAGGAAATAAGAAAAGCGAAGGGCGCCCAGAGCTAGACAATAAGAAAAGCGGAGGCGGCGAAGCTGGACAATAAGAAAAGCGAAGGCGCCGAAGCTAGACAATAAGAAAAGCGAAGGGTGCCTGCTTATCGGCGACACCGAAAAGCGGAGGCGGCAAGCAATTTTATAAAAGGAAGTGAGAAACGATGGAGCAAATTACAGTGCTAGGAGCAGGAAGCTGGGGGACAGCGCTTTCCATTGTTTTAGCAGATAACAAATATCTTGTTCGTCTTTGGGGGCACCGTTCGGAGCAGATTGAGGAAATAAACACAAAACGGACGAATGAAAAATATTTGCCAGGGATTCAGCTGCCTGAAGGAATTGTTGGTTATGATGATCTTTGTCGGGCGCTAGATCATATTCAAACGGTTGTGTTAGCTGTACCGACAAAAGCAATCCGAGAAGTATTACGGAAAGTGGGCAATTGTATTCATGAACCAATCACCATTGTAGCAGTGAGTAAAGGAATTGAACCAGACACACATAAACGTGTCTCTGAAATCATTGAGGAAGAAATGGGAGAGCTTTTGCAAGATGTTGTCGTCTTATCTGGCCCGAGCCATGCCGAGGAAGTAAGCTTGCGCCATCCGACGACCGTAACCGTTTCTTCGAAAAACATGAAAGCGGCGGAGCGCATTCAAGATTTGTTTATGAACCACCAATACTTTCGCGTTTACACCAATCCGGATTTAATTGGGGTTGAACTCGGTGGAGCGTTGAAAAATATTATCGCTTTAGCTGCCGGTATTACGGATGGATTAGGATATGGGGATAATGCAAAAGCGGCCCTTATTACAAGAGGTCTTGCAGAAATTGCCCGCTTAGGCTGCGCGCTTGGTGCCAATCCGCTGACCTTTGCCGGATTAACAGGCGTCGGCGACTTAATTGTCACATGTACAAGTGTTCATTCACGAAATTGGCGCGCTGGTCATATGTTGGGAAAAGGAAAAAAGCTGGATGAAGTGCTTGAAAGCATGGGAATGGTTGTAGAAGGGGTAAGAACAACGAAAGCGGCTTATCAGCTTGCCAAAAAACTCGGAGTAAAAATGCCAATCACGGAAGTGCTTTATGAAGTACTGTTCGACGGAAAAGATCCAAAAGATGCGGTGGATTCGTTAATGTCGCGAGGGAAAACGCAAGAGATGGATGATTTAATGAATATTCTTACGGAATCGCAACAGTAAAAATAAAGAAAATAGGCGTTCGATGATACAAGTTGTTTGTACTTCGCATACAATACTACGAACAACTATAGACTTGAGCTTCCGGAACAAGGGTATTATTGTTAAACTGAAGTAAAGAAAGCCCCGCTTTACTTCAGTTTTTTTTGCGCCGTGTATTAGGTGATATGCTATAATAAGTGTCGAAAAAAGGAGGAAAAACGATGTCACCGGCGTTGGCGAAAATGTGGATTGCCATTACCTCAATGGTATTCATGTTTATTTCGGTATTTTCAATTTATATTAGCCGTTATAAAGCAAAAAACAAGATTATTCGATTTATTTTGGCATTTATCGCTTATGTCCTTATGATTTTAGCAGGAATTATTATTATTTTTGTCGTATTTAGCGGACCTACACCAGAATAGACACGGTTAAAGGATGGATTGTAAATGAAATGGATTGTTCGTTGCATGGCATTGTGCTTGATGTTATTCTCTCTCTCAGGCTGTCTGTATCCAGAAGAACGGTTAAAACAAAATCAAATTCCGTACGAAGACCAAGTGGCTGCGGTGCAATCGGCAGTTAATCAATACCGTGAAGCGACGGGAGGGCTTTTGCCGATAAAAACGCGCGATATGAAAACTCCGATTTATCAAAAGTATCCTATTGATTTTAATAAATTAATACCACGTTATATGCAGGAACCACCAGGAAACGCCTATGAAAGCGGCGGGATTTTTCAATACGTCATTGTAGATGCCGAAAACAATCCAACCGTTAAGTTGCTTGACTTGCGCTTAGCCGAACAAATTCGCGAACTGAAATTGCGTTTGAAAATGTATCAAGATCAACATAAATATCCTCCGTTTAAGAAAATGATCGCAAAAGGAGTATTTACACTTGATTATAAAAAACTCGGTTATAAAGAACCGCCGCATGCTGTCAGTCCATTTTCGGGAAACAATTTGCCATTTGTCATTGACTATAATGGAGAAATTTATATCGATTATCGCATTGATTTATATAATGCGTTAAGAAAAGAAAAACACTATTATCGCCCAGGTGATGATATTCGCGATATATTAGTGAAACATTCGTTGTTTGTGCCGGCTTACTCCCTTCCATATACGATTGATCCCAAAACAAATGAACCAATTTTTTTAACGAATTAAGTCATGAACCCTTCTCTAGGAAAATACATTCTAGAGAAGGGATTTTTTATATTTTAGTCATAAATGAATAGGACAACATCATATTCATATAGTGTCCTACAATACTAGCAAATTCGGTTGTTAACTATAACGACCCAAAGACTGGAGGGGAGTCATTTGGAAAAAGTCGATATTTTCAAAGATATCGCCGAGCGAACTGGTGGCGATATTTATTTAGGAGTAGTCGGAGCGGTCCGGACCGGTAAATCTACTTTTATAAAAAGATTTATGGAACTTGTCGTCATCCCTAACATTAAAAACGAAGCAGATAAAGCGCGTACGCAAGATGAACTGCCGCAAAGCGCCGCTGGAAAAACGATTATGACGACGGAGCCAAAATTTGTACCGAACCAAGCTGTTACCGTAAAAGTCGATGAGGGATTAGAAGTAAATATTCGCCTCGTTGATTGTGTAGGATATGCTGTTCCAGGCGCAAAAGGCTATGAAGATGAAAACGGCCCGCGTATGATTCATACCCCATGGTACGAGGAGCCGATTCCGTTTCACGAAGCGGCGGAAATCGGCACACGAAAAGTGATTCAAGAACATTCTACGATCGGTGTGGTCATTACGACCGACGGCACAATCGGCGAGATTCCGCGCCAAGATTATGTGGAAGCAGAAGAGCGCGTCATTAATGAGCTGAAGGAAGTCGGTAAGCCGTTTATTATGATTATTAATACCGTTCGCCCTCATCATCCTGATACAGAAGTTCTTCGTCGCGAGCTTGCGGAAAAATACGATATTCCAGTGTTGGCAATGAGCGTAGAAGGCATGCGGGAAGCGGACGTTTATAACGTGCTTCGTGAAGCATTATATGAGTTTCCGGTATTAGAAGTGAATGTGAACTTACCGAGCTGGGTCATGGTGCTCCGCGAAGATCATTGGCTTCGCGAAAGCTATCAAGAAGCTGTGCGCGATACGGTAAAAGACATTAAACGGCTGCGCGATGTCGACAGAGTTGTGCAGCAATTCAGCGAATATGATTTTATTGAAAAAGCCAGCCTTGCCGGCATTGAAATGGGGCAAGGAATTGCGGAAATTGACTTATATGCACCAGATGAACTGTATGATCAAATTTTAAAAGAAGTCGTTGGTGTAGAAATTCGCGGAAGGGATCATCTATTACAGCTCATGCAAGATTTTGCCCATGCAAAAGCCGAATATGATCAAATTGCTGATGCGCTGAAAATGGTTAAACAAACCGGTTACGGTGTTGCAGCGCCGGCGCTTTCCGATATGAGCCTAGAAGAGCCGGAGATTATTCGCCAAGGATCTCGCTTCGGTGTTCGGCTAAAAGCGGTAGCTCCGTCCATTCATATGATTAAAGTGGACGTCGAATCGGAATTTGCGCCAATTATCGGTACGGAAAAACAAAGCGAAGAACTTGTCCGTTATTTAATGCAAGATTTCGAAGATGATCCTCTCTCCATTTGGAATTCAGACATATTTGGCCGTTCGCTTAGCTCGATCGTCCGCGAAGGCATTCAAGCAAAACTTGCCCTGATGCCGGAAAATGCGCGTTACAAGTTAAAAGAAACGCTAGAGCGTATTATTAACGAAGGCTCTGGCGGTTTAATCGCAATTATTTTATAAAAAAGGCTCCATGTTTGGAGTCTTTTTTTTACTGCCCGCATTACTATGTGAGAAAATGATAGAAACCCTTGAAAACAAGGATTTTATCTTGATAACGTATAGGACATATGATAATCTTTTATCAGAAAAAGTTGCTTTCTTTGGTGAAATGTGCCTAAATTTTATTGATTTGTTGAAAATGTGTTGAATTATAGCGATAAATTGTTTAATATTAGGCATGTCACCGAATTTTATACGTATAGAAATATGAGAAAATGTGAAGAAATGGAATTAGTAAGAAATTTTTTTACAACTCTCTTGGGAGGAGGTGAATGGTATGAATAAAACGGATTTAATCAACGCAGTTGCTGAAACTAGCGGTCTTTCCAAAAAGGACGCAACAAAAGCAGTAGATGCTGTATTTGAATCTATTACGGAAGCGTTAAGAAAAGGTGATAAAGTTCAATTAATTGGATTTGGGAACTTTGAAGTGCGTGAGCGTGCAGCTCGTAAAGGGCGCAATCCGCAAACAGGAGAAGAAATGGAAATTCCTGCGAGCAAAGTTCCTGCTTTCAAACCAGGTAAAGCTCTTAAAGATGCTGTAAAGTAAGCTTACATAATAAAGCAATCAAGAGCTTTTAAGGAAGGGTAGCGATATGCTTCCCTTCTTTTTTGCTTTTTTTTCGTTATATATGCTAGAATCGGATTACATTCAGCTTTTATGATGCAGGAGGATGTTGTTTGTATGCCACACGTGAATTATGAACAAATTGAATATGCAGTTCGGTTGATTTTAGAGGCGATTGGGGAAGATCCGAATCGTGAAGGATTGGTCGATACGCCAAAACGAGTTGCGAAGATGTATGCCGAAGTATTTGCGGGATTGCATGAAGATCCAAAGCAGCATTTTCAAACCGTATTTAGTGAAGACCATGAGGAGTTAGTGCTAGTCAAAGATATTCCGTTTTACTCTATGTGCGAGCATCATTTAGTTCCGTTTTTTGGAGTTGCTCATGTCGCATATATTCCTCGCGGCGGAAAAGTCACAGGGTTAAGCAAGCTGGCACGAGCGGTGGAAACAGTAGCTCGCCGCCCGCAATTGCAGGAACGCATTACAGCGACAGTGGCTGATTCGATTATGGAAACACTCGATCCATATGGAGTAATGGTAGTGGTCGAGGCAGAACATATGTGCATGACGATGCGCGGCGTGAAAAAACCAGGAGCAAAAACAGTGACAACGGCGGTGAGAGGAGTATTTGAAACGGACCAAGTCGCCCGTGCAGAAGTGCTTTCGCTCATAAAAGGATAAAATATACGAATAACTAAAAAGGAGGAGAGAGTTATGAATATAAACAGCGACTATATCGTTATTAAAGCACTCGAGGATGGTGTGAACGTCATCGGGCTAACAAGAGGAGCGGATACACGTTTTCACCATTCGGAAAAGCTCGATAAAGGCGAAGTGTTGATCGCTCAATTCACTGAACATACATCAGCCATTAAAGTAAGAGGAAAAGCGTATATTCAAACGAGACATGGAGAAATTGAGTCAGAAGGAAAAAAGTAATTTAACGATTTTCTATTGAAACTAGAGCGTTTACAGAAAAATTATGTTATAATTACTCCGTTATATTGTATGCAAATTTTTGGGGCAAGGGTGATTATATTGAAAAACATCATGATAAAAATCGCATTGTTAAAAGAGCAAATTGAACGATTTCTTCACCATTCTTATTTGCTTCAGCATATACCGTCAAGACCAATCGACGAAGATCGCATTTTGCTATCATTATCCATGTTAGAAGATGCGCAAATTTCCCCAGAGAAAGCTGACCATTATATTATTCCAATGATGCTTGTCCAAATCGCCCTTGATACCCATGACGAAGTAACAAATTCTGTTTCCAACCATGAAGACGATGATTTGAAAACAAGACAACTGGTGGTCCTTGCAGGGGATTTATATAGCGGTTTATATTACGATTATTTAGCAAAGTTGAATGAAATTTCGATGATTCGTCTGTTTGCAGAGGCCATTAAAGAGATTAATGAGCATAAAATTCGATTATATCAAAAAGATATTGAACGAATTGAAACATTATTCGACAGTGTTGGAACGATTGAGTCAGCATTAATTTGCAAAATGGCAGAGCATTTTTCTGCGCCGTTATGGGTAAATTTTTCGTATGATTACTTGCTGTTAAAACGGTTAAACAAGGAAAGAGAGACGTTTATCCATTCTGGTTCTTCCGTTTTGTTTGAGCAAATGGCAAATATCGTATTTCCAAAAACAAAAACGGTGACAAAAGAGCAAAAACATTATTTGCTCCATATTTGTAATCGCTATATTGACCATTGCAAAGAGAAATTGCTAAAAATAAAATTAGAAGTCAATGAGGCGTTGCAAATCCGCATTTCCGAGTTAACTGGCGGTTTTTCAGCCATCGCGAAAAAGACGGTGGAAGAAGGGTAGAAGTATGTATCAATCAAAAGAAGAACGGGTTCATCATGTATTTGAAAAAATTTATAAACATTACGATCGAATGAATTCGGTCATTAGTTTCCGGCGTCATCTCAAATGGCGTGAGGATACGATGAAGCGAATGAATGTACAAAAGGGGAAAAAGGCGCTCGACGTTTGCTGCGGTACTGCCGATTGGACGATTGCGCTTGCTGAAGCGGTCGGACCAAGCGGTGAAGTATACGGGCTTGATTTCAGCAAAAATATGTTGCAAGTTGGCGAACAAAAAGTAAAAGAACGCCAGTTGGCAAACGTAAAACTGATTCACGGCAATGCGATGAACATACCATTTCCTGATAATACGTTTGATTATGTAACGATTGGCTTTGGTTTGCGCAATGTACCTGACTATATGACGGTGCTGAAAGAAATGTATCGCGTTGTAAAGCCAGGCGGCAAAGTCGTTTGCCTTGAAACATCGCAGCCGACGTTAATTGGTTTTCGTCAGTTATACTATTTTTACTTTCGCTTTATTATGCCTCTATTTGGAAAGTTATTTGCAAAGAGTTATGAGGAATATTCGTGGCTTCAGGAATCGGCGCGCGATTTTCCTGGAAGGGATGAGCTTGCACAGATGTTCCGCGACGCCGGCTTCGTCGATATTGAAGTCAAATCGTACACATTTGGAGTTGCTGCAATGCATTTAGGTCATAAACGATAATAGTTAAGGTGAACAGGATGAAGTTAAAAGCAATGTATTCGTTTTTGAATACGGATTTACGTGCAGTTGAAAAAGAATTAGAAAAAACGGTCCAGTCCGATTACTCGCAATTGAGCGAGGCTGCGCTACACTTGTTGCAAGCGGGCGGAAAACGGATCCGTCCCGTTTTTGTATTGCTTGCCGCAAAATTCGGTACATATGATATTGAACGAATTAAACATGTGGCAGTGGCGTTGGAGTTAATCCACATGGCTTCACTCGTTCATGATGATGTGATTGATGATGCGGAGCTAAGGAGAGGAAGAAAAACGATTAAGGCAAAATGGAACAATCGTTTTGCCATGTATACCGGCGACTATATGTTTGCCCGTTCTCTTGAACAGATGGCACGCCTTGAGAATCCGCTTGCTCATCGCATTTTAGCGAATACGATTGTCGAAGTATGCCGTGGTGAAATTGAACAAATTAAAGATAAATATCGTTTCGATCAAAACCTTCGTTGTTACTTGCGGCGCATCAAACGAAAAACAGCGCTATTGATTGCGGCAAGCTGCCAGCTCGGAGCGATTGCCGCAAACGCTGCAAAAGATGTGGCAGAGCGTCTTTACTTATTTGGCTATTATGTTGGCATGTCATTTCAAATTACGGATGACATTCTTGATTTTACCGGCACGGAAGCAAAGCTCGGCAAGCCGGCGGGAAGCGATCTATTGCAAGGAAATGTAACGCTTCCTGCGTTATTCGCGATGGAGGATAAACATGCAAGAGAGAGAATTACAGCTGTTCATCCGAAAACAACGCCAAACGAAATGAAAGAAATTATTACGTTGATTAAACAAACTGGTGCGATCGAAAAATCGTATGCGCTTAGCGACCGCTATCTGCAAAAAGCGTTTCGTGTATTAGAAACGCTGCCAAACAATAAGGCGCGTTCCACATTATATGACATAGCAAAATATATCGGAAAAAGGGATTTCTAGCGCTTTCAAGGACATTATTGCTAATGCGCGAAAACAATGGTACTATTTTGTTGGGGATCCGATTTCCTAGTACATATCACAGTAGGGGTGGAGAATTGATGATGCAAAGAACGTTTATCATGGTCAAACCTGACGGGGTTCAGCGCAACTTAATCGGCGAGATTGTTGCTCGCTTTGAGAAAAAGGGCTTCCAGCTTGTCGGTGCAAAGTTAATGCAAGTATCCCGAGAGTTAGCAGAACAGCATTATGCGGAACATAAAGAACGTCCATTTTTCGGAGAGCTAGTAGACTTTATTACATCAGGCCCTGTATTTGCAATGGTATGGGAAGGCGAAAACGTTATTGCGGCGGCTAGACAAATGATGGGAAAAACAAACCCGCAGGAAGCAGCGCCTGGCACGATTCGCGGTGATTATGGTCTGACTGTCGGGAAAAATGTCATTCACGGTTCCGATTCCCCGGAAAGCGCTGAACGGGAAATTCGCTTATTTTTCAAAGAAGAAGAGCTTGTCAATTATTCAAAATTAATGAACGAATGGGTATATTAGAAAGAAGACCGGTCAGTGACATGGCCGGTTTTTTATTTCTAATTTTCTGTTCTCTTTTTAGCTGGTTTTACGATATACTAGGGCATAGGCGCACTCGTTTGGAAATGAGAAAAGAGAGGAAAAACGAGAATGAACGACTACCAGTGGTTTATTGAGAACATCAAGCGAAAAACAGGCATTGACCTTGCTCAGTATAAAGAAGCGCAAATGAAAAGACGCTTAACGTCGCTCTATGAAAAAAGAGGATTAAAAAATTTTCAAGAATTTTTTCAAGCAATGGAAAAAGACGAGGCATTGTTTCATGAATTTCTTGACCGAATGACGATTAACGTGTCGGAATTTTATCGAAATGCGAAACGGTGGGAAGTGCTTGAAAAAAAGATTTTGCCGAAACTCTTCGAACAAAACCGCCGCTTAAAAATATGGAGCGCTGCCTGTTCTACCGGAGAAGAACCTTATACGGTAGCGATGATTTTATCGAAATACATACCGCTAGCCCATGTCTCCATTTTAGCAACAGATATCGATGAAAACGCGATTGCCCGCGCGAAAATAGGGCTGTATACGGAACGGTCATTGCAAGAAATTCCGGAAGAAATGAAAAAAAAGTTTTTTAAGAAAGAAGGAATGTATTATCAAATCGACGAAAAGATAAAAAGAGCGGTGACGTTTAAAAAGCATAACTTGCTTGCCGATCCATTCGGCCGTCAATTTGATTTAATTGTATGCCGCAATGTGCTTATTTATTTTACAGAGGAGGCAAAACAACAACTCTACTATAAATTTAATCAAGCGTTGCGGCCAGGCGGAATACTGTTTGTCGGCAGCACGGAACAAATTTTTAACCCAGCCTTATACGGTTTTGAAATAGAAGACACATTTTTTTATCGCAAAATAAAATAGTTTATGAAAGAGTTCATCGGCAAGATGAATTCTTTTTTTATCAAAAACTATTTTCATTTTTTTAATTTATGATATATTGTTACTTAACCGCGTTAAAGAGTTGAAGGGAGAGAACAGGATGAGATATTTAACAGCGGGAGAATCACACGGACCACAGTTAACGACCATTTTAGAAGGAGTGCCGGCTGGGCTGACGTTGCTTGCTGAACATATTAATAAAGAGCTGGCAAGAAGACAAAAAGGGTACGGCCGTGGTCGGCGGATGCAAATTGAAAAAGATGAAGTGAAAATTTTCAGCGGTGTGCGCCACGGGAAAACGTTAGGCTCGCCAATCACGCTTGTCGTAGAAAACCGTGATTGGAAACATTGGCAAAACATTATGTCAATTGAGCCGATCGATTCAGCAGAAGAAGTAAAACGGAAGGTGACGCGTCCGCGTCCTGGGCATGCCGATTTAAATGGTGCATTAAAATACGGGCATCGTGATATGCGCAATGTATTAGAACGATCGTCAGCCCGGGAAACGACGGTGCGAGTTGCGGCGGGAGCGGTGGCAAAGCGGATTTTAGAAGAGCTTGGCATTCGCGTCGCCGGACATGTGATAGAAATTGGCGGAGTTCGTGCGGAGCGAATGGATTATCGTTCGCTTGAGGAATTGCAGCAAGTGACAGAAGAGTCGCCGGTGCGCTGTTTTGATGAAAAAGCGGCAGTCAAAATGATGGAAGCGATCGATGAAGCGAAGAAAAACGGCGACTCGATCGGCGGCATTGTGGAGGTCATTGTCGAAGGCGTCCCTGCAGGGGTCGGCAGCCACGTTCATTACGACCGGAAGCTTGATGCGAAAATTGCCGCGGCGATTGTGAGCATTAACGCATTTAAAGGCGTTGAATTTGGCATCGGCTTTGAAGCGGCGCGACGCCCGGGAAGCGAAGTACATGATGAAATTATTTGGAGCAAAGAAAAAGGATTTACGCGCCGGACAAACCGCGCCGGTGGATTTGAAGGCGGGATGACAACCGGGATGCCAATTGTCGTACGCGGGGTAATGAAGCCGATTCCAACGCTTTACAAGCCATTGCAAAGCGTGGATATTGAAACGAAAGAGCCGTTTACAGCAAGCATCGAGCGTTCGGACAGCTGTGCGGTACCAGCGGCAAGCGTTGTCGCCGAAGCAGTAGTCGCTTGGGAAGTTGCTTCGGCAATCGTTGATCAGTTCGGTCAAGACCGAATGGATCTCATTAAAGAAAACGTAGAAAAAATGCGCCGTTATGCAAGGGAGTTTTAACGATGGAACAAATCGTTATTGAAACGAAAACAAAACAGTATCCGTTATTTCTCGGTGAAGGAATCATTGAGTCTCTTCCGGACATTCTCCGGCAATTGTCTTTTTCCAAAGGGACGAAATTGCTTATTATCACCGATAAAACGTTGGAACAATTGTATTTATCGAAACTTCGCGCATTGCTTGCCAATGATTATGATGTGTACACATATGTCATACCGAGCGGGGAAGAGGCGAAATCATTTGAGCAATACTATGCATGTCAAACCGCTGCGCTTCAATACGGGCTTGACCGCAAATCACTTATTCTTGCCTTTGGCGGCGGCGTTGTCGGCGATTTAGCTGGATTTGTCGCTGCCACTTATATGCGCGGCATCCCATACATTCAAATCCCGACGACGCTTCTTGCGCATGACAGCGCCGTTGGCGGAAAGGTGGCGATCAATCATCCGCTTGGAAAAAACATGATCGGAGCGTTTTACCAGCCGGAAGCGGTCGTTTATGATATTGCTTTTTTGCGTTCCTTGCCGGAAAAAGAATTGCGCTCCGGTTTTGCCGAAGTAATTAAGCACGCGCTTATTCGCGACCGCGATTTTTATCAATGGCTGCGGCAAGAAATCCGCGAGCTTGCGGACTTAAAAGGGGAGCGATTGCAATATTGCATTAAAAAAGGAATTGAAGTAAAGGCAAGCATCGTGCGGGAAGATGAAAAAGAAACTGGCGTTCGCGCGCATTTAAATTTTGGGCATACGCTTGGGCATGCGCTTGAGAATGAACTTGGCTATGGAGCGATGACGCATGGCGATGCGGTGGCGCTTGGGATGCTCTTTGCGATTTTTGTAAGCGAGCGGGTGTATAACATATCGCTGGATTACGATCGTTTTTCTTCTTGGTTTCGTACATATGGATTCCCTGTTTCCATTCCGAAACAACTAAATATAAACCGTCTCCTTGAAAAAATGAAAGGGGATAAAAAAGCAAGAGCAGGAACGGTCCGCATGGTGCTTTTGAAAGACATTGGCATGGCAGAAATAAAACCGCTCGATGATGAAACGCTGCTGGCATTGCTTCGCAAATTTCAGCGGGAGGAGGGAGAGAATGATCCGCGGAATTCGAGGTGCCATTACTGTTGAACGTAATGAAGCGGAGGAAATTGTCGATGCTACAGAAACATTGCTGAAAGAAATGATTCGCGCCAATGACGTAACCGCAAGCGACGTATCGTTCGTTCTTATATCTGTTACCGAAGATATTACCGCGGCGTTTCCAGCACAAGCGCTGCGCCGCATAGAAGGATGGACGTACGTTCCGGTTATGTGTATGAGAGAAATTCCGGTTCCCAACTCATTGCCGCGTTGCATACGTGTGATGATGACTGTTGAGACAACGAAGAAACAAGAGGAAATTTCCCACATTTATTTACGAGATGCCGTCACATTGCGCCCAGATTTGTCATTGACAAAAAAACCAGAAATGTAATATCATAGGAAACAAAAGTAATAAGCAGAGTAAGAGCAGAGCTTAGGGTAGATGAGAATGAGTGAGTTTAGTTGAGGTGAGTTTTTGTACGTGTGATGAGAAATCTACCCAAAGACATCTGTCTTTGGGTTTTTTATTCCCCTTTTTCGCCTCATAAACCCTCATTCTCCATCCGAATGAACGGAGGAGAGATAATGAAAAACTGCACAATCACCACTTTTTTGGAAGATGCGGTTCATTTCCAGACCATTCCGATTGTACGCCGCTTTTTTGCAGATGTGTTTGAACCGGTGAAAATATTTGAAAATTTAAAAAGTGAAGCGGTGTTTTTGCTAGAAAGCAAAGATGATCAATCGCCATGGGCCCGCTATTCCTTTATCGGTTTATCGCCGTTTTTAACGATTGAGAGTGAAACCGGCCATACGTTTTCTGTGATGGATGAGCGCGGCGAAGAAATGATGAAAGCTTCTTCGTTAAAAGAAGCATTTCTGTTCATTGAGCAGAAGCTGCGCGTCAAGCAGCTTGCAAGCGAGATACCATTTACCGGCGGCGCGGTCGGTTTTTTAGGATATGATTTCATTTCCGCAATCGAAAAAGTCCCAATTCATTCCAATCGCGATATTTCCTTGAAGACGGGTTATTTTACGTTTTGTGAATCGTTGATCGTGTTTGACCATCATAAGCGTGAGATTGTGTTTATTCATTATGTCCGCATATCCGACAAGGACACAGAAGAAGCGAAGAAGAGAAAGTACGGGGAAGGGTTAAAGCGGATCGAAACATTGATGAAAAAAGCAGCAAGCGGAAGGGAAGAGCCATTGTTATTGCTTCATCACGATGACGAAGAAACGCGTGTTTCCTTTCAAGGTGTCATATCCAATTATGACAAAGCATCATTTATGAGGGATGTAGAAACCATTAAAAGCTATATCGCCAGCGGAGATGTTTTTCAGGCGGTATTGTCCCAGCGATTTACCGTTCCGATTCAAGTGAGCGGGTTTCACATTTATCGAATGCTGCGTCATATTAATCCGTCGCCATATATGTTTTATTTTCAGCTAGACGGTATCGAAATTGTCGGAAGCTCTCCGGAAAAGTTAATTCAAGTGCATAACCGTCATATGGAAATCCACCCGATCGCCGGGACTAGAAGAAGAGGACGGTCGGCAGAAGAAGATGAGCATCTTCAAAGGGAGCTTTACAATGACCCGAAAGAGAGAGCCGAACATTATATGTTAGTAGATTTAGCCCGCAACGATATCGGAAAAGTAGCGAAATATGGTACAGTCGAGACGCCAGTGTTAATGGAAATTGGAAAGTTCTCCCACGTCATGCATCTGATTTCGAAAGTAACGGGTGTGTTAAAGGAAGGAATTCATCCGATTGACGCGCTGTTAGCGGCCTTTCCAGCCGGAACGGTAAGCGGTGCGCCGAAAGTAAGGGCGATGCAAATTTTACAGGAGCTAGAACCGACGGCAAGAAATTTATATGCTGGAACGATTGCCTACATCGGTTTTGACGGCAATATTGATTCATGTATCGCGATTCGCACCGCGATTGTAAAAGACGGTTATGCTTACGTGCAAGCAGGCGCGGGAATTGTCGCGGATTCCGTTCCAGAATTGGAGTGGAAAGAAACGCGCAATAAAGCGAGCGCCTTAATCAAAGCGATGGAACGTGCCGAACGATTGTTTGTGAAAGGAGAGAATATATATGTTTAAGCAACTTCTTGCCAAATGTATTGACGGGTATACGTTGACAGAAGAAGAAGCGTATGAGGCGATGATGATGATAATGTCTGGAGAAGCCTCTGCCAGCCAGATTGCCAGTTTCTTATCCATTTTGCGGTTGCGCGGGGAAACGGTCGATGAATTGACAGGATTGGTGAAAGCGATGCGCAGCCGAATGATGACGCTCGATTATGAAGAAGAAGCCATTGATACGTGCGGAACAGGGGGAGACGGGGCATCGACATTCAACATTTCCACTGCGGCGGCGATCGTCGTATCATCGCTTGGTGTCAAAGTGGCCAAACATGGCAACCGGGCGGTTTCCTCAAAAAGCGGAAGCGCGGACGTATTAGAAGCGCTTCATATTGATATTCAAGCAACCCCGGAGGAAGCGAAACGAGCGCTAAAAACGAAAGGATTGGCTTTTTTGTTCGCGCCTCTATATCATTCCGCCATGAAATATGCTGCATTGCCGCGTAAAGAAATCGGGTTTCGCACTGTATTCAATTTAATTGGACCACTTTCGAATCCAGCACGGTGCAAGCGGCAAGTAATCGGTGTTTATTCGACACAATACGCGGAAAAACTTGCGGAAACTCTTCACCGACTTGGCTCGGAACACGTTTTATTGGTAACCGGAAAAGACGGACTTGATGAATGCAGCATTTCGGCGGAAACAGATGTAGTCGAACTGAAACATGGTGAAATTCGCCGTTTCACGATCGCGCCGGAACAATATGGGCTCGCGCGTGGAAAGTTAGAACACGTTCAAGTTCGTACGGTTCAACAAAGTGCTGAACTATTAAAGGCAGTAGTGGAAGGAAGAGCAAACGAAAGCGCGATCAATATCGTCATTCTTAATGCTGGCGTCGCGTTATATGCGGCGGGGAAAGCAGCGACGATTCGCGAAGGGGTCGAAATGGCAAAAGAAGCGATGATGACAAAGAAAGCCTATGAACAATTTGAGCGACTGCGCATGAAAGAGGTAGAAAAGTATGCTTGAACAAATTATTGCAACAAAAAAGAAAGAAATAGAAACACTCACATTGCCAAAGCCTTTGCAAAACGTACAGCGTCGTTCATTATCGGCGGCGCTGAAAAAACCAAACCGTTCTATCGGTCTTATTGCGGAAGTGAAAAAGGCTTCCCCGTCAAAAGGGTTAATTCGACCGGATTTTCATCCTGTGGCGATCGCAAAAGCGTATGAAAAAGCGGGGGCGGATGCGATCAGCGTATTGACGGATGAACGATATTTCCAAGGACACCGCGGCTATTTAAGCGATATAAAACAAGCGGTACAGCTTCCGATTTTGCGCAAAGATTTTATTATTGATCGCATTCAAATCGAAGAGAGCGTACGAATTGGAGCTGACGCGATTTTATTAATCGGCGAAGCGCTGCCGGCAAAAACGTTGTATGAGCTATATCAGGAAGCATACGACAAAGGATTGGAATGTTTGGTCGAAGTGCATGAGCGTAAAACGCTGGAAAATATTTTAGATATTTTTATTCCAGAAATCATTGGGATTAACAACCGCGATTTGCATACGTTTGTCACCTCTTTGGAAACGACAAGCAAGGTCATTCCGTTTGTACCAACCGCAAGCATCATTGTCAGCGAGAGCGGCATTGGCACTTCTCTTGATTTAAAAACGGTGCAAACATACGGTGCAGACGCCGTGCTCGTCGGAGAATCGCTGATGAGAAAAGACGACGTGGAAGCAGCGATTTACGAATTATTTCGGGAGGTTGAATCCATTGCCGGTCCTTAAATATTGCGGCAACCGCACCGCGTCTGATTTACAAAAAAGCGTTCGAAGCAGAGCAAATTATGTTGGGCTGATTTTTGCGGAAAGCAAACGAAAAGTGGAAGTGGAAATGGTAAAACAATGGCTCCAATATATATCGCTTGGCGGCAAACAGCTTGTCGGCGTGTTTGTCAACGCGCCAATCGATCAAATCATCCACGCGGCGTCACAACTTCCGCTTGCGGTGATCCAATGCCACGGCCATGAAACAGTCGAACACATTGCAAAAATAAAAGAAATGACAGATCTTTCCGTTTGGAAGGCGATTCATCACGATGAAAAGGCGCTCGCGAAGATGAAGCAATATGCCGGTGTTGCGGACGGATATGTAGTAGATAGTCGTGTAAACGGGGCGTGGGGCGGAACAGGAATGACATTCGATTGGGAAAATGTTCCGTTTTATTTAGAGGAAGCTGCGCGGCAAGCAGTTCCTTGTTTCATTGCCGGGGGAATCACCCCGGAAAATATTGAAAAGCTGCTTTCGTACCGTCCTTACGGCATCGACATCAGCAGCGGCATCGAAGAAAACGGAGAAAAAAGCATAAAAAAAATGAAAGAAATTGAAGAGAAGGTGGCGAATTATGTATAACGTTCCAAACGAGAATGGCAGATTTGGCGATTTTGGCGGAAAATTCGTTCCGGAAACATTAATGCGGCCGCTTGAGGAAATAGAAGAAGAGCTTGCCAAGGCACTTGCCGATGAGGAGTTTAAAGCAGAATACGTCCGAATTTTACAAGAGTATTCTGGACGTCCAACACCGCTTACTTTTGCGTCTAATTTAACGAAAAAACTAAACGGTGCAAAAATTTACTTAAAACGAGAAGATTTAAACCATACAGGCGCCCATAAAATCAATAACGCGATTGGGCAAGCATTGCTTGCAAAACGAATGGGAAAGAAAAAGATTATTGCGGAAACGGGAGCAGGTCAGCACGGTGTTGCCGCGGCGACGGTAGCGGCTCATTTCGGGATGGAATGCATCGTATTTATGGGGGAAGAAGATATAAAACGTCAGGAATTAAACGTATTCCGGATGAAATTATTAGGTGCCAAAGTCGTTCCTGCATATAGTGGAAATCGTACCTTAAAAGACGCGACAAACGAGGCGATCCGCTATTGGGTGCAACATTGCGACGATCATTTCTATATGATCGGTTCTGTTGTCGGCCCGCATCCATATCCGAAAATGGTGCGCGAATTTCAGCGTATTATCGGTGATGAGGCGAAACAGCAATTCCTCGAACGGGAAGGAAAACTTCCGGATGTGATTGTGGCGTGCGTGGGCGGCGGAAGCAACGCAATTGGCATGTTTTATCCGTTTTTAGAAGATAACGTGACGCTTGTTGGTGTAGAAGCGGCGGGAAAAGGAATCGATACGCCGCACCATGCTGCAACGATCACAAAAGGGACAAAAGGAGTCATTCATGGGTCGCTGACGTATTTATTGCAAGATGAACATGGGCAAATTATTGAGCCATATTCTATTTCCGCAGGCCTCGATTATCCAGGTGTTGGACCGGAACACGCTTATTTAGCCAGCATCGGCCGCGTTCGTTACGAAAGTGTTACGGATGAGGAAGCGATTTGGGCATTTCAATTGTTATCTCGGGAAGAAGGGATCATTCCGGCGATCGAGTCAGCGCATGCTTTAGCGAAGGCGGTTCAACTTGCGAAAACGCTTCGAAGCGATCAAACGGTGCTCGTATGTTTATCTGGCCGCGGTGATAAGGATGTGCAGACAATGATGAATGTTGCAAAAGGAGGAAACGGCATTGCAGTTGCTAACCGTAACTAAACCGATGTTTATTCCGTTTATTGTCGCCGGAGATCCCCGGCCGGATATAACGATCGAACTCGCATTGGCGCTTCAGGAAGCAGGGGCTGACATTCTTGAACTAGGCGTTCCGTATTCCGATCCGTTAGCGGACGGACCGATTATTCAACGGGCGGCAAAAAGAGCGCTTCGCCAGCAAATGACATTAAAAAAAGCAATTGAATTAGTTCCGGAAATGCGAAAAAAAGGAGTAAAAATTCCGATTATTCTCTTTACGTATTACAATCCTGTGTTACAATTAGGAGAAGAATCCTTTTTTGCTTTAGCGCGAAAAAATGAAGTGAACGGCATTTTAATTCCAGATCTGCCGTTTGAAGAAAGTGAGCTGATTCGTAAACTCGGCGAAGCGACGGGAATTCCGCTTATTTCTCTCGTAGCACCGACGTCGAAAAAACGAATTGAAATGATTGCCTCCAATGCGCAAGGATTTTTATATTGCGTTTCATCGCTCGGTGTGACCGGCGTGCGTGATACATTGCCGGAAACATTAAACGACTTTTTAACCGAAGTAAAGCGGCATAGCCGCGTTCCTGTCGTTGTTGGATTTGGCATTTCGACAAGCGAACAAGTTAGCATGCTAAAAAACTATTGTGACGGGGTCGTCATTGGCAGCGCGCTTGTTCAAAAAATTGAACAGCTTAACGACCTTTTGCAAACGGAAGAGAAAAAAGAGGAGGCGCTTGCCGAGTTTCGCCGTTACGCTCGCTCGCTAACAGCACCGTTGCGATAAATACGGCATGCAATAACTGAAGGATAGGGAGTGTCATCATGGAAATTAAAACACAGTTGCGGGGGCTTCCCCCTTATCAGCCGGGAAAATCTATTGAAGAAGTAAAACGAGAGTACGGGCTTACCGATATTATTAAACTAGCATCCAATGAAAATCCATATGGTTGTTCACCTGCTGTGAAAGAGGCGGTGATGAAACAATTAGATCATCTTGCCATTTATCCCGATGGATACGCACGTCTGTTGCGCGAAAAAGTTGCCACACATTTAGGGGTCAACGAAACACAGCTTATTTTCGGCAACGGGTCGGATGAAGTCGTGCAAATTATTTGCCGCGCGTTTTTATCTCCGAATACGAATACGGTGATGGCTGCGCCGACGTTTCCACAATATCGTCATAACGCGGTGATTGAAGGGGCGGAAATTCGTGAAATTCCGCTGGTGGATGGGCGACACGATCTAGAAGCAATGCTGAATGCAATTGATGAACAAACGCGCGTCGTTTGGATATGCAACCCGAACAACCCGACAGGGACGTATGTGAACGAGCAGGAATTAACCTCTTTCCTTGAGCGAGTTCCTAGCCATGTCCTTGCCGTTTTGGATGAGGCGTATTATGAATACGCAACGGCGAATGATTATCCGCAAACCGTTCCACTTCTCCGCCAATATGATAATTTAATGATTTTGCGTACGTTTTCAAAAGCATACGGTTTAGCAGCGCTGCGGGTTGGATACGGTATTGCCAGCGAAACGCTCATTCGTGAGATCGAACCGGCGCGCGAGCCATTTAATACATCAAGCGTCGCGCAGGCAGCTGCCATTGCTGCTTTAGATGATCAAGCATTCATTCGCGAATGTGTCGAAAAAAATAAACAAGGGTTAGAGACGTTTTATCGTTTTTGTGAGGAAAATGGGCTGCGCTATTATCCGTCACAAGCGAACTTTATTTTAATTGATTTTGGTATCGAGGGAAACGAAGTGTTTCAATATTTGCTTGAGCGGGGCATCATCGTTCGCTCCGGCAATGCGCTCGGTTTTCCGACATCGGTGCGCATTACGGTTGGTTCCAAAGAGCAAAACGAACGAATCATTCATGCATTAACGCAAATGTTGAAAGAAAAGCAGCTTATATAAGGCCGTCCCGTTGCTTTTAAGCAACGGGAGCATTTTTACACAAGAAGGTGAAGCAGTTGGAAGGAAACGTCTTTGTTGTTGGACTTGGTTTAATCGGTGGTTCGATGGCGCTAGCGATAAAAAAAGCGCATCCGAACGCCGTCATTATCGGATATGATGTAAATGAGAATGAGCTGAAACTTGCTCGTTCATTAAAAGTGATTGATGAAATTGCTTCTTCCCTTGAACAAGGGTTGAGACAGGCTGATCTAATCATTTTAGCCACTCCTGTTATGCAAACGGAAAAAATCTTGGCGGAGATGCCTTTCAGTGTATTAAAAGAAAATGTAATTGTCACGGATGTTGGAAGCACAAAGCAACGAATTGTCAAACATGCAAAACAGTTAGGAAAGCAAGGAATAACGTTTATCGGCGGCCATCCGATGGCAGGTTCGCATAAAAGCGGCGTTGCTGCAGCAAGGGCGCATTTGTTTGAAAACGCCTTTTACGTTTTGACGCCGACGAATGATGTAGCGGCAAGGGATGTGGAACGGCTAAAAGAGTGGCTAAAGGGAACGAAAGCACAGTTTGTTGTGCTGTCGCCAGAAGAACATGATCGCATTACTGGAGTGATTAGCCATTTTCCGCATATTATTGCAGCAAGTCTTGTCCATCAAGCACAACAGTATGAAAAAGAAAATCCGCTTGTCAGCCGTCTTGCCGCAGGGGGGTTCCGCGATATTACGCGCATCGCTTCAAGCAACCCGGAAATGTGGCGCGATATTTTTATACATAATAAAGACGAAATGTTGGCGCTATTTGATGGCTGGATTTCAGAGATGCAAAAGCTTCGTTCCATTGTGGAAGAGGAAAATAGCGAAGCGATTTACCGGTATTTTTTACAAGCAAAACAATTTCGCGACGGGCTTCCAGCGCGAACGAAAGGGGCAATTCCATCTTTTTACGATCTATATGTCGATGTTCCTGATTATCCTGGGGTTATTTCCGAAATTACCGGCTATCTTGCAAAAGAACAAATTAGCATAACAAATATTCGTATTATTGAGACAAGGGAAGAAATTTACGGTGTGCTCCGCCTTAGCTTTCAAAGCGAGGAAGATCGGGCGAAGGCGAAAGCCTGTATTCAAAGACATACGAATTACGAAACATATGAAGTGTAAACGGAGGGGGAAGATGTGCAACCGTTGCGAACCAATATTTCATCATTACGAGGAACCATCAATGTTCCAGGGGATAAATCGATTTCCCATCGCGCTGTGATGCTTGGAGCAATTGCTAATGGAACAACGACCATCGCGAATTTTTTACAGGGAGAAGATTGTTTAAGTACGATCGATTGTTTTCGAAAATTGGGAGTGTCGATTGAGCAAAACGGAAGCGATGTTGTTGTCGAAGGAAAGGGATTAAAAGGTCTTAAGGAGCCATCTGACATTTTAAATGTTGGCAATTCCGGGACAACGGCAAGATTATTGCTCGGGATTCTAGCGGGATGTCCGTTCCATTCTTGCTTAATTGGCGATGAATCGATCGCCAAGCGGCCGATGGGTAGAGTGACAAAGCCGCTAAAAATGATGGGTGCGCACATTGACGGCCGCGAGCATGGGAACTATACCCCGTTATCCATTCGCGGCGGCGAACTTCAGCCCATTCATTACGAGTCTTCTGTCGCGAGCGCACAAGTGAAGTCGGCGATTTTATTGGCGGGATTGACAACAAATGGAACTACGACAGTAACGGAACCTCATCGTTCTCGCGATCATACCGAACGAATGATTCGGTTGTTCGGTGGAAGCGTAACAGTGGACGACCTTACAGTTTCTATTACCGGACCGCAGCAGCTAATAGGCGCAAATATATACGTTCCGGGAGATATTTCGTCGGCAGCCTTTTTCTTAGTAGCTGGCGCAATTGTACCAAACAGCGAAATTACGTTAAAAAATGTCGGGCTCAATCCGACAAGAACGGGAATTATCGATGTGCTACAAAAAATGGGTGCGGAAATGACGATCGAAAACATTCGTAACGAGCAAACAGAACCGCTTGGCGATATTACCATTCGCACCTCCAATTTAACAGCGACGGAAATCAGCGGCGCTCTTATTCCGCGATTAATCGACGAAATCCCGATCATTGCCTTGCTTGCAACGCAGGCGGAAGGTACGACCGTTATTAAAGATGCGAGCGAATTGAAAGTGAAGGAAACGAATCGAATTGATACGGTTGTGACAGAGCTGCGAAAACTTGGCGCGGATATTAAAGCGACAGCTGATGGCATGGTCATTCATGGAAAATCAGCGTTAAAGGCAAAGGACGTTGTCGTTGATAGCTACGGTGATCACCGTATTGGCATGATGCTAGCGATTGCTGCCTGCATTACGCAAGGAACTGTCTGTTTAAAACGTCCAGAAGCGGTGGCAGTCTCTTATCCATCGTTTTTTGATCATCTTCATTCCTTAATGTAGAAGCAAGAAACCAAATACAGGTTTCTTGCTTTTTTATTCATATGTCTTTTCATTCCTTCATAGCTTGTCGTAAAGGGGGAATGAAGACATGCCATATGTGATTGAAGGAGCGTACGTCATTCGCCAAGAACAGCTGCAACGCTGCTCGCTCGTGATTGATAGTAATCGCATTGATTATATAAGCGAGCAGGCGGATCGGTATACATGGATGCGAATGGAAATAGGGGAGATGATCGTAACACCCGGTCATGTCATGCTCGATTTTTCGTTTCAACAGCCGCGGACGTTTTTGCAATTTAAACAATATGTTCAACAGCAATTAATCGCACAAGGATGCACTACACTGCTCGCTGTTTGCGATGTTTCTTTTGAAAGCCAGCTTGCTCCCGCGTTGCAACGCTTGCGTCAGCATTTATTAAATAGCCCCATTGATTATTTCATCGGTGTGAAAGTTCCGCTTCGTACGCTTACTCCGTCATTAATGATCGCTTGCAGACGATGGAAAGTTCCTGTCATTTTTGTCGAAATGCAAGAAAATGATATGTTGCATTCCGTCCCATGGCATTGGATCGCAGAGGTGTTAAAAACATATCGGCCTCCATTTGTGCCGTATTGGCCAAATGGAAGCCGAACGAAAAAACAAGAAGCGACGTGGCGAAAACTGCTTGCTGCTCATCATATTCCATTTATCCCATTTCCATTACAGGAACGAACGCCGCTTTCGCTTGATGTGTTAAAGAAAATTGGGATTTATCCGCAAAAAGGAGATCTTCGTATCGGTGGAGAAGTAGATTATAATTTATATAAAAAAGAATCTGTGAGCCGTTTAGTTGCCGAAACGCCTATTGTCGATTATGATAATCATGTTCCTGTTATTACGGTTCATAAAGGAAGATTGCTTAAAGCAGGAAATCAAATATACTTTTATCCCGGATTTGGCATGGAGCGGGTGATCCGCGCACCGGGAATGTTTGTTGCACATCTTCAGTAGGAAAGGGTTTATGCATATGAAACGAATCGAGGAAATCGTTCGTCTTGTGGAAAACGGAGAAGTAGACAAAGCATTAGGACTTGTGCCTGACATCAAAAAAAATGGCAGTGATGAAGAAAAATACGAGCTTGCGGATTATTTATATTCATGGGGAATGTTAGAAGAAGCGAAAGAATTGCTTGAGGAGCTATCGCTTCGTTATCCTGATGAAGGAGAAGTGCGGCTATTTTTAGCTGAAGTATACACAGAGCTGGAAGAGGAAGAAAAAGCGCTTGAAATTTTAGAACAAATCGATGAAGATGATCCCCTTTTTGCCCGTGCGTGTCTGATTGCCGCTGACTTGTATCAAATGCAAGGGCTCGAGGAAGTAAGTGAACGAAAGCTCCAACAAGCATATGAAAAAATGCCGGATGAGCCGATTATTCAGTTTGCGTTAGCAGAGCTATATTTTTCGATGGGACAATATCCAAAAAGCATACCGTTTTATGAAAAAGTATTAAAAAAAGAAAAGACGATTGCCGGTACTCACATTCCAGAACGGCTCGCCGAAGCGCTCAGTTTATGCGGGGAATTTGAGCAGGCATTGCCATATTACGACGAAGCGCTGCAAGAAAAAATCGACAGCCGGACATTATTCGGTTATGGATTTACGGCGTTTCAAGCGGAGTATTACCGAACCGCAATCGAAAAGTTAAGCGAGCTAAAAGAGCTTGACCCTGAATATGTGCCGCTTTATCTATATTTAGCCAAAGCATATGAGCAAGAAGGACAGCTTGAGAAAAGCTATGAAATTGCAAAAGAAGGGATTCACGTTGATGAGTGGAATAAAGAATTATTGTTATATGCCGGAAAAGTCGCATTAAAACTAAAAAAACCGGATGAAGCAGAGTCGTGGCTGCGCAAAGCCATCGAGATTGACCAAGGATATATCGAGGCGCTGACTACGTTATGTGCGTTGCTATTGCATCAAGAGCGATATGAAGAAGTCGTTTCCTGCTTGGAAGAAGCGATGAAACAAGGGGAGTATGATCCTCAGTTTGAATGGGATTTAGCGCGCGCGAAACATAAGCTTGAGATGTATTCTGATGCATTAAACCATTACCGGGAGGCATATACTTTCTTTAAGGATAATGTTGATTTTCTTGAAGAATATGGCTATTTTCTGATCGAAGAAGGAAATAGAGAGAGAGCGAAAGAAATATTTCAACAAATCGTACGTCTCGATCCTGGGCACATAGAGGCAGCAGACATATTGCTTCAATTGGAGGAGTAGGGGATTGCGGTGAATATCACCTCTTTCTTGGAAAACGATTGAGGGGGAAGCGCATAATGACGCATGTATCCGTGAATGAGAAAAAAGAGTTTATTCGTTGGTTTTTAAATCATTACCAGTTAAAACGCCGGGAATGTGTCTGGATTTTAAACTATCTAATGAGCCATGATCAGCTGATGCAAAAGGTTCATTTTGTGGAAAATGCCCAATATTGTCCGCGCGGCATCATTATGTCAACTCATTGCGTCGATGATGTCCCGTTCCGTTTTTATAAAGGCAATGTCATGACGACAGATGCGGAAAAATCGTTTCATGATATTCGTTTAAATCGGGATGAAGATATTTATATCCAGTTGAATTTCCGTGCTTCTTTCCATTCTCCGCAATATGTCGCAGTATTGGAAGAAAATCCATATGCTCCAAAACAAGTGCAAGTAAATGAAAACGATCGGCGGTTGGCTGAGCAATTTTTAAAAAAATCGCTTTATGAATTTCAACGAGAACGGTTAATGAAACTCATTGACGACGCGCTAGACCGTCAAGATGAAGAGGCATTTCGCCGCCTTACTGATCAGTTGAAACAGTTGTGAAACCTTGCGGAACGCAAGGTTTTTCTTTTTGCAAAAAATATGGTATGGTGATAAAGAAAATGACGTTGAAAAGAAGGGGAATGTGCATGAAGTGGGCAGCAGCAGATGTGGAGATATATGTGAAAGAAAAAGATTATATTGACACAGCTTTAATTCCGCTTATTCCGATTACGATTGCCGATGGCGCCAAAGAGGCTGCATCCGGAGGAGAGTTTGTGCAGCTAATTGTTCATGAGGCGGAACGTCAACTAAAGGGGAGGTTGTTTTTATTTCCGCCATTTACGTATTTTATGAGCGAACAGTGTGAAGAACTCATTCGGCGGCTTGGGGATTGGACAAGACAGCTGATGGAACATGGGATGAAGCATGTTTTTTATGTGACATGTGACCGCACATGGAAAGAATATGAAAATCAGCTTTCCGGCAGGCTGTGGATGGTGCCAGCGATTCCACTGCAGGATATGGATGAATCATATAAGCAAGAAGTCATTCGCGAACAAACATCTCAGTTGCTGAACTTTTTCATTTCGCAATGGGCATGAAGCAGCGTGATGAAGAAGTTGAAAGGTTAAAGCGATGACGATATTGACCTTGCACGCTGAATGAGCTATCATTAGAATGTCCTAGTTTTATATTGTGTTATACAAATACCGTCCGGTTGGACTTCATTTTGTATAGAGGGGGGAAGACGATGAGTGAAAAAAATCGCGTAACAAGACGCCAATTTTTGAACTACACGTTAACTGGTGTAGGCGGCTTTATGGCTGCTGGCATGCTAATGCCGATGGTCCGTTTTGCCGTTGATCCGATTTTAAAGGATGAAGCGGGGACGGACATGGTAGCGGTAGCGGATGTAAAGGACATTACGACCGAACCAAAGCGTTTTGATTTCAAAGTAAAAATAAAAGACGCTTGGTATGAGTCGGAAGAGCCGCGATCCGCATGGGTGTATAAAGACGAAAAAGGAGAAATCGTAGCGCTGTCTCCGATTTGTAAACACCTTGGCTGTACGGTAGACTGGAATACGGACAAGGAACATCCAAATGAATTTTTCTGTCCTTGCCATTACGGGCGTTACACCAAAGACGGTACAAATGTTCCTGGAACGCCGCCAATAGCTCCGCTAGACCGTTACGAGTACAAAGTGAAAGACGGCAAATTATACTTAGGTAAAGCGAAACCACGAGGGGAGGCGTAATACGTGTTAAATAAGCTTTATGACTGGGTTGACGAGCGTTTAGATATTACGCCTTTGTGGCGGGATATCGCTGACCATGAAGTTCCGGAACATGTTAACCCGGCCCATCACTTTTCCGCATTTGTTTATTGTTTTGGCGGATTAACGTTTTTTGTTACTGTTATCCAAATTTTATCTGGGATGTTTTTAACAATGTATTACGTTCCGGATATTAAAAACGCTTGGGAATCGGTTTATTATTTACAAAATGAAGTGGCGTTCGGACAAATCGTCCGCGGTATGCATCACTGGGGAGCGAGCCTTGTTATTGTCATGATGTTTTTACATACGTTGCGTGTCTTTTTCCAAGGTGCATACAAAAAGCCGCGCGAATTAAACTGGATCGTTGGTGTGCTTATCTTCATGGTCATGATGGGGCTTGGTTTTACCGGCTACTTATTGCCATGGGATATGAAAGCGCTATTTGCGACAAAAGTAGGCTTGCAAATCGCTGAAGCGACGCCGATTATTGGCCCGGCCATTAAAACGTTGCTCGCAGGAGACCCGGAAATTGTTGGTGCGCAAACGCTAACAAGATTCTTTGCGATCCACGTTTTCTTCTTGCCTGCTGCATTGCTCGGCTTAATGGCTGCGCACTTCTTAATGATTCGCAGACAAGGTATTTCTGGTCCACTGTGATTCGCATAAACGCTGTTTAGTGAGAAGAAAAAGGAGGGAAACATGCAATGCATCGCGGAAAAGGAATGAAATTTGTCGGCGATTCCCGCGTGCCCGCAGTGAGAAAGCCGAATATTCCAAAAGATTATTCGGAATATCCCGGGAAAACGGAAGCGTTTTGGCCGAACTTCCTATTAAAAGAATGGATGGTTGGCGCCGTCTTTTTGATCGGTTTTTTATGTTTGACGGTCGCACATCCATCTCCATTAGAGCGTATTGCTGATCCGACGGATACGGCATATATTCCGCTTCCGGACTGGTATTTCTTGTTCCTCTATCAATTGCTTAAATATTCGTATGCATCAGGTCCTTATACGGTGATCGGAGCAATTGTGATACCAGGGTTGGCATTTGGTGCGTTATTGTTAGCGCCGTTTTTGGATCGCGGTCCGGAACGTCGCCCATGGAAGCGTCCTGTCGCTACCGGAATGATGCTTTTAACGCTTGCGTCAATAGTATATTTAACTTGGGAAGCCGTTGTTACGCATGACTGGAAACAAGCTGCTGAACAAGGAAAAATCCGCGCAGAAGTGGAAATTGACAAAAACGCAGAAGGATATAAAATTGCCCAAGCTAACACATGTACGTCCTGCCATGGTGAAAATTTATCCGGTGGTGCAGCTGCGCCATCGCTTATTGGCACAGGCTTAACACCGGAAGAAATCGCGAAAATTTCAAAAGAAGGTAAAGGCGGCATGCCTGCAGGCATTTTCAAAGGTACGGACGAAGAGTTGAAAAAACTCGCTGAATTCATTGCAGGATTAAAAGAGGAATAAACGGTTCATCGAGAAAAAAGCTGGCTATGATTAGTCAGCTTTTTTCATTCATGAAAAGTAGAGAGCAGGTGTGTATTCATGAAATGGGTTTTTCCGTTGCTTGCCCATCGTTCCGTGTTATGGTTTTTGCTTATAGTCAACGTGATCGGGACGATTTACGGATATATATGGTATCGTTATCAATTAGCGGAGACGCCGCCAATTTTTTTGCCGTTTGTTCCAGATAGCCCAACCGCAAGTTTATTTTTTGTGCTAGTTCTGATTGCGTTTTTGCTCGGCCGTCATTTTCCGCTGCTTGAAGCGTTGGCAATCGTGACATTAGTGAAGTATGGCGTTTGGGCGGTCGTGATGAACTTGTTAGTATGGAAAGTGACGGGAACGCTTGATGTCGCAGGATGGATGTTAATCATTTCTCACGGAGCCATGGCGGTCGAAGGAATATTATATGCTCCGTTTTATCGGTTTCGCTTGCCTCATTTAGCGTTCGCGGCGGTTTGGACGTTACATAATGACATCATCGATTATGTTTTTGGAATGATGCCGCGTTACAGCGTTTTAAATCAATATATGCCGCCAATCGGCTATTTTACGTTTTGGCTTAGTATCATTTCGATCGCGATTAGTTATATGTTATGTGTACGAAAAGGGAGACTTTTTCTTTCATTAAATTAATGGTCTACTCTTGTCCACTCCTTCATACATTGTAATAGTTAATGGAGGAGGGACAAGAATGAAGCGAATATGGCTATTTGCTTTTATCACGCTCATTTGTTTATTTCCATCGCATAATTACGCCGCCGAAAATGATGGCGGTTGGAAAAAACTAGATCAAATTTCTGATCAAGCGTTACAGTTGGCGAAAAATGGACGTTTCGAAGAAGCAAAGGAAGTATTGACGTATTTTTCCGATCAGTTTTTTCAAATGAACGCCCGGGACCGGCTTAAAACAGCAGATGAACTTCGCGCGATCACGATTACTCACGAAAATGCACTGAAAACGGTAACAGCATCCTCATTGCCGGAGGAGGAAAGAATTGATAAAGTAACACAGTTTCGCCTTGTCGTTGATGCGATTCATTCGACACATCAACCTCTTTGGTCAGAGATGGAAACAACAGTGATGGGGTCGTTTGATCAGCTTGAGAAAGCGGTAGAAGAAGGAAAAGAGGAAGCATTTACCGCCTCTCTGCGTCAATTTTTAAACCATTATGAGCTGATTGAGCCAAGCGTCAAAATTGATGTGCAGCCTGAGGAAGCGAAAAAAATAGATAAAGAGATTGAAATGTTGCAAACACCGGCATTTCAACAATTAAGCCAAGAAGATCAGCAAAAACATTTAAAAAATATGCGCGCAGACTTACAGACGTTATTTGACGGCGTCAAAAAAGACGAAGCCGATCCATCTTTAATATGGGTGATCATTTCTACTGGAGGAATGATTGTATTGACACTATCTTATGTTGGATGGCGGAAATATCGCGGGGAGAAAGAAAAAAACCGCACCCATGAAAATGAATAGGGAAAAGGGGGGCGAGTGGCGCCCCTTTTTATTGTTCTAGCGGCTGCTTCCGTTCATCGAGTGTGAAACCTTCACCAAGCACATCATGGACGTCGGTGACAGCGACAAACGCATGGGGATCAACGGAAATAATGACGTTTTTTAAACGAGGCAGTTCGTTTTTCGCCACCACACAATATAATACATCCCGATCGCGTTTCGTATAAGAGCCCCGCCCTTTTAAAATCGTTACGCCGCGATCCATTTCCGTTAAAATTTTGCTGGCAATTTCCTCGCTTTTTTCTGAAATAATCGTTGCTCCCTTCGCCGCATATCCACCTTCCTGCATAAAGTCGATGACGCGGGCGGCGATAAACACTGCAACGAGCGTATACATTGCCTCGCGGTAAGAAAGGTAAAGCAATGAAAGAGTAATAACGGCGGCATCAAACGTAAACATCGTTTTTCCCATGCTAATCCCTTTATATTTATGGACAAGTCGCGCGATAATGTCGACGCCGCCTGTGGTTCCGCCGTAACGGAAAATAATGCCCAGACCGACGCCGATAAATACGCCAGCAAATAACGCCGCTAGCGTCATATCATGCTTTAGCGGCATATGAATGGCGTAACGTTGAAAAATCCAGAGGAAAAGAGAAAGGCCTACCGTTCCGATAATCGTATATAAAAACGAATTGCGCCCAAGCAATTTCCAACCGATAAAGAAGAGAGGAACGTTTAACGCTAAGTTTGTAATGGATGGATCAATGTCAAATAAAAAGTAGAGAAGCAGCGTAATTCCTGTAAAGCCGCCTTCTGCTAAATTATTTTGCATGTTGAAATGGACAAGTCCAAACGCAAAAATGGCAGCACCAAGTAAAATGAAAATAATATTTTTTATTTTTAGCCCGAAAATCATATGGCTACCTCCGTTTTCATAGTAGTCAGTGTCCTTAATTATAGATGAAGTTGTTTGTGTAAGCAATGTGCGCGCATTAGACACAAAAATATTTGTCAAAAACGTTGCTTTTAGCTAACATGAAAACATGAGAGGTGACGTTTATGCAAGAAAAGACGATGAAGCAGCTGCAACAAGAGGTAGACGAATATATTAGCCAATTTAAAGAAGGGTATTTCAGCCCGCTCGCCATGCTTGCGAGACTTACCGAAGAGCTTGGCGAATTGGCGCGGGAAGTGAATCATTATTATGGCGAAAAGCCGAAAAAACAGACGGAAAAGGAAAAAACCATTGAAGAAGAGCTAGGGGATTTGCTATTTGTCCTTATCTGTTTTGCCAACTCTCTCCATATCGATTTGCAACAAGCACATGATATGGTGATGGAAAAGTTTCGTACCCGTGATAAAAACCGCTGGACGCGAAAAGAAGAGGAGGAAGCATAATGGAGACAATCCGTATCGTCATTGCCGGTCCGCGTGGCCGAATGGGACGCGAAGCGGTTTCCCTTGTACAAAAGACCGATCATTTTCAGCTTGCTGCCGTCATTGACCGTAAAAATGACGGGGGAAATTTAGCGGATGTCGAAGGATTTTCCGGCATTCACGCCCCGATATATACCGATGCTGCCCGCTGTTTTGAAGAAATCAAACCGGATGTACTCATCGATTTAACGACACCGGAAGCAGGAAAAAAACATGCTGAAATCGCGCTTCGCTACGGAGTCCGTCCTGTCGTTGGCACGACCGGTTTTACGGATGAAGATATTCAACGTCTTACCACGTTAGCAGAAGAAAAAGGAATTGGAGCGATCATTGCGCCTAACTTTGCGATTGGGGCCATTTTAATGATGAAATTTGCGCAAATGGCGGCGAAATATTTTCCTGATGTTGAAATTATCGAATTACATCACGACCAAAAACTCGATGCTCCATCCGGAACCGCAGTGAAAACGGCACAGCTTATTTCGATGGTACGCCCGACAAAAAAACAAGGCCATCCGGATGAGAAAGAGACGCTTGCCGGAGCGCGCGGCGCGACATATGACGGCATACCGATTCATAGTGTCCGCCTCCCGGGGCTTATCGCTCATCAAGAAGTGATTTTCGGCGGAAATGGACAAGCATTAACGATTCGCCATGATTCGTTCAACCGCGCTTCGTTCATGTCTGGAGTAAAATTGTCAGTAGAAACAGTCATGAAATTGCATACGCTCGTATACGGTTTGGAACACATTATCGAGTAAAACGGCCACTAAGCGGGGGTGCTATCGTGAAGATCGCGTTAATCGCGCATGATAAAAAGAAAGAGGATATGATTGAGTTTGTTACTGCCTATCAGCCGATTTTAGAACAGCATGAATTGTATGCGACCGGGACAACAGGTCTTCGCATTCAAGAGGCGACAGGACTGAAAGTGCATCGCTTTCAATCAGGACCATATGGTGGAGATCAAGAAATTGGCGCAATGATTGCCCGAAATGAAATGGATATGGTGATATTTTTCCGTGATCCGCTGACCGCGCAACCGCATGAGCCGGATGTCAGCGCATTAATTCGTTTATGCGATGTATATTCGGTGCCGCTTGCGACAAATATGGGGACGGCGGAAATTTTAATTAAAGGGTTAGAGCGCGGCGATTTTGCATGGAGAAACATTGTTCGTGGAAGAAAAGGTGAAATAAATGGATTATGAGCAATTACATATGTTAGCGTTCGGCGCTCATCCGGATGATGTCGAAATCGGGATGGGTGGAACGATTGCCAAATATGCCGAAAAAGGCTATCGCATTGGCATTTGCGATTTAACATTAGCCGAATTATCGTCAAACGGAACGGTGGAATTGCGGCAAAAAGAAGCAAGGGAGGCTGCGGATATATTAGGAGTGGCTACAAGAATAAATCTTGTCCTTCCGGACCGCGGCTTATATGTGACAGAAGAAGCGGTTAAAAGCATTGTTTCAGTGATTCGCCGATACCGCCCGCACGTTGTGTTTGCCCCTTATTGGGTGGACCGGCATCCGGATCATGGCCGCTGCGCACATCTTGTGGAAGAGGCGGTGTTTTCCGCTGGCATCCGTCGCTATAAAACAGAGCCGGACTTGCCGGCACATCGCGTTCATTCTGTCTATTACTATATGATTAATGCGTGGGAACGCCCGCATTTTGTCATCGATATTAGTGATACGATCGACAAAAAAATAGCCAGTTTGCGCTCCTATGAAAGCCAATTTACAAAAGCGGCTGGATCTGTCGATACACCGCTTACAGACGGTTATATTGAAATGGTGGAAAGCCGTGAGCGGTTATTAGGAAAAGAAGTCGGAGTGACGTTTGCCGAAGGGTTTTTTACGAAAAAACCAATAAAGATTTTCAATGATTTACTAGGAGTGTGAAAATGAAGCTAAAAATAGGGATTGTTTGTTATCCAACAGTAGGCGGTTCTGGTGTCGTTGCGACCGAATTAGGGAAATTGCTGGCAGAAAAAGGGCATGAAATTCATTTTATTTCTTCGAGCATGCCGTTTCGTCTCAATAAAGTGTATGGCAACATTTATTATCATGAAGTGGGCGTCAATCAATATTCTGTATTTCAATATCCGCCATATGATTTAGCTCTGGCAAGCAAAATTGCTGAAGTGGCGAAGCGGGAGCGGCTCGATGTGTTGCATGCCCACTATGCCGTTCCGCATGCGGTTTGCGCTGTATTGGCGAAGCAAATGGTAGGCGGGAAATTAAAGATTGTTACGACATTGCACGGAACGGATATTACGGTGCTTGGATATGATCCATCGTTGAGCGATATGATTAAATTTGGAATTGAGCAATCAGATGTTGTCACCGCCGTTTCGAATGCGCTTGTCAAGCAGACGTATGAGCTTCTTGACGTACAAAAACCGATCCAAACCGTCTATAACTTTGTGGACGAGCGTGTATATCACAAAAAAAATGCCAATCATTTAAAGAAAGAATATGGGATTGATGAGAACGAAAAAGTCATCATTCATGTATCCAACTTTCGAAAAGTCAAGCGGGTTCCTGATGTTGTGCGCGCTTTTTCTCTCATTCGCAAGCATCTGCCTGCGAAACTGCTGCTTGTCGGCGATGGACCGGAAATGACTGTCGTCAGCCGCCTTGTGACAGAGCTTGGACTTAGTGATGATGTACGCTTTTTAGGAAAACAAGACAAGCTCGATGAATTATATTCGATTAGCGATGTGAAGATGCTATTATCAGAAAAAGAAAGCTTTGGTCTTGTGCTATTAGAAGCGATGGCCTGCGGCGTTCCTTGCATTGGTACGACGATCGGCGGCATTCCTGAAGTGATTGAAGACGGTAAAACAGGGTTTTTATGTGAGCTTGGAAATGTGGAAGAAGTGGCAAATAAAGCGCTTCGCATTTTAACAGACAAACATCTTCACATGTATATGGCCAAGCAGGCGGTTCAAACGGTATATCAAAAATTTTATTCGGAACAAATTGTGGAACAATATGAAGATATTTATTTTTCATTGGCAAAGGGGTGAGGTGATGAAAGAACCATTTCAAAAAGCGCTCGGCATTATTCAAACATTGCAGCAGCACGGATATGAAGCGTATTTTGTAGGCGGTGCGGTGCGCGATCTTTTATTAAATCGAGAAATTGGCGATATTGATATTGCAACATCCGCGCTGCCAGATGAAGTGATGCAATTATTTCCGAAAACGATTGATATCGGTTCGCAACATGGAACGGTAGTGGTTGTTCATAACGGAATTTCCTACGAAGTGACAACGTTTCGAACAGAAAGTGAATATGAAGATTATCGTCGGCCGGGGGCGGTTACGTTTGTCCGATCCCTTTATGAAGATTTACAGCGCCGTGATTTTACGATGAATGCGATCGCGATGGATGCAGAAGGAAAGTTGATCGATCCATTTGGCGGGCAAGAGGCGATTGCAAATCGTATCATTTGTACGGTCGGTGATCCAAAAGCGCGTTTTTCAGAAGATGCGTTAAGGATGATGCGCGCGATCCGGTTTGTTGGTCAATTAGGATTTTCCCTTGACGAAGAAACAAAGCAGGCGATTATAGAAAACGCTGCGCTTCTTGCCCATATTTCGGTGGAACGGATGACGATGGAGTTTGAAAAGCTGCTTGAGGGTCCGTTTGCCAGCCGAGCTTTGTCTTTACTAGTAGAAACAGGGTTGTTTTTATATTTACCGATGCTGCGTGACAAAGAGAATGAATTGCAGGCAGCTGCCCGCTATAATTGGAGGCTGCTTGATTCACGCGGGCAGCGGTGGGGATTTTTATGCTATATCCTTTGCGTCGATTCGGCCGCTGACTTTTTACGAGCGTGGAAGCTGCCGAATCGGCTGATCAAAGAAGTGGAGATGGCGTTACGGATTTTACAAACGATTCCTTCGAGCAGTGATTGGACGAAAGAACGATTATTTGAATTCGGACTTGAGCATGCGATTGCCGCGGAAACGATTCGTTCAGTGGCAAGCGGCGAAAATGTGGAGGAACATCGAAAGAAATTGAACGAATTGTTTATGTCTCTTCCGATTAAAACAAAGAAAGAATTAGCAGTAAGCGGAAACGACATCATGAAATGGTTTGGCAAACCGGGAGGGCCTTGGGTAAAAGAGATATTGACACTCATTGAACGAGCGGTTATTCATGGAGAAGTAGATAATCATAAGGAGCGGATTCACGAATGGCTCATTCATCGCAATCTGATACGCGGAGAAAATTGTTAGAGCTATTTTCAGAGGCGAATGGAGATTTTATTTCTGGACAAAAAATTAGTGAAGTGCTAGGTTGTTCACGTACGGCTGTTTGGAAACATATCGAAGAATTGCGGAAAGAAGGGTTTGAATTAGAAGCGGTGCGCCGTCTCGGCTACCGCATTGTAAAAACTCCTGATAAAGTGACAGCAAATGAAATTCAACTTGGTTTAAAGACGGAAACGTTCGGCCGCTATATTCATTTTGAAGAGGAAGTAACATCTACGCAAAAGATCGCTTTGCGCCTTGCGTATGAAGGAGCAAAAGAAGGGACGCTTGTGATCGCGGAACAGCAAACGGCGGGACGCGGACGGATGGACCGCAAATGGTTTTCTCCAAAAGGAACGGGAATATGGATGAGTCTCATTTTGCGTCCGCCAATTCCGCCGCAAAAAGCGCCGCAGCTTACTTTGTTAACAGCAGTTGCGATTGCGCAAGCGATCCAAGAAAAAGCGAACATCGTCCCGGATATTAAATGGCCCAACGATATTTTAATCAATGGAAAAAAGTGTGTCGGTATTTTAACGGAACTGCAAGCAGACCCTGATCGGATTCATTCGGTGATTATCGGCATGGGCATTAATGTCAACCAAACATTGGATCAATTTCCAGAAGAAATTCGCACGATTGCTACATCGCTCGCCATTGAAAAAGGGGAGCGCATTCAACGTGCACAGCTGGTCCAAGAAATTCTGCTGCGGCTTGAAAGATTATATCAACAGTATTTACAATATGGCTTCCGTCCCATTAAACTATTATGGGAAGGATATGCGACAAGCATCGGAAAAGAAATTACCGCCCGAACGTTAAACGGGACGATCAAAGGAATTGCACTGGGCATTACCGATGAAGGTGTGCTCATGCTTGAAGATGAAGAAAAACATATCCATTATATTCACTCTGCCGATATTCAATTATAAACATTCATCTAGAAAAAATGTAACAATTTTGTTAAAATACGAACTAACAAGGAAATGGGCAGTATCTTTTGCGAAAGAACTGCACCGGGCAAGAAGGAACAATCAAATAAAAAACGATCTGCCTTGATCCTTAGAAGGACTTGGACAGAGGGATGAACTCAGCCGATTGCTGCGATAAGCGTCCTTCTTTCTCAAGGTAGAGAAAGAAGGTTTTTTTGTTCGGTGATTCATCTCCTCTGCGACAAAAGAGGAGGGAATAGATAATGAAAACGAAAACCGATTTTTTCAAAATGAAGCAAGAAAATGAACCAATTGTCATGCTGACTGCTTACGATTTCCCGTCGGCGAAACTGGCGGAGGCGGCGGGTGTTGACATGATTTTAGTCGGCGATTCGCTCGGAATGGTCGTTTTAGGGTATGATTCAACGATACCTGTTACCGTCGAAGATATGATTCATCATACGAAAGCGGTTCGTCGCGGAGCGCCGAATACGTTTATCGTAACCGATATGCCGTTTATGTCTTATCATTTATCCATGGAGGAAGCGCTCCGCAATGCTCAACGCATAATGCAAGAATCAGGAGCGAACGCAGTGAAAGTGGAAGGCGCCGATGACGTTGTAAACGTTATTCGCGCCTTTACAAAAGCAGGGGTTCCAGTTGTTGCCCATCTTGGACTTACTCCGCAGTCCGTTGGAGTGCTTGGTGGTTATAAAGTGCAGGGGAAAGATGCGGAAAGCGCACGAAAATTAATAGAAGACGCTAAGTTATGCGAGGAAGCCGGCGCAATCGCCCTCGTTTTGGAATGTGTGCCGAAACAAATTGCCGCGGAAATAACGAAACAGTTGACGATTCCAACGATCGGTATCGGCGCTGGTGACGAAGTGGATGGCCAAGTGCTAGTATATCATGATGTTCTTGGATATGGGGTAGATCGTGTTCCAAAATTTGTAAAAAAATACGCTAATATTCAAGAAACCATTTCTCACGCGCTCGCAAATTACATCGCTGATGTGAAATTACGGCAGTTTCCAGAAGCCGCTCATATGTTTACGATGAAAGAAGAAGAATGGATTGCGCTATATGGGGGAAAACGATCATGATTGTGACAACGAAAATACAGGATATGCAAACAATGATGCAGCAATATCGCCTTGAAGGAAAAACGATCGGTTTTGTACCGACGATGGGGTATTTGCATGAGGGGCATATTGCTCTGTTAAAAAAGGCGCGCGAGGAAAATGATATCGTTGCATTAAGCGTTTTTGTGAATCCGCTTCAGTTCGGTCCAAATGAAGACTTTGCGCGATACCCGCGCGATATAGAACGTGATGAGCGCATTGCAAAAGAAAACGGTGTAGACGTTTTCTTCTGCCCCAGTGTAGAGGAAATGTATCCACACCCATTGAGCGTACAAGTGACCGTGAAAGAACGCGTTGATGTGCTTTGCGGAAAATCAAGACCTGGTCATTTCGATGGAGTGGCTACCGTTTTAACGAAATTATTTCATATTGTCATGCCGACCCGTGCTTATTTTGGAATGAAGGATGCGCAGCAAGTTGCTGTTGTGGATGGACTTATTCGGGATTTTCATTTTCCGATCGAATTAGTGGCTGTGCCGACCGTTCGCGAAGAAGACGGCCTTGCAAAAAGCTCTCGTAATGTTTACTTATCGCCGGAAGAACGGAAGGAGGCGCCGGCGTTATATCAAGCGCTGCAGCAGGCAAAAACAGCGATTGAGAACGGAGAGCGCAATCCAGAGACGATTTGTGCATTAGTGAAAAATTATATTCAAACACATACACATGCAGAGATTGATTATGTAGAAGTTTATTCTTACCCAGATTTAAAGCCGCTTGAAAAGCTGCATGGAAAAGTGATTATCGCGGTTGCGGTTCGCTTTGCAAGCGCTCGCCTCATCGATAATATTACACTGGACATCGTGTAATTATGATTTTGCTATTTGCTTTCTTTAGGAGGGGATTTCTTCATGTTTCGTACATTAATGAACGCGAAAATTCATCGCGCACGTGTAACAGAAGCAAATTTGAACTACGTTGGCAGCATTACGATCGATGCCGATATTTTAGATGCGGTTGGCATGGTGCCTAATGAAAAAGTGCAAATTGTCAACAATAATAACGGGGCGCGATTTGAAACATATATTATTCCTGGTGAACGCGGCAGCGGAGTATTTTGTTTAAATGGCGCAGCTGCTCGTCTTGTGCAAAAGGGTGATATCATTATTGTTATTTCTTATGCGATCGTTCCTGAGGAAAAAATTGCCCAGCATCGTCCGAAAATTGCCATTATGGACGAGAACAACCGCATTCAGCAGCTGATTGTGGAAGAACCGGCACATACCGTTTTATAAAGGGAGAGGGGGCTGTTTTGATAGCGAAAGGGAGCCCCCTTTCGTTACGCTTTTTATTTTGAGGTGACAACATGAAAGACCGTTTTGTCATTATTGATTTAGAAACAACGGGGAATGTTCCGAAAAAAGGCGACCGCATCATTCAGCTTGGCATGGTGGTCATTGAGAACGGGAAAATTGTTGATCGTTTCTCTAGTTTTTTTAATCCAGAACGAGACATTCCTCCATTTGTTCAGCAATTAACAAATATTACTGAACAAATGGTCGCGGATGCACCTAGTTTTGCTGAGGAAGCTGCAAAAGTGGCTGACATGTTGCAACAGTCTTATTTTGTTGCTCATAACGTCTCTTTTGATTTGCAGTTTTTGCAGGAAGAATTGCATATGGCAGGATTGCCCCCGTTTTCAGGACCAACGATTGATACGGTCGAACTTGCTCGCATTGTCTTTCCGACTGCCGAAAGCTATAAATTAGGAGATTTAGCAAAACAGCTGCATATTGACCATGACCAGCCGCATCAAGCCGATAGCGATGCGGAAGTGACAGCTAAATTGTTCATTGCGTTACTGAACCGTTTGCGTCAACTGCCGCTTATAACATTGCAGCATCTAAAGAGATTGTCTCCTTATCTTAAAAGTGATTTATATCCATTGTTAGACAATATCATTATGGAAAAGATGGCGTCTTTAGCGGATGAAAAGTCGTATATATTTTACCGCGGCATTGCGCTGAAAAAACCTGTTTCGATGCAAAGAAAAGAGGAAGATCATCATAAAGACGCCTCATTTGCCGCGTTTTTTGCTGGCCCGCATACGCTTCCGCTTGATCATTATGAAAGACGAGATGGGCAATGGGAAATGATGAAGCTCGTTTATGAGGCGCTCGAAACGTCTCAGCACGCTTTAATCGAAGCGGGGACAGGAATTGGCAAATCGCTGGCGTATTTAATTCCAAGCGCTTTTTTTGCATATGAACAGCAAAAACGTGTTGTGATTAGTACACATACGCTTCAGTTGCAACAGCAGCTTCTTGAACGGGATATTCCTTTTTTAAAAGAGGTCGTTCCGTTTCCGCTTCGCGTAGCGGTGCTGAAAGGAAAGCGCAATTATCTTTCATTGGACAAGTTCATCGCTTTTTTGCAGGAACATCATCAAAATTACGATGTTGTGTTATTAAAATGTCAGCTTCTTGTTTGGTTGACGCAAACGGAAACGGGAGATATGGATGAATTGAATGCATCGTCCGGCGCGCGTTTATTTTGGCCGCTGTTAGTTATGGATGAGGAAGATAATGGCGGCAAATATAATTTCTTTTGGAGAGCGAAGCAGCGAGCGGAAGAAGCTCATATTGTGATTACGAATCACGCTTTTTTATTGCATGATGTTACTGCTTCTACTCCGCTTCTGCCTGATTATGAGCATATGATTATTGATGAAGCGCATCATTTAGAAGAGGTAGCGTCCCATTATTTTGGGCAGCAAGTGGATTATGTTTCGATTCGTTTAATACTAACAAGAATTGGAAAAGTGAATGAAAATGGTTCGCTCGCAAAATTAATGAAATTATTTGCCGGGCGCCATTGGAATGCGGATAATCATTTTTTACGCTGCGGGCAGCTTGTAGAAGAGCTTCAGTTTGAATGTGATGAACTGTTTCGCATGATACGCCGTTATGCATTAGAAAGGAAATCAGCGGAATCTGGACGCTGCCGCTACCGATTTGAACCACAAAAAGAAAGCGGCCGCCAATGGAGCGCAATGAAAGAATTGCTTTGGCGCATCCGCGGCCATGTTGCCAACCTTGTCGATGAAACAAAACAGTTGCAAACGTTTTTTTCAGAAAACAACATGGAATCGTCCATATCTGCCCAGCCCTATTCCTATTTTTCCGACGTTTCATCCTTGAACCAAATCATTGATACATTATACGATTTAATCGAAAGCGATGACCCAATGGTGGTCCGGTGGATTGAAGCGGAAGAAAAAGGAGCAGCTAATGCAACGGCTGTTTACTCACAGCCCATTCAGTTGGATGAATTTTTTGCCGAACGGCTGTTTATGCCGAAAAAAAGTATTGTGCTTACCTCGGCAACATTAACGATGAATGGCAGCTTTGCATATATAATATCCCGTTTTGGATTAAGCGATTTTTATCCGATTTGCCAAACGATTCCGTCTCCGTTTTCGTATAAAGAACAGGCAATGTTAATGATTCCAAGCGATTTTCCGCCGATTTCTTCTGTATCTTTGGAAGAATATGCTGCCGTAGTTGCTGAAGGGGTATCACAAATTGCCGAACGAATCAAAGGAAAAATGCTTGTTCTCTTTACGTCATATGAATTGCTCAAATTGACGGCAGCCGCGATGAAGATGGAGGAACGGAATGAAGACTATGTATTGATTGCTCAAGGGGTGCAAAGCGGGAGTGCGACAAAACTGACAAGAGCGTTTCAACAGTTTGATCAAGCCATTTTGTTTGGAACAAGCAATTTTTGGGAAGGTGTAGATTTGCCTGGTGACGAATTGTCGGTAGTAGTGATCGTCCGCTTGCCATTTGCACCTCCAGATGATCCGTTGATCGAAGCAAAAAGCGAGTATATTCGCGCTAAAGGCGGAAATCCTTTTTACGAGTTGTCTCTTCCGGAGGCTGTGCTTCGTTTTAAACAAGGATTTGGAAGACTAATTCGAACGAAAAAGGATAAAGGGGCGGTATTTGTTTTTGATCGCCGTCTTACATCTGCTTCATATGGAAAATACTTTTTAAACTCGTTACCGTCGCTTACGATTTATGAAGCATCGCTTGATCAACTTTTGCAAAAACTTGAAAAATGGCTATGATAAATGAGCGGAAAATGGCGTAATCTATAGCTAGGCTATTTTGATCCAATTACTGAAAAAAGCGCCTTGCCGCATGCGTATAAATGCAAAAGCAAGGCGCCTGTTAAAATTATGGTGTAGGTGGGCAATTTTTTATGAAATAAACAGGCAAACCTGTTATAATTAGTGAAGAAATACAACATGTCAAATTGTTGTTGTATTTGTATTGTTGCCGTTGTACCTTATTCATATAAGTAACAAAATTTGTGTCACACAGGAGGAAACGACGTAAATGGAAAGTAAAATTGAAGTGCTCGCTACCGTAAAAATCCAACATTCCGAGGACTTGTATAAAATTGTTGATTGTCTGAACCGAACATTGAAACGAGACAATCTTATGTTTGGACTAGCTTTGGATGAAAATGATAAAAAGCAGGCTATTTTTACTATTTATCGCACGTAAGATGTGATGGAAATGAAAAAATGGGGCGTTTTACTTTTCATTTTTTTATGCCTTGGAGTTTGGCAGGCGATATCCGTTTATCAAGATGCTTTGATGCCGAAACAGTCATTGGAGGAAAAAGCGTTAGAACGCGCGAAAGAAAAAATTGTTTTCACGCAGATTGAGCGCACTTATACATACTATGGCGAAAAAACTTATATTGTGTTTATCGGCAAGAATAAGCAAGGGAAAAAATATATTGTTTGGGTTCCAGAAAAGAAAGGGAAAATTGTTATAAAACGAGCGAAAAGCGGTATTACGGAATCGGAAGCGATCGCGAAATTAAAAGCGGAGCGTCATCCGAAAAAGCTCATTTCCGCTAAGCTTGGTATGGAAAAGGGCGTACCTCTTTGGGAGTTGACATATATTGATCAATATGATCGCTATTCGTTTTACTACTTAAGTTTTACTGACGGAACATTTTTAAAGAGGTACAGCTTTCAACAATGACGCAATTAGGGGGAAGAAACGATGAAACTTTCAAAAAGGGTTGCTTCACTCACGCCATCCGCGACATTAGCAATTACGGCAAAGGCAAAAGAACTAAAAGCAGCAGGCTATGATGTGATCGGCTTAGGCGCGGGCGAGCCGGATTTTAACACGCCGCAGCATATTATTGACGCAGCCGTAAAGGCGATGAATGAAGGATATACGAAATATACGCCATCAGGTGGCCTGCCAGCTCTAAAGGAAGAAATTATTAAGAAGTTCGAAAAAGATCAGCAGCTTCGTTATGAGCCGTCAGAAATTATTGTTTGTGTTGGAGCAAAATACGCGTTGTATACATTGTTTCAAGCTATTTTAGACGAAGGGGATGAAGTGATCATCCCGACTCCATATTGGGTTAGCTATCCAGAGCAAGTGAAGCTTGCCGGCGGTGTGCCAGTTTATGTCGAGGGGATGGAAGAAAATCAATTTAAAATTACACCAGAACAGTTAAAAGCGGCGATTACGGAGCGGACAAAAGCGGTGATTATCAATTCGCCAAGCAATCCGACAGGAATGATTTATACGGAAGAGGAGTTAAAAGCGCTTGGCGAAGTTTGCTTAGAGCATGACATTTTGGTCGTTTCCGATGAAATTTATGAGAAATTGGTGTACGGAAACGCGAGACACGTATCGATCGCGCAATTGTCGCCGGAGTTAAAAGCGCAAACCGTCATCATTAATGGCTTGTCCAAATCGCATTCAATGACGGGATGGCGGATTGGATATGCGGCGGGAAATAAAGAAATTATCAAGGCGATGACCAATCTTGCCAGCCATAGCACATCCAACCCGACCTCGATTGCGCAATATGCGGCCATTGCCGCGTACAGCGGCCCACAAGAGCCGATGGAAGAAATGCGCAAAGCGTTTGAAGAACGATTAAATATTATTTACGAAAAACTGATCCAAATTCCAGGGTTTACTTGTGTGAAACCACAAGGGGCGTTTTATTTGTTCCCGAACGCTCGTGAAGCGGCGCAAATGGCTGGTTATGATACGGTGGACCAATTGGTTGAAGCACTGTTGGAAGAGGCAAACGTTGCGCTTGTACCAGGCTCTGGATTTGGCGCGCCAGACAATGTTCGTTTGTCTTATGCCACTTCGCTCGATGTATTGGAAAAAGCGGTGGAACGCATCAAACAGTTTATGGAACAAAAACTTCAGCGCTCATGATCAAAAAGCGGCTTTGCTTATTGGCAGAGCCGCTTTCCTAATGAGGCGGAGTTCCTTTTCTATTGCTTCTCTTTTTGTCGAAATGTATAATATTGAATGATTGTACATACATTGTGTTGGAACAGATGTTGGAGGGAAAATGTACGTGAAAACAACGATTGCAGAGGTAAAAAATTACGTAGGACAAGAAGTAACCATTGGCGCTTGGCTTGCCAACAAGCGTTCTAGCGGAAAAATAGCCTTTTTGCAACTACGTGATGGGACAGGCTTTATTCAGGGAGTTGTCGAAAAATCAAAAGTAGCGGAAGACGTTTTTAAGATTGCCAAATCCATCACGCAAGAAACATCGTTATACGTCACAGGAACGGTGCGTGTCGATGAACGTTCTCCATTCGGTTATGAACTTTCCGTAACAAACTTAGAAATTATCCATGAAGCGGTTGATTATCCGATTACTCCGAAAGAACACGGCGTAGAGTTTTTAATGGACCATCGCCATCTTTGGCTTCGGTCGCGCCGTCAGCACGCGATTATGAAAATTCGTAATGAAGTGATTCGCGCAACATATGAATTTTTCAACAATCATGGCTTTGTGAAAGTCGATCCGCCAATTTTGACTGGCAGTGCGCCGGAAGGAACGACGGAATTATTTCATACGAAATATTTTGATGAGGACGCCTATTTGTCACAAAGCGGCCAACTATACATGGAAGCAGCGGCAATGGCGCTCGGTAAAGTATTTTCGTTCGGCCCGACATTTCGTGCCGAAAAATCCAAAACGCGCCGCCATTTAATTGAATTTTGGATGATTGAACCAGAAATGGCATTTTACGAATTCGAAGATAACTTAAAACTTCAAGAGGAATACGTTTCGCATATCGTTCAATCTGTATTGAAAAATTGCCAACTAGAGTTAAAAACATTAGGACGTGACACGACGAAGCTCGAGCTTGTAAAACCGCCATTCCCGCGCATTACATACGATGAGGCGATCCAGCTTTTGCATGATAAAGGGTTTAACGACATTCAGTGGGGTGACGATTTTGGCGCACCTCATGAAACAGCGATTGCCGAAAGCTTTGATAAACCTGTATTTATTACGCATTATCCAACCACATTAAAACCATTTTATATGCAGCCGGACCCAAATCGTCCGGAAGTCGTGTTGTGTGCGGATTTAATTGCGCCAGAAGGCTACGGTGAAATTATTGGCGGCTCAGAGCGCATTCATGACTATGAACTATTAAAGCAACGCTTAGAAGAACATCATTTGCCGCTTGATGCGTATAAATGGTACTTAGAATTACGGCAATACGGTTCCGTGCCTCACTCTGGATTTGGACTTGGTCTAGAGCGTACCATTGCTTGGATTTGCGGCGTCGATCATGTTCGCGAAACGATTCCGTTTCCACGTTTGCTCAATCGTCTTTATCCGTAAGGAAATCCCCCGAAAAAGGGGGTTTTTTTATCCCGTTATGTTATACTATAGTTGAGGTGCATCCGTATGGATAAAAAGAAAATGGTCGAATGGCTGTCGCAAGGAAGTTTTGCCATTCCAAAATTATTGTTGAATCACTATAAACATCTCGGTTTGTCTGAAACAGAATTCGTGCTATTATTACATATGCATTCCTTTATCGAAGAAGGAATTTTATTTCCTACTCCAGCTGAGTTAGCCGAAAAAATGACGGTCACTCCTTCCGAGTGCATGGAAATGCTTCGTAAATTGCTGCAAAAAGGGTTTATTTCGATTGAAGAGCATATGGATGAGCGGGAGATTCGCAGTGAAAAATATTCGCTGCAGCCGCTTTGGGAAAAGCTTGTTCATTATTTATACGCCGAGTCGCTTAAAGAAGAAAAACAAGAGCGGCAAGAGGAAGAGGAAAGTTTGTATACGGTGTTTGAACAAGAATTTGGCCGTCCTCTCTCTCCGTTTGAATGTGAAACATTATCGATGTGGATTGACCAGGACGGGCATAGTCCGCTCATCATTAAAGCAGCGCTTCGTGAAGCGGTGTTATCAGGAAAATTGAATTTCCGCTATATTGATCGTATTTTATTTGAATGGAAAAAGAATGGAATTCGCACGATCGAGCAGGCGCAAAATTACGGAAGAAAATTCCGAAAACATCAGCAATCAACGAAGTCGATTCGTCCTGTGCAAAATGAATATAAACAAACGATCCCATTTTTTAATTGGCTGGACTCATAAGCGAGAGCATTGTCTCTCGTTTTTCTTTGCAAGGAGAAAGGAGAGGGTTTGATGCTTACGAAACAACAAATTCGCTATTGCTTGGATAAAATGGGAGAAATGTTTCCCGACGCACATTGTGAGTTAGTGCACCGGAATCCGTTTGAGTTATTAATTGCTGTCGTCTTATCCGCCCAATGTACGGACGCATTAGTCAATAAAGTAACAAAACATTTATTTGAAAAATACAAAACTCCAGAAGACTATGTATCTGTCCCTCTTGAAGAATTGCAGCAAGATATTCGCTCGATTGGTCTTTATCGCAACAAAGCGAAAAATATTCAAAAATTATGCGCGATATTAATGGAAAAATATAATGGAGAAGTGCCGAAAGATCGCGATGAGCTAATGAAATTACCGGGAGTTGGACGGAAAACGGCGAATGTGGTTGTTTCTGTCGCCTTTGGCATACCAGCCATTGCCGTGGATACGCATGTTGAGCGCGTTAGCAAACGGCTCGGTTTTTGCCGGTGGAATGATTCTGTGTTAGAAGTCGAGAAAACATTAATGAAAAAAATCCCAAAAGAGGAATGGTCCATTACACATCATCGCATGATTTTTTTTGGCCGTTATCATTGTAAAGCACAGTCTCCGCAATGTCACGTTTGTCCGCTTCTTGATTTATGCCGGGAAGGAAAAAAGCGAATGCGCAAAAGGGGGACAAATGATGCGCATACCAAATGAGTTTGTGCATCCATTGTTTTTTCGTGAAGGAGAAGTCATGAAAATAAAAGATGAGAAGTCTTTTCCGCATATGATGAAAATCGTTTATTTTTATTATGATATGATCGAACGCGAACCGTTTCCTTGGAGCAATATCGAACAATCGATTCCTGCAGTGCTTCAGTTGTGGAATGAGGAGAAAGAAATGTTAGAGGGCTGTTTTGCCAAGCGCGACCGGCGTTCTGCTCGCGCCCCAATGATTCGCGGGCTTTCTTATTTGCTTTCTTGTTTATTTTGGCTAAATGGAAGGCGAGTAAAAAACGTGCGTCATTGGCAAGAAGAAATACGTGCGCTGCCGCTGAAGCCGGTAAATTGTCCGGAACGACTTCAATTTGTTTTTGACCGTTGCGATATATATCATTCATTTATTCAGTTGAGCGAATTATTTGAGGAAACGGCAAAATTAGCGTACAAACAAATGGCAATAAACAAAAGGATGTCTCGATAGGCGAGACATCCTTTTGTTATTGTTTTTTAATTTTCACTTTCTTGTTTTATGACATTGGAACGATAAGGATTGGTTCCAATAGCGTTGTTATGCTGGGTATTATGAGTATTACCATTATTTGCCCCATTAGGAGGGGTATTGCCGTTATTTCCCCTGTTGTTAGGCGGGGTATTTCCATTGTTTCCTCCGCCATTGTTGTTATTATTTTGCGGCGGAGGAGTTGTCGGATTGGTAGATGGCGGCGTCGGGGAAGTAGTGCCATCAGAATTGCCATTATTATTGCTATTATCATTGTTATTGCTGTCCTCGTTAGTTCCATTATTATTATTTTCATTTGGTTGTTGTTCGATATTTTCACCTTGATTTGTTTGATCAGAAGGAGAAGTTTGATCTTGATTTTCCTCTCCTTGTTGGTTTTGTTCTTCCCCTGGCACTCGTACGCTAGTCAATGCTGGTCTGCTTTGGATTTCTCCATCTTTTGCGTAAACGGCGAATGTGTAAGTGCCTGGTGTTGGATTATTGACAGTAATCGCTTTTTCTCTTGTCGTAACGACATTTTGCTCGCCTTTGTCATTTTTTATACGAACTTCAAAGATGGCGTTGTCGTTGCTATAGTTCCATGAAACAGAAATGGAGTTTGTTTCCGCGTTATACGCCGCTTGCAAATTCGTTACTGATGGCAATGTTTCCGGTTCGTCTTTCGCTGTTTCTGTCGGTTCCGTTCCTCTGACGAAACATTCGTAACTAATTTCGCTTTCTGGCGTATATTTGCTTGCTAGTTTTGGCGGATTAGTGCCTTTTTTAATCGGCAGTTTTACAACGCTATTCGGCATTTTAAAATCGCTGCCGCCATCATCTACGTAGGAAATGACCTGTTTAAATAAAAGGCGTGAAATCTTCTGCTCATATTGTGATAAATCAGCGGTGCTGCTGCGTTTGCTGAATCCGGTCCAAACCGCTGCCGTATAGTTTGGTGTATAGCCGACAAACCAGCTGTCCGGTACGGCGCGTTCAGATAGACCGTATTTTCTCGCCACTTCGCTAGGATAGTTCGTCGTTCCCGTTTTGCCGGCAACATGAAGCCCTGGAACGTTCGCAAGCGTACCCGTTCCGTATTGGACAACCGATTTTAACATATCTGTAATCATGTACGCTGTATAATCTTTCATCACTTTTTTCGGTTTTGGTTTTAAGTTCATCTCTGTGCCGTCCGGAAAGACGATTTTCGTGACAGCGTGCGGCTTAATATATACCCCATTATTGCCAAAAGCGCTATAAGCTCCAGCCATTTGCAATGGAGAAACACGGTTTTCCAATCCGCCGATCGCATACGCTTCATGCACTTCGTCCAATCCCATGCCGAGTCTGTTAGCAAATTCTTTTGCACGCTCTTTTCCAACAGCTTGAAGCGCTTTTAACGCTGGAATGTTGCGGGATTTTGCCAAAGCATAGCGTATGGTCATCGGACCTAAATATTTTCTATCAGCATTTCGTATCGGCTTTCCGTTAGAGTAAGAGTATGGTTCATCGACGATTTGATGGGCAGTCGACCATTTTAAGTATTCAATTGCCGGACCGTAATCTAAAATTGGCTTAATGGATGATCCAGGCTGACCGACTGGTTGAATCGCATAGTTAAACCCAAACGTTACCTTTTCGCGATGGCGTCCGCCGCCAAGCGCGCGAATTTCGCCTGTTTTTGTATCAACTAGCGCGATTGCCGACTGCAAGTCTTTTTTATCTGTAAACAACGTATCGGAATTTAATAAATCCTCCACATGTTTTTGCGCATCTTGGTCTAGCGTCGTATAAATTTTTAATCCGTCTTCAAACACGTTAACATTCGCTTGATCGGTAACTTCTTTAATAACTTCATCGATAAACGAGTCATACGGAATAGAGTTATCATGTTTTTTTCGTTCAACCAGCATCGATTTGATCGGTACTTGCTTTGCTTTTTCCGCTTCCTCTTTTGTGATAAAGCCATGTTTTGCCATTAGCGATAACACAAGATCCCGGCGCTTTTTCGCTGCTTCCGGATGGTCATATGGGTTGTAGTTGTTTGGGCTTTGCGGCATTCCCGCAAGCAAAGCCGCTTCAGGAAGCGTCAAGTCTTTTAAATCCGTCTTTCCAAAATAATATTCCGCGGCTCTAGCCACGCCATAAATGCTGTCTGAGTAATAAACTTTATTTAAATACATTTCTAAAATTTCCTGTTTCGAATACTTTTGTTCCAAACGAAGGGAAAGCCATAATTCTTGCGCTTTTCGTTTTAACGTTTTTTCCTGTGATAAGAAAGTAAGTTTGGCGACTTGCTGAGTGATCGTGCTTCCGCCTTCGGCCCCAAACCCTTCTTTTATGTTAGCAACAACAGCGCCGGCAAGCCGGATAAAATCCACGCCGTGATGCTTGTAAAAGCGAACGTCTTCTGTCGCCAAAACAGCGTTTTCTAACACTTTTGGAATATCTTTATAAGAAATATAGGTTCGTTTGTAACCGCCGAGCTCCGCCACTTTACGGCCATTCATGTCATAAACAGTGGACGATAAAGGGTCTTTAATTTTTGCTTCATCAAACGGCGGCGCATCTTTAATGAAATAGGCAAATGTGGCAATTCCCCCCACCATTCCTATCATCATGAACAATAAGACAGCAACCGTTAATTTTTTAAAGAGCGATGTACCTTTTTGTTTTTTCGCTTTCTTTTGCTTTGCTCGCTTGGATGCTTGTTTTCGTTCCACACGAGAACGATATTCACCAGACATAAGCGAATCCTGCCTTTCTTATGAAATTTACATCTGTTAATGAGAAAAGTAGACTTTTTCTACTACACTAATATAATCAATTCTCGGTTGGTAGCCAAGTGCGATGTAATGGCCGTACCGTTCGATTTCTCGTTTCGGGATGGATTTTCTTCCTCCTGATCGTTGTTGTTCCCAAAACATAATCAAATGGTTCGCATCAAGAAGATAAACTTCATTCAGTGTAGTAAAACGCAAAATGACAAAACAAATTCCCCCGTGCCGCAATACTTGTTGCATATGATGAATTTGGTGTTCATGGAAATTTTTTAATGGAAACGATGTTTTATTTTTCGTTTCTTTTGCTTCAAAATCAATGTATTTCCCACGATATACACCGTTGTAGTCAGTGGTGGATGCTTGTTTAAAATATGCTTCTTTAATGACTGCGGCACTTCGTTTTGGGTAGTCGACACGAACGATTTGCACCGGCGTCGGTTTTTTATAAATGACGGCAATCCCGTGTTCGCGGTAATATTCGTTTGTTGCATTCAAATCTTCTTCTAGCGTCATTCCCCGATTTCCGTAGTTTGTCTGAAATGGATGAATCGGCTTGTTTATTTGTTTTGTTTCATACGTTTTGCCTCCAGGATATTTAAACATAATCTTCATCTCCTTTGAATGTTTTCTATTATACCATAGGAAATCGAGAAACGGGTGCAATAAGCATCTCAATTCATCCTTTCACATACATGATTACGCAGACAATTTTTTTTCTTGACCGTATTTTACATATGTCGAAATTGTTCGAAGTAATGATTGCGGACACTTTCTTTGCCGAAATAGTTCTAGTTTTGTCATATAGGAAGGGAGTCAAGGTTTTATCGCGAATTGATTATCATCATGAAGATGGGAGGAGATAACAGTGGATCAGCGGTGGGCCAAAAAAGAGGAAGTGGAAAAACAACTATATGAAATTTTCCAATTAATACAGCAAGTAGACGCCAAAATGGAAAAAGTGATCGAAGATATCATTGAGGAGCGTTATGAACAAAACCAAACACAGTTTGAGCGATTAGAGCAACAATTGGCGAATGTCGAAGAGCAATTAGATGATTTTGCGGAAGGAGAGGATCCATCACTTCCATTTGCTTCAAAGCTTTACTTTGTTTAAGTTTTTCCCTTCAGCGTAAAAGGTATGGTATAGTAAAAAAGGACGCTTGGAGGGAAATCGCCATGGAAAAGCAGTTAAAAGTGTTGACAGAAAAGTTATTGGACTACAATAAGCAATTGCTATACATTTCTCAGCAAGCTCAAGAGCAACAAAAGGAACCGGATTTTTTTGAAGAGGTAAAGCCATTTGCTGATCAAGTAAAACAAGTAGTAGACGAATGGAAACAAATGGCGCTTTTATGGGTGAAAAAAGTACGACCAAAGCATATTTACGAAGTACAAATTGAAACGGCAGGAGAAAATATCGAAAAAATATGTGTGGAAGCATTTTATCCATCGGTCCCACATCGGCGCATCAAGCAATTTTGCCGATCGATTGAATATACGTTGTTGCTTATCGAAGAATGCTTAGAAGAGAGCGTTCAGCAATGATAGACGGAAGCTGTCTTCGATGTAAAAGAAGACAGCTTTTTTATTATAAATCTTTTTTCACCTTTACAGAAACAGGACCGCTGTTTTCTGTTGCGACGGTTCCAATTTCATATTCGACGCGCTCTGTCGCTTTTGGCGAAACATTGTTTCCATGCTTCGGTTTCTCATGGTCATGGCCTTTTAGCTTATGTTGAAAATGGACGCCTCTACCCATTGCAAACACCCCCTTGTTATTACTTTGGCAAAAAAAAAAAGAGAAGTATACAAAAAAAGAAAGGGAAAAGCAACCCTCTCAGGATTTATAAGCCGATATATTCGTTTTTATTATCTGGTTTATAAGCACCAGCAAGTTCCAATTCACGAACAAGATCGCGGTACTGTGCAATCGTGATCTCTCCGCGCAAATACATTTGGCGCGCAAAACAAAGCAACTCATTCATATCAGTCGGTTCATAGTCTTTTACTGCGATAAATTTGTTTTTTAATTCCGCCATGTTCATCCTGCTTTCCCCCTTCCCCCTTTTATATATAAATAATAGTACCATAAGAAGATGGGATTTTTTTAAATTCGGAAAATTAAAACTTCCGACAATTCATGACATGTCCATCCTCACGTTCATCTGTTTTTGCACATATACTATGTCAGCCTAGAAATTGGGGGGAGTAGATGTATGTATCGATATCCACGTCCTTTATCCACGCCATTTTCTCCTTATGCGCCATATCACCATGCGTGGCATCCATATCAATATGCCCCGCCGTTTCCTAGCTATTTGCCGATCGGGCATCAACAACATACCGCTGTGTCTCCGTACCCTGCGCCATACCCAAAACCTGATCCTTTGTTAACACCGCCATCACCTGGTATTCAGTCGTTAATGGCACAGTTTAAAAAATCCGATGGCACATATGATATTAATAAAATGATGAACACCATGGGGCAAATGATTAATACCGTTAATCAAGTAAACGGGGTGCTTAAAGGATTAATTAACACATTTAAAAAGTAAACTCCTCCGCGGACGTTCGTGGAGGAGTTTGCTTTTTAAATGAGCAGCTCATACACTTCATTTAATTGATATACTCGCTCAAAATCGCGCTCATCCATCGCGTAGCGAATTTCATGAGGCAAAATGCGGTCTAAAAAAGCGGCTTCTTTTTGCGACAGGTCGCGGACGAATTCGCTTTCACTTTTGTATGGTTTGCTGAGCAGTTTTCTATAAATGCGGCGTGGGGTGTCATCATGGTATTCTGTATAGTTCGATAAAATTTCCCGCAAATAAGCAAGCGTCTTTTCCATTACGTTTCCTCCCCTTTAAAAAACATTTCAAATGTTTTGCTGACGGTTTGTTTTCCATGTGTGTACGGGTTTTCTTCGGTAACTTGCTTCGGATCCAGATTCGTTTTTATGACTACCATCGGTTCATCAGATGGTTCATTAATGAGCCGGTCGGTTAATCGATCAAAATCAGGCAATGACTTTTTCATCATCCGCACCTCCTATAAGTAGAGTGAGTTAACCGTGACAAAAGTATGTATGATGCATAGCGGTTAATAAAATAGGAAACAGCATAAACTAACGAAGACAGATCCGTTTTTATGGAGGTGACTGGATGTGACAAATCGCAATGACAATCGCGAACGAAAAAACAAATATCCAAACAATCGTGAAAAAATCGCGAAAGAATGGGATATTCAAAAAGACCCGACTCCTGAAATCAATAATAAATACGGAAGTAAATCACATAAAAATTCATAATATAAGAAAGGGCTGCCCATGTTTTGGACATGCCCTTTTTCTTATTCGATATCGATATATTTTCGCTTTTGCGGCAGCCGGATGATCAGTTTGCCGTTTTTCCATGACGCCTTTACTTCTTTTTCACTTACTGCGTAAGGCAATGGGATTACGCGAGCAATATGTTGATGCATTCGTCGTTGTTGATAAAAATGACTTTGTTCGTCTATTGATTCGATCATTTCATTATTTTGGATGATAAGCTGTAAATGATTATCGATAAATTCCAACTGAATTTGGTTTCGTTTTACATTAGGAAGATGAGCGATAATCGTATATTCATCTTTCGTTTCGCGAACATCAATTGGAATATAGGTGTGGGAAAGCGTTTTCTGGAAGTATTCATCGAGCGTTTCCATCATTTTTTTTAACGGTCGTTCATCAAAAAATTGGTCGACCATTTCCCATAAATGTTGGAGCGGGTTACTATTTCCCTCTTTTTTCATCGGCGGCTGAAAATGATCGCTCATTCCCCCATAGCCCTCCTTTCGCATGGCATTCCTTAGTTTAAATGTATGTGCAGTAATGGAAAAAAGTCACTCTTATTTTTACTTGATGAAACCGACAAAGAACGTTATATCCAAATAGTACGAGGCGCTGGATATGTGATGCGGTCATGAAACTTTTTTGATCGGAAAACGTCTCATTAAAATGGAAGCTTACTTTTCTTTCTGCAATCGCCATTTTTATTACTTATTTTGTTTTCACGTTTTTGCAATATCATGTGGTGAAGCAATGGTTGTTAAACGAAGAAGAAAAAGCGATGAAAAAAACGGTTGAAGAAATTGAAACTTATTATGCGGAAAAACGTAATCTATCATGGAAGGATATTCGTCAAAGCAAACAGCTGCTCGAAGAATTAAACGAAAAATACCAATTGATTCGGGTGCTTGATCGTAAAGGAAACGTTGTTGTCTCTGTTTCTAACGGCGCTTCCATTTCCTTATCGCCAAGCGGTGCTCCAAAAGAGTTGCAAATGGATTATCATTTTGTAAACGATGAACGTTTCATTATTTTACGGGAGCCTTTACATACTTCGACCTTGAATGGAACGATTGAAATTGCACGCCGCCTTGTGAAATTTCAACAAATGATGAATATACTGTTTTTCATCATGACTGTCATTGGGGTCGTGGCAATGATTATGAACGCTTTCATCGGCAGGCTTGTTGCCCAAAATTTTGTTGGACGTCTAAAAACGTTAACAAAAACAATGATGGATATTAAAAATAAAGGGATGAAAAAGCGCATCGACGTTCCAGCTTCTAATGATGAAATGTCGGAACTAATGATGATGTTCAATAAAATGATGGACGAGATTGAGCGATTGTTTGATCAACAAAAACAATTTTTCAATTTGTGATCAATGATTTATCGAGTAAAGCGGCGCGAATTCGGATAACGAAATATCATTTTGAACAATTGTTGTTAATTGTATTAGATAATGCGGTAAAATATTCGCAACAAGCAAAACAAGTGACCATTTCGATCAAAGAAGAAGAGCGGTTTGTTACGGTTCCGGTAAGAGACTACGGGATCGGAATACCACGGGATCAATTAGAAAAAGTATTTTTGCGGTTCTACCGTGTGGATAAAGCGAGAAGCCGCGAAAAGGGCGGCGTTGGTCTTGGATTAGCCATCACAAAAGAAATGATCGATAAATACGATGGACAAATTACGATTGACAGTGAGGTCGGCAAAGGAACAACCGTTGAGTTATCGATTCCTAGAGGAAAGTAAAGAAAGGTGAGATCAAATGGAACATCTTCACGAAAGTACGATGATGCAGAAAAAAAATATCCAGCACGTCGTAGAAAAATTTCGCAAACGAGGAGTAAAAATTGCGACTTGCAAACCGCGGACAATGATGTCATTATCTTGCATGGAAGAAATCGAGGCGGAAAAAAATAGAGCATGAAAAAGGTGGAAAACGATGGATATTCGTTGTCAGAAGATCATCCCTGCGATGAAAACGATGAAAGATTTTGAGAAATTTTTAAATAGCCGCTATATTTATGGAGTGTTATTAGAAGTGCATATTTCTCAACTGAAAAGCGTGTTTCATTACGCGCGGCAGCATGGAAAAAAACTGATCATTCATACGGATTTAGTTCAAGGGTTGAGCCACGATGAGCATGCGGCGGAATATTTATGCCAAGAATTTCATCCGTACGGGCTTATTTCTACGAGGGGAAATGTCATCACCAAGGCAAGACAAAAAAAGGTGCTTGCCATTCAGCGCATTTTCTTGCTCGATTCACATGCGCTTGAAAAAAGCTATCAATTGATTGAAAAAACAGAACCTGATTGCATTGAGGTGATCCCTGGGGCAATGCCTCATATTATTCGGGAAGTAAAGGAACGAACAGGCAAACCGATTTATGCCGGCGGCCTTATTCGCACCGTGGACGACGTTGAGCGCGCGTTAGAAGCAGGGGCGGTTTCCGTAACCACTTCGAATAAAGATTTATGGAAACACTATGAGTGTTTTTTGTAAGAAACATGAAAACAGTCATTTCAAAAAGATACCATATTTCACTAGCCAAACAAGCTGTTTTTCGCTATAATAAAAGTAAGTTAATAATAAGTCAGGAGATCAGGAGAGACCATGCATGCATGGTAAGCGGAAGCTTATCGTGTTTGCAATGGTCTCTTTTTGTCTTTTAACAATAAAGGAGGAATTTTTTCATGACAGCGACATTGTTTTCAAGCAAACAACGTCGTCAACGTTTGGAAGAAATGAGCAAAGAATATTACGATGTATTAGTGATAGGAGGAGGCATTACCGGCTGCGGTATTGCGTTAGACGCAGTCACGCGCGGCATGAAAACGGCGCTTGTGGAAATGCAAGATTTCGCGGCAGGTACTTCCAGCCGTTCGACCAAGCTCGTACACGGCGGACTTCGTTATTTGAAACAATTCGAAGTAAAAATGGTGGCCGAAGTGGGAAAAGAGCGGGCGATCGTTTATGAAAACGGTCCGCATGTCACTACGCCAGAGTGGATGCTTTTGCCGATTCATAAAGGGGGAACGTTCGGCAAATGGAGCACATCTATCGGCTTATGGGTATATGATCATTTAGCCGGGGTGAAAAAAAGCGAACGCCGAATCATGTTAAACGCCCAACAAACATTGCAAAAAGAGCCGTTGATTAAACAGGAAGGTCTTCTAGGAGGCGGCTATTATGTCGAATATCGTACGGATGATGCCCGTTTGACGATAGAAGTCATGAAAAAAGCGGCGGAATTCGGCGCTCATGCCGTAAACTATACGAAGGTGGAAGAATTTCTTTACAATGAAAGCGGCAAGGTGATCGGTGCGCGATGCCGCGATCAGCTAAGCGGCCGCACTTACGAAATACGCGCGAAAAAAGTGATCAACGCTGCCGGGCCATGGGTAGATACGCTGCGGGAAAAAGACCATTCAAAAACGGGGAAAATGCTGCAGCTGACAAAAGGAGTTCATATTGTCATCGATCAAAAACGATTTCCGTTGAAACAAGCGATTTATTTTGATACGCCGGACGGCCGCATGGTATTCGCGATTCCACGCGATGGAAAAACGTATGTCGGCACGACCGATACGTTTTACAACGGAGATATTGCCAACCCGACAATGACAAAAGAAGACCGCGATTATTTACTGCGTGCGATTCGCTATATGTTCCCATCCGTAAACATTACCGCGGATGATATTGAATCAAGCTGGGCGGGTGTTCGGCCGCTTATATATGAAGAAGGAAAAGACCCATCGGAAATTTCACGCAAGGACGAAATTTGGCAATCTCCAACAGGGCTGATTACGATTGCTGGCGGAAAACTAACCGGTTATCGGAAAATGGCAGAAACGGTCGTCGATTTAGTTGCGAAACTGTTGGAAAAAGAAGAAGGACGAACATTCCGTCCATGCCAAACAAAACATTTACCGATTTCCGGCGGAGATGTTGGCGGCTCACAGCAATTGCCAGCCTTTATCGCGAAAAAAGCCGAAGAAGCGGTGCGCTATGGTTTTACGAAAGAAGAAGGGGAACGATTAGCGAAAATATACGGCACCAACGTCGATCAATTATTTGAACTAAGTGAACAATACGATGATTCATGCGGCCTTTCCCGCGAGCAGTTTGTTCGCCTTGTATATGCCATTGACTATGAAATGACCGCAAAACCGATTGATTATTTCATCCGTCGTACTGGCGCGCTATTGTTTGATATCGCTTCTGTTCGCCGCTGGAAAGACCGCGTCACTGCCTTTATGGCCAACTATTTGCAATGGACGGAAGAGCAGACGGCAGCCTATGCAGAAGAACTGGAAAAAGCGTTGCATCAAGCGGTTGTTCCGAGTGAACATGATTAATAAGATAAGTAAAAGCGTTTCGGGAAGAGGCGAGGTCTCACTAAGACTATTTTAAAGGATGGTGCTCAATCCTATTTTCTTGAGCACCATTTTTTATGTATTATAGATAGCATGCAATTGTTTTTTACTGAATTTTTACTTAAAATAAATAAAAATAATGCAAGCGATTACATCTAATTATTGTTAAGTTGATGAAGAGGGGGATAAAGATGGGGATTACATATAATCCAATGACTAGGATGTTTCATATTCAAGCGAACGATATGAGTTACATGATGCAAATTGTCGGCCGCGGATATTTGGCTCATTTTTATTGGGGGAAAAAGATTAGAAATGGAGGTGGATCGAGAAAGTTTCGGTTTTTGGATCGCGCATTTTCACCTAATCCGGATTTGTCTAATCGTCGTTTTTCCTTAGACACATTGCCCCAGGAATATCCAGCGTATGGCAATACCGATTTTCGTGCACCGGCGTATCAAGTGCAATTAGAAAATGGGTCGACGATTTCAGATTTGCGCTACAAAACCCATCGAATTTATAAAGGAAAGCCGAAGTTAGAGGGGCTGCCAGCCACCTATGTAGAAAACGAAAACGAGGCAGAAACGTTGGAAATTTTCTTGGAAGATCAGCTTATCGGTTTGCGTGTTGCGCTGCTTTATACCGTATATGAAAAATGGAATGTGATTACGCGTTCCGTCCGTTTTGACAATAATGGTTCTGAACGCATTAAGCTGTTGCGGGCGCTAAGCATGAACGTAGATTTCCCTCATGCTGACTACGAATGGCTGCATTTGCCGGGAGCATGGGCAAGGGAACGGATGATAGAAAGACGGCCGCTTGTGTCTGGGACACAAGCGGTGGAAAGCCGACGCGGCGCCAGCAGCCATCAACATAATCCATTTATCGCTTTGCTTCAAAAAGGAGCAAACGAGGATTATGGGGAAGTATACAGTTTTAGTCTTGTATATAGCGGTAATTTTCTTGCGCAAATAGAAGTCGACCAGTTTCGTACGACGCGCGTATCAATGGGAATAAATCCGTTTGATTTTACTTGGCTGTTAGAACCAGGCGAGTCGTTTCAAACACCTGAAGTTGTCATGGTGTACTCAGATAAAGGGCTAAACGGGATGTCGCAAACATACCATCAGCTATATCGAACTCGTTTGGCGCGCGGAGTATATCGGGATCGCGAGAGACCAATTCTTATTAATAACTGGGAAGCGACGTATTTTAATTTTAATGAAGAAAAAATTTTGCGCCTTGCGAAAACAGCGGCGGAATTAGGGATTGAGCTATTTGTGCTAGACGATGGCTGGTTTGGCAAACGCGATAATGACCGCAGTTCGTTAGGAGATTGGTTCGTCAATAAACAGAAGCTGCCAAATGGACTAGAAGGGCTGGCAAAAAACATTAACCAAATGGGCATGCAGTTTGGTATATGGATGGAACCGGAAATGGTTTCGGTGGACAGCGAGCTGTATCGGAAGCATCCAGACTGGTGCCTTCATGTGCCGAATCGTCCGCGATCGGAAGGACGAAATCAGCTTGTGTTGGACTATTCCCGCAAAGAAGTGTGCGACTATATCATTCAAGCCATTTCCAACGTGTTAGCGAGCGCGCCGATTTCGTATGTGAAATGGGATATGAACCGCCATATGACAGAGATCGGCTCTGCCGCCCTGCCTCCGGAACGGCAGCGCGAAACGGTGCACCGTTACATGTTAGGGTTATATCGGGTGATGGAGGAAATCACTTCACGTTTTCCGCATATCTTATTTGAAAGTTGTTCCGGCGGCGGAGGACGGTTTGACCCGGGGATGCTATATTACATGCCGCAAACATGGACGAGTGATAATACCGACGCTGTTTCGCGTTTGAAAATCCAATACGGTACAAGTCTCGTTTATCCGATTAGCGCTATGGGCGCTCATGTGTCAGCTGTTCCGAATCATCAAGTTCATCGCATCACCTCGCTGGAAATGCGCGGGCATGTGGCGATGTCGGGAAACTTTGGCTATGAACTGGATTTGACAAAGTTAAGCGAAGAAGAAAAAGCCATTGTCAAGCAGCAAGTCGCATTTTATAAAGACATTCGCCGTCTTGTGCAGTTTGGAACGTTTTACAGAATACTAAGCCCATTTGAAGGAAATGAAACGGCATGGATGTTTGTAGCGGAAGACAAATCAGAAGCGTTTGTCGCCTATTTTCGCGTGCTGGCGGAAGCGAATGCACCGCTGTCGTTCTTGCGGCTTAAAGGGCTGGATCCAAATAAAGATTACGAAATCACCGGAAGCGGAGAAGTGTACGGCGGCGATGAACTGATGTATGTGGGACTGAATGTTCCGGAGCGCCGCGGCGATTTCATCAGCGTCATTTGGCATTTAAAAGAATCACATTAATAAAGTAAGACCGGTGTCTAGAATGCGGCTAGACACCGGTTTCTAGTTGAGAGAGTCTTTCTAAAATCCGCCGCTTCCGATACAGTATTTTCCCTGTTTCAGCGATATCTTTAATAAAAGCTCTATTAAACACCGCACCAAAAATAATGCCGACAATTGGAACAAATTGAAACAGCTTTTTCCAGCCGTATTGGTCACGGAATGTCATCATCACTTCGCGCCATCCTTGGATTTGGGAAAAAACTTGCCGATGCTCGTTGGAAAATGACGTAAGCTCGTCCAAAATCGCTTTTTTGCCGACAATATCAGCGGAAGTAAATTGTAAACATTTCACAATAAAAATACGTTCTTTTTTCTCTTTCGGGTTATAACCGTAAACAATGGCGATTTCCTGTAATGTTTTTAACGCAAGACCGAGCAATGCTGGAATGTCAATGGCAAGTGTCAGTATTCCGCCGACGCCTGTTGTTGCCCCTTGAATTTGAGCAAACGTCACGCGCGCGTCGATTAATTCATCACAAACGCGGTCCATTGTCGCAAGCGGCAGATGTGCGGCTTGTTGCACCGTTGTGACGTGGAGTTTCTCTAATATTTTTTCTTCATTGACAAGATATTGCCCGCCTGTTTGTATATAACTTCCCAGTTCGTCAAGCAATTGCCCGAGTTTTTTATGTACGATGCTCGGTGTCAGCTGATCAAGTACTTTAAACGGCAAGCGCCCAAGTTTTTCCCAAAACCATAAGTCTTTTTGGTCTTGTTCCCATTCTCTAATTTTTTGAAGTTCATTGTATAAAGAAAATGTGGTTTCCATATGATGGCACCTCTATTTTCATTGTTTTATTAATTGTAGTATGCCTTATTATTACGATTCGTAACAAAAAATGTTTCATGAAGTAAATAATGTTTTAATTTTATTAATTAAAAAAATATTGACTTTTCGTTATAATTTTACTAAAATTTCGTTAAAAAGTTTAGATAGATATGACAAATTTAGGGGGAGGAGATAAAGTGAGAAAGTATTGGAAATTATTTATGCTGACAGTTGTTTCTGTTTTATTTATGGTAGCTTGTAGCAACAATAATTCGGCTTCATCAAACAAAGAAGGGAAATCTAGGGAAAAAGTGACTCTTACGGCTTGGGCGTGGAATGTTAATGTTGGAGCACTAAATGAAGCGATGAAAGAATATCAGAAACGGCATCCTAACGTTGAGCTGAAAGTAGAAGATATCGGTCGCTTAGATGTGTATGATAAGTTGTCTACTGGTTTAGCGGCTGGGGGGAAGGGACTTCCTGATATTGTGCTTGTGGAGGATGATCGTATTCATGGATATGTTGAAGCGTTTCCAAAAGGGTTTTTAAACCTATCAGAAAAAGGATTTGATAAACATGCAAACTTATTCCCTCAGTTTAAAAAAGATTTAACAACTGTTAAAGGCAATTTTTATGCAATGCCGTTCGATGCAGGGCCAGTTGGAATGTTTTATCGCAAAGACCTTTTTGACAAAGCAGGAGTAAAACCAGAAGCCATTCAAACATGGGATGATTTCTTAGAGGCTGGTAAGAAAATAAAAGAAGCAACTGGTACGTATGCGATGCCTCTTGATAAATTCAAAGATGATCCAATTTTTCGGATGATGTTAAATCAGCAAGGGATTTATTACTTTGATAAAAACGGCAATATTGATTTGACCAATCCAAAGGCAGTTCGAGCGATGGAAATGTTAAAAAAATTTGATGATGCGAAATTAATTAAAAATGTAGACGGTTGGAATGGTGTAGTTTCTGCAACGGTTGATGGCTCTGTTGCAACTATACCATTTGGTGCATGGTATTATGGTACCATCATTGATCAAGCAAAAGATACAAAAGGAAAATGGGGAGTATTTTTGCTTCCGGCATTTGAAAAAGGAGGCAATCGTGCTGCTAACTTAGGCGGAAGTAGTTGGATGATTCCTGCCTCTTCAAAACATGCAGATGAGGCTTACAAATTCCTAGAGTTTTTCACAACGACCAAAGACATTCAATTAATGACTATGGAAAAATATGGATTATTCCCATCGTTATCATCAGCTTATGATTCTGAATTGTTTAAAAGCGGTGTTGAGTTTTTCGGGGGGCAAAAAATTTGGGAATTGTTTGCGAATGAAATGAAAGACATTCCAACGGCTTATTATACAAATGATTATTCTATTGCTTTGGATGAGGCTATTAAGGCACAAGCCGATGTATTCAATGGAAAAGATGCAACGAAAGCCTTAAAAGAAGCTGCGAAACGTATCAAGGATCGGACGAAGAGGGAAATAAATACTTACTAATTAGCTATTTGAAAGAAAATACAAAATGAGAGATTTAGAGTTGATGCTAAATCTCTCATTATTTTTCAAAATAGAATATAAGCAAAAGAGAGGGATTTTGCTTGAAACCGATGTTTGGAAAATTAAGATCTACGGTTCCTAACATTTCAACTCAAAATGCTAAACGCATTCGTTTAAAAACACTAACTCCTTATTTATTTATCGCGCCAGCTGTTATTTTGTTTGCCATCTTTATGGTCTATCCCATTGTTTATTCGTTCATACTCAGTTTTCAGACAAGTGGTGGTGGCGAGTTTGTTTTTGCTGGGTTTGATAACTATAAACGTTTGTTTCATGACGATATTTTTCTGAAAGCGTTGAAAAACACCTTTATTATTCTAGTTTTTCAAGTTCCAATCATGTTATTTTTGGCGCTCGTATTAGCGACATGTTTAAACTCTGCACTACTGAAATTAAAAGGATTTTTCCGAGTATCTTATTTTTTACCGGCTGTTACTTCCCTTGTCGCATATTCTATTATTTTTTCAATTATGATGATGGAAGACGGTATTATAAATCGAACATTAGAAATCGCAGGAATCAATTCTGTCCCTTGGTTATCGCATCCTGTATGGGCAAAAGTAGCGTTAATTTTGGCAATGACATGGCGTTGGGTTGGATATAATATGGTCATTTATCTCGCTGCGATGCAAAACATTTCAGAAGAATTATATGAAGCAGCAAGTATCGATGGTGCGAACAAGGTGCGACAATTTTTTTTCATTACAATTCCACAACTAAAACCGGTGATTTTATTTACTGCTATTTTATCCACAATTGGTACTTTGCAATTATTTGATGAGCCATATACATTAACCAAAGGAGGACCTAGTGACGCAACATTGACTATAGGAATGTATTTATATCAAACGGGTTTTCGATATTTTGACTTCGGTTATGCTTCTACAATTGCGTATGTCACAGTTATCTTAATTGCTATTTTAAGCTTCATTCAATTCAAAATCTCGGGTGATGAAAAATGAAGAAAACAAAGATGTTTCAAAAAATTGGGTTGTATGTAGTGCTTATAATAGGTGCTCTTATCTCTTTATTTCCGTTTTATTGGGCAGTGATTGGCGCTACAAATGAAAGCGGAAAAATGTTTAGCGCAACTCCAACCCTTACTCCTGGGAATAAACTTATTGACAATATTACACATTTAAATGAGTCGATTGGTATTGGACGAGTGATGTTTAACTCTCTATTTGTAGCAACAACTTATACTGTATTAAGTTTATTAATTTGTACGATGGCGGCTTATGCTTTTGCGAAATTTCGTTTTAAAGGCCGAAATATCATCTTTGCGATGTTTTTGATATCTATGATGATTCCATATCATGCAACAGTGATTCCGCTTTTTAAAATGATGGCAGCATTAGGTTGGTTAAATACTTATAAAGCTCTAATTCTACCTAATCTCGCATATCCGTTTGCTATCTTCCTCATGAGACAGAATATGTTGGCGTTTCCAGATGCGCTAATTGAAGCTGCACGAATTGACGGAGCAGGGGAATGGAGAATTTTCTTTCGAATTGTACTTCCATCTATGAAACCAGCACTTGCAGCAACAGCAATTTTTCTTTTTATGTATCAGTGGAATAGTTTTTTATGGCCGCTCATTGCTGTATCGTCTGAGGACATGTATACATTCCCAGTTGCGTTATCCAGTTTGTTTGGATTATCACGCATTGATTACGGGCAAGTAATGGCAGGAGTTACCCTTGCAACGGTACCTATTATTATTTTCTTTTTAGCATTACAACGGCATTTCATTTCTGGAATGTTAGGGAGTGCGATCAAATAAAAGTATTTCTTTTAGCTTGTGTAATTGATGAAAACTGAATAGAGAAAGGCGATCTTTACTATAAATTTGATTGTATAAACGTTTTTATTTAATTCTAGTACATTTAGAATGAGGGTTTTCGCATAGTCTATCAGCATAGAAAGTATTATCATTCCAGGAGGATTTTATTAAATGGAAGAATTAAAACGAGAGTTTACAAACATATTTGGCTTCGCAACACAAGATATTCGCACTTTCTTCGCCCCAGGCCGCGTGAATTTAATTGGCGAGCATACGGACTATAACGGCGGGCATGTGCTGCCGTGCGCTTTAGAAATTGGTACGTATGCGCTTGTGCGAAAAACAGCACATCCGTTTATCCGCTTTTACTCGAAAAATTTTCCGGAAACAGGGATCATTACCGTATCTTATGACGACCTATCCTATCAAGACAAGCACGGATGGGCAAATTATCCAAAGGGAGTTATTGCTGCGTTTCAATCGTTTTATCCGATCGAGACGGGACTTGATATTTTGTATTATGGAACGATCCCGAACGGTGCCGGGTTATCGTCTTCCGCTTCGATTGAATTAGTTACGGCGGTGATGATGAATGAGTTATTCGAGCAGCATATCGATATGCTCGAACTTGTGAAAATGAGCCAAAAAGTAGAAAATGAATATGTCGGCGTCAACTGCGGCATTATGGATCAATTTGCCGTCGGAATGGGAAAGCGAAATCATGCGATTCTCTTAAATTGCCAAACGCTGGCATACCGCTATATTCCTGTGGCGTTTAATCATTGTTCGATTGTCATCGCAAATACGAATAAAAAGCGCGGTTTGGCCGATTCAGCGTATAACGAACGAAGATCGACGTGTGAAGCTGCGCTTTTGAAATTAAAGGAGCATCTAAATATCGAATCGCTTGGCGAGCTGACAAGCGAGCAATTAGAACAGTATGATCACCTTCTTTCTCCAATCGAACAAAAGCGAGCACGCCATGCTGTGACGGAAAATGAACGAACGATAGAGGCGGCTACTGCGTTGGAAAAAGGAGATTTGGCGCGCTTTGGCGAGTTAATGAAACAATCCCACATTTCGCTGCGCGATGATTATGAAGTGACAGGATTAGAGCTCGATACGCTTGTTGAAGCGGCGTGGAACCACGAAGGGACGATCGGCGCCCGCATGACTGGAGCTGGTTTTGGCGGCTGTACCGTAAATATTGTAAAAGATGAGTTTATTCCTTCTTTTATTGAACAAGTAGGCAATGAATATATGAAAAAAATTGGCTATGAAGCTAGTTTTTATGTTGTGAAAATTGGTGATGGAGCGAAAGAAATAACGGGAGAAAAGGAGATGAGCGTATGATTCTTGTCTGCGGCGGCGCAGGCTATATCGGCAGCCATGCGGTATATCGCTTAATCGAAAAGGGAGAAAAGGTCATTGTTGTTGACAATTTGCAAACAGGGCATCGGGAGGCCGTCCATCCGGAAGCGATCTTTTACGAAGGCGATATTCGCGACCGCGCGTTTTTGCGCGATGTATTTCGTAAGCATGAGATCGATACGGTGATTCATTTCGCCGCCAACTCCCTTGTCGGCGAAAGTATGCAAGAGCCGCTTAAATATTACGACAATAACGTTTACGGTACGCAAGTATTGTTAGAAGTAATGAACGAGTTCGGAGTGAAACAAATCGTCTTTTCCTCGACGGCGGCGGTGTATGGGGAACCAAAACAAATTCCAATTGTGGAAACGGATCCAACGCTGCCAACCAACACATATGGAGAAACGAAATTGGCGATGGAAAAAATGATGAAATGGGTCGATCGTGCTTATGGGATTCGTTACATCTCTCTTCGTTATTTTAATGTCGCGGGGGCATACGGGACGATCATCGGCGAAGACCATAATCCGGAAACGCACTTAATCCCGTTAATTTTAAAAGTGCCGCTTGGGCAGCGGGAAGAGATTCATATTTTTGGAGATGATTACGATACGCCTGACGGTACATGCATCCGCGACTATATTCACGTTCTTGATTTAGTCGACGCCCATATTTTAGCTGTTGAAAAATTGCGAAGCGGTGCGGAAAGCAACGTTTATAATTTAGGAAACGGCAGCGGATTTACCGTAAAAGAAGTCATCGAAGCTGCCCGAAAAGTAACAGGCCATCCGATTCCGGCACGCGTCATGGCGCGGCGCCCGGGAGACCCGGCGAAGCTCGTCGCATCCTCGGAAAAAGCTAAACGTGAACTCGGCTGGGAGCCGAAATATACATCGATTATTGATATTGTCGCTTCCGCATGGGAGTGGCATCAAGCGAAACCGAACGGATATCGAGGTGTGTGACGGTGGCAGACATTTTTGAAGCGTTAGAACAGCTCATCCAATACGGGATCGCAAACGGACTGATTCATCGTGAAGATATCGTTTACACGCGCAATCGCCTGCTCGCGGCGCTGCAGTTAGAGGAGTGGAAACCAGTGGAGGTAAAGGATGTGTCCTTTTCCTCTCCTTCACCGATATTAGAGGCCATTTTAGATTGGGCGTACGAAAATGGCCGCATCAAGACGAATACGACGACAGAGCGGGATATATGGGACGCCAAGCTGATGAACTGTTTAATGCCGCGTCCATCCGAAGTGATCCGTGAATTTTATGCCAAATACAATAAAGACCCGAAACTAGCAACAGACTGGTTTTATGCTCTTAGCAAAGCCTCCAACTACATTCACACAGCGCGGATTGCGAAAAATAAACAATGGAAAACGAAAACAGAATACGGAGAGATTGATATTTCGATCAATTTATCCAAACCAGAGAAAGACCCGAAAGAAATCGCCAAATTAAAAGACGCGCCGGCATCTTCGTACCCAAAGTGCGTGCTATGCAAAGAAAATGAAGGATACGAAGGAACGTGGCATCATCCGGCGCGCTCTAATCATCGCGTCATTCCTCTTACGTTATTAGACGAGAAGTGGTATTTCCAATATTCTCCATATGTGTATTACAATGAACATTGTATCGTGTTCCATGCTGAACATGTTCCGATGAAAATGGAACGAAAAACATTCGCGCGCTTACTTGATTTCATCGAAAAATTTCCGCACTATTTCATCGGCTCGAACGCTGATCTGCCGATTGTCGGCGGCTCGATTTTAGCGCATGATCATTTTCAAGGTGGAAACTACATGTTTGCGATGGAAAAAGCTGAAATCGAAGAATATGTTTCTTTTTCTGCTTTTCCGTCACTCGCGGCAGGAATCGTCCGCTGGCCGATGTCAGTCATTCGTCTCCGCGGCAAAAAAGAGGAAGTGCTTGAAGCGGCTGATGTCATTTACCGAACGTGGCAAACGTATAGTGATCCGAGTGTCGATATTTATGCCAAAAGCGGCACTACTCCGCACAACACCGTCACGCCAATCGCCAGACGGCGCGCCGGTTTGTTTGAAATGGATATCGTTTTGCGCAATAATCGGACATCACGTGAACATCCATACGGGATTTTTCATCCTCATGAAGAATTGCATCATATTAAAAAAGAGAATATCGGTTTAATTGAAGTGATGGGGCTTGCCGTTTTACCTGGAAGACTTGCGAAAGAATTGGACATATTAGCACAATATCTTATTCAACATACGAAAAAAGAGGATTGGGACCCAGCGTTGTTAAAACATTGGGACTGGTATGAAGAAATTCGCAGCAGATATACAGACATTACGAAAGAAACCGTGTTGGATATTTTACAGCATGAGGTAGGGCAGCGATTTATTACCGTATTAGAACACGCTGGTGTTTTTAAACGAACCGAGAGAGGAAAACAAGCATTTCGTACTTTTTTACGGAAAGTGCAGGAGAAGTTGTCATGATTCGGGAAGGAACGTTCAAAGGACTAAAAAGCATCATTTTGGAAAACAATTATATAAGAGCCGTGTTTTTGCCGGAGTACGGCAGTAAACTCGCTTCGTTAATCGATAAAGAAACGAATAAAGAATGGTTGTTTCAAGCAAAAAGCGATACGCTCACCATACCGAGTTACGGCGCTGTTTTTAGCGACTATGATTCTAGTGGATTCGATGAAGTATTTCCAAGCATCGATGCTTGTTTTGATCCTGTAACGGGAAAGCCGATTCCTGATCACGGAGAAGTATGGGCGCTTCCGTGGGAATATCGTTTGGAAGGGGAGACGGTTGTTTTTACTGTCAAAAGTCCTGTTTTCCCATATACGATGACAAAGCGAGTTTGGTTAGAAATGAATCGACTCTGTTTTGATTATGCGGTCACCAATGATGGCGACACACGATTTTACTTTATTTGGACCCCTCATGCGCTTTTGCGATGTGACGAATATACAAAAATCATCGTTCCTGACAGTTTGACCAGCGTAATGACCGTCGAACATCAGACGGAACATCTTGGCGAATGGGGAACGATTCATCCGTATCCCGTTACGATTTCGCGAAAAACCGGGAAACCGTTGGATTTATCAAAAATGGAGCCGCCATCTGCGAACAACTGTGAGAAATTTTATTTTACCGAGCGCGTCCCGAAAGGAATGTGCGGAATCGTTCAAGAAAATACAGGACGCAAACTAATGTACCACTATCCAGCGGAAAAAATTCCGTATTTAGGAGTTTGGAAAACACAAGGTGGCTATCGCGGCGACTATAATTTGGCGCTCGAACCATGCACCGGAGTGTACGATAATTTGTCTGTCGCTTATGCCATTCGGAAAGTTTCATTTGTGGAAGCAAAAGGTGTATTTACATGGTGGTTCCAAATAGAAATAGGGAGGAATAACGATGTACTTAGGTGTGGCTTATTATCCGGAACATTGGCCAAAGGAAATGTTGGAAGAAGATATACAAGGGATTAAAGAGCTCGGAGCAAACATCGTACGAATTGGCGAGTTTGCTTGGCACTTAATGGAGCCAAGAGAAGGAGAATTTGACTTTTCCTTTTTTGATCATGTTATCGCGAAGCTTAAAGAAAACGGACTTTCAGTCATGTTCGGGACACCGACAGCAACATTTCCAGCATGGCTTGCTAAAAAACACCCTGATATTTTATCAAAAGATGAAAATGGGAATGTTCGTGTATTTGGCGGACGACGTCAATATTGTTTTAATTCTGATGTATACCGTAAATACAGCGCGCGCATTACAAGGAAATTAGTAGAGCATTATCGCGAGGAACAAGCGATTGTTGCTTGGCAAATTGATAACGAATTTGGACATGAAGGAAGTGATATGTGCTATTGTGAACAATGTCATGAGAAGTTTCAACAGTTTTTGAAAGACAAATATAAGACAATAGATGCATTAAACGAAGCGTATGGCACGATTTTTTGGGGACAAACATACAACGATTTTTCTGAAATTCCAATTCCAAAAAAGACGATTACAACTCATAATCCATCGTTGCAATTGGATTGGGCGCGATTCCGCTCTTATTCTATCAATCGTTATGCTCATGAAATGACACAAATCGTTCGCCAACATAAAGGAAAGCACCAGCTTGTTACCACGAACGTATCTGGCGGTTTTTTTAATAAATGGTTTGACCATGAAGAGAACGTGAAATACATGGATTTTGTATCGTATGACAATTACCCGGTATGGGGTGGGCTAATGGAACCAATTTCTCCTGCGGCTATTGCCATGACCCACGATTTTAACCGTGGATTGTTAGGAAAAAACTATTGGATTGTTGAAGAGTTAATGGGAGCGCAAGGGCATGATGTCATTGGTTATTTACCTCGTCCGAACCAGGCAAAAATGTGGTCATATCAAGCATTTGCGCATGGATGTACGAATATGCTCTATTTCCGTTGGCGCGGAATGAACAAAGGAGCAGAGCAATTTTGCTATGGCATTGTTGATCATAGCAATCAACGCGGACGTAAGTACCAAGAAGTTCAATCATTTTTTGCTGATATTGTACAATATGAACATGTCGTGCAGTCTGACATCAAAGCTGATATTGCCGTATTATATGATTACGATAATATTTGGTCATGGCGCTTTCAACGGCAAAGTGAAGGGTTTGATTTTACAAATGAACTGCTACGTTTATATACGCCGTTTTATCGATTGAATACACATATTGATGTGATTCCAGTAACGAGAGATTTTTCTAATTATAAAGTGTTGCTTGTACCGGTATTACAGATTATAGATGAAGAGCTGGGTAAACGGTTTGAAGAATTTGTAAAAAAAGGAGGGACGATTATTTTCTCATTCCGTACAGGGTTAAAAGATAAGAACAATAACATTCATTTTAAAAAGGTACTACCTGGATATGTGAAGGAAATAACAGGAATTGAAATTCATGAAGTCGAGTCTCTTTCATCAACACAAAGTGTCAAAATCGTTGGTGAAGGAAAATTTGCAGGAAAAATATCGAAATGTTCCGTTTGGCGCGATTTGTTGACACCAGTTACAGCAGAAGTTCTTTATCGTTACGATGATCAATTTTATCCACAAGCAGCTGTTACAAAAAATCAGTACGGGAATGGTAAGGTTTACTACATTGGTGGTGGGATTGCGCAAGATGTGTTACAAGAGATTGCCAAAGATGTTGTATCGTCTTATGGTATTTGGCATATACAAAGTGAAGAAGGGGTAGAGGTATACAAAAGGACATGGAAAAATGAGACATATTTATTTATTATGAATCACACTTCGGAGGAAAAAGAATTGAAAGGAATTCATTTACAGCCATATGAGAGCAAAATAATAAAACAAAAAAACATATAATAGAGGAAGGGATATATTTTCACCAATGGCGACGTTAAAAGAAATTGCGGAAAAAGTCGGCGTATCTGTTGCCACTGTATCACGCGTTCTTAATTATGATACAACCTTATCGGTATCGGATGAAACGAGAAAACGCATTTTCGAAGTAGCTCAACAATTGAATTATAAAACATTGCGGGAACGCAGCCAACAAACGAAAGAACGATTTCGATTTGGGCTGGTTCATTGGTATTCGGAACGGCAAGAACTTGATGATCCGTATTACATGGCGATTCGCTTAGGGGTAGAAAAAGAATGTTTTGAACGGCAAATCGAGCTGGTAAAGTTGTTTAAACAAAATGGTTCCTATCCAGAGGAGCGGATGGAAAATTTAGACGGAATTATTGCGGTTGGAAAGTTTGGGCCAAAAGATGTCAGTGCGTTTGCGGCAAGCACTGAGCATATCGTGTTTGTAGATTGTTCGCCAGATGAGCAAAAATTTGACTCCGTTGTCATTGATTTAAGGAAATCAACGATTACCGTGTTAGACTATCTTCTTCGACTCGGCCACAAAAAAATCGGCTATATTGGCGGGCGCGAATATGTAGACGGACAAACGCTTCTTCATGATGAGCGCGAAGCGACGTTTTACGAATATTTATACTTGAAAGGAATATATGATTCGCGATATGTATGGACAGGAAGTTTTACCGCTGAAGACGGCTATCGATTAATGAAACAAGCAATCTCTGCAAAAGACATTCCAACCGCGTTTTTTATCGCCAGTGATTCGATGGCGATTGGGGCGCTGCGCGCGCTTCATGAAGCGCAAATTCCAGTTCCTGATGATATATCTATCGTCGGATTTAATGATATTCCGACCGCCAAATTTATCCACCCGCCATTAACAACGGTAAAAGTGTATACAGAGTTTATGGGAGAGACGGCGGTAGAATTGTTAGTAGAGAGACTAACGACGAAGCGAACCATTTGCAAAAAAGTGGTTGTGCCAACAAAACTCATTGTTCGAGAAAGCAGTCAAGTTTGTTCAAAAGGGAGCTGTTCAATGTAGCAGCTCCCTTTACTGCATTAGTGAAATTCGATATCAACGCGCTTTTTCGGACTAGATGTTGTTTTTGGAATATGGATATCGAGCACACCATTTTTATATGTTGCTTTAATGTTATCTGTTGCTGCATCCGATGGCAGCGTAATGGAACGTTGAAAACGGCCGAAAAAGCGTTCGCGGCGATGCATTTGTTCTTCTTTAATGTTTTGGTCTCGCTGGATGGTGCCGCTAATCGTTAAAATATTGTTGTGTACGTCGATGTGCACGTCTTCTTTTTTCTCTAGACCAGGGAGATCGCACGATACGACATATTCGTTTTCCGTTTCATGCATATCCATGCGCGGCATCCCGATATGGTCATCCATATGGGTGAAAAGAGAAGGGAAATCGGTTGAAAAAAATCGGCTAAGGTCCTTGCGCATTGTTTCTAAATGGCGAAATGGATCATAAGGGATTAAAGACATAAACAGCGCCCTCCTTTGGATCGTTAATATATTTGTCATCAAATAGTTTGTTTTAGGCAGCGCTGTTTTATACAAAGATTTTGTGAAAGGTTATTGTATAAAGAATGGGACTCCCAAATACGGAAGCCCCTTTACGCTTTTTATATAACCGACTCGCCCATTCGTTTTATTAGGACTAAATGTTTTATCTTAAACGAAATGACCTTACTATAAAAAAGCCCATCGAACCGAAAAGGACTATAAGAAATAGAGCTAAATCCCAAGTCCCGAAAGCTATATCGTGTCCATATGCTATTTTTACATCTTTCCAAATGCTGTAAGATATATAAATTAGTATTTCATTTTTTACAACGTTAATCATGATACGTCCATTTTTGTATTGTCGTTCTATGTTTTCTTCTGTTAAACTGACAATATAATTATAAGCGTGAGGGAATTTTTCAAGAATAGTAGGGCCAATCCATAAAACAGCTCCCATAATCGGATGTAAAAAAATTATTCCTTTGCTTCCCCATTTATCTACTTCTCCGAAAAAGTTATAATGCATTGGCACTCGATTTGGCAAGGAAGGCCATTCCATTAATAAGTACAAAACACTTCCAATGAAAAGTAGTAATGAAATGATATTTAGAGCAATTTCTAACGGTGTCTTTTCTATTTTCAATACTGGGCGGTTTTGAATTTCGATTTTTCTCACCTCCTCCTTTTTTCTCATTATCCATTATTATAAATACGGGTAATATATTGTGTTCTCAACAAACAAGAAGCGGGAAGTGAATCTTATGCACAAAGCATTTAAGTTTCGGATCTATCCAACGAAAGAACAAGTGTTACTCAATTAACAAATCGATTGGCTGCAGTCGTTTCGTTTTTAATTACTTCTTAGCCAAGTGGAATGAAGCCTATGAACAAACAGGTAAAGGTCTAACCTATAACATTTGTGCCAATCAGTTAAACCAATTGAAAAAGGAATTGGAATGGTTAAAAGAGGTCGATTCTACCGCACTTCAAAATGCGCTAAAACATCTGGACGATTTTCAAAAAACAGAATAACGTCCACGCTTCAAAAGCAAAAAAATCCTGTTTACAACTTTGCTCTAACTAATTGTGGATATCAAAACAAAGAAGTCAAAAACCTAACCTTGCGGGTGTGGACATGTTCGAATTGTAGAACACATCATGACCGAGATGTAAACGCCGCAAGAAATATCTTACAAGAAGGTATGAGATTAATCACTGCTGGACCGGCGGATTGAGCTCGGTCCATTTCTCTTCGGTAGAAGGGATTACCCAAGAATCCTCTGCCTTTAGGCACGGGGAGTGGTCAATTGTTCCATCACATTTATATGAATATGAATTAAAGATAATTTTTCTTGTTCAGATAGATTTGAGTTTATAATCCTTTTGATTGCATAATAAAATTTTATTTCAGGAGACTGACGTGTACGAGGATGAGACATTTCATCACGTAGTTCTTTTGCGATCGTTTCATAAAGAAGTGATTGGCTTTCTTGTTCATTCAGTTTTTCTGTTGTTAGGGAGCGATTTTTCCATAGGCTTTGATATGCTTCTAACAATACGGAAAATGAATGTTCCATTATATATTACTCCTTCCTTCGAATAAATGAATGTATATACACATTGTTTGCAAAGATGTTTCGATGATTATTTATTATATACTAATGTTGAAAGCGGTTGGCAAAAATTACACGAAATTTTCTTCCAAAAAATATATTGACAAAGTATAAATAAATTTATAGAATATAATCCGTCGTTTAAATCGATGTTTTTAATTGTTCAAATAAATAAACAAAAAATATTGACAACATATGATGGCGTGAATATAATCATTAATTGCTCGAAACAACAAAACTATAAAATATGAATATGAATTAGAAAAGTAAATATTTATTGACAATCTTGGATATTTAATTATAATATGTTGACAGGTAATGTTCTTTGAAAACTGAACAAAACGAAGCGTCCACAACGAAAAGCTGAAGTGCCGCGATTAGCTCTCGGAGCCAAATGTTCTTCACCCCGCTGAAGTGCTTGCACTTCGAGGGGGAAGGTTATTTGGCACAAGAGAGCTAGGCACTGAAGCTAGACAATACGAAAAGCGAAGGCGGCTTGACACCTTCGGTGTCAGTGCCGAATTAAATAAGCCAATCAACTTTCTTTTTGGAGAGTTTGATCCTGGCTCAGGACGAACGCTGGCGGCGTGCCTAATACATGCAAGTCGAGCGGACCGAATGGGAGCTTGCTTCTGTTCGGTTAGCGGCGGACGGGTGAGTAACACGTGGGTAACCTGCCCGTAAGACCGGGATAACTCCGGGAAACCGGGGCTAATACCGGATAACACCAAAGACCGCATGGTCTTTGGTTGAAAGGTGGCTTTTGCTACCACTTACGGATGGGCCCGCGGCGCATTAGCTAGTTGGTGAGGTAACGGCTCACCAAGGCGACGATGCGTAGCCGGCCTGAGAGGGTGATGGAAAAGGAGCGGAATTCTGCATGAAACGTCTCAAAATCACCAACGATCACGGATGGACACCTCGGACACTTCGCAAACAGGAACGGAAAATCAAAAACACCCTTCTTCGCCAACGGGTGATGGCGGTTCGCCTGGTCATGGAAGGCTATTTGGGCAAAGAGGTGGCCTCCATGGTCAACGTGTGCCGACAAACCGTTTCCCATTATGTGTCGCTGTTCAACGAAGGCGGTCTGGAACTCTTGCTTCATCGGGATTTCGCCCCCGGGCGGGAGCCGTTTCTCACCGAAGAACAGCAGGAAGAGATCAAACAGCTTGTGTTGACCACCACTCCCGTAGAACTGGGCTGGGACGTCGCTTCGGCGTGGAACACCAAACTCCTGCAATCCTATGTCGAAAAGCACTTCGGTGTTTGCATTTCCCGCGAAGCGTTGCGAAAACTCCTGCACCGCAAAGGGCTGTCGTGGACACGGCCGACCTACACATTGGCGAAAGGCGATCCGGATCGACAAAAGAATTTTGAGAAACAGATCGACTTCATAAAAAAAACTTAATGGATCCTGATTCGGTCTTGTTGTACCTTGATGAAACACATATCCGCTCTTACCATGTCTTGCGGTCCACATGGTCGGCAGTCGGCCGCCAAAAACAAGTGCCGACGTTCGGCCATCATGCCCACGTATCGCTGTTTGGCGCGGTCAACATCCACGATGGCGAAACGGTGCTTCATCAAACGACCGCTGCCAATGCCGCGACGTTCTTGGATTTCTTGAGAATGCTCAAAGAGTGCTATCCGGACCGTCTCATGGTCTTGGTGTTGGATAACGCCCGCATTCACCATGCCAAAATGGTCAAGGAGTTTTTGCGGGAAGAAGGGCAGTGTTTTCACTTTATTTACCTTCCTCCCTATTCGCCACAGCTGAACCCGATCGAACGCTTATGGAAATGGCTGAAAGATACGGTGATTGCCAATGTATTTCACAAGGATCGCAACGATATCATTCAAGCCATTACTCGGTTTGTCAACTACATCCACGAACGTCCGGAGGAAGTGCTGCAGCGCTTAGGGTGTGCAGGATGACTGAGAAGTTAACTCTTCATGTTGCATGTATATAGATAGGGATCAGTTTTGTTGTCGAGCTTGTGGGTACGCTGCCCCTGCCGACAACGTGGCTGCGGAAAACATCCGCAGGGCTGCTGTCAACCAGCCGAACGCGGCAGCCAATTAGGCTAGCTGCAAGCCCATGGCTTTAGCCGTTGGGTAGTTGACGTCTTAAATAGCTTCGTATGGTTTGTGTTTGGCGAGTATAACGGAAAAACAGGAGATTTATCTTAATTAGGCGAGAAGACTCCCACTTCAACGAAGCGAAGCGGAGTAAGTGGGAGATGAATCGCCTTAACTATATTTTGCTGAAAATAGGATAGATTCAGTAAAATATAGTATCATATAGTTCTGATTGACTGTGATCCATCAAACGCTAAAAAGGAGTCAAGCAAAAACGTGTAACGGTTTTGTTCTCGGTCTAAATAGTAGTTTCGCTCAAAGGTGACTTCGCCAAACAGGGTTTGAATCGTGGTGCATCGTTTGTCTTTCAAGTGGTACCGGCGCTTGTCCCGAGTTTCCGCCAATTGTCGGTCGATGTCCTCCAACAGAGCCGTAAACAGCTCAGCGAAGGTGTTTTGCAAGGCTCGAAACAAATCAAGTTCGATCTCTTTCCATGTCAACGAATTTGTGGTAAGATGTTGTTGAATATTCATAGGACTCTCTCCTCCTGTTTGATGGTGTGGCTGATTGACTGCGATCCATCAAACGCTAAAAAGGAGTCAAGCAAAAACGTGTAACGGTTTTGTTCTCGGTCTAAATAGTAGTTTCGCTCAAAGGTGACTTCGCCAAACAGGGTTTGAATCGTGGTGCGTCGTTTGTCTTTCAAGTGGTATCGGCGCTTATCTCGATTCTCTGCCAGATGAGATTTCCCATCGCGTCAAGCGAGTAAGATCCCTCGAAGATGACGAGGTCGATAGGTCCGAGGTGGAAGCGTGGCGACACGTGGAGCTGACGGATACTAATCGATCGAGGACTTAACCAAGCGGAAAAGCGGAGGCGAGCGCTTAGCGCCAAAAGGAAAATGTTCTTCCGACGAGACATGCTTGCATGTCGACGGAGGAAGGTTATTTTCCGCAAGGCGCTGTGAGCCGGAGCTGGACAAAGCGAAAAGCGGAGGACGCTAGGAGCTAGACAACGGAAAAGCGTAGGCCGCCTACGCAAAACGGCTTCTTCCAAACAGACGGTTATCTAGTTTTGAAGGAATGAACATATATAAAATAGAAGTAATTTAGTGATAAAACGCCGTTTTGCCAAGATAGGAATCATGAATTTTAAGTTCCGTCTTTCGCTTCATAAAGTAATGTGCGCTCGTAGCTCAACTGGATAGAGCGTCTGACTACGGATCAGAAGGTTAGGGGTTCGAGTCCTCTCGAGCGCGCCATTTCGGGAAGTAGCTCAGCTTGGTAGAGCACATGGTTTGGGACCATGGGGTCGCAGGTTCGAATCCTGTCTTCCCGACCATGAGAAGAGTTTACATACATATACATAACTTTTATACATAATGTATATTAGAGTAAATACAAAAACTCTTGGCTTTAGTCATGTAGAGTTTTAAATTCCATTAGAACGGCAAGTTAAGTATTTCAGTTTATTTGGGATAGATAGGGAAGTGGATAGACTTGGAGGAGTGTAAATCCGCTCCCTTTGGATTTAGCGGTTTGAATGATATGATATAGGGGCATAGTTTAATGGTAGAACAGAGGTCTCCAAAACCTCCGGTGTGGGTTCGATTCCTACTGCCCCTGTATAAACCTTAAAATGAAGTTTAGCAAGCGATGAAATGATGATACATTGGGCTATAGCCAAGTGGTAAGGCAACGGACTTTGACTCCGTGATGCGCTGGTTCGAATCCAGCTAGCCCAGCCAATTGCGGAAGTAGTTCAGTGGTAGAACACCACCTTGCCAAGGTGGGGGTCGCGGGTTCGAGTCCCGTCTTCCGCTTTTCTTGGCGGCATAGCCAAGTGGTAAGGCAGAGGTCTGCAAAACCTTCATCCCCGGTTCGAATCCGGGTGCCGCCTCCAATTGTGCGGGTGTAGTTTAGTGGTAAAACTTCAGCTTCCCAAGCTGACGTCGTGGGTTCGATTCCCATCACCCGCTTTTTTTTTCTTACTTCTAGTTGTCGCAATATCATTAAAAACTGTTAGAACATTGCCTCGATGCATCTGGCTTCCCTTGAGCCAGCTGGTAGAGGAAGAGGCAGCCGTTGAAAAAATAGGAGTGTAAATAATTCTATGTCCCAGTAGCTCAGCTGGATAGAGCAACGAGCATTACATCTATGAATCCACTGCAAGTTGTCTCGACGCATCCCGCTTCCTTGAGTTAGCTAGTAGAGGAAGAGACAGCCAGCTAAAAATATAAGTATAATAACACCATGTCCCAGTAGCTCAGCTGGATAGAGCAGCGGCCTTCTAAGCCGTCGGTCGGGAGTTCGAATCTCTCCTGGGACGCTATGCAAAAAGCCAGCCGTTAAGGCTGGCTTTTTGTTGTAATTGCAAGCGATAAAGTGATAAGAAGACAACCCGGATAGTGGGGGCAATGAAAAAGCGGTCAATAGCCGCTTCTTTTTTTATCTTTTTTACCAAGAAGCCCCCACTTCTAAGCGAAGCATAGGCAATGAAATGATGATGTAATGCCGGATGAGCGCACCGCTTACTTTGGAGACGATGGTGAATATACAGCGCTGTTTATGTATGTGGCTGATAAACCGCGTGATTTGTCAGCCGACACCTTATATGCGGCGAAATTTATGCAAACAAGCGCAGAAAACGGCGGGGCCGGCAAGTTAGAATGGATTAAACTTGGATATGCTGCGGATAAAGAAATTAAACGCATGATTGATAAAGGCATTAAATTTTTCATAGAAGCGAATATTAGGGGTAAACAAGATCATTAGTTCACGTAACAGTTCTAGGAAAGAAAGATCCACTAATCCTTCCAGTGAAAGAAGTACTTTGATCATGTCGATGGCGCCTGCAGATAACCTAACTCCAAACGGGTTGTATCTCAAATAAGCGTCCATCGAATATTTATCCAATTCTTTTGTGAGCTGACAAAAAGATGGCTTACTGTCATCTTATTCAGCAGGAAAGTGCAGTTATGCAAAAATGGAGCAGCATACATGCTGCTTCTTTCGGTTCTGGTGCAAGAAATCTATAAAAATCGGACATACTGATGCTACTAAAATAGAATTGATGATGGAAAAACAGCTGTCAGTATTCTCAGGAGGATTATGCAGCTTTTTACATTTCAATCCAATTAATAACATAATTTAGCTGAAATTTTACACCATGATAAAAATCTGTATTGTAAATGAAAACAATTTGAAACTTTATTGCAAAAGTAAGTTTGCTAGAATATCTAAGGATAGAAACAGGAAAGTTTTAATAACTATATAATACGGTATGTAAAATATATAGGTCGGGGGATAAACATGACGTTAGAGAATCAACTGATCAAAAAAACATTTTATGAAACATTGATGGAAGCGAATGAGAAAAATCCTGTCCGTGTGCTCGGAGAAGCTTTTCTTGCCGGGCATAAAGATCAGACAGCTGACATCTCCACCATCCGTTTTGCCCAGGGAGAAGTATATTTTCATCACAAAGATTATGAAGCAGCTATTTTCAAATGGGAAAACGTTCATAATGATTTAGAACCGTGGGCGAAGAAAAATATAGCGGATTGTTACCATGAAATCGGGCAATTATCAACAGCAGAAGAGATTTATAAATCCATTGATACGGAAAGCAGTGTCTTGCAATCAGAAGTTGCACTGCAATTATTTTCGCTTTATATAGACCAAGGCAAGCTTGAAAAAGCTGACCAAGTGATTAAAAAAGCAGTATCCTTTAATCCGGACTACCCGAATGTGACTGATATTGCTCGCGCCTTTTTCGAAAAACACAAGGATTGGAAGAGCGCAATTGAACTGGCAGTAAATGAAGCGGTCCGAACAGAATCAGATCATTGGTTTGATATTTTAAAAACATACGCAGAGCAAGGACTAACAAAAATCTTTGAACCGCATTATTTTTCCAAATGCTTAGTCGTGTTATACAGAGTGGATCAGGCAAGATTTGAACAGATTGTTCAGGCATTATGGAATAGCTATAAAAACGGGCACTCTTATTTTTCATGGCTCAGGGAATTTAACCACCTTTTCTTCAATCTGGATGCAAGCCGGGAGCAGTCTTGGAAAGAACTGTCAGAACTTTATCAGGAAACTTATTTTGAATTGATCGATGGAAAGTATTTAATTAGAGAACTGGATGAGATTATTCCGAACATCTTAACGAACTGGCTCAAAATAGCCGATGATTCTCATGCTTTATTTGCTTCTGCAGCGGTACTGGCATGGAGCGAGAAATTTCCATCCAGCATTAGTTCAGAGGTGGTCAATGCTGCCGAAAATCTTATTTTCCATTCCCGCAATGAGACAGATGGTTTGGAATACAGCCTTACATTATTCGATTCCATCGTAAAATGGGCGGAAGCGCAGCATGTTGATCCAGGTCACCGTTTCAGATGGATCATCCGAGAACTGGTTGATTTTGAAGCACATCATTTAGTTGTTGCTGGAACTTCCGGAAATGGGAAGTCTGCTTTTATCAATTCGGTCCTCGGAGAAAATATCCAAACTGCTCCGACATCTTCCGCTATTGTATTTAAGGGGGATGATGAGACGGAGATTAGAAAAATATCCGATGAAGAATTAACCACATTTTCAAGTTTCCATGAATTCCAGGAGGCAGTAGATAGACGGCTGAATAAGGATTTTGACAATACGATTGTGGAGTTTTCTCTTCCATCGCCAATTTTGCAGGAAAACAGGCTAGTTCTTATGGATACGCCGTGATTTAGCGACCGTAATGATATGGAAGAAGCGCTAAAATATCTGCATTTTGCCGACAGTTTATTATTTGTGCTTGATGCGAACGATCCTTTTACCGAACAAGAACAAGAGATCCTAATGCTGATTCGGGAATATGCCCCTAATCTTTCAATTCATTTTCTACTCAATAAAATCGATGAAATTTATGATGAACAAGAGGCTTCTGAAATTATTGAAGACACTCGTTCGAGAGTTCGGGCATATGTTCCGCAGGCTCGGGTGTTTGCCTATTCATCACGTTTAAGAAGTAGAAAACAACAAAATGATCTAGCCGAGTTCTTGAAAAATTTGAGCAGACCAATTGCGGAAGACGATCGAATTGAAAAAATATTAATCTTTATTCGTCAATTAATCAGTCATTTATTGGATAAACGGGCAGAAATGGAAAACAGCCTGGCTGATTCGATTAAATGGAATGAAGAGATGGTCACAAAGCTAGGTGGTGCAATCCATCAATTAACGGATTTGAAAGAAGAAAAAGCGCGAATTATCAAGAGAACGTTCCATAAAGTCTTGGAGGAAATCAGATCGGATCTATCAGAAAATATTCCGAAAATTTTACGAGAAAGTTCTGATCTGATTCGAGAAGACAGTGATTTTCGTAAAATTCACCTTGAACTAAATGATGAGATGAACTGGAGAGTACATGCTTATGTAAATGATAAGGTCTTGCCTAAGCTTTATCATTCTCTTCAGGAATGGATTTTAACGGCAAATGATGAACTTCATCACTGTCAATCTTTCCTGGATGAAATATGCGATGGGTTTAATGCGATGTATGGGGAAGAGCGGCTTAAGCTGAATTGCGACTTTAAAGTGCTTGATGACTGGCGCCGGGATGCAGACCGGATGACGAGCGGCGCGCAAATTGAGAAGGTGAATATTTTTCTCCGCCGCACACCGTATCAAATTTTATTGAAAAGTGCCGGCAAGCTGTTTGGAGCATTCCAGCAAAACAATGCGATGTTATATAACAAATACAAGCAGTTTGTTGAAAATCAGGATTATTTAGACGTTACCGAATCTATTGTGAACAAGCTGCTTCTGCAATTCGAATTGTTTGAGAAAGCATTGGAACGAGATATTTCGATCTTCTTCCGAAACCCGTTTGACGTATTGAATCAAACTGTAGAAGAAGCGAAAAAAGAAATCAATGAAAAAGAAGAAGAGCTGGAGAAAATGAGATCGAATCCGGAAACGTACCGCGATCCGCTAACATTGTTCGAAGTGAAACTCCGCCAATACGAGTGGATTGCCATTTCCGCAAAAAGAGTTCTTCAAGTATAGCGAGATTTAACGAAAAAATCGGTCCATGGGGCCGATTTTTTCGTTGTAAAAATGTTTTTTTAAAAACAGTGAGGTGAGTAATTTTGTTACATATAAGAAACTTAGAAGAAAATGATTTTGAATTTTTATTGGATATGATGTATGAAGCTATTTATATTCCGAAAAATAAGCCACCCAAAGAGGAACTGCTAAATTCACCACATATTAAAAAATATCATGAAGGATGGGGGAGAAAAGGGGATAGAGCTTTAATTGCTTTTCACGATAATCAGCCTGTTGGTGCTGCATGGTATCGCTTATTCAAAGAAAACCAAAAAGGATATGGATATGTTGATGATCATACTCCAGAACTCGGGATAGCTGTTATTGATGCTGAAAGAGGTAAAGGTATAGGCACTCTACTTATGAAAAAGTTATTTGAACAAGCTTTGAAAGATGGCTATACATCCTTATCTTTAAGTGTTGACCCAAATAACATGAAGGCTGTACAACTTTATAAGAAACTCGGATTTAAACAATGTGGTTCATCGGGAACATCTTGGACAATGGTATATAACATTAAATAAAAAAGGTTCAAGAGAAGTTTTTATCGAAATAAAAAAGGGGGGAGGGAATTTATATGAAAAATGATCAAGTAAGAACAGTATATGTAATATCAGGACCCGCTGGGATTGGTAAGTCAACAATTTCAAAAGAACTGGCAAATAAATTAAGTCATAGTGCTTATATTTCTGGCGATTACATCAGTCATATGCACATTAATGGGCGGAAAAAACCTTGGGAAAGTAAAGAAGAACTCTCATTAATTTGGGATAATATTTTAAGCCTTGTTAGAAATTTTGTGAAATATGGGAATAATGTCGTGGTGGATTATGTTACCTTTCCTCAAGAAGCAATTTGGCTTTATGAAAATCTAAAGGATTTAAACGTAAGTGTTGTTTATGTAGTTTTATGGGCTGATAATGAAACGTTAATCAAAAGGGACGAAATGAGAAAACCAGAGCATAGAATGGGTGAACGCTGCTTAATTTTAGCTGATGAATTTAATGAATGTGGATTAGATAAAAAATATATTTTCGATACCAGTGAAAAAACTACTGATGATATTGATAATATCATTTATGAAATTATGAACAATCAAAAGTTTAAAATTAGTTAAACTCCCATGGAAGAACGAATCAACTTCCATCATCTGTGGTGAAGCTTGCTTCATGGTTGGATAACGGTGCTTTAATTCAAAAAGGAGTAAAGTTGTTCAACTAACAGGGCAAGTCAGGTGAAAAAGGGGCTATTTTCCTGTGACACATTAGGATATTAACCATAATCAAAACAACAATTTGCAAGCGTCATAATGGGCAAGAATCTATACCTCTTTGAATATGGACGCATACACTATTTTAAAAACAGTTAAGGGGAGATATAAAATGGAAAGACAATTCATTGGAAGTTACGATAGTTATCCTGGTCACGGTTATCATCATGGCCACGGTGGGTATTATCCTGGCCATGGCTATCATCATGGCCACGGTGGGTATTATCCTGGTCATGGCTATCATCATGGTCATGGCGGATATTATCCTGGTCATGGCTATCACCATGGCCATGGTGGGTATTATCCTGGGCATGGCTATCACCACGGTCATGGTGGGTATTATCCTGGTCATGGCTATCATCATGGTCACGGCGGGTATTATCCTGGGCATGACAGCTTCCAACGTTAAACTATCGTAGTACCAAAGGAATGGAATTAAATTTTAAGTCAGAAAATAATGCTGGCTTTCTCTATGTATAGGAATAAATGTTAAAGCCGATGATAAAATGGCCTTGACAGTTATTTGGAATTGTAAATCTACTACTAGGGGCAATATTAGGTCTAAAATGTTTGGTTAGTACCTGCTTTCCATGTGGAAGCAGGGTTTTTGTTTTTGTAACAGGCGGCGATCATTTTACAATATTTGTATATTGTTATAATAGTTTAACTTGTGGGAAAATTTTTGAGTTAGTGAAATAAATGAAGGAGTAGTCATTGATGGATATTAAAAAAGCATAAACTCTTCGAAAAGTGTTCGTTTGGTAGTAATCAGTCTCTTTTATACAATAATTGGATTCCTATTGGTTAAAGTCACTATAACATCCCATTTTAGTTCGTACTTTACTTTTTCCATAATGTCTGCTGGACAGAGGCTCAGTTAATTTTGTGTTTGCTATATTAGACTTAGATAACAATAGATTATACATCGTAAGAGAGGACTCGTAATGAAATGCCCTGCTATCCGCAGAATTTTTTGTTTTTATCACTTCCACTCTCACACCTCTACCTTGAAATAACTGTGGATAGCTTTTACTGTTATTTTATCCATCGACACAGGTGACTGTTAAAGAATGTTGTTGATCCGTTGATCCATGGAAAAATAAAATTTCTTCCATCATCTGTGGTGAAGCTCGCTTCATGGGTGGCTGTGGGTGCGATGCTTCAATGTAAATTAGCACATTATTTCAGAATCCCTTTTTCAAATTATTTCAGGCGGATTCGGAAATAATGTGCTAATTTACACCCAAAGCTTTTGTTGGAGGTGAGGATAATCGGGGCATGCTCGTACCGCCGGGCGATCACTTGAAATAAGTAATGAGCGCTGTTCGGGTCCAGTTTTAGATACCCCATTTCATCAATAATGAGAACGGTTGGCTTCACAAAGACACGAAGCTTTTTCTCCAACTTTCCTTCCTGGTCGGCTCTTCTTAACTGATTGACCAAATCGTGAGCGGTAATAAAATACGTTTTATATCCTCTTGCGATCGCCTCCATTCCAATCGAAATTGCCAGATGTGTCTTCCCAATCCCCGGTGGACCGAGAAAGAGGATATTTTCTTTCCGGTCAATAAAGGACAACGTAAGCAGTTCTCGAATCCGGCGCTCATCCACCGAAGGCTGCGCGGTAAAATCAAACGTATCGATCGTCTTGCGATACGGCAGTTTGGACAGCTTGATGAGCGTTTGGATCGATCGTGCCTGTTTTTCGACGATTTCTGCCTCTAATAAGCGGAATAAAAACTCTGAATATGATATATTATGAGTAGAGGCGTATTCTGCCATGGCGGACCATCGCTCCGCCATGACAGGCAAATGGAGTTGGTGGCAATACTCGTGTATTCGTTCTTTCATGAGCTTTCCCCTCGCAGGAATGCGTCATAAACGGACAATGGACGAGTATCCACTTCCACCGAAACAGGCGAAATGGTGGCGGCCATTTCCGTCTGTTTCTTTTTTATTTTTTCGGCGAATGAAATCACTTTTTTCTGTTGGTCCACGTGAGAAATCTCCTCCCCTCGAAAGTACAATCGAATATCTCCATTTAATCGCTCCTTCACCAGAATTTCTTTGCCCGCATACTCCGCCGATAAGAGCCATTGTTCCCCTTTGTAGGAGAAACTGCCATCCCAATGCACCTTCCGATAGGAAAGATAGCTCGTATCGTAATCTTTCAACGGAAGAGGCTTGAGTGACTCCTCAGCCCAACGCTCTTGCGGAGAAATACCGGTAGTGGCGTTTGGCTTCCGATTCGCCACTTGATCGAGCCAACGATGTAAAAGGAAATTTAATTCTTCGATGCTTTCAAACGATGTTCCTACATAGAAGTGATCCATAATATACTGAATGGCTCGTTCGACTTTTCCCTTTGTCTGGGCCCGGTAAGGCCGGCATACTTTTGGAATAAATCCGTAGTAACTCGCAAATTCGGAAAATCGTTGATTCCATTTCACCACTCCTTGTTCTCGCCCGTCTGTAACGGTCTTCATATTGTCAAATAACACCTTCTTCGGAACCCCGCCAAAGTACTTGAAGCTCTGAATCAGGCATTCCATTAAGTGTTCCTGATCCTGGCTGACCGTAAATACCGCGTATTTCATCCGCGAATAGCCTAACACAGCCACAAATAGCGATAACTTGACTTTTCTCCCTTCGATCACGACCTCCCCGACTTCTTTCCAATCGACTTGCATTTGTTCGCCAGGAAGCGTTTCATAACGAACGGTGTATTTCTTTTTCGCCGTCTCTCGGAAAGGTTTCATATAGTCTTTTAAAATCGTCTTTCCTCCCGTATAGCCCTGTTGTCGAATTTCGAAAAACAACTTTTCGCTATTAAACACCCCATCTTCTAACATCCGTTTTTGAAGATACGGTTTAAATGGATCTAACTTGCTTTTTCTTTGTTTTCGCTTGGATTTGGAAGGAGGATTGGGAGAGTGAATATATTTTCGGACTGTTTTTCGATCAATCCCCAACTCCCTCGCAATATCGGAAATACTCATTCCCCTTTCATACATCTCTTTGATCATAAAAAATTCCCCTCTCGTAATCATGAACCATAGCTCCTCTCATTGACACTATGGTTCTATTGTAAGTGGGGAATTTTATTCCGGCTATATTGGGGATTTTATCATCGGCTTTAACATTTACTTATAAAGTCAAAACTCGGTTCCAACTCAAACTTGTATTTTACATTTATCAAATGATACACAGCATCAATCATTCCAAAGAACCTTGTGTAGTAACTTTCCATATAGAAACCAAACCAGTAAAGATGTATATAATGTTTTTCTTCAAAGTGAGGAAAATATTGAACGCTTTGACCATCTTTACCCGGTGATATATACCACTCTTCATCCGGTATCCCAGCATTATAGTAAGACATCAACATTACATAATTGTTAACTAAATCAAACGCTCTGTTATTGAACTCTTGCAGAACATAGTTTAATTGTATTCCATAATAACCTTCATCGAAGTCCAGGATATTGAATTTGTTCTTTACGACTTCAAGTTGAATCTTATCTATATACATGCAACATGAAGAGTTAACTTCTCAGTCATCCTGCACACCCTAAGCGCTGCAGCACTTCCTCCGGACGTTCGTGGATGTAGTTGACAAACCGAGTAATGGCTTGAATGATATCGTTAAGAGCGTGCAAACGTTCCGAAAGAATGTGCAAAATCCGGAACAATCCGCAAAAATTTTGCACATTATTTCCGAATCCGCCTGAAATAATTTGAAAAAGGGATTCTGAAATAATGTGCTAATTTACAATTTGGCTAGACCAAAAGAAAAAGGTAGGGTATTCTCTGATTTGGCCAAAAATCTTAGAGAAAGGAGAACCCTACCTATGTCTAAAAGTATACCGAATTTAGACTGGCTCAATCAACTGGAAAACGCCATTCGTCAGTTTGTAAAGGAAAAATTAGAGTTGATCATGAAGGAAGAAATTCAGAGTTTCCTCGAAATTGAACAGAAGGGAACGTCGAATAGAAGAAACGGCTATTACCATCGAAACCTAGATACGCAGTATGGTCGTATCGAAGGCCTTTCTGTTCCAAGAGACCGAAACGGGGAATTTCAAACGCAGTTGTTCACCCCTTACCAACGCCATACCGGCTGGCTCGAGGAAGCCATCATCAAGATGTATCAAAGTGGCATGAGTACGCGTGAAATTGGCAAGTTTATCGAACGAATTTTAGGAAATGCCTACTCACCAACAACGATTAGCCATATCACGGATGTGGTAAGGGAAGACATCGAGAAATGGCATAATCGCCCCCTACCCAAGCGTTATTCGGTCTTATATTTGGATGGGTTGTACGTGAAACTTCGTCGAGATACGGTAGAAAAAGAGGTCATTTATGTCGTGTTAGGTGTAAACGAAGAAGGGTATCGTGAAATTCTCGACTTCTTCGTAGGAGGACAAGAAAGTGCCTATGGGTGGCAAGAGATTCTCCACAATCTCTACAAGAGAGGATTACAGGAAGTACTTCTTGGTGTATTCGATGGCCTTCCGGGACTGGAGGAAGCCTTTAAAGCCGTTTATCCGAAAGCCGATGTGCAGCGCTGTGTCGTTCACAAAGTACGTAATACCTTAAATCGTGTTCGGAAAAAAGATCAATTTGAAGTGGCAGAGGATCTCAAACTGATTTATCGCGCACCGAATAAGGAGATTGCGTTACAGATGTTTCAACAGTTTGAGTCGAAATGGTCCAGCAAGTATCCGAGAGAAGTTCAATCTTGGGCCAATGAGTTGGATGTCCTCCTTACATTTATGGATTATCCAAGCAGTATTCGAAGTGTGATTTACACGACCAATGCCATTGAACGAACGATCAAAGAGATTCGGAAACGTCTAAAGCCGATGAACAGTTTGAGTAGTTTAGAAGCCGCTGAAAAAGTCGTGTATTTGACCATCCAAGATTTTAATGAGAAATGGGCAGGGCGAAAGTTGCGAGGATTTGCCGAAGCACATGAAGCCCTTCAACGAATGTTTGAAGAACGTTATAATTAACCAAATAATGTAAATCAATGAGATAAGGGGGATTCTCTCTTTCCACACAGGAGACTGAATATTCAGTCTCCTGTGTGAAGGAAACCGGTTCCCTATCCATTCCAAATCCATTTCTGAGATACCCTATCTATCTTACATTACACAAAATTCTTGACGGTACCGATGCATTAGAAATGTATAAAAATCATTTGCCAGAATATTTATAATTGTTAAGTTGACGGATGCGATAGTTAAACAAGGCAGTCTAGGGTGACGGAAGTTATTCGTCACCTTTGCCATGTCTTTCTGATTACTTAGGTGTACGGGGTGTTTTTGTTCTTTTTAGAAAAGGGATAATAGCATGGATTGTTGAATTCTGTAAGATAGGGGATGGATATATGTTGCAAAAGTTGTTGCTGACAGGAAAAAGAGTATCTCTGCGGACACCAACACACGATGATCTGCCAATTCTGTATAACCTGATATACGGTGTGGAGAATCCAGAATGGAAAAAGTACGATGCTCCTTATTATCCACTTGAATTTTGTACCTTTGAAGAGTTTTCTAAGAGAATGGAAGAAAAAATGAATGTTACGGATGTACCAAGTTAAATGATTATTGAACATCAAGGTCAAATTATAGGTATGGTTAGCTATTACTGGGAGGATGAACGTACACGATGGCTTGAAATGGGAATCGTCATATATTCTCCCGAACATTGGAATGGTGGATTTGGAACGGAAGCATTATCTTTATGGATTGACTATCTCTTTGAAAATTTAACCATCGAGAGAGTGGGGCTGACGACTTGGTCTGGAAATCCACGCATGATCAGATGCGCGGAAAAATTGGGAATGCGATTAGAAGGTAGAATGAGAAAATGCCGCTACTATAATGGCGAATACGATGATTCCATTCGGATGGGTATTCTTCGTGAGGAATGGGATGAGTTTAAAAAGAATAATCCTTTATTCAACTAAGAACGATTAGGACATTCTTCTATACACAGCATGTTAAATCAATATAGCCACGTCCTCCCAAGTATGCAGAAAGACGTGGCTAGTAAGTTATATAACTTATTTGAAGCGCAAATTTTCAGTTTTATGATCAACGTGTGGTAAACACATCACTTCCATTATTTCCATTCAAACGCCCAATTTCCGTTGCGGAAAATTGGTTCGCGCTTGCCGTCTTTCGTAACGCCATCGATGTTTAATTCGGCAGAGCCGATCATAAAATCTTCATGGATGAGGCTATCGTTGACCCCATGTTTGTCGAGTTCCTCTTTGGACATGGAGGTGCCGTTTTGAATGTTCGTTGGGTATGCTTTTCCGAGCGCTAGGTGACATGCGGCGTTTTCATCGAACAACGTGTTATAGAAAATTAAATTCGATGTGGAAATCGGTGATTGATGTGGAACGAGTGCCACTTCTCCTAACCGGCGCGCTCCTTCGTCCGTATCCAATAAATGCTTTAATATTTCATATCCTTTTTCAGCAGTGAAGTCAACGACTTTTCCATTTTTAAACGTAAGGGTAAATCCATCTATCAGGTTGCCGTTATAATTAAGCGGCTTTGTATTGCGCACTATTCCGTTTACTCCGTCTTTATGCGGCATCGTAAACACTTCTTCTGTCGGGATGTTCGGGTTGAAACGAACGCCTTTCTCGCTGACGGCTGCACCGCCATGCCATACATGGTTTTCTACAAGTTCGATCGTTAAGTTTGTTCCAGGCGCTTCATAGATGAGTTGTTGATATTGTTTATTGTTTAAGTAATCAACGATTTTGGCGAGTTGGTCGTTATGTTGCTGCCACGCTTGGATAGGGTCGTCCTGGTCGACGCGGGTAATGCGGAATATCGCTTCCCATAGCTTGTCGATCGCTTCTTCTTCACTGAGGTCTGGAAATATTTTTTTCGCCCACGCCGGCGTAGGAACGGAGATCAATGACCAACAGTTTTTATCCGCCATTAAGGCACTGCGATAATTGCGCAATGCTTGAGATGCGGTTTTATTTGCCGTTGCGATCCGTTTCGGATCAATGTCTTTCAATAAATCCGGGTTTGGCGAATAGATGGATAAAAACGCCGCACCTTCTTCCGCAAGCTGTTCCATTCCTTTCGCACGCCACATTGGATATTCCAAAAACGCTTCATCTGGAGCATACTTGAATTTAATGTATGTAAGATCTTCGTCATTCCATTCGACATAGACATGTTTGGCGCCAACTTCGTATGCTTTTTTCGCGATTTTCCGTACAAGCGGAGCAGCCACAAGCGGCGCGTTTACAAAGAGCGTTTGCCCTTTTTGGACGTTGACGCCGACTTGTACGGCGAGCGCGGCATATTTTTCTAAATTTTGTTCCCAGTCGCTCACTTTTTTCACCCCTTGATTTTCGTATTATGTAGGATTCTATTATATACGAGGAACTCGGAACATTCAAATATTTGGATGAATTGGTATTGTTAAAAAGGCGGGAAACAATTGGTCAGAAAGTATAAGACGAAGTTAACGTTTTTCTCAAGAAGTTTATCACCTCAAGATGGAATGTAGGTCGAAGAGGTTCATTCAATGGATTTCAACGCGAATATTATTTTGCTTTCTATCCATCATCCTCTAAAACGGTTACGGTTGGCCGAAATAACGAATCAATTAGCATCCTTATAGTCGTTTCTAATATGCCAAGCTCTTATTTTGTTTATGAAAGACGCATAATGATTGTAGATGCGGAATAATTTGAATAATAACCATGTCTCGTTGGAGAAAAGGAAATCGAAATACTGTGTAGTCTATTTGCATCGTCTTTACCGATGATGCGTTCAGTAGACATCAGCCAGTATCGTCATTGTGTGTGATGGTTTATACTGGCTTTTTGTTTTGCCGTGATGAGTTTCGTTTACGAAAGGAGGAGCATCGTCGCGAGTTATTTTTATTGTTGAAGGGCGTGCAACGAATGAGTGGAAGCAATGATAGGCAGACAGGGCTGTATGTCTATGGAGGGAGGAGAATTTGGATGAAAACAGCGGATATTATCATTGTCGGCGGAGGAGTAATGGGATCGAGTGTAGCTTTCCATCTTCGGAAAATTGGCTTTGATGGCAGAATCGTTGTTTTTGAAAAAGACCCTTTGTACGAGTTCTCGTCTACGCCAAGAAGCGCGGGAGGAATTCGACAGTTATACACGACGCCGATCAACATTCAATTAAGTCGATATAGCCTGCAAATATATAAACAATTTCCTCAAACGATGGCTATTGATGGAGAACCGGCGGAGATTCATTTTCGTCAAAACGGATATCTCTTTTTGGCTACGAAAGAAATGCTTCCATCGTTGAAAAAACATTGCTCGCTGCAAAACCAATACGGCGTTCCGTCGCAAGTATTATCAGCCCAAGAGTTGCTGAACATCATTCCCGAACTAAATATCGATGATTTAGCGGGCGGGCTTTATTGCCATGAAGATGGCTATTTAGATCCTTATTCGGTGATGCAAGGATATAAGAAAAATGCCCAGCGATTAGGAGTGGAATATATTTATAAAGAAGTAGAGACAATTACAACCAATGAAAACAAAGTGAGCGGAGTTCGGCTTGTAGATGGCACCGTGTATCACGCTTCGATCGTGATCAACTGCGCTGGGGCGTGGGGGGTATATCTTAGCGAAAAAATCGGTATTCCGTTGCCGGTTCATCCGTTAAAACGGCAAATTTTCCAATTTGATGTAGCAACACCGTTAAAAAAGGAATTGCCGCTGACCATTGATCCAACCGGCGTGTATTTCCGCCATGAAGGAAGTAAAATTTTATCGGGCTTTTCCGAAGATACAAAGCCGGGAATTGATTTCACCGTGACACGTTCCTTATTTTATGAACAAATGTGGCCGATTTTGGCGCAGCGCATTCCAAACTTTGAAGCGGTGAAGGTAACAGCGGCGTGGGCAGGACTGTATAGCTTTAATACGGCAGACCATAACGCCATTATCGGAAAACATCCGTCACTGCATGGGTATTATATGGCGCTCGGATTTAGCGGGCATGGCATGCAGCAGGCTCCGGGAGTCGGTATAGGACTGGCTGAATTAATTTATTACGGAAAATATAAAACGATTGATCTCACTCCTTTGCGTTTTGAGCGGTTTGCGGAAAACGATTTAGTGTTGGAAGATGCTGTTGTGTAAATGCTGTAAGACAAGAGAAAGGTAAATTTCTATAAAAAGGAAAGGAGGATACGCAATGTTAGTGCTTGATGAAAAAGCAATGCTCGAAACCGCTTCGATGAAAGATGTCATGGAAGCGATGGAGCGGGCATACTGTCTCTATGAAAATGAACAGTACGAAATGCCGCTAAGAACTCAGCTCCAAGACAATGAAAATACGTTTTTGCTAATGCCTTCGATTGCTCATCAATCGTTTAGTTTGAAAATTGTAAGCGTTTTCCCTAATAATCGACAGCATCCTGTAACGCAAGGAATGGTTATATTAATAGACCGTCAAACCGGAAGCGCAAAAGCGTTGTTCAAATGGTTGCTTTTTCTAAAGTCGTCACAAACAAGGTGAATCATACTTTTCAAGCAGATTGTCCGACTATCTTCAAGTCTACTGGCATGGCGCTGTTTGATCTTGTTGTTGCGGAAATGATGTATGAAAGAGCAATTGCAAAGCAGACGGGCGTGTACGTCCATTTGTAAACCAGCCAAAAGGAGTGGGCCCATTGCATACGATCATTATGGTCGAATTTATTCTATATTGCTTATTTATGTTAGTCATTGGTTATTTGTATAGTAAAAAAGATATTAACCATTCCGATTTTCTTTTAGGCGGGAAAAAGCTGCCAGGATGGGCTTTAGCATTTTCGGAAAGAGCTACCGGCGAGTCTGCTTGGCTGCTGCTAGGATATACGGGATTTGTGTTTGCGACTGGTTTATCGGGAATTTGGGTAGCAATCGGAATTTCACTAGGAATTATCTTTTCATGGCTGTTTTTAGCGAAGAAGTTTATGAAAGAAACAAATGAATATAAAGTGCTGACATTGCCGGGTTATTTAGCTAAGCGGTTTGGAGCGCACGGAAAAATAATTTTATGGATTTCTACAATTCTTATTCTTAGCTTTATGATGTTTTATTTTGGTGCACAAATTGCAGGAGCGGGAAAAACCCTTTTCACTGTTTTTCGTATTGATCCTGTGATTGGAATGATTGTAAGCACCATCATTGTGGTTATTTTATCGTATGTAGGAGGATTTATAAGTGTTGTATGGACAGATATGGTTCAAAGCTTAATCATGCTTGCGACGCTGGTAGTGCTTCCGATTGTCGCTTTGTTTCATATTTATAGCGGAGATTTATCCATCAGCCAGGCGCTGCAAGCCGCTGAGCCAGGGATTGATTCGTGGACTGGCGGAGTGACTGGATTTGCCTTAGGATTACTGCTGTTTAACAACTTTGCTTGGTTTTTTGGCTTTCTTGGCGGCCAGCCGCAATTAAGCGTGCGTTTTATGGCGCTGAAGAATGGCAAAGAGGCAAAAACCGCCAGCATCATGGCGATTGTATGGACGCTTTTAGCTTATAGTGGCGCGTTTTTAATCGGAATTACCGCCATTACGTTGTATCAAGGACATCATTTTGCTGATGTAGAAACGGTTTTACCGTATATGATGTTAGACCTTTTGCCGCCATGGATTGCGGGAATATTGCTATCTGGCATTCTCGCTGCCATTATTTCCACAGCAGACTCCCAACTCCTCGTTGTCACTAGCTCCATTAGTGAAGATATTATTCGAAACGCGTTAGGAATGAAATTAACGGAAAAACAATTGGTGAAAATTTCAAGAATCGTTGTCATTATTGCGGGAATAGCAGGGCTAATCATTGCGTTAACCTCTGAATCGTTAGTCTATCTTGTTGTCAGCTGGGCGTGGGCTGGAGTCGGATGTACGCTGTCGCCGGCGATTATTTTGACATTCATTTGGAAGCGATATTCCGGTATTGGTGTGATTGCGACGATTATTGCTGGATTTGCCAGCACGATTATTTGGATTTCCTCACCTCTTGAAGCAATCATCAGCTCACGTTTTACGACTTTCTTTATTGCCATGCTCGCTGGGGTTCTATTTAGTCTCCTTTTCCCAGATAAAGAAGAAATGAAAGAAATTCCGACTGAAACAACCATATAATATTTCATAATTGTTAAAAGGAAACATCTCCATTCATCGTTGAGGAGGTGTTTCCTTTACGCAAACATTCAACACAGACAAGCGATTTATGTTATAACGAAATTAATGCTGGAAACCAATATAGAAAAGAGATTACAATAAAATTACCACTATTTATACAATAAAAATGTTATGTTAACAATACCCGGAAGGAGAAAACAACCATGACGCAAAAGAGCCAAAAGTTGCTGCTTATTGACGGGATGGCGCTCTTATTTCGATCGTTTTATGCGACCGCGCTTTATGGGAATTTTATGTTTACAAGCGATGGGATTCCGACAAACGCAGTTTATGGGTTTGTCAAACACTTGATCGCTTCCGTCCATCATATAAAGCCAACGCATGTTGTTTGCTGCTGGGATATGGGAAGCGCGACGTTTCGAACGGAAATGTTTCCGATGTATAAGGCAAACCGAGGTGAGCCGCCATTAGAGCTTATCCCGCAGTTTGAACTAGCAAAGCACATTGTTTCCGCGTTTGATATTCCGAACATTGGCGTACTGGGAGCGGAGGCAGATGATTGTATTGGCACGCTCACAAAGCAGTGGAAAGACGAAATGGATATTGCCATTTTGACAGGGGATCGAGATTTGTTGCAGCTTCTTTCCGAAACGGTAACGGTATATCTGCTGGACAAAGGAATTGGAAATTATCATATCTATACGCTCGAGCGGTTTCGAAAGGAGATGGAAATACTGCCATCGCAATGGGTCGATGTCAAAGCATTAATGGGCGATGCAAGCGACAATTATCCGGGGGTACGCGGCATCGGCGAAAAAACGGCGCTAAAATTAGTGCGCCAGTATGGTTCGATAGAAGGAATCCTCGAACATCTTCCTCTTTTGACAAAGTCGCAGCGGCAAAAGTTGCAAGAGCATGAAGAGATGCTGCATCTTTCTAGAAAACTAGCGAAAATTTATTGTGATCTTCCGATAGCGCTGCGAATCGAGGAGGCGAAGTGGGACGTAGACAAAGAAAAAGTGGAGCAGGCTTTCCTCGCTTTAGAATTCAAAGGGGGGGACCGTTTGTTGACATATACTTGACACTCCACACGACTCAAGTCGTGGGATTCTTGGGTCGTTAGCGTCCGCATCCATTTCTGGTTTGGACAACGCTCAAGTTCAGGGTTGTGCCATCAGCCCGTCCTACGGCAGAGCCTATAGCTCCGTAGGCTGGCAGACTATCGCTTACGCTACACCATCTGCCACAGGTGGCTCTCTTACATGTTTTTACGTCTTTTTCTTGACGGACTCCATCGGTTTTACGCTTGAAAAGTCTACCTTTTCGTTCAAGCAACCCCATACCGATGCGGTTAGAAACATCCACCTGTTTTCATTATACCAAAGCGATTCTATGTCGAGCAATTGAACTGCCCATAGGCAGTCCTTGCACGAAGCCGATTCGTCCCATAGCTAAAGTCGATGGGCTTTCTCGGCTAGATTCTATAATCGCTATCATTCAGCATCAACCCATGTTTGGGCCCACTCTTCAATCGCTTCAATTACCGTTTGCAAAGCACGCCCTTTTTCGGTCAACGTATATTCAATACGCACTGGCACTTCCGGATATACGTTGCGGTTTACAATTCCTTCTTCCTCTAACTCTTTTAATCGTTCTGAAAGCAGGCGCCCGCTGATTGGAATCGACGCTTCGATTTCGGAAAAGCGCGTTTTTCCTTCTAACAATTGACTAATAATAAGGCCGACCCATCGTTTGCTTAATAATTTCATTGCGGCTTCGAATTTAGGGCATAAATTCGATGGGGAACAGGACGTTTGTATCGTTTTTTTTCTCATATTTCCCACCTTTAAGAATATATTGAATACGTTCGCCATTCTTATAGTTCTATTTTACGATATATTAAAAAAAAGGAAAAGACGGAAAATGCTATATGGATGTAACCGCTTGCGCACGATTTCATCCTTCCCGTTTCGTTGCGAAGTTGTCAAAACTTTATTAAGAAATTGTGAAATAGTGAACAAAATCATTTTCATTCCTATAAAAAATAGTACGATATAAGTGTAAGGAACAAAAAAATGGGAGGGGATGAAACATGTTTGTAAAATGGCTGCGCGAACATGCAAGCTCTGCTGCAATACTAACATTGTTTCGCTTATATCTCGGATATGCTTGGATCACGGCAGGATGGCATAAAATAGTGGATGGATTTGACGCAACAGGATTTTTAAAAGGCGCGCTCGCAAAAGCATCTGGTGAGCATCCAGCCGTACAAAGTTGGTGGGCTGCTTTTATCGAACATATTGCCTTGCCAAACGTCGGGGTGTTCAATGTGTTAGTGCCTTGGGGTGAATTATTAGTAGGTATTGCACTTATTCTTGGTCTTTTTACAACGTTTGCCGCATTGATGGGAGCAGTCATGAACTTCGCATTCATGTTCTCTGGAACAACTAGCACCAATCCACAAATGATTTTACTAACTATGTTCATCCTTGTTGCAGGTGCGAACGCAGGAAGATATGGTCTCGATCGTTGGGCGGTTTCTTACATTCGTAAATTTATGAACAAAACGCCTCGTCCACATCGCCCAGTCGCGTTTCATAGATAGATGGATGATCAACGGCCGTGCACTTACGGTTTTAGAAAGTGCTCGGCCTATTTTTTTATTCCTGCGTATAAGCGAAATCTCCCTGAAATATATATAAAGGTAAAATTGGATGTTTCGTGTGTTGGCAGAACAAATACATGCAACGATATTTTCCGTACTTTTACATTATTATCAATTTGTTTTTAACATCGTCTTTTTGCTAGTTTAAGAGTGCGAAATACTCGCTCTTTTTTTCCTTTGATGGTATTATAAGGATGGAAAAGTAGATATCAACAGTTTAGGATGAGGAATCTAAAAAGCTAGGGGAACGAAACGAACGAATGAATGTACAAGGATTTAGCCATGTGACCATTAATGTGAAGAATTTGGCTCGTTCGCTTCGTTTTTATGTAGACATATTAAACATGAAGCTTGTTCATCGCGGACGAAAGGATGCATATTTAGAATGGGGAAGCGCATGGATTTGTTTGCAGGAGCGTCCGGACATGGAAGATCAGTGTCCGCAGATTGGCGTGGATCATGTTGCATTTTTCATCGATGAGCAGCATTTTTGGGAAGCGGTACAGCATTTAAAAGCAAATCATGTGCCGATTGTCCGGGAACCGACTCAGCGCGGCCGCGGCCTTTCGGTCAACTTTCTTGATCCGGATGGCACTCAATTAGAATTGCATACATCCACATTGGCGGAGCGAATGAAGGTATGGAAATAAATACGAGAGGGTAAATGCGATGATAAACACAGCGATAATTGCGGGTATGGTTACCCAGCTAGTCATTTCACTTTTTGTGCCGATTGGCTTGCTTTTATATTTTCGAAAAAAGAAATGGCTTTCGTGGAAGCCGTTTGGCATCGGCGTCCTTATTTTTGTTCTATTTTCGCAAGTGCTAGAAAAAGCGCTGCATGTTGTGATGATTGACCCGAGCGGCACCTCATTAAAATGGACGGATAGCGTAGCGTTGTTTGTCCTGTATGCGACATTGGCCGCGGGAATTTTTGAAGAAGTCGGCCGTTATATTGGTTTTCGATGGATGTTAAAAAAGCACCGCGATTATAAAGACGGGCTGTCGTTTGGATTAGGGCACGGCGGCATCGAAGCGATTTTGATCGGCGTGCTTGGCGCCGTTAACGCGATCGTTCTCGCAAGCTTGATTCAATCCGGCGCGTTCGACAAGATGATTGCACCGACGCTTCCGAAAGAACAAGCGGCGTTCTTAAAAGATATGGTGCTGCACACCCCGTTTTCTATGTATGTGTTAGGTGGTCTTGAGCGAGTGTTTGCGATTGCGTTCCACATTGCGATGTCACTTGTTGTATTGCTTGGCGTGCGCGAACGGAAATTTCGCTATGTCATCTATGCGATTTTGCTGCACGCGCTAGTGGATACTGCGCCTGCGTTATACCAAGCGGGCGTTGTCGCGAATGTTTGGCTGATCGAAGCGGTGGTCTTTTTATTCGCGGTCACGGCATTTTTGTTTACACGTGAAATAAGGAAAAAATTTGAGAGCGGGGGAGAAGGATGAAGATTCACGTCAAACGATTAGATCATGTGCAAATTTGTATTCCAGTGGGAGCCGAAGATGAAGCGCGCGCGTTTTATACGGATTTGCTCGGTTTTACGGAAATTGAAAAGCCGGAAGCGTTAAAAGCGAATGGCGGACTTTGGTACAAAGTCGGCGATATCGAGCTCCATATCGGAGTAGAACAGCGCGATGGCTATAATAGTAAAAGCCACCCAGCGTTTGAAGTCGAAAATATCGATGAAGTGCGCCGCTACTTGGAGGAAAATGGCGTTCCGACCAAAGATGAAAAACCGATTCCAGGGGTGAAGCGGTTTTCGTTTCGCGATCCGTTCCATAATCGGATTGAGTTTTTGTCGAAAAGATAAGTTCAAGGTAGTTCGACACGGAATTTCCATTAAAGAAGCGTTGCTGCTGAAAAATAAGGTTCATCACGCAAGACGTTGAAGCATTGACTTCTTCCCCTGCTTGCCTTTGATTGAAGTGGGGGCTTTTCATTCGGTTATGATTAATAGAACGTTTGCCGAAGCGATTTTGCCGAAATCAAATCTATATGTTCATCCACTAATAGAAACATGAATCAGAAACGGACGATGGGGTTTTACGCCTCCTCGTCTTTTTTTGTTGCACAACAGTTTATTTGTCTATTAATTTTTTGTTTTTTCCGTTTTCCGTGATTTTCAACCTAAGTGTGTTGCACATATCTATCAACATTTTTCTCATTCATTATCCAACGCGGTGATGAGCTAATTTTTTCATTATAGTTATCTATCATATATGAATAATAGTGGATTTTTCCAAAATTGTGCGGATGGAGCGGTGCGGGCTTTCGTGCTGGCACGTATACATGAAGTACAAATGAATAATAGAGACACATGAGGTGAGGAGATAAAAAGCGGTAGAAGAGGAAAGGGATGATTGAATGAAACTTGTATAATTCGCCTGTGTGCAGGGGATGAGGTCATTGCCTTATTCTTGTCTGCAAGTTGCGTTTCGAATAAGCAAAGAGCAGATGGATAGGTGGTGTGATTTTCATACAATCAGGTTTCGGTTCTAAACTTTTTTCAAGTGGAGGATTACAGAAATACTATTAAACAAAAGGGATTGTTAATGAATGGATAGTATAATGACATGGATCACTGTATTTGCTTTTTTCTTTGCCTTACTGCTGATATATTGGAGGCCAAAAGGATTGAACGAAGCCATTCCAGCTGCCATTGGAGCTGTTATTGTCATATTTTGCGGAACAGTAACCATGGAGAATTTGCTGGATATTAGTTCAAAGGTGAGCGGCGCAGCGTTGACGATTATTTCTACCCTTATTATGGCGTTAGTACTTGAAAGCGTTGGTGTTTTTCATTGGGTTGCTGCTCACATTTCTGAAAGAGCGAAAGGATCTGGAATCCGGCTTTTTTGTTATACAAACTTGCTTTGTTTCTTAATGACCATTTTCTTTAATAATGATGGAAGCATTCTCATTACCACTCCGATTTTGCTATTAATCGTGAATCAATTTAAGCTAAAAAAATATCAGAAGTTGCCTTATTTGATCAGCGGCGCGTTAATTGCAACAGCGTCTAGTGCTCCGATAGGTGTAAGCAACATCGTCAATTTAATTGCTTTAAAAATCATCAATATGGATTTGTATATGCACACAGCGATGATGTTTGTACCTTCCATGATCGGATTGCTTTTTTTGTTCGGGATGCTGCTCGCCGTCTTCTATAAAGATATTCCTAAAGTTTTACCTTCAGTTACCATTTCCGTACTTTATGATCGTTTTGCCCATCCTTTAAAAACTACTTCTGTTTGGAAGTCAAACAAAATCAATGCTAGGCAAATAAAATGGATTCTCGTCTTTGTGTTCCTAGTAAGAATCAGCATATTTATTGCTTCTTATTTAGGAATCCCGGAAGTAGCAGTAGCGATTGCCGGTTCGGTCATTTTGCTCGGATGGAGATGGTATTATGCTAAAACCAAGCCATACGATGTATTGTTGAAAGCGCCTTGGCATATTCTCGTTTTCGCTACTGGTATGTATGTTGTTATCTATGGGTTAAACAATATTGGTTTCTCCGATTACCTCATTCACCAGCTATCTCCTTATATTGGGAACGATGTATTTCCATCGATTTTTATAATGGGGTCAACCGTATCGATATTGTCCAATGTGTTCAATAACCACCCTGCCTTAATGATTGGAACGATGGCACTTACAATGATCAATGCCGATCCAATCATATTAAAATCAGCTTATCTGGCTAGTATTATCGGAAGCGATATCGGTTCTTTGCTATTACCGATTGGGACATTAGCTACGCTGTTGTGGATGCATATTCTTAAGAAACATCATGAAAAGATTTCATGGTCTGCTTACATGAAAATTACGTTTGTTGTCATTCCGCCGACAGTCGTGTTTACCTTATTTGTTCTGTACTATTGGATGCTGCTGTTTTTTATCTAGCAAATAAGGAAATCAGTTTCTTTTCATCGTTCGTACGCATGCCATTCATGCTTGCATAAAAATAACTTCCCTCCTGTACATGAAGGGTTTAGCGTTACAGAGAGGGAAGTTTATTTTATTATTCAAGGAAGATGAATCGTCTTTACGTGCATTATTTTCCAAAATATCGATTTCCCATCAGCTGTTACAAGTTCAATAATGTCGTTTTGTACTTGCTTAAGCAATCCGATTTTCATTGGATGATCGCCTAAATCAAATACGATCAACTTTCCTTCAAATTTTTTTAATTGTTCTTCTAACGACCTTTGTAGTGGAATGTTGGTTGGTTTCACTGGCAGCACTTCATTGCCTAGTGTGTATGGAGTAATGTTTGTCTGATACGGGGTTAGCCATTTCAGATGGTTTAGAGAAATAAACATTGTCTTATACAATGGTGAGTAGAAAACGAAGTAATCATTTAAAACAGCTGTAACATAGCCATGGATCGATTTATTTCCTGTCACATAAATTTCGACAAAGCGCCCTTTTGCGTTGTTTAATGTTTTCCGATAGGAAATCATATCATCTTCATCAAAAGGTAATTCAGGGGTCGAATCCGATAATTCCGTATCTGGGTTTGCTGATAATCGGATGTTGTGAATGTGCAAATGAGGAATATATAAATATTCTTTCCCGTTATAAATCACAATAATATCTAATCCTATATCGACAAGTATGCCTTGCAACATTGCTTTTCCAGATAATTCTAATTCTACCTGCTTTCCGATTAAAGAGTGTAGGTGATTCATTTTCTCCCTCCTTCCCAAGCAGAATAGAAACAAGTAGATGCACAAATAATTTTTGCACTTGTGCATCCACTAGAAAGATGATCTTCGTTCCAACAATCGAAGAATGGCTGGCAATCAGCATTACAACAGCAATATTTATACATGTTGCATGGACAATGAAGAAAATGGTCATATAACTATTTCCAACGTCTTAATAAATATATAGGAGCAAAATGGTGGAAAAGCGATTCAAAAGGAGCTGATGGTAAGGAATGATGATTGTTATTCATGAACATCGCCAGTTTTAAAGTAGGGAATAGGAAACGCTTTACTTTTTCGGATCCCAAATATAATCAATCGTTTTAACGATTGTTTCCTTAACGATTTTTTCTTGTGGAGAGCTTCTTTGGCTTGTATGATGGTCTCTGTTCGATGTTCTGTTATCTTCTAGAATGACTGTTTCCTGCGAAGAGCTTTTTTGACTTGTATGCTGTTCTCTGTCCGATGTTTTGTTATCTTCTATTTTGTTTGTCATAACCCAATCTTTGTTGTTCTCATTCTCAGTAGTTTCATTATTTTGTTGTTGCTGATTTTGTTGCTGCTGTTGTTGTTTGAGAAAGCCTTTTGTACCAATACTGATGCTTTTAATGTGATAAGGGTAAATCCGAATGACTTCATCATTGTTCACTAACGTATAATGTTCTCCTTCTTCTTGCACAAGAATTCCTTCTGCCGCTTCAGGACCGCCGCGGTTAATAGAGACCCATTTATAAGCAAAATAATCAAATAACTCAAGGAAATTTTGTGCATGGATGTCATCAAAATTGAAGTCAGCAAAAATAGCGGAATTGCTGAGAGGAGTGCTTTGATCGATATTTTGATCGATATTTTGGCTTCTATTTTGCACGCTTATACTTTTGATGTGAGTTGTATTATAAAATACAATGCCATCGTCTTCCGTTAAGAGCCCTATATAATCACCAGCAACAAGGAGCACTATTCCTTTTTTAGATTCAGGACCACCTTGATTCACCTTGACCATGCTGCCAGTCAAATTTTTCAATAATTCCGTGAAATTGTTCGCTGACACCAATTCTGGATGATTATCAAAATCGATCGACCATTCAATAGAGTTCGCTTTTGAATTTTCACTGACGTTTTGGGCAAGTTTTAAGTTAGATTCAACAGAGTTAGCTGTTGAATTTTTATCAATGCTTTGAACATGTTTTAAGTTAGCGATTAAATTTTCACTAATGCTTTGGACATGTCTTAAGTTGCTATAAATATTTTCACTGATGCTTTGGACGATGTTTTGGACATGTTTTAAGTTAGATTCAACAGAGTTAGCTTTTAAATTTTCACTAATGCTTTGGACATGTCTTAAGTTATAGTAAATAATTGCGTTGTCCTTTTTTGCGTTGTTGTTATTGTTTGCGTTGTTATTTTGTTTATTGTCGTTTGATTGCTCTGGCATTAGTGCAACATAATCGGATTGAACATCTAAAAGCCTACCTTCGCAAGATTCTGGTCCCCCTCTGTATACTTTTACTCTTTTACCCACTAACGATTTTAGATAAGCATTTGACTCCACTGATTGACTATCTTTTTGCTGCCTAATCATTTATTTGTTCCTCCTTGTTATTTATCCATAATGGTTATTCGTAATGCATATATACGTATCCTATAATTCAAAAGTTATCCATCAATCGCCCAACATGAAAAAATTCCACTTCAGCCTATCTTATAATAGGGTGGATAGCTGGCTTTTTAAATAAGTGTTTCGTTTTTCGAGAAAATCGCAAATCCACTCGGGTTCACCATCAAACTGTTCAATACGGTCTTTTATATACGGATCATCGACGACATGCGGCCGCAATTGCTGATAAAGTTGCTCCGCTTTTGGCCTCATAAACTCTACAGTGAATTCGTGATCCAATGTATGTTTCATGATGTCATAATACATTTTTCGGAAGCGCTTTATATCTAATAATCGAGCGGTTAACGTATTAAATCCTTCGATACGTACGTAATCATAATCCATTTGTTTGCCGTTAATATCCCGTCCCCAAGTAGCGTCAAAATCCCACGGAATGATTTCGAATAAACCGGAATCTGGATTGCGATATAGCGCGTAATTGTGAACGAAGCCATCGAAATTTTGCGTGCAAACAACTCCTGCAAGCCAGCGCAAATATTTATTGACGTCCAAAAGCTTTGACATGACAGATTCGTACTCATATTTTGGCGTTGTGTTTAATTTGAAAATGAATTCCTCCAGATATCGGTGATCCTCTCGAGTCCCCAGTTTCCTTTCATAGCCCGCATCCAAAGACGTTTTAGGGGCCTTATCAAACGAACCAATCAGCGAAAAATTAGCGTCATCATCAATCGCGTAAAAAATAGGTCCTACCGGCAATTGACGTTTTTTTAAGAAAAATTCATCCACCGATTCTAATTGAAGATAAATTCCCTCATGCTTTCCATTGATCGATAAAAGAACGTGTCGGGAAGAAGGAGAAAGGACGCCAAGTGCCGAGAAAAAATCGAGGGAAAGTTTATTTCTCATGAGAGAAGGGTCTTTATATTCCGCATTCAAGTGAAGTTCATGAACTCCATGAAAGAAGTAAGGTTTATAAAACGAGATAAAATAGGATTTTTTCTTAAATTTGCGAATGTGTGAGCCTCGATAGCTTATATCGATATGAAATTTTTTTTTTGAAACGTAAATGTGGCAGGAACAGGGTCATCGTTCCAGATGTCGCGGCGCAGCTCCTGTAAATCATTAGGATGGATATAAATCGCATACAGAGGCAGCTGACTAGTTGACATCTATCATTTCCTCCTTTCTGATCATGTTCAATAAATCCTATGTGAATGGTAAGGCGCTTGTTACTCTAGGGCATTTATCTATTTTTGTAAAAAGCAAGACAAGTGTCTAAGTCATATATAGCCGCACAACGTACATTGTTTATAGGCAAAGATAGATGACCGCCAATTATCCATATTCTATCTTTCCAAAAACGAACATATATTGGGAGGTTAAAAAATGAGCGTTTATACGCATGATGACATTCAAAATGCCGTTGAAGAACTTGAGAAGGATGGTCTAGGAGACTTTTTATATCAAGAGCCGACAGGTCGTAAACACCGTTCCCGCCGCACAAGCGGTTGGCGCCGCACGAGTGGATGGCGTCGCACAAGCGGCTCCCGTCGTACGAGTGGTTCGCATCGTACGAGTGGTTCCCGCCGTACGAGTTGCTTCCGCCCTCGCAGAAAACGAAGATACTGGTGTGACAGCAATATGCATACATTATGGTTAGAATTAGATGATTGACATGTTATAAAATTCCATATTTTCCCATATTACAAAAATAGGCGATGATAACAAAGACGTCGCCTATTTTTACTCTCTTTTAAAAGGATTTGTAATAGCTTATATGACGAATTTTTTATTAATAAAACATTGTTCTAAATAAACAGATTAAAAAAGAAAATGATTCACTAAGATACGTTGATTTTCCATGGCAAAAATATTTCGAAGTATTGTGTAGATTCAAGGCATATAGTTATAATGTAAACACAAAAATTATTTTGGTTAACAATTGGGGGATGAGGATGAAAAAGCACATTCAGTCAGAGCTTCAACGATTAGAAGAAAAGACGCAAAGACGCATGTTGAAGAATGTATCTTCTTCGGATGGCACATGGATCGTCATGAACGGAAAGAAGATGTTAAATTTAGCGTCGAATAATTATTTAGGACTAGCGAGCGACGAACGATTGATTGAAGCGGGATATCAAGCAATGCGTACATACGGTGCGGGAGCTACTGCTTCGCGACTTATTTCCGGCAATTATGAACTATATACGAGAGCCGAAGAAGCGTTAAAAAACTGGAAAAAGGCAGAAGCAGCGCTCATTTTCAATAGCGGATATACGGCCAATCTCGGAATCATTGCGGCTCTGATTGGCCGCGATGATATTGTGTTTAGCGATTGGCTCAATCATGCGAGCATTATTGATGGAATCAGATTAAGCGGGGCGGAACGATATCGTTATTATCATAACGACCTCGATCATTTAGAGTCATTGTTGAAACAAGCATCTCCGCATAAACGAAAGTTGATTGTCACCGACTCGATTTTCAGCATGGATGGGGATATGGCGCAGTTAGAAGGTTTAGTGACATTGAAGAAACGTTACAACGCCATCTTAATGGTTGATGAAGCGCATAGCAGCGGCATTTATGGAGAAAGAGGTGAAGGTCTTGTTCACCATCTTCATTTGCAAGATCAGGTTGACATCCAAATGGGCACCTTCAGCAAAGCGTTAGGCAGCTTTGGCGCTTATGTTGTGGGAGAGCAATGGCTGATTGATTATTTCATTAATACGTCGCGCAGCTTTATTTTTACGACCGCTTTGCCTCCAGCTGTTCTTGGTGCAATTGAAAAATCGATTGAGATTGTTCAAAAAGAACATGCAAGAAGGCAAACGTTGCAAGATCACAGCCATTATTTCCGCACTGAACTCCAAAAGTTAGGATTTGACATTGGAAAAAGCACGACGCACATTGTTCCGATCATCATCGGATCAAATAAGCAAACGGTTCAAATGAGCGAGCGGCTTCAGGAACACGGAATCGCCGCGGTAGCGATCCGGCCGCCAACCGTTCCCGAAGGCACATCCCGCATCCGCTTCTCTCTTTCTTCCTCTTTGACGAAGGAAGAATTAGATTGGGCGCTCGAACGGATTGCAAAAGTAGGAAGAGAAATTGGGGTGATAACTTAAGATGATTGTGCGGATTATTCCTCCAACTTTTGACTGATATGATGGTCATACGAATCGTCTATAAAAGTTACACCCGCGCTCCGATGCCGCATGTTGTTTGAGTTTCTATAATCAACAATAAATAAGGCAAAGGAGCGTGAGAAGATGTTGCTTATCAATGATGTCATTCATAAAATGATTTATGATTTGGAAAAGAGCTCAGATATACTAAACTACAATCAAAAAAGCCGCTGAAAGTCCAGCGGTTTTTTTACATATCGGCCATCTAGCTGGCCATACTAACAATAGGTGATGGCAAATGTACACAAAAGCGGAGTTGGAACAGTTTGTTGAACAAGCAAAACAGTATGCGCGTTATGGAAAAGTCGCCGATTACATTCCCGCTCTTGGCAAAGCGGATCCAAACGATTTGTCTATCGCTATTTACTTGCCCGACGGCAATGTCATCGATGCGGGGGATACGACTCATAAAGTGACGCTCCAAAGCATTTCGAAAATTATTGCCCTCGCCCTTGTCCTAATGGACCGTGGGGAACAAGAAGTGTTTCGGAAAGTAGGCATGGAGCCGACGGGAGATCCATTTAATTCAATTGCCAAACTGGAGGAAGTGCAGCCGGCAAAGCCGCTCAATCCAATGATCAACGCCGGGGCGCTTGCGGTGACGCATATGATTGCTGGTGCTTCCGTCGCGGAGCGGTTCGAGCGGCTTTTGCAGTTTGTCAGGAAACTGGCGGGAAATCCGACGATTACATATTCGCAAGAAGTGGCCCAGTCCGAATTTGAAACGGCGTTTTTAAACCGCTCGCTCTGCTATTTTCTCAAGCAGCATGGTATCATCAATGAAGATGTCGAAGAGCTAATGGATCTTTACACAAAACAATGCGCGATTGAAATGACGTGCATCGACTTGGCGCGAATTGGTCTTGTCTTTGCGATGGACGGATGCGACCCGTTCACTGATGAACAGATGATGCCGCTTGATGTCGCTCGCATTTGCAAAACATTTATGGTCACGTGCGGCGTGTACAACGCATCAGGTGAATTTGCCATCAAAATCGGCATTCCCGCAAAAAGCGGCGTTTCGGGCGGCATCCTCGCCGCTGTCCCAGGCCGGTTTGGCATCGGCATTTTCGGTCCTGCATTAGACGACAAAGGCAACAGCATCACCGGCATGAAACTGTTAGAACTGATTTCAAAAACGTATTCGTTAAGCATTTTCTAAAAACAAGGGGGAAACAAATCATGAAAACATTTACGGTTCAATTTCACCGCGAAGATGAAGTAGAAGCGATGAAAGTGCAAAAACTAAACCAACAAGACTTTGACAAAGCAACCGAAGGCGGAACAAGGCATTTATTTGATTTGGATACAAATATCGGCTTTTTCGTCTTTTTTGATGCCGAAGACGCGAATGGAGACGTATCGTATCTCGTTTTGCAATATGAAGAAGACAATGAAGACCCAAGTGCGTGCTACGGATTTGAGCTGAAAGATTTTTACGAATTCGTCGCACTTTACTTAAATGATCTAGAATTTGGAGATGAGGAAGAAGTCGACGAAGAAGAACAATACGGTCCAATTCACCATTTGGCACATCTTCTTTATCATATTGTGGAAGAAGGAAATTCAATCGAAGTGTAACGAAACGATCCTGGATCACGTGCGATCCAGGATTTATATTGCCCGCTTTTTGCACTTTTCGACACTGCCTCTCACCAGCCCCGCTTATGCCTGTCGATGATCCAATTATTTAGCGCTTCGTTGGCAAAAGTTTTTATCGAAGGCGATTGATTTCCTAAAAAAGCTGCTTTTCAAAGAGGAATTGCCAAACATGTGGTGGGCATAGGGTGAAAAAGGAAGGTGGCGAGGAGGTCTCCGTCCCTCTTTGCCATCTTATTATTGCAACTGACGTCATATCGCTTGCTTCTCATATTTTTCGACATTGCCTTTCAATAGTTTCAACTCCTGCCCATCGATGCTTAAATCAATCAGCACCCCATTGAAAACATCTTCATTTGTCTTTTTATCATTCGACTGCAAATATCGTACGCGATACCACTTTTGTCCGTATTGAAAATACATATACCTCCCTTTTGCAAAGTCAAACCAAAACTTAACCCGTTCTCCGTTCACTGTTTTCCAGACGTAGCCCCATGCCCTTTTTTGAGGGAAATTTGTCATTTTTGGTCGGCCTGAATTGATGACTTTGTAGAATAGCTTGTTTTTCACATCGTACAGTATCATGATCTGCTGCCTCCTTTTATCATCTATTACTACATATATAGAAGCAGCGGCAGAAAATTAGACTTCTTTTTTAGAAAGTAGCGGCATGTATGCAGTTCCTATCAGACATGATCTCATGCACATTATCCTGTTGATTGCTCCCTTTTGTTGATCAACTCCATAATCATGCGCACGAAAAACGATAGGATAAAGATGGTTATAAACGAATACATCCATGTCCATGTATGATAGTTAATTAAATCTGTATATTTTTCACGAGAACATCCGCTGGAAGCCCACTGCTTTAGCTGTGGGAGGAAGGCGGGGTTTATATTTTCAATATATATTGAATTTTTCGTTCAATATAAGTACACTGGATTTAGAAAGGTAGGTGAATCAAGAATGCTCTGCACTCTCAAGATTAAATTAATGCCAACTCTTGAACAGTTTCATGCGCTGCTGGAAACAATGAAACGGTTTAACCAAGCATGCAACTATATTAGCGAGATTGCTTTTCGCTCCAGAACCTTTTCCAAAACGAAAATCCAGCGGCTTTGACAGACCGTCAAGGGATCAGTTTTGTTGTCGAGCTTGTGGGTACGCTGCCCCTGCCGACAACGTGGCTGCGGAAAACATCCGCAGGGCTGCTGTCAACCAGCCGAACGCGGCAGCCAATTAGGCTAGCTGCAAGCCCACGGCTTTAGCCGTTGGGTAGTTGACAAAGAACCTCAATGATCGTTAAAGCAGCGGTATATAATGTGCATTGCACGATAATGCCCAGAAGGCGGGAATGATAAGAGGTTTGGTAAAAATACACACACATGATCGGATACAGAAAGTATTCAAAAAGAAGGCTCGTTTTGAAATATTGGCCCAAAAACCTTACAGGGTATTCAATTAAGCGTGCTTCTGCAACAATAACGCCAAAAAATGAGGAAAAATAGGCTTTCAATAAGAACACTAAAAGCGTGTCTTTGATTAGCGGTTTTCTCAGACTAAAACAAAATAAGATAATGCCAATAACCAGCAATGCCCACAAAAGGATTCTGTCCATGGATTCATCCATCTCCTATGATTGATTTGCATATCGTTTAGTATGGCCAAGAGAAAAATGGAATATTTCTGAATACATGAAAATGCCGCTTAAGCACTGATTTGGTTGTTTCACTAACTCGTGGCTCAAATAGACAAAAGATGCGCTTATTGATCTCTAAATACGATCATGCCGCAAATCATCGGAATGATCATTAACATTGCGACGGTTAGAGTAGGTATCGGCAGCCGGTTTGCGAATATTGCACCCATCACTCCCAGAAAACCGCCTATAATAAAAGGAATGGCGGTTTTTGTCTTGTCCGCATTTGGTTTTGCGTGATACCATGCGTCCCATACGCAATAAACATAAAATCCAGGGTAAAATAACATGTAGTCAAAATGGGTCACCTCGACAGCCTGTTGATGTAATCCGTTAAAATCAAGGTGAATGGCTTCGTTTATATGTCCGAATGCATTATCAAAGTGTTCTACAATGATAAAGAAGACACCCTTTATGAATTGACCATTATATATTTGCCCGAATCCAGGCATCAGAATTGAAAATAAAGCAGCAATGTTTCTCATCGTATCCCCTTTCATTTTCTGGCAGTGGAAATCATCATCGTTTATTACTTATATTTCCTTATGAGCGAGTTCAGTATGTATATGATGTTTTGGTTTGGATGCGAATTTTTTCATTCATGGATACCGCATTGATAAAAGTGCTCAACCAAACACGCTGATGGGCCATAAAAACAATTATGAACGATTCATCCCGGTTTTTCGGCAGAATATTTAGTTGCATGGACGAATGCCACGATTAAGATAATGGGTCTTGCGTTTTGGTCTTGGAGGGGGAAAGGAGAATTTGAATGGCGGCATTGTCTAGATTGGCGGTGATGTCATCCAATTTCCCAGCCCATGTGAGATTATCTTGTTTGGGAGTTGGATAAAGAAGAAGTCGCCAACTAATAACATTGATCGTAAAGACAAATCCTTTAAATCGATTATCGTTTTCCAAAGACGATGATTCATTTTTCGATAGAGGGCAGAAAAATGCACATTTCAAACAAGGGAAAAATCTTGTAGAATATGTAAAGAGAAAATAAAAATAGGAGAGGGTATCATGCCAGTATACAACAAACTTGTCCGTGATAAGATTCCACAAATTATTGAACAAACGGGAAAGACATTTACAACGAGAATATTGGAAGATGACGAATATCGCAAAGAGCTGCGAAAAAAAGCATTTGAAGAATTAGAAGAATATATGAATGCGAGTGATAATGAAACAGCGCTGGAAGAATTGGCGGATGTGCTGGAAATTATTCATGCTCTTGCCGAATGCCACGGATCGTCGATCGAACGCGTTGAACAAATTCGAGCGGAAAAAGCAGAGAAGCGGGGAGGATTTAAAGAAAAAATCTTTTTAGTCGAGGTACACGATGAGTAAGGTCGAATTAATTCAACGCAATCTTATCGAAAAGATACAGGAACATATCGAAACATCGTCAACCATATACATACTAACCTCGTTCGTGATGAAATCGGGTGTCCGCCTGCTGAAAGAAACATTGAAAAAAGCGGCGGAACGAGGGGCGGATATTAAAATTTGCGCTGGCGATTATCTCTTTGTCACCCAGCCGGAAGCGCTTCGTGAGCTGATCTCTATTCATCCGGACATCGAGGTACGATTATGGCGAAGCAGGGGAGTATCTTTTCACCCAAAAGCATATTTATTTGAAAATACAACAAGCGGCTATTTTATTGTCGGTTCCTCCAACTTGTCGAAATCGGCGTTGACAGAAGGGATCGAATGGAATATCGGGTTGGACAAAAGCATCGATGAAAACGTATTTGTAGAGGCAATGGAAGAGTTTTTGAAGCTGTTTTACGCTGATGAAACAGTACAAGTGAACGAAGAGACGTTAAAGGACTATGAAAAGCAGTATCATGACTATCACCAACGGCATCCGAATCTCGTGCGAACGTGGGCGGAAGCGGAAGAAGTCGAATTAATGCTTCCATTGGATAAAGTAGAGACGGAAATCAATGAACGTGATCATGACGTAATTTACGATCCAGCAACGGTTACATACGAAACGATTCGACCGCGCTTTGCCCAAGTGGAAGCGCTCGAACGGCTGGAAGCGACTTATGAAGAAGGCTACGACAAGGCGATGGTCGTCATGGCGACAGGGCTTGGGAAAACGTATTTGGCAGCGTTTTTTGCCCGCCGTTTTCAAAAAGTACTGTTTATTGCGCATCGTGAAGAAATTCTTCGGCAGGCAAAACGTTCGTTTCAAAGGGTTATCCCGAATAAAACATTTGGCATTTATGACAGAAATAAGAAAGATAAGGATGCCGACATTATTTTTGCCTCCATTTTTACGCTAAGCATGAAAAAACATTTAAAAGCCTTTTCCAAAGATGCGTTCGATTTAATTATCATCGATGAATTTCATCACGCCGCGGCGCGCTCTTACCAGCGGGTGCTTGACTATTTCGAGCCAAAATTTCTGCTTGGCATTACCGCAACTCCAGATCGAAATGATAACAAAGATGTATATGCGATTTGTGACGGAAATGTTGCCTACAAAATTGATTTTATTGAAGCGGTTCAACGCGGATGGCTTGCCCCATTCCGTTATTACGGGGTCTACGATGATACGGATTATTCCAAGATCAAATGGCTCGGCAACCGCTATGATGAGGCAGAACTGCTTCAAGTGCAGCTAAGGGAAGAAATGGCAGACAAGATTTTAAAGGCATGGGAGAAATATAAGAAAACAAGAACGCTTGTATTTTGTTCATCGATCAAGCAAGCCGACTTTTTATCGGAATATTTTCGGAAACGAAACTATCGAACGGTCAGCCTTCACTCTAAACAGACAGACACTCCGCGTGGTAAGGCAATTGCAATGCTGGAGCAAGGAGAATTAGACGCCATTTTCACGGTGGACTTATTTAATGAAGGCGTCGATATTCCATCGGTGGATACGTTGCTGTTTGTCCGGCCGACGGAGTCGCTTACCGTGTTTACCCAGCAAGTGGGCCGCGGACTTCGGCTGTATGACGGAAAGGATTATTGCGTCATTATCGATTTAATCGGAAACTATCGCAATGCAGACGTGAAATTAGCGTTGTTTGATACGGAACGTGGGGAAGGTAAAAAGAAAAAAGCGACACTGATTCCAACTGTTCCGACAAATTGTTCGATTCATCTTGATGTACGGGCAATTAATCTATTAGAGGAAATGCAGAAAAAACGCCAGCCGCGTCGTGAGAAACTATTATTTGACTATCAACAACTAAAACAGGAACTCGGTTATCGTCCGACATACTTGCAGCTTCACCTCTATGGAAGAAGTGAAGCGGCTGAATATAAATCGGAATTCAAGTCGTATTTTGGGTTTCTTTATTGGGCTGAGGAACTGTCAGAACGAGAGAAAGAGGTTTTCAAAAAATATGAATCATGGCTGGTTGAGGTAGAACGCACTCCGATGTCGAAAAGCTACAAAATGGTTGTTTTACAGGCGATGCTTCAACGGGGTTCATCACGATGGCATTTGCCAATTACGCCCCAAGAGGCAGCACCATTTTTCCATCGCTATCTAACCGAGAAAGAATACCGGAAGCGCATTGATTTTTCGGACAAGGAAACAAAACGGCTATGGGTTTACGATGAAGAAAAAGTAAGCAAACTTATCGCTAGAATGCCGATGACGAAATGGAGCGGGAGTTCCAACGGCCTTCTTTCCTTTGACAACAATGTGTTTTCTTTAACATTTTCCATCGATCCGGAAGACGAAGAGATTTTATACCAATGGACGAAAGAGATTTGCGAGTATCGGTTGCATGTATATTTTGAAAGGAAAGACAATAAAAAAATAGAATAGTTTTATATTTTGCATGCTGTCTTTTAGGATGGAGTCGCTTTTTTCATTATACATTGGCAAGACAAGAGCATAACAATTTCAGGCAAATTGGAGCTAACGAAATATTAGGAGATGATTCGCCAAGAGTGTCAAAAAGCGGATGCGTAGCGACAGAAACAAAAAATACATAAAAGTAGAGTGGTTATTTTGCTCCACTCTACTTTCTATTTTCTCCTAACCCTTACACGTTGCGAAGAGTTCTTTTGTGATCATGTTGTTTTCAAATACCGTTTCAAGCAACATCACCGTTTCAAGCGTTGCTTTATAGTCGAGCGTTTCGAGTTCAGTATGTTCGTGCTCGTAGCCGACGGATAAGTTGACAGATGGAATGCCGAATTCGGCGAAGACTTTGGCGTCACTGAGGCCGCCTGGGGCCATTTTCCAATCTGGCATGCCGGCGAGTGCTCCTGCTGTTTCAAAAATACGGCCGTAATTATCGTCGCAAAATGGCATGATGCCAGCGTAAGAAGTGACGATATCGCGCATTCCGCGTCGGTCAACGACAATTGCGGCGTCGACGTCTTGTAAAAATGTTGGGTCGATATGGCGCGAGCCGAGGCAGCCGATTTCTTCTTCGACGGTAAAGGCGATTTTAAGCGTTCCCTTGAAGCGGGAATGGCGAATGAAATCAAGTATTTCTAAGATGACCGCGATTCCCGCGCGGTCATCGGCGCCTAAGATGCCGTGCGAGCTGTTTAATACCGTTCCGTTTTCGATAATCGTGCGTTTCGTCGAAAACGGGCGAACTGTATCCATATGGGCGGAAAGCAAAATCGTTGGACCGTTTCCGCAGTAGACAGCAGCAAGCAAGTTTCCGTAATCGTCGATTTCGCGCCAATCTGTTTTTTGTTGGAGCTTTCGATAGAGCATTTGCCGAATCATCGCTTCTCCGCCGCTTTTTCCGTTTATGGAAAGAAGGGAGTATAGGCGATGTTTGAATGTTTCTAAGCGATACGTCATCAGCAGCTCTGGATTTCGCCAGACATTGTATAACCGTTCAGCCATCGTCAGAAGGTCATCGATGTGTCCGCGCTGATAAAATAATGTTACTTTTCTTTTTTCCGCTCTAATTCGAACGTGTGGCGGAGTGCAAGCCCGGATGATGGCGAGCTGCTGGGCGGATAAGTCTTCGAGAAAATAAATCGTTGCCGGGCGAACTCCCTCTCCGTCGCAGCTGTAAACGGTGTAAATATGCATCATGTTCAGCCAGCGGACGATGCCGCGGACGTATGGATCGATTTGAATGAGAGGAAGTTCGTTTTTCGTCGGGTCGACCAGCGTTTCTCTTCCTGGAATGTCATCGTTGTAAAAAACAATTTGCTTGGCGGTTTGTTGGAGAGCTTCCATCCAGTCCGTTTCGGAAATGGTGTCAAGGTGCTGGTGCCGTTGGATAAGCGCTGCGAATGTTTGCGCAAGCCATTGTGATGTAATTCCTGTTTCCATATCCTCCGGATGAAATCCGTGACGAATCATCAATTTTGTCCATTTTTCCATATTATCCATCTCCTTTTCAAATTCGTTACAACACAACTATACAAATCGGTCTGTGACACCCTGTCACAAAGGAGGGAGAGTACGGAGATGGAAGAATACGAGTTTTTTCCGCATCAAGAAGAGCGCCGCTTGCTTGCGGAGTGGAAAAAAGAAAAAGATCGAAAACGGCGGGAAGAAATCGAAAACGAGTTGATTCATCTGTATGTTCGTTTTGGCGAGTATTTTAAAATGTCGAGCAACCCCGATCCGAAGCAGGCGAAAATGTATTTGCAAAAAGCGTTAAAGCGAAAGCCAAACCATCCAATTGCGAATTATCGGTTGGCACATATTTACTATAATGAAGGAAGATATGCCGAAGCGGCGTATCACTTTAATCAGGCGCTTTCGGGATCGATGGATGAATCTCTCAATGACACGCAGGAGATGTTAAGCCATATGTTTCTTGTCAATTGCGGCATTTTTCTCGCGGCGAACGCATTAAAGCAGATAGAAAAAATGGAAGCAAGGCCATATGATGAAGAAACGGTCGATCGCTATCGCCAGGCGATTTTTCTCCATCGCATTGAAGATTTTCATCGCGCGCTTTATCGTATCATTACACCAGAAAGCGACGAAATTGTAACGGAGGAAACCTATTTTTCCGAGCAGGAGCTACTTTCGCCACATGAGGTGATGCTTTGCATCAGCGAACAAGACGGCTTTGTCGTTCGTTTCGCAGGCGAGTTTGTAAAACTAGAATACCAGTCGTTTTATGTGCTTGCGACGATTCTTCATAGCGAACGGCCAATGACTGGGGAAGATATCCGAAAAACGTTGTTTCAAACGTTTTTCGGCAGAGACGTTACGGATGCTGCGATTCGAAAGATATTTGAGCGACTGCGCGCACGCATTCCGTTTTGGGATGATATCATTGAAACGACCAGAATGGGAAACAAAGTGGGGCGGAGCCGCAAACAAGGCGTTTCGTATCGGATTTTTTGCCGCGCGAGCGATATGTTTCCTTGGGATTGGATGAATATACGAAAAATATTAGAAAATAGAGGTATCGTTGTGGAAGAGTTAATAGGGGAAGGAGAAGCCTTTCGCAAGCGTTGGGAAAAGACGTTTACGGATGCCATTAGTCCACAGGAAAAACAGTCGATTTATTTTGAGCAGTTTTTGTGGCATGTATTCAGCTACGAAAAACTGCCTTGTCTTGAAGGAAAAGCGGCGATGCAAGCGTTTCATGAGGAGAATCGGTTCGTCTGTTATTTGTTTTATCAAGAAAGAGAAGAAGCGTATATGCTTGTAAACGCTGAAAATTTGCGGGCGGAAGATTTGCGGCGGGAGCACGATGTGTATGTCGTCGATCCGCAGTTTACATGGACGTACGTGCAGACGCATGAAGAGTGGTGCGGGCCGTATTTTTATCGAAAATATAGCCAAGAAGGCTTCCGCTTCAACGATCTCTTGTAGCTTTGCTTCCAATTGCTTGTTCATTTCCGCATCCAGTGCGTTAATAATTTCTTTTACAATTGTATTTGTTCTATTTTGTCATAAATAAATGATAGAATGAAAAGAAGGAAAATTTTGTGATGATATGGAGGAAAATAGTTTAACCTTATCAATTAAATGATCACGATGGAGTAGTGATTTATAACACGCATAATGAAAGAAAGAGGGATGCAATAGTGTTAATCGCATTAGATATGGATGGAACGCTGCTCAATTCGCAAGGACGGGTGAGTGAAAGAAATAAAGAGGCCATTGCAAAAGCGCAAAAGCATGGCCATATCGTGGCGATCGTAACAGGCAGGGCGTATAAAGACGCGCGCGCGCCGCTTCGGGATGCTGGGCTTGTTTGCCCGATTATGAGTTTAAACGGCGCGGTGATGACATTAGAAGATGGGACGGTGCTTGGCGATGTGCCGCTTGACAAGGAAAAGTTGATTCCAGCACTCGAATGGGTGCGCGCGCAGCCGGATTTATATTGCGAAATTTATACGGGCGATGCCGTCTATGTCGGACTCCATAACCGCGCCCATCTTGAGGCGATGGCCGAGCAGGCAAGCGATATCGCTCCCGAATTAAAGCGCATCGTAGAAAAGCAGTTCCAGCAGGCGCGCGTGACGTATGTCGATGACATCCGCGCCATCTGGGAAGATCGGCAAACCGTATTTTACAAGGTTCTCATTTTTTCTCTCAATCAAGAACGTTTACAAGAAGCGGCTGCCCAGTTTGACGGCATTTCCGGCATTACTGTCACCTCGTCGCATCCAAACAACATTGAGATTAACCATGAACAAGCGACGAAAGGGGAGGCGCTTGTAAAACTGGCCGCTCATTACGGCATTGATCTGAAAGATACGGTTGTTTTCGGTGACAGCCATAACGATTTATCGATGTTCGCCGTCGCCGGCTGCTGCGTAGCGATGGAAAATGCCGCACCGGAATTAAAAGAAGTCAGCGACATAGTCACTGCGTCACATGAGGAAGATGGCGTGGCGATCGTGTTGGAAGAACTGATCGACAAACGAAAACAGTGACGGTGGGCATCATGCTCTTCCCACCGTCTCATTCCGTATTAATGGACTCCGTTAAGAAAAATCAAAGTTTTTCAATGCGGCAAGCAGAATTTTTTGCAGCAAATGCATGTGAACAGCCAGCTCTCTATCAACAGAGGGCTGGCTGTACTGTTTTATGGAACCATCGCGAATATTGGCTGGAAGGATTTTCAGACTGCCTCATTTTGTTGTACTATTATGAATAAAGGCAATTGTTGCGGTTTTTGATTTATACGTCTGTTGTTCTGCTCTATGTTGTGCCGCAGTTTATGTCTGAAAGTGTCATTCGTTATAGCGCCGGGATTGGCGATGGCTGTGCCTATTTTCATATTAACGGTGAAGTTAAGGCATGTTTGACTGTTTTAGGTCCTACGAACCGATTCACTTCTGAAGCAATAGAGAAATAGCCAAAGAAGGGGCTAAGGCCATTTCAGAAAAGTTAGGATATCGAGAATAGGGGGATAATCATGAATATATCACAAAAAATTGTATCCGTAAGGGGCACGCAAATTGGCGGAGAACAGCCATGCATTTGTACTCCTATAGTAGGAGCGAGTATGGAACAAATTTTGTCGGAGACGGAAGAAGTATGTCGAAAGAGGCCTGATATTATTGAGTGGCGCGCCGACTTTTTTAAAGATATTTACGATCCGCAAAAAGTGCTCGAAACAGCGCTAGCCATTCGAAAAATTGCAGGGGAAATTCCCATTCTTTTTACGATTCGTTCGGAAAAGGAAGGCGGGAATCCTGTTCCGTTAACAGAAACAGAAAAAATCCGATTATTTATAGAAATGTGCAAAAGCCGATTAGTGGATATGATTGATTACGAGCTGCTTTATGAAAAGGAATTGGTATCGCTTCGCCAAGTATCAAAGGAATATGGCATTCGCATGATTATGTCCTATCATAATTTCAGCTCAACTCCCCCAAAAGAAGAACTTGTCCAAAAAATGCTGCAGGCGGAATCATATGGGGCTGATATTGCCAAAGTCGCTGTTATGCCTGCTTCTCCGCAAGACTTGCTTGTTTTATTCCAGGCGACCCAAGAGGCACGAAGCCAGTTAAGCATTCCCCTTATCACCATGTCAATGGGAGGATTAGGGGTCATTACTCGCTTGGCTGGATGGATGTTTGGTTCGGCAGTTACTTTTGCTGTTGGTCAAAATAGTTCGGCACCAGGCCAAATCCCAATTGAGGATTTGAAAGAAGTCCTTCATATTGTGCAAAAGCATATGTTTCACGGCTAATGGATATGGAAGGAGTAAATAATTTTTATGATTTGTTGTAAAGAAAGGGCGGCAGATATGGGTACATATTGCAACATTCCGCTTCGGGAAAGAAATATCGTGTTAATCGGCTTTATGGGAGTAGGAAAAACAACGATTGGCCAGCTTGTGGCGAAAAAGCTGTACCGGGACTTTATTGATGTAGATCAGGAAATCGAGAAACGGCATCAAATGTCGATTCCGGCCATTTTTGAACAAATGGGAGAAGACTATTTTCGAAAAGTGGAGAGGGAACTGATCATTGATCTTTGCACGAACACCCGCTTAAAAATTATTTCCCTCGGGGGAGGCGCGTATTTGCAGGAGGAAGTAAGAAAGGCTTGTTTATCCCACGGCATTGTCGTTTTCCTCGATTTGTCATGGGAAAACTGGAAAGAACGTCTTCCGTCCATTGTCCATGACCGTCCTTTGTTGAAAAATAAGACGCTCGAGGAAATCAAGGAATTATTTGAACAGCGGAAACAAGCTTATTCTCAGCATCATTATCGCGTGGCGACAGATGGGCTTGATCCGGAAACGGTAGCAACTCGCGTAATGAAATTGATTCGCGAGCGGGATACGGAATGATCAGGAAAAACACCCTTTGTTTTGTACAAGGGTGTTTTCTGTTGGAATTTATGATACGTCTCTGAATCAAGGAATGTTCTTTTCAGGTGATTCGTTGCCGAAGGAAACACTTAAGGAGCAGCAGGAGGAAAATGAAGAGAGGAGACGGTCATTGTTGCCGATACAACTCGCGGATTTTCCGTTCATGCTGGAGCGTTTTGCTTGAGAGGAAATCGACCGTTTCCTGTGTTTCCGACAGTTCGATGCGCAGGCTGTCTACTTTTGTTTCTAAACGGTTGAATCGCTCGTTCATTTTTTCTTCAAGATTTTCTACCATCTGTCTCATTTCTGTTCTGAGTTGATTTCCCATTTTCTGCATTTTTGCTTCTAATCCATTTTCCATTTTTTGCATTTTTGTTTCCAACCTATTTTCCAGTTCTTCCATTTTTGTTTCCAAACGGTTTTCCATTTCTTGCATTTTTGTGTGCATATGGTTGGAATGAAGCTCCAATGCTTTCAAAATTTCTTTTAGCATTGTTTCCTGTTCCATTTCTCTCACCTCCCTTACTTATCTCATTATAAAAGAAGAAAGAAAAGAAGGAAAGGAAAATCTACGATGCTTACGAGAATAAAAGATTGTCGAATGAGTCCATCACTTTCATTTGAGAAAGTTTATACTCAATTTTCATCGTACTTTTATATTGATGATGTGGGAAAAAGAAACACTAGAAAAAGAAGAGAAAATGCCCGAGAAAAGGCGGCGGCTTGTTATTGTTTTTTGGATTAATGTTCTTCCATTTTTATCGTATTGACATGCTTTCTTCCTCAAGTGATGTGATATTATAATTAAAGATATTTCCTTATTCCACGGTAGCGAAATAGCCGCCGCATCTGATGGTTATACTGTTTTGTAGCTTATGCCTTAGGATTGTTGGAGATATATCGGTTGCTTATACGAGGAAGTGAAGCAACGTTCGTTATATATCGTGAAAGACGTGTGGGGAGTCGGAAATAAGCATGAAAATGCATCGTTTTGCGTGGAACAGCCGCAAAAATATTCAAACATTATGGCGTTTTTGCCTTGTTGGCGCCGGAAATACATTTGTGGACTTTATTGTCTTTTTTCTTCTTGCCTCGTTTGGCGTTTCCGCGCTGTTGGCGCAAGTATGCTCTTATACCGTCGGTGTGGTCAACAGCTATGTATGGAACAGGATGTGGACGTTTCGGGTAAAACGAAAAGCAAGCATCGGAGAGTTTTTGCGTTTTATCGTGGTGAATGTGCTGTCGCTTGCGGTGACGCTTCTTCTCCTCTTTCTCTGCCGGGACATTGGGCACTGGCCGCTGTTTGCCGGAAAACTCGCAGCGACGTTGGGAGGGATTGCCGTCAATTTTGCCGGCAGCCGCTTCTGGGTGTTTGCCTCGAAACCGTCCCATTCCTAACATGGGTGTACGACAAACTTTGGATTGGTTAGAGCCTGATATTCCGAATCGGATGTGCAAAACGGTACCATATAGAACAATAGTCTTAATTTTCCATAAAAATAATGATACAATAATAAATAACTGTAGATGAGCATTTTTCATTACAATAATTTCCATGGTTAGAGAGACAAACAGGGTACCCCTTACGCGATACGGAGCTGTTTTTTGATCACATCAATGGGAATATCTTGCTTTGCAGCGTCATAAACTATTCATGAGACATGAACCTCCTTGTGGATAGTTGGTGGTACATCTATTCTAACCAAGGAATCGGGTTCATGTCTCCTTTTTTGTTTAGTTGTCAATTTATGTCAGTGAATTTGCTCATCTACAGTAAATAATAAGAAATAGGATAAACGGATGGGAGCAGGTGACTAAGTGATTTACTCTTTCGAACTGCTGTTTTTAGCAGTCGTTTCGTTTTTGCTGGCGTATTTTATCGGGGCGAAAAAATATACGTGGCTGCTGTCCGGATATAATCAGCGGCGCATTCGTGATCAAGAAAAATTGGCGAGAATCGTAGGGAAATATAATATGGTCGTTGGCATTGCCGCAGCGGCTGGAAGCATGATTGACCATCCTGATATGATCGTGATTTTTCCGATTGCCGTTATTGGCCATGTGGCGCTTGCGGCTTATGCGAACGTCAAAATGGTAGAGTAAAAGCCGAATCCGACAAGCTGGATTCGGCTTTTTCCTTTAGGAGCGAATTTGCCCCGTGCCGTATACGAGCGATTTCGTCGTGGTGATCGCGCGCAATCCCATCGGACCGCGGGCGTGCAGTTTTTGCGTGCTAATGCCGATTTCCGCCCCGTAGCCAAACTGTTCGCCGTCGGTAAAGCGGGTCGAGGCGTTATGATAAAGCACGGCGGCGTCAATCGCTTGGAAAAAGAAGCGGACGTTGTCGTTTTGTTCGGAAATAATTGCCTCGGAATGTTTCGTGCCATAGCGGTTAATATGGTCGGCTGCTTCTTTGACGTTCTGCACGAGTTTAACCGCTAAAATCGGCGCCAAATATTCGGTGCTCCAGTCTGCTTCGGCAGCTTGCTGGATAAAGGAATACGATGAAGCAAGCTGCGAATCGCCGCGCAGCTCTACTCCGCGCGCGTGCAATGTTTCGACGAGTTCGCTGATATACGGCCAGTTTTGATGGATTAATACCGTTTCCACCGCATTGCAGACGGATGGGCGCTGCAATTTCGCGTTTAAGACGATATCGATTGCCATTTGCTTTTGCGCCGATTCATCGATGAAAATATGGCAGTTGCCAACGCCAGTCTCCAGCACTGGAACGGTGGCGTTTTCGATGACGGAGCGAATCAGTCCTGCTCCGCCGCGTGGAATTAATACATCTAAGTAGCCGTTTAAACGAAACATTTGCTGGGCCGCTTCCCGGCTCGTGTCTTCGAGAAGCTGGATGGCATCGGCAGGGATGGCGGAATCGCGAAGCGCCTCCTTCATGACATGGACGAGCGCTTTGTTTGAATGAAGCGCCGATGAGCTGCCGCGCAATAAGACGGCGTTTCCTGTTTTTAGGCAAAGGCTTGCGGCATCGACGGTGACGTTCGGGCGCGCTTCGTACACCATTCCGATGACACCGAGAGGCACGCGAATTGTTTGAATGCGAAGCCCATTCGGCCGCGTCCATTCTTCGACGATTTCGCCGATTGGGTCAGGAAGATCTGCAACTTGACGGACGCCGTCGACAATTTGCTCGATTCGTTCGTTTGTTAGCTGCAACCGGTCGATTAAAGCAGGAGAAAGACCTTGTTCTTTTCCAAGCGCAACGTCTTTTTCGTTTTCTTGCAAAATCCATTCTTTTTGTTTGATCAGCGCTTCGGCGATGCGCGTTAATGCTTCGTTTTTTTCTTCTGTTGACAGAAGGGCTAACGTTTTCGCTGCTTGTTGAAGCTGTTCTGCTTTTATAAGCAATTCGTTCATTTTACGACACTCTCCTTTCGTAATGATACCCAGTTGTCGCGGTGGATTACTTCTGGTCGATGGTTAATCGAATATTTTCTCGCTTCATTGCTAGAAAGGCCTTTGATTTGTTCTAAGTCGCTAGCGGAGTAATATACTTGACCGCGGCCGATGACGGCTCCTTTTCGGTTGACGACCTCGACGACATCCATGGCGGAAAAATTTCCATATACCGCGGTAACGCCAGCGGGAAGCAGACTTTTTCCACGCTGCAACAGGGCGGTTTCGGCGCCTTCGTCAATTTCGATTTTTCCGGCGACCGGTGCATGGTATGCAATCCATTGCTTGCGCATTTGCATATGTCCATGAAACGGCGCGCCGATATATGTCCCGTCTCCTTTTCCTTCCAAAATGTCACAAAGTTTTTCTTTTCCCGCACCCGTTCCGACAAAGACGCTTACTCCAAACGAGAGCGCTTTTTGCGCGGCGAGAAGCTTTGATTTCATCCCGCCTGTTCCAACCGCGGAGCCGCTGCCGCCCGCCGCTTCAATCATTTCATCGGTAATATTCGGAAGAAACGCGTATTTTTTCGCTTTCGGATTTGTTTTCGGATTATCATCATATAATCCGTTAATATCCGTTAAAATAATGAGCGCATCCGCGTGCAAAAAGCCGCTGACAAGCGCGGAAAGCATATCGTTGTCGCCAAACGTCAATTCCTCGACGGACACGGAGTCGTTTTCATTGATGATCGGCAAAACTCCGCATGCCAGCAATGTGGTGATTGTGGAAAATAAATTATGAAACCGTTCACGGCTGTAAAAGTCTTCTCTTGTTAATAAAATTTGTCCTGTCGTAATGCCGAACTGTTTGAATGCGGAAATATAGCCTTGCATGAGCAGCCCTTGCCCGACCGCCGCCGCTGCTTGTTTTCCCGCGGTGGTAGTAGGCCTAGACGGATAGCCGAGCGGTCCGAATCCAGCGGCGACCGCACCCGATGTGATTAAAATGACCTCGTGGCCTAATTGTTTGATATAGGCGATCGCTTCGACATGATCGAAAAGTTTTTCATGGCAAAGAGCGCCTTTGGTATCCGTTAATGAGCTGCTTCCGATTTTCACGACGACTCGCTGCTTTTTCACGCGCATCCTCCTTTCTATTTGCCAATAAAAAACGCTTTTTCCCTTCCTTGCAAAAGGACGGAAAAAGCGTTCCGCGGTACCACCTTTTTTGGCGCAACATGCGCCCACCTCTTGCCCGTAACGAGGGCGGACGGCTTATGTTTGCATAAGCGGCCTTTCTAGGGCAGGTTCAATCGACTTCCCGTGAGGAACCTTCCAGCCTACGGGTTCCACTCTCTTGCACGTTCCATCGATTTACTAGTCCCGTACCGTTTTCCGTATCAACGATTTGTTAGAAATTATCCATACAAATCAGAAAATTGTCAAGGGGTTTTTCTTCGACAACGATGATTAACTAGAGTAATTGCTTTGCTTAGCGCGAGATGTCTTAACCATCAGCCGGTCTAATAGACGGAACAATAATACTCCGATTGCTGTTCCGAATGTGTTTAAAAGAATGTCATCGACATCAAAAGCCCGAAACGGAATGAAAAACAATTGGACGATTTCGATGCATAAGGAAAGAAGAAATCCGACGATAACGATTGTTTTCGGACGAAGGATAGAAGAATAACAAGAAGCAAAAAAACCAAATGGTATAAACAACGTGATATTGCCGCCAATGTTTCGCAAGGGAACGAGCCAGTAAAAATGGTGAAGCGACTGCCGGATGCTCGCAAGTGGAATGAGATTGATGCCGGCATACATTTCCTCTTGTAAGTGCGGGTATATATAAAACGGAAATGGGAAAATCGTCACACTATATATAAATGCAAGGGAAAAAGCGAATAATCCATGGATGGTTTCGTGTTTGACAGAAAAGGTTCGCTTCCGTATGTACACAATACCGCGAAATAATGTCCAAATGACGACAAAACCAATCAATGGCACCTTAAAATCAAACATCATAAACTCTCCTTTTTTTAGAATTGTAACTGTAGTTGAGCAATTTTAATTACAATAATTACCATGTAAAAGAGACAAACAGGGTACCCCTTATGCCACGTGGAGCTGTTTTTTCACGGTATCAATGGGAATATTTTGTTTCGCTGCACGGTAAATATTCATGAGACATGAACCTCCTTGTGAATAGTTTTGGTGACACATCTATTCTAATCAAGGAATCGGGTTCATGTCTCTTTTTTTGTTTGGTTGTAAATTTATGTTAGCGAATTTGCTCATCTACAGATTGTAATATATAACCACGTACGAATTCAAGCAGTTTCCAATTTTGACAAAGTGATAGATTTAAAGGGATAATCGCCGTTATCGAAATAAATATAATTGTCATTTTATTTTAAAAAATGGTACAATACTAAAAACATCGAGACTACAAAACTACTAACGGAGGGATTTAGATTGAGAAAGCTTCGCAGCGATATGATTAAAAAAGGATTTGACCGGGCGCCGCACCGCAGTTTGCTGCGCGCGGCAGGCGTAAAGGAAGAAGATTTTGACAAGCCGTTTATCGCCGTGGTGAACTCGTATATTGACATTATTCCGGGACACGTGCATTTGCAGGAGTTCGGGAAAATTGTCAAAGAAGCGATTCGCGAAGCGGGCGGAGTCCCGTTTGAAATGAATACAATCGGCGTCGACGATGGGATTGCGATGGGGCATATCGGCATGCGCTATTCGCTTCCAAGCCGCGAAATTATCGCGGATTCGATCGAAACGGTGATTTCCGCACATTGGTTTGATGGAATGGTATGCATTCCAAACTGTGATAAAATTACGCCGGGCATGATGATGGCGGCGATGCGGCTAAACATTCCGACGATTTTTGTCAGCGGCGGACCGATGAAGGCTGGCGTGACGAGCGACGGGCGAAAAATTTCGCTTTCTTCCGTATTTGAAGGGGTCGGCGCCTATCAAGCAGGGAAAATTGATGAACAAGGATTGCAGGAATTAGAAAAATACGGCTGTCCGACATGCGGCTCCTGTTCGGGAATGTTTACAGCCAACTCGATGAACTGTTTGGCGGAAGCATTAGGGCTTGCGCTGCCAGGCAACGGCACGATTTTAGCGGTCGATCCGGCACGGAAAGAATTGGTTCGCCAATCGGCGAAACAATTAATGTATTTGATCGAGCATGACATTAAACCGCGCGATATTGTCACAGAAAAAGCGATCGACAACGCGTTTGCGCTTGATATGGCGCTTGGCGGCTCGACAAATACCGTATTACATACGCTTGCAATTGCAAACGAGGCAGGGATCGACTACTCACTCGAACGAATTAATGAAATCGCCGCGCGCGTTCCGCATCTTGCCAAACTGGCGCCGGCTTCCGATGTGCATATTGAAGACTTGCACGAAGCGGGCGGCGTATCGGCCGTATTAAATGAATTAGCGAAAAAAGAAGGAACGCTGCATCTCGATACGTTGACCGTAACCGGAAAAACGCTTGGGGAAAACATCGCCGGCTGTGAAGTCAAAGACTATAATGTCATCCGCCCAATTGATAACCCGTATTCCGAAACAGGCGGACTTGCCGTATTGTTTGGAAATCTCGCTCCAGATGGCGCGATCATTAAAACAGGAGGCGTGCAAGCCGGCATTACGCGCCATGAAGGGCCAGCGATCGTATTTGATTCGCAAGAAGAGGCGCTCGAAGGCATTGCGAGCGGGAAAGTAAAACCAGGCCATGTTGTCGTCATCCGCTATGAAGGACCAAAAGGAGGACCAGGAATGCCGGAAATGCTCGCGCCAACTTCGCAAATCGTCGGCATGGGGCTTGGAACAAAAGTCGCGCTTATCACCGACGGACGTTTCTCAGGGGCATCCCGCGGTTTATCGGTTGGACACGTTTCCCCAGAAGCGGCGGAAGGCGGTCCGATTGCCTTTATTGAAGACGGAGACATTATTGAAATCGATATTACGAACAGAACGATTAACGCAAAGCTTTCTGACGAAGAATGGGAAAAACGGAAAGCGAACTGGAAAGGGTTTGAACCGAAAGTAAAAACCGGCTACCTCGCACGCTACTCGAAGCTCGTTACTTCCGCGAGCACGGGCGGGATTATGAAAATTTAACAGCCTATCAAAAAACCTGTTCGCCGGTCCCATGACCAGAGCGAACAGGTTTTATTTTTGCAAAAAATCTATATGAAAACGATTACAGTTTAGGTAAAGGTGTATATGATAGAAATATAGGGGGGAATGAACAATATGAATAAACGAATGGAAACGATCATCATTCATCACGGATATGACGCGAAACAGCATCTTGGCAGTTTGGCGGCGCCGATTTTTCAAACATCGACGTTTACGTTTGACACGGCAGAACAAGGAGAAGCGCGGTTTGCTGGGCAAGAAGACGGCTATATTTATTCGCGCCTCGCCAATCCGACGGTGCGGATGCTGGAAGAAAAAATGGCGTGTTTGGAAGGTGGAGAAGCGGCGCTCGCGTTTAGTTCCGGGATGGCGGCCGTATCCGCAGTGTTGCTTGCATTAACGAAAGCCAATGACCATATTATATGTTCACAAGGAGTATACGGCTGTACGTTTGGTTTGCTGCAGCTGTTGAAAAAGAAATATCACGTTTCCCACGATTTTTGCGCGATGGAAACGGAAGAGGAGATCCGCCGCCTTATCCGTCCGGAAACGGTTTGCATTTATGTGGAAACACCGATTAATCCAACGATGAAACTCATCGATTTGCAAATGGTTGTAAACGTGGCGAAAGAATATGGAATTACCGTTGTGGTGGACAATACGTTTTGTTCGCCATATTTGCAGCGGCCGCTTGAGTTTGGCTGCGATGTCGTCGTTCATAGTGCCACGAAATATATCGGCGGCCATGGCGATGTCATTGCCGGCATCGCGGTCGGGAAAAAAGAATTGATGGAGGAAATCGCGAAAACAACGCAAAAAGATATCGGCGGCGTTCTTTCCCCGTTTGACGCTTGGCTATTGCTAAGAGGATTAAAAACACTTCCGGTGCGGATGGACCGGCATTGCGATAATGCAGAGAAAATTGTGGAACGGTTAAAAACACATCCCCTCGTTGAACGCGTTTGCTATCCTGCTGATCCAGACAATCGCGATTATCCGATTTATCAAAAACAAATGAAACGCGGTGGCGGCTTGATTTCGTTTGAAATTAAAGGCACAAAACGAGACGCCCAGCGCTTTCTCAATCATCTTCAGCTCATTCAAATCGCTGTCAGCCTTGGCGATACGGAAACGTTAATTCAACATCCGGCAACGATGACCCATTCTGTGGTGCCGGAAGAGGAAAGAATAAAGATGGGAATCAGCGGCCAACTCATCCGTTTGTCCGTTGGTTTAGAGGCGTGGGAAGATATTTGGGATGATTTAGAACAGGCGCTTTCTTCATTAGGCGTTATATAAAAACGGCGCGGCAAATTTTCATTGTTTGCGCGCTTTTTTTTGAGATTCTCTAAAGTGATAGTTTAAATTTTGGAATATTTAGTATATTATAAAATTAATATAATGAAAGTGTTTTTATGCAGGTGTGCAAAGGAAGTTAGATCATGGAAGTACTCTTATCCCGGAGTGCTTATTTTTGTTTGTCCAACATAAAACATAGTAAGGAGGTCAAGTTTCATAACATTATTGTAGTAGTTTAGAAACGGTGAAAAGGAAATTATGTGCGTCATCGCAGTAGTTGAATGAGAAACAGCATTCGTCGATGCAGATCAAGCATCACGACTCGGAAGGGAGATTTCACCAATAAAAATGGGAAGGGGAATTTATGAATGAGAGAAGTCGTTATTGTTGATGCGGTGCGGACGCCGATTGGAAAATATAAAGGGGCGTTAAAAGACGTCCGACCCGATGATCTAGGGGCAACCGTCATCCGTGCGCTTGTGGAACGCAATCCAAATCTTCCAGTCCATGAAATTGAAGAAGTTGTTCTTGGCAATGCCAATCAAGCTGGGGAAGACAATCGAAATGTCGCACGGATGTCCGCCTTGCTAGCTGGATTGCCAGTTGAAGTGGCAGGAACGACAGTCAATCGTCTTTGCGGCTCAGGACTTGATGCCGTCAACTACGCTGCACGCACGATTATGACAAGAGAAGCAGACATTGTAATCGCAGGCGGAACGGAAAGCATGACGCGCGCGCCGTTTGTGATGGCAAAACCGAGCGCGGACTTTCCACGCGGCAATATAGAAATGTTCGATACAACGATCGGCTGGCGTTTTATTAACCCGAAGATGGAGGAAATGTACGGAACCGACAGCATGCCGCAGACAGCGGAAAATGTCGCAAAACGGTTCGGCATTTCTCGCGAAGCGCAAGATGAATTTGCTTATGAAAGTCAAATGAAAGCGAAAAAAGCGATCGAATCGAATCGCTTTGCAGACGAATTAGTTCCTGTCGTATATGTTGACCGGAAAGGAAACGAAGTTGTTGTAGATAAAGACGAACATCCTCGTCCAGATACGACGTTAGAGAAGCTGGCCAAACTGCCTCCGCTATTTGAAAATGGAACCGTCACAGCAGGAAACGCTTCAGGAGTCAACGATGGAGCGTCCGCGCTGTTATTAATGAGCGCGGAAAAAGCAAAAGAGCTTGGAATGAAGCCGCTCGCAAAGTATGTAACGTCAGCGGTTGCGGGGGTAGAACCTGCGGTGATGGGAATCGGCCCGATTTACGCGACGAGGAAGGCACTTGCGCGCGCGAAATTAACAATCAATGATATTGGCTTAGTGGAATTGAATGAAGCGTTTGCCTCACAGTCGCTGGAATGCATCAAACAGCTGGAACTTGACCGCGCGAAAGTAAACGTCAACGGCGGAGCGATCGCCCTTGGGCATCCGCTTGGGGCAAGCGGCGCCCGCATTTTAACGACACTCGTTTACGAAATGAAAAAACGCGGGGTGAAATACGGCCTTGCGACAATGTGTGTCGGTGTAGGACAAGGAATCGCGACGATTGTTGAAAATCCGGAAGTCTAAGAAGGACTAATGGCGAACAGCACTGCGGTAACAAGCAGTGCTTTTGTTTTGGTTGATGCGTTACCAATGAAAAATTTGATGAATGGTTCCCGTCGTTTTGCATTCTCCGTTAGCGTATTGGACGGATGGAAACTTAGATGAAAAAAGTGACCAAAAAAGAGTTATATTTCGGTGGAGGGATAAAAGAAACGGGGTTGACATAAGAAGATGTTATGTCAGCCCCGAAACAGCCTTATGCTGAGATTGTTTCTATTTGGAAAATATCTTGATGCTTTGTTTGAAGTGTCTTTTTCAATTCGGCGAGGGAAGGAGATTTGTTTTCAAATGTATATACATCAAGGCAGACAAGGGAATATTCATTGCCAGGATCAAAAACAACAGTAATAACCTCTTCCGTTCCGCAGTCAAATTGTTGAAACACATCCGCGCTGCACTGATGGATATCTAACATGTTGTATTTCTCACGAACAACGTAATATCCTTCCTTTAACTGCCCTGCAAACAAGTTTTCCGTACCAACTAACTCATGAACGATCATCATTGCACGCTCCCTAGAATATGAAATATTACCTAATCACACTATTTACTATACTACAAAATTAAAGCAAATATAATGAGTTTAAGACAATGTTCGAAAAATTGTCATGAAGATTTGACAATATACAACAAAATTTTCTAAATTTATAGTCTAAAATGAGGGGGAGGGTAGTAAAAAAGGAGGTGTCTTATGAGAATTTCTTGTTCCTTTGAAACTGATAAAATTCCTATTCATTATCGAATGGCAATGGTGTCCATTATCAAAGAAGCATTACGAACATCTGATGAAGAATATTATCATCGTCTGTATCAGAGGGGGCAACGGACAAAGCCTTTTGTATTTTCTACATATTTAAAAAACTTTCACATCATAAATCATGAAATCGAATTAGATGGCATTACGTTAACTGTCAGTTCCCCTGACCATGAGTTTTTATTGCATTTATACAATGGCTTGCAAAAAAACCAGGCTTTTTCTTATAAAGATTATCATTTTGTGAAAAAGAAAATTGCGGTTGTCAAAGAGAAGCAAGTGACGAGTCCGTCTGTTGTTTTTCGTACTCTTTCACCAATACTCATCGAGGATGAAAAAGGAAATCCGATTGCTCCTGATGATGCAAGCTATGAAGGGCATGTCAACTACGTAGCGGACATGATTTTATCGCAATATCGCGGCAAAGGGCTATATGCTCCTCTCTCTATTAAGCCTATATATTTTAAAAAAGTTGTAGTAAAGGAATCCAATCATGAGTTTGCCGCCACACACGGGAATGATGAATATTTATATTTCACCGCTTATCATGGGTTATTTGCGATCACAGGGCATCCAGGAGATTTACAGCTATTGTACCAGCTTGGATTGTCCAAACGGCGAAATCAAGGATTCGGGCAATTAGAAATCGAGGAGGTGAGGGGATGAAAGTACAACTCCGTATGGGAGAATGGATGATAACAATGGGGCTTGTCGGGCTTTATCGTGTATTTGAATATGGACTGAAAAACGAAATTATTGACCAGCAATACCGACGCAGCATTTCTATCCGACCGTGGGGATTGGAACTGGATGTAGACGTGCTGTCACAATTGCCAAAAGCCTATTTTTTATATTTAATGGATGAATACAGCGTGGCAAAGCGGGATAGCGAAAAATTGCAGCTTTATATGAAGCAGGCGGAAAAAGAGGCACAGTTTTCATATGCGTTATCAGCCATCAAAAAAACGATAACAGATACAGGAAAAAAAGTGCTCAAATATTTTTCGCATCCACCTCTAGCCAATGCTTTAGAAGCTTTAAAACAAGTAAAAAAGCCGGAAAATTTTGAACTGCTAGCGACATGTGCCCATACGTTCGAAACGGCACTGTATGAACCAAAAATTAACGAGAAACTGACCCTTAACTATTTTAAAGCGGCGATATTAAAGGCGTTTTTTGGACAAGTTTCTTTCCTGAACGTCTCGAAAAACAGCTTGGATTTACAAGGGCATATTCAAGAATTCCAAAAAGATTATATTGCACCTGCACAGTACGACTTACAATTTGAGCACATATTAGCGGATGCCAAATCTTCAGAGGAGATTATCGTGTTTTTAGACAAGCATAAAGATTATCAGCCATTTAAAGTATTGAAAAGAGCGTGGAAAAACAAAACATTAGAAGATATTCAAGATTATGTGAAGAATACCATAACCAAATGCTTGCTTTTGCACGACCGTCTCGCTTTTTACAACTTTGAAGAAATGGTATTTGCTCCAATCGGGGTAGCAAAAAACAATGCGTTTAATTTTAACTGGAATTTGGAAGATCATCAGCCTAAACCAATTTCTTCTTTGGCAAAACTAGTATTATTTTTTGCTCCAGCTGGTGCAGCTATTTATTTGAAAAAAGAAGGGGTTAATGAACAGGGGGAATATCGTACGTATGCGGGATTTGTCCAATCCGATGCTGCCTTTTCAGAAATATTACAGAAAAACAATCATTTCAAACAGTTAAAACAACAGAAAGAACCGTTTGATCGTATTGTTAGCAAACTAGTACAAGGCATCACAAAAGAAGCAGAGTACGTGGCAGATCACTTATTTTTTTTAGAGTTTTCCTCTGACTACGATAGTAAAAAAACACATTTGCATTACTACCACTTGCCGATGTATTTAGCATACTATTTTAAAAACTGTAAGGGGAAACTCGATTATATTCAACCTTATGAATATCGCGAGCATTTTGTCCAGTATGTGCTTCGTGGGGAAGACCCTGCCATTGTTATTTATTCATACTTGCGTTATTGCATCGAAAAAGGCAATTCGCACATCGGTCCTTATATCACAGTTCGTGAGCGGAATCGAATCCTGCAATTGAAAAAAGGAGTGAAAGATATGTCAAGTACGGATAAACGCGTATATGCGGTATTTCGAAGCGGGCAGGAAATTCGCAAAGCGCTCGAACAAGCAGCCGCATCAAAGACATCGGAACAATATTCCGCTAGTTCGAATAAAAAGGTGAATGCGATTGCGTACCGTCTATTAAATGCGGCAAAAGCAGGAAATCAAAAAAGTTTTATGGATACATTGTTCCGGCTGCACATGTCAGCGGAAAAGCCGATATCTCCTATTTTCTTGAATGCATTGCATGAACGTGACTTGGACTTTGCAACAGTAGCCAATGCCTTTATTGCTGGATTGTTATCTAGTGGATTACAAGAAGAACAGGAGGATGTCGTATCATGACAAAATCATTAACGATGACAGTAGTATTTCAAGCGGGTTCATTAAACTATGGAGAAGGAATTGCCAATATTTCTGAATTAAAAAAATTTCACCGCGGCAATGGAGAAGTGTATACATATGCGTCACGGCAAAGCTTGCGCTACGATATTGTTCGTTTAGGAAATGAGCTATTCGACTGGAATTTAAATACGGTCGATAAGGCAAGCGGGGTAGTGCAGTTTAAAAAAGACGTAACAATCAAAGACTCCGTAGAAATGGATTTATTCGGCTATTTAAAAACAGATAAAAATTCACAAAAACGCGCCGCTGTTGTTAGATTAAGCCATGCCATTTCACTTGAACCGTACAAAAGCGATCTCGAATTTTTGAATAATATGGGGCTAGCAAGCCGCATCGGGATGGATGCGAACATTGCCAACATTGAACAGCATCAAAGTTTTTACACTTATACATTAACAATTGATTTAAATCGCGTCGGTGTTGACGGCGACATTGAACTTTCCAATGCGGAAAAAGCAACACGCGTGCAACAGCTGCTTGATATTGTCAAAATATTAAACCGCAACATTCGTGGTCGTCGTGAAAATTTAGCGCCGTTGTTTATTATCGGTGGAGTTTATGATGTTGCGAATCCATTTTTCCTTGGGAAAATTCTTCTTTCCTCCTCTTCGCAAGGTTGGGAAATTCAATCCCAACCAATTGTAGAAACAATGGAGCAAACTTTTGCAGGACAAACTGTCGGTGAACAAACGCGCATCGGGTTCTTACGGGGCATTTTTGCGAATGAAGGGGAGTTTGCTGATTTGTTTGCCGATAAAGTCGGTTCGGTTGAACAGTTTTTCCAATACATTTCTGAACAAATTCAAGCATATTACGGTGTATAACGATGAAAGCATTGCGGATGAAATTGTTTCAAGAGACAGCTTGTTATAAAAAGCCGTTTGCTTCAAAAGTAGCAGAGACGTATCCATTACCCCCTTACTCAACAGTAAAAGGAATGCTGCATGCACTGGTTCGCGCTGATGAATTTATTCCGATGCGCCTCAGTATCCAAGGACAGTATGAAGCAAAGTTGTTAGACTATCAAAGATACTATTTCTTCAAGAAAAAAGAAATGGAAAGTTTTCCGCTGATTTTAGACGGGGTGCGAGATGTTGATTTTTCTTATGGTAAAAATGAAATAACAACGATGCCAATGTACACTCACCTTTTATATCGGGTGGAGCTGTTGATTCATGTCGAGGCGAAAGATGAAGTTCTGGAAAACATCATTCAGGCGATCGAAACCGGCAGCGGTCATTACAGTTTAGGGCGATGGGAAGATTTAGTCCGAATAGACGAATATAAGCTTGTTCATGTTCAAGAACTCGATGAGGAGAAGGAGCTGCGATACAACGCTTATATTCCGAAACATTTGTTGGATGAAGAAATTAGATATATTCCTTACGAGGTAAATTGGAAATATGAAATTGTCAATGGCATTCGCCAATGGGAAACGGTTCATGTCGGCTATGTGTTAAAAGGAACGACCGCACCGGAAGGAGCAATGGTGGATGAAGATGGAGAACTAGTGTTTTACCACGTGTAGGGGGAGAAGGCGATGACGTTTTATGCGAAATCGGAAACAAAAGAGACGATCCGTGAACACACGGATCGTCTCCTTGATAATTTGTGGTTATTAAAGAACAGTTATGGGCACAAATTTGTTCGCATGGATGAAAGAATGTGGGAATTGCTCCGGCTTGCGGTGGAATATCACGACGTTGGCAAAGCAAACACCGTATTTCAAAATAAAATACGCCGTGCGATTCGTGAGGAGATGCTTGAAACCGACTGCGATGCAGATGTGCCACATAACTATTTGTCTGTCGGATTGATTCCGTTTTCACGGCTTGATTTGACGAAAGAAGAAAGCCGCCTGCTCATTCATGCGGTCGGTTACCATCATGAGCGGGACAAGCCTCCTGATAAGGAGATGATTCGCCATATTCTTGAGACGGATATGAAGAATCAGCGAAACGCGATTTCCGAGCATATGAAATTGCCGCTTGCCGAGAAACTATCATTTCGATTTGTGGATCGCCTGTTAAAACGGTACACCATTCATGACGGCGATCAGTTTTGGAACTACGTATTGTTAAAAGGGCTTCTTCATCGTATAGACCATGCAGCATCCGCGCATCTTCCAGTAGAAATCGATATCGATCAGTCCATTGGTGCAAGTGTGCGCAACTATATGAATCAGCAAGGATTTCGCAAAAACGCTTTGCAGCAATTTACCGAAGCCAATCAAGACAAAAATGTCGTTGTTGTTGCACAAACGGGGATGGGAAAAACGGAAGCAGCTTTGTTATGGATTGGCGATGATAAAGCGTTTTTCACCTTGCCGCTTCGGGTAAGCATTAACGCCATTTATGAAAGAATTCGGGACAAAATGGGATACGATGCGGTCGGATTATTACATTCGACGAGTGTTCATTATTTGGCAGAAAAAGGAGAAGAAAACTGGGAAGCAATAAAACAACAATCCCAACAGCTGTCAACGAAGCTGCTGATGACAACGATTGATCAAATTCTGAAATTTCCGTTTTATTATCGCGGGTTTGAAAAAGAGTTAGCGACAATGGCGAACTCTAAAATCGTGATTGATGAAATTCAAGCATATGATCCGAAAATCGCTGCCATGCTTATTAAAGCATTGGAAATGATTCATAACGTCGGCGGTAATTTTATGATCATGACCGCTACGTTGCCAACATTATATCTCGATGAATTAAAGAAAAGAAACATCATTAATGAGGAACATAGCATATTTGGCGAATTTATCGATACAAGCAAACACCGTCATCGCATTCAACTGCACGCAAAAGAGATAACAGAAGGGTTGGAGGATATCGTCCGCAAGGCGCAAACATCCCAAGTGCTTGTCATTGTCAACACGGTACGCCGTGCTATCGAGTTGTATCAGAGCTTATCGGAACATGAACAAAATATCCCTATTTATTTGCTTCATTCACAATTTACCCAAGAGGATCGGCAGTTGTTGGAACGGAAAATAAAAGAATTTAATGATAAGAAAATAAACGGAATTTGGATTACGACACAACTTGTAGAAGCAAGTATTGATATTGACTTTGATTATTTATTTACCGAAATGTCTACCTTAGATAGTTTATTTCAGCGGCTAGGGCGCTGTTATCGTAAACGTATATTAGACGAGGAACGATGTAATGTGCATATTTTTACCGAAAACATTTCCGGTGTGCCGCGAGTATATAACGAACATCTCATAAATGAAAGCATAAAGCTATTGCAGCCGTACGACGGGCACATTCTGGATGAACGCACCAAAGTAGAAATGGTAAAGCAATTGTACGAGCGGAAACGGTTAATCGGAACAGCGTTTTTACAAGAATTTGAGGATGCCTTATATATGTTTGATAACCTAGATCCGTATGGAATGAACAAGAAAGAAGCACAAAGGAAATTGCGGGATATTCAAAATATTCAAGTCGTTCCTCGACGAATATATGATGGGATGATTGATTTGTTAGAAGCGTATGCCGCTTGCCGTGATGTGAAGGAGCGGCTTCGGCTGCGGATGGAAATAGAAAAGAAAACGGTAAGCGTTCAACGTTTTATTGCAGAAAAATACGTATCAGAGCGGCTGCCAAAACCGTTTGAACATATATACATCATTGATGTCGAATACGATTTCCAACGAGAAACATCGAAGGGAAAAGGAATTTTATTAGATACCCCGATGTCTACCTTTTACTAAAGGAGCTGGGTTTATGGTAAGTGGTGTGCAAATGCACTATTACAAAGTATGCAAACGAAAATTATGGCTATTTTCTAAAGGGATTGCGTTGGAAGAGGAGCATGACCGCGTAGTAGAAGGGAAAATTCTTCACGAACGCGCTTACCCACGTTTAGACGAACGGGAAATTTTAGTAGATAGCACATTTAAATTGGATGCGTTAGATGGAGAATATATTCGAGAAATCAAGATTTCAAGCAAAATGGCAGATGCTGACCGTTTTCAAATGTTGTATTACTTATATGAGTTAAAAAAGCGTGGAATCATCAAAAAGGGATTAATTAGCTACACAAAAGAGCGAAAAACGGAAGAAGTTATCTTAACGGAGAAGGATGAAAAAGAGATAGAAAAAGCAATTGGGGAAATATATCGGGTTTTACAACTGCATTCGCCTCCGCCGTTAAAGAAACTAACGTATTGTCCGAAATGCGCTTATTATGAATTTTGCTATGCGTTAGAAGGTGATGAATAATGCTGCGAGATCACTATATTTTTTCGAATGGGAGATTAAAACGAAAAGACAATACGATCTATTTTTTGGATGAAAACGAGACAAAAAGATCTCTTCCGGTTCATCAAGTGGATAACTTGTATGTATTTGGAGAAGTGGATTTAAATTCGTCATTATTGAATTTATTGAGCCAGCATAGCGTTCATTTGCACATTTTTAATTATTATGGCTTTTATGCAGGCACGTTTTGTCCGAGAAGCAAAAAGGTATCAGGCTTCACCGTTGTCCAGCAAAGCGCCCATTATCTCGATGCGGCCAAACGCTTGTATTTAGCGAAGATGTTTTTGCAAAGCGCGGTACATCATATGCTGCGAAATATTCGCCGGCATAAAGAGAAAACAGAAGAATATGTAAGACAAATAGAATTAGAGGCAGAAAAAATGGAAACAGCAATGACCATTCAAGAACTAATGGGAATAGAAGGGCGCATCCGCCAACATTACTATCAGTCGTTTAATGAGATATTGAAACAAGATTTTATTTTTGAAAAGCGTACAAAACAGCCGCCGCAAGACCCGCTCAATGCGCTGATCTCATTCGGCAATACGCTTTGCTATACAACGGTGTTATCGGAAATTTATAAAACTCCACTTGATCCCACCATTAGCTTTTTGCACGAACCATCGACAAAACGATTTTCTTTGAGCTTAGATTTAGCGGAAATTTTTAAGCCACTTATCGTCGATGCAGTGATTATTGCTTGCATTAACAACAGAATTATTACAAAAAAACATTTTGAATCTCTAGACGGAATGGTGTTTTTAAATGAAGAAGGGAAGAAGAAATTTATTCGTGAATGGGAAAACAAATTAGCAACTTCGGTCCAGCACCGCCAGCTAAAACGAAAAGTAAGCTATCGCTATTTCATGCGGTTGGAATGCTACAAGTTGATTAAGCATTTTATCGGGGATGAGCGATACAAACCATTGAAAGCGTGGTGGTAGAAATGTATGTCATTATTACATATGATGTAGGCGAAAAACGTGTGAATAAAGTGTGTAAGAAGTTAAAGGAATATTTAACGTGGACACAGAATAGTGTGTTTGAAGGCGAGATTTCGAAAAGCTTATTAATGAAATGTATGTATGAGCTAGAATTAATCATAAATAAAGAAGAAGATTCGATTTATCTTTATCAAGTGCCTAACCCCAAAAATATAAAGAAGCAGGTTTTTGGACAGGAACGGAATTTTGATGAACTATTCATTTAATAGCAAAGCCTGAAAGTGTAGAGTAGCTCTCAGGATGCAGTAAACCTCCGTTTTGATCTAATACTGGAAAATGCTTGATATATCAACAGAAATCACTTATTTTTTTTACTAGATCAAAAACACAACTGCCGCTTTACTGCAAAACCTAATGTACTGGTGTGATCAATGTTTGAAGAAAAACATTGATACATCAATATTTTGTCGTTGTTTGAAAATAGGGTTTTATCTGAACGTAGTGGGATATAAAGTCATCCCTTATGTTGGTTTCCATGATGAGGAATCCGGGTTTTATCTGAACGTAGTGGGATATAAAGTCGAGTATTTATCGCGAATCCGGTTAATTTCATCAAGTTTTATCTGAACGTAGTGGGATATAAAGTGTAAATCTTCCAGTGATTCATTAGCAATCGTGTTAGTTTTATCTGAACGTAGTGGGATATAAAGTTAATATTTTATGTAGGTTTGCAGGTGTCCGCTGCGTTTTATCTGAACGTAGTGGGATATAAAGATACCATCAACAATCTGTAGGATGAATCCATCTTCTGTTTTATCTGAACGTAGTGGGATATAAAGGTGCTTGCATTTCGTAAAAATCAAGCATTCGACCGGGTTTTATCTGAACGTAGTGGGATATAAAGCGTAGCTGGTATAACTTCACTTTCCGTTTACGTTGTTTTATCTGAACGTAGTGGGATATAAAGTGGGAAGATACAAAGCTAAAAACAAATGCTGATTGTTTTATCTGAACGTAGTGGGATATAAAGAAGGAATGCATCAACCACCTCGCTGGAGAAAATGGCGTTTTATCTGAACGTAGTGGGATATAAAGACACAGGTGCCTCTTCTTTGTAAACCTCGATCCGCGTTTTATCTGAACGTAGTGGGATATAAAGATTCAAGCTGTCGATGCCAGTGATCTGAAAGCGTTGTTTTATCTGAACGTAGTGGGATATAAAGAAAATCTAAATGTTCAATCATGACACCCTTCATTCGTTTTATCTGAACGTAGTGGGATATAAAGAAACCCAAAGCGACTCAATATACGCATCTTGAAGACGTTTTATCTGAACGTAGTGGGATATAAAGCCGCTTCGTCTTGGATCAATTTAAACCGGCGCTTTTCGTTTTATCTGAACGTAGTGGGATATAAATTTGAAGGACGGGCCGCGATAACGGTCACTTCTCCGTTTTATCTGAACGTAGTGGGATATAAATTCGGATTTTCAACTTGCATGGATTCTCCCCCTTTGTGCGTTTTATCTGAACGTAGTGGGATATAAATCGGGTTTGGTATCCGTTATGTCGTATTGCAGCGTTACGTTTTATCTGAACGTAGTGGGATATAAATATCAACAAGTAAAAGATTATTTAGCGAAAATGGCGCGTTTTATCTGAACGTAGTGGGATATAAATGAGTATGAAACGGAATTAATTAGCATGAAAGAAAGGTTTTATCTGAACGTAGTGGGATATAAATTCGAAATACCGCGATCAAGAAGAAAGTAAGCGAAGACGCGTTTTATCTGAACGTAGTGGGATATAAATCCAAAGATCAACTGTAAATTATCACTTTATTTCGGAACAAAAGAGCCATTTTTTTGCACATTCCTTCAGAAAGCCCTCTCCCCTTTTCTGAAAGAATGTGCTAAATTTTTTGTGAATTATTTCGGAAGAGAAAATCCATCGGTTCAGAGGAGGGGGAGGAGGACGTGATTCAATTTCATGACTTTGGCATTGACGTCCAAACGTATGCAGAGCGTGGAAAAGAAAACGACTTCCCTCTTCTGACACAGTGTCCGCATTGCCGGGCCAAGCGCCCGTTACAAGAGCGTGCAAACGTTCCGAAAGAATGTGCAAAATCCGGAACAATCCGCAAAAATTTTGCACATTATTTCCGAATCCGCCTGAAATAATTTGAAAAAGGGATTCTGAAATAATGTGCTAATTTACAGTGGGATATAAAGTTATAAAGCTCTCCAGCAAAAGAAACGTAACCACAATGTTTTATCTGAACGTAGTGGGATATAAAGAGCAAGAAACGACGGAAACACGAAAGACGTTTGAAAGTTTTATCTGAACGTAGTGGGATATAAAGCTGGAGAAAATATTGCAAAAGGCCAACGGACTCCGTTTTATCTGAACGTAGTGGGATATAAAGCATATACGAGAAAGAACAAGCCAAACAGGTTTTATTTGAACGTAGTGGGATAGGGATATAAAGATAAAATAGACATTTGTGGTGTATTTTTTTATTCGCTTTATTTGAACATAGTTTTTTTGTCTTTTTAGAGTATTATTTGAACGTAGGGGAAAGTAAAAATGAAATACATGCCATAACACGAATTGGTCATTTGTGATTTATCCAACATGAAGTAGAACTTTACTATTATTCAAAATAGAAAAAAATATGTTATATGAAAGGACGAAAGATAAGCATTAATGATATAATTGGCAGAAGATGTATCATCTGTTTTTCACTAGTTATCTTACAAGACAGAAAGAATGAGTGGGGGTCAACATGAGAATACGCGACTGGGATCGGAATTTAAAGATGCGCTTATTTGGCGAGGCGCTCGTCCATATCGCATTTTGGATGTTTTTTCCGTTTATGGCGATATATTTTACTGAGTCATTTGGAAAGGATAAAGCAGGATTATTATTGATTGTTTCGCAAATTTTTTCCGTGATCGCTAGTTTGATGGGCGGATATTGCGCGGATGTATTCGGACGCAAGCGGATGATGGTGTTGTCTGCCTATGGTCAAGGGGCAGCGTTTTTCTTTTTTGCGCTTGCTAGTTCTCCGTGGTTTACTTCGCCGTTCGTGGGGTATCTTTGCTTTACGATCGCCGGAATTTGCGGGGCGTTTTACTGGCCTGCAAGCCAGGCGATGGTTGCCGATGTGGTGCCAGAAGAACATCGCAGCAGCGTCTTTGCCGTGTTTTATATGTCCATCAATGTTGCTGTTGTGGTCGGACCGATTATTGGCGGGGTGTTTTATGAACATTATCTTTTTGAGTTATTGCTTGCTACGGCATTTTTGTTTCTGTTTCTCGCTGCGGTATTGACAAAATGGCTTCGTGAGACTGTGCCCGCGCGTGAAAACGGAGAGCTGGTGCACGGGAAATGGTATGAGTTTTTGTGGCAGCAAGTCCGTCAGTACAGCGTGATTGTGCGCGACCGAATATTTCTATTGTTTATCATTGCAGGTATTCTTGTCGCACAGACGGTTATGCAGCTGGATTTACTGATTCCTGTGTATACAAAAGATACGGTGGAGAGGCAAACGTTATTTTCCTTCGGTGATTGGTCGTTTACGCTTACTGGAGAGAAAGCATTTGGCCTTCTTATTTCCGAAAACGGCTTGCTTGTTGTGCTGTTTACCGTGTGGGTAACGAAATGGATGGAACGTTATCATGAACGGACGGCGTTTGTTGGGTCGTCCATTGTTTATGGAATTGCGATTTTTTTGTTTGGACAAACGACATCGATTTGGGGACTTATTTTGGTGATGGGATTGTTTACGTTTGGGGAGCTGATGACAGTAGGAATCCAGCAAACGTTTATTTCCAAGCTTGCTCCGGAGGAGATGCGCGGGCAGTATTTTGCGGCTGCGAGCTTGCGCTGGACGATCGGACGGGCGATTGCCCCGCTTTCGATCACGGCAACGATATGTCTCGGGTATGAATGGACGTTTTTCTTGTTAAGTATGCTTTCTTTCATAAGTGCGGCCTTATATATGATTATGTTTCAATTGCTTGAAAAACGGCAAACACACAAAGCATTAACATAATGTTCAAAACCAATGAAGGTGACAGGTGCAAGCGCCTTGTTTGTGCGCAACTAAAGAATGAAGGCTGGAAACCAACCGCATCGCCAAGTGCAAAACATTGGCATGCGGTTTTGTACACGTTTTATAATAATAAACACTAGGGCATACTGGTTGTTTCCGTAACATAGATTCCCTGATTCTGGCATAAAGATGAACTAGAAATAAAGACAGGAGAGGGGAAGCACAGTGAAACAACAGGTGTCTTTCGATGAAACGATAAGGGGGTCAAATCGTACAGAAACAAGAACCGAGGGAAGCGGCACAGCGATGTTAGCGCGCTATGAACAGAGAAAACAAGCGCGTCTTTTTATGCAAAAGCGGCGAAAAAAATATTATCGCCTCATTTGGCGCATCGCTCTCGCTGTCATGGCGGTATGGGGCATTGGAGGGATGATTTTAAAAGGATATGGAGCCCTCAAAAATACTGCGGAGAGAGAAGTGGCGATTATGCGGTTGGAACAAGCTTTAAAAGACGAAGATATCGCCGATTTGAAAAAGTATATCCGTATTCCTGATGAGTCGCTTTCCGTCAATGAAACGACGCTTCAGCCTTTATTCGCCTATTTAAAGGATCATCCGAACGCGTATGAAAAGTTAGAGAAGGACTTTGAGAAACAGCAGAAAATGAAGCACGTATATATAAAAGGGCTGACGTCAAAACCGCCTATTTTTACCATTAAAGTATATGGAGAACGCTACGTTTTTGAACCGACCTTGTACTTTTTTAACATTCGTTTGAATGAGCCGGATGATAAAATTATCATTAATGGCAAGGAAGTAAAAGGAAAACCGACAAAAGATCCATTGGTGAAAAAGGTCGGTCCGTATTTGCCTGGGACATATACGATTACTAGCGTAAAAAAGGACGGGGAAAAACGTGAAAAACAAACAAAAAAAGTTGCTTTATTTGGCGGTTCACGAGTACATGAAGTGGATTTGACGAGAGAATGATGGAGATCCTTCACGAAGTGGAAGGATCTTTTTGTCTAATATGGGAATACGGCCTGCACTGTAGCGGTGATGATAATATCTTGCGTCTGAATCGGCGTGACTGCTTTTGAGGCGGCTAGCGTTGCGATGGAGGAAGGAGTGCGCGGAATCGATGGAGCGACGCTTTCTTCTGTTACTTGGATCGGTATGTCGTGCAATGGAAGACCGAGAGTGCGGGCAATCACGATGGCTTTTTCTTTCGCGTTTTTTACGGCAAGAGAAAGTGCTTGCTGGTAGTACGGTTGTTCATTAGCGAGGCGGAATTGAATGTGGCGGGCAATGTTTGCGCCGTTTTGGACAGCGGTATCGTAAATGTTGCCGACGGATTTTGGATCTTTGACGGTAATGTCGAAAATATGCTCTACTTCATAGCCGATTAAAGCGGCATTTCCGTTAGAGTAATCATATTTCGGATAAATCGAAAAGGAAGCAGTATCGATATTTTCTTCCCTCACTCCAATTGCTTTCAGCGCGTGAATCATGGCATTCGCTCGTTTTGCGTTTTCTGCGAGCGCTTCGTGTACGTTTTTATGTTCTGTTCGTACTCCGAGTGTAATGATGACCGTATCGGGTTTCGTAATGATGGTCCCTTGTCCGGTGACCGTGATCGTTTTCACGGCTGGCTTGCTTCTTTGAATCGGCATATACCATTCTTGCATCATGATTCTCCTTTCATTTTTATGCTGCTTTATTATTATCCTCATAATCGTTGATGCTCCAATAGTAAACGCGCGGCAGCCCGATATAGCACCAATATTCTTTTAATAACGTGGCACCGACAAAATATACCATTTGCCAATCAATATGTTTCATGCGGCCCAGCTCCTTTGTATATGCTTTTTGTTACAGCATATTCGTCCGTTATGTTGTCCTATGCGCGAAGAGGTGATAGATCCATGACAGCGTCACAAATTTTCCATATGAACTCTAACGATTACCAGTTAGATAAATGAAACAAAATCGGCAATTGACACGTATGAAAGAAAATGGACATGCTATAATGAAAGTAAATAGATCAGGAGAAAGGGATGGACGATGAAACAGTTGCTTAGAACGTTATGGCGCTGGTTTGTTTCTTGGAATGTAGGTGTTATAGTGGCGGTAACAACGTTTTTTCTCACTGATTTTCGCTTTTTTCCTTCCTTTTTATCCGGAATGGGAGCAATGCTTGCTACATCGTTCGTGATGAAAAAGAGGGATGGAAAAATTACGCCGGGAGGGCTTTTAAAAGAAGAGAAAGTGTATATTCACTCACAGCTTCATGAGGCGCGGAAAAAATGGAAACAAATGCGCATCGCTCGTTTCCGCGTTCGCTCCCTTGTCATGTGGCAAAAAATTTCGCGAATATGTACGGCTGTCGATAAAATGATTCGCGCGGTGGAACAACATCCACATCAATTTCGTCTTGCCCAATCGTTTTTCTTAAACGAACTGCCAATGGCGGTGACGATGATCGAAAAATATGTTTATTTAATCAATCAGCCTGTACGCAATCAAGAGATGAAAGAGGCGTTATGGAAGACGGAACGGCTTCTTGATGAAGTAGCCGCTTCAGCGGAGCGGCGGTTATTGGAGATACTTTCGAATGATGTGTTTGATTTACAAGTAGAAACGAAACTGCTCGAGCAGTCGTTAGAGCAACAAAAGCTGCCAGAAACGATAAAGTGAAGAAAGGAGAACGACTATGAAACCGTCTGATCACATGCCGGCAAACGATCTTCGCGAGCAGTGGACAAGCTCGCTGGATTCGCTTTTGGAAAATCCGTTTTCCTTACCGAATGAACAAGAGGAGACGGATATTCATAAACAAACGCAGCCGACAAGACTGATCGATACGTTAAAGCCGGAACATCGCGACAAAGCACTGCAGCTTGCGAAACAAATCGATCCGCGCAACCAGCAAGCCATCATTCAATACGGGGTTGCGGCGCAGGCAGAGCTGTCGAAGTTTTCCCATACGATTTTACATCATGTGCAAACAAAAGATGCAGGGCCCGTTGGGGAAGTGATCAGTGATTTAATGACGAAAATTAAAGAAGTGAATCCGGATGACTTGCTTCCGGCGAAAAAAGGATTGTTTGCGCGGCTGTTTGGCTCTGTGTCAAAATCGCTGCAAGGCATGATCGCGAAGTATCAAAAAATTGGCGTGGAAATTGATAAAATCGCCGATCAGCTCGAAAAGCACCGTCAATTGCTGTTTCGCGACATTATGATGCTAGAAACATTGTACGAAAAAAATAAAGAATACTTTGATGCGCTTAACATTTATATCGCGGCGGCAGAGCATAAACTGGAAGAATTGCGGACGAAAGTGATTCCGGAAAAACGCGCCCAAGCAGAACGGGCAGGAAACCAAATGGAAATGCAAGAAGTGAATGATTTGTTGCAGTTTGCCGATCGGCTGGAAAAACGTATCCACGATTTAAAATTAAGCCGGCAAGTAACGATTCAAACCGCACCGCAAATCCGCATGATTCAGCATATGAACCAGACGCTGGTCGAGCGCATTCAATCCTCGATTTTAACCGCGATTCCGCTATGGAAAAACCAAGTTGTGATCGCACTGACGTTATTCCGCCAGCAAAAAGCGGTCGAGGCGCAAAAACAAGTAACGGAAACGACGAACAATTTGCTACTTCGCAATTCGGAAATGCTGAAAACAAACAGCATTGAAGTCGCGAAAGAAAATGAACGTGGGCTCATTGATATTGAAACGTTGAAAAAAACGCAGGAAAATTTAGTGACAACATTAGAAGAAACGTTAAAAATCCAGCAAGAAGGCCGTCTCAAACGGCAGCAAGTAGAACGAGAGCTCGTTACGATGGAAGAACAGCTGAAACAAACGTTGTTGTCATTAAAGCGAGACGAGCGATGAATAAAAAGCTGACCTCTTATCGAGTGAGGTCAGCTTTCTTGTTTGTCTTCCTCTTGGTCTGTTGCGCTTCGAACATCGAATTCTTCCGCAATTTCTGTTTGCAGCCCTCGCCGCATAGAATGTTCTTTTTTCTCATCTTGATGGCGAAGAACGATTCGATTCATATAGGCGTGAAACAATATTTCGCCTAGTGCGACAAGCAGTGCGGAAAAGAATGCGGCGTTTATAACAGCAGCACCGCCAGCATTGTAAAAAATGCCGATTCCGATCCATACGCCGACAAAAGCGAGGCCAAAATCGGCAATCACCGCTGATAAATTGCCAAAACGCGGAAGAATGTATAAATCGCCGAGCGCATAAGCCACAAGCGTCATCCATAAGCTGAACCATAACAGTTCTGCTGAGGAAACGCGTAAAAATAACGGGATCATCGCAAAAAAGACAGTGGCAAGCAACATGTATTTCCATGCAAGAGCGAGTAAATGTCTCATCGCTGAACGTCATCTTTTAGCAAACAATTATTCAGCCGGAAAATTTGGTCCTTCTAGTTTTTTATCCCCGTATCCGGATTGTTTCTCCATCTCTTTTTCCGGTTGGCGGTCTTTTTGTTGTTGTTCGATGCTCTTATTTTGTTTTTCTTGTTTCAAGTTGCGTTCATCCTCTCTTATCATTCTTTATCATTAGTTTGTCTTTTTAGTGTGAACGTATACATGTAAATAACCATAAACTCCCTCTTTTTATTTTTTCTGATTGTTCCACATTAATAATGAGTAGAATGAACAAGGAGGCATGAATAATGAAAAAACAAGAAAACATAAATATTGCGGGAAAACAATATGATCCGTCTGATTATGAACGTACTGATTCTTTATCTTCCACGTTGGCGACAACGCACGAACAAGTGAGCGATGTGTATATGGAAGGGACAGTCGATGGGGTCATTGAGGATGTAAATGGAAAAGATATTCCCCTTTCTGGACAAAATGAGCAGTAAGCAAAGGCGTCAAGGTGTGAAAATCCTTGACGTTATTTCATCTTCTCGATTTATAATAAAAGTTGTACATCGTCACCAGGGAGAGAGACAAAAGTGTGGTTGGCTGCTTCTGTATTCACCGCTGTTTGTTTCGGCATTAACAATACGTTGTTGAAGTGGAGCACGCGTCATTCGATGTCGAAACAACATATTCAGTTTTATTTTTATGTCGTTGCATTTTTTATCATGGCGTTGTATGGATGGATGACGAAATCGCTGCATCCTAGTGTGGCATCGATTATTCTCGGAGCGTTCATCGGGATTTGCAACGCAACGGGAAACATTCAAATGTCCAGGGCGTTTGAAAAAGGTCCAGCTAGCTTAACGGCACCGCTCATTGCGGTGAATGCGATTTTTCCTGTGCTGGCGGCTGGAATGGTATTTGGCGAACACATTCCACTCCTGCATTGGATTGGCGTTTTATGCATGTTATGTTCTGCTGCCATTATCCAATACACTCCGAAGGCGAAAGGAAATTATGAATACATACCTTGGCTGATCCATATCGGCATGGCGATTGTTTCGTTTGGAGCGGTTGGGGTTTTGATGAAGTGGTGTTCTGTTATCGGCATCGGTTCATTGGATTTGCTGACTGCTATGTATGGCGGTGGAGGGATGTATTTATTTTGGAACTGTCGCAACACAATGATACAAAAGCGGGAGTTGCGCCTTGGGACAGCGGTGGCGCTATTTAGCGTCATCGGATTTAGCTGTTACCTTTATGCGCTGAACCAAGGTGTTGCTTCTATCGTATTTCCGATTGTTAGTTTAAACTGTTTAGTCGTAGTAGTGCTTGGTTGTTACTTATTTAAGGAAAAATTGAAATCATACCAGCTTATTGGAATTATTACTGCGTTATTCGGATTGATTTTGACAAAATTGTAGGAGAAAGAGGAAAGAAAAACAGTTCGTACTCAGCTTCCTTCCCGTCCATACTAATACTGATTTTTAACATCATAATTAAGGAGGCTGATGATCGTGAAATGGCAAAGGGCGCTTCTTTCACTGCTGAAGGAACGAAAAGATCATTCCATTGCCTTGGCGATTGATACATCCAATCGTCCGTCACGCCCGATTTTAATTCAAAACATTGTTAAGCTGTTTGAAAAAGTAAGACCGGATACATTGTTAGTACAGGCCGATTTTAAAATTCGTGACGTGTCTCCTGTCGGAATGGCGGCTATTAAATATTTTAAACATGGAAAATCGTCATATACGGAAGTATTGGAATGGGCAAAAGAACAAAAAATCGATACGCTTTTTTACATTACCGATGTAACCGGATATTTTTACGAAGAATTGGAAGTGGATTACGAAGTGTTTTGGATTGTTCCCGATGATTATACGCCGCGTGTGCCGTTTGGCAAACCAATCCGTGTGGCGTAAGCGGACAGAAAGAGGCTGTCGCAAAAGGTCGTTAAACCGACCTTTTGGGGACAGCCTCTTTTGCATTACAGCGGTTTCGTTGGTGTCGGTTCCGCGTAGCCTTCTTTATATTTCTCGTCAATCATTTTCCGTATTTCTTTGATCGATTTGCCTTGGTCATATTCCGTAATCGCTTCTTTTGCGATTTCAAGGCATACACCACATTTTGTTCCGTGATCATCCCAAACGATGGAGCCATCTTTTTTCGTTTCATGAACGAAACAATCGTAGTTATTTTTATGACCCGCCACTTCTCCGCAGCCGCAGTAGCAAGGAATATGCTCGAGCAAGTCTTTATGCTTGGCGGCTTGCTGATACAAAACAGCCATGTCTTCTTCAAAATTGCTTAAAAAGGTTGGAAGATGGTCGATCGATTTTGTCGTTTCGCGGATATCCCCGGAATTGGTTGTATATGTCATGGAATGGTCATGCTTTGTTTCGCTTGCTTTGTCATCGGAGCAAGCGCCCATGATGATGCCAAATGAAAGCAGACACGCTGCCATAATGGCGGTGCGCTTCATGCCATCGTCATCCTTTCTATAATAAACTTGTACTTTCAATCTAACATAGTGCAGCGGAAGCGGCAACGTTTTTCTGCCGACAGCGCTGTTGATGGAGGCTGCTTGCACAAAAAGCTGCCCTGCGTACGCAGGGCAGCTTTATTGCATTCATTGTTGTTGCAAGAAATGTTTTTCGATGTCGTCGAGCATTAAATGGGCAGCGAGCACACCGCCTGCCGTGTTCCAAATCGTGTCGCTTACTTTGTACACTTTTCCTTGTTTTGCGACGTTTAAGCTTTTAAAGAGCGGATCGTTAATCCATTCTTTTTCTAGTTTGCTTGCTTCTCCGTCTCCTGTTTCATAGGTGAAGTAGAAGAGGATATCGCCGTCCATCGCCGGGATGCGTTCTTTCGTTACACCCATTTCGGCAAAGTCGTTGACATTTTGCGATTCCGGACGGGAAAATCCTAGCTGATCTAAAATGACACCGGAGAAGGAGTCTTTATGATAAATGCGGACATCTCCTGCCATAAAGCGAACGATGGATACTTTCATTTTCAATTTATCGCCTAATTTTGCTTTTAAGTCTTCAATACGCTTGTCATATTCAGCGATGACTTCTTTTCCTTTTTCTTCTTTATTCACAGCTTTGGCATAGAGCATAAAATTATCTTTCCAGTTGCCGCGAAGCGTTTCGGAAAAAACAGTCGGGGCAATGGCTTTTAGCTGTTCGTAAATTTTTTCATGGCGCAGTTTATTGCCGATAATTAAATCCGGTTTTAATGCCGCGATCGCTTCTAGGTTTGGTTCTGCTTCCGTTCCAAGCTCCTTGACGTCTTCCATTTTGTCTTTAATGTGATCGTACCATGGGTTGCCTGTCCATGATTTGACCGCGCCGACCGGTTTGACGCCTAACGCCAATAGCGCTTCGGTTCCTTCATTCGTTAAAATGACGACGCGCTCCGGTGTTCCTTTTATTTCTGTGGTGTCCATGGCGTGTTCAATGGTATAGGTTGTTTCTGTTTGTTTTTTATTGCTGTTCGTTTGTTTTGGATCTGCCTCCTCATTTTTGCCGCAGCCGCCGAGAATGGCAAGAAGAGAGAGAACGGCGGCAATGAGAAAAGAGAGTTTAGATTTGAACATTATGTATCCCCCTTTAATTTATTTGATAATGATTTTCATTTATACCGAAAATAATAAATGATGTCGATAATCATTGTCAATAAAAAATATGGGTGAAAATAAAATAAAAAACCATTGACGTTGAGAGTCATTATCAAATAGACTTATCGATAGAGATAGATAATATATAAGGGAGATTTACGATGTTAGCCACAAACCAGAAGAAATCGATTGGCTTGTTCCTCCTATGCTTGTTGTTGCTTGCAACCATTTGGATGAGCATCATTTACGGATATACCGATACAAGTTGGAAAAATGCGATAGAGGCATTTACAAACAATAACGGTTCGAATGCCCATATCATTATTGAAACGGTCCGTCTGCCGCGGGCGCTGATTGCTGCGGCGGTAGGAGCGAGTTTAGCAATGGCGGGAGCGCTCATGCAGGCGCTGACGAAAAATCCGCTTGCTTCTCCGGGAATTTTCGGCATTAATGCAGGTGCTGGCTTTTTTATCGTTCTATTTGTGACCTTTTTCCAAGTACATTCGCTGCAAGTATTTACATGGCTCGCTTTTAGCGGTGCCGCCCTGGCAGCGGCAATCGTGTTCATCATTAGCGCTGTTGGAAAAGATGGAGCAACCCCCTTGAAATTAACGCTTGCCGGCACGGCGGTCGCCGCCTTGTTTGCTTCATTAACACAAGGAATGTTAGCGGCGAATGAAAAGGCGCTTGAAGAAGTCTTATTTTGGTTGGCTGGTTCGGTAGCCGGACGGAAGCTGGAAATGTTAACAGCCGTTCTTCCATACTTTATCGTTGGCTGGATTGGTTCGCTGCTGTTTGCGCAAAAGGTGAACATTTTAATGATGGGAGATGATGTGGCGAAAGGTTTAGGACAGCGCACGAATGCGGTGAAAGCAGGAGCAGCGCTTCTTGTCGTGCTGCTTGCCGGAAGTTCGGTTGCTGTTGCCGGACCGATCGGGTTTATCGGCATCATCGTTCCTCATATTGCGCGTGCGCTAGTTGGCGTGGACCATCGCTGGGTATTGCCGTACTGTGCCTTGATCGGAGCGATTTTATTAATTGCGGCCGATATCGGGGCCCGCTATATTTTAATGCCGCGCGAAGTCCCGGTCGGAATAGTGACAGCGTTTCTCGGCGTTCCGTTTTTTGTTTATATTGCCCGTAGGGGGATTTTAGCGAAATGAAGAAGTATACATCGTTGCGAATTGGGAAGTCGATCTCGTTTTTAGTCGACAAAAAAGCGATAACTATTAGTTTGATACTATTAGCTGTTAATGTGGTTATATTTCTTGTCAGCATTGGAAGCGGCGAAATGTATATTTCCCCGTTGGAAATAGCGAAGACGTTGTTTGGAAATGGTTCGGATATGAACGAAGTCGTGATTTATACGTTTCGCTTGCCGCGGATTCTTGTCGCACTGTTGGCGGGAATGTTGCTTGCGGCGGCGGGAGCGATCTTGCAAGGGATGATTCGCAATCCGCTCGCCTCGCCAGACGTGCTCGGCATTACGGGCGGGGCCGCGGCAGCGGTCGTTGCGTTTTTGACGTTGTTTAGCGATGAAAACCATTCCTTGACTATTAGTATTCATTGGCTGCCGTTCGCCGCTTTTCTTGGTGCAACAATAACGGCGCTTCTTGTCTATGTCCTTTCATGGAAAAATGGAATGGCACCGCTAAGGCTTGTATTAATTGGGGTTGGAATATCGGCACTCATGCAGGCATGCACAACGTTATTGATGATTACCGGACCGATTTATCGGGCGAGTCAGGCGAACGTTTGGATTACCGGAAGCGTCTATGGCGCTTCGTGGAAACATGTTACACTGCTTGCACCATGGGCATTGATCTTATTAGCAATCAGTTTTTTATCAGTACGGAAGATGAACATTCAAGAATTAGGCGATGAATTGGCAATCGGCGCGGGAGTTTCCCTGCAAAAGCAGCGTTTTTTCCTTCTATTACTAAGCACTGCCTTAACTGGAGGAGCGGTCGCTTTCGCGGGAGGCATTGGCTTTGTCGGGTTGATGGCGCCGCATATGGCGAGAAGGCTTGTTGGTTCCTCATTTGGAGCGCTTCTTCCGGCCTCCGCGCTATTAGGAGCTATTTTCGTGATGGCCGCTGATCTTGCTGGGCGCATGTTGTTTGCGCCGATGGAAATTCCAGCCGGGGTGTTTACTGCGGCAGTTGGGGCGCCGTATTTTGTTTACTTATTATATAAAAGCCGATAATAAAAGGGGTGGAAGAACATGAACGCCTTACAAGCAAAGGAGCTAACGTTATCATATGGAAACACGATCATTATTGATGAATTAGATTTAATGATTCCAAAAGGAGAAATTACCGTATTTATCGGGGGAAATGGCTGCGGGAAATCGACGTTATTGCGCGCTTTGGCACGGCTTTTGAAACCGGCGGGCGGTGCGGTTTTGCTAGAAGGAAAGGAAATCGCGAAATTGCCGACAAAAGAGGTGGCGAAAAAGTTAGCGATTTTGCCGCAGTCGCCAACGGCTCCGGAAGGATTGACCGTGCTGCAGCTTGTTAAGCAAGGGAGATATCCGTACCAAACGTGGCTGAAACAATGGAGCGAAGAAGATGAAAAAGCGGTGCGGCGTGCGCTCGAAGCAACGAGGATGACAGAATTAGCGGAGCGTCCGGTCGATTCGCTTTCAGGGGGACAGCGGCAGCGGGCTTGGATTGCGATGACGCTGGCGCAGGATACGGACATTATTTTATTGGACGAACCGACGACGTATTTGGATATGATGCACCAAATTGAAATTCTTGATTTATTGTTTGAGTTAAACGAGAAGGAAAAGCGCACGATTGTCATGGTGCTTCACGACTTAAACTTGGCTTGCCGCTACGCTCACCATATTGTGGCGATTCGCGATAAAAAAATATATGCGCAAGGAAAACCGGAAGAAATCATTTCCTGTCAATTGGTGAAAGACGTATTTCAAATGGATTGTCAAGTGACATATGATCCGCTATTTGGAACTCCACTTTGCATTCCATATGGAAAAGGAAGATGCATTCTACAGAAAGAAGGCGTTTCATCATGATTCTTTCCGCGGAGGAAATAAAGGTATTAGAAACATATCGGATTTCAACCGTTCAAACCAATTCGCCGCTATCGATTCGCTTGGATCGTCTGTCTGAGGATAGCGTGCTCATCGATTATGTAGCAAAAGTGCGCGACAGGCTTGGCGCTGCCAATGACGCTGTCGCGGCATCGATGTTGATCAAACGATATAGCTTCCTTGTCGCGATGTCGCTTTATGCGATGTCCGTTTGGAATAAACGGCTTGTGCTGTCACCAGAGCGGATTTGGATGGAAACGGACGATCATGATGATAGGTGGCTGCCGACTTTTCGTTTTGAGGAGCCCAAGACAGAAATATGCACGGGCTGTCGTGATCAATGGCGGGAAGAGACGGTGAGACAGCTATTTGCGGTGCACCTTTTCCCGCTGATAGAAAAATTGCGGAAAATCACAAAAATATCTGCCCATATATTATGGGAGAATATCGCGATTTACATTTATTGGCTGTATGAAACGCTTATGAATGATGAAACCCTTGCCCATGTCCACGAACAGCTTTGCGATGATTTTCATTATCTCGTTCACGACGCAGATGGAGCGTTATTCGGCACTCCTCGACAAAATCCGTTAAAACGATTTTGGAAAGGAAACGCTCATCCGAGACAGCGGTCAACATGTTGCCTTTATTACCAAACAGATGGAGGAACACATTGTCAGACATGTCCTTGTATAGCTAGTCAGCGCTGTCAGGCGATCAGCTGATAACCTGATGAAGCAACATCGCAAAAGCGGTGTTGTTTCTTTTTTTTCAAGAAATTTTCGCGAATTTTGTTGATTTTTGTATATGTTTTCGTAAAAATGAAAGTATACAAGGCAGCTTTTCTTAAAAACTATCATTGAGAGGTAATTGCTTCATGACAGGTAAGTATGCTGCTTTTTTCCATCATTTTACCGAGGCAGTCGCGATTTTAAATACAGAAGGATATGTCATTTATACGAATCCTGCGTTTCAAGCACTGTTAGGTACAAATGGCAGCGGCGCGGTACGACACGCCCATTTTGAAACCATTGCTGAGATGGAAACCATCGTAGTAGAACCGTTATTGCAATCGGTTAGAAACGGGAAATCCATACATAATGTAGAATGGACGATTAAAAAAGCGGATGACCGTATCGTTCCAGTGAGTGCTGTTTTTTCGCCGATTGTAAATGAACAAGGAGAAATCGATTCGATTTTGTGCGTATGCCGCGATGTGACGAAGGAAAAGAAACTAGAACGAGCATTGGAAGAAAGCAAACAACATTTTCAACTCATCGCTGAACATTCTACGGATTATATTCTTATTTTTTCCAATAAACGTGAGCTATTATACATACCATCATCTCTTGAGAAAGTAGGCACGGCAATTCACCAATATTCGTATGAAGATATCTTACAATTTGTGCATCCTGATGATTTGCCGAACATTGTGAGGAAGTTTGATGAGCTATATCGTACATATGACACTCAAATCGCTGAATTTCGCAAGCGCGATAACGAAGGAAAATGGATATGGATGGAAGCGCAAGGGAAAGCGATTGTGAATGAACAAAATGAACTTGATTATGTGATTGTGACGGTGAAAAACATTGGCGAACGGAAAAAATACGAGGAAAAGTTACGGCAGCTTGCCTACTTTGATTCGTTAACAGGCATTGCGAACCGCAGCTATTTTGAGAGATACATAAAGCAGCTGATCGAAAGCCAAACCGATTTTGCGTTATGTTATTTGGATTTTGATAAATTTAAATGGATTAACGATCACTTTTCCCATCAAGCTGGCGACTATTTTTTGCAGGAAGCGGTAAGAAGGGTGCAAAGCGTGCTGCGCTCCGAAGATTTTTTTGCGCGCATTGGCGGAGATGAATTTGTGCTTTTGCTTCCGAACATAGCAAAAGAAGAAGTGACGAAACTCGCCGATGAGCTTGTTCAAACGTTCCATAAGCCGTTTTATTATGAAAAACAGCTTATTCAGTCTACGCTATCGATGGGAATTGCTTTTTTCCCAAAAGATAGCGACCGAATCGAGCAAGTCATGAAATACGCCGATCAAGCTCTATATAATGTGAAAAAAAGAGGAAAAAATGGTTATGAGTTTTATCGTCCGACGCAAAATCGGAAAGCGATCATTGAACAAGATTTGCCGTTTGCGATTTTGCGTGAGCAATTTTATTTATGCTACCAGCCGAAAATTAAGCTTGACAGCGGTGCAACGATGGGAGTGGAAACACTGTTGCGTTGGCGCCACCCATCGCTTGGAGAAATTCCACCGCTCGACTTTATTCCACTTGCCGAACAGAGCGGATTCATTTTTGAAATTACGTTATGGGTGCTTGAACATTCGTGCCGCCAAGTGAAAGAATGGCAGACGCAATTCCCTGGGCTGAAATTAGCTGTCAACTTATCGCCGTTTTTATTAAATCGAACGGAATTGGTTCAGCATATTGTCCATATTTTACGGGATACGCATTTTGCGCCAGAGCATTTAATTTTGGAAGTGACAGAAAGCGGCTTGATGGAAAACTTTGAAACGGGCAAGCATATTTTAACTCAGTTAAAAAATATCGGCGTGCAAGTAGCCATTGATGATTTCGGCACAGGATTTTCTTCGTTGGCGTACATTCGGAATCTGCCGGTGTCTTTATTAAAAATTGACCGCAGCTTTATTCAAGGAATTGCGGAGAACTCGAAAGATGCAACGATTGTCGATACGATTATTCATTTAGCGAAAAGCTTGGATATTCAAGTATTGGCGGAAGGCGTCGAGACGTATCATCAAGTAGCGCTTCTCCAACAGATGGATTGCGACTTTGCCCAAGGGTTTTACTTTAGCAAGTCGTTAGAAGCCGAGAAGTTGCAAAAATGGCTAGAAGAGTATATGGTATTTGATTCTCATCCCTTCTAATGAATACATTAGAAGGGATTTCCTATTATTTCCGTCCGTTTTTCATTATAAATGTCGCACACTAATAGTAACAAACGGCGATGGGGGAGTTCCATGATTCAAGAGTTTTTACCGCTTAATCAACCGATGAAAGAGCAAATAATTCGTTCACTGCGCGACATTACGGAGGAGGCGGAAGCACTCCGCCAATCGTTAATGATGGATGAGTGCTGTATATTGTCGCGTTTAGAAACATTGCAAAAGCATATCTTGGATGTACAAACAGCGGCCGCTTCTTTTTATTTGCATTCTTATTTAGCGGAATATACGCCGCATTATGACGATTTGTCCCTTGCGGCAAAACATTTGGCGGAACGCCGTCATGGTGCTCTCATCGTTATTGAGCGAAAGGATTCGCTGGATCATTTATTGCATCATGGTGTTCCTATTGGGGCAAAGGTTTCACATACGTTGTTAGAAACGATTTTTTATCCAGGCAATCCGCTTCATGATGGGGGAGCGTTAATCCGTTATGACGAAATTGTATCGGCAGGCAATATTTTGCCGCTTGCCGAGCATGTGACACCGAAGCGGAAATTAGGTACCCGCCATCGCGCCGCAATTGGGTTAACAGAGCGAAGTGATGCGCTTGTAATCGTCGTCTCCGAAGAAACCGGCGCCATCTCGTTTGCTATTAACGGACGATTATACGTACTCCGTCGATGAGAGGAGGGAGAAAGATGGAATTTGCGCCAAGAAGCGTGATTATCCATGAGTTTATTGACACGCTGCAGCCGTTGATGGATGTTTATCATTTGGACCAAGTCGGCATTTTCGAAGAAGAAGGCGCAGGAAACAAGTATTACATCGGCTATACGATCAACAAAGATGATAAAATGATTGTCCTTCATATGCCATTTGTCAAAAATGAACGCGGTGAGCTGGCATTGGAAAAACAAGAATGGACGATACGGAAAGATGGGCGGGAACAAAAAGGATATCAATTTCTGCAAGAAGCGATGGACGAAATTACTGATAGACGATAACGAAGACGATTGATGCCCTCAGGCAAGATCGTCTTTTTTCGTGAAGCAAAAAGGAAAACAAAGCGATCATCGAGAAGTAAAAATGGATGGCGCATGATGAAATAGAAAGGAAAGGAAGGCATGATTCAGGAAATAAACATAGAGGCAGACGAATGGGCGGAAGCGGTGCTGCGCCTTCAATTGCGTTCTTACGCTGTCGAGGCGCGGCTGATCGGATTTCCCGACCTTCCGCCATTGCAAGATACAGTCGCAACGTTGCAGCAGTGCGGTGAACGGTTTTATGGATATATGAAGCAAAAACAGCTGGCAGGAGCGATTTCCTATGAGCGGGCAGAAAAGACCGTGCACATTTGCCGCTTGATGGTGGATCCCGGCTTTTTCCGGCAAGGGATCGCCAGCTCCTTGATTGAGTTTGTCTGTCATCAAGAACGGAATGCGAACGAAATCATCGTTATGACAGGAAGCGCGAATATACCTGCGCTTCGTCTATATGAACGTCACGGTTTCCGCGAAGTCGAACAAATGAGGATGCCAGAAGGGATATGGATGACCAAACTCGTAAAGTGGCTGAACTGATATGAGGAAAATCATCGCGCTTGGAGGCGGCAGATTTTCTATGAAGCTGGAAAATCCGCTGTTAGATTGGTATATTTGGAGACAAGCAAAAAAGAAAATCCAAAAATTTAGCTGCCAGCTCTAAAACCAATGCGAAAGCATACCGTGTGCGCAAAACGAACAAGGAGTAGAAGAAATATATCGAAATGGGAACGATGTATTTAGGAGAAGGAGAACTAGTATGAGTGAGTATTTGATAGTGAAAAAACAAAAACTGGAGCCGGCGGTGGAACAATAAGAGACAACAGGAATGGGGGAACGAGAATGGCAACGTTATATTTAACAAGACATGGAGAAACACGATGGAACGTTGAAAAGCGGATGCAAGGGTGGCAAGATTCGCCGCTTACGGAAAAGGGGCGGCAAGACGCAATGCGGCTTGGAAAACGGCTGGAAGCAGTCGATTTGACCGCGATTTACGCCAGCACAAGCGGACGAGCGCTCGAAACCGCCCAGCTGATTCGCGGCGAGCGGCTGATTCCGATTTATACCGAAGAACAGCTGCGGGAGATTCACCTTGGCGACTGGGAAGGAAAGACCCATGAGGAAATCAAAGAATTGGATCCTATTATGTTCGACCACTTTTGGAATCATCCGCATTTATACACACCACGGCGCGGCGAGCGGTTCATCGATGTCCAAAACCGAGCGTTTGCCGCCATTGAGCGAATCATCAAACGCCACCCTGAAGGAAACATTTTAATTGTTACGCATGGGGTGGTGTTAAAGACGGTTATCGCTCGTTTCAAAAACACGCCGTTAAAAGAGCTTTGGGCTCCTCCGTATATGTATGGAACCAGCGTTACGACCGTGCGGGTAAACGATGGGAAGTTTGAATTGATTACTGAAGGTGATGTGTCGCATTTGGAAGAAGTAAGGGAAGTATGATTGACCATATCCCGCTCCTTTGTTTTCGAAAAGGAGCGGGTGTATGGTTAAATGCAGCGAAAAGACATTTTTTATCCAGCAAAATGTAATTGGAAGCGTAGTTTCCTCAGGAATAAGCAATATATTTGTTTCCGAATTGGTTCATTTATTAGGCACGATGGAAGATTATATGGAAAAAATGATTCTTTCTCTTAAACAATTAATGGCTTCTTCAGCGTTTAAAATGACCGATTGGAAACAAAACGGCCTATTTTCTGTAATTAAATTGCTTTTGAATGGTAAATTTCGTTCATTGGCCTCGACGGCAAAGAAATATATTGAGGTCAGCAAAAAAGGTGGGCGTTTACTTGATCCAATCTGGACAGATTTAGCTGAAAATTTTGTTACGTTCAAACGTTTTCTGCATTTTCTATGCGATCACGACGTGTGGAAAATACATAATTCATCATCTAACCCACGAGTATTTACATATTTTATGTAGTTATTACGTCGGAAACTGATTGAATGGAAGCGATTATCGTATTTAACGGCGAGGGGAAATTTGACAGGACGATGGGTAAACTAACTTGATTAATAGAAAACCATAAAGTTACAATCACACACAAAAATCCCCGTTCCCTCTAAACAAGGAAACGGGGATTTTTCATACAAAGCCAAACCATTTGGCAAGTTGCGCGGTGAAAAACGTGACAGCAATAGCGATGCTTGTCGGAAGCGCAAAAGCGACAAACGTCCATTTTTTGCTTTTCGTTTCTTTGTAAATATTAACGAGCGTGGTGCCACACGGATAATGAAGCAAGGAAAACAGCATCATATTGAGCGCGGTCAGCCATGTCCAGCCGTGGTCGACGAAAATTTGTTTGAGTGAGTGCAGACCATCGACTTCCGTCAAGGAACCAGTCGATAAATACCCCATTAATAAAATCGGCAAGACGATTTCATTGGCGGGCAATCCTAAAATAAACGCCATTAAAATATAGCCATCAAGCCCAAGTGCTCGCGCGAATGGATCGAGCCAATCAGCGATATAGGCGAGGACGGTCGTATCCCCGATATGAATGTTTCCTAGTATCCATGTTAATACTCCAGCTGGAGCGGCAACCACAATGGCTCGCTTTAGCACATAAATGGATTTGTCTAATGTGGCGCGAACAATCGTATCCCATATTTTCGGGCGCCGATACGGCGGCAGTTCTAATGTGTAATGGGTCGGGATGCCGCGCAATGCCGTTTTTGACAGCACCCATGAAACCGTCAGCGTGACGACGATGCCAAACAGCACCATCGCGACGACGACACTAGCGGTGACGAATGTTTTCCATCCGCCAGTGTAGCCTGCCGCCATAAATAAGGAAGACAGCAAGATCAATGTCGGCCACCGTCCATTGCAAGGGACGAAGCTGTTCGTCAAAATCGCCAGCATTCGTTCACGCGGCGACTCGATGATGCGCGTTGACATAATAGCCGCGGCGTTGCATCCGAATCCCATCGCCATCGTGAGCGATTGTTTTCCGTGCGCTCCCGCTTTTTTAAACAAGCGATCCATATTGAAAGCGACACGCGGGAGATATCCATAGTTTTCTAGCAATGCAAAAATTGGAAAGAAAATCGCCATCGGCGGAAGCATCACGCTGACGACCCAAGCAGTGCCTCGATATAACCCTAACACAAGCAATCCGTGCAGCCAGTCAGGGGCGTGCAGCGCTTGAAAGAAAAGGGTAAGATATCCTTCAAGCCATCCGAAAAAGCTTGCCAGCATGCCAGATGGAATATTCGCGCCGGCAATCGTTATATAAATAACGACCGCAAGCATCGCAAGCATGATCGGAAATCCCCATAATTTTGAAGTAAAAATGCGGTCTAGCTTTTCCGTTTCGTATTGTTTTGCTTGATTCGTATAGGTAACCGTTTCATTGCAAATCGCTTGGGAGGTGCGAAAAATAGCCGATACGATTTGTTCGCGCGTATCCGCAGGCGCCAGTGCTCGCGCTTCATTCATCAGCTCTTCAAACGGACTTTGCGGTATCGTGGCATGCATATATAGACACCTCCTTTACGGATGGAAGCGGTTGTTGTTGGAGAGCCTGAAGCAAAGACATATCTCCGTCAAGCAATCGAAGCGCGACCCAGCGGGCAGGGTACGCATCGCCAATAACCTCTTTCACGCGTGGAATGAGCTTTTCGATGCATTGTTCAATTTCTGGACTGTACCGGACGGCAATCGGGTTTGTTTTGATTTTTCCGCGCACCATCGAATCGATTGTCTTTAATAACGTGTCGATTCCTTCTTTATTGCGCGCGGAAATCGGAACGACCGGCACTCCTAATGTTGCCGCTAGTTTCTCGGTATCGATGCGGATTCCTTTCTTTTTCGCTTCGTCCATTAGGTTCACACAGACGATGACGCTGCTTGTCATCTCCAACACTTGCAAAGCAAGATTTAAATTTCGTTCCAAAGCGGTAGCATCGAGTACCACTATCGTAACATCGGGTTTTTCAAAAATAATAAAATCTCGCGCCACTTCTTCATCCGCCGAATTCGAATAAAGCGAATAGGTTCCAGGCAAATCGATCATTTTATAGCGGTTGTTATTGTACGTAAAAAATCCTTCCGCATGAACGACCGTTTTTCCCGGCCAATTTCCGGTATGCTGTCGCAATCCGGTCAAAACGTTAAACAATGTGCTTTTTCCTGTGTTCGGATTTCCCGCAAGTGCGATTGTATATTCATTTGTGGACATCGCGTATCCTCTCCCCATAAATATGGTCACTTTCTTCTTTCCGCAATGCAATCGTTGTGTTGCTGACACGATATGCGGTTGGGTCTCCCAGTGGGCTTTTTTGCAGAACGCTTATTTCGCATCCTGGGACAAATCCTAAGTCAAGCAATCTTCGTTTCATTGTTCCATCTTGTATGTCAAGCTTCACAATACGGAAACGTTCTCCTTCTTCTGCCTCGGATAAACGTTGCAATTTTACTGAAGGCATAATAGTTTCCTCCTTATCAATAAATTGCGTTAAGGTTATAATTTTGCACCAAACCAAATTTTATTTTTTATTTTATTCCGCCTTCTTTGTTTTGTCAATCATTTTGTTTTTTGGTTTTACGACGAATTTTTTCATTATCTTCACACAGTTCGTTTTCTGCTTTTGTATTCTCAATAATAGTAAAAGATGATATTATATAAATAGTCTAAATTTTCAATCGAAAATAGGTGGGAGAGGGGTGAATTCTGCGTTTTTTGCGCAGATGAATATGAAAGCGATTACGGATGGGGCGGTATTATGGACGCCGACAGAGGAACATATTCAACGATCGAATATTAAGCGCTATATGAATTGGTTAAAGGAAAAAAAGGGTCTGTCATTTGAAACACATCGACAATTATGGAATTGGTCCGTTGAACAGCTAGAAGAATTTTGGGAATCGGTGTGGGAGTATTGCGAGGTGAAATCGGCGACTCCTTACCGTTGCGTTTTGGAAGAACGGAAAATGCCGGGAGCAAAATGGTTTCCAGGCGCGACATTGAACTACGCGGAGCATGTATTTCGAAACGAGCGATCCGACCGCCCGGCACTTCTTTTCCGTTCCGAGCGCGTGCCTTATCGTGAAGTGACTTGGCAAGAGCTGAAAGAAAAAACGGCGGCTGTCGCAAGCGCGCTCAAAAAAATCGGCGTCAAACCGGGAGACCGAGTGGTGGCATATATGCCAAACATTCCGGAAACAGTCATCGCCTTTTTAGCGTGCGCCAGCATTGGGGCGATTTGGTCGAGCTGTTCTCCGGATTTTGGCGCAAACAGCGTTATTGACCGATTCCGGCAAATTGAACCGGTTGTGCTTTTCGCGATTGACGGATGCCAATATAACGGGAAAGAGTTTGATAAACGTCCGGTTGTCGACGAATTACGGGAAAAATTGCCGTCGCTCAAAAAAACGATTTTGCTTCCATATTTGCGGGAAGACGTACAAGCACCGGATGATTCGGTTCTATTATGGGATGAGATCATTCGGGAAAAAGCGGAACTTTCTTATGAATATGTTCCGTTTGACCATCCGCTTTGGATTTTATATTCCTCCGGTACGACAGGATTGCCGAAACCAATTGTTCAAGGGCATGGCGGCATTTTGCTCGAACATTTAAAGTCGCTCATGATTGAAGAAAACCTTACAAAAGAAAGCACGTTTTTCTGGTTTACGACAACGGGATGGATGATGTGGAATTTTCTCATCGGCGGATTGTTAGTCGGAGCGTTGGTCGTGCTTTATGACGGGAGTCCGACGTATCCGGATGGAAACGTGTTATGGGAGCTGGCGGAAAAGGCGCGCATTACCCATTTCGGAACAAGCGCAGCGTTTATTAACGTTTGTATGAAGCTTGGCATTAAGCCAAAAGAATTGTACGATTTTTCCGATTTACAAGCCGTTCTTTCAACAGGTTCGCCGCTGACGACGGAAGGATTTGCTTGGGTATACGAAAACGTGAAAGACGATATTTGCCTAGTTTCGTGCAGCGGCGGGACGGACGTATGCACCGCTTTCGTTGCCGGTTCGCCAATCTTGCCGGTTCGTGCGGGGATCATCCAATGCCGTTCGTTAGGGGCTAATGTACAAGCATTTGATGAAAATGGAAATCGCTTAATTAATGAAGTGGGAGAGCTAGTCATTACCGACCCAATGCCATCGATGCCGCTGTTTTTCTGGAATGATCCAAATTACGAGCGATATTTGGACAGCTATTTCGATACGTATCCAGGAATTTGGAAGCACGGGGATTGGATTAAAATCGACGAAGAAGGCGGCTGTGTCATTTACGGGCGTTCTGATTCGACGATTAATCGCGCCGGCGTCCGCATGGGAACGAGTGAAATTTACCGCGCTGTCGAATCACTCGATGAAGTGCTCGAAAGTTTGATCATCGATTTGGAAATAATGGGAAGAAAATCGTTTATGCCGTTGTTTGTCGTGCTTCAGCCAGGAGCGTCATTAGATGAGGAGCTAAAGGAGAAAATCAAAAACGAAATTCGCCAAAAAGTATCGCCGCGCTTTGTCCCAGATGAAATTTACCAAGTCGAGCAAATTCCAAAAACGTTAAACGGAAAGAAAATGGAAATTCCAATTCGCAAGCTGCTGCTCGGATTCCCGCTCGAAAAAGCGGTCAATCCTGGATCGATGGCGAATCCGGAGGCGCTACAGTTTTTTATTGAATTATCAAAGCAGTTAGCAAACAGTAAACAGGATAGTTTATCTAATCATTAATCGTATTTCGCAAAGGGCTGAGCCAAAGAGTTTTGGACCAGCCCCTTCTGTTTGGTTGGAAAAGTAGTTTAAGAGTTCTGGATTGTGTAAATAGAATGCTAGTTCATGTTGTTGGTTGACAGTTATAACGAAAATGATTATCATTTTTATTGGTTGTGGTTTTCATTATCTTTAGAGGGGGACAACGAGATGTTGACGAGAAAAAGAAGTATCGTATTCATGCTGATCCTGGTTCTCGTTCTCGCAATGATGAGCGCTTGCGGGAATCAGAAAGACAATACAGCATCGGAAAAGGAACCCAAGACAGAAGAGAATGCAACGAAAACATTTACGATGGCGAACGGAAAAAAAGTCGAAATTCCCGCTCATCCAAAACGGGTGGTAATGCCATATGAATTTTTAGGAAACGCGCTGGCGCTTGGGGTGAAACCAATTGGCGTCACGCAGGCAGTTATGGAGAACCCGTACATAAAAGAACAAGCAAAAGGGATTGAAAACGTCGGCAATCCGATTTCCCTAGAAAAAGTTGTTGAATTAAATCCAGATTTAATTATTGTATATTTAGAAGACCAATACAAACAGCTATCGAAAATCGCTCCGACTGTTTTCATTCCTTTTGGCCATTATAAAAACATCCAAGAAGAAATGCGGGTATTTGGCGAGCTTTTTGGCAAGCAAAAGGAAGCGGAGCAATGGATTCAACAATTTGATAAGAAGGCGGCAGCTGCCCGTGAAAAAATTAAAGGCGTCATCGGCGAAAATGAGACCGTTGGCATTTATAAACTGCAAGGAAAAGATTTTTACGCCATCGGCGACAATTTTGGCCATGCTGGTCAAATTATTTATAACGCTTTGCAGCTGACACCGCCAGAAAAAATTAAACAAGAAGTGATTCAAGGTCCGCAATGGAAATTGATTTCGCTAGAGGCGTTGCCTGACTATGCCGCTGATCACATGTTTTGGACGGTATATAAAATGGACGGAACCGAACAGGCGGAAAAAGAGCTGAAAAACAGCGCGATTTGGAAAAACTTAAATGCGGTGAAAAACCATCATGTTTACGAAATGAAGATCGAAGACATTTGGTTTTCTGATGCCATTTCACTTGAACATCAGCTCGACCTTGTTGTCGATACATTGCTTTCTGCAAATCAAAAGTAGGGTGGAATGATGGTAAGGAGAGGAAAGATGGAAATAGAGAAACATATAAAACGATCATCGCGTTCGTGGGCGGCAATATTGGTGCTAGTCGTTGGACTAAGCGCCATTCTTTTTAGCATCGCCCTGTCCATTTCGGTCGGTGCGGCGGATATCCGTTTAACGACAGTATGGGACGCAGTTTTTCATTACGATTCGCGGCAAACCGCCCATGCAATTATCCGCGATTTGCGCCTTCCTCGTTCCCTTGCGGATGTGCTTGTCGGAGCTAGTTTTGCGGTGGCGGGCGCCATCATGCAAGGAATGACGAGAAATCCGCTTGCTGATGCGGGGTTGTTAGGATTGAATGCCGGTTCGACATTGATGGTAGCGATTTGTTTTGCGTTTTTTCCTGGACTTTCTTATCAATCACTCATCATATGGTCGTTTTTCGGAGCGGCGGCGGCAGCCGGGATGGTGTATGGAGTCAGTGCGCTCTCAAGAGGCGGCGTTACTCCGATTCGCCTCGTGTTGGCGGGCGCGGCGGTAAGCGCATTGTTTACCTCGCTTAGTGAAGGAATCGCCATTCATTTTCAGCTTAGTCAAGAATTGGCGTTTTGGTATGCCGGCGGTGTCGCCGGGGTGAAGTGGAGCCAGCTGAAGCTTTTGGCGCCGTGGATTGTTGCGGCCTTAGTCGCAGCATTATTATTGTCTCGGTCCATTACTATATTGAGTTTCGGGGAGGAAGTTGCGACCGGATTAGGTCAGAAAACAAAGATCGTCAAACTAATGGGAGCGATGATCGTGCTTGTGCTTGCCGGCGGCGCAGTGTCCGCAGTCGGCCCAATCGGGTTTGTCGGTCTTGTCGTTCCGCATCTGGCCCGCTTTTTTGTTGGCGTCGATTATCGTTTGGTTATTCCATGTTCCGCGGTGCTCGGCAGTTTGTTGATGCTTTGGGCGGACATCGGTGCTAGAATGATTCATCCGCCATATGAAACGCCGATTGGCGTGTTGTTCGCTTTAATTGGTGTGCCGTTTTTCCTTTATGTCTCCCGCAAGCGGAAGGGGGAATTTGCATGAAACGCCGCGCTATTGTTATTACTGCCCTTTTTTTTCTTTTGCTTTTGTTGGTTATCATCAGTCTGAATACCGGAGCAAGCAAAATGTCTCCATTAGAAGTGGCAAAAACGCTTGCTGGCATGGGGACAGCGAAGCAGGAGTTAATTTTATTTGAATTTCGTCTTCCCCGCATGTTGATTGCGATACTAGCAGGGGCTGGGCTGGCGTTGTCCGGATGCATTATACAGACGATATCGCGCAATCCGCTTGCCGACCCTGGTCTTTTAGGCATTTCGACCGGAGCGGGTGTAATGGTCGTATTATATCTTTCGTTGTTTCCAACGGGTACGGATGCCCCTGCATTATTTCTTCCTTTTCTTGCTTTTATTGGAGGTGCGTTGGCGGCGGCGCTTGTGTTTGGCTTGTCCTATGAAAAACAAGAAGGGCTGCTTCCCGGACGTCTCGTTTTAACAGGAGTGGCGGTCGCCGCTGGATTAAGTGCGCTCATGACGGTGCTGTCGCTTCGGCTCAGCAGGGAACTGTATCAATTTGCGGCAGTTTGGCTGACGGGAAGCATTTGGGGAGCGGCATGGGAATATGTATGGGCGCTTTTGCCGTGGATTCTCGTGTTGTTTGCCTTCGTTTATTACAAAGCGCGCGTGCTTGACGCGTTATCATTTGACGAAGCCACCGCAACAGGACTCGGCGTTTCAGTGGCAAAAGAACAAATTCAATTATTGGCGGCAGCTGTCGCATTAGCGGCCGCTTCCGTATCCATCAGCGGAGGCATCGGTTTTATCGGGTTAATTGCCCCACATTTGGCACGAAGATTAATCGGCGTACATCATGTCTATGTACTGCCGGCGTCCGCATTGCTTGGCGCTTGTTTGCTGCTGGGGGCGGATACGGTCGGACGAGCAATTTTGCAGCCATCGGAAATTCATGCAGGCATCGTTGTCGCCATCATTGGGGCGCCATATTTTTTATATGTATTGGCGCGTTCTGCACGTTAAAGGCAGGCTTCAAAACGAAGCCTGCTTTTTTGTTTGCGTATTTCTAATTGCTTAATATATATAAAAATAATGTAAGGACAAAACTTCTTGGCATCAGTTGGAGGAAAAAACGATGATTCACGTTAAGCATTTACATAAATCATTTCGCGTGCATGTCCGGCAAGCGGGCTGGCTGGAGTCGGTCCGCAGCTTGTGGAACCGCAAATATCGGATTGTAGAAGCGGTCAAAGATATTTCGTTTACGATTCAAAAAGGAGAGATTGTTGGGTTTCTAGGTCCGAATGGGGCGGGAAAGACGACGACGATGAAAATGCTCGCGGGACTCCTTCACCCTACATCGGGAGAAATTACGGTTGGCGGCTTTGTGCCATTTGAACAAAAAGCGGAATTTAAAAAGATGATGAGTTTAGTGATGGGGCAAAAAAGTCAGCTTATTTGGGATATCCCGCCGATGGAAACATTTTTGGTGAACAAAGCGATTTATGAGATTGACGATCGAACATTTCGGCAAACATTAGACGAATTAGTGGAATTGTTGGAGCTAGAGCCGCTGCTAGACAAACCGACGCGCAATTTGTCGCTCGGGCAACGGATGCGCTGTGAACTTGCGGCGGCGCTGCTGCATCGCCCGCAAGTATTGTTTTTAGACGAGCCGACCATTGGTCTTGATGTCCATACACAGGAAAAGGTGCGCCGTTTTATCGTTGATTACAATCGCGAGCATGAAACGACGATTTTGCTGACGTCGCATTATATGGGGGATGTGACGGCGCTGTGCGATCGCGTTATGATTATCAATTACGGAAAGCTGATTTATGATGGGGAGCTGACGGTGCTGACGGAGAAACTCGCTCCATACAAGCGGCTTGAAGTTCGCTTTGCCAAACTTCCTGACGTGCGCTGGGAAGATTACGGAGAGGTTGTGGAAATCGAAGACGGAAATGTGGCATTGCGGGTGGCGCGGGAAAAAGTGGCAGAAGTGTCGGCGCACTTTTTGCAGCATTTCCATGTGCATGATATTAACATTCAAGACCCGCCGATGGAAGAAGTAATTACGCGCGCGTTTCAGGAGGGATTGAATACATGATTCGTAAATACATTGCCCTTCTGCGCATGAAATATGTCGAAATGTTAGCCTATCGCCTCGCAACAATTGTTTGGATGACAGGAGCGATTGTCCAACCGCTCATTACGATGGTCGTCTGGATGAATATCGATCCGTCCCAATCGGACGCGTTCATTTTTTATTTTATGGCCGTTATTTTCGTAGAGCGCATGACGAGCGCGTGGGACGTTTGGGAACTCGACCATGAGATTCGCGATGGGACATTTTCCAACTATATTATTCGCCCGCTCCATCCGATTCATTGGGCCATTGCGGAAAACATCGTTTATAAAGTGTTGTTTCTCGTCATATTAGTGCCGATATGGACGGTGGCAGCGCTGTTTGTGCCCGCGCTTCGCTTTGACGTGACAGGCGGACAGGCGCTTCTGTTTTTGACGGCGGTGCTAGTTGGCGCGGCGCTTCGCTTTTTGCTCAGTTATGCTTGCGGCCTGCTTGGTTTTTGGATTACGAAAGTAACGGCAGTATATAGTTTGCTCGAAGTAATTTCTTTGTTTTTGTCAGGGCGGATTGCGCCATTGTCGATGCTGCCGCCGCTGTTGCAGCAATGGAGCGTCTTTTTGCCGTTTCGCTATATGATTGGCTTTCCGATTGACATTATTACAGGAGCGATAAATCAAAAAGAAATAATGACCGGTTTTTGGATTGCGTTCATTTGGGTTGTTTTGTTTATTATTGCCGTGCAATGGTTATGGAAAGCGGGATTAAAGAAAAATCAAGCGGTAGGTGGGTGAAAATGCGGAGATATGCGCGGATTTTTCGCGAATTTTTCCGAACGTGTTTCGTCGAAGAACTGGAATATCGAAGCGAGTTTCTCGGCAATTTGCTGTCCAGCTTTTTTGGAATAGGGATTGCGATTTTAACGGTAAATATCTTTTTTTACCAAACTGATCAATTAGCGGGCTGGACATATGCTGATGTGCTTGTCTTGCTCGGCGTCTTTAATACGCTCAGAGGGCTGATTGATTTTGCGCTTCGCCCGAATATGCCGCGCTTATTAGAACATGTCCGAAAAGGGACATTGGACTATATTTTGACAAAACCAGTCGACAGCATGTTTTATGTCAGCTTTCGTCATTTAGTGTTTTGGCGGCTGATTGATGTTTTGCTTGGTCTTGGAGTCATCGGCTACGGATTAGTAGAAAAGCATTATATTCCGTCACTAGTGGATGTGGCCGTTTTTATCATGACGATCGCTGCTTCATTTGTGTTAATTTATTCGTTATGGATGATGTTGATGACGACATCGTTTTGGGTCATCCGCATTGATGATTTATCGTTTATTTTTGATTCGTTTTTTGAAACAGCAAGATTTCCGATCGGCATGTACCGCGGCTGGGTGCGCATCGTGCTGACATATGTACTGCCTGCCGCAGTGATCACGAACATGCCTGCATTGTCGCTGTTAGGGAAGTGGAACATTGTTACCGCGCTGATATCCGTTGTGCTCGCTGGCGTCTTTTTATGGCTGTCGCGCCGTTTTTGGCGTTTTGCGCTTCGCTTTTATACGAGCGCGAGCAGTTAAGGAGGGAAGCCCTCCGTTTAGATTGACAGCAAGTAAAAAAGGGTTACAGACATTCGTCTGTAACCCTTTTTGTCAACAGTCTGAAAACAGAGCTGTTTATTATGGCTCTGTTTTATTTTTTATTGTTATCATCAAGTTATATTGCCGCGTATGGAAACATGTTTGACTAACAAGAATTGATTCTCATCCAAAAAAACGTGTTGAACTGCAATATAGAGGCGGTGTGATTGCACCATGGTATCGAAAAGTGATCGGTGCAATCGATGGGAACCAAGGCAAATCTACGACCTCAAGATTTTTTAGTTGCCAAATCCACCCGTATCGGATAATATCTAAAGTCTAAAGAAGAAGTTTTAGAAAGGGGAATTTCATGGCGGAACATTCATCCATCACTTCTTTATTAATTGTAGTAGTCGTCGCATTTTTGACGCCAATTTTATTGCATCGTTTACGGCTGCAGGCGATCCCGGTTGTTGTGGCGGAAATTATCGCAGGTATTATGATTGGTAAGACAGGGTTTGATATTGTAAAACCTGATATGTGGATTGAAACATTATCGACATTAGGATTTTTGTTTTTAATGTTTTTAAGCGGCTTGGAGATTGACTTTTCCGTGTTTGCGCGCAAACCGAAAGCGAGCAAGAAAGAGAAGGAGCCGAATCCATTTGTCGCCGCGTCGATCATCTTTATGGCGATATTCGTTTTATCGTATGGACTTTCTTATTTGTTTGTTTTAACCGGATTTATGGATAACGCGTTTTTAATGACATTGATTATTTCGACGATTTCTCTCGGCGTCGTTGTTCCAACGTTAAAAGATGCCAATTTAATGAAAACGACGATTGGGCAAACGATTTTGTTAGTCGCGGTCATTGCTGATTTGGTGACGATGATTTTGTTGGCCGTATTTGTATCCATGAATGAGCCAGAACATGGAAGTACATGGCTGATTCTTGGATTGTTTGCATTCGGTGTTCTCTTTTATTTTGTTGGTAAATATTTCAAAAAACGTTCATTTGTTGAAACAATGGCAAAAGGAACAGTACAAATCGGCACACGTGCGGTATTTACGCTCATCATTGTGCTCGTCGCTTTATCGGAAACGTTTGGAGCGGAAAATATTTTAGGAGCGTTTTTAGCAGGCGTGCTCGTTTCGCTATTATCGCCGAATAAAGATTTAGTGCATAAATTAGATTCATTTGGATATGGGTTTTTCATTCCTATCTTTTTCGTGATGGTTGGGGTGAATTTAGACTTACGCGCATTGTTGGCAGAGCCGAAAATTTTAACGCTTCTTCCACTTTTACTGCTTGCGCTCGTTGTTTCGAAACTGATACCTGTTTCAATTTTAAAAATTTGGTATGATACGAAAACAACAGTCGCGTCGGGATTTTTGCTTGTGTCTACGTTGTCGCTTGTCATCGCGGCAGCAACGATCGCAGAGCGTATTAACGTTATCGACGAGAATATGAAAGGCGCGCTGATTTTAGTGGCTGTTATATCCAGTATCGTTTCACCTATTGTCTTCAAAAAGCTGTATGCAAAGCCGGATGATAATGAGGAAAAAATAAACATTTCGTTTGTTGGCACCAACCAATTTACGCTGTCAGTCGCAAAGGTATTAAACAAACAGCGCTACGATGTAACGCTATATCATATTCGGCAAGAAAAAATAGAGCTGCCTGTTTCCGATCACGTTTTTCCGATTGTCGATATCGAAGACTATTCGCTAGAAACGCTTGAAAAACACGGAGCGTTTACGGCGGATATTTTAGTTGCGCTGACAGGAAACGAAGAGATTAACGCAAGTGTCGCATTAGCCGCGAAAGAACGTGGAATCGAGCGGGTGATTGCTTTGGCGGAAACACCGAAGCAGGTCGAACGGCTGAAAGCAGAAGGAATCGAAATCATGTCCGCCTTATTATCGACAACGGCGATGCTGCAAGCGTTCATCGAATCACCAAGAGTGGCGCGGATGTTTATAAACAAGGATGCGACATTGCATGAAATTACGATGAATAACAATGAATATGATGGAATCCCGCTTCGCCGCTTTCCGTTTATGGGAGATTGCATTATCGTACGGATCTTCCGTGAAAATGAATCGATTGTCCCACATGGGGATACAAAGCTGCATAAGGGAGATCGCCTAATTGTCACCGGATCCAATGAGTATGTTGCCGAGCTTAGGGAGCTGTTGGAATAGTAGCGCATCTGTTACGAGAGATCGACTGACAATGAGATATAGAAAATGAATACAATGTTCCTCGCTTAGCCAATATGGTGGAGCGGGGATTTATTTGCAGGTTGAATTTTTACTATTCTTAAAATATAATAAGGCGGGAAGAGGAATGGAACTACAGCTAGAACCGCGCAGACGGACGTGGAAATGGCGGCTTTCGGCACTGATAAAAAGTTTTGAATGTATCCGGTGAATATGCGGAGAAAGTATTGGCATTTTTGCAGCAATTGCGGAAGGAGAACGACAATGAAGCGAGTTGATGTGGTGTATGTGCTTCTATACGATGAAGTGGAACAAAAGGTATTAATGGTGTACAACAAACGAGGAACATGGTCGCTTCCTGGCGGGGGAGTGGAGAAAGGAGAAACGTTGCGGGAAGCGGCGATTCGCGAGGTAAAAGAGGAAACGGGATATGACGTGGATGTTCATGATATCATTGCCCTTAATGAAGCGTTTATGGACGGTAATCATGTCTTTTTTATTACGTTTCGTGGAACGATTGTTCATGCGCCTGTGGTAATAAGTAAGGATGAAAACATCATAGACGTTCAATGGGTGGACATCGAAACAGCAGAACAACGGATGCCGTATCATCCAAATGGGATTCGCGCTTTTCTCCGACCGACAAGCGGTGCACAATATACGATTCAACAGTAAGTAAAATAAGTTCAATAAAACTTTTTCTTGACATGAAAAATATATGGATGATTATAATAGTGAATAAATTATGCCGTTCATTGATAGATAGCCAAATTGCTAGAATGACAGTGCAGTTTGGTTATAGCCGATCGGGATGTTTCACTAAAAATAGTGGGCATGCCGTTTTTTTATGGAAAAGGGGGAACTAAGACATGCCAGTATCAAAAGGAGAAATGGAAGATCAAATTAGCCGCGCGCTTACGCAATGGGAAAAAGAATATTTAGGACGGGGGTCCGTTGCTGTTAAGACCGATATCGTTCGTAACATTATTCTCATTCAATTAAAAGGAATTTTAACGCCGGCGGAAAAAAACTTAGCAAGCACGAAGGATGGATTATTGTCAATCAAGCGCATTCGCGCGGATTTAATTGAATCGGGCAGCGACCAGCTAAAAAAAATGATTTCAGAAATTACCGGAAAAGACATCATTAGCATGCACACCGACATCAGCACCCGTACCGGGGAGCGAGTGATTGTTTTTTTATTAAACGAGAATTTAGAGGAAGAGCTGCGGAAATAATGAAGCCTAAGGTGAACCGAAGATGTTTTCGGACAGCGAAAAACATCTTCGGTTTATGTTTATTAAGGCGCGAACGGAAAAAACAGAAAAAAAACGAAAAACAGCGAAAAATAAGCAGCAGCAAGATAAACAATTGTAAAGAAGACAGCGAGAACGAAAGGAAGCCATCGCTTATTGGCAGGCATCGTCTTTATTTTCTGGATAACGCGGAACAATATAAGCAAAAGCAGTAAAAGGACGAATACGATATACCATGGTATGGCCCATTTCCCGAGAGGAATGGAGCCGTCAGCGTTGTACCATTCCATGCGGCTAAGACGGAAAAATCCTGTTTGATAGCGGATCCATAACGAACCAATGATAAAAGTAGCGATGAGAAGGGAAAAAGCGCCGCCGATCCGTCGTTTTTGCGCCGGCGTCGCCCCTTTTAGCAGCCAAAATACTCCGCCTAAGTAACCAAGTGCAATCAGTTCCATCTATGATTCTCCTTTGAAATAAAATACGGTGCGCAACGAGGCATGACGGGTTTTACGCATATAACCCCTTTTTGTATTATACTTCTATGTATATGGAACAAATTCCTTTTTTATCCGTTTACTAGATTGGAGGTGGTTTCCATGTGCGGACGTTTTTCGTTAACGGCTGATATCGCACAGTTGCAAGCATTGTTCGGTTTTGTTTATGCTGGAACGATCCCGCTCCGCTTCAACATTGCTCCAAGCCAACAGGTGCTAACCGTTGTGGAAGAGGATGGAATGCGAATTGGGAAGATGATGAAGTGGGGGCTCGTGCCGTCTTGGGCGAACGATCCGAAAATCGGCTGGAAGATGATCAACGCCAGGGCGGAAACCGTCGATGAAAAAGCGAGCTTTCGCCGTGCGCTCAGGCGGCGTCGCTGTTTGATTTTAGCGGACGGATTTTATGAATGGAAAAAAGAAGGAGAGAAAAAAATTCCATATCGCTTTACATTGCAAAACGAGCAGCCATTTGCGTTTGCAGGTTTGTGGGAAACATGGGACAAACATGGTGAAACGCTGTATACGTGTACGATTATTACAACAAAAGCGAACGAATTGGTAGGTACGATTCATGATCGCATGCCCGTGATTTTACCGCAAGAGTGGCATGACGCATGGCTAGACACGAAGTTAGAGGATACTGATTATATCAAATCACTATTGCAGCCGTATCCTGCCGAAGAGATGAAAATGTATGAAGTGTCAACGATCGTTAATTCTCCGAAAAACGATGTCGCTGATTGCATAAAGCCAGTAAATGGGGGAGAAACATGAATCCGATTGTATTGTTTGATGACATTTGCTCGCTGTGCAATGCAAGCGTGCAGTTTATTATCGTGCGTGATCCACATGCCGTATTTCGCTTTGCTTCTTTGCAAAGTGAAACAGGAGCGGCGCTGCGGGAAAAGTTTGGTGTTCCCGAGATGGACAGTCTCGTGTTGCTCGAAGATGGCCGCTATTATATGAAATCAAGTGCCGCTCTCCGCATTTGCCGGCGGCTTGCCGGCGTTTGGAAACTGTTTTATATATTTTGGCTTGTTCCGAAGCCGCTGCGCGATTATGTATATGATTTTGTCGCCAAGCATCGGTATGAATGGTTCGGAAAGCGCGATCATTGCCTGATGCCCACTCCCGACATCCGCGCGCGGTTTCTCGATGATGGTTGATGACAAGCGCGATTGTTGAATGACGCATTTGTAAGAGAATTAGCTTGGCACAAACAGACACAATAAAATAGGACTGCCCTCTCTCTTTTTTTGCAAAAAATGTTGACAATCGAGGGAAAATCCTCATATTATAAGAGCAAATAGTGTAAAATTACACTAAAAGGGAAATTTTATATAAAAGGGATGGTGGTTTTGAAGTACGGATGGTGGATTTGGGGGTTCAGCCTTCCTGTCTTTTTAGTGACGTATGTGTATTCATTCTTTCTTGCCAGCAAAATTGCCTATGAATCCCAGGCGGCTTGCCGGAAAAAGTTTATTTTTACTCCGAAAGATGTGGAATATTGCAGCGATATTTACCCCATCGATGTTTTTCTCATCTCGTTAAAGACATGCCCGCTTTCCTACCTTTGTATTGCATCAGGAATGTTCTTCATTCTGCATCCACTGTATCAGCTTTATAAAAAAAGCTTTCATATAAAACGGTATATTTGGCACTGTCATGGATCCCTGTCCCATTTCTCTTTCATTTTTTCGACTATAATCAATATATTTCGATGCGTTCGTCTGCATCTCCTGTGATTGTATTATGTGTCGCTATTATCATTGTAGGAGGCCTATCCACACAAGCGAACTGGAAAACGTTTTTCCTGATGAACGGAATCGCTGCGGTTTTGACATTGTGCCTTGCGTCGCTTGCGATCCCAAATGCGAAACAGCCGCTAATCTGAAAATCTATTTTCATCGCGTTTTAGGAAAGTCCTAATCAAGAAAAGAGAGAAGGAAATTGCGTCTCCTCTCTCTTATGTGGTAATCGTGGGAATTACTCGAGCTGCTTTTGAGCATAGCCAATAAGTGGAAAGCTTAATAGCAATAAAGCCACGATAAATGTGATGACGCCAAGCCAATGAAAATGGGTCCAAAAATAGCCGCCGGCTGTGCCAGCGAGGCTGGAGCCTAAATAATAGAATAAGAGATAAAGAGAAGAGGCTTGCGCTTTATTCACGTTTGCACGCTCGCCAATCCAGGCGCTCGCGATGGAATGGCAGCCGAAAAAGCCAAAGGTAAATAACGAAAGCCCGATGATGTTGACAACAATAGACGGAACGAGTGTAACGACCGCACCGAGCACGGTCAATGCCACCGAAATGCTTAACACCAGCGCATGGCCGTGTAAATCGGCTTTTCTTCCCATATAAACCGAACTGAAACTGCCAAATATGTATACGATAAAAAGGAACCCGAGAACGGACTGGCTGAACGAATATGGCGGTTCGCTCAATAAAAAGCCGATATAGTTATACAGCGTCACAAATCCGCCCATAAATAAAAAGCCAAGTGCAATGAGAGCCATTAGCGGTTTATTGCGCAAATGAACGGCATACGCCTGCAGTGCGGTTTTGCCATTGAGCGGTTTTTTTATTGAATGTCGAGGCGTTGGGAGAATGAAAGCAAAAATCATGCTTAATAGAAGAGAAATTGCTCCAATGGAAAATAGCGCCGTCCGCCACGAAAACAAATCGGTCAGCACGCCTGTTACAATACGTCCAGCCATACCGCCGATGCTCGTTCCACTAATATAGAGACCCATCACTTTTCCAATCCCAGCCGGATGAAATTCCTCAGCGACGTAAGCCATGGCCAGTGACGGGATGCCCGCGGCCGTCATGCCAAGAAACGTGCGTGCAAGGACAAGGGAAAGAAAATTAGGGCTAAACGCCATGGCCATCGCTAATATCGATGTCAACAGCATGGACATCATCATCACATTCTTTTTGCCGATGCGGTCGGATAAACTGGCCGCTATGAGCATCATTACCGCCAACGTTCTGGTAGACGCGGAAACCGTTAAGCTGGCGGACGCCGCAGAAACATGAAACTCTTTTGAGAAAATCGGCAACAGCGGCTGCGTCGTGTATAAAATCGCAAAGGTGACAAATCCCCCGAAAAATAGTGCCAAACTTGCTTTTATGTATTCGGCGCTGCCTTTTTGGATGTACGTCAATGTTCTCGCCTCTTTTGTTTCGTGTATTGCTATATTTTTACTATAACTCTTTTATATAATATAAGGAAGATATTCTGAAATGCCAAAGAGATAGAGGATTTAAAATTGCGAAAACAAACACGCCGCAATCAGACGGTATGTTTGCATCATTGTTGCGGTTTTCTTTCCGGCATCTATGAAAACATTTTTACAGGTGTTTTTCTCTTTCATGGAGAACAAGTTAATAAATACATATTTATAGATGAGGTGAGCATGATGCATATCGTTACAGCCGCAGAAATGTATGAAATCGACCGTAATACAATTGAACAGATCGGCATCAGCGCCGATTCTTTAATGGAAAACGCCGGGCAGGCGCTGTTTCATGTGCTGCGCGAACGCATTCCGCATTCGGCGCTTGTGGCGGTGCTAGCGGGAACAGGCAACAACGGCGGTGACGGATTTGTTGTTGCAAGAATGTTGAAAAGCTGCGGATATGACGTGGATTTATGGCTTATTCCGCCGAAAGAAAAGATCAAAGGTGCAGCAAAGACAGCGCTAACTACTTATGAGCGTTCGGGATATGACATCAAAGAATATATCGGAAATGAACAATACTTTGCCGAACAGGTTCGTCATTATGATGTAATCATTGATGCGCTTCTTGGGATCGGCATTCAGGGGGCCGTCCGTTCTCCGTACAAAGAGATTATCGAACTTGTCAATCGTTCTAACGCAATCGTCTATGCCGTTGATATTCCGAGTGGAACTCCAGCGGACGGAGGAGAGGTCGAAACTGCCGTTCGCGCTGATGTCACGATTACGATTCAATGTCCAAAACTAGGGGCGTATACGTTCCCTACAGCAGACTATTACGGCGAACTGCTCCTTGTCGATATCGGCATTCCACCGATTGCCGTGAAGCGGAATGCTGCTCCTCGCTTCGTCTGGAAAGAGGACGATGTCATACGGACATTGCCAAAACGAAACCGGTCGTCCCATAAAGGAACGCATGGAAAGTTGTTGGTTGTTGGCGGTTCTCGCTCGATGACAGGTGCGATTACGTTAACGGCAAAAGCCGCACTGCGAAGCGGTGCGGGATTATTGACAATGGCGGTGCCGGATGACATTTATTCCGTTGTCGCCAATCGCGTTCCGGAAGCGATGTACTATCCGTGCCCGGCGCGAGACGGAGCGTTTTCCGGCGCCATGGATGTATCGGCGCTCGATATCGACGCGATCGCGATTGGCCCGGGGCTTGGCCGTACGGACGGCATTCGCGACCTTGTTTCCTCCATCGTGCAGCAGGAAGTGCCGATTGTTATCGATGCCGACGCCCTCTTTTTCTGGAACGAGTACGCCGCGCTAATTCGTGAACGAAAAGCGGCAACAGTGGTCACCCCGCACCCTGGGGAAATGGCGCGCATGCTTGATCTGTCTATCAATGAAGTCGAAAGCGATCGGTTTGGCGTTTCAAAACGGCTGGCAACCGAGTACGGCATCTACGTCGTGTTGAAAGGGCCTTATACGATTGTCACAGCACCAGACGGTTCGCAATATGTCAATACAACTGGTAATCCTGCCATGGCGAAAGGCGGAAGCGGCGACGTGCTGACAGGAATGATTGCCGCGTTTCTCCTGCAGCATCATTCTGCGCAAGAAGCCATTAGCAACGCCGTCTGGGTTCATGGAAAAGCCGCCGATATGCTTGTAGAACGCGGCCATTCACAATGGGACGTGCTTGCTGGCGATTTGATTGAAGCAATTCCAGCGGTGCTTTCGTATGTGCAGGAAAAACAATAGGGGGGGATATGATTGAAGAATTGGAAATGGTGGCTGGACATTGCAATGGTTGGAATCGGCGCTTTTTTGCTTTGGAAAAGCGTGGACCTTGGTGAAGCATACGCCAATCATTGGCTTCGCAAAAGCAGGGGACATGCAGACACGGATACTTATCATATTATCTTATCCGAAGCGATTCGTATGTATCGATGGGCGGGCGCGATTTTATTCGCTATCGGCATATGGTTTCTGCGTAAAGAAGCGATGCGCTAGAGTATAGAAGCGCATCGTTTTTCTTTTTGGGAGTAGTTCAAATCTCCCATACTCGTTTTAGTTCGCTAATTCCGGTACGGATGTCCGCCTCGTTCATTCCTCCAAAGCCTAGCAAAAGATAAGAAGGCGGCGTTCCGCGGTTTCCAAACCAATATTTCGCTGCCGAATAGACGAGAATGCCCGCTTGTTCTGCTTTTTGCACAAGTTCGATGGTGTCCTTGCCTTTTATTTTTACAAGAAGATGAAGCCCCGCTTTGTCGCCGATGATCGTTGCTTGATCACCGAAGTATTCGCGAATCGCTTCGATAAGCGCCTGCCGCTTTTTTGCGTAGATGGTGCGCATGCGGCGGACATGGCGTTCAAAATGGCCTTCACGCATAAAGTGAGCGAGCGCTTTTTGGACGACCGTAGCGACGGTCTGATGGTAATTGGAGCAGCGTTCATGAAACCGCTCTAGCAAATGTTGCGGTAGCACCATATAACTCGTACGGATGGCAGGGGTGAACACTTTTGAAAACGTGCCGATATAAACGACGCGGTCTTCTGTATCGAGCGCTTTTAACGCAGGGATCGGTTTACTCCCGTAGCGGAATTCGCTGTCATAATCGTCTTCGATAATAAATCCGTTTGCTTGCTGCGCCCATTTCAGGAGCTTTTGCCGCTTGCCGATCGGCAGCACCATCCCAAGCGGCAATTGATGCGAAGGGGTGACATAAACGACTTTCGCGTTGGTTGTTTGCAGCTGGTCGATATTCAGACCATCTTCTTCCAGTTCAATTGGGATGACGGAAAAATGGTGGTTTTGAAACATGGTGCGAATGACATTATAACAAGGGTTTTCTAAAGCGACCGCATCGTGCCGAAGGTCAAACAGCTGGCATAAGACGCCAATCAGTTGCGGCGTGCCAGAGCCGATAATAATTTGTTCGGCCGAACAGCGAATGCCGCGCGCGTGATACAAGTAGCGTTGGATTTCTTTGCGCAAGCCGATATCTCCTTGGCGGTCGCCATACCATAATAATTCGCTTCGCTCCGCATCGATCGCCGCGAGAAGACATTTTCGCCATGTTTTCATCGGAAAATGGTCAAGGTCAATATGACCGTAGCGAAAATTGTAGCGAATTGGCGTGCTTTTCGGAGCCTCCGGCAGAACATCGATTTGGGAAACCTGCGGTGCGAGAGGTTCTTCTAGTTCTTGCACAATAAATCCTACGCGAGGTTTGCTTTCGATATATCCTTCGGCAAGAAGCTGCTGGTAGGCGGTTTCGACGGTATTTTTGCTGATGCCTAAGTGTTGGGAAAGCGCGCGAATCGATGGGAGCTTGCTTCCTTTTTGGAGATGACCGTTTGTGATTTCCTCTTTTATGTACATATACAGCTGCATGTAAAGCGGTGTGCCGTTTGTTGGATCGAGAATGGGCTGCAATTCCACTGCGTTTTCCTCCTCTGACCCTTCTTTTTTATTTAATTCTGTCCCTGTTCATAAGGTCAGTTTTTTTCTATGATTCCATTATAAACTAGGAAGGGGGAAAATAGATGAGAAGGGATATGTTGGAATGCAAAGATGAACAAAAAATCAACCGGTTTTTGCAGGAAGCGTTGACCGGATTTTTAGGTTTGGCAGACGGTGGTGATCCATATGTCGTACCGCTTAATTTCGTATGGTGGAACGGCTGCATCTACGTGCATGGAGCGGAAGAAGGGAGAAAAATCGATATAATCCGGCGCAATCCGCGCGTTTGTTTTACCGTCAGCGAGCATATCGGGACAATGGTGCATCCAGTGCCAGCCAAAACAAGCACTGCTTATATGAGTGTTATGTTGTTTGGCAAAGCCGAGATTGTTTCCGATTTAGACGAAGCGACGCAAGCGCTCGACCAGTTGCTTGGCAAATATGTGCCGGGCTATTTTGACCGACCGCTTTCCGAGAAGCATGTATCATCATACCGCTCATCGGCAGGAAGCGCGACTGTTGTCATCAAAATCGTTCCTGACCTTATTACTGCGAAAGAAAAACCGTTAGAGAAAGAGCGTCAGTTTTATAAAGGACGAACTGTGCGGGATGATATCGGCAGGGTTTTTTGATTACAAATAGATAGAAAATTTCGTTTATTGTTATTATAATGAATATACGTTTCATTTAAAACAAGGGGAAGCATGATAAATAAAATAGTTGCCTTCAGCGGGATATGATCGAACAAGAACGAAAGCGGCAATATACGGTCAGCTAGTCGGCCGCAATGGCGGTGCCGATTTTCAATGTAGTGGCGGGATTCAGTACGCTGGTTCGGGAGCATCGGTTTTCACCGGAAGCGGCCGAAAAGCGAAAGCAGGCCGCCCAGCATTGTTTTTTCAAGGAAGGGATGGCAATGGATTATACGATGTTTCCATTAAGTGAATATGCGGTGACGATTCGTTTTTCGACGAAAGTAGATGAAGCGGTGAATGACTACGTTCATCGTGTCGCCATTTTTTTGGAACAACAGAACAAAGACGGGATTTTTGATATTGTCCCAACGTTTTCATCGGTGACGGTGTATTACGATCCGCTTGTCGTTGGAAGCTGTGAGGAAGTATGCGAGTGGCTGCGAACAGAGCTTGAGCGGGTTGAACAGGTGAAAGCGCCGCCATCACGAACCGTTGTCATTCCCGTCTGTTACGGTGGAGAGTTTGGCCCTGATTTAGAAGAAGTCGCCCGTTTTCACGGGATGACGGAAGACGAGGTCATTGCCATTCATACGCAAGGGCGTTATCGCGTGTATATGATTGGTTTCGCTCCAGGTTTTGCCTATTTGGGCGGACTGTCGCCTAAAATCGCGACACCGCGCCGCGCTACCCCAAGAACGCTTGTGCCAGCCGGATCGGTCGGCATCGCCGGCAGCCAGACAGGGATTTATCCGCTGGCGACTCCGGGCGGATGGCAAATTATCGGAAGAACGCCGCTCGCTTTATTCCGGCCGTATGATCCGGAACCAAGCTTGCTTCGTGCGGGAGATATCGTACAATTTCGTCCAATTACCGAAACAGTATAGGATGTGGGAGAATGAGCACGATTCAAGTAATACATAGCGGATTTTTCACAACCGTGCAGGACGGAGGACGCTTCGGATATCAAAAAGCCGGTGTATCCGTTGGAGGAGTGATGGATTCGTTTGCGAGCCGGATTGCGAATTTGCTTGTCGAAAATGACGCGAATGAGGCGACATTAGAAATTACGATGAACGGCCCGACGCTTCGCTTTGAAACGGATGCGCTCGTTGCGATTTGCGGCGGCGCGTTTCGCTGTGCATTAAACGGCAAACCAATATCGATGTGGAAGCCGTTTGTCATCCGATGCGGTGATGTGTTATCGATCGGGGCGTGTCAAAACGGCTATCGTGCATATATCGCGTTTGCGGGCGGGCTTAACATTCCGATTGTGATGAACAGCCGTTCTACCCATGTACAAGCGCACATCGGCGGTTTTCATGGAAGAGCGCTGCAGCCGGGGGATGTATTGTCCCTGCGATCCAAGACGATAACGATTCCAAAAAATCCTATTCGTTGGGGGATTGCGTTTTCTGCGAGAAATTACATAAAAGGGAAAAGAAAAATGATACGTGTCGTGAAAGGCCCGGAATATAACATGTTTACCGAGCAAAGCCTAGAGCGATTTTTTTCTTCCGCGTATGAAGTGACGACGCAATCAGACCGCATGGGCTATCGCTTGCAAGGGCAAGCTCTTGAGTGCAAGACGAATCAAGAAATGATTTCGGAAGCGGTCACGTTTGGAACGGTGCAAGTGCCTGCTTCCGGCCAGCCGATTGTATTGATGGCCGATTGCCAGCCGACAGGAGGGTATCCGCGCATCGCTCAAGTAATTAGCGTAGACCTTCCGATTTTAGCGCAGGCGCGCCCAGGCGATCATATTCAATTTCAAAAAGTATCGTGGCAAGAAGCACAGAGGTTATATATCGAACGAGAGCAAGAAATAAAAAAATGGAAAATGATCATTCGTCAAAAATGGAGGGAAATCGGCTATGCGCGTTGATTTGAATTGCGATTTTGGCGAAAGCTTTGGAATATATCGCCTCGGCGAGGAAAAAGAGATTTTGCAGTATGTCACATCGGTCAATGTCGCTTGCGGCTTTCATGCCGGAGATCCGCTTGTGATGCGGAAAACGGTGCAGATGGCATTAGAGCAAAAAGTCGCGATCGGCGCGCATCCGGGGTTTCCGGACTTGCTTGGATTCGGCCGGCGCAACATGGCGGTAACTCCAGAAGAAGTGTATGCGTATGTTGTTTATCAAATTGGGGCGCTCGCTGCGTTTGTGAAAGCGGAAGGAGGGAAGATGGCACACGTCAAGCCGCACGGCGCCCTTTATAACATGGCGGCGAAAGACACGGCGCTGGCCGAGGCGATCGCCAAAGCGGTGTACGATGTCGATCCAACCTTAATTCTGTACGGACTTGCCGGAAGCGAGCTGATTCGCGCCGGAAAGAAAATCGGCTTGCGGACGGCAAGTGAGGTATTTGCCGATCGAACGTACCAACAAGATGGTTCATTGACACCAAGAAGCGACCCGCGCGCGTTGATTGTCGATGAACAGGAAGCGGTTCTTCAGGTGCTTGCCATGGTGAAAGAAAAACGCGTCCGCTCTTTGCAAGGCATCGACGTTCCCATTGAAGCGGAGACGATTTGCATTCACGGGGACGGAAAAAAAGCGGTGCTGTTTGCGAAGCGGTTATATGAGGCGCTGCAGAAGGAAGGCGTGGATGTTTGTTCTATAAAATGACATTTTTTAGCGTAAATCTTTTATGAATTGCATTGTTCAATAATTCCACAGCGAGATACACCGCCACCGCCCATATAATGAGAGCGGAAAGTTGATTGATGCGTTTCATCAGCGTTCCTTTTTGATCAATCTGGCCAATCGTTTTTCCGGCAATGGCAAGAAAGAAAAACTACAGCCAGGAAACAGAAATGCAGGCACCGGTAAAAGTAACTTTTTCGGCCCCGTCATAATTCAATGAATTGGTGCCAATCATCCCGATGGTGTCCAATATCGCGTGAGGATTTAGCAATGAAACAGAAAGGGCAAACAGTATTTGTTTTTTCGGCGGCATCGACCCTTGATCGTTCGCAGAAGACGGCTGGCTCTTCCAAACCTCCATCCCATATATAATAGAAACCCGTGGTGCTAGATAAACTTGATCAAGCATAAAAATAGCCCTTGTCTGGCGGATCTCCTTAAAATGAAAGTGCGACCTACCATTCGAAAGGAGAATCCCCATGCAAGAGCACTTTCATTTTACTACAGATCGGGCCAAGATTCAAAAGCAATATGCCGCCATTTTCTTTTTTGTCTCCGCTCAACTGTCATTGATTCAGACGCATCTTCAACGCCGCAACCGCCATTTGGTAAAGCAAGAAGATGACGTGATCATAGCGATTCACATTTTGGGGAAGCTGCTTGGCTTTTCTTCCGAACGGGCATGGCATCGCTTTGTCACCGGAAATTTGTTCACAAACGGGCAGTTTCTCGAACGTTCCCGATACAATCGCCGTTGCCGGGCGCTGCGCTGGGCGATGAAATGGATCCGCCATGAACTGGCGAAACGCGGCCAACATCATGCCTATGCTGTGGTCGATAGCTTGCCGTTAGAGTTGTGCCATGCTGCGAGAATGCATCGTGTCAAACGGTTTCAAGGGATCGCCGACATCGGGTATTGCGCTTCAAAAAAGCAATGGTACTACGGGTTGAAACTGCACCTTCAAGTGACCGATCAAGGTTTTGCCAATGGGATATGTGGTGACGGAAGCATCCTGCCACGATCGAATCGCAGCCGAAAGCGTGATGACCCAAATTCCTCATCCCTATAACCTCGGGGACAAAGGGTTCATTAGCCGTGACTTGCAAAAAAGGCTGTACGAAGAATACCAAATGGCGCTTTGGACTCCGTCTCGAAAAAACCAGAAACATCGCCCGTCCGAGGCATGGGAGAAGTGGATCCAACAAAAACGCAAAGTGATCGAGACGGTGTTCTCGGTTCTGGTTGACCAATATCGGATCACAGAGATTCGAGCGAATTCCATGATCGGATTTGAAGTAGCGCTCGACGGCATATTGTTAGCCTATTCGCTGGTCACACTAGGGCTAGTTGAGTTCTAACGCTCAACTAGCACCACGGGTATTCATAAATAAAAGCAACAAAAAAGGGATTCCTTCATCAGAAATCCCTCTTTTTTACATAAAATTGCACTCTTCTTTTAGTCTTCATTTCCAACTAGATGAATGCTTGAAAAGACTGTCGCAATGGTGACCAGGTATTTCATCCATTATAATTCTTCTGCTTCTTGAACTTCTGCCGTCCACTGTCCACTCTTTTTCATTCTATTGATTCTTATAAGAAAAACAATACCGATCACCCACCAACCGAGAAAAATAGCCCATTCGTAAGGCCAGACAAGCTGTGAAGGCATTCCCGGCATATAAAGAAGAATAAAACCGATTGTAAAAGCAAGAGCGATCCAGCCGACAATTGGAAGTCGTCCCGCTTGAAACGGCCGAGGCATATCAGGTTCTTTTTTCCGTAAGACAATAAAGGCCCAAGCAACCATAAAATATGCAATTGTTATTGTTAACCCACCTGCATCGACAAGCCAGACAAGCATTGGTCTTCCAAGAAACGGGGCAAATGTTGATAAAATTCCAATAAACCAGATTGAATTAGATGGTGTTTTATATTTCGGGTGAATGTAAGCAAACCAACGAGGGAGAACGTTTTCTTTTGCCATCGCATAAAGGATGCGGCTACCACCGATGATAAAGGCATTCCAACTAGTTAAAATCCCAGCAAGCCCCCCGATGATGAGCACCTTCGCAAAGAAAGGATTTCCAAAAGCAGCAGACATTGCATCGGCAGTTGGCAGTGAAGAATTCGCTATTTCATTTAAAGGAAGCACATAGGAGACACCAAAAATGACAGCCACATAAAACAAAACGGCAAGCACAACGGATAAAATAAGGATTCTTCCAATCGATTTAAACGGAATATTCATCTCATCAGCCGCCTGAGGAACGACATCAAAACCGACAAACATAAACGGAGTCATCAGCATCACAGAAAATAATCCAGCCCAACCATCTTTAAAAAATGGCTTTAGAAGCATGGTTTCTCCGTTTGCTAACGAGCCTCCTAAAAGCAACATTCCGACAAGAAAAATAGCGATCGTTAACAACGTCTGAAAGAAAGCAGCTTCTTTAATCCCCCTATGGTTAATGGCTGTAATGAACAATGATCCAACGACTCCGATCAAAACCCAAGATGCATACACATCCCATCCAGCAACTGTCCAAAGATAACCGAATTTAAAGTTTGGAAATAAATATTCAATAACCGTTGGTAACGCCACAGCCTCAAAAGCAACCACGGAAATGTATCCTAGAGCAATACCCCATGCCGCAATGAATGCAGCTTTCGGGCCAAGCGCTCTAAGAACAAAATAAAGACCACCACCGGCTTTCGGAATTGCAGAAGACAGCTCAGCATATGTTAATCCTACGAATGTGACAAGCACTCCGCCAATGAGAAAAGCAATAATCGCTCCGATCGAACCTGCACTTATAATCCATTCTCCTGATAAAACGACCCAGCCCCATCCAATCATAGCACCAAAAGCAAGAAACAACACATCAATTCTTGTCAATACTCGGTTAAACTGTTGGTCTGTTTTTTTCTCCATCTATTCCTCTCCCTTCATTTAATTTTTTATATGTGTTTTCCGAACTTCCCTTAGAAATCTTTATCCTTTGAACGGCTGGGGACGAATGGCAACCGTTTTATACGTTGTAAAAAACTCTACTGCAGCCTGTCCCTGCTCCCGTGTCCCTGAACTGGATTGTTTCATGCCGCCAAATGGGGCTTGCGGTTCAGCACCGCCCGTTTCTCCATTCACTTGAACCATGCCAGCTTCAATTCGATCGACGAAATAAAGAGCTTTGGACAGGTCGTTTGTAAACAGGGATGCGCTCAGTCCATAAATTGTATCGTTTGCCATGGAAATCGCTTCATCCAAGGAAGCGGTTTCAATAATAGACAAAACGGGTCCAAAAATTTCTTCTCTTGCGATGATGGCCGTGTTTGACACATGATCAAACACCGTTGGTTCAATATACCAACCATTTAGGTGCGGGCATGCTTTCCCTCCTGTGATCAGTCGGCCTTCCTGTTTCCCGATTTCGATATAACGAAGAATGGTCTCATATTGATTTTTGGAAACAACTGGTCCCATCGTGACATTCGGATCCATCCCATCTCCAACGCGAATGCGCTGAACTTCTTGAACGACCTTTTCTCTGAATGCTGATATCACTTCTTTTTCCACGAAAACGCGGCTTGTAGCTGTGCAGCGTTGACCGGTCTGCTTCATAGCCCCTTCCACGACAAGACGTGCAGCGAAATCCAGATCCGCATCTTTTAAAACAATAGCGGGATTTTTTCCGCCTAGTTCAAGCTGATATTTCGCCCCGCGCGCTGCAGCCTTTTTCGCAATTTCGCATCCAATCGCATTCGACCCCGTAAACGTGATAGCATCTACTTTCTCGTGCTGCACAAGGGCATCGCCAATTCGGCTTCCTCGACCGATGACGAGATTAACGGTTCCAGGCGGAAATTGGGCTTCTTCGAAAATTTCGACTATGCGAGCGCCCGTTGCACTTGCTTCAAGCGCCGGTTTAAAAACGACCGTATTCCCGTATGCAAGAGCTGGAGCCATTTTCCAAACTGGAATGGCCAATGGAAAATTCCAAGGAGCAATGACAGCTACTACGCCGACAGGCACCCGTTTGCTAAAAAATAGATTAGATGGATCGGAAGAAGGGAGCACTTCTCCCAATTTCCGAAATCCTTCTCCCGCATAATAACGGAGAATCGAAGCACTCCTCTGCACTTCCGCTTTCGTTTCTGCTAAACGTTTGCCCATTTCTTTCGTCGCAATCTCCGCCAGTTCATCCGCATATTTCTCAAACAGATCAGCCGCTCTTTGAAGACATGCGGCTCTCTCAGGTCCAGACGTGAGCGCCCATTTTTGTTTGGCGGCTGCTGCAGCTTCGACAGCGAGATTCACTTCTTTCTCCGAAGAGTTTTGAACAACGGCAACCAGTTCATCGTAATTGGCCGGGTTAAAAAGTTGGATCGGTTCATCCGCTGCTGAAAGCCACCGTCCACCGATAAAATTCTTTGCCTCTCTCACGATCGTCTGCTTCATCGTGACACTCCCCTTTTTTGTACTTCCTCGAAAAGCTCCTCAAGAATCGAAAATCCTCGATCAAGCTGTTCATCTGTCATGACAAGCGGCGGTAAGAAACGAAGAACATTGCTGTAAATGCCGGCGCTGAGGAAAATCGCGCCTCGCTTCCAAGCATTTGCCACGATGTATGCCGTTTCTTCTTTGGCAGGTATTTTTTCGTTGCGATCTTGAACGAGTTCGACCGCACACATCGGCCCAAGACCGCGAACATCGCCAATGATTTCATATTTTTCCTGCATCGCTTTCAAACGAGCTTTCATCTTCTCGCCAAGTTCTTGGCTTTTTTCCACTAGATTTTCTTCTTGAATCACCTCAAGAACCGCAAGAGCTGCCGCGCAGCCGAGAGGGCTTCCGGAAAAAGTGCCGCCAAGCTGCCCGACTTCAGGTGCATCCATCATCTCAGCTTTTCCAATGACTGCACTGATCGGAACTCCTGCTCCCATTGACTTCGACATCGTCACCAGATCGGCCGCCACTCCGAAATGCTCCATCGCAAACATCTTTCCTGTACGGGCAAAACCAGTCTGAATTTCATCTGCAATCATGACAATCCCATACTCATCACAAATATCGCGAATTGCCTTCATAAAACGACGTGATGGAACGATAAATCCCCCTTCTCCTTGCACAGGTTCAACAATGATCGCAGCAACATCTTCAGGAGCTACTTCAGCGATAAAGAAATGACGAAGCCTCTTAATCAATTGGTCATCGACCTCATCAGCAGTCATGCCATCTGAACGGTAATAATAAGGAAAAGGAAGTTTATAAACTTCAGGCGCAAACGGTCCGAATCCTTTTTTGTACGGCATCACTTTGCTCGTCAGTGACATCGTAAGCAGCGTACGTCCGTGATAGCCGCCGGTAAAGGAAAGAACTGCTTGGCGTTCCGTATATTTGCGTGCGATTTTAACAGCGTTTTCCACAGCTTCTGCGCCGCTGTTTAAAAAGATTGCTTTTTTTGGAAAATCCCCTGGCACAAGGGAGTTCAGTTTCTCAGCGAGTTCGACATATGATTCATATGCGGTCACATGAAAGCATGGATGAATAAATGACTCTGCTTGCCGCTTTACGGCCTCCACCACTTTTGGGTGACAATGACCAACGTTCTGAACGCCGATCCCACCGGCAAAATCAATGTACTCCTTTCCATCAACATCGGTAATGATGGCTCCTTTTGCTTCCTTAATAAAAATCCCTGTCACGTGATACGGAGCTCTCGAAACCGCCTTCAATCTTCTTTCCATCCATTTTTCAGATTGTGATGCAGAATACGTATGTGACATTGACATAAAAACTCCCTCCTTAAAAATGATTAAAATAGAAAAAGGCCAGCTTAATCATCGAAAATAATGATTAAACTGGCCGGTATCTATTGTGCCTCTCGCCTGCAGGGCGAGTAGAATAGATTCCACAGTTTTTCTATATATGCTATTTTCAGTTGCTTCTATTGTAAACGAGATATACGGTTATTGTCAAATTATTTTTAATATTTTAATTTTACAAAAAATATTTACAATAGAACAGCCTTCCCTTATAATAAAAAGCAAAAGTAACCGTCTCTTCAGTCGGTTTTAACAGCCGACAATATGCGAGCGGTCGATTGAAACAAAAACTTCATAATTGTTTTTTCTTAAAGAACTGTTTCGATCCGACAGCCGTTTCTTTGCCGAAGCGCTCTCTCGGATCGTTAAGCCGGTTCCTTTCCTAATCGTTAAGCTGTCAAGGAAGGAATCGGCTTTTTTATTTGCTTGCTGAAACAGGAGGTGAATGCATGACAGGAGCACTGGACGGAATTCGCATTCTCGACATGACTCGAGTTCTCGCCGGTCCTTACTCGACGATGATTCTTGGCGATCTTGGAGCAGACGTTATTAAAGTCGAAGCGCCTGGCGGATCGGATGACACCCGTTTTTGGGGACCGCCATTTCAAAACGGTGTCAGCGCCTATTACATCTCGGCCAATCGAAACAAACGAAGCATCACTGTCAACTTAAAGACAGAAGAAGGAAAGGAAGTGATCCGCCGTCTTGCCAAAACAGTAGACGTCGTCATTCACAATTTCAAAACGGGGACGATGGAAAAGCTTGGTCTTGATTATAACGCTCTTTCTTCACTCAATCCGCAACTCATCTACTGCTCCATTACCGGATTTGGTGAAACGGGCCCTTATCGTCATCTACCGGGCTATGACTACATCATTCAAGCGATGAGCGGATGGATGAGCATTACAGGCACAGAATCTTCCGGACCGCTGAAAGTGGGGGTCGCCATCACGGATGTATTTACCGGCCTATACGCTGCCATTGCTGTACAGGCTGCCTTACTCGCCAGGGAGAAAACAGGCCGCGGACAAAAAATTGACCTTTCCTTGTTCGACTCAGCGATCAGCACACTCGTAAACGTAGCTTCAAACTACTTAATGTCAGGAGAGGTTCCAAAGCGTCTCGGAAACGACCATCCAAACATCGTCCCGTACTCTACGTATGAAGCAAGCGACGGCTTGCTTGTCATAGCTGTAGGCAATGATCGACAGTTTCAGTCGCTTTGCGAGCTTCTTTCCGATCCAACGATTGGAAAAGATCCGCGCTTTCAAACGAATCCTGGCCGTGTTGCCTACCGTGATGAACTGAACCAGCGCCTAAATGAAGAAATCAAAAAGAGGACAAAGGCGGAATGGCAACAGCTTCTTGCAGAGAAGGGCGTCCCATGCGGACCAGTCAACACGCTTGATCAGCTTTTTCAAGATCCTCAAACGCTTGCAAGAGAAATGGTTGTAACCATGGAGCACCCAAAAGTCGGAACATTGAAACTTGTTGGGAGTCCGCTGAAAATGTCAGATACGAAAGTTTCTTATCGGATCCCGCCTCCTCTTGCCGGGGAACACAACGATGAAATTCTAAAAGAAATTGGCTTGATTTCAACATTTACTAATGAAATGGAGGAATAACGAATGATGAATTTCGATTTTACGCCAGAACAAGAAATGCTCCGAAGCACCGTCCGAAAATTTGTGGACAAAGAAATTATGCCTTACATTAAAGAATGGGATGAACGCGGTTATTTTGACCCGAATATTATGAAACGGCTAGCTGAATTAAATCTCATGGGAGTTTGCATTCCTGAAGAGTACGGCGGTGCCGGCATGGATTATAACTCCCTTGCGATCGTCTGCGAAGAACTCGAAAGAGGAGATACTGCCTTTCGCACGGCCGTTTCCGTCCATATCGGATTGAACAGCCTAACTCTGTTGCAATGGGGAACGGAGGAACAAAAACAAAAATATCTCGTTCCGCAAGCGAAAGGAGAAAAAATTGGCGCATTCGGTTTGACTGAACCCGGCGCCGGATCTGACGTTGCCGCCATTTCCACAACTGCGGTTCGCGATGGAGATTACTATATTTTGAACGGACAGAAAACGTGGATTTCTCTCTGTGATATCGCTGACCATTTTATCGTTTTTGCCTATACAGACAAATCCAAAAAGCACCACGGCATTTCTGCCTTCATCGTTGAACGGACGATGCCGGGATTCTCTTCGAAAGCAATTAAAGGAAAGCTTGGCATTCGCGCTGGAAACACTGGGGAATTGTTCTTTGACAACGTCCGTGTACCAAAGGAAAACCTTCTTGGGCACGAAGGTGAAGGATTTAAAATTGCCATGTCCGCTCTTGATAATGGCCGCTTTACCGTAGCGGCAGGAGCCGTTGGCTTAATTATGGCCTGCCTAGAAGCAAGCGTAAAATACTGCCATGAACGGAAGACATTTGGCAAAGAAATCGGCCGCCACCAACTCGTCCAGCAAATGATTGCCAATATGGAAGCTGGGCTTCAGATAAGCCGACTTCTGGTCTACAAAGCAGGCTATCTGAAAAATCAAGGGAAACGAAACACCCGGGAAACATCGCTGGCTAAGTGGATTGCATGCGATTTCGCCAACAAAGCAGCTGATGACGCAGTACAAATTCACGGGGCATACGGTTACTCAAACGAATATCCGGTTGAACGCTATCTCCGCAACTCAAAAGCACCGGTCATCTACGAAGGAACTCGAGAAATTCATACGATTATGCAAGCAGAGTATGTCCTTGGCTACCGTAAAGATAAACCGCTGCGAAAAATGCTTCCAGCGTGGAACCCTGAATCAGTCAAGTTTTAAATTTCCAACATAATCCAATCCCCGAACAGAAACGCAATCGGATCAATCCATTTGTCCGTTCCAAGCGTTTCATGTTCGGGGAATATTTTCATTAAAAAAAAACGGAAAAATCCGTTTCGCCGAATTACTTCTCCATATGCGCTTTTTCTTCAATTTGGCGATACTGTTTATATAAATCTTTCAGCGCAGCCGCTAGAGCTTGATTCGCCTTTCCAAGGTATCCGTTATTCAACTGGGCAAGCGGCTCCTCAATGCCATCTTTTAAAGAGTGCCCCTTCAAAAGACGTGCAACATAATCTCGTCCATGTTCTGTGGCGAGCGTACAAGAAGCATCAATAATGACCCCATATTTTTTATCAATCTCAGCTGTAATGGTAAGCGTATCAAACACACTTTTTGCTGCCATTCCTCCAGGCAATCTGGCATGTCCAGCAATAAACTGTGTGTTCATTCACCTTCATCCCCCTTATGCAGTGAATATACCGAAAATTTTTAATTATCTAACATAAACTTATACGAAAAAGAATCGTACACGTTATTTATTCTAAAAGTATTATAAAGCATTTTTTATAAGAATTTTTCAAAATCATCCGACAAATTTCGATATGGATCAAATGAATTTACGATGCGAATAAAATCAGCGAACATAAAAATAGCCCATGCATTGAAACCTCTTCGCATTTTCATGGATGAAAGCTGTGCCTAAAATATGCTTAACGAATACGTTTTTGATAACAGCTCTAATAGTTTCATGCCGGTAATGCTGTTTCCCCTCTCATCTAATGACGGTCCAAAGATGCCGATGCCAAATCGGCCTGGGACAGCCGCGAGAATTCCGCCTGAAACGCCGCTTTTGGCTGGAATGCCAATTTTAATCGCAAACTCTCCTGAAGCGTTATACATGCCGCATGTCACCATAAATGTTTTGCAAATCCGTGCGATGTGAGGCGGCATGATTGGATCTTTTTTGATCGGATCGAATCCGTCCATCGCAAAAACAAGCCCGATTCTCGCTAAATCGATACAGTTCATTTCGATGGCGCATTGTTGCGTATATAAATCCATTAACGGTTCAACATTCTCATCAATGATGCCGTGCTGTTTTAAAAAATAACATAGAGAACGGTTCAAAAACGCCGTTTCAAATTCCGATTGCGCCACTTCTTTTGAATACGTAATCGCTGAATCTCCCGCCAAACGATGCACAAACGTCAACAAACGATGAAACCGTTCGTCTACATCAGCTCCATCAATCATATGCGTAACCGCTAATGCACCCGCGTTAATCATCGGATTGAGCGGTTTAGGCGGTTGCTTTTCTTCTAATTTAGCAATGGAATTAAACGGATCTCCCGTTGGCTCCATTCCAACTTTTTTAAATACCTCTTCCTCCCCGCGATTCATTAACACAAACGCGAGCGCAATAATTTTCGAAATGCTCTGCAGCGTTGCTTTTTCTTGCGTATCTCCCGCACAAACAACCGTTCCATCAGGGGCATAAATCGCGATCGATAAATCATTTGGATCCGCCTTGCGAAGGGCCGGAATATAATCAGCCACCTTCCCGTATTTCGCATATGGTTTGGCTTGTTCTACAAATTGTTGCAATTGCGTCTCATTATACATTGTTCATCACCGTTTTTATTATGACCAGCCAAACCTTCGATATGTATAACGATCCCAAATAAAAAATCATAAGGAGCTGTCCAAATGAATGGATCAGCTCCTGTCTATTTCATCGTTTATTCCGATTTTATTTCCACTTAACCTGCCATGCATATTGATCCAAAAACGAAATCTAGCTTAGCGATCCCTTTTTTGCAAGGTTCTCTAAAACAAGTGCCACTCCATCCTCATCATTCACCGCTGTCACGAAGTCGCTACGCTCTTTGACCTCATCCGAAGCATTTCCCATCGCCACACGATAACCGGCAACCGCAAACATCGAAAGGTCATTGTGACTGTCTCCCATCACCACGGTGTCTTTCAGATCAATCCCGTAATAGGAGGCTAGTTTGGCGAGCGCACGCCCTTTCGTCGCCTGTTCATGGTTCACTTCAATATTATTGGGATGGGATGAAGTGACCGTTACATCCGAAATCTCCGCAAACTTCGATGAAGCCGATTTTAATAGATCTTTATTCAACGAAAAAATAAGCACTTTATAAAAAGGCACATCCTCTTGCAGCCATACTTCTTGAATATCGTTCACATACGTCACACGCGCCTGTTGAAACTGTTTTTTCACAATCCGCTTTAAATCGGGATATTCTTCACTCATTCGATCCGCGAGCGCCTCTAAATGTTCGCGATTATGTAAGCCAACATAAACGGCTTCGTTTGTATAAATTTCACAATATAAATCTGGCTGTTTTCGAACCCACTCAAGCACAGGGATGAGCTTTTGTTTTTCTAGAGGAATATCGCCGATGATCGTCCCATCCGCAAGCGTGATCACCGCACCGTTCAGGCTCATAATCGGACAAACAATCCCCGCTTCTTTCAATGGCGCATACGCGTCTTTATACGCTCTCCCTGTCGCAATGGCGACGACATGCCCAGCCGTTTGCGCTTGAATAATCGCTTCTTTGTTTCTTGGGCTGATTTGTCCATTCGAATTCAGCAACGTTCCATCCATGTCTAATGCAATGAGCATCGGTTAACCCCTCGTTTCTTTGTGGGATTTGGGTTTAAAATCGCCATCTTGATCGCTGACAAGAAAAACCTTCCATCATTATAATACAAAACTAGGATTTTGAGGGTGGAATAACATAAAAAGGCGATCTCCGCGCTATATATGATAGGCTTAATTTTCCGACATGAACAAGCTTTTCTGCCATTTCCCCGAACGAAAACGCCATCAGACAAATAAATTTGTCTACCATGCGTTTTACGTTCGGGATCGGCATGCTTCTAGCATGCCAGGCGGCAAGATTTTTCTTGCCGCCTATGGCAGAAAAGCGGTCTTCTATTCATGATGAGATATGTTGGAAACTCAACTTGAATCTATATAATGAACGTTAATAAAGGAAATGTCACTTCATTTGAGATCAAAAACTATATTCTTTTGCTTTGTAAGACTTGATCGCAGTTTTTATACTAAAAATGAGAAAAACAAACCGCTTAAAAATCGATCACTCGGAATATCCATAATCGAAAATTGAGGTAATAATAAAAAAAGGAAGGAGCATATTTATGGAAAAAATAAAAGAACTTGCTCAGCTCATTCAAAATGCGAAAAACATTACCATTTTCACCGGAGCAGGAATGAGTACTGAATCGGGAATTCCGGATTTCAGAAGCAAAAATGGGATTTATTCGCAAGAAGAAAACGTAGAGCATTATCTATCAGAATACTACTTTCATAAAAACCCGAAAGATTTTTGGGCAAAATTTAAACGAATTTTTTCCGTGAAAATCCCCACCACTTGGTGAGTGCGGTATACGCTCCTGATCCGTGCGGGTATACTGAAAATGGCCAAAAAAGGCAATAGGAAAGCAGAGGTGCCCGATTTTAGGCATCTCGTATAACCTGTCTGCCTTTTGGCTAGACTAAATAAGTTGTGGTTGGCGGAACGGCTCTTTGCGGGAGATCATGCAAAAGATGATCACCAACATCCGCCGAGCAATGGCGATGAGGGCTTTTTTCTTCCCGCACCGGGCCGCCAACGACCAAAACTTTCGGGACAAGGGATGCGTCTTGGATCGAGCTGCTGACCATGCCGCCTCGCATAACGCCGATCGGAGATGGGGATTGCCTTTTGTCGTGCGCGTGCTCTTTCGCTTTCCGGCGCTTTCATGGTTGCCGGGGGACAATCCAGTCCATGAAGCCGCCCGTTCCGGCGTTTCAAAGACGCTCATGTCGGTTCCCATCTCGGCTATGATGACGGCGGCGGTTTGTTTTTTCACTCCGGGCATGGTCATCAGCAATTCGACTTCCTCGCGATACGGCTCGAGCAGGCGGTCGATGTGCTGGTCGACTTCTTCGATTAACTGCTCCAATTCCTCAACGTGTTTCCACAAGAGGCGAAGGAGACGGAGCTCGTGTTCGGCCAAGGTGCCGAGCAGCGAATCGTACACCGCTTGCTTTTTCTTTTTGAGCCTTCCGCGCAGGCATTGATCCAACTCGTCCTTGTCCACGTATCCCTTCTCAAGCAGCCGGGCGAGGATGTCTTTTCCGGAAACGCCGAAGAGATCGGAGAGGACCGAGCCGAGTTTGACATTGGAAGACTCGAGCACTTTTTGAATCCGGTTTTTCTCCGAAGTCAGCTGTCCGACCCACTTTTTGCGGAGGCGGGTAAAATCCCGCAATTCGCGAATATCCGCTGGGGGGACGAAACTTTTTTCAACGAGTCCATGGCGGAGCAGCTTGGCGATCCACTCGGCGTCAGAGACATCGGTTTTTCTTCCCGGGACATTTTTGATCCGCTGCGGATTGGCCAGTGTCAAGTCGACATAGCCTTCGAGGAAGGCGAAGACCGGTTTCCAATACACGCCGGTGGATTCCATGGCGACATGGGTAACGCCATGTTCTTCGAGCCACTCAAGCAGGTCGCCAAGTCCCTTCGAGAATGTGGAGAAGGTTTGAATGTCCTTTTGAATGTGTCCATCTTCTTCCCATAGCGCGCAGGCGACGATGGTTTCGGCATGAACATCCAATCCTGCGCAGCGAGGATAGATGACATCCATGATGAAAATCCTCCTTTTCGATGATCGAGTGCGCAAACAGCGAATCCACGGGAGAAATGCGGCAGTTTTCCGTTCGTCGTCACCTTTCCTCCGCATCGGGAAAGGGCGGACAATGGGTGGTGCACCCAGTGGATTCGAACGCTTTTCTGTACAGGGTCCAAGCCACCATTAAGTATAACGTCCTATTGAGCTGTTTGCGCCTACTCTTCATTATGGGAAGAAAAGGGGGATTTTCATGCCCGGGTGGAGAGCAAAAATTGCTCATGGAACTTTTCTTTGAAATTAATGGGGAATTTTGAACCAAACAAAGGGCATCTATTTTTGAAAGAATTAGAAGATATGGGGAAAAACGTAACGATTTTAACGCAGAATATTGATGGATTACACCATAAAGCAGGAAACTCGAACATTATTGAATTGCACGGAACTCTTCAAACCGCTACATGCCCAAAATGCAAAACAAAATACGATTTAACATTTATTAACGCACACGATCTTCCAAGATGCCATAAAACAAACAAAAAGGGAGAAATTTGCAATTTTATTCTGAAACCGGATGTGGTGCTGTTTGGCGGTATGGTTCAACGTTTCGACGAAGCGTTAAATAAAGCTTTCAACAGCGATCTTTTTATTGCAATGGGAACAAGTCTGGAAGTATCTCCTGTTAACCAAATTCCTGTTTATTTATCTTATGAAGCTCCGAAAGTCAAAAAAGCCATTATTAATAAAACCCCAACCAAAATGGATCATTTATTCGATCTTGTGATTCATGAAGGAATAGGAGCTACCGTCACAAAAATCAATCAATACTTTCATAAAAAGTAAACAAGCAGTAGATTCATCTTTTCTAATTTTGCCGCTTCCTTTATAATGAGTATAATGAGCCATAAGGGAGGTGACAAAATGGAACAAAACACAATAGTGAAAGAAATTTTAAAAGCATTGGATCTTCATGCAACCCAACTTCGCGCACAAATGGTTGAAATCGAAACAAAGATGCAAGAGATGAATAATCGATTGGAAGCAAAGCTACAAGAGATGAATGATCGATTGGAAGCAAGAATCGACCGGCTAGAGAATGAGATGAACGAACGATTCAACCGACTAGAAACAAAAGTAGACAACTTGCGCACCGAACTAACAGAAACGCAAGAAACGGTCGACTTTCTTTCAAGCAAAACCATTCAGCATGAGCGAAAAATCCGCGAGCTATACCGGCAGCAGTAAGCCACTTTTCATCCCCTCATCAGCTGCCTTTTCGTTTCTCTTTCCCCAGCGATGAAAATCACCCACAAAATAGGCAAGCCACCATTCATACATAGGCTTGCCTTCTTTCCATCTATATCATCTCTCCATCGTGTTTGAAATTCTTCACCTTTTGGCTATTCGTATTGAAATTGCTGTAACATCATGGATCCTGGATCAAAGGGAATTGATCCAGGATATTTGATCACACTTCTACTGTTTTTCCTTCCTCGACAATGTGATACATGAGATGAGTCAGGTGGTGAATAGGTCCATATTCCTCTTCTTCTTCATTGATTTCATCACTAAATTCTAAATCGTTTAAATATAACGCAGCGAATTCGTAAAAATCTTTTAATTCAAAGGAATAGCAAGCGATTGGGTCTTCGTTGTCCTCTTCATATTGAAGCATAAGATACGATTCAGTCCCATTCGCATCTTCCGCATCAAAAAACACAAAATAACCCATATCCGTGTCCAAATCAAACAAATGTCTTGTTCCACCTTCTGTTGCCTTATGGTAATCGTCCGCATTTAACTTCTGAACCGTGATGCCTTCCATCTGATCTTCGCTATGAAAATTCACTGTAAACGATTTCATCACAACACCTCCAAGTTATGTCTACTTCTATAATGACCGTATATGGGAAAACTTAAACGGAAAAATTTTGTTTGCGATCATCCTCATCGCTTTCGTTATGTAAGACTTTCCAACAAACTTACTTAACCGGTAACCATTTTAGTTCCTGAAGAACGACAGAAAGAAGGAGCGCAATAATGAACGAAATCATCCATATTTTTGGCTGAACTTTTACCGACGATATATTCAACCATTGGAAAATAAATTTGCTTCCTGTAAAAAATGCTGCAATGATTAGAGCAATAACAAGCGATTGAGACATTGGTGAATGAATATATAAATCAACATAATATTCAATTGTTCTACCAAACAATAATGTAAATAGTAGAAAGCTGAAAAATTTAACATGTTCACCGAGCCACCTCTAAGCGAAGTATAGGTGGGAGATGAATCGGTAATTTTTTCTTCCAAAAATCGAACATATGTGCTATAATGTTTTTATCACAAATTTGATGAAAGAAGGAATCTCTATGCTCCGCGGACAAAAAGTGTCCTTTCGTGCATCGAAAACGGATCTCAAGCGGCTCTATGCCTGCAATCGCGAGTCAGCTCTTGTTTGGAATGAGTGCCTCCGATTAGCGAAGGAATCCTTTCTTCAGTATGGCCGATGGATCTCGAAAAGCGAACTGCAAAAGCAAACAAAAGGAAAGTTCCATCTTCACAGCCAGTCCATTCAAGCGGTATGCCACAAATATCTCTTCGCTCGACAATCCGCTCAAAAAGCCATCTAACAAGGACTTCGCCAGGCTCGTTATCCCTACAGGAAAAAGAAGCACTTCAACACAAAATGGGCGAAAGACGGTTTCAAATTGTATGAAAATGGAAAAAATCGAACTGTCGATGGGCATCCATAACAGGAAGAGAGAAAAGCCTATCATCGTCTATGCCTCGAATTTGCCTCAAGGAACGATCAAAGAAATCGAATGTTGTTACGATAACGGTTGGTATTTAGCCGTCACGTATGAAGATGGCCAGGAAGCGAAAGCCTATCAACCGGGTCATATGGTCGGTGTGGATCTAGGCGAAATTCATACGATGGGGGCGTTTTGTGAAAACGGCCAAGCCCTTCTCATCACCGGAAGAAAAGTGCGCTCTCTTCATCGGCTGCGGAATAAAAAACTCGCCGAGATTCAGCGCCGTCCATCCAAGTGTCAAAAAGGTTCCCGTCAATGGAAGAAGTACGAGCGGGCGAAACGGTATGTCTTATCGAAATCAGAGCGGCAGCTGCGGGATGCGCTTCATAAAACAACGAAGCAGTTTGTCGACTGGTGCCTCGCTCAATCTGGATCGGATGTATACATTGGAAAAGTCGAGGGAGTCCAGCGAAACACCAGAAAGAAAAAGCGAGCCAACCGGAAACAAGTGCAAAAGATCTCGAATTGGTCGTTCGGGAAAGTCAAGCAATATCTTGCGTACAAATTGGCGCAGCACGGCATTCGCCTGAAGGAAGTAGAGGAAACGTATACAAGATAGACTCACCTGTCTGCCAGAAGAGAAGAAAAGTGTCCACCCGAATCTTTGCTTGTTCCTGTGGATACGAAGAACATCGGGATGTTCATGGGGCCCGAAACATCTTAAGCAAGGCGGTGCATCAAAAAATCATTCCTTGGAAGGTACCGACGAAGCTGACGTATCTACGGATTGCGTAAGCAAGAAGTAGTAGATGGGTTGTTCCGCCCCATCGGTGGAAAGCCGATGTTGCTTACTCATCGATCGAAAAGGCTTCCGATGAGTTCATCGAGCAGGAGAAGACAGCCTTCTTCTGCGTTGAAGCTTCTTCGATGGAGTTGGTAAGAAACTCCCGCCTCTCAACAACGTGTAGGTGGGAGAGGTTCATTTGTATCGATGATGTTTTGCTTATGCGTCCGTTTGACCCGATATAAAATAAGCATTTCTGAATATAGGATGTATTCTAGAGCTGAGTCACTTTACTACCTAACTTCTAATAGATCCATTGAATGGCTGAACGGATAAGGACTCCCTTGAGAGCCCCTATCCCCTAGAGCACTTTATATTCTTTAATTAATAAATACCCGTGGTGCTAGATAAAAATCAGACAAGCATAAAAATAGCCCTTGCATGAGGATCTCCTTAAAATGAAAGTGCGACCAAACATTTAAAAGGAGAATTCACATGCAAGAGCACTTTCATTTTACAACAGATCGAGCCAAACTTCAAAAACAATATGTATCGATGAGTCAGTCAAGACTTTGTGGGAACTTTTTTGATTCCTGAAAACAGATGTAAGTCATAGGTTAGCGAACCATTTTTTTGAATTTCATCCGTAAGCGCTTTCGGACTCTCATCCCTTGCCATGACAGACCGATATGTATACCTTTTTTTACCATCCCTTGAGTTCAGACAGGGCATGATAGATCGGAGTCCCGGACGATTGCTGTAAATATGGCACGTTATTCCGCGTTACCTCCGGAAGAAGACGGCGGACGCGTTGTTTCGCCTTGTTCACGATCATCTGTTTGGTAGATGCCGTTTCCTCCGCCGGATGCGCGCTGTTCAGTTCCACAAGCAACCCCTCTTCATCCTGCTTCGCCAGCTTTTGCCGAATCGCCTGCCACCGTGGATGGCCCGAGAGGCATTGGCGCAACTCACGCGCCACGTGGAATCGATCCAATTGGAAGCAGACCCGTCCCTTGAAATACTCCCGGCATGCGGTAATCCATGGAGCGCCGTCCCCGTTATGACAAGAAGATCCCGACACGGATCATAGGCATATTCATTCATCAAAAATTCCTCGAAGCCTTCCCACACCTCCCTCTTGCCCTCATGGACGTAATGGCGCTGATTAACAAATTCGATCCGTGAGCCGTTGCGCTTCCACCCTTCGTGAACGGTTAGGATCTTGTCTTCCTTGGCCCGTTTTCCCTTCCCTTGGCGAGAAACAAACAGTCCATCGGCCTCCACAAACAGCACCCGTCCATATCGCTGGTCCACCGGGCAGTACAGCGGAGCTTCAGCTTCGAGCACCAACTGGCGGATCGCCTCATGGCTCATCACCGGATACCCGACCATCTGGGCAAGCGTACGAGCCGCTTTGCGATAGGAAGAGCACTCCACCGCCAATCCCACCGCCGTTTCTTCTAGACAAGGGCTGATTGACTGCGATCCATCAAACGCTAAAAAGGAGTCAAGCAAAAACGTGTAACGGTTTTGTTCTCGATCCAAATAGTAGTTCCGCTCAAAGGTGACTTCGCCAAACAGGGTTTGAATCGTGGTGCGTCGTTTGTCTTTCAAGTGGTACCGGCGCTTGTCCCGGGTTTCCGCCAATTGTCGGTCGATGTCCTCCAACAGAGCCGTAAACAGCTCGGCGAAGGCGTTTTGCAAGGCTCGAAACAAATCAAGTTCGATCTCTTTCCATGTCAACGAATTTGTGGTAAGATGTTGTTGAATCTTCATGGACTCTCTCCTCCTGTTTGGGTGTTTTGGTCAATCATTATCATAACAGGGAGAGAGTCCTTTTTTCATGTTTCCTGCTTGGGATCCTACCGCGCTTCGCTTGGTGGCCCCGATGAGGGGGATTGCGAACCTACGTTCCCAACCCCCTCATCGGGGAACTTCTAAGAATTTTTCCCACAAACATTTTACTCACACTGTATCGATTTTGTGTTTTGTATCCGCTCAACTATCGAGTATCCAGATTCATCTTCAACGTCGAAATCTTCATTTGTTGAAACAGAAGGACGAGGTCATCATCACCGTCCATGTCCTCGGAAAATTGTTGGGCTTCACTTCCGAACGGCTTGGCATCGGTTTGTGATCGGGAATTTGTTCCCCAAGGCCTTGTTCCCTGAACGTTCTCGGTACAACCGTCGCTGCCGGGCGCTTGGCTTTGCGATCAAGTGGATGCGGCACCAGCTGGCCAAGCGCGGGCAACACCATGCGTATACGGTCGTGGACAGCTTGCCGATCGAGCTGTGTCATTCAGCCCGAATGTATCGCGTCAAACGGTTTCGTGGAATCGCCGATATTGGCTATTGTGCTTCCAAAAAGATCGCTTTCTATGGGTTGAAGCTTCATCTGCAGGTCACCGACCAGGGGCTTCCGATGAGATATGTCGTCACCGAAGCGTCTTGTCACGCCCGAGTGGCCGCTGAAACCGTCATGACGCAAATTCCACATCCGTATAACCTAGGCGACAAAGGGTATATCAGTCAAAAGCTACAAAAGAAGCCGTACGAAGAGCACCGATTCGCTTTTTGGACGCCTGTTCGAAAAAATCAGCGAATTCGCCAATCGGACGCATGGAAACAGTGGATGAAACGAAAACGCAAAGTGGTTGAAACCGTGTTTTCGATTTTAGTCGATCCGTATCGGATCACCGAGATTCGAGCTAACTCGGTTTCCGGATTTGAAACGGCATTGGATGGTATTTTACTGGCTTACTCGCTTGTTGTTCTTGGGCTAGTTGAGCGTTAAGACTCAACTAGCACCACGGGTTATAACAATAGTTTTGAAAATTCAAATAGATACATAGAGGGAGGGGAAAGCGATGCTTGAATTGCGGCGATATAGCGATTTCTCACTGTTCAAACGGGATGTCTTGCCGTTTCTTGAGCAACATGAAGGGGAAAACAACTTGCCATTAGGTGTAATCATGAATATGAAGCCGGAACAGAAGCCGTTGTATATGGGAACAGTGAACAAAGATGGTAAGCTGGCGCTTGTCCTGTTGCAAACGCATCCGCGCCAGCTTATTTTGTCAAAATCGTTGCCATTTGCGACCGAAGAAATAGAGGAAATCGCGAAAAAGCTGTACGAAAGCTATCCGAATATACCGGGGATAATCGGCGAAAAATGGCTGGCGACGGCGCTCGCGGAAAAGATCGCCAAGCTTCAGCACCGCCGTGTCCATATTCAGATGAAACAGCGGATTTATGCACTGAAAAAAGTGAAAAGGCCTGCCTCCAAACGAGGCGTGCTGCGTCCGGCGCAAATGAGCGATATGGAAATGCTGTGCCAATGGTTTATCCGGTTTTGTGAGGATGTTAAACTCCCGACATCCGCAGAGGAAGCGGCGCAGGCGGTGCAAGGAGCGATCGCCAATCAGCAACTATACGTATGGATGATCGATGAGGAGCCGGTTTCGATGGCGCGCTGGGCCCGTCCAACGAAAACGAATGTAACGATCGGCTGGGTATATACGCCGCTGGAAAAACGAAAAAATGGATACGCTTCTGATTGTGTGGCGGCACTGACGCAGCAGCTATTAGATTCGGGATATAAAACCGCTTCTCTTTATACCGATTTAGACAACCCGACTTCGAATAAAATTTATATGGAAATCGGCTATGAGCCGGTGATGGATTCGATGCTGCTGCTGTTTGTGAAGGAGGAAACAACATGAGGGAAATTCCATTTGCCATTGTTTTCGATATGGACGGCACGCTGTTTCAAACGGAAACCGTCCTTGTTCCTGCCCTGCATAAGACGTTTGATCGGTTGCGCCGCGAAGGGCTGTGGCAGGGGGACACGCCAGTCGAGGAATATTTGCGGATTCTTGGCGTCCCAGTTTCAGAAGTATGGCGCCAATTGATGCCGGAAGCAAGCGAATCGGTGCGCGACCGAGCAGCCGCATGGTTTTTGGATGATATCATTGATGAAATCGAGCAAGGAAACGGGCGGTTATACCCAGACGTGCTCACGACGCTTTCGGCCCTTGCCGATCAAGGAATTCCGCTTTTTGTCGCAAGCAACGGGCGTCAGCGCTATCTCGCCGCGATTCGGACCGCCTTTTTGCTCGAGCGCTATTTTATCGATTTTTACAGCCTCGATCGGTTTTCTCTGATGTCGAAGTCTGCGTTAGTCAAACAGCTGTTGAATGATTACGGGATTGAAAAAGCGGTGATGGTCGGAGACCGGCGTTCCGATATTCAAGCGGCGAAGGATAATGGGATTTGGTCGATTGGATGCCGGTTTGGATTTGCCAACGATGAAGAGCTGCGCGGGGCGGATGTGATTATACATCAGTTTTCAGAGATTGGTTCGGTATGGGTGGAAATGGTGAACAAAGCATAGAAGTTCAAAACGATGCGTTGAACAAAAATATATATGATGAAGGGAAGACTGTCTCGCACTCAAATAGCCAGCTTTTTGATGTCTACCTAGCGCTGGCGTTTGACAAAGAGACAGTCTTTTTTTGTTATCGTTTTCAACAACATTTGTTTATTTTTGCAGAATTTTTAGACAAATATTGTCGTTGTCTGAAAATTCTAACTAAGTATATCATATAAGCGTAGTGAAAATAGTAGTTAATTTAATTTTCATTTAGGAAGGTGATGGAAGATATGATGAATGGAAAGGAGTATTTGGAAAGTTTAAGGGATCATCGGGTTGTTTATTTAAATGGAGAAAAGATTGATGATGTAACAAAACACCCTGCCTATGAAAATGCAGCTCGTTCGATTGCTAGAATGTACGATGCTCTTCATGATGAACAGATGGGAAAAATTTTAACGACCACTACTGAAGAAGGTTATCGAACTCACAAATTTTTCAAAGAGCCTAAAAATGCTCAAGATCTTTTAGAAGCAAGAGATGCGATTGCACAATGGGCCAAGCTGAGCTATGGCTTTATGGGGCGCACTCCTGATTATAAAGCCTCTTTCACAGCGCATTTGAAAGCGTTTGCTGATTATTACGAAGGTTTTGAGGACAACGCGCGAAATTGGTACAAAAAAACGACAAAAGAAATTCCGTTTATTAACCATACGATTATTAATCCGCAAGTCGACCGCTCCAAGCCTCTTCATGAAAATAAAGATGTATATGTCCGCGCTGTAAAAGAGAGGGATGACGGCATCGTTGTAAGCGGTGCCAAAATGGTGGGAACGGCAGCAGCGCTAACTCATTACAACTTCGTTTCCAACTATGGAGCCCAAGATTTAGGAGACGGTGATCAAAGCCATGCACTCATCTTCTTTGTACCGATGAATGCGCCTGGTGTAAAAATGATCAGCCGCCAATCGTATGAACAAATTGCAAAAACGTTAGGTTCTCCATTTGATTATCCGCTTTCCAGCCGTTTTGATGAAAACGATGCAGTAATTGTATTAGACAATGTATTTATTCCTTGGGAAAACGTTTTTGCTTATAAAAATGTAAAAGTAGTAAATGGATTTTTTGTTGAAACGGGATTCGTTAACCGCTTTACATTCCAGGGGTGTACGCGTTTTGCCGTCAAGCTTGACTTTATGGTTGGCTTATTAATGAAAGCGACGGAGGCAGCAGGTACGAAACAATTTCGGGGTGTTCAGGCGAACATCGGCGAGGTCGTAGCCTTCCGCAATATGTTCTGGGCGCTTTCTACAGCAATGGCAGCAAATTGTGAAATGAGAAATGATGTCGCGCTTCCGAATCTTCAGTACGGTGCTGCTTACCGGGTGCTCGCTCCGATGGTATGGCCGCGCGTCAAACAAATTTTTGAACAAGTCGTAGCGGGGGGACTCATTCAATTGCCTTCAAGCGCCAACGACTTCTTAAATCCGGAATTGCGTCCGTATTTGGATCGTTATTACCGCGGTTCAGGCATTGGTGCAGAAGAACGGGTGAAATTGATGAAAATGATTTGGGATGCGATCGGAACGGAATTTGGCGGACGTCATGAACTTTATGAAATCAACTATGCGGGCAACCATGAAAACATCCGTCTAGAGACGTTAAAAATTGCCGATGTAACTGGAGATTCCGAACGATTTAAAGCGTTTGTCGATTCCGCTTTGGATGATTATGACCTTCATGGTTGGGTCAATGATACCTGGGTGTCTCCGCAAAAAGAACTTATTCAGAAATAACAGCAAAGGAGGTGGTAAACATGGACGATCGCTTATTTCGTAATGCAATGGGGAAATTTGCAACAGGGGTTACGGTAATTACGACGGAGCTTAATGGGGCTGTCCATGGAATGACAGCAAACGCCTTTATGTCCGTTTCCTTAAATCCGAAACTTGTGTTGGTTTCCATTGGAGAAAAAGCGAAAATGCTGGAAAAAATTCAACAATCGAAAAAATATGCAGTTAACATTTTGTCACAGGATCAAAAAGTGCTTTCGATGAATTTTGCCGGACAGCTGGAAAAACCAGTAGATGTGCAATTCGAAGAGCTGGGGGGACTGCCGGTCATTAAAGATGCTCTTGCACAAATTTCCTGCCAAGTTGTTAACGAAGTTCAAGCAGGCGATCATACCCTTTTCATTGGGGAAGTGACAGATATAAAAATTACAGAGCAAGATCCGCTTCTGTTTTTTAGCGGAAAATATCATCAGCTTGCCCAAAACGAAAAAGTGGAAACGTCGAGCTAAAAAGAGGAGGCATTCTATTGAAAACGATCACCATTGATCATAAAAATGATCTGCATCTTATTGCCTCTTGCCCTGCCGTAGCTGCACTAGGGTTTTTTGACGGCGTTCATCTCGGACATCAAAAAGTTATTCAGACCGCGAAAAAATTGGCGGACAAAAAGGGGTTAAAAACAGCGGTAATTAGCTTTTTTCCGCATCCAAAAGAAATTATCGGCAAAACGGGAGAACGTGTCCATTATTTGCTCCCGCCTGCCGAAAAAGCGAAAAAGTTTTCTCGCTTAGGGGTTGACTACTTTTATTTAATACGATTTACACCTGAATTTGCAAGACTTGAACCGAAAGAATTTGTCTGGAAATATTTAGTTCCTCTGCAAATCAAACATGCAGTAGCTGGATATGACTTTACGTACGGTCGAAAAGGAAAAGGAAGTTTAGACACGATGGAAGAAGACAGCGGATACTCTATCACTGTCACTAAAGTAGAAAATGTGGAACGAAATGATGAAAAAATTAGTTCCACGCTTATTAGAAACAAGATTCAATTAGGATTGATGGAAGAACTTCCTGACTACTTGGGAGAATTTTACGAAACAAAAGGAAAAATGATACGTACAGATGGAAAAGACGAGTTGATTTTGGATCGGTACTATATGATTCCGCCAAAAGGATGCTACGATGTGGCGATTGGTAATGGAAAAGAATGGTTCGACGGACGCGTGCTTGTAACAGAGCAGAAAAAAATCTATTGGCTTGGTCCACCCATCCCTTCTGTATGGAATATTTTTCGAGTGAAAGTGAAATGGATTTCTAGAAACATCCATTTCATCCCAGAAATAGAAGAAAAGCAAACAAAAAATTTAGTATCCGTGCATGGATAGCGATGTTGATATAGAAGGAGGGAGCAACGTTGGCATTCCTGAAGCAAAAAAGCATCAGCAGTGACTTAGCGCAAAAAATGATTGATAAAGCAGTACAAAAGGCTACGGAACTTGGAATTAAAGTGAACATCGCCATTGTGGACCAAGGAGGAAACTTGAAAGCTTTTTGCCGTATGGACGGGGCTCCTCTTTTAAGCATACAAATTGCGCAAAATAAAGCTTATACGGCAGCAGCTTTCGGGATTCCGACCCATCAATGGTATGACATGATCAAAGATGAGCCGAGTTTGCGCCTTGGGATTGTCCATACAGAAAAGCTTGTCATTTTCGGAGGCGGTTACCCGATTTATGACGGAAAAGATTTAGCCGGAGGAATTGGAGTCAGCGGCGGTTCAGAAGAAGAAGACCGGATTTGTTGCGAAGCAGCGTTATCTTTATTGGAAACGGTTTAATGGAAAGCGTTGGTTATTGTGTTCTTTTCATAAAAATGTTGAAAGAAAGGGAGGATTGAAATGGGCGCAATTTTAAGATTAGGTCGATTGGAACTTCGTGTGCTAGATTTGGAGGAATCTGTTAAATATTATACAGATGTCATTGGACTTGAAGTGACAGGACGCGAGGAAAATCGAGTATATTTAAAAGCTTGGGACGAATACGACCATCACAGCATCATTTTACAAAAAGCCGATACGGCTGGAATGGATCATATGGCATTTAAGGTAAAAGATATTTACGAGTTGGAAAAATTAGAATATAAAATTGAACAATTTGGATGCACAATTTCTCGGATTTCCAAAGGTGCTAGATTAGCAGAAGGAGAAGCGATTCGTTTCCAGATTCCTACAGGTCATTACATGGAATTATATACTGACATCGAACAAGTGGGGACAAAGACAGGAACTCTCAACCCTCATCCATGGCCGGATGGGTTAAAAGGAATTGCTCCACATCGCTTGGATCACGCTCTTTTAACGGGCGATGATTTGAAAACGGCAACACGTTTCTTTACGGAAGTGCTCGGTTTTAAACAAACGGAGAGAATCATTACTGTAGATGGGGAAGATTTAGTAGGCAGCTTTTTGTCAGTGACTAATAAAGCCCATGACGTTGCTTTCGTGAAAGGACCGGATGGCAAATTCCACCACGCAGGATTTTATGTAGATAACTGGTATGAAGTATTAAAAGCAGCGGATATTTTAACAAAAAATGATGTTCAAGTCGAAATTACACCGACCCGACATGGAATCACACGCGGTCAAACCGTTTACTTCTTTGACCCATCTGGAAATAGAAACGAGGCATTCGCAAGCGGTTATATGAGCTATGCTGACTTCCCGACCATTACATGGACGGAAGATAAGATTGGCGCAGGCATCTTCTATCACCGAAGAGAACTGGTTGAATCATTCTCTAAAGCATTAACGTAAAAAAAAGAAGATGTGATGCGATAAAGGGGCTTGTGTCCACTGGCCCCTTTTTGAACTAACAATGCTCAGGAAGGAATGGGAATGGTCATCGCTATCACTGAATGATAACAGTGCGGTTTCAAAAATTCGCTGTCAGCGTTCGATAGGAGGTAGTTTGGTTTGCAGGAAGTGACGAGTACCCGTATCAAAACCGGAGCCTATGAGACATATTTTTATCGTGCCGGTATCGGGAGCAGTGAAGCGATTCTTTTTATCCATGGATCCGGCCCGGGAGCAACCGCTTGGTCCAATTGGCAATATGCGCTCCCTTTTTTCAGCGAAAAAGAGTTTGATTGTATAGCGCCAGACTTAATCGGTTTCGGAATGTCGGAACATCCGTCTTCACCTCCGAAAGGCATACGGTCTTGGATGAGGCTATGGGTAGACCAAATAAAACTTCTTCTTGATTCATTGGAGATCAAACGCACCCATTTGGTAGGAAATTCTTTAGGCGGGGCTATTGCTCTTCACTTATTGGCCGAGGCACCTGAACGAATTGACCGCGTTGTGTTGATGGGCCCGGCTGGTGCTCCGTTTCGATTGACTCGAGAGCTTGACCGCATTTGGGGATTTTATGAGGATCCTTCTAAAGAGGCAATGGCGCAAATGATTCGCTGGTTTGCTTATGATGAAAGTTTTATCGAAGACCAGCTTGACAACATTAGCAAAATGCGCTTTGAGGCTGCGATGAATCCTGCGGTGCGGCGTTCATATGAAGCAATGTTTCCTCCACCTCGCCAGCAGATTGTGGATGATCTCGTTCTGCCAAGCGCCACGCTGCGCCGCATTCAACAACAAGTTTTACTCGTTCACGGTCTGAATGATCCGATCGTCCCTGTCGAAACAAGTTATTATCTTGCCCAACATCTTCCGCGGGTGAAAATGATGATTTACGGACAGTGCAGCCATTGGACGCAAGTAGAGCACAGAGATAGCTTTCATTCTTTGCTTTTAAGCTTTTTCAAGGATAAAATTTAAGAATATTTTTATATTTATGTAAAAATTAGGAGTTACGATTCATTCTTTGGCTGTACCGCTTGTGCTTACAATGCTAAGTTGCATCGCGAATAAGCCAAGTACAAGGCGACAGTTTCGTTTTTGAGGAGGGAAATGATGAACATTACAGAAATCGCCGCTTTATTATTGGAAGCGGAAAAGAAGAAAAAACCTATTGACCCGCTTACCAATGTTTTTCCTCATTTGACGGCAGATGAGGCTTATCAAATCCAATTGAAGCAAGTGGAATATAAGTTGGAAAACGGACGAACCATCGTTGGCAAGAAAATCGGTTTGACGAGCAAGGCAATGCAAAATTTGCTTCAAGTATCGGAACCGGATTATGGCCATCTTCTTGACGATATGATTGTGTTGGATGGAGAAAATGTTTTTCTTGATGAGTTCATCCAGCCAAAAGTAGAATTTGAGATCGCCTTCATTTTAAAGAAAGATTTAAAGGGTCCCAATGTCACGATGATGGATGTGATCCATGCGACGGAATATGTGGCCCCAGCCATTGAAATTATCGACAGTAGAATCAGAGATTGGAAGATTCGTTTTGAAGATACGGTTGCCGATAACGGTTCTTCTGCCAGAGCCATTATCGGGGGAAAACCGATGCCGATCGAAAACGTCGATCTTTCTCATATCGGTATGGCTGCTTATCGAAATGGTCAATTGATCAATACCGCTGCCGGAGCGGCTGTCATGGGAAATCCGATCCATGCCGTCATCTGGCTCGCCAATGCTCTTAGCCGTTATCATATTTCTTTACATAAAGGGGAAATCATTTTATCAGGAGCATTGACCGCCGCTGTGCCTGTATCTCGCGGGGATGCATTTACCGTAAAATTTGCTCATATGGGTGAAGTATCTGTTTCCTTCATATAAAAATTCGCTGCACATAGCGGGAATGCCGCTTGCAAGTTGGAAAATAAAAACACGTTACATGGGAAGGGGAATGAGCATGAAATTAAAAGCAGGGATTATTGGATCCGGCAATATCGGCACGGACTTAATGTACAAAATAGAAAGAAGCAAATATTTGGAAATGAGTGTTATGATCGGGATTGATCCTCATTCGGACGGATTAAAAAGAGCAAAAGATCGGGGAGTTACGGTGATTGATAACGGAATAGAGGGGTTTTTAAAAAATCCTGACTTGGCGGATATTCTTTTTGATGCAACGACAGCGAAAGCTCACTATAAACATCATGAAGTATTAACAAAATTAAATAAAAAAATTGTTGATTTAACCCCTGCCGCCATCGGTCCTTTTGTCGTGCCGCCGGTCAACTTAAAAGAGGAACTGGATGCTCCTGATGTTAATATGGTCACTTGCGGCGGTCAGGCAACGATTCCAATTGTTCACGCTATTCATCGGGTTGTACCAGTGGAATATGCGGAAATCGTAGCAACGGTTGCGAGCAAGAGCGCTGGTCCAGGTACAAGAGCAAACATCGATGAATTCACCCGGACGACGGCGAGAGCCATTGAAAAAGTGGGAGGAGCCAAGAAAGGAAAGGCGATTATCATTTTAAATCCTGCTGAACCGCCGATTATTATGAGAAACACGATTCATGCGCTTGTGGAAGAAACGGGAAAAGAAGAAGAAATCGTTCGTTCCATCGAATCGATGATCAAGGAAGTTCAAACGTATGTGCCTGGTTACCGTTTGCGGAGCGAACCGATGTTTGACGGAAAAAGAATATCGGTATTTCTCGAAGTAGAAGGAGCAGGTGATTATTTTCCTCCGTATTCTGGAAATCTCGATATTATGACCGCGTCTGCAGTAAAAGTAGGAGAAGAATTGGCAAAAATGAAAAATTCGGTAGTTTCATAGTCGAAACGAAAGGAGAGGGGATTATGGCAACACCATCCAAAATTCATTTAGTCGATGTAACATTGCGGGATGGAAGTCATGCGATGAAACATGCTTTCACCATTGAACAAGTAAAAGAAGTGGCAAAAGGATTAGACAAAGCAGGAATTGAATATTTTGAAGTCTCCCATGGCGATGGATTAGGCGGCTCTTCGTTGCAATATGGTTTTTCCAAAGTGAATGAGATGGAACTGATTGCAGCGGCTGCTGAAGTCTGCAAAAACGCTAAAGTTTCCGTTCTTCTTCTTCCAGGAATCGGTGTAAAGGAAGATTTAGAAGAAGCAGTAAAAGCGGGAGCGAAAATGGTGCGGGTGGCAACCCATGTAACGGAAGCGGACGTTGCGAAACAGCACATTGAGCTTGGAAGAAAGCTCGGATTAAAAACAGTAGGATTTTTAATGATGGCACATATGGCTCCAGTGGAAAAGCTGGTCGAACAAGCAAAATTGTTTGAAAGTTACGGAGCGGAAATTGTGTATGTGACAGATTCGGCCGGCGCATTGCTTCCACATGAAGTGAAGGAACGAGTGTCCGCATTAAGGGAGGCGTTATCATGCGAGATCGGCTTCCATGGCCATAACAACCTATCTCTAGCGATGGCGAACTCTATTGCCGCGGTGGAAGCAGGAGCCACTTATATTGACGGCAGCCTGCGCTGTTTAGGGGCAGGAAGCGGCAATACACAAACAGAAGTGATGGTTGCTGTGTTTGAACGTCTCGGATATGAAACAGGTGTAAAGTTATATCCGATTATGGATGTCGCCAATGAAGTGGTGGCCAAATTTATGCCACGGCCTCAAGAAATCACTGGTTCAAGCCTGATTATGGGATATTCGGGGGTTTATTCCAGCTTTCTTCTTCACACACAAGATGCAGCCAAGAAATTCGGCGTTGATGAACGGGATATTTTAGTAGAACTAGGCAAGAGAAAAGCCGTCGGGGGACAAGAAGATTTCATTTACGATATCGCCGCCCAGCTGGCAAAGAAAAAAACCGTAGAAACCATTAGTTAAGGAGGTGATTGGATGTTAAAGACGGAAATTCTCGATTCCATCGTCGATGAATTATTCCTTGCCGAAAAGCACGGGAAGGCGATTCCTAAACTGGTGGATCGCTATCCCGAATTGGATGTCCATCTTGCTTACGAAGTACAAAACCGATTGATTGAACGAAAATGCCGGGACGAAGGGACGAAAATTGTTGGTTGGAAATTAGGATTGACAAGTAAAGCCAAACAGGAAATGATGGGGGTCCACGAGCCGACTTATGGAGTTTTGTTGGAGAATATGCAGCTGAAAAGCGATGGCTCCATTTCTTTGAAAACATTAATACACCCAAAAATTGAACCAGAGATTGCCTTTATTTTTAAAGAAGAACTAAAAGGACCGGGCGTCACCGTGGCGGAAGTTTTGCAAAAGACGGCCTACATCGCACCGGCTCTTGAAATTATTGACAGCCGTTATCAAAATTTTTCTTTCACTTTGGCGGATGTCATTGCCGATAATTCTTCTTCTTCCCGCTTCATTTTAGGAGAACGTTTTACGAAATATGATGGGGAAGATTTAAGTTTAATTGGTATGGTTTTTAAAAAGAATGGGGCTATTGTTTCTACGAGTGCCGGTGCAAGCGTGATGGGACATCCGGTAAGGGCCATTGCCTGGATGGTGAACAAACTTTCTCGTTACGATCAATCGGTTAAACCGGGAGAAGTGGTTCTAAGCGGGGCGTTAACCGGCGCGGTGGAAATAAAAGAAGGAGACGTATTCTCGATGAGCTTGGACCGTTTTGGTTCGGTTGAAGCCTCTTTCACCTTTGGAAAGGAGAGTAAATAGATATGCCTTTCATTCAAGTTTATTTATTAGAAGGGCGTTCTCTTGAAAAAAAAGAGGCACTCATCTACGAGCTGACGGAGACGGTGTGCAAAGTGTTGGATGCGCCGAAAGAAAGTGTTCGAGTAATGATTCAGGAAATGCCTTTGGAACATTGGGGAATTGCTGGAGAATCCGTGAAAAAACGAAGAGAACATGAAAAGGAGTGAATGAAGTGATGAAATCGGTAGATACAAAAGTACGAGAAATTAAATTATTTATTGATGGGGAATATGTAACTTCAAGCAGCAATTCGTTATTTGAAGTGAAAAACCCTGCAACACAGGAAGTCATTGCGAAAGTACATGAAGCGACAAAAGAAGATGTCGATCGGGCGTGCAAAGCGGCAAGAAGAGCGTTTGAAGAAGGGCCATGGCGGACGATGACCGTCAAAGAGCGGTGCGAAAAAATTCGAAGAATGGCAGAAATTATAATGGAAAGAAGAGAAGAACTTGCACGCCTTGAAGCAACGGATGTCGGGAAGCCATATTCTGTAGCGTTTGAAAAAGAAATTCCGAGATCGGCTCATAATTTGAAGTTTTTCGCAGATTTTGTCGAACAATTAGGCGGCGAAGTATACCCGATGGAAGAAGAATACTTGAACTATACCCGTTACGAACCTGTCGGTGTAGCCGCTTTAATCACACCATGGAATCTTCCGTTTATGCTCACAACATGGAAATTAGGACCGTGCTTGGCCGCGGGAAATACGGCAGTCATTAAACCGGCGGAAGCCACTCCATTAACGGTTTCACTTCTCGGTGAAATTGCGAAAGAAGCTGGCATTCCAGATGGAGTGGTCAATGTCGTCCATGGGTTTGGTCCGAATTCAACTGGCGAGTTTTTGACTGCCCATCCGGAAGTAGACTTAATTTCGTTTACGGGAGAAACAACAACGGGAAAAGCAATTATGAAAACAGGCGCCGATACGCTAAAAAGAGTGTCGTTTGAGTTGGGAGGAAAAGCAGCAAATATTATTTTTGAAGACGCCGATCTTAACAAAGCGATTCCTGTTTCCATTCAAGCGGCATTCTTAAACTCAGGGCAAGTTTGCCTTGCCGGCTCCCGAATTCTTGTACAACGCTCGATTTTTGATGAGTTTGTCACTCGCTTCAAAAAAGCAGCGGAAGAATTAGTTGTAGGAGATCCGCAAGATCCGCGGACAAATATGGGTCCTCTTGTCAGCGAAGAACATTATAAAAAGGTGACAAGCTATTTAGAAATTGCTAAACAAGAAAATGCGACTTTGATTACAGGAGGAAAGCGCCCTGCCAATCTGCCGGACTATTTGAAAAATGGGTACTATTTGGAGCCAACGGTTTATGTACATGAAAATCCAGAAGCTCGTATTTGCCAAGAAGAAATATTCGGGCCTGTCGTTACGCTAATTCCTTTTGATACAGAAGAAGAAGCTGTGCAAATCGCCAATAACACGCAATATGGATTAAACGGAGTGATTTGGACTGAGAATTTGCAGCGCGCCCACCGTATTTCCCATCAAGTTCGTGCCGGTACCATTTGGGTCAATTGCTGGTTCGTGCGTGACTTGAGAGCTCCATTCGGCGGTTTCAAGAAAAGCGGCATTGGTCGTGAAGGAGGAAGACATAGCTTAGAATTTTTCACAGAAGCAAAAAATATTTGTATTGCTTTGAAATAATTCATATGCCGCCGGATGATGTTATGTTCATCAACGATACAATCCGGCGGCTTCTTTTTCACTATATCTTTTCACTTTTTAGAGTGTTTCATTTCGCCTGCCAATAAAAACAAGTTCTCCTTCGAAGTCCGAAAAATCTTCAAAGCATGGCGCATAATGTGCTGCCGAGCGCATGCTTAAATTCAAAGGAGGAACAGCCAATGATATATCAAATTAATATAGGTGGAAAAGTATTTTCTTGTGGAGAGAATATGGATTTATTAAAAGCGGCGAAATCTCAGCAAGTAAAAATTCCTTATGGGTGTGCAAATGGAGGATGCGGGATGTGCAAAGTCAAAATTAAAGAAGGAGAATACAAAATTGGATTGTGTTCCAAAGGAGCTCTTTCCGATGAGGAACGGCGGCAAGGATATGTCTTAGCCTGTAAAACGTATCCGCTCAGTCACTTAATTGGGGAACTCATTGAATATTAAGGTGATTATGTATGAACAAACCAAAATCGGTACTGGATCAATTTGAATTGAAATTTGATAACGGTTACATTTATATGGGGGAGTCCCGCTCGATTATAGTGGCAGCAGATGCGCTCGGATTATTGCGCAGGGATTTAATTCGCGATATGGGTTTTGAGCGAATGAAAGGCTTTTTGTTTCGGTATGGATGGAATCTAGGAAGACAAGACGCGAAAGAACTGTTAAATCATGCAAACTGCACGATGGAGGAGTACATCCAATATGGACCAAAGCTGCATACGATGAAAGGCCATGTGAAAGCGAGATGTACTTTTTTGGAAGTCAAAAGCGAAAATGGAAAATGCCAAGTTACAATGGAAGGATATTGGTCTCATTCCTATGAAGCAGAAGAACACGTACGCCATTTTGGGACATCATCCATCCCGGTTTGCTTTACTCTTTCCGGATATGCAAGCGGTTTTGTTTCGGAAATTGCCGGAGAAAAAACTATTTTCAAAGAAATGACATGTGAGGGGATGGGAAAAGAAGCATGCCATTGGATCGGCAAAACGGTGGACCAATGGGGAAAAGAAGCGGAACAAGAGCTGCGGTATCTTGATGAGTCCCCAATCGTAGAAGAACTGGCTGCAACATATGAAAAACTGTTGGAAGAACGAAATAATTTGAAATTTGTAACAGCTATTCATAAGAAGCTCACCGAGGAAGTCATTAAAGGAAACAATTTAGACTCCGTTGTTTGTCAAATGTTTCAATCGATGAATATTCCAGTTTTGATCGAGAACTTGCACCTTCATCCGATGGCCTATGCTGGAATCACTTCCAATGAATTAGAACAATATAAAAACGAACTCATTGACTATTTAGAAAAAAATCCTTTTTGCAAGCCCCAAGCCATTGTAACATCGACCCATCTTCTTCATCTGCGCTATCATTATCGCTTAATGACACCAATTTTTTTGCAAAATAAAATAGTAGGATATTGTTCGTTTGTTTATCACGATTTGAACCAATTCAACGCCTCGATTTCTTCCATGATTTTAGAACGGTTGGCCTCTGTCAGTTCGGTATGTTTGCTCAACGAAAAAACGAAACTTGAATCATATGAACGGATCAAAGGATTCTTTTTGGAAGAAATCATTAATGCGAGACAACAAAGCAACCATCACGACTTAATCATGAAGGCTAGTTTAATAGGAGTGGATTTATCCAAGCCTTTTTATGTCTGTGTTCTGGATTGCCGGTTTCAAGAAAATGATTTGTCAAAAGAATTAGAAATACAAAAAGAAATTTTAAGTTTTCTCACCGCCTATGGGAATGATCAAAAACAAAACATGCTGATTGGCCAGCGTGCAAAACATCTTATTCTGTTAATTACAGAAGATCAAGTCGAAAAAGAAGGGATACAAACATGGCTAGCAAAACTTGTTGGCTTGCAATCGTCTCAATTTTCTTCTGTTACATTTTACGGAGGAATCAGTTCCAAAGTAAACAATGTATCGCATGCTGGGGACGCTTATAAAGAAGCGCTTATATCCGTCAGAGTCGCATCAAAACACCAACAAATCATTTCATTCGAATCTTTAGGAGTCGTTGGCGCTCTTATTAATGAAAATAATGAACAAGAAGTGAAAAAAATGGCCAAAGCTTGCCTTGGAAACTTAAACTTGGATGATCCAAAAAACGTAGAACTTATTCGTACATTGTATATCTTTTTAATCAACGGCGGCAACTTAGAACAGACAGCCGCAGACTTGGCGTTGTCCATCAGCGGATTGCGATACAGGGTGAGCAAAATTGAAAGCATCCTTCAACAAGAACTGCGAAATCCTATGATTCATTATCAACTCCTTTTATCCATTCAGGCATTAATGATCATAGGAGAGATAGATATCGGTCTTAAATAAGACAGTTATAGAAATGATTCATTTTACCATATATGTAGACTATTCCTATCGTTTTTTGCAATTAATAATAAAAATTCAGGAGTTGGATTTCTCCAATAAAAACGAATCAATGGCAAAAAATTCACTGATGAATAAATAATTTACCTTTCCAGATTGGAAAATAAAGAAAGATATCTTCCAGCAAAGAAGAAGATTCAATGAACAAAATCCCGTTTTTCGCCATTCAGCCGGCATCTGATCGGCGTACCGCCGATCAGGTTGCCGCACGCTTGCGGCCGGAAAACAAACATATCAAGCGGCCGCAGCGATCAAGAAAGGGGAAGCAGCATGAACAACAGAAACATAAAAGCGCTTGTCTTTGATTTAGACGGTACATTGTATGAAGAAACCCATCATTTTGAATATTACGCCGCACAGGTCGCCAAGCGGCTGCGCAAAGAAGATCAACACCGTTTTTGGGAAGATTACCGCGCGGTTCTTTCCGGCCGCCATCCGCTTCGCATCGGCAGCGTGTATGACGCGGAGGAAGATCTTATTTTGTTTTTGCAAAACGGCATCGTTAGCGAAGCGTACCGCTGGAACGGCGAAAAGCTGGGCGCTGCCGAAGTAAAAACGATCTACCCCGGGCAGGTGAAAATCGATCTTGACCGCTTATTTAGCATCGGCGACTTATGGTGGGCGCCAAGCTCGATCGGCCGTCATTATGGGCTGACGAACGAAGAGACGTATGCGGCGTTTTTGGAAACGAGAAAGTGGATGATGGGGCCGGAATTTGAAATGAAAGGAGTTTCTGGACTTGCCGAGACGCTGCAGAAGCTGAAAAACAATATTGTGCTCATTTTAATGACAAATAGCCCAGAACCGGATAGCGAAGCGATTTTACACAAACTAAAATTAGCAGATGTTTTTCATCATAAAATTTTCCAAGCGGGCAAGCCGATCAAAACGGCAAGCCATCTGCAAACGATTCGGGATCGTTATCATATCCAGTATGAAGAGATGATAAGCATCGGCGACAATTTGGAAAATGACATCCTCCCGGCGCGCCGGCTTGGCTGCCGCACCATTTTTATCGATGCGTACAGATTGGCTAAGCACGGCGACGCCGATATCATTGTCGCTTCGATGTCGGAATGCGTCCCTGTCCTGCGCCGCTTCCTATAATGCCGGCATTGCGATGTCCTTTTATTTTGGCGCCTTGGTTAGCAAATAGCTTTTACGGGGAGCGGGCGGCGGGGAATTTATTTCAAATAATATTCGGAAAATTATTGAAATTATCAGTAGAGCGTAGTATGATAAAAGAAAACATATACATACTAACTGGTTGGTTAATAGATAATGTATAACAAGGAGTAATAGGAAGAATAACAGAAGCGTATTTTTTTGTAAACGCTTTCTAAATTTGTTGTTGAGGGAGGAGAGGTGAATGAATAATCGCCATTTTCCATATTGGCCAAAACGGTTGAGCAAAACGCTGACCGTGCCGGAAACGACGATCGTCGATCATTTAGAAACGACAGCGAAGCGCTACCCTCAAAAAACCGCTATCCACTACTACGGCGCCTCTTACTCTTACAAACAATTATGGGAGCAAGTCAACGCGCTTGCCGGCTACCTGCAGCAAAAACTTTCCATCCAACCAGGCGACAGAGTGCTTTTATACATGCAAAATTCCCCGCAATTTATCATTTCCTACTATGCAATTCTACGTGCGGAAGCGATTGTTGTTCCGATTAATCCGATGAATACAACCGAAGAGCTTTCGTTCTATATTCAAGACTGCGAAACGAAAGTTGGCATTATCGGGCAGGAACTGTTTGCTAAAGTGGAGCCGCTATTATCTACAACCCCTCTCGAACATATCATCGTCGCCGCTTATTCGGACTATATTTCCGAATCTACGCCAATCGCGCTGCCAGATGAAGTCGCACTGCCGCGGCAATCGTATGACCGCGGACATGTATGCTATTGGGTCAATTGTTTAGAAGCAAATCTTGCGCCGAACCCATATCAAGGCCATGTCGATGATATTGCTGTGCTTCCATATACATCGGGAACAACGGGAGTGCCAAAAGGGTGCGTTCATTCGCACCGGACGGTAAACGCCAACATTGTCAGCGCCTATCATTGGGCAAACGTAACAAGCGATACGGTTTGCCTCGTCACCTTGCCGCTCTTTCACGTTACCGGAATGGTCCACAGCATGCATCTTCCAATTTTTGCGGGCGCGGCGATGGTGCTGTTGACCCGTTGGAATCGCGATAGTGCCGCGCGTTTGATTGAAATGCATCGCTGTACACATTGGGTCAATATTAGCACGATGCTTATTGACTTTTTGGCCAATCCGTCATTGTCAAAATATGATATTTCTTCTCTTGCTAGCATCGCTGGCGGGGGCGCGCCGCTTCCAGAAGCGGTCGGAGAAAAATTGTTTAAGCTGACAGGAGTGCAATATATGGAAGGATATGGGCTTTCCGAAACGATTTCGCATACCCATTTCAACCCGCCGGATCGTCCGAAATTGCAATGCTTGGGCATTCCATCGTTTGACGTCGACGCCCGCATCATTGACCTGGAGACCAGAAAAGAGCTTGGCGTCGGGGAAATCGGGGAAATCGTCGTGCACGGCCCACAAGTGTTTAAGGGATATTATCGCCGTGAAAAAGAAACGGAAGAAGCGTTTATTGAAATCGATGGAAAACGGTTTTTCCGCACCGGCGACATTGGGCGGATGGACGAAGACGGATATTTCTTCATTGTCGACCGCGTCAAGCGGATGATCAATGCGTCTGGGTATAAGGTATGGCCGACCGAAGTTGAATCGTTGCTCTATAAGCATCCGGCCGTGCAACAAGCGTGCGTCATTGGTGTTCCTGATCCGCGCCGAGGAGAAACGGTGAAAGCATTTATTGTGCTTCAAGATGAGTACGTCGGCAAAATCACAGAAGAAGAAATTATCGAATGGGCGAAAACGCAAATGGCCGCCTATAAATATCCGCGCATCGTCGAATTCCGTTCGTCGCTGCCGATGACATCAAGCGGAAAATTATTGTGGCGGAAATTGCAAGAAGAAGAGTATCAAAAATTAGAAAAAGGGGCAAAAACATGAAAGTGTTTGCATAATCAGCAACATAAGGCCGCTTCCAAAAAGCAAAAGCTGCTTTTTGGAGCGGTCTTTTTTCTATGATAGAAAAGATGCATATTTTTCCTTTTTCGTTAGAAAATAAAGGAAGACATTTTAAAAATGGAGGGGGATGAGGTGCCGACAATAGAAAAGCAACTCCTGTTTTTCTCATTCCTTGCAATCGCCTTGTTTGTATCGCCGTATTTTCTGCTTGGCGAAGATGCGCATATGCGTGTGCATGATAATTTAGATTCCAATATTGCATGGTATAAAGTCGTCACAAAAAGCGGAGAGTTATTTGGTTCGGTTCATGCGGTCATCCCGCAAATTATTAACGGGTTGCCTCGAAATGCGTTCGGTACGGAATTTAGCGGAATCGTTTGGCTTCACGCGCTATTTCCATCCATTTACGCATATGGACTTAGTCAGGCGATTACTCGCGTGTTTGCGTTTATCGGGATGTACTTGCTGTTAAGGAAATATGTTGTTCCAGATGAAAAATGGGTATGGATTCGCATTGGAGCGTCGCTTGCTTTTGCGCTGACACCGTTTTGGCCATCAGGGATGCTTAGCACGCTTGGAATGCCGCTTGCGCTGTGGGCGCTTCTGAACATCCGCGCTGGCGAGCGTTCATGGGTAAACTATCTTGTGCTTACGCTATTGCCGTTTTATTCGAGTCTCGTGCTCGGTTTCTTCTTTTTCCTTAGTGCGATGGGAATATGGTGGCTTGTCGACGTCATTCGCGGGAAAGGATGGAATTGGCGCTTTTTCTTTGCCATTGTGTACATGACGGCCATTTATTTGGCGATTGATTACCGCCTTGTTCATTCGCTGTTATTTTCTGATGAACCGACAAGCCGTGATGAGTATTTTCATGCCCGCTTGCCGCTTTGGCGTGTCATACGTCTAATTTTTAAAAACTATATTCTCGGCCATACGCATGTGATGACGGTACACGGACTGATTATTTTGCCGGTGACGTTAGTGGCGTTGTATATCGTTTGGAAGAAAAAGTTATGGAAGCGGGAAAAGCTATTTGTATTTTTACACGTATTGAATTTTGCGCTGTCGACGTGGTACGCGTTTTGGTTTTATAAAGGCTGGGTCCCGTTAACAGAACGTTTTGATCTTCTGGATAAATTTAATTTTGCCCGCTATCACTTTTTGCGGCCGATGGTCATTTACGTGCTGTTTGCCATTTCCCTTAAAATTTTATGGCAGCAAGGCCATTCATGGAAAAAGGCATGTTTTGCAGCGATTGCCTCTCAGTTAGTCGTTCTCACCGCTTTTAACGAGGAAATTGCGCATCGCAATAAGCCGTCGTTTCGCGAGTTTTATGCGGAAAAGCAATTCCAAGAAATAAAAGAGCACATCGGACTGCCGGTTCACAAATATCGTGTCGCCAGCATCGGCATTCACCCGGCAATCGCGCAATATAACGGATTTTACACATTAGATACGTATAACAATTTTTATCCCCTGTCATATAAACATAAGTTTCGCCAAATTATCGCAAAAGAGCTGGCGAAAAACAAAAAGCTGCGCGAATACTTCGACGAATGGGGCGGACGTTGCTATATTTTTGTCGACGAGTTAGGAAAACATTATATGTTTAACAAGAATTCAAAACGAACGATTAAACATTTACAGCTAAATACGAATGTATTTCGCGAAATGGGCGGCCGTTATATTTTCTCGGCATTGCCGATTGAAAACGCAAAACAAAATCAGCTGACGCTTGAAAAAGTGTTTCATTCCAAAGAATCGGCATGGACGATTTATTTGTACAAGGTGATACCGTAAGGAGGGGTTAACATGAACGAACCAATGCTTACAATTGTTGTGCCGTGTTATAACGAAGAGGAAGTATTGCCGGAAACGATTCGCCAGCTCCGCAATCTGCGGGAGGAGCTGATTGCCGAGCGCCTTGTTTCTCCTGAAAGCACGTTATTATTTGTCGATGACGGAAGCGGTGATGCGACATGGGACATTATTTATAAAGCAAGCTTGCGTTATCCGGAAGTAAAAGGGGTGAAACTTGCGCGCAATGTGGGGCATCAAAACGCGCTGTTAGCGGGGCTGTTTGCTGCGAAAACGCGTTCTGATTGCATCGTTTCGATCGATGCGGATTTGCAAGATGATATTTCCGTCATTCGCGATTTTGTCCAAAAGTTTCATGAAGGATATGAAATTGTGTATGGGGTGCGCAATAAGCGCGATACGGATACGTTTTTTAAACGCCACACTGCTCAATGGTTTTATAAACTGATGAGAGCAATGGGAGTCGATCTCGTTTATAACCATGCCGATTATCGGTTAATGAGCCGGCGGGCGGTAGAGGAACTCGAACGGTTCGAGGAAGTGAATTTGTTTTTGCGCGGAATCGTGCCGCTGCTAGGGTTTCGCTCCACAACCATCTATTATGATCGGAAAGAGCGGTTTGCAGGAAAAACGAAATATCCGCTCAAAAAAATGATCGCGTTTGCCCTTGATGGGATCACTTCGTTTAGCATTACGCCGATTCGCATTATTTCGCTCATTGGATTTGTTTCCTTTTTCGTCAGCTTATTGTTTGGAGTATATTTTCTTCTTTTAAAATTTACCGGCCATACGCAAACAGGCTGGACATCGCTCATTACATCCATTTGGTTTCTCGGCGGCTTGCAGCTTATTGCGTTTGGGTTGATCGGAGAATATATTGGGAAAATTTATAAAGAAACAAAACGGCGCCCCCGATACATTGTCGATCTTGATTTATTTAATTTGCCGATGCCGCAGCCGTGGCACCAATCTCCTTCACTAAGTGAAGGATCAACGATGCCGGAAATTTCAAAACACCGTTCATAATGTGATATTTTTACTTGCAATATGTGAAAAGAAGGAGTAGACTCTTTTGTGAAAAACTATATATTGTTTTGCGGGAGCTTGCGGAAGCAGGCTGAGAGTACGGCTAATTCCGCCGTTGACCGTTCGAACCTGTTTGGGTAATGCCAGCGCAGGGAAAGTGACTGTGGGATTCGTATACACTTTGCTTGCGCGCAAAGTGTTTTTTTATTCGCAAAAAAGGGAGAGGATGGGAAATGAACAACCAAGAAGCGATAAACGCATTGCAAATGGTTAGACAAGCCAATCCGCTTGTACATAACATTACGAATGTGGTCGTAACGAATTTTACGGCAAACGGCCTGCTTGCGTTAGGTGCTTCACCGGTCATGGCGTATGCGAAAGAGGAAGTTGCGGATATGGCAAAAATTGCGGGGGCGCTCGTCTTAAATATCGGAACATTAAATCCAACAGAAGTGGAAGCGATGATCATTGCCGGAAAAGCGGCAAACGAAGCTGGCGTTCCTGTTATTTTCGATCCGGTTGGCGCCGGGGCGACGCCGTATCGCACGGAGACGGCGCGAAACATTGCGAGCGCGGTCCAACTGTCTGTCATTCGCGGCAATGCGGCGGAAATCGCGAATACTATCGGCGAATCGTGGACCATTAAAGGCGTCGATGCGGGAGAAGGCAGCGGGGATGTCGTATCGCTTGCGAAAAAAGCGGCCAAGCAGCTGAAAACAGTAGTCGCCATTACAGGAAAAGAGGATGTTGTAACAGATGGAAATACGACGTATATCATTCGTAACGGGCATCCGTTGTTAACGAAAGTGACCGGAACTGGCTGCTTATTGACATCTGTTATTGGCGCATTTGCGGCTGTAGAGCGGGATGTGTTAAAAGCGGCGGCGGCGGCGCTTGTCATCTATGGAGTTGCCGCGGAAATCGCTGCGAAAAATGCAGGAGACGAAGGACCGGGCAGCTTTCAAATCGCCTTTTTGGACGCGCTTTTCCGCGTAGGAGCGGATGAGATTAGCCGATACGGTCGCATTGAACGAGGAGAATGAAGGGAGAGAAAATCATGGTATATAAAGCGTTAACGATTGCCGGTTCGGACAGCGGCGGCGGTGCTGGGATTCAAGCGGATTTAAAGACATTTCAAGAATTGCGTGTATTTGGGATGTCCGCATTAACAGCGGTAACGGCGCAAAATACACTCGGCGTGCAAGGAGTATACCCATTGTCGCCGGAAGCGGTCGCGCAACAAATTGAATCCGTCGGAACCGATTTAGGAGCGGATGCTGTAAAAACCGGGATGCTGTTTAGTGCGGAAATTATTGAAGTGGTTGCTTCGAAAGTGAAACAATTCGGGTGGGAACGCCTCGTCGTCGATCCGGTCATGATTGCCAAAGGCGGTGCTCCGCTATTGCAAGAAGAGGCGGTCAGCGCATTAAAAACGCATTTGCTTCCGCTTTCGATGGTGGTTACCCCGAACATTCCAGAAGCAGAAGCATTAACCGGCCTTACGATTCGAACGATTGAGGACCGTAAGGAGGCGGCGAAACGTCTGCATGAACTAGGAGTGAAATACGTCGTGATCAAAGGCGGCCACGACGATGATGGAGAAGAAACGGTCGATGTATTATATGACGGAAGTGAATTTTTCTATTTCACAAGCAAGCGAATCGATACAAAACATACGCATGGAACAGGATGCACGTTTGCCGCGGCGATAACGGCAGAGCTCGCAAAAGGAAAAACAGTGCAAGAAGCAGTGCAGACAGCGAAATCGTTTATTCAAGCCGCCATTAGTCATGAATTAGGCATCGGCCACGGTCACGGCCCGACAAATCATTGGGCGTACCGGGAGAAACAAGCGCGGTAGGTGAGTGGAAAGTGGCCCGAATTGCAAGCGAAGTAATGAGAGAACGATTGAAAGTATATTTTATTATGGGAAGTACAAATTGTAAAAAACAGCCATTAGAAGTATTAACAGAAGCGATTGATGGCGGAATTACGCTGTTTCAATTTCGCGAAAAAGGGAGCGGTGCGCTTGTCGGTGAACAAAAATACGAGTTCGCCAGACAGCTGCAAAATATTTGCAAAAAGCGCGGCATACCGTTTATCGTCAATGACGATGTCGAACTAGCGTTAGCTCTTGATGCCGATGGTGTGCATATCGGGCAGGATGATGAAGATGCGCGCATCGTCCGCGAAAAAATCGGCGATAAAATTCTTGGAGTGTCGGCACATAATTTGAAAGAAGCGCAAGCGGCGATCGCTGCTGGTGCCGATTATATCGGAGTTGGACCAATTTATCCAACGAAATCGAAAGAGGATGCGAAGAAAGCGCAAGGCCCTGAGATTATTCGCTTTCTTCGTGGTCAAGGAGTCGATATTCCGCTTGTGGCCATTGGAGGCATTACCGCGGAAAATGCTGGTGAAGTGATGAACGCTGGAGCGGACGGTGTTTCCGTCATTAGCGCGATTGCTTCGGCTGCATCTCCGTTTCTGGCAGCAAAACAACTCGTTCAAACGGTGTTCAACAACGATTGAACTACCCCCACTTACCGGCTAAAGCCGGTGGAAGTGGGGGATTCTTGTTTCCTTTGGCCGTAGTTGCTCAAAGGTCCCAAGAACCCCCTCCGTTCAACGAGAGGAGTAGCCATACAAGATGTCCGAAGTATCCTTTTGGGACGACCAGCTATATGCCTGTGAAAGTACATATAGAAGGTACACCATCTTCCATTCGTATGGCATCCGAAGAACGCATTGCAATGCACCCAGCTCCTAGAATCGCCATCTGCTCCGGTGACGAGAGTAAGATACTGGTACAATGCGTTCTTTTATTCTAAAACTTCACGATCAAGAGTGAATGGTTATGAAGCTAAAGCTTTTATTAATTGATGTTTTTCTTCTTCTAACAACGATGGATGAAATACATCTATCCCTTGATGCGGCTGATTCACATTGAAAAGATGATACAATGTATGTGTACGAACAGAAAACTTCTTATCTAAAATAGACCAATGCTTCCAATGATGAGAAACCTCTTTCGGGACATACTTTTTAAGCACCTTTGGCGCTTTTTCTTTATATCCCAATCCTCGACGGCCGATCGTAAATGCAGCGGCTTGGTGGATGGAGATACCGAATTTACGCATATACTTTAGCTTTCCAGAGATCGAAGTGTAGGCTGGATTTACTTCTATAACAGCAACTCCCATTTTGTCGGCGCGGCTTTTGATTGCTTGTATCATTTTTCGATAGGCGAACATACTCTTCATCCGATTTGCTTTTTTGTTGCCGTATTTATTTCCCACTTTGGATAAAGTAGTATCCAATTTTTCCAAAACAATAGGTTTTTTCTTTCGAACTGCGATATCCACTAAAGCAATGGCTTCTGCTTCCAAAATTTTTGTGATTTGACCGGAAGTTTTCCCTTCTATCGAAAACGAAAGTTTCCCACTTTCCAAAAAGTTGCCGTCTTTTGAAACATCCGTCCAAGCAATGTGATTGTAGTTGCAATCTACTCCGATCACTCCGTCAGAAGTAGAAAAATTAATAGATGGATTCGATTCTACATCCACCAAACATTTGATGATATAGTATTCCCCGTGATCTTCGATCGACCAAGAAATGGGTTTACCATACGTTTTTTTGTTTTTACATTGGATTTGATCTGTCACCGCTTTATTTACGATCTCTTGCCCGTATGGAAACACAACTTCAGGAAAAATCACTACCCTGCCTCCTATGGAGGTCATATGAAGTTCATTGGTTGCTGGATTGTAATGGAATACAAAGTTTCCAGAGCCGGCATCTTTCCGCCCGGAGATGATCATTTCTTTATTTCGGGCAGCTAAAAAGAGCTTTCTCCAAGCTTCGTGATCCTTGATAAACTCTTCTTTCGTAAATTGCTGTTTAAACAACTTCTTTCCTCCGAACACGGCACTTGGGATGTGTTCTTTTAATTTCATTTTCTTTTGTTCTAATCGATCTAAACGATGTTTTAAACGGCCGATTTTTGCTTTCGTCCGTTTCATTTTCACATCTAAATAACGATGTTCAAACAAATAGGAATTCATCCAAATCAAAGATCTGTTCTTTACTTCAAGAGAGATGATTCCGCTCTTCTGCAAAACAAACGTTCCTGTCGTTTTACCCACTTATAATATCCGCTTCGAGACACGCCTGCTATCTCACATAATGGTTGAATCGAACCATAACACCCGGCCATTTCTTGAATGATCGCGAACTTCTTATGAGCTGGTACTGCTTCCATTCCCCCTTTCACCTCTTTAAGAGCTTTTTTAGCATCTTTACTTCCGCCTCAAGGCGCTTGATTTTCGTTTCAGGATCTTCTGGGCGAGTTCTTGGTCTTCCTTTGCCTGGTCCTTTTGCCTTTCCTCGTTTTTCCTCTAGCCCTTTCATTCCTTCCTGTTCATAGCGTTTCACCCATCGACGTACCATGGATTCATCAATCCCTAATTCTTTAGACACCGTTTTGTATCCCATGCCCTCTTTCCAATATAAATCCACAGCCTTCTTTTTAAACTTTGCATCATATGTTTTTCGTATTTTCCCCATAGAAAAATCCCCTCCATAGTAGACAGATTAATTGGCTTTATTTTTTCTGTCTACTATAAGGGGATCATATCAATGTGTTGGGGGCACCTTCTTTTTTGCCATTTAAGAAACAGCCTGTTTCTTTTTCGGAAATTGCCATTCCAAAAGTGGGCGCATAATGCGTACAATCGGTTTGCTTCCGAGAACAAGCACAACAATGACGGACAATCCTAGTAATAGCGGGTAACCGTGAATGCTCATAATAAAATCTGGAAGTTTTGTTTCATGCAAGTATTTTAAAATAAACCCGTGCAAAATATAAATATAAAATGTTCTTGCGCCTAACACCGAGAAAGAAAAACGACGGTTTGGAATAAGCGAGAGAAAACTGACCATCATCAGAGTGCTTGCGCCATAAATAACCAGGCGCACGAAAACTCCTTTTTCCTCTGGTACGCCGAGCGTATCGTATGATTTGGAACCGTATAGCCATTCTTGCGGCAAATCAGGAAAACCGAAATGAATCATGATAAACATCCCGACTAGTGCAAATAGTGAAAATAAACGTACGCGCCATGTAAATAATCGTTCAATATTCTTTTTTTGAAGGAAAAATCCTAATAAAAAGAATGGGAAAAACGTAAACGTACGCGATATACTTAGCCATTTCTCAGCTTCGATCATGCCCGCTCCTACTCCCAAAAGAAGGGCAAGCAATAGTGAAACGTGTTTTGGGATTTTGGCAAAGATCCATAATAACAAATTCCAACTAAATAAGCTAATTAAAAACCATAGACTCCATTGGGGAGTGAGCAAATCGAATTCAATGGAATCTTTTTGATATAAAAAGTAATAGTAAACCGAATACAACAGTTGAAAAATAAGGTAGGGAAGCAATAATTTTTTTGTTATCTTTTTTAAATATCCTTGTTCATGAAATTTTTTAGCAAAATAACCTGAGATAAAAATAAACGCCGGCATGTGGAAAAAGAAAATCCAAATATATAAGCTATGCACCCAGAGCACATTATCGATATACGGGCGGAGAAAATGACCGAACACGACGAGAAGCATCAGTGCGCATTTTGCATTGTCAAAGTAATAATCGCGTTCGCTCATTGTATCTTCCTCCCTTCTTATCTATACCAATTCGAATGATACTTCTTCTCTTTTGAGGGGTCAATAGTATATCAATTTTTGGAAAGGTGTGATAATTTGATGGTAGAACGCGAAACGACCGATATGACCCAGTTATTAGAAATAATCAACGCGAAAGGGGACGAAGGAGAACTTGAACAAATTGTGCACCTTGTATGTAATGACGAATTGTTTTGGAAAAGTCTACATTCATTAGCGGAAGATAGCGCCAAAGCGGACGAAGAAGGGAAGGAAAATTGGTAATGGAAGTCATACGTGCAAAGCAAATCGCAAAATCGGGAAAAATCGTGCCAGTCACATACGAAGGGCAGCAGGTAATGATTCAACACGTGGATGAAGAACGGGAAATGGCGCGTATTTATAAAAAAAATCGCCCAGAGGAAGAAATGGAAGTACCCGTTCGTCTTCTGCAAGAACAATAATCGTATTCGAATGGCGCTTGCGGTTTAGGTATGGTATAATAATAAAAGAATTGAATAAGCATATGGAGTGAATCGTATGAACATCGGGTTTGGAGAAATTGCCCTTATCGTTTTTTTCGCGCTATTAATTTTTGGCCCAAAAAAATTGCCGGAATTAGGACAAGCGGCTGGAAAAACGTTGCGTGAATTTAAAAATGCGACAAAAGGAATTATCGATGATGAAGAGCAAAAAGTACAAAAATAAGGACTTGGTAATACATACCAAGTCCTTATTTTTGTTCCAAATCGCATTCATGCAACGGAACGATTTTTGTTTTTTTCACAAACTTATACCCGAGCCAGACGATAATAAAGAGCGGCAGGCCGATGTACGAAACAAGAACCCCATACCAGTCGATCGTTCCGCCAATAAAAGCCGGGTAGTTTTGTCCTAAAATAACAATGGTGCAAACAATAAATGCAAAAATAGGACCGAACGGGAACCATTTCGCTTTATACGGTAAATCATCGAGGCTTTTCCCTTGAGCAATATACGCTTTACGGAATCGATAATGGCTGATCGCGATCCCGAGCCATGCAATAAACCCTGACATTCCGGAAGCGTTCAATAGCCATGTATAAACGACACCATCGCCAAAGAAAGAAGCTAAAAAAGCAAGCGTTCCTATTGATGAAGTGACAATAAGAGCATTGACTGGAACTCCACGTTTATCCAGTTTCGCTAAAAATTTTGGCGCTTTCCCTTCACGGGCTAAATCCCAAAGCATGCGGGTAGACGCGTACATGCCGGAGTTGCCTGCCGATAATACAGCAGTTAAAATGACGGCGTTCATTACCGAAGCGGCAAAGGCAATTCCAGCTTTATCGAATACAAGTGTAAACGGGCTAACTGTAACATCGCCGTTGGCAAGTCTTTCGTCTGTATAAGGGATTAACAAGCCGATTGCCAAAATAGCTAATACATAGAATAACAAGATGCGCCAAAACACCCGGCGAATGGCGCGGGGAATGCTGTGTTCCGGATCTTCTGTTTCTCCAGCAGCGACCCCTAACAATTCCGTTCCCTGAAAGGAAAATCCCGCCGCCATAAAGATTCCTAACATGGCCATAAAGCCGCCGTGAAACGGGGCATCTCCAATGGTAAAGTTTTTAAAGCCAATCGCTTCACCGCCCATGATTCCGAAAATCATCAGGAAGCTGACAATTAAAAACACGATGACAGTTGCCACTTTAATGAGGGAAAACCAATATTCCGCTTCTCCGAATCCTTTTACCGATAAGTAATTTAAAAGAAACATAATGCTTAAGCAAAGCGCGCTCCATAAAAGCGATGGGCTATGTGGAAACCAAAATTTCATAATCATCGTGACCGCAGATAGTTCCGCGGCGATCGTAATCGCCCAGTTGTACCAATAATTCCATCCTAATGCAAACCCTAATGCAGGATCAACGAATTTCGTTGCATATGTGCTAAAAGATCCAGAAACAGGCATGTATGCCGCCATTTCCGCAAGGCTTGTCATTAAAAAGTACACCATAATGCCAATGGCTATATATGCCGCAAGTGCTCCACCGGGTCCTGCCGTATGCACTGCTCCGCCGCTTGCCAAAAATAAACCTGTACCGATTGTTCCTCCGAGGGAAATCATCGTTAAATGGCGTGTTTTTAGTTTTCGCCGCAATCCGCTCTCAGAAAGGGAAGCTGAAGAAGGAGCAACCATTGTTTTTGTTGCTGTTTTCATTAATGAACCACTCCCTTATTATTTACAAATATTATGCTAAAAATCTGAAAATTATTAATTTTTATTAATAGGATGTTCTGTGACATCCATATAATAAAAAAAGCCGTCGAAGGAGATTCGACGGCAGTGTTGAGATAACTGCATACATCAACTCTCCCATGAAGATAGCGCTCCATACCCGCAAATTCATGCGGGTATGACAGTGTTGCCCCTATTCGGTGACAACCCCAGCCTGAGCACCCAGAGAAATGCCCAGACTTCGGCAGCTTTTCCTTTCCGGTAAAGTCGTTGACGTGCTCTGCGTCTCGTTTACCGTACTCATAAAAGCTGCGACCTCTACTTCAATGGTTGAATGAGCGGCATATTCAATTATATTAATATACCTTTATTCTAATCTATTGTTGTAATTATAGCAATAGAAAATTAGAAATAAGAGACAAGTCTTTGAAATTGTTACCATATAATAACTATATCGATGTTTTTTCGATAGCGCACCAATTTTGATTGAAGTAAGCTGTAAAGAACAATGGGGTGGCGCTCTGATGTTAAAAAAAATGACTATTACTATTATTGGAAGTATGTTTCTTGCAATCGGGATTAATGTTTTTTTAGTTCCCCATCATTTGTTAGATGGGGGGATTATTGGAATTAGTTTAATCATCAAATATATTTGGCATGTAAAAGTAGGATTAACGATGGTTTTATTAAGTATTCCCCTTTATATTATGGCTTGGTTTTACTATCGCCCGTTTTTTTATAATAGCCTTCATGGTTTACTGTTTTCCTCATTGATGATTGATATATTTTCCGTGCTGCGCGGCATCATTATGCTTGATCCAATGATCAGTTCCATTATTGGCGGAGTTTTAGTCGGCATCGGAATCGGCATCATGTTGCGGGAGGAGACGAGCACGGGAGGGACGGATTTATTAGCACAATTTATTGCGAGAATGACGAATTGGAATGTCGGAATTATTATTTTTATGATGGATACGTTTATTATTACGATTGGGAGTTTCATCATTGATTCCACTTCGTTTCTTTATTCGCTTGTTGTAGTAACGATAGTAGGCATCGCGACAACTATGTTAACACAGACAGGCGGATGGAGACACTATGTTATGTAATCTCCACCCGTATCGTTAACGCCAACTGCTTGCCTGCTCTAGTGCGCGATATACATTGATTAAACCATATCCATAATACGGATCTTTTCCATTTTCCCCTAGGTCAGCAGCTGTCTTGATAATGATTTGTTTTACATCATCGTTCGTAAGATGCGGGTTCATTGAACGAATGAGACCAGCTAATGCAGTTACGTGCGGTGCAGCCATGGATGTCCCAGAAAGTGCTGCATATCGATGCTGCGAAAAAGTGCTGGCAATATTTGTTCCTGGTGCTACCACATCTAAATACGTTCCATAATTAGAATAATGTGCGAAAGAAAGATCGGGATTAACAGCACCAACGCTGATGACCTCAGGATATGCCGCCGGAAAGCTAGGCTGTGCGGTGTTATCGTTTCCGGAGGCGGCAACGAGTACGACATCGCGATCATATGCATAACGGATGGCCTCTTCTAATACAGTGGACGGCTGATAATTCCCAAGACTTAAGTTGATGACTTTTGCCCCATGATCTACCGCCCAGCGAATCCCTTTTGCCACGTCAAAGGCAGTTCCATATCCTTCTGAATTTAATGCTTTGATCGGCATAATTGCATTAAACCATGTCATTCCGGCAATACCTTCACCGTTGTTTGGCTGTGAGGCGATGATGCCGGCTACATGCGTACCGTGACCATTATCATCTTCCGGAACGTTATTATTCGCGAGAACGTTATATCCTTTTTGCAGGCGATGAACGAGATCAGGGTGATCTAAATCAACGCCGCTATCAATAATGGCAATGGTGACGCTTTTCTTTCCTCGAGACAACCGCCAGCCTGCTTCGGTGTCGATTGCTGGCAAATTCCATTGATAACGTGAATATAATAAATCATTCGGGATTTCGTTTTGCAAATAAATGTAATTTGGTTCACTGTAGGCAACCGTTGGAATTGATTGAAAGTAATAGCGTAATTCATGATATGTTTTGCTGTTAGAACGAAAGATAAAAAAATGATCAAACTGATTGATCAATTTTCCGGCGATTGCTCGTTCTATTCGTTGGAGCTCTTGTGCTGTAGGAAGCTTTCGAAACCGAACCGTAATTTCATGATTAAAATAATGGCTTTTGTCGCGGCCGTTATGATCGATTTTTATTATTTTCGGGTGGCTGTTTAACTTGTTTTTGATTTTTTTGCCCATTGCTAGACTATTCAATGTAACGACAGTCGGATGGGAACGGGGCGTCGTTGCCACATAAGGGGCTGGTTTCGGTCTTAACTGATTCGTTTCTTCATGGTGGACTGTCGGACGATATGTCGTCACAATTGCTGCAATCATAATAAAAAGAATAGCAATTCCAGCAGTGATAGCGAAAAGAGTTTGTTTATTCATCGATGTGTCACCTCACTAGTTATAGGGTGAGCCAACAGAAAAAAATTATGAAAAAAAGCTGGTCCCATAAAAGGGATCCAGCTTTTTAGTTCATCATTCGCACAAGTTTTTTCGTCAATAATAGCAAAATAAGCCCTAGTCCGATGGTTACACCGCTAATTAAGCTGAAAATTTCTAAATAGCCTAACGACTGCGTAAACGCAGCTAATTGGCCAGCCAACAATTGCGCGACACCAGTTCCCGCTAGCCATACACCCATGAGAAGCGATGCTAATCGAACAGGAGCAAGTTTACTTACCATGGACAATCCAACCGGTGATAAGCAAAGTTCACCGAGCGTGTGAAGGAAGTAAGTGAAAATAATGAATAACAAATTCGCTTTTTCAACAACATGATGTTCGTCGCTTCCTGTTTGTAATACAGCTGGAATTAGTACGGCAAATCCAAGACCAAGTAAAATCATGCCAAGACCCATTTTTGCTGGAATTGGCAAGTCACCACGTTTTGAATTCGAAAGCTTGATCCAGATTTGCGAAACAATTGGTGCCAACACGATAATAAAGAATGGGTTCAGTGATTGGAACCAAGAAGTAGGCATCGTCCAGCCGCCAATCGATTTATCGATGAATTTGTCTGTATACAATGTTAACGAACTTCCCGCTTGTTCAAATCCAGCCCAGAAGAAAATAACAAAGCATGTTAAAATAAAAATAACGGCAACGTTTTGTTTTTCTTGTTTTGTTAAAGGTGTTTTTGTTTTTGTTTCCTTATTTGTTTTCACTGGTGCGCCGGTAGGTTTTTTACCGATATCTCCTAAATAACGATTTCCAAATATATTGAAAATTAATTGTCCAATAATCATACCGATCGCAGCAGCTAAAAATCCGTATTTAAATCCGTAATGGATGACGCCATTGATGTTCGTTGCGAAATATTTTTCCGCTAAATATCCGCATACAAGTGGCGCAAATAATGCTCCCAAGTTAATTCCCATATAGAAAATGGTGAATGCTGCGTCTTTCCGTTTATCGTTTGGAGCATAAAGTTCCCCGACAAGTGTTGAAATATTTGGTTTAAAGAAGCCATTACCGATAATCAATAAAATTAGGCCGATATATAGTCCTGTTTGGTTATTGATGGCAAACAGTACGATGTTACCGAGCGCCATCGTAATACCGCCAATCGTAATCGCCAATCTTCTGCCTAAAACTCGGTCAGACAAATAACCGCCAACGAGCGGGGTGAAATAAACAGCGCCAGTAAAGAATCCATAAATCGTCATTGCGACGCTTGGTTTTATTCCTAATCCGCCGCTGACAAGTTCTGTTGTTAAATAAAGAACAAGGATCGCTCTCATTCCATAATAGCTAAATCGTTCCCAAAGCTCTGTAAAGAATAATAAATAAAGCCCGGGAGGATGCTTCATTTTTGTGCGCTGACTTTGCAGCGTCTGTGTTTCCGGTAATGCACTCATTATATTTCCTCCTTGCTAATATAATGACTTTGTTAATACATTGTTAATTTTAATTTACAAAATATTTATATGTCAATAAAATTATATATAAATAGATAATTCCAAATTTTTAACAAGGTTTTCACCGTTATTTTATACAAAAGATCAAATAAAATACTTTTATTAAAATAATTTTTATTCTATTTTAATAAAATTTAAAAGATTGTATATGTAATAAAGTTTCATAATCAGATAGATGCAAAGGTTTACTCCTCTTTTTTACTGTAATAATATGGGTAATTTCCATTAAAGGGGGCACACTATGCGTGTTACATATTCTTGATGGACGGTGAGAAGGAATGCGCAAAACATCTATCATCGTTATCATTTTCCTTATATTGTTAATCGGTGGAGGATTTTTTTCAACACCAATGTCGAATATGTGTTCTTTCCTGAGGTAGACGATGTAGTGAAATATGAAGCGAATAATCAAACGGGCATGGATATTTGGGGAAAATGGATTAGCGCGGAAACCGGAAAGGAAGAAAAATTATCTGCAGATGGTAAAGAAACGCCTGTTTCTGCTAAACACGGTGCTATTGTTGTTGATAAACAGCTGCTTCAATTAGGACGAGAGGTATTTTATAAAGAAACATTTGGCAATGAGGTGTTTTTGACCGATATTATGGGGATTGTGAACGGACCGTTAACCATGACGAATATCGCCAAGGCGATTATTGCTTTAAAAGGAAAAGGAACGATAAATTTACAAGTCGAGCTGGCAGAAGACATTAAAATTGGTGGCCGAACATACAAAAAAGGGGAAAAAATTGACACAGGCATCGATGTTCCTAAAGGATTCTTTTTGCCGTTAGGGATGCCGGTTATTTGGTGAAGCGGTTTTCTATGCTCCGGATACACCTGTACCAGTTCCAAAAAACGCGAAAGTATTAAAAGTGCCAACAGAACAGTTGGACAAAGAACAAATACGTTTAGCGTTTGCACATGGCGATTCTAAAGGAGGTTATAAAGTGCCTAGCTTAATCGGCCTTTCTTGGAGCGCTCCTTATCTCCATGATGGGGGTGTTGCGGTCGGACCGAACGGGGAGCTCGGTTTAACGGGAACGCTAGGAAAGGGCATTGTGCCCGATGCGCGCAATAGTCTTCGCGCGTTGATTGACAGAACGTTGCGGCAACAAGTGATCCGTGCGAACGTTTCTGATCCACAACTTCGTGCTGTGCATGTAAGCGGTGATGGACATCGTTAAACCGCACCTTGTTATGATACAGGTGCGGTTTTTTTCGTAAGCGGCGGAGTTGCGATCGTCTCGTGAAGATCGCTTTTTTCGTCATAAGAACGGTAAACGATAGGAGCGGAGTTAGAAGAAGAAATGGATATAAATAAAATATGTTCATCGTTTCCCTTCGTCTTCTTTGTTTCCATTGTTAAGACTGCGTTGTCTAAATGTAGGGAGTAAAAGCGATACGTTAGACCGAGCCATGTTTTTTCGGATATCGAAGTGTCAGGATGCTCCCGAATCAGTTGGGCGATATCGGAAAAGGAATGTTTCTCTCGATGCAACCGGTCTATTAGCGCATTCGCCGTTTGTTTCATCCAGTTTTTCCATAACTCGAACATTGCTCTCACCTTTTTATTCAAGTATGCCCCTGCTCCTAACTTGTTTATGCAGGCAGCATGATGGAAAAAGAAGTCATTTGTTTATTCGAGGTACATGTAATTTGCCCGCCGTGATCTTCAATGATTTTTTTGCAAATGTAAAGGCCAATTCCTGTTCCTAATTTTTTGGTTGTAAAAAACGGTTCGAAAATCGTTTGGACCAATTCTTCCGGAATTGCCGGACCATTGTTAGTGATTTTAATATAAACGGACTCGTTCTGACGGAAAGCGTCGATATAAATGCAGCGGGGCTTGTCTTTTTCTTTCACCGCTTCAATGGAATTTAACAAAATGTTGATGAATACTTGGCGAAGCTGATCTTTATAGGCAAAGATATGTATCGATTTGTCGATGTCCATGGATACTTCTACGTCTCCATCGACAATACTTGCATATAAAAATTCAATAATTTCCTCGAATAGACGCAAAAGCGAAAAGGTTTCTTTTTCGCTTTCTATGATTTCTTTTCTTGATGCATGAAGAAATTGCGAAATGCGGAATTTTAATTGCTGAAGTTCATGATCAATAATACCGAGATATGGTAAATCTGGATGTTCGAATTTTAATAATTGGATAAACCCCATAATGGCAGTAAGTGGATTACGAAATTCGTGTACGAAGCTCGATGACATTTGTCCAAGCAGTGTTAAGCGGTCTTTATGGGATTGGGTGATAAATAAATTTTTCTCCCGCAATTCTGCTTCTTTCAACTCAGCATATTTTGTAACGGCATAAAACAAAAATTGATCAAACAAAAGATTGATTTCGTCGATGAGAGGGCGCAATTCTTCCATTGACAATGTTGACTGAAGTGCATACTTCACGACTAATCTTCGTCCAAGATTTGTATTGTAAACAAACTCACCGATATTCATGTTTGTTTCTGCACGTTCTTTTGCAATTTTGTAAGCAAGATGCTCAATATCTTTTCTGCTGGATGCGGGGTCAGCTAACCTTTCTTTGATAAGTTGGAACATCTCTATTCCATTACGTTCTACGTGATCGATATATTTATCGTTATCAGCAATATACATTTGGTTTCGCCAGTAGGAGAGGAAATCGGAAAAATGTTCATCTAAATATGCAACTAATTTTTTTGCTGCAGACGTCAAACAATGTCACCTCGTTTTTTATATTCTTTTGATTCTATTATAAGAAAGGAAGGAAAAGGTAGAATAGAGGTAAAATTACCATAACATTTTTTATTTGATGAATAAATGTGGACAATTTTTCACAAATTTTTCAACATATTTGTTTATAATCAACTTATCAACAAAAGGACAAATGGAGGGCAGCAATGAGAGCGATATGTGTATTGCTAGCAGTGTTAGGAATATTATTCATTCATGGATGTGAACAAGAAACGTTACCTGCCGTTCCAAAGCAGATGGAAGTGTTAATAAGCGTAAATGTGAATGATGAAAGTGTGACATTTTTTGATATTCAAACAGGAAGGAAAGTCGCGGAATGGAAATTGCGGAAACGGATAAAAGGCGCTGTATTGCTTCCAGACGACAGAACGATGTTATTATATGGTAATGAGATGGATCGTGTTTATTTATACGATATGAGGACAGGGGAGGAAAAAAGCGAATGGAAAACAGGAAAAGGAATTGTTGGCGCGCTTGTGTCTAATAAAGGAAATAAAGTCTTTTTGGCAGACGAACGGCAAAAAGCACTTCGGGTATTTGATCTAAAAGGAAAAGAAAAAGCAAAAATCGAAGTAGGGAATAAGCCGCTAACTTTATTACAAAATAAAGCAGGCACAACTATATACGTGATTGATTTCCATAATACCAAAGCGTATGCCGTTGATGTCGACAAACGGCGTGTTATCCGTACGTTTTCTGTTCCAAAGTTTGCGTTTGGCGGCTTGCTTCGTGATGGTCGGCAGGAATTATGGATCGGGGGACACGGAAGCGGTAGTACAGTGGAAACAAACATCCGTATTTATTCTATAAAAACGGGGGCGTTAATAAAACTGATGAAAGCGCCGACAATGCCGGTTGGTTTTGTGGAAACAAACGAAGGAATATTTGCATTAAGTCATGGTTCTAACATATTACGGAAATGGGATGATTCCGGAAATTTGAAGGCATCTGTAACGATAGGAGCGAATCCTTTTATCATGATTGGAGCAAATGAACGGCTATATATCGCTAGCTATGATAGCAATGAAATCTATGTCGTTGACCAGCGTACGATGAAGATAATCGCTCGATGGAAAACAGGGAAAGGTCCATTTCAATTACTCATTCGAAAGGGGAATGACGGTGGAAAAGAAAACGGTCTTAATCGTGGATGATGAAGAAGATATGCGATTTTTAGTCGGGATGTATTTGGAAAATGCTAACTTTTCTTATTTAGAGGCGGAGAATGGAGAAGAGGCGTTACAAATTCTTAAAAACAATAAGGTGGATGTAATTTTAATTGATGTAATGATGCCAAAAATGGATGGATTTACGTTATGCGCCCGCATTCGCGAACAATCCGATGTTCCTATTTTATTTTTAACGGCAAGGGGAGATGAATGGGATAAAGTAAAAGGATTGAAGCTTGGCGGTGATGATTATATTGTGAAACCGTTTAGTCCCGGTGAGCTTATTGCCCGCATCGAAGCGATTATGCGCCGTGCATACCATAACAAACAAAAGAACGAAGATCTGTCGTTCGGGCCGCTCGTGATTGATGAAAGAGGGAGAAAAGTAACGGTGGATGGAGATCCGGTTGTGCTTACGTTAAAAGAATTTGATTTACTTTTATTTTTGGCAAAACATCATGGACAAGTGTTTAGCCGTGAAGAGCTGCTCGCAAAAGTATGGGGATATGATTATACAGGAAATGCAAGAACGGTCGATACGCATATTAAAACATTGCGCATGAAGCTAAAGCAGGCGAGTGATTTTATTCAAACCGTTTGGGGAATCGGATATAAATTTGAGGTGTCGTGAATGCAGCCAAAGTCGATGACGTTAGGGCAAAAAATTTGGTTAATGATTAGCATTGGAGTTCTTTTGACGGTTTCATTTTCTTATTTTTTGTTAAATTATTTTTATCAAAAATTGTATGTCGATAAAGTAGAGCAGACGTTAATGGAAGAAGGAAAACTGCTAGCAGCTGATTATAGGGGCGGTCCGATTACCGATGCGTTCCGCAAACAAGTCGAATGGTATAATGAAAAATCAACGGCGGAAGTACTTTTAGTTAATAATCCTCGCGAATTAAGTGCTTGTTTGCCGTTTGGAGTTGAATATGAATCATTAATTAACGGCGATGATCGATCCAAATTATTGCGCGGTGATACAGTCACGAAAATCGGTTATGAAAAGCGATTTCACCGCAAAATTATGGGGGTGATTGTACCGCTTTTAGATGAGCATCGGTTACAAGGAGCGCTTTATCTTTATATTCCGCTCGCGAGCATTAAAGAATTGACAAAAGATGTCGCTGTCATTTGGCTTCCTCTTGCCACCTTATTTGTGTTTGTCCTTCTTCTTGCCGGAAAGCGAATGGCTCGTCATATCACAGATCCGTTAAAAGAAATGGAAAAAGTAGCATATCATATGTCGCAAGGAGATTATCGGGCGCAAATTCCGGTTCGGGCGAACGACGAAGTTGGCAGGCTTGCCAAAGCGTTTAATGTGATGGCAAAAGCAATTGCTGAAGAAGATATGCGAAAACGCGAATTTTTAGCGAATGTTTCTCACGAATTGCGGACGCCGTTAAGCTATGTGAAAGGATATAGCGAAGCGATATTACAAGGGCTGGTGAAGACAGAAGAAGAGGAAAGAAAATATGTTCAACTCATTCACCGTGAAGCATACCGGATGGAGCGGCTTGTTCGTGACTTGCTTGATTTGGCGCGATTAGAAGGAAATAATGTACCGCTGCAAAAAACACCGCTTGTATTTGCGCAAGTGATCGAAGATACGGTCGCAAAATACGAACCGTTTTTACAAAAAAAACAAATTACACTTAATATGGAATTAGATCACGATATTATTTTGGAAGGAGATGCCGACCGGCTTGAACAAGTGATGCAAAACCTTTTAGATAATGCTGTTCGTTATACCCCAGCCGAGGGAAAGATCCATATACGACTGAAAAAAGTTAGCGATGCGAGTTGTCAACTGATCATTCGTGATTCGGGAAAAGGAGTTCCAAAAGAAAAGCTGCCGCTTCTTGGACAACGATTTTACCGTGTTGATCAAGCACGAACAAGAAAAGAAGGCGGTACGGGATTAGGTTTGGCGATTGTCAAACAAATTATTTCCCTTCATAATGGCACGATATCGTTTTTCAGCGAAGAAGGGAAAGGAATGGAAGTGGTAATTCAGCTTCCGATATACACTGAGTAGCCATCATTGAAAGGAAATGAAAAAAGCCCTATAATCATATAAGAATAATTTTTAATAAAGGTTGGGGATTTACGATGAAGCTATACAACTCTATTTTAGACTTAATCGGCAACACGCCGATTGTCAAATTAAACCGAATTCCTGATCCAAATGGCGCGGATGTGTATATGAAACTAGAGTCGTTTAACCCCGGGGGAAGCGTAAAAGATCGGGCAGCGTTTGAAATGATTCGGCGCGCGGAGCAAGAAGGAAAGATTGTGCCGGGGAAAAGCACCATTATCGAACCGACTTCAGGCAATACCGGAATCGGTTTGGCGATGGTTTGTGCGGCCCGCGGCTACCGTTGCATTATCACGATGCCGGATAATGCGACGGTAGAGCGGGTAAAAATTTTAAAAGCGTACGGGGCGGAAGTATATTTAACGCCGGCGGAAAAACGGATGCAAGGAGCGATTGATAAAGCGAACCAGCTTGCCGCGCAAATCCCGGACAGCTTCATCCCGATGCAGTTTGAAAATCCGGCGAATCCAGATGCGCATCGCCATAGCACGGCACGGGAAATTTTTGAAGCGTTTGGCGGCAAACTTGATGCATTTGTGTTAACAGCCGGTACTGGCGGAACGGTGACAGGGACAGGAGAAGAACTAAAAAAACAAATTCCTCACTTACGAATTTACGTAGTAGAACCATATGGCTCTCCTGTATTATCTGGAGGAAAGCCAGGACCTCATAAAATCCCAGGTACAGGTCCGGGTTTTATTCCGAAAATTTTAAACCGCAATATTTATGATGATATTTTCCTAATTAAAGATGAAGATGCACAAATGATGGCACGCCGTCTTGCTGCAGAAGAAGGCATTCTCGTCGGCGCTTCCGCCGCTGCGAGTGCGTATTATGCGGTTGAGGTGGCCAAACAGCTTCCAAAAGGGGCTCGTGTCCTTTGTATAGCACCGGATTCGGGAGAGCGTTATTTATCATCCGATTTATTTGCGGAGTAACAAAAGGCCCGCTTAGGCGGGTCTTTTGTTTTCTCGCTATTTCCAATTCCTGCAAAAAACATAAAACGCGCAATGAACTATCCCAACGGTCCGTAACAGAACTGGTCTATGCGAATCGGTTTGCGTAAAGACTGCCAATCCGTTCGAACGCAAACAGAAAAATCCACCGCGTATACGAATGAACATAGTTTCAAACCTTTTGTATTTTTCGTACAAAAATGCCGTTTTAACTAATGGTTGCTCACGGTCAAATATGATAAACTAAGTAGAAAAAGGAGGAATGTATAATTGAATTATTCAACAACGTATTCATCTAGTCCCATTGCTAAACTGACAACCACATTTTTTTTAGCATTGGCAGTGGCAACAGGGGGTCTTTACATCGGTCAATGGATTCCAATAGGGATGTATTTGCCGCTTACAATACTTGAGATCATTTTATTAATGGTCATGATGTTTGCCCGCAGCAAAAAAGCGGTCGGCTATCCGCTTATGTACAGCTTTATGCTCGTATCTGGCGCGACGCTATATCCACTCATCGGGCACTACGTTGCCGTTATTGGCGCTGAAGCGGTACTTAAGGCGTTTGCGCTGGCGGTTGTTTCGTTTTCCGGCGTAGCGATTTATGCAGCGAAAACGAAAGAAGATTTTTCGTTTCTTGGCGGTTTTTTAACATTAGGCGCATTTGCGCTGCTTGGCCTTCTCATTATCCAATGGTTCATCCCATTTTCTAGCGTTGGACAAATGGGGATTTCCGCGTTAGGAATTCTCATTTTTCTAGGCTTTACCATTTATGATATCAACCGCCTTTCCCGCCATGGTTTTACGGAAGCGGAAATTCCAATGATTGTTGTTAACATTTATCTTGATTTTATTAACTTGTTTATTTACATTTTGCGCTTTTTTTCCAGTGATGAAGATTGATCGAGCTTTATACAAAAAGGACTGTTTTCCCTGCATGTCAGGGGAACAGTCCTTTTTCATTATAAAAGCATCCTCAACCCAACGACCGTATGGTTCGTTATCCGAATCTCCAGAAGGTGCTTCAATGGATTAAACGTTTGTTCAAATAAGCAGGAATATAGCACTTCGAGCGAGAATTGTAAGCAATAATTGGAAAGGAGGAAAGAAAGAATGAATCGATTTGCCGTTAACGTATCGACAATTTTTACAGAAGTGCCGTTTCTAGAGCGGTTTCAAAAGGCGAGAGAGTGCGGTTTTTCGCTCGTGGAATGCCAATTTCCATACGAATATCCGATCGAACGCATTCGCGATGAGCTTCATCAGAACCAATTGTCTATCGTGTTAATCAATTTGCCGCCAGGAAATTGGGAAAAAGGAGATAGAGGAATCGCGATTTTCCCAGATCGGACGGCCGAGTTTCAGCGTTCCGTGGAAGAAGGAATTCGGTATGCGACCGAGTTGAACGTTCCGTATATCCATTGTATGGCGGGAGTGCTTCCAGCCGATTTAGACAGGCAAAAGGCGAAAGAAACGTACATGCGCCATCTTTATGATGCAGCAAAAGAAATGGCGAACCATTCGTTAACGCTTTTAATTGAACCGATCAATCCGTTTGATATGCCGAATTATTTTTTGGCGAATATTCATGAAGCCGTTTCGATGATTAAAGAAATTGGGATGGCAAACATCAAACTTCAATACGATTTTTATCATATGCAGCGAATTCAAGGAAACTTAGCGGCGACATTTGAAACGTATTTTGAATGGATTGCACATGTGCAAATTGCTGACGTTCCAGGACGGCACGAGCCGGGAACGGGAGAAATTCGCTATGAATATATTTTTCGTCATTTAGAGAAATGTGGATATAAAGGGACGATCGGTCTTGAATATATTCCATCGGGAAAAAGCGAACAAAGTTTTTATTGGCGTACGTTATACGCTTGTCATTGATTTGGAGTGAAAAACAGAAGGGGGAAGTATCGCCGCAATGGAGACGAAGGAAATGAAGGTTGGATTTATTGGCACAGGCGTGATGGGAGCGAGAATGGTAAAACGGCTGCTTGCTGCAGACTATCTAGTTACTGTATACAATCGTTCGATCGAAAAAACAGAACCGTTAGTAAAGCTGGGGGCAAAAAGAGCCGGCACAATTGCGGAGTTGGCGCAGTGTTCGAATGTCATTTGCACATGTTTATCGATGCCGGATGATGTCATCGATGTTTATTTGCAAAAAGGCGGTGTGATCGAAAGCGCGTGGCCGGGTACGATTTGCCTTGATTTTACGACAGTAGGACCGGATACGAGTAGAATGGTCGCAAACGAAGCGGAAGGGAAGGGGATATATTTTCTGGATGCCCCGGTAAGCGGCGGGCCAGAAGGAGCGGAACAAGGTACATTAACGATTATGGTCGGTGGAGTGAAATCTGCTTGGGAGCGAGTATTGCCGCTTCTTAACGTGCTTGGCGAAATGGTGGAATATTTAGGTCCGAGCGGCTCGGGAAGCGTGGCAAAACTAATCAATCAATATCTTGTTGCGGTACATTCTGTTGCCGCTTCAGAGGCGATGGTCGCTGGGACAGCGCTTGGACTAGATGCCGAGCAGCTTTACCGAATTTTGAAAGCGAGCTACGGAGACAGCCGCATGCTTCGCAGGCATATGGAGCAATATGTTTTACCGCGCAAGTTCGAACCAGGCGGAGCGGTAAAATATGTACATAAAGATGCCCGTTTAGCTAATCAGTTGATGGACGCAATTGGGATAAAGCGATTTTTAGGCCAAATTGCGGAAGAGGCGTTTGCTAGTGCGATGGAACAAGGATTATCCGATTTGGATATGTCCGCAGTCATCCAGCCGCTAGAAAAGCGGTGCAATGTGACAGTGAAAAAGAACGAAATGTAAACAGAATTATTCATCAATTTAAAAAATTTATTGAAAAATATGAAAATGGATGGTTTAATAATAATAAAAATTATTGTACAGAGGTTCAGCTTCAGAAATTCATATATTTTTTTTACAAGTTTAAAGAAACGTCGTTTCTTATTACGAAACAACAGGAGGTGCAAAGCGTGCTGCCATTAGAATGGAAAGACGATCTAACAGCGTTTCTATCGGAAAAACAAGTACAGACGGGGGAATATCAGCCACATCCGCTCGGCAACAGCGGCTATGTGACTGTATATCCACAATCAGAAGAGGAAATTTCATCCATTTTACGTTATGCAAACAGCCATGGAAAAAAAGTTTGTATTGTTGGCGGAGGAACAAAGCGAGGGTTTGGCGGACAAGTTGAATGTGTGGATATTTTGCTTTCCTTGGCAAACTATAGCGGCATTGTCGAGCATGCCGCTGCGGATATGACAGTGACGGTCAAATCAGGGACGGTGTTTCAAAAACTGCAAGATTACTTGGCAGAATACCGCCAAAAAGTTGCGATTGACCCTGTGTGGCCGCAATATGCGACGATCGGCGGCGTCATTGCGGCGAACGACAGCGGTCCAAAGCGGCTCGGTTACGGTTCCGCGCGCGATAGTGTCATTGGTTTGCGCACGGTGTATCCGGATGGAACGGTGATTCGTTCCGGAGGGAAAGTCGTTAAAAATGTGGCGGGTTATGATATGAACAAGCTGTTTATCGGTGCGATGGGAACGCTTGGTGTGATATCGGAAATAACGCTGAAACTTCGCCCGCTTCCGAAATATGAAAGCCTCGTATTGCTATCATTTCCATCAGGGAATTTAGAAGAAGTCCGTTCATTTGCGATTCAATTTCTTGATTCAATGATGGAACCAGTCTGTTTCGAGTTATTGAGTCCATCGTTGTCGGAACGGCTCATCGGCCAGCGTGCTTATACGTTGGCGATGGCGTTTGAAGACGTCAAAAGCGCCGTTCATTACCAGGAGGAATTTGTAAAGCGTCTGCAGCCTCCTAATACAGCGATCCGTATTCTTCCACAAGAAGAAGCAAAATCGTTTTGGCAAACGTTTTATACGATCGGTCCGAATGGGGCGATGCCGTATGAGTCAGTCGGAAACGAAATCGAAGCAGCGGTGAAAATCGGTGTCGTGAATTTAGATGTTATTCATATCATTCGTGAAAGCGACTTACTGCAAGAGATCTGTCATGTTCATATAGAGGCGCACGGCGGGCTAGGACATGGACTATGTCAAGTATATATGAAAGGAGAAAGCGAGTCGATCATTGCAGCGATCGAACGGCTGCGGATGGCGGCGACAGGCTTGGGCGGATATGCGATTGTGAAGCATTTGCCGTTTTCACTGCGAAAGCGCGTTGATGTGTGGGGAGAAAAACCATCGTATTTTTTCCTGCTCGATGGAATTAAACGAAAAATCGATCCAAATCGAATATTGAACAATCAACGGTTTGTCGGAGGGATATAAGATGAGTTTGCGAGAAAGTGAGATAAAAAGCGGACCGGCATGTGCGACTGTTAGTCTTGGAAACTATCGTTTTAGTGATCCTCCTGATCCTAGCAAATGGGCTGACTGCGTTCATTGCGGCATGTGCTTAGAATCGTGCCCGACATACGAACAAACTGGTCAAGAACAACATTCGCCGCGCGGACGCGTGCATTTGATGAAATCGGTAGCAGAAGGGAAGTTAGAGATTACAGAAGATTTGATTGATCCCATTTTTATGTGCCTAGATTGTCGGGCTTGCACAACTGCGTGCCCTGCCGATGTCGATGTCGGCGGATTGATTGAAGAAGTACGCGGACAAATCCGGCAAGCGATTCCGCTGACAGGATGGAAAGCGTTTGTCAACAATTTCTTCTTAAAAGGTGTATTTCCGCATCCATCCCGTCTTCATCTGCTCGGGAGTTTGTTAAAGCTATATCAAAAAAGCGGACTGCAGACGATCGCACGCAAGACGAAACTGCTTCACATCATGCCGAAGCATCTAGTGGAGATGGAAGCGATTTTGCCGGAAGCAGGCGTGCCGGTCCGAAAAAAATATAAACATATGAATGTCATTAAAGCAAAAGGAGAAACGAAACATACGGTCGCGCTTTTAACAGGATGCGTCATGGATGTAATGTTCAGCGATATTAACGAGGCGACGATTCGCGTGTTGACACGAAACGGAAACGATGTCGTCATTCCGCAAAATCAAACGTGCTGCGGGGCGCTTCATGTGCATGCAGGGGACCGCGAGATGGGCCGGAAGCTTGCCAAACAAAATATTGAAGCATTTCAACATGCAGACCGCGTGATCGTGAACGCGGCAGGGTGCGGCTCTATGTTAAAGGAATATCCAGAGTTGTTCCGCAACGATCCAGAGTGGCGAGAAAAAGCGGAAGATTTTTCCCGTAAAGTCGAAGATATTTCGAAATATTTGCATGATACGGGGTATGAAAAGCCGAAAGCGGAATTAAATGTGCGCATTACGTACCATGACGCTTGCCATTTGGCGCACGGCCAAGGAATTCGTCAAGAACCGCGCACGATTTTATCGAGCATTCCGGGAGTGGAAATGGTTTCGATGCCAAACGCCGACCGCTGCTGCGGAAGCGCGGGAATTTATAATCTTACCCATCCGGATATGGCAAGCGCCGTATTGGAAAGCAAAATGGAAAACGTTCCAGAAGATGTGGAACTTATTACGATGGGGAATCCCGGATGCATGTTGCAAATGGCGATGGGAGTTTTGAAATACGGCCGAAATCAAAAAGTCGTTCATACCGTACAGCTCCTAGACTGGGCATATCAAAAAGAAGACGGAAAGGAGGTACGTGTATGAGAAAAAAGGGAATACAAACAAATGATCCGCATATTCAAGCGTTAGCTCGCATTGTCGGCGGTGAAAAATCGATTTTGTACAAAAAAGAAGATTTGATTGCCTATGACTGCGATGGATTTACCGTTCACCGCCATTTGCCGAAAGCGGTTGTGTTCCCGAAAAATACGGAAGAAGTCGCTGCCATTGTGAAATATTGTCATGAGCATGATTTGCCGTTTCTTGCCCGTGGGGCAGGGACGGGATTAAGCGGCGGCGCGATTCCGTTAAACGGGGAAGTGATCATTAGCTTAGTCCGGATGAAACGGCTCATTAGCGTCGATTTAGAAAACCGCCGCGCGGTTGTCGAGCCCGGATTTGTCAACTTAAAATTAACCAACTCCATTTCCGACAGAGGATACTATTATGCTCCAGATCCATCGAGTCAATATTGCTGCACGATTGGCGGAAATGTTGCCGAAAACGCCGGCGGTGCGCATTGTCTAAAATATGGCGTCACGACCAACCACATTTTAGGGCTCGAAGTCGTACTTCCGAACGGAGAAATTATCGAAATCGGCGAAAACGGCATTCCTGATCCGCCGGGATATGACTTATTAGGATTGTTGACCGGTTCGGAAGGGACGTTAGGGATTGTCACAAAAATAACGGTACGCATTTTAAAGAATCCGGAAGCGAAACAGACGGTGCTCGCTTATTTTGACCGCGTGGAGGATGCAAGTCAAGCCGTTTCCGACATCATCGCTGCGGGAATGGTTCCGGCAGCGCTGGAGATGATGGATCAAACGGCGATCGAAGGAGTGGAGGCGGCTGCTTTTCCAGTGGGGCATCCGAAAGATATTGAGGCGCTTCTTTTGATTGAAGTCGACGGCATTTCTGCAGGAATTCCCGAACAAATCGAAGAGATTTTGCGCATTTGCCGAAACCGAAATGTCCGGGAAGTAAAAGTGGCGCAAACAGAAGAAGAGCGGGCGCGCTGGTGGGCGAACCGGAAAACGGGATTTGGCGCGATGGGCGCGATTTCTCCAGATTATTTAGTGCAAGATGGAGTCATCCCGCGCAGCAAGCTGCCAGAAGTGTTAAAAAACATTCAAGAAATCAGCAAAAAGTATGGGTTGCGCATCGCGAATATCTTCCATGCCGGCGATGGAAATCTTCATCCGCTCGTTTTGTTTGATGCAAGCAAACCAGGAGAAACAGAAAAAGCGCTTGCTGCGGGAAGTGAATGCTTGCAAGCATGCGCAGCCGTCGGCGGATCGATTACAGGAGAACATGGGGTTGGCATTGAAAAGAAAGAAGAGATGCGCTTTATTTTTAGCGATGAAGAAATTCTCGCGCAAACCGACATTCGCGACGTGTTTAATCCAAAAAACTTATTAAACGCAGGAAAGCTGTTCCCGACACCGGGGCGGTGCGTTGAGGTAAAAAAGGAGAAAAAACAAAAACAATTGTTATAAAATGAGTGAAAATTGTTGAAATATATTTTGCTCCATGCTATGATTTTTTTAAATAATTTTAGAACATCGTTTCGTAATAAGAAACGAATAAGTTTGATATGGAGGAGAGGGAAAATGGGGGAATACGTAAAAGTAGGAAATCTTCAAGTGGCAAAACTATTTTATGAGTTTATGAACGATGAGGTACTTCCGGGAAGTGAAGTGAACAAAGAAAAGTTTTGGAAAGACTTTGAAACGCTTATTGTTGATTTAACGCCGAAAAACAAAGCGCTTCTTGCGCGGCGCGATGAGCTTCAAGCAAAAATCAATGAATGGCATAAAGAGCATCGCGGCAATTTTGATATGGAAAAATATAAAGCATTTTTAACAGATATCGGTTATTTAGAGCCAGAAGTGGATGATTTCGAGATTACGACAGAAGGAGTAGACGAGGAAATTGCCGTTCAAGCGGGTCCGCAATTAGTCGTTCCGCTTACGAACGCGCGTTACGCGTTAAATGCGGCAAACGCCCGCTGGGGAAGCCTTTACGATGCCTTATATGGAACGGACGCAATCAGTGAAGAAGATGGCGCGGAACGCGGCGATTCCTACAATCCGGTCCGCGGGGCAAAAGTGATTGCCTATGCGCGCGAGTTTCTCGATCAAGCAGTACCATTGAAAGAATATTCTCATAAAGATGTCGTACAATATACGATAGTGGATGGAAAACTAGCGGCGTCCGTTGAAGGCGGGATCACAACAACGCTAAAAGAGGAAGAAAAATTTGTTGGCTTCCAAGGAAATCCGGAAAATCCGACAGCAATCTTGTTAAAAAATAACGGTCTTCACATTGAAATTCAAATCGACCGCAACCATCCTGTCGGGAAAACGGATAAAGCAGGGGTAAAAGATATTTATTTAGAAGCGGCCGTTACGACCATTATGGATGGTGAAGACTCGGTAGCAGCGGTAGATGCAGAAGATAAAGTGCTCGTATACCGCAATTTGCTCGGCCTTGTCAAAGGGGATTTGACGTCTACGTTTACGAAAGGCGGAAAAACGATTACACGTGCGCTTAACCCGGACCGCGTTTATCGAACAACAGATGGCAAAGAAATTACGCTGCCGGGCCGTTCGCTTATGTTCGTCCGCAACGTTGGCCATTTAATGACGAACAACACGATTTTGGACGCAAACGGCGAAGAAGTATATGAAGGAATTATGGATGCGGTCGTGACAAGTTTAATTATGAAACATTCTCTTCTTGGCAACACCCGTTACTTAAATTCTCGCAAAGGCTCGATCTATATCGTAAAACCAAAAATGCATGGTTCGGAAGAGGTCGCGTTCGCAAATGAGTTATTTGACCGCGTTGAAGATATGCTTGGATTGAAACGCAACACGATTAAAATCGGTGTCATGGACGAAGAACGCCGCACGACATTGAACTTGAAAAACTGCATTTATCAAGTTAGAGATCGCATCATCTTTATTAACACAGGCTTTTTAGATCGGACAGGGGATGAAATCCATACGTCAATGGAAGCCGGTCCGATGATTCGCAAAAATGACATGAAAACATCGGTATGGCTGCAAGCTTATGAAAAATCGAATGTAACGATCGGCTTAGCTGCTGGATTCCAAGGGCGCGCCCAAATTGGAAAAGGAATGTGGGCAATGCCGGATATGATGGCGGAAATGCTGAAGCAAAAAGGCGGACAGCTAAAAGCAGGCGCGAATACGGCATGGGTGCCTTCGCCGACAGCCGCGACGCTTCATGCGCTGCATTATCATCAAGTTAATGTGGCAGAAGTACAAAATGAATTGCGAAAAGAACGGAAAGATTACCGTGATGAAATTTTACAAATCCCAGTCGCTGTAAATCCACAATGGACGCCGGAAGAAATTCAAGAAGAGCTGGATAACAACTGCCAAGGCATACTCGGCTATGTGGTGCGCTGGATCGATCAAGGTATCGGATGTTCGAAAGTGCCGGATATTAATAATATCGGGTTAATGGAAGACCGCGCGACATTGCGAATTTCCAGCCAGCATATTGCAAACTGGCTCCATCACGGCATTTGCACGAAAGAACAAGTATTAGAAACATTAAAACGTATGGCGAAAGTCGTTGACGAACAAAACGCTGGCGATCCGAACTATCGTCCAATGGCTCCGGACTATGACAACTCGGTTGCATTCCAAGCAGCGTGCGATTTAATATTTAAAGGTTATGAACAGCCTAACGGTTATACGGAGCCGATTTTGCATCGCCGTCGTTTAGAAGCGAAAGCAAAATATGCAGCTGTTCAACAATAAAAATATGTTGAACAAGGGCATTTTCATCTGGATGAATGCCCTTGTTCATAAATATCATTAAATTATTCTAAAAATTCAAAAAATAAATAAGGAGGTGCAAACCCTAGTTACTACACATGTCGCAGCACGAAAGGCAGCAATAAGGCGGCAGGAGTGGGACGAGAAAGGGTTAGTAGCTAGGTAGAGAACATGCGGAACCTTCGGGAAAAATCGCTATTTGTTCATCAACAAGCAAAAGGAAAGTTGCGTGTGGATGTTAAAGTTTCGGTAGAAAACGTCAATGATTTAAGTGTCATCTATTCTCCAGGAGTGGCGGAACCATGCAAAGCGATTCATGCAAATCCGGAATCGATTTATGATTATACGATGAAAGGAAACTTTGTGGCGGTTGTTTCCGATGGATCTGCGGTATTAGGATTAGGAAATATTGGAGCAAAAGCATCTATGCCTGTTATGGAAGGGAAAGCCGCCTTATTTAAAGCGTTTGCCGGCATTGATGCCGTGCCACTTTGTATTAACACAAATGATCCGGAACAAATTATTCAAACGGTAAAATTGTTAGAGCCGACGTTTGGCGGAATTAATTTGGAGGACATTGCTGCGCCAAACTGCTTTTTGATCGAGGAACGCCTTAAGCAAGAACTGTCTATACCAGTATTTCATGATGATCAGCATGGGACAGCGATTGTAATCGCCGCTGGATTGACCAATGCATTGAAGGTCGCGCAAAAGCGTTTGAGCGATTGTAAAGTGGTTGTAAACGGAGCGGGTGCTGCCGGAATTGCGGTCGCAAAACTGCTTCTTTCTATGGGAGTAGATGATCTCATTTTATGCGATTCAAAAGGGGCTATTTATGAAAATCGTCCGCACGGAATGAACGCAATAAAAGAATCGCTGGCAAAAGTAACGAATCGAAACCGTGTGCAAGGGTCTTTAAAAGAGGTCATTAAAGGAGCCGATATATTTATTGGGGTTTCTGTCGCAGGAGCGTTAACGCAGGAAATGGTTCGCTCCATGAACGACAATCCTATTGTTTTTGCGCTGGCCAATCCTGTTCCGGAAATTATGCCGGAAGACGCAAAAGTTGCTGGTGCTGCAGTTGTAGCAACGGGAAGATCGGATCTTCCAAACCAAGTGAATAACGTCCTTGCCTTTCCGGGTGTTTTTAAAGGGGCGTTGCAAGTGAGAGCTTCTGAAATTAATGAAGAAATGAAACTGGCTGCTGCGGATGCCATTGCCAATTTAATCAGTCCAGAAGAATTAACGAGCGATTATGTCATCCCTAATCCATTTGATAAACGCGTTGTTGATGCGGTGGCAGACGCGGTTGCGCGCGCGGCGATAAGAACGGGAGTTGCAAGAAAAACTGTTGAAATAAAGCAGGATAACGTCATTTGAAAGAAGTAATTTCCGTAGAAGGCAATATACAATCGTTATAGAAGATGACATGGAAGCCGGGGATGTTATTTTAACAGCAAGCCCAGTCGGTGCCGATGTGATTAAATGAGAAATCGCTGATTAGAACGCTTCGACTCCGTTTGTGACGGCCTGGGAGCGGATAAAACATTTAAATATGCTGCTGATTGCGACCGATCCACTATTGGGTAATGCCCGGCAATAAGTGTATAATGACAATGGATGAAGGAATATTAGAGGTGAACAAGATGGAAAGAGAAAATTTAGTGAAATCGGTAAGCCGGGCATTACATATTATCGATATCGTTAGTTCCGAAAAAGATGGATTAGGCGTGACGGAAATTGCTAAACAAATGGATATTAATAAAAGTTCTGTATATCGTATTTTGTCAACGCTAGCTCAATATGGGTATATCGAACAAGATAAGGAAACGGAACGGTACAAACTTGGCTATAAATTTTTGGATATTAGTTCCAAATTGCTCGAATCGATTGATTTGCGGCGAGAAGCAAAACCGTACTTGCGAGAGTTGGAAAAAGAAACGAACGAAGTCATTCATCTTGTCGTATACGATCAAGGAGAAGTCATTTATATTGAAAAATTAGAAGGAACAGAAACGTTGCGGATGCATTCAAAAGTAGGAAAAAGGGCGCCGATGCATTGCACGGGGGTTGGAAAAGCTATTCTTGCCCATTTGCCTTTAAATGTAGTGTTAGAGATCATCGATCGAAAAGGATTGCCAAAACATACGGATTTTACGATTACGGACCGGGATGAGCTTCTAAAAGAACTAGAGAAAGTAAAGCAAAAAGGGTATGCGCTTGATTTAGAAGAAAACGAGTACGGAATTCGTTGTATTGCTGTTCCTATTTTTGATTATACTGGAAGCGTTGTTGCCGCGGTCAGTATTTCTGGTCCGACGATTCGCATGACAGACGAACGAATAGAAAAACTTCAGGAACGCATTCGGCATATTGGCAGGCAAATATCCGAAAGACTTGGATATAGACAAAAATAGACATATCGCTCGGCAGCAAACTGCCGAGCCTTTTTATTGTGAATAAAGTCATTTTTCTTGGCAATATCTCTATTCTTTCTATTAAAATAGAAAGATGAAATCATTGAGGTGAGCTGATATGAAGAAAAAAAGCTTATTCGAATTGATAGAACAATTGCGAAGCGATCCGAATGTGGTGTATTGGCATGAAATCGAACCACAAGAAGCGAACACCGTTCCGATGCCGGAGCATCTTGATTTGCGTTTACGAACAGCGCTCGAAAAGCGCGGCATCGCTTCTCTTTATACACATCAGGCAGCCGCTTATGAAGCGGTGCAAAACGGAAAAAATATTGTTGCCGTTACTCCGACTGCTTCAGGGAAAACGCTTTGCTACAATTTACCTGTACTGCAAGCGATCGCAGAAAATGAACATAGCCGGGCGTTTTATTTATTTCCGACAAAAGCGCTCGCGCAAGATCAAAAAAGCGAATTGCACGAAATCATTGAGGAAATGGGCGTTCCGATTCATAGTTATACATATGATGGCGATACAGCGCCAGGCATTCGCCAAAAAATTCGCAAAGCTGGCCATATTGTCATGACAAATCCGGATATGCTGCATTCTGCGATTTTGCCGCATCATACGAAATGGGTGGCGTTATTCGAAAATTTGCGGTATGTCGTCATCGATGAGCTTCATACGTATCGCGGCGTGTTTGGAAGCCACGTGGCAAACGTCATCCGCCGATTGAAGCGCATTTGTCAGTTTTACGGAAGCAAGCCGATCTTTATTTGCACATCAGCGACGATTGCCAATCCGAAAGAACTAGCCGAACGCCTGACAGGGGAGCCAATGACATTGATTGATAATAACGGGGCGCCGCGCGGAAGAAAACATTTTGTTTTTTATAATCCGCCGGTTGTTCATCAACCTCTTAATATTCGCAAAAGCGCTACGGTCGAAGTAAACCGGCTAGCAAAACAGTTTTTAGAAAACGGCATTCAAACAATTGTATTTGCCCGCAGCCGTGTGCGTGTCGAGCTGATTTTAAGCCATCTTCAAGAACTTATTAAAGATCAATTGGGCGCCAAAACGATTCGTGGGTATCGCGGCGGTTATTTGCCAAAAGAAAGACGGGAAATCGAAAAAGGATTACGGAGCGGGGAAATTATCGGGGTTGTTAGCACGAACGCGCTTGAACTTGGCGTCGATATTGGCCAGCTGCAAGTATGTATCATGACAGGATATCCCGGCACGGTCGCAAGCACATGGCAGCAGGCAGGAAGAGCTGGCAGACGTCACGGCGATTCCCTTGTCATTATGGTAGCGAGCTCTAGTCCGATTGACCAGTACATTGTGCAGCATCCGGAGTATTTCTTTGGCCGTTCTCCGGAAACGGCGCGCATCAACCCAGACAACATGCTGATTCTTGTCGATCATCTCAAATGCGCTGCATATGAACTTCCTTTCCGTCAAGGGGAAAAGTTTGGCGACCTCGAAGTGGAAGAAGTGCTTGAGTTTTTAACAGAACAAAAAGTATTGCATTACCGTGCAGGCAAATGGTATTGGATGAGCGATGCGTTTCCGGCGCATGATATTAGCTTGCGTTCTGCATCCCAAGAGAATGTCGTCATTATCGATATTTCGAAAACTGGCAACCATCGCGTCATCGGCGAGATGGATCGATTTAGTGCAATGACGTTATTGCACGAAGAGGCGATCTATCTTCATGAAGGTGTGCAATATCAAGTGGAAAAGCTTGATTGGGAAGAAAAAAAGGCATATGTTCGGGAAGTGAACGTAGAATATTTTACGGATGCGAATTTAGCTGTACAGCTTCATGTATTAGAAGAAGACCGCAACGAGCAAAGACAGCTGCTGAGTCTGCATTACGGCGATGTTTCTGTTCGCGCGAAGGCTACCATCTTTAAAAAAATTAAATTATCCACATTTGAAAACATTGGCTCGGGGCCGATCCATTTGCCGGAAGAAGAACTACATACGACGGCAACATGGATCGAATTAGGAGAAGAACTATCGAAAATGGACGCGCCTATGCTCGAACAAGCGCTCGTTGGCATTTCAAATGTGCTTCGTCACCTCGTACCGATGTTTGTCATGTGCGACCGCACCGATATTCACGTCGTACCACAAATGAAAGCACCTCATTCCGGAATGCCGACGATTTTTTTATACGACCGTTATCCAGGCGGCATCGGCTTATCGGAAGCGGTTTTTGAGCGGTATGATGAAATCATGGGAGAAGTGATACATTTACTTGAACGCTGCCCGTGTGAAAATGGCTGCCCTTCTTGCATTGGGGTGATCGAGGCAAGCAATCATTCCGTGAAAAAAAACGTAATCTCATTTTTGCACAAGCTTCTAAGCAAGTAAATGAAGGGATGAACACCATGTCAATGAAGCAGAAATTAGCAAGATGGAAGGAACAACTTGCATCCCGGGCTTCCGTTCAGGAAGAACGGCCCGGTGTGCTCTTTGAAGAGCAACAAGAGAAAGAGGTTCCATTTCTTGATGAATGGCAGAAAAAACATGTGCAGCCGTTCTTTTTTGATGGGGATTATTGTTTGATTCGCGAAGTAGTATATCCGTTAGATTATCAGCATGGACGATATCGACTTGGAGAGTTTCATCATATTCATGCCCGTTGGCAAGACGCTTCTTTTACACATCCGCTTTCGAGCAAAGGGCATGAAGCGAGCGATTTATTTTTCTTTGATACGGAGACGACCGGGCTTAGCGGCGGAACGGGACATGTCATTTTTTTGCTTGGCCATGCCCGCGTATATGAAGATCGGGTTGTTGTCCGCCAGCATTTTTTGCCGCACCCGGGAGCGGAAGTGGCATTGTATCAAAGTTTTTTATCGGAAGTCGACTATACAACGCTTGTTACGTATAACGGAAAAGCATTCGATTGGCCGAAAGTCAAGACGCGCCATACGCTGATTCGTGATGCTGTCCCGAAACTGCCGGCGTTTGGCCATTTCGATTTATATCACGCATCAAGGAGAATGTGGAAACAAAAGCTTGAGTCTGTTCGCCTTTCCAATGTCGAAAAAGAGATATTGCAAATTGAGCGAGAAGAAGATGTTCCCGGTTTTTTGGCGCCGATGATGTATATGGACTTTCTATCGGCGCCGCATCCTGATCGAATTTTTCCGGTATTTCTCCATAATGAACTTGATGTTTTATCGTTAATTTGCCTCTATATTCATTTATCGAAACAGCTGCTAGAAGCGCCGCAACTAAAAGATGCATTTGAACAGTTGGAAACAGCTCGTTGGCTCGAGACGTTAGGAGAAACAAATGCCGCGAAAAACGTGTATGAGCGCGTGATCGAAAAAGAAACAAAAGAATCGTGGCAGGCCAAATGGCAACTATCGCTGTTATATAAAAAAGAAAAACGGTACGAAAAAGCAGTGGACATATGGAAAGAATTATGGCAGCATGGCAGTGATACGTGGAAGATGAAAGCCGGGGTTGAATTGGCAAAAGCGTATGAACATTATTTTCGTGATGCCCATCAGGCGCATCACTATGCGATCAACGTATATGAACGATGGAAAACACTATCTCGTTCCTATAAACAGCGGAATACTACACAAGAGTTAGAGTTGATCAGGCGTATAGAACGGCTTCAGCGGAAATTAAATCATTAAATATTTCCGTGGAAAGCGCAGGATGCGACAGAAAATAAAGAAAATTTGATTTTCCATTTCGAATCTTGTAGAAAAAACAAAAAATATGTACAATTGCTTCGGGATAGATAAAAACAAACGAAATGGCGGGGAGAAAACGATGCGGAGCATGTACAAAAAAATTTTTTACTTGTTTTTTCTCGTGATATGTTTAACGTTTGTTGTGTTTAGAAACTTAACGTAATTTGGCTGTCCGTTACAGACGAATATGGAAAAATGGGTGTCTATACTAGTACATGTCCGCTCCTTTCATCATAGGCTGATATTGTAAAACATAAGCTTATGAAAAGAAAGGAGAATGGATATGCATTGCGGACCACATGTATTGGCACCGATTGTTCATCCACCAAGATGTTGTGTACAACATCATTTCCAAGCAACAATCGTACCACACATTCATCCATCACATACGACACATGTCAACCATCATCTTTTCCAACATCAGCATTATTTCCCGCATACGGAGTCGGTTGTCAACCAAGTAGCCAACCAACATTGCAATTTTCCTGGTCCTGCTCCGTTCCCATGGGGATGTTAATCCCAATGAAACAGGAGCCGCCATGGCGGTTCCTGTTTTTTAGCAAAGAGAAGGAGTATAAAAACAATGAGAGTGCTTGCGATCACAGGATATAAACCGTATGAGCTGAATATTTTTTCTAATAATCATCCAGCTGTTTCCTATATTCAATTAGCGATACGTCGAAGGTTGCTTTCACTGTTAGAGGAAGGACTGGAATGGATTGTGATTAGCGGACAATTAGGGGTGGAACTTTGGGCGGCTGAAACAGCATATGACCTGCGAGAGGAATATCCTCAGTTGCAAGTTGCTATTCTTACGCCGTTTTTGAATCAAGAAGAACGATGGAATGAAATGAACCGTGAATATTATGAATGGATTGTATCGCAAGCTGATTTTGTCGACAGCATTACAAAACGGCCATACGAAAGTCCTGCACAGTTTCGCTGGAAAAATGAATGGATCGTCCGAAAAAGCGACGGTTTACTCATTGTCTATGATGAGGAAAAAGAAGGGACACCGAAATATATGTTAGAAGTTGCGAAACGAAAAGAAAATTACGCCATTTTTCCCATTACGTTTTCCGATTTACAAGCTATTATAGAAGAAGCGCAGATCAATGAAACGCAAATTGACAATCGATTTGATTTCTGAAAAAATAAAGATAATAGCGGAATGTGGAATTGGGGTGAAAAAGATGTTAGCCGGTCGTATTAAATTAACGCCAAAAGAAATTTTAGAAAAAGAATTTAAAGTAAGTATGCGGGGGTACAATCAAGACGAAGTCGATCAGTTTTTGGACATGATTATTAAAGATTATGAAACGTTCCAACAGGAAATTGAGCAGCTCCAGCAAGAGAACGCTCGTCTGAAACGGCAAATAGAAGAGCTGCAAAAACGGCCATCTGCGCAAGCGGGAACAACAAACTATGATATTTTGCAACGGTTATCTAATTTAGAAAAACATGTATTTGGCAATAAATTATACGATTAATTTTTTTGTTGGACAAATGGAAAAGATCAAGTGCTGCATGGTAAAAGTACATATAGTTCGAAAATTTTCCTATTGAAATAACATGAAAAATGAACTATACTACAATGTGCAAACGACGTTAATAATGTTCGGGTAATCGCTGCGGCAATTCATTGCCGTAGAGGAAAGTCCATGCTCGCACGGTGCTGAGATGCCCGTAGTGTTCGTGCCTAGCGAAACCATAAGCTAGGGCAGTCTGGCGTAATGCTGGGCTGACGGCGGGGAAAGAACCTAAGTCCCAAGGCCTCTCTTGGGATATGGTTCGATTACCCTGAAAGTGCCACAGTGACGCAGCTCTAAGGGAAACCTTAGAGGTGGAACGCGGTAAACCCCACGAGCGAGAAACCCAAATTATGGTAGGGGCGCCTTCCCGAAGGAAATGAACGGAGGGAAGGACAGATGGAGTTTTTTCCATCTGTAGATAGATGATTACCGCCGGAGTACGAGGCGACAAGCCGTTTGCAGTACGAAGGTACAGAACATGGCTTACAGAACATTATTAACGTCGGAGATGGTATATGGTATAATGAAAAAGCTCTCCTGCATGAAGGAGAGCTTTTTCATTGTTTAAAAAATGACTATAATCGTAATATAACTTGTAGTGATTAAGGAAAAGGGAGAGGGATATAAGTGTATGATCATGATCAACAACTAATAGATATACATACGTTCGCTGGAATTGCAAAAAATATTTTTGAATATTCTAACGAAAGCATTATTATTACAGATGCGCAAAATAGAATTTTATTCGTGAATCCGGCATTTGAAATTGTCACCGGATACAGCGCGGAAGAAGTAATTGGTAAGAATCCGCGCATTTTGCAATCTGGAATGCATGATAAACAATTTTACAAAAAAATGTGGAATGATATAAAACAACATGGAGTATGGAAAGGGGAAATATGGAATAAGCGAAAAGATGGGGAATTGTATCTTGAATGGTTAACTATTAGTGTGGTAAAGGATCAAAAGGGAAATGTGACAAATTATGTGGCGATTTTTTCTGACATTACAGAACATAAACGAAATGTCGAGCAATTAACGAGACTAGCGCTTTATGATACATTAACAAACGTGCCGAATCGGTACTTGCTTGAAAAACGATTAGAAAGTATTATTCGAATGTCCAAAAAACATAATCAGTCATTTGCTTTATTATTTCTAGATTTAGATCGCTTCAAAAACATTAATGATACGTTAGGCCACCGTGTGGGAGATATGTTATTGAAAGAAACGGCGCAACGTCTGAAAAGAATGTTGCGAAAACAAGATACGATCGCGAGGTTTGGTGGTGATGAATTCGTCATTATTTTGCCAAATTTAAAACATATTCGCGAAGCGGTATATATGGCGGAAAAAATTGTTGAATCATTGAAGAGGCCGTTTTGCTTTAACCATCAAGAAATATATATATCTACTAGCATCGGTATTAGTGTTTATCCATACGACGGAGCAGATAAAGAAACGTTGATACGCATGGCCGATCGCGCGATGTACCAAGCAAAAAAGAATGGAAGAAATCAATATGCTTTGTATCATGACGGAATGCAGCATCATAACGGCAAACAGTTGTTTCAACTTGAAACCGCGTTGAGGAAGGCGCTTGAAAGGGGAGAATTTGAACTTTATTATCAGCCGCAATTAGATGTAAAAACGAAACAAATTCGTGCGGTAGAAGCGCTGATTCGATGGAACCATCCAGAAAAAGGATTTATTTCTCCAGGAATGTTTATTCCGCTTGCCGAAGAATCGGGTTTAATTACACCGATTAGTGATTGGATTATGATGCAAGCCTGTGAACATTTGAAACAATTACAGTTACGTTTTCCTTATATAAAAATGAGCATAAATATTTCTCCTATTTATTTTCAACAAATTGATTTTATAGAAAAATTGCAAAAAACGATCGAATCGGTAAACGTGAATCCGCGTTCGATCGAGCTGGAATTGACAGAAAGCGCCGTCATGCCTCACGCTGAAAAGTCTGTAGAAAGACTCACCATGTTAAAAACAATGGGAATAAGCATTGCGATTGATGATTTTGGAACGGGATTCTCTTCGTTAAGTTATTTGCATCGTTTTCCGATCGATATATTGAAAATCGATCGAAGTTTTATCAAACAATTATCTCGGTATCGAGAAGAATCGGCAATTGTTAATGCGATCATTATGATGGCGCACAGCCTTCAGATTCGAGTGGTGGCTGAGGGAGTGGAAACGAAGAAACAGTATCAAATACTGGAAAAGCAATCTTGTGATTTTGTACAAGGATATTATGTATCTAAGCCGCTATCAATTAGCGAATTATATGAGTTTTTAGATATGTGGAACCATCTTTATGATTAAAAGCGCCGTGCTTGCTAGTGTTTTGTTCGGATGGTTACATACAATTGCGAGAGTTTGAGGTTTTATAACATAAAAAAATAGGAGGACAAAAATGGGTTCGATTACGTTAATCGCTACGGCGGCGATGGGAGTGGAATCGATCGTCGCCGATGAAGTGCGTCGTCTCGGTTATGAGTGTCAAGTGGAAAATGGAAAAGTGACGTTTACCGCTGATGAGCTGGCGATTTGCCGCGCTAATTTATGGTTGCGCACCGCAGATCGCGTGAAATTGAAAGTCGGAGAATTTAAAGCGACGACGTTTGAGGAACTGTTTGAGCAAACAAAAGCGTTGCCATGGGCGGATTATTTGCCGGTGAATGCGAATTTTCCTGTCATCGGAAAATCAGTAAAGTCAAAGCTTTTTAGTGTTTCCGATTGCCAGGCGATTGTGAAAAAAGCGGTGGTGGAAAGTTTAAAAAAACATTACCGTGTTTCATGGTTTGAAGAAACCGGACCGCTTTATCGCATTGAAGTAGCCTTGCATAAAGATATTGCCACATTAACCATTGACACAAGCGGAGCAGGGCTGCATAAACGCGGTTATCGCACCCTCCAAGGGGAAGCTCCATTAAAGGAAACATTAGCAGCCGCGCTCGTGCAGCTGACGAATTGGACGCCGGACCGGCCATTTGTCGACCCGTTTTGCGGATCGGGAACGATTCCGATCGAGGCGGCGCTGATTGGCCAAAATATTGCGCCAGGATTTAATCGTGACTTTGTCTCCGAACAATGGGACTGGATTGGTGAAAAAACATGGGAGCGAGCACGGGAGGAAGCAGAAGATTTGGCCAACTATGACCAGCCTCTCGATATTTCCGGATTTGACATTGACCATCGCATGGTGGAAATCGCAAAAACAAACGCGCTGGAAGCCGGATTTGCCGATTTAGTGTCATTTAAGCAAATGCAAGTAAAAGATTTTCGCACACGCAAAGAATACGGCGTGATCGTCGGCAATCCCCCGTATGGCGAGCGGCTTGGCGAGCGTAGAGAAGTAGAAGCAATGTATCGGGACATGGGCAAAACGTTCTCTGCCTTAGATACGTGGTCCATTTATATTTTGACGGCGCATAAAGAGTTTGAAAAACATTATGGGAAAAAAGCGACGAAGCGCCGCAAATTATTCAACGGCTTTATCGAAACACATTATTACCAATACTGGGGTCCGCGGCCGCCGAAGGAAAAAGATATTGCCGAACGAAAATAAGCTTCTCATGTTGCTATGCTTGCAACGAATGAGAACATCCCTTTCTGCATATAATATGGATATTATGATGAACTATTTTAGCAGGAAGGTGATATACAATGAGACATTCTTCCATTGATTGGATGAAAATTTCAGAAGCGCTCGATAATACGTATGAATTATTAGTACAACAAAACATTGAAGATGAGCATTTAAAACAAATCGAAATGGCGAAAAATATGTGGAAGCAGGCTTTTACATACCGCATATCTAGTTCGATGAAAGCATAAAGCAATAAAAGTTTGCGCTCGGCTCATTGCTCATTATTGACTTCTGTTGTACGATGAATCATAATAATATCTTGTTAGACTTTTTACAGATGATTTGGCAGATGACAGACAGCGCGCAGCAGTAAAAGCATTGCGCGCTAACGTTTGTTGAATGGATTTGGACAGGCGTGAAAGTCTTATTATATTTTTGGAGGGTTTTTCGACGATGAGCCGTGAGCGCTATCCTTTTGCATTAGAAAAAAACGAAAATTTCTTTGATAAACTGGGGGAATGGATTGGCGATGTCTTTTACGACATTTTGCCAGAAGCAGGGTTTGAGCTGCGGGATGAACAAATATATATGGCGTTTCAGCTAGAACGCGCGTTTAGAGAGAAAAAAGTGATGTTTGCCGAAGCGGGGGTCGGTACCGGAAAAACGATCGTATATTTGTTGTATGCGATTTGCTACGCCCGTTATACAGGGAAGCCCGCCATTATTGCCTGTGCCGATGAAACGCTCATTGAGCAGCTAGTGAAGAAAGAAGGGGATATTGCAAAATTATCGAATGTGCTAGGTTTACATATTGACGTACGCTTAGCGAAATCCCCTGATCAATATTTATGTTTAAATAAACTGGATGAAGTCGTGATGTATGATGATAAAGACATCGAGCTTTACGAACAAATTTATGACGAGCTTCCTGCGTTCGTTCACGATAATAAGCCGCTGCAAGCATTCTATCATTATGGAGATCGCAAAGAATACGCCCATTTAAGCGATGAACAATGGAAAAAAATCGCGTGGGACCCGTTCCAAGACTGTTTTACATGTGAAAAACGCCATCGCTGCGGCCAAACATTATCACGGGAATATTACCGGAAAGCGGCTGATTTAATCGTCTGTTCACACGACTTTTATATGGAACATGTTTGGACATATGAAGCGCGCAAACGCGAAGGGCAGCTCCCGCTTTTGCCGGAAGCAAGCTGTGTTGTATTTGACGAAGGGCATTTGCTAGAGTTTGCCGCACAAAAAGCGTTAACCTATCGGATGAAAGAAACAACGTTAGAAAACTTGCTCACACGGCTGTTAGAGAATGATATCCGTGAAGAGCTTGCTTATTTGATCGAAGAAACGCTGCAAATAAGCGTGCGGTTTTTTGATGAGCTAAAGTCTTGTTCAAAAGAAGTAGCCGGTTCTAACCGTCAAGAAATTACGTTTTCGGAAAAACTGCTTCGCCTTGCCAAACAATTGCATGCCAAAATTGTCGACATCGGCAATGAGCTTGTGTTTGAAAGCGAAACATATACGATTGACCATTATCAATTGAATATTGTGGATGAATATTTAGACCAACTTGAATATTCGCTTGATTTATTTATGAATAATGCCGATGCCATTACGTGGGTGGAGTCATCACGTCAAGAAACTACTCTTGTCGTTATGCCGCGCACTGTGCAGGAAGTATTGCGGGAAAAAGTGTTTAATAAGCGTATTCCGTTTATTTTTTCTTCTGCCACACTATCAAACCGCAAATCATTTCAATATATTGCAGAAAGTCTTGGAATTGATGAGTATTTATCGTTTAGTGTGGAATCGCCATTTGATTACGATAACCAAATGACGATTTTTATGCCGACGTTTACCAATGATGAAAACTTATTTTCACAAAAATATGAATATGCGTTGCGTAAAATTCGCGAAACAGAAGGAAGAGCGCTTATTTTGTTCCCGTCAAGACAAGAGTTGCTGCAATTTAAAGAGCAAGCAAGCGGCGAGAAGGAATTTGCCTTTTTGTTTGAAGGCGATCAGGAAATTAGTGAACTCGTTGCGACATTCCAAGCAAATGAAGAAACGATATTATGCTCAGAACATTTATGGGAAGGATTGGATATTCCAGGGCCATCACTATCGAACGTCATTATTTGGTCGCTACCGTATCCTCCGAATGATCCGGTATTTCAGGCGAAGCGAAAGGCATATGATGATTCATTTTGGGGTGTCGATGTGCCGTATATGCTGCTAAGGCTTCGTCAAGGAGTAGGCCGCTTGATCCGCACACGCGAAGACCGCGGCATCGTTTCTATTTTTGTGACAAATGATGAGAATGATAAGGTTATTGAAGCAATTAAAGAGGTATTGCCGACAAAAGTGAGGGAAGAATAATTTCTTTCCTCATTTTTTATCGCAAAAAAGAGGAAATCCGCTTTTGGTCATGGAAATATTATCATGCAACAAAAGATACAGGGGGAAACAAGATGATCAAAAAAATAGAAGAGCAGTTTTTACAATACGTAAAAAAAATGATGAGCTATAATGAAGCGATTCAATTAATGTATTGGGATTTGCGGACGGGCGCCCCGAAAAAAGGAGTCGAACAACGTTCAGAAGTCATCGGAATTCTTTCGCAAGAAGTGTTTAAAATGTCCACGTCAGAAGAAATGGCCGCCTTTATCGCTAAATTGTCGCCAAAACATGAACAGCTTTCGGAAGTCACTCGCTATACGTTAGAAGAATGCAAAAAAGAATACGAGCGAAACAAAAAAATCCCAGCAGATGAATATAAAGAATATGTTGTATTGCAATCAAAAGCGGAAAGTGTATGGGAAGAAGCGAAGGCAACCGCTGATTTTGCCCTGTTTCGTCCATATTTAGAGAAATTAGTAGAATTTAACAAACGATTTATTGAGTATTGGGGATATAAAGGAAATCCGTACAATACGCTTCTTGATTTATATGAACCAGGAATGACGGTGGATGTGTTAGACGAAGTATTTCGGAAGCTGCGTGAACATATCGTTCCGCTTGTGCAAGAAGTCGCCGCCTCTCCAAATCAGCCGGAAACATCGTTTTTATTCCATCGGTTTCCAAAGGAAAAACAGCGCGCTTTTAGTCTGGAGCTGTTGCGAGAGCTTGGCTATGATTTTGCGAAAGGCCGGTTGGATGAAACGGTTCATCCGTTTGCGATTGGCCTCAATCCGAACGATGTCCGGATTACAACACGGTATGATGAACGCGATTTTCGCACCGCTATATTCGGAACGATTCATGAATGCGGCCACGCCTTATATGAACAGCATATTTCAGAAACATTGATTGGGACGCCGCTGTGCACAGGTACATCGATGGGAATTCATGAATCGCAGTCGTTATTTTATGAAAACTTTATTGCCCGTCATTATTCATATTGGAAACGAAATTATCCGCGCTTGCAGCAATATGCTCCTGAGCAATTTTCTGGCGTATCTCTCGATGCGTTTTATCGCGCGATTAATGAAGTAAAACCATCACTTATTCGGATTGAGGCAGATGAATTAACTTATCCGTTACATATTATTGTTCGTTACGAAATCGAAAAAGGATTGTTTAATGGAACGATCGAAGTAAAAGATTTGCCGGAGATTTGGAACGATAAATATAAAGAATATCTCGGCATCCGTCCGGACAATGACGCGGTTGGCGTATTGCAAGACGTGCATTGGTCCGGAGGAAGCTTTGGATATTTCCCATCTTATGCGCTCGGTTATATGTATGCGGCGCAGTTTAAGCATGCGATGCTAAAAGATTTGCCGCATTTCGATGAATTGCTCGAAAAAGGGGAATTAACGCCGATTCGTGAGTGGCTGACAGAGAGAATCCATCGATTTGGGAAGACGAAAAAGCCGCTGGAAATTTTGCAAGAGGCAACCGGAGAGGCGTTGAATGCCGACTATTTGATCCGTTATTTAGAAGAAAAATATAAAGCAATTTACCAACTATAAAAAAATCCTCCCTCCTTTTTAGAGGAGGGGGGATTTTGTATTACCATAATTTATAACCTTTTGACCCCGGAGGAGCATTTTGAATCATATCGACAAACGGGATTGTGTAAGCGATCAAAATGAGCGCGACCGTAATACCAATCCATAGTTTCCAGTTATCCATCGCAAGTGCTACGCGTTCTTGCGGTTCTGCCGCTTCAGCGACAGGAAACTCTGTTTCTCCTTTTGGAGCGAAAAATGCTAAGTTGACGACAATAACAAGAACTAAAATAATACCGATGAATAAAATCGTTCCGCCGACCGCTTGGGCGATTTGATATGGAATCCACTCAAGCGCTTGCGGTGAGTTTCCGTAAGTGGAAAATGCCGAACGGCGCGGCGCTCCAAGCAATCCGGCAAAATGCATCGAACCGGACATAAACAACATGCCGATCGTCCATACCACCGTTTGAATAATCGCTAAACGGTTCATCGCTTTTGTCATGACGCGGCCGCTTAAATGCGGAATGAGCCAGTATGCGGCACCGAAGAATGTAAGCACGACCGTTGTCGCAACCGTTAAATGGAAGTGCCCCGTTACCCAAATCGTATTATGGACGACTTGGTTCATTTGGTGAGAAGCATTGATAATTCCACCGGCGCCGGCAGGAATGAAGAATACCATTCCGATAAACGGCGCGAAAAAGCGCGCATCTCCCCAAGGCAGTTTGCGAAGCCAACCAAATAGTCCAGTTGCGCCTTTTGAGCGTCCGTATGCTTCAAATGTCGCAAACATCGCAAACGCCGTCATTAGCGATGGAACGACTACCATAAGTGTTAAGAAAACTTGTATGAATTTCCAAAACGGCTTAATACCAGGTTCAAGCAATTGATGGTGGAATCCGACAGGAATCGAGAGAAATAGGAACAAGATAAATGCTAAACGTGCTAAAGAATCAGAGAAAATTTTTCCACCAATGATTTTTGGAATGGCAACATACCAAACCATGTAAGCCGGAAGCAACCAGAAATAAACAAGCGGATGCCCGAAATACCAGAACAATGTCCGGCTGACTAAAACGTTCACTCGGTCAGTGATGCCAAGCGACCACGGCAACAATTGAATCAAAACGGTTGCAGCAACACCTAACGTACTAACAAGCCATAAAACCATATTCGTTACCGACATAAAGGTAAGCAGCGGGCTGGCTTGGCCAGGATGCTGTTTTTTCCAACGCGCATAGTGGGCAAAGGTCGCAAAGCCGCTGATCCAGCTGCCAACAACTAAGAGCGTTAAACCAATATAAAAGCCGGCATGTGCTTGCAATGGCGCATAGAATGTGTAGAGGACTGAAGCCTGACCGGTTAAAATGTAAAATACTGTCGTCGATGTGCCGATCGTCATCGTCCAGAAGCCAACCCAAGCCCAAAAGCGGACGCGATCAGATAACGTTCCGGCCGTCCGGCTTACTGCAGCGAATTGAAATCCGATAATAAAGAATGTCGTTAATACGAGGCCAAGCAATACACCGTGTGTCGTTAAAATCGTATAATAGCTGATGCCTGCTGGTAAATTAAATTTTCCGGAGCGCACCAGCGTTTGTAATAATCCAGCCAATCCTCCTAAAGCAAGGGCAGTAAACGCGACATAAATATGCGCTAAAGCTAATTTTGCGTCACGACGATCTACTTTCATTATTTCCCCCATCATTTTTCCACCACCTTAATTCGTCCAGTCATCATATGGTGACCAGCACCGCAATATTCATTGCAAAGGATCGTATATTCGCCTGGTTTGTTAAATGTGTGTGTAAGTGTGTTGATATATCCAGGCTCTACCATCATATTAATGTTTGTTCCAGGTACTTGAAAACCATGAATGACGTCTTTTGTCGTAACGTTAATTGTTACTTTCGCCCCTTTAGGAATTTCAATTTGGTTTGGCGTAAACGCAAAAGCAGATACGACAATATTAAGTTGATACTCATTATCCCCAGTCTTAACTAATCCAGGTTTGTCAAACGGCGGTGTTTGATCTACCTTCTCTGGATCAATGGTCGTCAAACAGCTTGGCGGCTGTTGGCCTTCAGCGAAGGCGCTTACACCGACGATGACCAAAAAAGCGAAGAGAACGCCGATTCCGAACACAAGCCAAATTTTTTCGTATTTGTGCATATGCATGCTATATCCCCTCTCTTATAGCTTATAAGCGATGCAAGTATAACAAATAGACGCTAACCCATGAGAGAATGATGAAAAACCCGAGAAAAAACACGGAAGCGAGCGTGCCTTTTAAAGGCGGTTCTTGCTCTTTTGTTTTGGTTTGTTGTAATTCTGTTTTCGCCATCGTTCTATACCTCCTCCCAAAAAATCATCCCAACTTCATCATACAAAATCATTTGGAAAATGGTAGGTGTATTTTACTAGTTCACAAATTGTTCATTTCTTACTTTTTCACTATAATAACCTTAAAAAATTAATATAACAGTGATTTTTCTCACATATGATAGGGGAGGAATGTGAAAATATTGTGAACATCGGCCTATCAGATGTAGTTTCCGATATGTTCCCTTGCCATATGAAAATCATTTTTTGATAGACGGCGAGATCGTTTTTCCCCTGGTAACAAAGTAGATCGATTTTTAAATCATCAAGTAGATCCGCAACTGATGAAAAAGATTGGTGAAACGTTTGCGAATGCGTTTTGTCATGAAGGGGTTACAAAGGTGTTGACACTTGAATCATCAGGAATTAGCCCAGCATTGATGACAGCGTATGAATTAGGTGTCCCGTTGTTAGTGGCGTGTAAACGAAAACCGGTTACACTTTCCGAAAATTTGTATACGGCGAAAGTGTATTCATTTACCAAACGAGAAGAAACGGAAATTTTCGTTTCCCAATCGTTTCTCCATCATCAAGATCGTGTTTTGATCATTGATGATTTTTTAGCAAACGGTCAAGCGGCCTTAGGTTTGACAGATATTGTCGCGCAGGCGAAAGCCCATGTTGCCGGAATCGGCATTGTCATTGAAAAAGCGTTCCAAGACGGCGGGCAGTTGCTTCGATCACGCGGATTTCGCGTTGTGTCGCTGGCGCGCGTTGCATCCATAGATGACGGGATTTTTATATTTTTTGTATTGGGAAAAGTGCGTAAATACAGTAAAATGATTGTATATGATATTAAGGCGAGGGGTTTGAACATGGGACCAGTTACTCAACAAACATCGTTAACGACATGGCTCAAAAGAATCATCGATGTATACGATGCGTTTGTTGCTCATGGCGATGAGACAAATGCCAAAAAAGCGAAGCAGCTGCTTGAAAAAACGGCGAACGAACAATTTGCCATCGCCTTTTGCGGTCATTTTTCCGCAGGAAAATCGAGCATGATTAACGCTCTTCTTGGCGAACCGTTATTGCCATCTAGTCCGATTCCGACAAGCGCCAATCTTGTGAAAGTGAAATCAGGACAAGAATACGTGCGGGTGTTTTACAAGCATGAACCGCCGGTGGAGTACAAACCGCCATATCATCTTGAGCTTATTCGCGCTCAATGTAAAGATGGAGATGCGATTGAATTAATCGAAGTAAGCCGGCAAACATCGCGCATTCCAAACGGAATTGTAATGATGGATACGCCGGGAATCGATTCCACCGATGATGCGCATCGGCTTGCGACCGAATCGGCGCTTCACTTAGCCGATGTGGTGTTTTATATGATGGATTACAACCATGTGCAAGCGGAATTAAATTTTCAATTTACGAAAGAATTAACAAACTACGGAAAAACGTTATATCTCATTATTAATCAAATCGATAAACATCGCGACAATGAGCTGTCGTTTCATGAATTTCGCCAGTCCGTCGAGGAAGCGTTTCGAAATTGGGGCGTAAAGGCAGAACGCATATTTTTTACCTCTTTGAAAGCACCGGATAATCCGCGTAACGAATGGAACGAGCTAGTCGAGTGTTTTCAGAAGCTTTTCCGTGAAAAAGACGAACGTCTTTTCTACGGTGTGGAGGTTGCGTTGAAGCGGCTTATTGACGAACACGTTCGCTGGCTTGAGGAGAAAGATGCGGAGGAAGAAGAAGCGATCCGAGCTCGCCTTGCTGCACTTTTAAGTGATGAAACGGAAGAAGAACAAATACGAAAGCGCCTTAACCGGATGCAAGAGGAACTCGAGCAGCTGGAAGCAGCCCATATGAACTTGGAAACAGAATTTCGCAAAGAGTTATATCATATTTTGGAGAATGCTTATATCATGCCGTTTGAAACGCGGGAACTTGCGAAAGCGTATTTACAATCCATGCAGCCGGATTTCAAAGTCGGTTTTTTATTTACGAAAGGAAAAACCGAACAAGAACGGGCAAACCGGTTGCGGGCGTTTTATGAAAACGTAAAAGAAAAAGCGGTTTCGCAAATCGAGTGGCACGTTCGCCAGCTGTTGATCCGTTTTCTCAAAGAACACGATATAGAGGATTCCGTCCTGCTAAATCAATGTCAGCAATGGACGGTGGATTGGGAAGCGGACGTTTTAAGCGCACTGGTGAAAAAAGGAGCAGGCGCAACCGGAGAAGCCGTTCTGAATTATACGAACGATGTTGCTTATGAAGTAAAAAAGCGATACCGAAATGCGGCAATGCAGTTATTTGAGAGATTATTATCGAAATGGAGAGAGCAAACAGAAGAAAAACGCCGTCATCTTGAAGATCAAATTGCGTCGGAAACAGAAAAATATGAATGGATCGAACGGCTTCACCATCTTCAAAAAACGCGCAAGCAGGTGCATGAACAACTTGTTTGCTTGCTTTCGTCTAATCGTGTTTTAGAAGATAGTGATGACAAGCGGCTTGCGGAGTTGACCGCTTTGCCTGTGATAAGAAAGCTGGAATCTTCAGCGCTGACGGTTCCTTCGAAACAAGATCACGAAAAGAAACGTCCGCACATCCCAGAACAAGCGCTCAGTCAGGGGAAATCCGCGCGTCAAAAAATACAAAAAACGACAGAATGTATACGACAAGCGGTAAATATCATCACTGGATTAAATGGAATGAATCGATTTGTCCGCGAATTAACGGAGAAAGCCGATCGCTTGGAACATCGCACATTTACGGTTGCTCTTTTTGGAGCGTTCAGCGCTGGGAAGTCGTCATTTGCTAATGCGCTTATTGGAGAGAAGGTGCTGCCGTCATCTCCAAACCCAACGACAGCGACGATTAATAAAATTGTGCCGCCTACAGAAGAATATCCGCATGGTACCGTGATCGTCCAAGTCAAAAGCGACAAGCAGCTTTTTTCAGACGTTCAAGCTTCGCTCCGCTATTTTCATATGAACGCGGAAACGTGGGACGAAGCGCTTGCGATGTGCGAAAAGATAGCGGGCTTGCAGGAGGCCGGTGCGCATGAAAAACCGCATTATTCTTTTCTTCAATCGGTTATTTCCGGTTTTGAACGCATGAAAGACCACCTCGGCCGCAAGCTGCGCATCGGGATCGATGAATTTGTTCAATATGTCGCCGAAGAAACGACCGCTTGTTTTATCGAATCGGTCGAGCTGCATTATGACTGTGAGCTCACCCGCCAAGGAATTACGCTTGTCGATACGCCTGGAGCGGATTCCATTAATGCCCGTCATACGGGAGTGGCGTTCGAATATATTAAAAACGCCGACGCGATTTTGTTTGTCACCTATTATAACCATGCGTTTTCGAGGGCGGATCGCGAATTTTTAATCCAACTTGGACGCGTCAAAGATACGTTTGCGATGGATAAAATGTTTTTTATCGTCAATGCCGCGGATTTGGCTCATTCAAGAGAGGAACTCAACGCAGTATTGGCGTATGTGGAAGAACAGCTTGCTCAATTTGGCATTCGTTTTCCGCGCCTTTACGCACTTTCCAGCCGTTTCGCCCTTGATGAAAAAACAGGCAAAAAAGCAGATGGAGGATACGGTTTCTTAACGGAATCGGGAATTCGGCAGTTTGAAGAAGATTTTACTCGATTTATTACGGAAGAGTTGACGGAAGTAGCGGTCAGAGGAGCATATGCCGAAATGAAGCGCGCACAAAAGACGCTTCTTGACTATATTGATGTCGCACAGCAAAGCAATGAGGAAAAAGCCGCAAAACAACGCGCGCTTTCGCAAGAGCAAACAGCGATTCACAAGCTGCTTGACTCTGTCTCCATCGACCATGATATACATGCGATGAAACAAGAAATCGCCGAGCTTGTTTATTATGTAAAACAGCGCGTATCATTCCGTTTCAACGATTGGTTTAAAGAATCGTTCAATCCGGCTTCACTGCGCGACGACGGCCGTGATATTCGCCAAGCACTTCGGGCGTGTTTAGAAGAATTGCTGCATTCTGTTGGATTTGACTTGTCGCAAGAAATGCGTGCAACAAGCTTAAGAGTCGAGCGATTTTTAAAGGAGCGTCTTCATGAACAATTTATGGATCTATGCAACAAAATCGAACGGATTCATAAAGGAGTGCCTCTTTCTTCTTTAGAAACGATTTCGTTTTCCACTCCAGAATTTCCGCTCGGTTTCGAGCAAATCGATGAAGCAAGATTTTCTAAAGCACTGTCGATGTATAAAAACGCAAAATCGTTTTTTGAACGGGATGAAAAGCGCTATATGAAAGAAGAAATAGAAAAACAAATACAGCAGCCAATCGACGATTATGCCGCTCGACAAGAACAGCGTATGTTTCAGTTTTATAAAGAGCAATATGAAATGGCGATTAAAGAGTTTATCGCTTTTCTTGCAAGTCAAGTCGATGACTATTTTTCTGGACTGCAGGCGACACTACGGGCCGAAGTCGATGTCGAACAACTGCGCGAATGTGCGCGGCAGCTGGCGGGTTTATTGGAGGAACAAGAATGAGGGATTTCATTCAACATGAATTAACAAAGATCGAGAAACAGCAATCCGTTCGCGTGTTATACGCGTGTGAGGCGGGAAGCCGGGCATACGGGATAGATACGAAAGAAAGCGACTATGACGTCCGGCTTATTACGATCAAACCAATTCGGTCGTATTTAACCGTTTCCGAATGGTCGGAGACGTGGAGTGATTCGACTCCGCCCATCGAATGGCATAGCTGGGACGTTTTTAAAGCGCTGCAGCTTTTTCAAAAATCGAATCCGTCGCTTTATGAATGGTTTTCTTCCCCGATCATTTATGCAAAAGACGATGATTTTTATACAAAAATGAATGAGATGATCCGACAGTATTATTCATTGCAAAGTCTGGCTTATCACTATCATTCGTTGACAGTGAAAAATGCCAATTTGCTTAGAAAAAAGGAAATAGGAAGCAAAGTGTATATCAAAACGTTTGTGCAAACATTGCGCGGGGCATTGGCTTTACATTGGATCATGCGGTATCATGCGTTTCCTCCGCTTTCGCTTTTTCAACTGGCGGATGGGGATGAATCGATCATGGAGCTTATTCGATTGTTGCGGCAAGCGAAAGCGGAAAAGCGGATGGATTTTTCTTTCGCATTACCTGCAAAAATATTATCCGTCATCGATATGGAACGGTCAGCGCTTAAGCGGCTTCCAGACAAAAAAACGGTCGACGTTCGTTTGCTCGATGAATTCGTATGGGAGCTTTTAGGAGTTTGAACTTGAGTTGCACCATGGGAGTCTTCTATAAAGGGGAGAGACGATGACACGGTTTCACGCGTGTGCTACTTGCATTCATTACGGGATTCAAAAAACGGACCAAGGACTTTATACTTATTGTCAACGGCTTGGTTACGAAACGAAACCATATTATCAATTCCGGTGTTGGACGCCAAAGCCGAACGTTCGCGTTTTAATGGAAAAGGAAAAGAGAAAGGAAGATTCTAATGAGTGAAGTACATGAAGCGATTACCGCCCATATCCAAAAACAGCATGCGGCCATTAAGCGTTTTGTGCAATTAGAGGCGGAACGAGAGCGCTATATTGACGAAGCAGTTGCGCTTTGCCAAAACGGTTTGCCGTTTACGGTGACAAAAATCAATGAAGTAACGAAGGAAATGAACGAATTAGCAAAGCACGGTGGCATGCCGCAACGGAAATACGTAACGGTTGAAATGGTAAAAGAATATACGGAACGTTTAACAAAGCAAGGGGGAACGAAATGAACTATATTGTTTCACATGAATGGCTCGCGGATCGGCTCGATCACGATAATGTCCGCATTATTGACTGCCGCTTTTACCTTAATGATCCAACTCGGGGATTAAATGAATATAGGAAAGATCATCTTCCTTTCGCATTATATTTTGATTTAGAAAAAGATTTATCCGCGCCTGTCGGCAAACATGGCGGACGGCATCCGCTTCCGACTGTTGAAGAATTGGCAGAGAAGCTATCAGCGGCAGGAATTGATGAAACGGTTACGGTTGTTGCATATGATGACCAGGACGGGGCGATGGCTTCACGGTGTTGGTGGCTGCTTCGCTATCTTGGGCATGAGCGTGTTTACGTCTTAGACGGAGGTTATACAAAATGGAAAGAAGCGGGGTATCCAGTCACAGCAGAGGTTGCTGCCGTAAAACCGCGATCATTTCAGCCTCGCCCTCAGCCTTCGTGGCTAGCGACTGTCGATGACGTGCGCCGTGCGGTTCAAGAGTCATCGGCGATTATTATCGATTCACGGGAATGGAAGCGATACGCAGGCATAGAAGAACCAATCGATCGCATTGCAGGACATATTCCGGGAGCCCTCCATATGTTTTGGAAAGACTGTGTGACGGACGAGGGGTATTGGAAAAGTCCGCAAGAACAAGCGGAGCGCTTTTCCGCAATCAAAAAAGATGCTCCCATTATCGTGTACTGCGGTTCTGGGGTGACGGCATGTCCAAACGTGCTTGCGTTGAAAGAAGCAGGTTATACGAATGTACGTTTGTATGCAGGAAGCTGGAGTGATTGGATTTCCTATCCAGAAAATCCGATTGCGACAGGGGAAAAATAACAAAATAATTTTTTCACCGTTTACCTATACTATCGATGTACCCTTGTTGCAAAGGAGGAAGTCGCATGGGTCGCACGAAACTTGGCAACGCCAATGCACAACGCAATAACAACGCAAAGCAAAAAAACGGTTTTAATAATGAATTTGCTTCCTATGCGGAAGTAGAAGCGAAAAAAATGAAAAACGAACATAAAAATATCCGCTAATCTAAATGGGGCTGTCCTATGGACGCCCCTTTTTTGCTTTTTTTCTTGATCATTTTATGTTTTAATAAACGTAGCGGGAGGGAAATCAATGAAAAAATTCATTGTCGCTATATTGCTGCTTGCTATTACTGGATACGGCATTTGGAATGCGTTGGCAGCAGAAAAAGCAAAGGAAGTCGGTCTTTCTGTAGGTAACGCTGCGCCCGATTTTTCGTTGCAGACATTGAATGGCCAAACGATACATTTATCTGATTTTCGCGGAAAGCCGGTAATCGTCAATTTTTGGACAACATGGTGCCCGCCGTGTAAAAAAGAAATGCCTGATATGGAAAAATTTTATAAAGCCTATCATTCTGACGTGGAATTGCTTGCGGTTCATTTAACGTCGCAAGATACTCGTGAAAATGTAAAGTCATTTATCAATGAATATCAACTATCGTTTCCAGTGGTGTTGGATGAAAAAAAGAAAGCATTAGAACTATATCATATTCAAACGATTCCAACATCGTATATCATTGATAAAGATGGTGTCATTCGCAAAAAAATTATCGGTCCGATGACATATAAACAAATGGTGGAAATAACAGCGGCATTCCGTGAATAAAAGCATCTTTCTTAACAGAAAGGTGCTTTTTTATTTGCAACATAAAATTTTTCGAAAAGTTGTAATAATTTTCAGCTATTTTGGGAATTAATGAAATTAAAATAATAATTGAGAGGAGGGCTAAGAAATGAGAAAAACCCGTAAAATGACATTTCAAGAATTAATTATGGAAAATAAACGTCAATTACTCAATGACCGTGAAGCAATGGAAAAAATCGAAAAAAAATTGGAAGAACGCATGTTAAAAAAAGCAGAATAAGCCATGCATAGCGATCATCCGGGCGGACAGACTAGATGGTGAGGAGGCGAGGTACATGAGCAATCCGAGGGGAAACCCAAAATATTTCAATCCGAACCATCTAGGCACCCAACCTCGTGCCGCTGGAGGAAATAAAGGGAAAAAAATGCAAGATCAATCTGGGCAACATGCTCAAGTGATTCAAACAAAAGGCGAATAAATACCGAATGACAATCACGAAGGAGGAAACGTGATGGTACATCATCGTCCTAAACCGGATGATCGTAGCGATAATGTAGAAAAATTGCAAGATATGGTACAAAACACCATTGAAAATATCGAAAAGGCTGAAGAGACAATGCAATTCGCTTCTCCGGAAGAGCGAGAAAAAATCGCTGAAAAAAACAAGCGGCGCGAAGAAGCGATTGCAGCAATGCGTGCTGAAATTAAAGATGAGGCAGCGGCACGCGAAAACGGCTATCGATAATATAGACAACGGAGTAATCCTGATTGCAGGATGACTCCGTTTTTTTTATCTAATAAAACATGGAGTATGATAAGATATAGTTGTATACACGCAAGGATAGTAACGGAGGGAGAACTAATGAAAGTCGCTGAAAAGCAAATTGAAGTACGTTATGCGGAAACGGATCAAATGGGGGTTGTTTATCATGCTAATTATCTCGTTTGGATGGAAGTCGGCCGAACAGAACTGATCAAACAGTTAGGATTTCATTACGCCGATATGGAGAAAGAAGGAATTATTTCTCCAGTTATCGATCTTCAAGTATCATACAAAAAACCGCTTCATTATGGGGAAACGGCGACTGTCCGTACATGGATTGATGCATATGACGGCATTCGTGTGACATACGGTTATGAAATTTTGACACCGGATGGAGAAATTGCCGTGACGGGAAAATCTCAGCACGTTTGTGTAAAACGCGATACATTTCGCCCGATTGTCATTCGCAAATATTTCCCGGATTGGCATGAAGCATACGAACGTGCGAAAAAGTAAGGAGATACATACTATGGCTTTTGGAATTCGTAGGCAGGAATTAATCGAATGGAAGGAGAAAGTAAAAAAAGGGAAAATCGCGTTCTTAACTCATTATTGGTATGACGAACGGTTTCCACAATATACGACAGTAACAAAAGTCGGCTGTTCGGATGTAGAAAAACTTGCGGCATGGGGAGAAAAATACGGATTGCGAAGAGAGTGGATTCACCAGCGTGAGTTGTTTCCACATTTTGATTTGCTTGGAGAAAAGCAAATCATGATTTTGCAGCAAGAGGGATTGTTTGATCATCTTGAGCGGTTTCGTTTAGTGAGTAAAGGGGAGGGGAAACGGTGAATTTAACTAATTTGAAAGAGATGGGGAAAGGAACGTTGTTAGAAGCATTAGGTATTGAGATTACAGAGTTAGGAGAAGGACGTGTCGTAGCGACGATGCCCGTTGACCATCGCACACATCAGCCGTTTGGGCTTCTCCATGGCGGTGCTTCCGTAGCCTTGGCAGAAACAGTTGCGAGCATCGGTGCATATGCGCTCATCGATCAAGAAACCGAAAACGTTGTTGGCTTAGAAATTAACGCCAACCATGTATGCGCTGTTCGAAATGGCACTGTCACTGCTACAGGCACCGTTCTTCATCGAGGAAAGACGACAATGGTATGGGATATTAAAATCGTCGATGAACAACAGCGGCTTGTCTGTGTTTCTCGCTGTACGATCGCCGTTATTAAAAAAAGCTAGCCTTTTCAAAAAAAGTGCTAGCTTTTTTGCTTCAGCAATACGTTCCTTCTTTTCATCATGAGAAGCGGGAACGATCAATCGATAATAAATACCGGTTCATTTGCCTGCTCATTGAAATCGATGGTTAAGTTATGGCCATCAAAATACCATATGTCGCCATCCTCTATAAAAAAGGTGATTCCACCGACCGTTGTTTGCGCTCCTGGTTCTACAGGCTCATCTTTTGCCACACCAAGCGAAAATCCTTTTTGTACGGTGCTGCATCCACCGTAGCGCGCGAAAAAGCGGACAGCATCCCCCTCTTGTAAGTCAAGCTCTTCTTTGTACCATTCGAATGCTTTTGGCGTCAAAATAATGTCCATTTTTCACCCTCCTCATCTTTATTATAACATGATGTAAAAAGTTCATAATGTGACTAAATCGTGTCCAGTTGACAAAAAGTAAAAAGAGAAATAAAAAGGAGGACTAAAAATGGAGAAAAAAACCTCGTTTCCGCTGAGCTACGAATCCGATGGAGTGATGGGAAAAAAATCGAAAAAACGATCCAATAGCCGCAAAACGGAAAAAAATGATCGTGATTTTTTCAACACTACACCATCAAGCGAATAAAGTAGCCAGTAGGCTGCTTTTTTCTTTAGAAAACTACTATACAAATGCGCCATTCAACGTTATTATAATCGAGGAGTATTTTTTACGAAAGGAGTGACGTTTTCGTATATGAGTAGTCGAAGTTCGAGTGAACCAGAGCCGGAATATAGCGGGGGAGCATTGTCTTCTTCTTTTTCGATCACTGAGCTACTCATCGTACGAAAACGGGCTCCGATCGGAAAAGGAGAAGCGCAAACTTCCTCGCGGTGAAAAGGAGGAAGGATGCGTATGATGAAAATGTATTTATCGGATGCAAACGGAAAAATGAGAGAAATCGATGAAATTCAAAACGGCTGCTGGATTAATTTGGTAGCTCCGACGGAAGACGAAATCCGTTATATTGCTAATCATCTTGATATTCCAATCGATTCAATCACAGATGCGCTTGATGATGAGGAACGATCACGCATAGAAAAAGAAGATAATCACGTATTGATTATCGTTGATATTCCCATTGCCGCAAATGATGAAGTAGATGGTCCAATGTATGAAACGATTCCGATCGGCATGATTATTACGAATACGTGCTTCATTACTGTCTGTCTGCAGCAAAATCCGATTTTCGAGGAGTTTTCGAAAAACAAAATTAAAAACTTTTACACGTTCATGAAGACGCGTTTTGCTTTGCAAATGCTATATGTGATTTCCACTTATTATTTGCGTTATTTAAAACAAATTAGCCGCAGAACGACGGAAATCGAAAAAGAGCTTCATCAATCGATGAAAAATAAAGAATTGCTTTCGCTCCTCAGTGTGGAAAAAAGCTTAGTCTATTTTATGACGTCGCTGAAGGCGAACAATATTGTCATGGAACGGCTATTGCGTCTGAATTATTTGCGCATGTACGAAGACGATCAAGATTTGCTGCAAGATGTCATTATCGAAAATAAACAGGCGATTGAAATGGCGGAAGTATACAGCAGCATTTTAAGCGGAACGATGAACGCGTTTGCTTCGGTCATTTCGAATAACTTGAATATTGTAATGAAGTTTTTAACAGCGATTACGATTGTGATTTCCTTGCCGACAATGGTTGCAAGCTTCTATGGCATGAACGTGCCGATTCCATATCAGCATTCACCGTATGCATTTATGGTGGCGATGTTGATTGCTGGTTTGTTATCGACCATTACTGCGCTTATTTTTTGGAAAAAGCGATATTTTTAATTTCCAAAAGGGCTGCCTGTTATGTTTCAGGCAGCCCTTTCTTTTTGGATGAGGCCATTCCGCCGGAAAGCACAAATTTCATTGCTTCTTCCGGCTTCATATCAATAACCTGCACTTGTTCTTTCGGCACTAAAAAGGTAATGCCCGCTACCTGGAACGTTTGCGGAATATAGACAGCGACATGGTCTTGGAGCGGATTGAACCAGTTTGCGACTTCTTCTGACGTGATAAATCCGATGCATTTCATTCCTGTATTAGGCAATTCCACCAACACTACTTTTGAAAAGGACCGTTTTTCGCCGACAAAAGAGGTGATGGTATCTTTTATTACCGAATAAACCGTTTTAATTAACGGGATGCTTTCTAACAGGCGATCAACAAGCCGAATGATTTTGCCGCTAATATATTGTGTGGATAACCAGCCGAGAACGGTAATAAGAATGATCGTACATAATATTCCGATTCCCGGTATGTAATCATCTTTGAAATATGGCCGTACGTAGCTGCCGAACAGTCCATCAAAAAATGCAAACACTTTATAGCATACATATATCGCTAAAATAATCGGCACAAATGTAATCACACCGTTAATAAAATTTTTTACGAAAAACTTCATCCGTGTTCCTCCCTCTCTTTTTGTTACTTTATCAACTTATCAGTTTTTATCTGTGAAAACAAGATAGAAAAATGACGAACATTATTTATGTATACACGAAGAAAGGTTCGTGTTTTATGTTGACGAGAAGGAAAATAATTGATATAGTTACAAATGGAATACGGGAAGTGGGGGATTGAACAGATTAAGAGCCATTATGATGTCATTGTCGTCGGCGCAGGTCCGGCAGGCATTTTTACAAGAATAACTGCTACGAAAGCCCGTGACTTTAGTCATCGGGATGAAGTGGCTGAATAATAAAATTATTAGAATATTCTTTATTATTATAATTGTAACCTATCTAATGTTTGGTTATCATGATATTAGATAGGGGTGATTTATTAAATCTCTATGATCAATATTACATAAAGAAGGAATGGTTTATCTTCATCCATATCATGTGATTTTCTACCCAAAATACAGACGAAAAGTGTTAGTCGGTGAGATGGAAAAAGATTTAAGAAAAATTTTTTATCAAGTGGTGAAAGAAAAGGATGTTGAAATCCAATCGTTAGAAATCATGCCTGACCATGTTCATTGGTTTATTTCCTTATGATCCAAGAATTCATATTCATGCGTTAATCCAGAAATTGAAAGGTCGAAGCAGTCGTATTTTTCGTGAAAAATATCCGCCCTTGAAAAGTCGACTGCCTTCCCTTTGGACTCGCGGCTATTTTTGCTGTACAGTTGGATGTGTTTCAGAAGAAACCGTTAGGAAATACATTGAAAATCAAAAACATGTGTAAAGGAGGTGGGTTGCATTGGCGGGAGCGAAAACACCAAGCTATGTATTGACGTTGCGGCTCCAGACAGAATCATGGCAAAAACATATCCTCGAAAAGCGGTTTGAAATCGGCCGCTGTTTGTATAACGCCTGTTTAGAGGAATGTTTGAAGCGGTACAAAAAACTCCAACATGATTCCCGCTATCAAGACCTTGCTCAACAGAAGCCCTCCAAAGAAAAAAATCGCCAACTTTCCGACCTGCGAACCGAGTACGGACTCTCCGAATATGCGATGCACGCTTTCGTTCAGCCAATGCAGCGCCACTTCCGCAAACACATGGACGCGCATACGGCGCAAAAAATCGCCACCAGAGCGTGGAAAGCGGTAGAAAGGTTCTTGTTTGGCGCTGCCAAACGGGTGTATTTTAAACGGTTCGGCGAAATGGGTTCGTTAGAGGGAAAATCGAATTCCGCAGGGATTCGCTTCAAAAGCCATGCCATCCATTGGAATGGGCTGATGATCCCTGTCATCATCCAACCAAATGATGTGTATGCCCATCTCGCCTTGCAAGACCGAATCAAGTATTGCCGCATTGTACGTAAACGGATTCGGGGGAAAGTAAAGTATTATGCCCAACTCATTTTGGAAGGGGTTCCGCCGCAAAAAATCAATCGGCAAACCGGCAAAGCCAAGCATCCCCGTGGTGAAGGAGTGGTCGGCATTGACATTGGCACGCAAACGATCGCCATTTGCGCTCCGAACGAAGTAAAATTGTTGGAACTCGCTCCAAGTGTGGATGACATCCATCCGGAAAAAAGGCGGCTGCAGCGAAAACTAGACCGGCAGCGGAGAGCAAATAATCCAAATAAGTACAACGAAGATGGAACCATCCAGCGAGGAAACAAAGAAAAGTGGGTGTGGAGCAAAAATTATATCAAAACAAAAAATCAATTAGCGGAACTGCAAAGGAAGTTAGCGGAAAAACGCAAGCAAGATCATAATAAGCTGGCAAATTGGATATTATCGTTAGGCAATGATATTAAAGTGGAAACAATGAATTATAAAGCATTGCAAGCAAGAGCGAAAGAAACAACGATGAATGAGAAAACAGGAAGGTATAATAGAAAGAAACGATTTGGTAAAAGTATAGCGAATAAAGCTCCAAGCATGTTTTTAGCCATATTAGACAGAAAATTACGGTATGACGGAAAAACGCTCAAAAAAATAGATACATTCTCTGCGAAAGCCAGCCAATATAATCATATCACGGGTGAATATGTAAAAAAGAGGTTATCCGAACGATGGAACGATATGAATGGCTGTAAAATTCAACGAGATTTATATAGTGCGTTCCTCATCATGAATGCGAAAGATCACTTAAAAGAAATCGATAGAGAAAAATGTTTTGCGACATGGGAAAGATTTAAGCGACTGCATGATAAAGAAGTAGAACGTTTAAAAAATAGTGGTAATAAATTATTAAGCAGTATGGGAATTTAAATGATGAAAAGCGTCTTGAACCGGGCGCACAGGGCGCTAAGCACCATTGAGGTGTTTGCCCATGAAAGTCTTGTGGAATGAGAGTGAGTGTCTATACGAAGGTATAGACGAAGCTCTTTAGTACACAAGAACCTGCCGACTTTAGTCGTGCAGAGGTTCAGGCCGACCATCTTGATGAAGTATGGGATCAAAATAGTTAACCTTTATAAAATTTTAGTTGACAATATAACTTCACTTCCGATACGATAAATGTAATCATATGGAAAGGGGAGAGGAAGAATGCCAAATTGGCTGGAATTAGCCGATCGTGTCATCGAAGGGTATGAATTGACCGATGAAGAAGCGCAAGCAATTTTAGATTGTCCCGATGAAGAACTGCTTTTGCTGATGCAAGGCGCGTATAACATTCGCCGCACATATTACGGCAATAAAGTAAAGTTAAATATGATTATTAACGCGAAATCCGGGCTTTGTCCGGAAAACTGCGGATATTGCTCACAGTCTGCCGTTTCGACAGCGCCGGTAAAAACGTATAAAATGGTGGATAAAGAAACGCTTATTCGCGGAGCGGAAGAAGCATATCGCATGCGCATAGGGACATACTGTATTGTCGCAAGCGGCCGCGGTCCGAGCGAAAAAGAAATCGATACCGTTGTTTCAGCGGTCAAAGAAATTAAAGAACGCTTCGGTTTGAAAATTTGCGCATGCCTCGGCATTTTGAAACCAGAACAAGCAGCGCGCCTGAAGGAAGCGGGAGTAGACCGCTACAACCATAACATTAACACATCGAAAGAACATCACCCGAACATCACGACTTCCCATACATATGATGACCGCGTAAGGACCGTTGAAACGGTAAAACAAGCTGGCATTTCTCCTTGTTCCGGCGTCATTATCGGCATGAAAGAAACGAAGCAAGACGTTATTAACATGGCACGAAGCTTGCGCATTCTTGATGCGGACTCCATTCCTATTAACTTTTTACACGCGATTGATGGCACGCCGCTTGAAGGAACAAATGAGCTCGATCCACGATATTGTTTAAAAGTATTGGCATTGTTCCGCTATATGAATCCAACGAAAGAAATTCGCATCGCCGGCGGACGGGAAGTGAATTTACGCTCGCTTCAGCCGCTTGGCTTATATGCGGCAAATTCTATTTTTGTCGGCGATTATTTAACAACAGCTGGCCAAGAAAAATCAGAAGATTATCGGATGCTGGAGGATCTTGGCTTTGAAATTGATTTTGCCGAGGAACAGCAGGCTGTCTGTTAATGGTTGATTTACGCTGTCTCTTTTACGGAGACAGCTTTTTTTTGTAAAGTGCATGAATACGAATCAGTAACGAACAATAAAAAATAAAAGCAATGATGGGATGTGACATACGATGTACGAATGCATCATTATCGGGGGCGGCATTGCCGGATTGCAGGCGGCGATCCAGCTCGGCCGTTATCATCATCGCGTTCTTGTGATCGATGCAAACAACTTGGCGTGGAACGATTAGAAAACAAGCATATTCCTACAAATCCACGGACAAAACAAACAAATGTCCCGAATATTTGGGCGGCAGGGGACATTGGCGTTCATTCGGAACAAGTGACGATCGCCATGGGGGAAGGAACACAGGCAGCCATTTGGATTCATAAAAGCATTGTGAATGAACAAAGTGATCAAAACTAATAAGAAGCGTGCAACTCCTATTTTTCATAAGGTGAAACATAAAATATTTTCATGAAAATGCATCTTTCAGCGTACTATTTCATTACAAGAAAAAAGGGGGGATGGAAGCATCTATCATTGAATTTTACATAAAATGCTTGACGAAGATTAACGAAGAAAAACGCGGCTTTAGTTGTTTGACAGATGACAAAATCAAAAAAACTCATTAAAATGAACAACAAAGAATAGAAGGGAGAGGATGAGGACAATGGCGCGTTCGTTTTACCATTATTTATTGAAATTTCGTGATGGAAAAAAAGAAGATCCGTTCGTTCGGTTTGCTAACGGGGCATATTACGATCATAGTTTCCCGAAAACATCCGCCGATTATGATGAAATTAGTCGATATTTAGAACTAAACGGCGATTACTTAGATAGCATGATTATATTTGACGAACTATGGGAACAGTTTTCACAGGAGGCGTAAATGTCTTCCCATTCCCATATTTCTTTTTTTGTAAGCGTTACCAAAACACTTTTTTCGGGATGGAAAGGGGTGTCCACTTATTTTTGCCTGCATATAATGTAGTATCACTGCTTTTAAACGGGGGATATAGATGAGTGGTGCAAAACGGCCAAAATTTTCTATTGGAGATATTGTCGTGAATACGTTGTATGGAACGGTCGGCACGATAACGAATATTCAACAAATAGATGATGCATTTTTATATGAAATTAATCACAGCCGCAGTTTATTTATGGAACATGCGTTAGTTTTATTATCAGAATTTACTGGCGATTTATGGATCACGCAAGAAATAGAAGTGGAATTGCCGTTTTTCTTAGGTGAAATCGTTCGCGTCCACGATTACGGCGACGATCTATTTAAAGTGATTGGGGTGCGTACGGAAATTTATCGCTATCAAGAAGAAGGATGGGAAGAAATTGTCTATGAATTAAAACGATTGATCGACGGCTGGGAAATTGAAGTCAATATGGAGGATGTCGTTCCTTTAGCAGATGACGAAGAATCATCCGTCATTATTTTGCAAGATATTGTCCTATCGGCGCCGATAAAAGCATACGTGCTTCTTTCTCCTTCCGAGGAGACGACCCCATCACAATCCATTGATGAGCTGCTTGATATGTATAATGATTACAAATATTTATACGAATGGTTTGGCGATGAACAATATAAACAAATGATGGAAACAGTTGTAAAACGTTTACGAATTGTTGCCAATTACCATAATAAAAATTGAACTAAAACGAAAATGAAATAAGGAACGCCAAGCAATATCATAGCCGCTCCCAGCAAATTCACAACTGTTTCCATTGTTTTATCGATGATTGACTGCTTGTCCATACAATTTCCCTCCGCTATTGTTTTTTACGCTACTAATGTATGGGCGAAGAGGGAAAATTAGTACATAGATGATCAAATTCTTTTGACATAAAACGGTATAAGTGCACATAAAACAATTACAAAGGGGGCGAGATGTGGTGAAGGAAATTGAGGTTGTTATTGATACGGAAGAAATTGCCGAATTTTTTTATCATGAATTGATCCGCCGCGGTTTTGTACCGACGCAAACGGAACTAGAAGAACTAGCGGATATTACGTTTGATTATTTATTGGAAAAATGTATTATTGATGAGGAGCTTGACATAGGAGACAACGACGAGTAAGCACTACTCGTCGTTTTTTATTGAACTGCTTTGACAGCTGCGTTTAGTGTTTGAATATTACGCATATAGTTTGCCGTTATATCTTCTTCTTTCATAACAGGGATGGTTTCCATCATTTTGATAATAGTTTTATCTGTAAACCAGTCACGGCGGTCGGAAAACGGATGGGAGATATTCGGCCATACCGTCTCCAAACGTGGACTATAAATCCGGAAAGGATCTGCTTTTTCTGCAGAAAATAGCTGCGGCCAAAAATCGGCGCGTGAACCGGTATGCGCATGTTGTGAGGCAAATTGGTATGCTCGCTTTGCCAGCCGATGTTGAAAAAACAATATACTATAAAGTGATTTGCCGATATGAATACGATGATGGACATCCGCAAAATCACGAACGGTGGTGCCGGCAAGACGGATGTGGGGACCAGCCTGATACGGAATCAGCACATCGTTAAAGCCAAGCCATTGTTCCGCAATAAATGGCATTGTCGACAGCACATGCGTCTGAAAAAATTTATTTTCCATCACTCTCTTTTGAATATACTGTTGTTCGTTAATAATCAGCGCCACTGTGATTACTGGTGAATTTTTTGTTTCAAAAAAATATTCCCAAAACGGTTTCATAAAAGAAGAAACGGAAAAACTAGCCAGAAGGTGAAATAACGGTTTTTTCTTTTGTTTACTTTTTTCATATAACAAAAGTTGGGGGTAAGCGTCATGAAAAATCAGCGCGTTCGCTCTTTCTAAAAATAAAAAAAGCGGATGAATGTGTTCGGCAGGAAGAAGACGTGGAATGACACTTCCTTTTAAATCTGTCATATTCCATCCGCCATTCCGGGAAACGATATGTGCCAAAAATGCCCAATGTACTTCCGGATGACGCTCGAAAAACGACAAATAGGCTGCTGTCCGTGTAATGTTATTGCGGTTATAATTCGCTGTTTTTTGCTTAATTTCGGAAACTATTTTATGTTCTTCCTCGGTGATGTGAGGGTGCGACGGGCGCTCCCATTGCTTCGAAAGTTGATGCAACAGTGATGAGGAAGCAATATCAATGTGGTGCCTATATAAAAAGTAGCGGTACAGTGACTGCACCGGATGAGCGATTCGGGATAAAAAATGATTTCGTTCTATGGCGACATCCCTCCTAGCATTCATTTTGGATGAAAGTGAAACGAAGCTCGTTTTATAAGCAATCTGTTCGAAAAGGAGTGATTGCGATGTTGAAAAAAATTATCAAAGCCATTTTCAAAGGAAGCATGTCGCATCATTATCATAAAGGCCATTACAGCAGCAGCGACCATTATCATAATTCAAAGGAGCATTATTCACATACCCATCCTTCCCACTACGGTTATAAGCATTATAAAAAGAAACACCATAGCGGCAGCTTCTTTTCAAGCTTTTTTGGGAGTTAACGATGCGTCTACCTTATTTTTTCTCTTCGTTTGCCTGCTTATTCGAACACCGGTATTGAAAAGTCATTCGACAAAACAAGAGCAATTTTGCTGAAGGAATCGACATCGCTTATCACTAATATTTTATGAAATAAATGGGTAAAAGGAGCGATGTCGAATGGTACGTCTATTAATGAAAAAAATGCTCCATGTAGAGCGTAAGTATGATATCACTATATTTCAAACCCCAAGTTTTGGGCAGACGAAAGGGTACAGACAAGTATACAGATTGACGATCAATGCGTCCAATCACCAAGAAGCATTATCATATCTTTATCGTATGTTTAACGTATCTGATTTAATGCCAAAAGATTATCAAGCACGTTTTATGAGTACAGGAGATATCGTCTTAATTGATGAAGGACTAAAGGGGCAAGTGTATTACAAACTATGTCCGGAAGGATGGAAAAAAATTAATCGCATTCATATTCGTTAGTATAAAAATTCTAAATATTCTGTTTGAAAAAGAAAAAATGATGATATAATGAAGAAAAAAGTCGAATAGTTTACGTAAATTTCGGGTATGGATAATAAAGGAAGGGAGGCGATCACTTGGAGAGAAAAAAGAATAGCCGCGAATTTCCGAAACTAGCGCCGGGAATGGATGATGAGAAGGAGCTTGACGAAAAAGCGACAAAAGAAGAGATTGCCCGGGGGGAATATACAAAAGTAGTTACTTTATCATTTGATGAAGTAGATCCTTCCACATAGAAACCCTTGTGTAACACAAGGGTTTCTAGATTATTTTTTTCATATAAAACGGCTTTCATCATTGATTGCATTGTTATGAATCCGGGTTGTCGTGATGACCCGGTCCGTTTTTTCTGCCTCCCGCGGCGGAGAATTCTTTCGCATGTGCGGCATCCTCAGCAATCAACGCTTCTTTTGGGATATGGTTATTCTTTTTTTGGCCGTTGATGCGGTTTCGGTGTTTTTTACCCATAAATAGTTTCCTCCTTCTTATTGCATATAGCTAGGAAATCCTGTGACTGGAGCGATCAGGTGAAGTGGAAAACGGTTTTGAACCGATCCGTCAAGCGCTAAACACTAAGGAAGTGTTTGTCCATGATACTTACGGAACAGAGTGAGTGCCTGCACGCAGGTGTAGGAAAAACTCTTACGTCCGTCAAAATCTGCGACTTTTCTCATGCAGAGGTTCAATATTAGTTTGTACAGTTAAAAGCGATTCATTCGCGAAAGTTTTTGCAGTTAAATGATGATGGGGAAGGGGAAACGATGATGGCCGCGCTTTTTGTTTCCTTGTTGCTTTGCGTAATATCTGCAGCCATTTTGTTATTTGTCAAAGAACAAATAGAACGAATATTTTTTCGTTGGAAAGACGTTCCTTTTTTACATGTGATGAACGTGCTTATTGCAGGGGGGATTGTGGCAACTTCTTATTATATGTTTAGCGATATTGACGTGCATTTGTCAAAAATGACATGGACAAAACAGTTTTTGTACGTTTATGCAGGAGCAATAGAATTATTTCTCCCTATGTATATACTCGGCTGTTGGTTTATTCGCAAACGAAAAGAACGGGAGAAAAAATATACACTGAGCAAAGATAAAAAAGTATTGTATATTAATGAAAAATATTTAGCGCGCCGCCGGGATGATTATCACTCGAAGACATCATAAACAAAGGGAGAATATTTCTCCCTTAAAACTTTGTTTTTTCTTTTTTCGAAGTAGACGGTTGATTACTCGAACGGGATGATGGATTTGTTTTATTCGCATATTCCACTGCTTGTTCCAATTTCTTTTTCATCCGTGTGATGCCTCCTTTCGAAAATTGAGACGAATGTATACAGCAAAAGTGCCATGAATGTTGCCAAGGGGTATACTCAGTATGCCCGTAGCGATTATTTTTTACACATCACACTGATTGTGTGATATGATAAAAAGGGCATAAAACGTGGTGCCAAAGAAGATAGGATGAATAAAGGAGGTATACCGCTTGAGCATTCATATCGAAGCAAAACAAGGAGAAATTGCCGATAAAATTTTGCTGCCGGGTGATCCGCTTCGCGCCCAATATATCGCGGAAACATTTTTAGAAGGAGCGACATGTTACAACCGCGTGCGCGGCATGCTTGGCTTTACTGGTACATATAAAGGCCATCGCATTTCCGTGCAAGGAACGGGAATGGGAGTTCCTTCAATTTCTATTTATGTCAATGAGTTAATCCAAAGCTATGGTGTACAAACATTAATTCGCGTTGGAACATGTGGAGCAATTCAAAAAGATGTGAACGTTCGTGACGTCATTTTAGCGATGAGCGCATCAACGGATTCGAATATGAACCGTTTGACTTTCCGCGGGCGGGATTATGCGCCGACAGCGCACTTTGATTTGTTGCGGACTGCTTATGAAGTCGGTGTCGAAAAAGGGTTGAAGTTAAAGGTTGGCAACGTCTTTACCGCTGATATGTTTTATAATGACCAACCGGACTGGGAAACATGGGCGCGTTACGGCGTTTTGGCTGTCGAAATGGAAACGGCGGCGCTATATACGTTAGCGGCAAAATTTGGCCGAAAAGCGCTTTCTGTATTAACGGTAAGTGACCATATTTTAACAGGAGAAGAAACAACAGCCCAAGAACGGCAAACCACGTTTAACGACATGATTGAAGTGGCGCTAGAAACGGCGATCCGTGTTGGATAATAGATGTTTAAGTTCAACGCGCGGCTATCATATTTCATTGTCATTCGCATTTAATTATAGCCGCTTCTAACAGTCATTGCGATGAAGTGGTGCCAAATATAGCGAAACGGGATATGCTAGAACGTGGGCTTTCTGTCGTGTATAGATTCGGAAAAGGTGAAATAATGAAACAGCTGTTTCGATGGATGATTTTTGTATTGCTTTTTTTATTTAGCGGATGCAGTCAATGGAATGATTTTCCAGAGGGGCATGAAAAAGCATCAGATAAAACGAATAAACATATAATCACTCATCATGAAAAGAAAGAAAATGAAACGCCAAAAAAACCGGCTGATTCTAAAGATCGTGAAGCGATAGATCCGGATCTATTGTTAGAACCGGAATATTGGAATATTGTTGAAGTGCAAAACGGCCAGAAAGTGATTATGAACCCAAGTAATATATTAGCGCTTGTGAATAAAGAACAATCGCTGCCAGCTGCATATAAGCCGAACGATTTAGTTGCACCGCGCGTTCCGTTTTCGTTTGCCGAAAAAAATGTGGACAAGCGGTATATGCGCGCCGAGGCAGCGAAAGCGCTCGAAGCGTTATTTGCCGCCGCTCGTAAAGAAGGAATCCAGCTTGTAGCCGTGTCTGGCTATCGTTCATATGAGCGCCAAAAAATGATATTTGCGGAAGAAGTAAAAGAAAAAGGAAAAGAGAGGGCGATTCATGCGGTCGCACTGCCAGGGCAGAGCGAACACCAAACTGGATTGGCAATGGATATAACAAGCCAAAGTGTTGGGTACAAATTGACGACTGCTTTTGGAGAAACAAAAGAAGGAAAATGGGTCGCCCTGCATGCGCATGAGTACGGATTTATTATTCGCTACCCAAAAGGAAAAGAAGCGATTACGGGATACCAATATGAGCCTTGGCATCTTCGGTATGTCGGCAAAAAAGCAGCAAAAGTGATGTTTGAAAGACAAATTACGTTAGAAGAGTATTTTCAAATCGTAAGGAAAATGTAAGGAGAAAACGGCCTGCAACCATCGGCAGGCCGTTTTTTTACGTTCTGTTGCATCATACGCAGTAGTGGTTTGCCTTTACTCAAAAAAGTTATCCGAGTAAGAAAAAGTTTGTCCACATCTATACTCCTTCCAAAAGCCAACTTTGTTGCTATAGACTTACATGTTTTTATATTGGTACACTTATAAATGCAGAAAGGACAGCTAGGTTGGTGAAATGTGTGGAAACAAAAGGGAAAGCAGAATTAGGGGCTTGGGTCAGTATCGTTAGCTACATAATATTAGCGATAAGCAAACTCATCGTCGGTTCTATTGCTCATTCTGACGGCGTCAAAGCGGACGGATGGAATAATTTTAGCGATATTCTTGTTTCTGTCGCGATTTTAATTGGGATTAAAATTGCCAAAAAACCGCGTGACCGCAACCATCCGTATGGACATTCACGCGCGGAAAATATCTCATCTTTAATTGCTGCGTTCATGATGATGTCCATCGGCATCGATGTGATCATTGAAGGAATTTCTTCCGTTTTTCAATCCGAAAAAGAAAGTGCTCCTGAGCCTTTCGCCGCATTTGTCGCTGTTGCATCTGCTCTTGTAATGATAGCCGTATATTATTTTAATGCACAGTTAGCGAAACGAACGAATAGTCAAGCGCTTGCTGCGGCCGCAAAAGACCATCTGTCCGATGCGCTTGTAAGCATTGGAACGGTCGTTGGAATTATTGGAGCGCAAGTTCGTCTATTGTGGCTTGATCCGCTTGTGGCTGCACTGATTGGAGGAATGATTTGTAAAACCGCTTGGGAAGTATTTATGGAAACGTCCCATACGTTAACCGATGGGTTTGACGAACATATGTTGACGACATACAAACAAGAAATCGCAGCCATTGATGGGGTAAAGAACGTTGCCGATATAAAAGCAAGAATGTTAGGCAGTTATGTCGTCCTTGATGTAACAATACATGTTGATCCAAATTTAACGGTGGTAAAAAGCCACGAAATTGCCGATGAAGTGGAACGCCTGATGAAAAAACGCCATAATATTGAAGCGATGCACGTCCATATCGAACCGGAAAGAACTCCTTAATCTGGGCATTTGCCCGGCCGTTATGATGGGCGGATGCATATAATGACGGTGAATCGTCAAAGAAGGCGCCCGCTATAAGCGGTGTTTACTCTTAAATGATGGTTGTTTGTGCTTGCCTTGGCCGTTATTTAACGAAAAAGGAGGAGATTATGATGTGGTATTATGATGGATATGCGCCGCATTACTATGGTTACGGTTATGGAGGCCGCTTTGGTTACAGCTTTTCATTTACTTTAATAGTTGTCTTATTTATTTTGCTGATTATTGTGTTAGCAGCAGTAAGATAAAGACGCCTGTTTACGGCAGGCGTTTTTTCTTGGAAAAAAACAGAAAACGAATTATAATAAATCAGTAAAATGAAAGCAATAAAATAAAAAGGGGATAGAGCATTGAGTCAAGCAAATGAAGAGAAAATCGGAATATGGTATACGGCGTTTTCTTATTTGTTGTGGGGAATTTTACCGCTCTATTGGAAGCTTTTGGAGTCTCGTCCTGCGATGGAAATTTTAGCACACCGCATTATTTGGTCGTTTTTCTTTATGGTTGTGCTGCTTATTGTAACGAGGCAAATAGCATCGTGGCGAAAACAGGTTTCGATGATGATGAAAAACCCAAAATTAGCAGGAGGAATAATCGCGGCGGCTATACTAATCAGCGTGAATTGGTTTGTATACATATGGGCGGTTACCCATGGGCATGTGGTGGAAACAAGCTTAGGTTATTATATTAATCCACTCGTCAGCGTTGTATTAGGAGTGGTGGTGTTAAAAGAACGGCTTAATTTATGGCAATGGATTTCCTTTATTCTTGCGAGTATCGGAGTTTGTGTGATGACTTTTCAATACGGTACATTTCCATGGATTGCGTTAACGCTTGCTTTTTCTTTCGGGATTTATGGGCTGGTGAAAAAACTGGCAAGCGTTGATTCCGAGATTGGTTTAACAGTGGAAACGATGGTCGTCACACCGATTTCTTTCATCTATTTGTTTATTTTATATGATCATTCTTCACTGTTATCAACGCTCACTATTTGGCAATTGTTATTATTGATTGGTGCTGGTCCGGCAACTGCGGTTCCGCTCTTATATTTTGCAAAAGGAGCAAGACGGATTTCGCTTACCATGCTCGGATTTCTTCAATATATCGCTCCAACGTTAACATTATTGTCTGGCATATTTTTGTTTCACGAAGCGTTTACGAAAGCGCACGTATATACGTTTAGCTGTATTTGGGCGGCGCTTGTCATTTTTTCTTTTTCTAAAACAAAATGGATGCAAAGATGGCATGATAAAATTATTAATCGTAACTCATTTGGCATATAGAAAACGGATCGATGATATCGGTCCGTTTTTTATTTTGCATTGTGTTGAACACCCATTTTTATAAAAATATCTAACCATTTGCCATCCAAATGAATAGTCTACTAGTACAAAAGTGAAGGAGGTGCTCATGATGGGTGCAGGTTACGGTGGAGGATTTGCGTTAATCGTTGTCTTGTTTATCTTGTTGATTATTGTTGGATGCGCATGTATTGGTGGTTGGGGGTACTAACCGCTCGTTAAATTTAACATAAGGAGGTGCATACTATGTCATTTGGTTATGGTTTTGGCGGCTGGGGCGGCTACGGCTGCGGCTTCGGCCATGGCTATGGCTTTGGCTATGGCGGGTTTGGTCAAGGCCGTAGTTTCGTGCTAATCGTCGTCTTGTTCATCTTGCTTATTATTGTCGGATCAGCATGGTTCTAATTGCCGGCTAGATAACACATGACAATCGGGAAGAAGCCGATCAACGGCTTCTTCCTCATTTTATTTTTACGAAAGACTTTTCGAGATCACCAATATAACGTTAGTGGTCGAGAATTACGCCGTCTGCGATGATTATTGTAAATAAGAAGAACGTGAACTAGAAAAAGCGAAAATATTGAAATAAGCATAAATGAAAAAGAGGCTTCCGCACAGCCTCTTTTTCATATGAACAAATCCGTTTCATTCTCTCTTCACCTTTCACAAATATAATAATGGAGAATGCCGGCTTTTTTCATCCGTTTTCATTATGATGAACATGCTTGTAGCGGCGCTGGACATAGAGAAGGCGGAAAAAGAGGAATATCGCCCCAGAAGCTAATCCCGCAATCAGTCCAATCCAATATCCAAACGCTCCGAAAGAAGTGAAATTGGCAAGCGTATAACCGAATGGCAGCCCAATGCACCAATACGAAACGAAAGCGGCCCAAAATGTAGCGTTGACATCTTTATATCCTCTAAGCGCGCCTTGAATCGGAGCAGCTACGGCATCCGAAAATTGAAAGAAAATCGCATACAATAAAAATTGCTCCGTCAAAAATAGCACATCTTGTTCGTTCGTATAAATTTTGGCAATATCCCCGCGGAAAAAATAAAGCAAAAGCGAAGTAACAATCGCTGTTGATACTGCCATTCCAATGCCGATAAAGCTATATTGTTTCGCATCTTGATAACGATTCGCTCCAACTTCAAAACCAACGGCGATCGTCAATGCTGTAGAGATGCTTAATGGGATCATATAAAGAAACGACGCGAAATTCATTGCGCTTTGATGAGCGGCGATCGTCGTTGTATGAAACTCGCTCATCAACAATGTGACAGCGGCGAAAATGCTCGTTTCAAAAAAAATCGCAAAACCGATCGGAAGCCCGATTTTTAATAGTTTTTTCCACGTGGCAAAAGAAATACGATAAAAACGCTCGAATAGGTTAAAGCGATCAAATCGCTGAAACCGGCGGACGATGATGACCGCTATAAAAAACGAATACCAATATGTGATCGTCGTTGCATAACCAGAGCCGACACCGCCGAGCTTCGGAAAGCCAAATTTTCCATAAATGAGTAAGTAGTTAAACAAAATGTTAATAGGGAGTGCCGTTAATGTGATAAACATCGTAATTTTCGTCTGGCCAAGCGCATCAATAAAACAGCGCAGAACGTAATAAAGAAATAACGGGATTATACCAAATGAAAGGGCGATTAAATAATCATAAGCAACTTGTTGTACTTCTGCTTCTAAATTCATGTGATTCAAAATCGGATTTAAGGCGGCGGCACCGCCAGCGATGATGGCTAGGGAGATCACAATCGCTAAATACATCGTTTGGATCACCACATGAGGAATTTGCTCGTACCGCTTTGCTCCGAAATGTTGAGCGACAATTGGCGTCAGAGCGAGTAAAATGCCGCTCATTCCTGTAAAAATCGGAACCCACAAACTTGATCCAATCGCGACTCCTGCTAAATCACTTGAACTGGCATGTCCTGACATCGTAACGTCAGCAAAGTTCATCGCATATTGACCAACTTGAGTAATAAAAACGGGTAGAAAAATATGAAGCAGCTGTATGATTTTCTCTTTGTGTGTCATCGTTTGCTGCATCAAAACCGCCTCTTTTCCAATAAAGTTGCACTATCCATATAGATTACGAAAAAAATCGGAAAGAAACAATCATTTTGTTTTTAATAACGATTATATTATTTAGTCACACATTGTTCTAAATGCAAAATTGGAATGATCGCAATAAAAGATATACAGGAAAGAAGCTGTCCTAGCTGATAAGGACAGCTTCTAGTTTCAGCAGTTTTCCAATGGCAGTTCGATAAGAAAACAAGTTCCATTGTCTCCGCTTTCGACTTTCATCGTTCCTTTATGCAGTTCGATGATTTTGCGCGATAGCGGCAGCCCAAGTCCAGTCCCAGTTTCTTTCGTAGAGAAAAATGGATCAAAAATATGGCCAATAATCGTTGGGGGAATCCCAGGCCCATCGTCGCAAAATCGAATTTGGACAATATTGTTGTATAATTTCGTCGAAATAGTGACATGCATTGTCTTTTTCACTTTTGCCTCGACCGCATTGCGAAATAAATTTAAAAACACTTGTAATAACTGGCTTTTATCCACTTTTATCACACAATTGTCGAGGCGTTCGTCTAAATCAAAATGAATATTTACATTATGTAACAAAGCTTCGCTCTGTAACAACATCCCTAAATCTTCTTGAATAAAACGATGAATAATCATTTTTTCCATTTTAATATTCGCTGGTTTGGCGATACTTAAAAAGTCGGTAATGATGCTGTTGGCGCGGTCAAGTTCAGGAATGAGAAGACGATCAATAAGAGAAACAATTTGATCTGGAAGTTCGCCTTTTAAAAATTGTAAATATCCACGAACAGTAGTAAGCGGATTGCGAATTTCATGGGCAATTCCCGCAGCGATACGACCAGCCACCGCCAGTTTTTCCGTTTCTTTCATCATGGTTAATGATTGAAATGTGCTAATCACTCGTTTGATGGAACCATCATTGTTATAAAGGAAACGTGTATTAATAATTCCATAAAAACGGTCGAATACTTCGCGATTATAAATCGGCTCCTTTTTTTTAATGGATTGCAGCGTTACGATGAGTTCATCGGGCAGCTGCAATAGTTCACGAATATGCTTTCCGATGATGGAATCACGATCTACTCCGGTATCAATTGCCGTTTGCAAGTTGCAAAGTGTAATGATGCCGTTTCCATCAACAAATACGATATGATGGGGAACAAGGTCGAAAATCGGTGTTAAAAACTTTTCAACCTTCTCAAATAGAACGTCATGATTTAGATCAATATCCAATTGTAGATCAGTGTCTTTTTTGGAAGAAGCGGGAATGGACTGAATCGTTGGTGAAATGTTTCCACGCTTCTTTTCTAATTTCATTCCTTCTTTATAATCCGTGTAGGTGAATGAAAAGGGAATTTGTTTTATTAAATTTTGATAAAACCGCGTTTCTTGTTCCAATTGTTTTACACGTTGTTTTAACTTTTCATAAGATAAGTCCATACTTCCAGTACCCCTTGAGAAAACGTTCATTAGTTATTGTACAAAAAGGTGTTCGTTTTGACTAGCAGTGATGTAATGAGCCGTATAGCCTCTTTGTATTTGCGGTGATTGTGTTTGCTGTCGCTTTGATGTCTTGATGATAAAAGGAAGCGACCGCCTTAAGCGAATGATGTAACAGCAATGGAGATGTGGGAACATCGGCAAATGGCCCGTCAAATGGCCATGGTCCGTCCGTCTCTAAAAGCAATTGTTTGATTGGCACACGGGACAAAAGTTTTTGGTCCCGCGTGCGATAACAAACTTCAGGAGTGATTGAAATAAAGTAGCCGCATGCTACAATTCTCTCAATGATCGCCGGCTCCGCTTTCAACCAGTGAAAGTGAGCCTTTTTTATCTTATTTTTCTGCAATATATGTAAAGCAGTTGAAGCTTTGTCGTAAACAGCGTGTATTGCTAGCGGTAATGAGGCCGCAGCAGCAGTACGAACGATTTGTTCAAAGAAATCGCGATAATCAGAAAATCGTAAAACAGCTTCAGCAGAATAATAAGGAAGACCGACTTCTCCAATAGCAGAAAGATGTGGGCGTTCGATCTGAAGAAGACGAAGCCATTCTTCCCATTCTAATGATGATGGAAGAGGCTGTTCGGGATGAAACCCAATCGCCGCATAAATGAAATCAGGAAATTTTTGTTTTAGTTCGAGCGTCCGATAGCTGGAACGAAGATCGGTCGAAACGGCCACTACCGCGGCAATTCCTGCTTCTTGCCATTTTTTTATCTCTTCTTCGATATCGCTATATTGATCTAAATGAAGGTGGGCATCAATCACTAGCAATCACCTTTGTTATTTCCGTTTCTAATAAGCGAATAAATGTGTGCATGTCATGGAGCGAAGAAAATGTTGCTTGTGCTTGACGATCACTTCCCCCTCCTTTTCCATTCACTGCTTCTAGCTTTTGCTTCAACCATTGGCCGACGTGCAGCGAAAGGGAAGGAGCTTTGACGATGACGATGCGATGCTCCAACAAAGTCGCTAAAACGGCCGTTTTATGGTAACGATTTGCAATTTTGTTGGCAATTGCTTGCAAATCTTTTAACGTATATTGTTCATAGATGCGAATGATCACCTTTTCTGCTTGCTGTGCCGCTTTCTCTGCTTCGATATCGTACATCACTTCTTTACATTGTTGCAACTGTTTTTGTAGTTCTTTCTTTTCGGCCTCCCATTTTGCAAGCACGTCTAACAGCATATCCCGGTTTGTTCCAAATTGTTGGGAAACGGTAGTAAGAATACGATGGGAAATGCGATAATCGCCAAGAGCACGTTTGCCGCAAACAAATGACAGGCGCGTCATTCCGCGATGACGTTCTGTTTTCAGCAGCTTAATGATCCCGATTTCTCCTGTACGTGACACATGAGTTCCGCAGCAGGCTGAGACATCGACTCCTTTGATTTCGACGACGCGAATATTCCCTTCGATATCGGGAAACTTCCGAAACGGAATTGTGTGTGCTTCTTCTTTTGTCACATAGTATGTTTCTACAGGAATATTGGCGTAAATAAGTTCGTTGGCGCGATTTTCAATGGCGGTGAGCGCTTGCTCGGATAAAGAAGGAATGTTTAAATCAATCGTTACTACATCAGTGCCCATATGAAAACCGACCGTATGGGCGTCAAAAAGCTCTATGCAAACAGCGGATAATAAATGTTGCCCGCTATGTTGTTGGGTATGGTCGAGACGGCGAGCCGCATCGATTTGGCAATGAACGGTGGATGTTTTAGGCAAGGAAGGGAGACGATGATACACTTCCTCGTTTTCTTCAAATACTTCTAATACACGCATTCCTTCAATCGTTCCGCAATCGGAAGGCTGTCCGCCGCCTTCTGGATAAAATGCCGTTTCTGCTAATGTGACAATATATGTATCTCCATCTTCACGAGCACTTGTGATTGTCGTTGTCCATTCGCTTGTCGCTGGAGAAGTGTAATATAATTTCACGGTCATCGTTCTTCGTCCTTTCCAAGATTGTCTGCTTTTATCTTACCAATTTTTATCGTGGCTGCCTACTTTTATATAGTTTTTACCATGCATAAAATGTTTTCCTGAAAGAGATGAAAAAATATTTCACAATCGAAATAGTGGGATAAAATTTCATGAACAAACAAGGGGATGGGCTGTTGATTATTTAGATAAAGAAACAATCATTTATGTTATTAAACTATGTTCTAAATAACCAATATGAAAAAGAGGGAGCTTCCCTCTTAAGACGAAACTTGCTGTAACTGTTTTGCAAAAACATGATAAAGGATCAACGCGAAACAGGATAATACAATACCTGCTAAGTATGGAAGTTCGATCATTGTTGTAAACATCTGTCCGGCAATTGGAGGTCCGATGATGCGCCCAAGGGAGTCAAACGAAGAAAGCAATCCGGTAGCACGCCCTTGGCCGCTTGATATATGTTTAGTGACTAGCGAGGATACACAAGGGCGGATGACGCCGTTTCCGATGCCAAAAATCGATAAAAATATAGCGGCGGTCAGGAAGTTGTGAACGAATAAAATGAGGGCAAATCCAACGGCTGATACAACGATTCCGCCTTGAATGACGCGGCCTTCACCAAATTTTTGAATTAGTTTTCCAATGAGCCCTCCTTGGACAATCGCACTTGCAAGCCCCATAATCATAAAAATATAGCCTAATTGCGAGGAATATAATTCTGCGCGTTTTGCTGCGTAGTAAGCGAATGTTGCTTCTAGCCCAGCCAATGAAAAAGTAATAAGCCATTGAAGAAGGTACAGAAATAAAAGCGGCCCTTTTAGTATGTACCATATCGGTTCTTTTGTTTTTAAAGTTGCCGGTTGTTTTTCTTTTGTCAATGATTCTTTCAAAAAAAGAAGCACGAGACATGCGGTAACAGCGGATAGTGTTCCTGAGATAAAGAAAGGAATATGCAAATTTATTTTCGAAAAAATGCCGCCAATCGCAGGACCAAAAATAAATCCAAGACCGGTAGCGGCGCCGATAGCCCCCATTGCTTTTCCACGTTCTTGCGGTGTCGTGACGTCAGCAACGTAAGCCATTGCGGTAGGAATCGTAGCTGCTGATAGCATCCCGCCGATAATACGGGCGATAAATAACATTGTAAGTGTTTTTGACACGGCAAACAAAAAGAACGAGAGCGACAATCCGGCGATGCCGATGAATAAAATTGGTTTTCGCCCGTAACGGTCGGACATCTGGCCCCAAAATGGAGCGAATAATAGTTGCATCAAAGAGTACGTTGCCATTAGCAGTCCTAATTGCGTAGGAGTGGCACCCACTTCTTCTGCTAAAAAGGGAAGAACCGGGATGATAATGCCAAAACCAGACATCACCAAAAACATAACGGCAAATAAAAGAGAAAGAAAATTAGCCTTTTTCATATTGTTACCTCCGATCGTTCATACTTCTTTATCATAATGAAGTTTATGGGAATTTGCAAAACATTCTAGGAGGAAACGCACGAGAAACATCCTAACATTGCATCATATTATTGGAGAGATAGGATTTGCCTCGATTAGGAACGCATTGGGCAGATTTTTAATTTCTGTATTGGGGTGATGGATGGAGTCAGTATATTCGGCTTGCTTGCGTCATGATTAGGATTTCCTTTCTTTTTATAGCACATTTAAAAAAAGATGAAAAGTTATATTGGGGTATAGGGGGGATAGTTTGTAGACAAACTACTGTTTTATGTATAATTATCAGTGGCAACTTTGAAATGAATGATAGCTAGGTGATGAAAACGATGTTAACATTGAACGATGTTTTAGAGGCAAGGGAAAAAATGAAAGGGATTGTTCATCAAACTCCGCTTGAGCATTCCCAAACATTTACTAATCTTTCTGGCAATGAAGTATACATGAAGCTCGAAAATTTGCAAAAGACGGGATCGTTTAAAGTGCGGGGATCATTTAATAAAATTATGTCGTTAAGCGAAGAGGAACGAAAGCGCGGGGTGATTGCCGCTTCGGCTGGAAACCATGCTCAAGGGGTCGCCTACTCCAGCGGCATGATCGGTATTCCATGTACGATCGTCATGCCCAAAGGAGCGCCGTTAAGCAAAGTAGAAGCAACGAAAGGTTATGGAGCGGAAGTTATTTTACATGGCGACGTATTTGACGAATCGCTTGAGTATGCGTTCGAATTGCAGCGGCAGCGAGGAGCGACGTTTGTTCATCCGTTTGATGATTTAGCGGTCATGGCAGGCCAGGGAACGATTGGCTTAGAAATTATCGAACAGCTCCCGGATGTCGATGTTGTCCTATGTCCGGTTGGGGGCGGCGGACTTCTTGCCGGATTGGCATTTACATTAAAACAGTTGAAACCATCGATTCAAGTATATGGAGTCGAATCGTCTGCTTGTCCTGGAATGACGGCGGCGCTCCGTCATAAAAAGCCAATAACCATTACTTCTTCTGATACGATTGCCGATGGCATCGCGGTGAAAAAACCAGGAAATATTACGTATCAATATATTGAAAAATATGTCGACGGCGTCGTCTGTGTCGAGGAAGCGGAAATTTCTCGAACGATGCTATATTTATTGGAACGTAACAAGCTGCTGGTCGAAGGTTCTGCGGCGTGTCCGCTTGCGGCGCTATTGTATCAAAAATTTCCATTTACTAGAAAAAAAGTTGCCACCATATTAAGTGGGGGCAATGTCGATGTCACCCTCATTTCACGAATCATTGAACGCGGGCTCGTCGAATCTGGACGGTTTGTGACATTTACGACTGTTATCTCCGATAAGCCTGGCCAGCTCAATAAACTGTTGCGAATTATCGCCGAATTGGAAGCAAACGTTATGTCGATTCACCATCAGCGCATCGGAGCAAAAGTGTTGCCGGGTCAAGCAGAAATTCATTTCTCTCTTGAAACAAAAAATCAAGATCATATCCAGCAAATTCATCAAGTATTATTGAAAGAAGGATATGACGTCGAGTTTCTCCAATAACATCAAGGGATGGCGCAGGCACGCCATCCCATCTTGCTTTTTAATGAACGTTTGGCATATCTCGCAGTTTTGTTTGTCCGATTCCATCGTGTGCCATTTTCGCTTTTAGGCTTTCAAGAATGTAAAGCCCCACCATCCCCATTAATTCCTCATCGGTCATTTCTTGAATGAGCTGCAGCAAATCATTGCGGTCGAGCTCTTCCAAAATTGACATCGTCATCACTTCCGCATCTTCTTCATCACCTGTGAGTCGGTTTTTATAGTATTCATATAGCTCGTCAACAAATTTCATTCGTTTTTCCTCCATCTGTTTCGTTTATCATCAGTTTGCATAAAATCTATGTATATGATGATTGACTAATTTTGGTTCAGTATAGTAAGATAGTAAAAATTTAAAAAAGGGGGAAGAGAGATGATTCGGCGTCTAACAAAGCATGACCATGACCAGCTTTTTTCGTTTCTGCAAAAAGAACCATCGTTTAATTTATTTATTATCGGTGACATCGAATCGTTTGGATATGATGCCGACTTTCAAGAAATTTGGGGAGAATTGGACGAAACAGGCAATCTAAAAGCAGTGCTGCTTCGGTATTATAATTCTTTTATTCCGTATGCGCAAGGAGATTTTGACGTCGAAGTGTTTGCCACGCTGATTCAGCAAACGAATGTTTTTCCTTTCATACTTTCCGGCAAGTCGTCCATCGTGGAGCGGTTTGAACAATGGCTGACGTTGGGAAATAAGCGTGTCATGTATTTTTGTGAATGCGATACGGATGAATACGCAAACGAATACGCGAACCAAATGGATTACTCTATAGAAATTAAAAAGGCCACGCTGGAGGACGTAGATCGCATTATCGAGCTGCGGCAACGCATCGCTGAATTCGCCACTGCCCCAAGAACGAGAGAGAGCCTTGCAAAAAGTTTAGAGACAAAGACAGGAAGAACGTATTACATTGAGCAAGATGGTAATATGGTCGCTTCTGCGTCCACGACGGCAGAAAATTCGCTATCCGCGATGATTGTCGGCGTCTGTACCGATGAGGCGCATCGACAAAAAGGGTATGCGAGCGCCATCATGACAAAGTTGATTCAAGATTTGATTTCGGAAGGGAAAACATTATGTTTGTTTTATGATAATCCGCAAGCAGGCAGCATTTATAAACGCCTTGGTTTTCGCGATATCGGTACATGGACGATGTATCTCTAGAAAAGGCGGGTTTACTTGACTAAGAAGTAGACCCACCTTTCATGGTTATTACCCGTCCGCTCCGTTTGGCGTAACCCGGCGAATATGCTGGTCGCCTTTTTCTCTCATCGCCTTTGCCTCGTCGTTAACAAGCTGTTTTTGGTCGACCAACGATGATGGAGTTTGTTTTTTGTTTGCCATATTGATCACCTCATTTGTGATGATTTTGCTCGTTGAATAAACATTTCGGCATCCTCAATTAATCCACATGCGCCGCATTGCACGCGATAGCTTGGGCCGCGGTAAGGAAGATGGAACGGTTCTAACGCATCATTTGTATATTCTTGTTCAATTTCACCGGTTTGCGGATTCAGTTTTACCGCTTTGGGCTGTTGCTCGATTAAATGAAAGCGCGTTCGATTCGTTTTACAGTTTGGACATAGCATCGGTTCCAAATGAAACCACCTCCCACCCTTATTTTCTTGAAAAGACGCCGTGATTATGTATGAAATGGTGAAAAAATATTCCATATGCCATGGAGGAATCACATACAAATATAGCGCGCATAGTAGTGGATAAAATAGCTGGGTTTTATTGGAGAGCACAACATAGCGCAATGCCTTTCTGGGAAGTAAAGAAAAATTCCCCAGCACTAAAGCTGGAGAATTTTATAACGAACAAAAAATGTATTCCAATATTTTGCTTGACCGATTGCTCGTTCGTCGCGAAGCACATCGCCAGGGGCGTTTCCTTCTCCAATCACATAGCCGATATATTCAATTCCCATAAATTGAAAAATGTATTGAAACTGCTGAATGAGCGGGAGACCTTTGATATATGGATTGTCACCGCCGCAAATGATGACAAAGGCTTTTTTCTTTTTCATTTCCTCTTTAAAAGAAAAACGCGTATCTCGCAAACTTTGTGACCAGCGATCGATAAATTGCTTCATATGCCCGCTCATTCCATACCAATAGATCGGCGTCGCAAATATAAGCACATCATGCTGGAGAACAAGTTCGATGATTTGATCATAATCATCGCTGACTTTCGTAAACCCTGCCGGATCGTGGCGTTTGTCGACAATCGGCTGAATCAAAAAGTCTCTTATATTGATACGGGTGGAGGAGACTCCTTCCAAAATAACGTCTGTCAGCTGTTCGGTATTTCCGTTTTCTCTTGAACTGCCATTTAACACTAAAATTTTTGCCATCGTATCCATCCTTTCTTTTCCAATCATATGATGATGATAAACGATAGTTGACATTTCCAGCAACCATTCCGTATTTTATAATTAAATGAAATTAATAGGTAAAAAATATTTTATCTTTTCAGAAAATAGTGGTAATATAAAAGCAAAGGAGACTTTCCATGGCAGAAAAAACGTTAAGAGATCGAATTATCGATACTGCTCTTCGTCTATTTGAAAAATACGGCTATCATGGTGTAACAGTCGACCGAATTGTTACAGAAAGCAACACGTCTAAAGGCGGATTTTATCATAACTTCAAATCAAAAGACGAGCTTCTTTATCACATTCATGACGTATTTATTACGTATGCGCTGAATAAAGCGCAAGAAGGGTATCAAAATTACACCACTCCGACGGAGCGATTGTATGCAATTGTTCAGTCATTTGTCAAAGTGTTTCACTTATATAAACCGCATATTACTGTTTTTTACCAAGAAAGCACGTATTTAAAACCGGAATATTCTGAGAAAATTAACCGAAAGCGTGATGAATTTAAACAAATCATCTTCCGTGTTATTCGCGAAGGAATCGAGGCGGGAGAATTTCGGCCTGAGCTGTCCGTTGAAATTACAGGAATGTCGATCATCGGCATGGTGAACTGGACATATAAATGGTATAACCCAGACGGTCCGATGACCATCGAACAAATTGCAAACTACTTTGCTGATTTTATCTTGCATTCCATTTTGACGGAAGAAGCAAAGCGGCAGCCGCAAATATCCGGCTTTTTCATTAAGCCGATTTCTGGTTCATTTCAAAAGTAATATTTAAAAAAAATGAAGAAAAAGCAGATGATGTTTCATACACGAAACAAACCAACTAGTCGGTCTTAATAGTGGCGGATAATTCTGTTGAGTGTTTTATTTCTTGGTTTAAAACCGACTAGTCGGTTCAAACATAAATCTATTAAATGGAATGGGGGAGAGAAAATGAATTTTGAGTTAACAAAAGAGCAACAAATGATTAAAGAAATGGTTCGTGAGTTTGCGGAGAAGGAAATTGCACCAAACGCGGCGAAATGGGATAAAGAAGCGTATTTCCCTGTTGAAGTTTTTAAGAAGATGGGCGAGTTAGGACTTTTAGGAATTCCGTTTCCGGAAGAATATGGCGGCGCCGACGGAGATACGATTTCATATGCTATAGCCGTAGAAGAAATCGGCCGCGCGTGCGGCGGGACTGGATTAAGTTATGCTGCTGCGGTTTCCCTAGGAGCAAGCCCGATTTATTACTTCGGCACGGAAGAACAAAAACAAAAATGGCTTGTACCGATGGCAAAAGGAGAAACGTTGGGCGCATTTGGGCTAACTGAACCAAATGCTGGGTCTGATGCAGGTGGAACGAAAACAACAGCGGTATTGGATGGCGATGAGTATGTCATCAATGGAGAAAAATGCTGGATCACAAATGCGGAATACGCACGACAAGTCATTGTTACCGCCGTGACAGGAAAAGACGAACGAGGAAAAAACATCATTTCCGCAATTATCGTTCCAACGGACACTCCAGGATTTACGATCCGTTCAAACTATGACAAAATGGGCGTCCGCGCCTCGAATACGTGCGAATTAGTGTTTGAAAACGTACGTGTGCCAAAAGAAAATGTACTCGGAGATCCGAAAAAAGGCTTTAAGCAATTTTTATATACGCTGGATGGCGGACGCATTTCCATTGCTGCGCTAGCGGTTGGCATTGCCCAAGCGGCATTTGAGAAAGCGCTTCAATATGCGAAGGAGCGTGTCCAATTTGGTCAGACTATTTCAAAATTTCAAGCAATACAATTCAAGCTTGCTGATATGGCGATGGAAATTGAGCTGGCGCGCAATATGGTGTATAAGGCAGCTTGGTTAAAAGACCAAGGGAAACCGTTTACAAAAGAAGCGTCATTCGCAAAACTGTTCGCTTCGGAAATGGGATTCCGCGTTTGCAACCAAGCCATTCAAATTCACGGAGGCTATGGGTATATGAAAGAGTACGGAGTCGAGCGCCATTTACGAGACATCAAACTGATGGAAATCGGAGAAGGTACGTCAGAAATTCAACGTCTTGTTATTGCCCGTCAACTTGGATGCTAAATACCGGGAAATGCGCATAAGGTAGAAATGAACTTGTACGAAAGGGAGGAGACGGTTTATGTTGACGGTCACGGTGGGGAAGCTGCTCGAGGAAAAAGCGCAGTTGCATCCGGATCATGAAGCGGTTGTTTATGCAGATCGCGGATTACGGATGACGTATAGGCAATTGAATGACTACTCCCGTCTAGTGGCGCGCGGGTTGATGAAACTTGGCATTGAAAAAGGAGAAAATGTGGCGATTTGGGCATCGAATGTGCCGGAATGGATCGCTTGTCAATTTGCAACCGGAAAAATGGGAGCGGTGCTTGTTACGGTCAATACGAACTACCGCGCCGCAGAATTAGAGTATTTATTAAAACAATCCGATTCGACGACGCTCTTTTTAATTGAACAATATCGCGACTCTTCTTACGTGGATATTGTTTACGAAATTGTTCCGGAGCTGCGCACATGCGAGCCTGGAAAGCTTAAGTCTAAGCGTTTGCCAAAATTGAAAAATGTCGTGTTAATTGGAGATAAACGATATCCGGGGATGTTTACGTGGAACGACATTCTGGCGATGGCGCATGAGGTGACGGAAGAACAGCTTGATGAACGGATGAACTCGCTCGATCCGCATGATGTCATCAACATGCAATACACCTCAGGAACGACAGGATTTCCAAAAGGCGTAATGCTCACCCACTACAATATTGTCAACAATGCCTATTATGTTGCGCAATGTATGAAACTCACCAAAAATGACCGCCTCTGCATTCCAGTGCCGTTCTTCCATTGTTTCGGCTGCGTGATGAGCACATTGGCATGCGCTGTGGTTGGGGCAACGATGGTGCCAGTGCAGGAATTTAACCCGAAACAAGTGCTTAAAACCGTGGAAGCTGAAAGATGCACGGCCTTGCACGGGGTGCCGACGATGTTTATTGCCGAATTAAACGATCCTGATTTTGAAAAATATGATTTATCAACGCTTCGCAAGGGAATTATGGCCGGCTCTCCTTGTCCGATTGAAGTGATGAAAGCGGTCATGGAGAAAATGGGAATGAAAGAGATTACGATTGCTTACGGTCAGACAGAATCATCGCCGGTGATTACACAGACAAGAACGGATGACCCGATTCACTTGCGCGTGGAAACAGTCGGGCGAGCGTTGCCAAATGTCGAAGTGAAAATCGTTGAGCCGGGCACGAATAAAGAAGTGCCGCGCGGCGTGCCAGGGGAATTATGCACGCGCGGTTATCATGTGATGAAAGGCTATTACAAAAATCCGGACGCGACAAAAGAAGCCATTGATAAAGATGGATGGCTGCATACAGGCGATCTGGCCACGATGGATGAAAATGGATATTGCCGTATTACCGGACGCTTAAAAGATATGATTATTCGCGGTGGAGAAAACATTTATCCGCGCGAAATTGAAGAGTTTTTATACAAACACCCAAAAATTTTAGACGTTCAAGTCATCGGTGTACCGGATGAAAAATACGGCGAAGAAGTAATGGCATGGATTATTTTGAAAGAAGGAGAAACGGCGACAGCGGAAGAAATTCGCGAGTTTTGCCGCGGGAAAATTTCCCGTCATAAAATTCCACGTTATATCGAATTCACCGATTCATATCCGATGACAGCTTCCGGAAAAATTCAAAAATTTAAATTGCGGGAGATGGCGAAACAGCGTCTTGGATTAACCAATTAAACAGTTGCCGTCAAGCGGCGCTTCGTCTTTGAAGCTCCGCTTGACAATAAAACAATGACATAAAGGAGGTTGCCATGTTTTCAAAAGTATTAATCGCCAATCGTGGAGAAATTGCGGTACGTGTCATTCGTACGTGCAAAAAATTAGGAATTCAAACGGTTGCCGTTTATTCGGAAGCCGACGCCGATTCGCTCCATGTTCAGTGGGCGGATGAAGCGTATCTTATCGGTAAGCCGCGCGTTAGTGAAAGCTATCTAAATATCGAGAAAATTATCGAGGTTGCGAAAATGACGAAAGCGGAAGCAATCCATCCAGGGTATGGGCTGCTGTCGGAAAATCCAGAATTTGCCCGCCGTTGCGAAGAAGAAGGAATTGTCTTCATTGGGCCGAAAGCAGATGTGATCGCAAAAATGGGAAGTAAAATTGAAGCGCGAAAAACGATGGCAGAAGCTGGCGTTCCGATCGTTCCAGGCATTTCGTTTCCGCTCAAAGATATCGATGAAGCAGCAAAAACAGCAGAAGAAATTGGCTATCCAATTATGTTAAAAGCTTCGGCAGGCGGCGGCGGCATCGGCATGCAAATCGTACGCAATGAAGAAGAGCTGCGCAAAGCTTTCGAAGGAAATCAAAAGCGCGCTGCTTCATTCTTTGGCGATGGTGCGATGTATTTAGAAAAATATATTGCCAACCCTCGCCATATCGAAATCCAGCTTCTCTCTGATGAACATGGAAACTGCATTTATTTATGGGAGCGCGAATGTTCGATTCAGCGCCGTCATCAAAAAGTCATCGAAGAAGCACCATCTCCGTTTTTAGATGAAGAAACGCGGCGGAAAATGGGGGAAACGGCAGTAAAGGCGGCGAAACATATCGGGTATACAAACGCGGGGACGATTGAATTTTTAGTCGATGAGCAAAAAAACTTTTATTTTCTTGAAATGAATACAAGATTGCAAGTTGAACATCCGGTAACAGAAGAAATTACCGGTCTTGATTTAGTCGAGGAACAATTGCGCATCGCTTCGGGGGAACCGCTCCGTTATAAACAGGAAGACATTCGCCGCGACGGCCATGCGATAGAAGTGCGCATCTATGCGGAAGACCCGAAAACGTTTTTCCCATCTCCGGGGAAAATCACGGCCTTTGTGCTGCCGCAAGGTGAATACGTGCGCAATGAAACAGCGGTGCAAAGCGGCATGACGGTCACGCCGTTTTACGATCCGATGATCGCCAAACTGATTACAAAAGGAAACGACCGCCAAGAAGCGATCGAGCGCATGGTAGAAGCGCTAAACAACTACCAAATTGAAGGAATTAAAACAAACATTCCAATGCTAAAAGATGTGCTTTCCCATCCTGCGTTTCAAGCGGGAGACACAACAACCAACTTCGTAGAAAAACACTTGCAAACAACAACGACAAAATAAGAAGAAATGGGGGAAGAAAACAATGAGTCAAGTAGTCGCATCAATGGCAGGAAGTGTATGGAAAATTGTCGTATCGGTAGGAGACAAAGTAGAAGAAGGGCAAGATGTCATCATTTTAGAGTCGATGAAAATGGAAATTCCGGTCGCCGCTGAATCTTCCGGGGTCGTTAAACAAATTCATGTGCAAGAAGGGGACTTCGTCAACGAGGGCGATGTGCTTCTCGAACTAGAGTAAGAGGTGAAATGCAATGAACAAATGGCCAAAGCAAGTTACGATTAAGGAAGTCGGTCCGCGCGATGGCCTGCAAAATGAAAAAACGGCAATCTCGACAGAAGATAAAATCGCCTGGATTAATCAATTGTCCAAAACCGGACTCACCTATATCGAAATTACTTCATTTGTCCATCCGAAATGGATTCCGCAACTTTCGGATGCATTGGAAGTAGCGACGAGAATTGAACGGGCACCAGGCGTGACGTACGCCGCGCTCGTTCCAAATCAAAAAGGATTGGAAAAAGCGCTGGCGGCACAAGTGGATGAGGTAGCGGTTTTTATGTCGGCGAGCGAAACGCATAACCGCAAAAATATTAATAAATCGATTGAAGAAACGTTTCCGGTGCTAGAAGAAGTGGTTCGAGCAGCGAAACAAGAAGGGAAAACCGTACGCGGCTACGTATCGACCGTATTTGGCTGCCCGTATGAAGGAAACGTATCGGTCGAACAAGTCATTCGCGTTTCTGAACGTTTGTTTGACATGGGAATTGACGAACTTTCTTTGGGCGATACCATTGGTGTCGCTACGCCAAAGCAAGTACAAGAGCTGCTTGAAATCGTCTTAAAGCGGTTTCCAAAGGAAAAGCTTGCGATGCATTTTCATGATACGCGCGGCACGGCGCTAGCGAATATCCTTATTTCGCTCGAGATGGGGATTACCACTTTTGACAGCTCTCTCGGCGGGTTAGGAGGATGTCCGTATGCACCGGGCGCATCAGGAAATGTGGCGACCGACGATTTAGTATATATGCTTCATGGCATGGACATTGCCACGGGAATTGACGTCGGGCGTCTTACGGAAGCAGCGCTGTTCATTCAAGAGAAAATCGGCCGCCCGCTTTCAAGCCGTTACTTGCAAACGATTTCTACGTAAAAAGGGGGCAATCATATATGTCAGAACTTGTTCAATACACGGCACTGGAAAACGGGATTGCGATCATTACGTTAAACCGTCCTGAATCGGCAAATGCGCTATCGACGGCATTGTTATATGAATTATCGCATCTTCTTTACGACCTCGCTTTCCGGCGGGACGTTCGCGTTGTCATTTTTACCGGAGCAGGTGAAAAAGTATTTTGCGCTGGAGCTGATTTAAAAGAGCGCTCTGGCATGAACGAAACGGAAGTACGCAAAACGGTGGCGCTGATTCGTGAAACCATTAATCAAATAGAACAGCTCCCGCAGCCGGTGATTTGCGCGCTAAATGGTTCCGCGTTTGGCGGAGGGCTTGAGCTTGCGCTTGCGTGCGATATTCGCGTTGCCGCAGACACGGCGCAGCTTGGTCTTACGGAAACATCGCTTGGAATCATTCCGGGAGCGGGAGGGACGCAGCGGCTTCCGCGCCTAATCGGAAAAGGGAAGGCGAAAGAATTAATTTTTACAGCAAAACGCATAACCGCTAAAGAAGCGGAACAAATCGGTCTTGTTGAATACGTTGTACCGCGCGAGCAACTGATGGAAAAGGCGATGGAAATCGCCGAACAAATCGTAGTGAATGCGCCAATCGCCGTCATGCAAGCGAAAATTGCGATCAACCGCGGTTTAGATGTTGATTTAGCGACAGGATTGCGCATTGAACAAATGGCATATGACATCACTATTCCAACAAAAGACCGTCTCGAAGGACTGCAGGCGTTTAAAGAAAAACGAAAACCGGTCTACAAAGGGGAATAGGGGGAAGGCACATGCAAACAAACGATGTGATGAACAAGCAAAACAAAACACTTACAGAGCAATTGACGGAGCGAATCAAAAAAATCGAACAAGGAGGAGCTCCAAAATATCACGAGAAAAACGCCGCACAAGGGAAACTGTTTGTCCGTGACCGCTTAAAATTATTGTTGGACAACGGACTGGAATTTGAAGACGCTCTCTTTGCGAACTGCCTAGCTGATGGACTCCCTGCCGATGGCGTTGTTACAGGAGTCGGAAAAATTAACGGTCAAACGGTATGCGTAATGGCGAATGACTCTACGGTGAAGGCAGGTTCATGGGGAGCGCGCACCGTTGAAAAAATTATTCGCATTCAAGAAACCGCGGAAAAGCTTCGCTGCCCTATTCTATATTTAGTGGATTCTGCTGGCGCGCGCATTACTGACCAAATCGAAATGTTCCCGGGCCGGCGCGGCGCAGGAAGAATTTTCTATAACCAAGTGAAATTATCAGGAAAAGTGCCGCAAGTCTGCCTCTTGTTTGGGCCATCTGCAGCTGGCGGGGCTTATATTCCGGCGTTTTGTGATATTGTCATTATGGTGGAAGGAAACGCGTCGATGTATTTAGGTTCGCCGCGCATGGCGGAAATGGTGATTGGGGAAAAAGTAACGCTCGAAGAAATGGGCGGCGCCCGCATGCATTGCACCGTTTCTGGATGCGGGGATGTGCTCGTAAAAACGGAAGAAGAGGCAATCGCCTACGCCCGCCGTTATTTATCGTACTTTCCAGCAAACTACAGCGAAAAACCGCCAGTAGCGGAAGCGAAGCCGCCGAAAGCATTTGAAAAGACGATTGAAGAGATCATTCCGGAGAACCAAAACGCTCCGTTTAATATGTACGATCTCATTGAGCGCGTGATCGACGAAGGATCGTTCTGTGAAATTAAGAAGCTGTTCGCGCCGGAATTAATTACAGGATTGGCGCGCTTAAACGGACAACCGATCGGGATTATCGCCAATCAGCCGCGCGTAAAAGGCGGTGTCCTGTTCCATGATTCTGCTGACAAAGCGGCAAAATTCATCACTCTTTGCGATGCGTTTAACATTCCGCTTCTCTTTTTAGCGGACATTCCTGGGTTTATGATCGGGACAAAAGTCGAGCGCGCCGGAATTATTCGTCATGGCGCGAAAATGATTTCAGCAATGTCGGAAGCGACTGTCCCGAAAATTTCCATTATCGTGCGGAAAGCGTACGGTGCCGGACTTTATGCGATGGCAGGGCCGGCGTTTGAGCCAGATTGTTGCTTAGCGTTTCCAAACGCGCAAATCGCTGTGATGGGTCCGGAAGCAGCGGTAAACGCCGTGTATGCAAATAAAATTGCGGAATTGCCAGAGGAAGAGCGAGCGGCATTTGTTGAGAAAAAAAGAGAAGAGTACCGCCGCGATATCGATATTTACCGTCTCGCATCCGAAATGGTCGTTGACGGCATCATCGCTCCGAATAACTTGCGAGATGAGCTAATTCGCCGTTTTGATGCGTATATGTCCAAGTATATGACGTTTTCGGAACGAAAACACGGTGTATATCCGGTTTAAAGTTTTAAAGCTAGTTGCCGGAAAAAACAAATAAATGTATGAGTAAAATTATTGTGGGCAAAAAATTAGGAGGCTGTCTCAAAAGGTTATCTAAATCGACCTTTTGAGAGTAGCCTCTGTTTCGATGATGTATAAAATTTTGTGTAAAGCATTTTACTAGATCAAAAAAGTAGGGTATTCTCCGATTGGAACAAAAACATTCCAGAGAAAGGAGAACCCTATTTCTAAAGGTATACAGAATGGTGACAGGGCAAATCAACTATCTAGAAATGGTTCCAAAGTTTGGGTTGCTAAACAAATATAAATTAAAATAGTTGGGACGTTATTCCTAATAAAAATGAATATTTATACTTATCTACAATTTCGGTTGTAAATCATATATAATTAAATCAACAAAAACAATTACATATAATTAAACATTCGGAAAAATTATTCCCAAAACCCGTAGTGCTAGTTAGTGCTAGTTGAATCTTAACGATCAACTAGCCCAAGAACAACAAGCAAGTTCATTTTAAGGAGATCCTCATGCAAGGGCTATTTTTATGCTTGTCTGATTGGTATTCTAAAATGTCCATTTATTATGGAGGCGAATATGTCATTAAATACAGATTTCTCTACTGCTATTGTTATTTGTATTATTACTGGTTTATTATTTATCCTTGTTGGTTGGCTTATTTGGAAAAAAAAGAAATTAAAATTAATTGCTGGGTATGATGAAAAACAATATAAAGGAGATAAGAATAAATTAGCAAGGGTGATGGGAATATATTCGATTACTCTTGGGGTTATTATAATAATTTTCCCTTTTCTAATGGAATATCTTGGTGACTGGTCTTCATGGATATTAATTGGAATTATTGTGTTTTTAACGTTATTCACTTTAATTAGAGTCTATTTTAAATGAATGCAAAATATGAAATAAGGCGAATTAATTATTGCCCATTGTGATAGTTGGTGTCCTCTCTGTGTGCAATTCAAAAAATGATTGTCCATCCTAGGATTTACTTCTCCTTGAACGAACCAAAAAAAGTTCCATAAGGCCTTTACTGAATCCTAAATAAATTATCCCCTTGCAAAACAAAAAAAGATTTTGTATTATAATAATCACCAAAAATCATCTGCTGCGTTGCACGTTGAAGAATGAAGTTTCAACCGATGGCAATAGAAAGGGAGTTCTATATCGAAACGGGAATGTCATGCCTCCCTACTTTGGTAGGATCGAGGACGACAGGAACGTTTCTGCGAACACCCACCTGGTGGAGTGTGGTTGAGAAACTGCATTCAACCAACGGCAAACGCGGCAATATGCATGTGAAAATGAAAAAGCCGATCTCTTACATAGAGATCGGCTTTTCTCATGGATATTTTTATTGAAAGCCGAAACTCTTCCTCTTTTCTTATTATCGTTATCTATGATGTACGAAAAATGGGGTGATGTTTCGAATCGTATAAAAGTGAAAGAAAAAGGGGGATTCGGTTGGAACAAAGCCGATGGCAAACGAGAAAAAACAAGAGGAAATCATATTGGAAGAGAGCGGGAATCATTGTTGCTCTTTTCCTTATTGGCAGCTACATTGCCGTTCAAGCGTATATTGCGACTTAGAGATATTAGCAAACTTGATCATCCGCTGCCTGCTCCAACCATTATTTATGATCAAAACGGCCGCGTGGCGAGTAAAATTTCCGCATCCAAGATGGAAGCCGTATCGATAGAGCGCATTCCAAACCACTTTTTAGAAGCGATCGTCGCCACGGAAGACCGCCGTTTTTATGATCATGAAGGAATTGATTATTTCGGTATTTTGCGGGCGCTCGTCCACAATATGAAAGCTTTAGAATGGGCGGAAGGCGGAAGCACCATTACACAGCAGTTAGCAAAAAACGTGTTTTTAACGAATGAAAAAACGTTGCATCGCAAATGGGAAGAATGGTTTATCGCGAAAAAAATCGAGCGAACGTATTCGAAAAAAGAGATTTTAGAAATGTACGTCAACCGTGTTTACTTTGGCGAAGGAGCATGGGGCATTAAAAAAGCGGCGGAGACCTATTTTGGAAAAGATGTTTCCGAATTAACGGTAAGCGAATCCGCGTTGTTAGCAGGGCTGATTAAAGCCCCGTCCGCTTTATCGCCAGTCAGCCATTATGAAAAAGCGATTGCCAGAAGAAACGTTGTGCTTCAGCTGATGAAGGAACAAGGATATATGGATGCACAAACGTTTTTGCGCGCCAAGAAAGGAGGTCTATGGCTTATTTCGGTTCGAAAGGCTGGCTCGTCCAGCAGTTGAAAGAGGCGGGAATTCGCTATCATCCGGTGGAAAGAAAAAATTAGAAACATATAAAACAGCTATATTATTATATGGACTGTATCAAAAATATGTAAAACAAAATCGATAACCGAACGATACAATCGTTCGGTTTGTTTTTTGCGCCAAAATAGGTCATCATAAAAAGGAAGGGAGGTTGATTGATGGTAATAAAAAAAAGATTTGTCGTCGAAGAACATGAGACGATTGACCAATGTCTGGAGCGTATAAAAGCTGAAGGATATCGCCCGATTCGCCGCATGGAACGGCCGATTTTCCGTGAAGTGAAGAAAAATGGAGAAACGGTCATTGAACCATGTGGAAGAATCATCGAGTTTGAAGCTGTCTTAAATGAATAAACGAGAATACCAAAATAGGCATTCTCGTTTATTGCTGCAAATCGTGCGTTTTTTTCGCTTCATCATGATTCCCGGCCGGATTGCCGCTGGATGCTTCGTATCCGACTCGATATACGTAGTTTTTTGGCGCGTTGATCACGTTATCCATGTTGTATTGATCTAAATCTTGTTGGAATTGACGTTTGCTCGGGTGTTTTTCCATCGTGTCTCCTCCCATATTTTCAAAACTTCCATCCATAGCATGCCCAACCCCACTCCCATTCATCAAAAATTATGAATGGTTCATTTTTTATGGATATTGCAGCCAAATCGAAATATCGTTAAAATGGGAATAGTAATGATGACAGAAAAAGGAGAGTCGAACATGATTCATCGTACTTGGTTAGAACGCCCAACGTTAAAAAAAGTGAAATGTGTACATACAAACGCGGAAAAATACATCGTTAATCATGTGTTAACACCAGGGAAAATATATGAAGTGAAAAACGAAACTGAAGAGTTTTATTTTATTATTGATAATACCGGAAAAATTGGCGGATTTTATAAAGACTATTTCGAGGAAGTGCAAGAGGCGAAGTAAGGGCAGGCAAATTCAGCGTTCTATGAATCGTGAGATCATTGCTCGATGAATGCTATCAAGCTATAAAGGCAGTCTTCTTTTATCAAAGAAGACTGCCTTTTCGCCTATTAGGAAGCGAACGATTTCTCTTTCGGCAACCACCATGTAAGCACCCCAAACAGCGGAAGGAAACTGCATAATATCATAAGAGTATTTAAATTATACAAATCAGCAATTTTTCCAAGAACCACGGCCCCAAGCGCTCCCATCCCAAACGCAAGGCCAACGATCAGCCCCGACGCCATGCCGACATTTCCGGGAAGCAATTCTTGGGCATACACGACAAATGTGGAAAAACTTAATGATAAAATAAAACCGGCAAGAAAAATGACAGGCAGTACCCATGCAAGTGGAAGATATGGAAGCATGAGGGCAAACGGCGCCGTGCCGAGCGTCGAAAACAACATTAAATTTCGTTTTCCAAATCGATCCGCCAGCGGCCCGCCTACAAATGTCCCGATGGCTCCGGCGATCATAAAAACAAACAAATAAACTTGTGCTTCTTGAATCGGCACATGATAGTGTTTCATCAAATAAAATTGATAATAATTGGAAATGCCGGCCGAGTACCATGACCTTGCAAACACTAAAAAGATTAATAGCGTTAAGGCAAACATGATATTTCGTTGCTTTTTGACATCGCCTTTTTCTGCCTTGGTTTGTTTCTGAACCGTTTCGTATTCTTTAAGACGGAGCGAATACCAGCGCGACACGCGAAACAAAAGAACGATGCCAAAAGCAGCAATCGCGGTGAACCAAGCTGCGCCTTTTTGCCCAAACGGAACAAAAATCAGTGCTGTAAATAATGGAGCAAGGGCATTTCCCGTATTCCCACCCACTTGATAAATGGATTGGGCAAATCCTCTTTTTGCTCCTGCGGCAAAATATACAACGCGCGACCCTTCGGGATGAAAAATCGCTGAGCCGAACCCTACAAACAAGACGGATAATAAAACAAAGAAAAAATGCGGTGCAAACGCAAGCCCAACCATGCCAAGCAAGCTCGCTGCCATTCCGAGCGGTAGGAAGTAAGGAGAGGGGGTTCGGTCCGTAAAAAAGCCAACAACCGGTTGCATCACCGAAGAGGTCATATTTAAGGTAAAGGCGATCCATCCAATTTGAGTATACGATAAATTCATGGATGCCTCTAAAATCGGAAACAACGCCGGAACGACCGCTTGCATCGAGTCATTCAATAAATGGCCTAAACTAATCGCGATTAAAATGGGATATACGGTTGTTTGCACCCCCGTGACACGTTGGACATTCACTTGCATTTCTCCATCCCCCTTATCGTTTTCAAAAAAAATCCCCTTCGCTTAAAGCGAAGGGAGCCATTTATTCTTTATTCCATTATAACCCATTTGAAGGTGATTGCAATAACATATGTTTACGTTCTAGCCAAAAATGATCGAAGATGCATCACTGTCTAAATTTCTCTTTTCCAGACGTATCAATGGAAATTTTTACTTTAATCTTTTTTAAATTTTCGTCTGTTAATGGAATCTTTCCGTTTTCGGAAAACTTCTTCCAATCTTCTGGTTTTTTGCGATACATCGCTTCAGAGAGGTTAAGGATATCCATATCGTATTTCAGCCCCAATTTGTAGAGGCTTCTTATTTCCTCTTCCACCGTTTTTTGCGCCAAGCGAATTAATTGTTTTTCCGTTAATTTTTCTCTTAACTCCACTACACTTCCTTTGCCGGATACCTTGATGTTAAACACGGGAGTATTTCCTTTGATTTGGTAGGAAATTTTGGATTTAGGTTTAAGAATGACGATCGATGCGACCACTTTGTTTCCTTTTTTTACATAAATGGGAGTTCTGCTTATATCTTTTTCCATCCACCTGATTCCCAGCAACTTGGAACGATCGATACATTGTTGAAGCTCATAATGGTCAACAAAGCAAATTCCTTTTACATTTAACATCGGTTTTTCTTTTTCATTTTCCGCCCAACTACGCGAAGCAATGTTGAGATAAGGGAGTCGTGCAGTTTTTGAATCTTCATTCATATCAGCGACAAAGCGATTTAAACGAATCGGCCGAATAAATGAACTTTGTTGAAAAAGCTCCTCAGGATTGGATAACAAAGAATAGAATGGAGTTGTATGCAAAAGTGGTGTTGCCTCAAAAATTTTTTTTAATGGCTCATCTGTCGCATAAACCCATAGTGTAGGCCTAATTTCGTTATATCGGTCTAAAATGTCCAAGACGTCTTCTAATACTACTTTCTTCAAGGCTCTTTTTGTAAACACGATACTTTTCACATGCCCCCATGATACCATTCGTTGAATAGAAGTATACAACTTATCGGTTGCAATATTAAACGTTTCGCCTGTGAATCTTCCAACGGCAACGGAGGTTTTTTCTTGGGCGCCTCCAGTCTCGACTTTCGCCAATCCGGTAAAGCTAATGAGCTGCACATAAACGATAAAATGATGATCCTTATAATCAACACCTATTGCATCAATATAAACAAGTTGATCAATATTGCGCGCTCCCCAGCAGCCTGTTAACAAGAATATAGAGATGATAAAGGGAAAGGCGGGTTTGAAATTCAATTCGCTTCCCCCCTTGGTGTATCGTCCTGCGGTTTTAGCAAATCTGCTCTCTTTTTAAATTGTTTCCATCCATTCGGGATTAAGACTTTCCAAATATCCCTGGTTGGAGGAGAGAGCGGAGTAAGATACGGTATTCCGAATATTGTTAAATTTACCATGTATGTTAAAATTATAAATAAAGAAGCGATAAACCCAAAAAACCCTAGTGCAGAAGAAGCGGCTAAGACAAAAAAACGCAATAACGTCACGGTTCCCGCCAAGTTTTGATTCACTAATGTAAACGTGGCGATAACGGAAATGGCCGCAACAACAAGGCTTCCTGGTGTGGATAAGCCAGCGTTGACAGCCGATTGTCCAATAATCAATCCGCCGACAACCGATAACGTTTGCCCAATCGCTAACGGCAAGCGCATGCCCGCTTCTTTAAAGATCTCGAACAACCCCACCATGATAAACGTTTCTAGTGGAACAGGCAACGGCACTCCTTGCCTGGAAAGCACAACCGTTCCTAAGAGAGTGAATGGCACTTCTTCTGGGTGAAACGATAATAACGCGACCCAAAATCCAGGTAAATAAATAGACACGGAAATTCCCATGGTGCGAAGGAATCTCTGAAAAATGACGAAGAAAGGTGATGTAACGTTATCTTCCGATGTATTTAGTAAAAACAATAAGTTTCCTGGACCAATAATGACGGTGGGAGCACCGTCTAGCAGGATGATAAATCTTCCATTTAATAAACAATTCACTGCAAAATCCGGCCGTCCTGTGTAGGCAAATAACGGAAACAGCGAGAACCGTTTATCGCCAATCTGCTCTTCCAACTGATTGGTGCTCGTAAGAGAATCAATATTTACCTGTAAAATTCTTTTTTTTACCTCATGAATCATTTCGGGATTGGCGATGTCGTCAATGTACATTAATCCCACTTTTGTTTGGCTTCTTGTTCCGACGATAAATTGTTCATAACAGAGCTTATGGGATTTGATCCGCTTACGGATGAGCGCGACGTTTTTCGAAATTTCCTCAATAAAACCGTCTTTCGGACCGCGGATCGACACCTCCGTGTTCGGCTCTTCCGGGTCGCGGTTCGGTGGATTGGCAAGCGTAAGGGAATATAAAACATCCGCTTCTTGAAAGTAGATTAATAAATCACCGCTAAAGAGAAGATAGTTCAGATCATCGATCAGCACTTCTTTTCCAAGCAATTCCATTGGCATCAGTTTGTTTGTTTCAATTTCCTCCACCGACTGGCAAGGATATTCGCGGCACATTTCGCGAAACATTGGAAATATGACCTGTTTCATCTGCTGAGAGTCACACAGCTCCTCACAATAGACAAACACTAAGGTAAGCGTGCCGCTTGCGGTTTTTGCCGGTTGAATCGTCGAGGTAAGAATCGCGACATCTTTACAATGAGAAAAATGATCGCGCAACGTTTGCTCGGAAATGATGAGTGTTTCCTGTCCGCTATGATCATTTGGATTATTTCTGACTTGCGGCGCTCTGGAAGGAATTTGCATGATTAAGCTCTCCTCTTCTTTAAATATGAAATGAGTGCCAATATCCCAATGAACAAAGAGAGAGATAGAATGGATAGTAGCGAAAGCGGCAGAACCAATTGATATAGCAAATCTAAAAATTTGTCGTCGCTGATCGGAATCAATGATAATAAAAACAGAGTGATATAAATAACGGCCAGAATCCATAATCGTGCTTTTTTATCCGTTACATGAAATAGCTCTGGTATAAGCGCGGAAGCCAGGGAAATTCGGATAAACGCTCCAGACATCCACTGATAAACAGCAAGAAAATCGAGATATTCAATATACGTTCCTAATTTAATCAATCGCCATTCGTCAAAGGCCGGGTAACGTAAATTCGCTGCTTCTTTCGGTCCATATTCAATAATCGCGCCAATCGTTGGACCAATGCTTAAGCTTGCGGCGAGAACACTAATGATGAAAAGAGCTTTAAAAGAAAAACGAGTTTGAAGATGATGTTGCATGAATAAAATAATAAAAATTTCCACATATCCGGCACCGGCATAGATCATTCCTTTGAAAACAGGAGTAAAGCCATTCTCCATGATTGGCTTTAACAATGAATAATCTTTATGCGGCGTAGTTGCGATCGCAACTAAAATCCCAAAAATAAAAACAAATGGTAAAAGAATAACCGCCGTCTTTGCGATGGATGGGATGCCATGATATGCGTTATAAAAGCACATCACTGTTAAGATTAATAAAATGGCCCAATCGGGTGTCCGCGTTAAGTAGGCAGTAGTAGTAAACGTAACCGTGTCGTTGAGTGTAACATAGCCGATAACAAGTAATAATAGGCTTCCAAGAATGGCTACGAAATATGCAATAGCACGATTAAATTCTGTTTTTAACCATAAGAATAAATTCATTTGATTGGATTGCTTCATGACAAAGTACAACAGCGGAAGCCATAATGGCAATGCCGCAAGGGCTATGATTGACGAAATCCATGCATCACGACCGGCTGCTTGTAATAGCAACGGGACTACGATGACATGATTCATTAGCCCGATAGATAACATAAACACACAAGTCAGTTGAACGGTATTTAACGGAGTATTATTCACGGCGGACACCTTTCTTTTGGATGAATTACTAATCATGTTACTATTTTTTCCTAAAACAGAATACCTATTCTTTTTTGCAACATACATGGAATAATATGCAAAAATAGTAATGTGTATTTGACGATCATTTGATACAATGAAACAAAATGGAATGATATAGAAAAAAGGTGGGAACGGTGAGAATGTATTTCGATTTATTGGAAAACGACCAACCGTCTGCTTGTTTCTAAGACGAGGCGAGCAGCCAATAACCACGCCTTGTCTTAAGGATGAGGTTTTAATCCCTATAAAGACGGAGGTTTGTTTCATGATGAAAAATACATTTTTTGGCGCTTTCTGTTTATCTTTGGCAGCAAGCATTTGGGGCGGAATGTACGTTGTCAGCAAATACGTCCTTGATTTTGTTCCGCCGTTTACGTTAGTGTGGCTTCGTTATGCAATCGCGTTCGTTGTTTTATTTGGGATATTAAAATTTCATCAATATAAAACAAAAACGAGGATATCCATTCGAAAACAAGATTGGCTTTTGCTAGGGTGGATCGGTTTTATCGGTTATTTTGTTTCGATATCTTTGCAATTTATCGGAACAAAATTATCCGATGCGCATACAGGAGCATTAATCACGTCGGCGACTCCGGCGTTTATTGTCTTATTCGCAAAATTTGTCCTAAACGAATCCGTCACCTTGAGAAAAGTTATCGCTCTTTTGCTGGCTACTATCGGGGTTGTCATCGTCATCGGCTTTGACAATAGCGGAGGACAATCATTTTGGGGAAATATGATGTTAGTTGGGGCGGCGCTGACATGGGCGCTTTTATCTGTGTACGTGAAAGTGGCATCAGCCCGTTTTTCGACCTTAATGATCACAACATATGCCATTTGGTTTGCCTTATTATTCACTACACCGGTTATGCTTTGGGAACTGCATGAGCAACCTGTTTCTTTTCCTAATATAATAGTGGTGTTTGGAATTCTTTATCTTGGGATTATTTCAACCGCAGGGGCGTTTTTTCTTTGGAATAAAGGAATGGAAATGATGGATGCCGGGATTGGCTCGTTGTTTTTCTTTTTTCAGCCGCTTGTCGGCACTGTGTTTGGCTTTTTGTTTTTACATGAACAGATAACCGCCTCGTTTTATTTAGGCGGGTTGCTGATTATCATAGGGGTGTTTATTGCCGTTATGTCTCCTATCCATCAACATCAGTCAAAAGAAGGGGAGAATCATGCTCGCACAAGTCTCTAGTCGAATAAAAGGTCTAATGATGGTCATCACCGGTGCAACGCTTTGGGGATTATCAGGAACAGCGGCGCAAGTGTTATTTCAGCATAAGCAAATAACCGCAGAATGGCTTGTCGTGGTGCGAATGATGATTGCGGGAAGCGCGTTGTTATTGTTTGCGGCATGCAAACGGATGGCGATATTGTCGATCTGGGCCAACGCCAAAAGCATCGTAAGCTTACTATTGTTTGGGTTTTTCGGCATGCTTGGTGTGCAATATACATATTTTGCATCGATCGCCACCGGCAATGCGGCTACGGCGACATTATTGCAATATTTAGCTCCTGTCTATATCGTGTTATACGCCATGGCTGCTCAAAAACATCGTCCGACGAAAGAAGTGGCGCTTGCAATTGTATTGGCTCTTTTAGGAACTTTTCTATTAATTACAAACGGTTCAACCGGAGAATTAAAAGTGCCGTTGATATCTGTCGTTTGGGGAATTCTTTCTGGTGTTGCCTTGGCATTTTATACGTTAGCTTCGGCACAGATGCTGAAAAAGTGGCACTCCATCATCGTTGTCGGCTGGGGAATGGTCATCGGTGGGGGAGGCATGTGTTTCGTTTTTCCTCCGTTTCCTTTGCCGGCGATTCGCTGGGATGTGGAGACGTGGCTGCTTATCTTGTTTGTCATTGTATTTGGCACTTTATTTGCATTTTTATTATTTGTCGAAAGCATCCGCTACTTATCGCCAACGGAATCGAGCTTGCTGTCTAGTGTAGAGCCGCTGTCAGCCGTAATCGCCTCGATTGTTTTTTTACATGTTCCGTTCGGCCTGTTTCAAGCTATTGGAGCCGCTTGCATTATGGTGACCGTTCTTTTATTGTCTCCAAAAAAAGAGAGACAATCTTCCAACTCGACATCTATAACATAAGAAAGGGATGTGGATTAGCTCCACATCCCTCTTTTACTGACAGAATCAGTTCGCAGCTTTAGGAAACGTAATCGTCAACGTGGTTCCTTTATTAACCTCGCTTTGAATATGCAACGTTCCCTGCATCGTTTGAATCATCTTTACCGCGACCATGGTTCCAAGACCGGTTCCCTTTTCTTTTGTACTAAAGTATGGCTCACCAAATCGATTCATTTGTTCCGTTGTCATTCCCACTCCTGTGTCTTTAATCGTAATGATGACATGATTTCCATGCAAGAAGGATGAAATCGTCAATGTCCCTCCGTTCGGCATGGCTTCGATGCTGTTTTTTATCAAATTCAAAAAGCACTGCTGAAAATACTGAATGTTTCCAATAATCGCGCCGGGTTGTAGCTCTTCAACAATTTCAATCGAGTTCATATGAGCCATTGGCGCCAACATCTGAATGACCTTTCGCAGCTGGTCATCTACCATCAGGCGTTCCACTTTGTTCGAGGATGGTTTGGCGAAGGTTAAATATTCGTTAATAATCGCTTCCGCTCGATTAATTTCGTCTAAAGCAATTTGAATGTAGCGATCTTTTGCGTCTTGTGAAAGAGAAGGAGTTTTTAACAATTGAATAAATCCTTTGACAACAGTTAATGGATTGCGAATTTCGTGTGAAATGCTAGCCGCAAGTTGACTAACCACTTCCATTTTCTTGACTTTTACTAGTTTTAAGCGCATCACAATTGCTTCCTTTAATGTTTCCATAATATACACCACAAACAGCATCCCAATCGGAGGAAGCAAAATGAAATAAACAATATAAGCATCTGTTACTGGAAAATGAGCAGTGATGATAGCGAGAAACGTGGTGAGAATCGCCAGAAAAAAGGTCAGCCAGACCGACATAGACAGCTTGTTTGAGCGTTTTAATGTGTGGAACATTGGCGAAACGAGAACCGTGATAACAAATATCGTCATATATACAATTGCGGTAATATACTCAAACCCGTAAATCAGAGAGCGAGCAGCCAGCAAAATCAGCAGCAAAATAAAGCCAACGATTCCACCGCCATACAGTGTGCCTACAAGAAAAGGAATTTGTCGAAAATCATGAACGCACTGTTCATCAATGTAAATAGGAAATTTCATGCATAAAATGATCGAAAACCCCATGCAAACGGCAAGGAGAGCATCTCTGTATGATGTTCGTTTTTTAAATATCTCCCCGTGGTCATAAATAAAATAAAAAACAAATACGCTCACTAAAATATAAAACAAATTGTTCAATACATGCTGATTTATGTAAGAACCCATATAATATCTCCTATCTATGAAAATTCCATACTATTATTATACGGAAAGAAGGGATTGGAAAAATAGCTTTTTTATGAAAAAGGGAGCTGCTATTGCTTTTTTGTGCAAAAGTATCAGTAACGTAAGGAATACTATGCCTTGCGTTGCGTTTTTTACATTTATGAAAAGTACTTGTCATTTGTCTGTTATAAGTGTACTATTATTAATAGTACAGTTGGTACAGAAAGTGAAAGGAGGAGGGGGATGTTTGAGTTAGATGTCCGCAGCCGCCAGCCGATTTATGAGCAGCTGGTCGAAAAAATGAAAGAAATGATCATCCGCGAAATATGGAAGCCGCATGAGCAGCTGCCATCCGTACGGATGTTGGCGAAACAATTGACGATTAATCCAAACACGATTCAAAAAGCGTATCGGGAATTAGAGCACCAAGGGTTTATTTATTCAATTCCAGGAAAAGGCAACTTTGTTTCTCCGCAGCCAAAAGCAGCAAGTCAAGAAAAAATCGAAGCCATTCGGCACGATATTATCCGCCTGGCTGCCGAGGCGCTTTTTTTAGGGGTGACCAAAGAGGAAGTGCTGCAATGGATCGAACAAGCTGAACAAGGGGAGAGAGGGGGAGAAACCGATGATTCATTTGACGAACGTAACAAAAACGTTTGACCGCTTTCAAGCGGTTCGCGGAGTGAACATGGCAGTTCAAAAAGGAAGAATTTACGGCCTGCTCGGCTCCAATGGCGCCGGAAAAACGACATTGCTAAAGATGATGGCTGGGATTATCCGTCCTGATCATGGCACGGTGCTCATTGATGGAGAAGAAGTATGGGAAAATCCAGAAGTGAAGCGGCGAATCATGTTTTTGCCGGATCATGTATATTTTTTCCCACAGACAACAATCGAACAAATGGCTGCGTTTTACGAAAGCGTCTATCCATCTTTTCATCGGGAGCGGTTTACAAGATTACAAGAATTATTTTTGCTCGACCCGCGCAAAAAAATTCACCAGTTTTCAAAAGGAATGCAGCGTCAAGCCGCGTTTTGGCTCGCCTTTTCAACGATGCCGGACGTGCTCATCATGGATGAGCCGCTTGATGGGCTCGATGCGGTCGTTAGGCAAAAAGTGAAAAACATTATCGTCCAAGAAGTCGCTGAGCGCGAAATGACAGTGGTTATTTCTTCGCATAACTTGCGGGAGATGGAAGATCTTTGCGACTGCATCGGCATTTTGCATGGGGGAGAAATGCTGTTTGAAAAAGAGCTGGATGCGATGAAAACCGATATCCATAAAATTCAAGTCGCTTTTCGGAATGGAATTCCAAAGCAATTTGCCGAGCAGCTTGATATCGTTTACGAAGAACAGCGCGGCAGCGTTCTTCTTCTCATTGTGCGCGGCGGAAAGCAGGAAATCGTTTCCTATATTAAGCCGTTTCAGCCGTTAATTTTTGATGTCCTGCCGCTTACGCTCGAAGAAATTTTCATTTACGAAATGGGGGATGCCGGCTATGCCATCGAAAATATTATCGTTTAATCGCGGGCTTTTGGTGCAAAATCTTCGCAGCGTCGGCTGGATTGGCATCGTGCATTTCTTGCTTTGGTTCGCCGCCATTCCACTGCAATTATTGATGGCTTACTCTCAGCAGGAAGATGGCGGTGTTTTCATTGAATGGAAAAACTTATATAGCATTTCCGCAGAGTTTCAAACGATGATCGTTTTTACGCTGCCGGTGCTATTAGCTGCACTATTATTTCGTTACATGCAAGGAAAACAATCCTCTGATTTTATGCATAGCTTGCCTGTGCAGCGAGCGGAGCTGTTTTGCCAGCAAGCTGTGTTTGGCGTGATGCTTATTGTCATTCCAATCATGCTTATTTCATTGCTTGCCATCGTTTGTCGCTATGGATTAAGCCTTTCCATGCCGCTTGCTATCGGTGACATCATTCGCTGGACGTGGGAAACGGCTATCATGGAGCTGTTTGTTTTTGCCGCTTCTGTTTTTGTTGGCATAATGACAGGCATGTCGACGCTGCAAGTGGTATTTACTTATATTTTGTTTTTATTTCCAGCAGGCATCACTGTTTTGTTATTGACCAATACTTCGTTTTTATTGGTTGGCTTCCCGGCCGATTATTATTTATCGCAAAACCTGGAAGCAATTGTTCCATTTTTCCGCTATTTAAAGCTCGAAGCAGAACCGTTGACAGCGGGCGAATCGCTTGCTTATCTGCTTTTGATTATGGTGGTCCTTATTTTAGCGATTTGGCTGTACCAAAAACGGCATAGCGAGGCGGCGACGCAGGCGCTGGCGTTTCCGGCGCTCCGTCCGATCTTTAAGTATGGTGTCGCGTTTTGTACGATGCTCGTCGGCGGTTTTTATTTCGGCGCTACGCAAAATCAGTTTTCCTGGATTGTATTCGGATATGTCACCTTCTCATTCATCGGCTTTTTCGTTGCCGAAATGATTATCGAAAAAACGTGGCGCGTTTTCCATAAGTGGAAAGGGTACGCTTATTTTGCCGCGGCGATGGTGGTCATTGGCATTTTGGTTCATCTGGATATAACCGGATATGAAAAACGGCTGCCGGCGCTAGAGGATATCCGCCAAGTCTATTTCGGTGGTTCCGTCTATGATTTTGTCGAGAATGGAAAACGTTCGTATGTACCGTTTGAGCAAGAAAACCAGTTTTTAAAGGAAAAAGAAAATATCCGCGCCGTCTACGCGTTTCACCAACAGTTAGTCAAAGATCAGCCAAGACCGTCCCGGTTTACAGACCAGAGACAAGTGGCGATCGGCTATGTGCTAAAGAACGGCAAGCGGATGATCCGCCAGTACAATGTGCCTAGCGAACCGTACTTTTCCTATTATAAACCGATTTTAGAGTCGAAAGAGTATAAGAAAAATTATTATTTATTGCTCCGCGATCAAGGATATTCGCCGATTCGCCAAGTCGCCTTTTACCACCCAGAGACGGGCGGGAAAACGTTGACGATCATCGAGCCGCAGCAAATTGATTCATTTATCGAAGCATTAAAAGCCGACTTAATGGAAGAATCGGCAAGCGCAATGCTGGATAGCCACAAAGTATGGCAAGGGGATATCGAGCTTTTGCAAAGCGACGGCGATACCATTCATCTCATGTGGAAAAAAACATATACTCATGTCGAAAAATGGCTCAAAGATCATCAGCTGCTCGAAAAAACCCGGGGGAATGCAGAATGATAAAAGGGAATCGCAACGATTCCCTTTTTTGATGAAAAAACATTCAAATTATTGTTTGAATGAATTGACGTTTTGGTTGATAAAGGAATATACTATATTCAAACGAATATTTGAATGAAGGTGACAAGATGGCGAACGATGTATGTGAAGTATTTTCCATTAACGCGGAAAAAGTGGATGCCGTCCGGCAGCGCATCAATGAAATCAGCGGGGTGGAACAACTGTTTAAAGCGCTCGCCGACGCGACACGTTTAAAAATCACGTATGCGTTAATGCTTGAAAAAGAATTATGCGTCTGTGATGTCGCGATGATTATCGGCTGCACGGTGGCGACCGCTTCCCATCATTTGCGCTTTTTGCGCGATATGGGAATCGCCAAGCACCGCAAAGAAGGAAAGCTCGTGTTTTATTCGCTGAAAGACGACCATGTCGAACAGCTTGTGGCACTGGCGCTTGTTCACGCCAAAGAGGGGGGAGAACACGATGGAAAATAAACATGTATACCGCCTTCAAGGCCTTTCCTGCGCCAACTGTGCGGCAAAGTTTGAGAAAAATGTGAAAAGCATTGCGACGGTCAAAGATGCCGAAGTCAATTTTGGCGCGGCGAAGCTAACGGTCATCGGCGAAGCGTCGATTGCGGAGCTGGAAAAAGCGGGTGCTTTTGACGGAATTACCGTCATTCCGGAAACAGAGCGGAAAGAACAGAAAGCAGAACCGTTTTGGAAAAAGAAAACAAATGTGATTGTGATGATATCGGCTTTGTTTCTCCTTGCCGGCTATGTGGCTGCTTATACGATCGGGGAACGGCATATTGCGACCATTTTATCTTAATTAGGCGAGAAGACTCCCACTTCAACGAAGCGAAGCGGAGTAAGTGGGAGATGAATCGCCTTAACTATATTTTGCTGAAAATAGGATAGATTCAGTAAAATATAGTATAATATAGTTAGATGGGAGGTGAAAAAATGTATTTTTGTATCAAACAACAGCTAAATGGTTTGACCAAAGAAGAATACTTGACTCTTCGAGAACTGTGCCATATTGCCAAGAACATGTACAACGTCGGATTGTACAATGTCAGACAATACTATTTTGAACACAAGGAATTTCTTAATTATGAGAAAAACTATCATCTTGCCAAAACGAACGAAAACTATAAGCTGTTAAACAGCAACATGGCACAGCAAATTTTAAAAAAGGTTAATGAGGCTTTTAAATCTTTCTTTGGCTTAGTAAAACTAGCCAAACAAGGCAAATATGACTACAAGGCTATCAGTATCCCAAAATATCTTAAAAAAGATGGCTTTCATTCACTAATCATTGGTCAAATTCGTATAGACGGCAACAAATTCACGATACCGTATTCTCGCCTATTTAAAAAGACTCATAAGCCTATCACGATAACGATTCCGCCTGTGTTACTGGACAAAAAGATTAAGCAGATTGAAATCATTCCTAAACATCATGCCAGGTTCTTTGAGATTCAGTACAAATATGAAATGCCTGAAGATCAAATGAGTGTCTTATGCTCTAGCGGCGAAGTGGACACGCCTCAAAGAATAAGGATTGCTTGAAGCAGTCAAACTTCTTTGGAAGCCCCCACTTCAAATTTTCGCTAGAAAATTAAGTGGGGGTAGTTCACCGACCGCTTTGCGCGCTATTATACGCCAGCGATTATGCTCATTGCTTTCCTTCTTGCAATAGTGCCGCCGTTATGGTTTGGCGGAGAATGGCTGACATGGGTTTACCGAGGCTTGACGGTGCTTGTCGTCGGATGTCCATGTGCGCTTGTCATTAGTACACCGGTGGCGATTGTAACCGCCATTGGGCAAGCGGCGCGGAAAGGGGTGCTCATTAAAGGGGGAGCGTATTTAGAGGAAATCGGAAAACTTTCGGCGATTGCGTTTGATAAAACAGGAACATTAACGACAGGAACACCAGAAGTAACTGTTATTCATCCATTTGGCGATCTGGATGAAAAGGAAGTGCTAAAAATCGCCGCAGCCATTGAAAAACAGTCAGAGCATCCGCTTGCTTCTGCCATTTTACGTAAAGCAGAGGAATTGCAAATATCATTCGATAGTTTGCAAGTAAGCGAGTTTCGCGCGATGACCGGCAAAGGAGCGGCAGCACGTGTGAACGGAACCATGTATTATATTGGAAAACCGTCCTTGTTTTCCGATGCGTCTATATGCGAAGACGTGCGCGCGCAAATCACACGTGCACAAAAGCAAGGAAATACGGTCATGCTGCTTGGTGATGAAACAAAGGTGCTTGGAATGATTGCCGTTTCTGATCAACTGCGTGAAAATGCTGCTTTTGTGCTAGAAACATTACGTAATCTAGGAATCACTCAAACCATCATGTTAACCGGCGATCACGAAACGACAGCGCGGGCCATTGCCTCTTCCCTTCCACTTACCGATATTCGCGCTGAATTGCTTCCAGAAGAAAAATTGACAGCGATTCAAACGCTACAGCAACAATCAGGACGTATCGCGATGGTCGGCGACGGTGTCAACGATGCTCCCGCGCTCGCTGCGGCAAACATTGGCATTGCAATGGGGGATATTGGAACCGATGTAGCGTTAGAAACAGCGGATGTTGTTTTAATGGGCGATGATCTTGGGAAACTCCCATATGCCATTCGGTTAGGTAGAAAAACGATGCGCATTATTCAACAGAACATTGCGATTGCTTTTTTGTTAAAAGTGCTGGCACTCGTTCTTATTATTCCAGGTTGGCTTACATTATGGATGGCCATTTTTGCGGATATGGGAGCGACGCTGCTCGTATTGCTCAATTCGCTGCGGCTGCTTCGTCTAGGCGCGGTCAGCAAATGATAAAAAAGGTTTCTTGCCTTGGCAAGAAACCTTTTTTACATTTTCTTTTGTTTTTGAAGAAATAGCGCCGCTAACACATCGAGCACCCATAACAATAAAATGAAAAATAAAATAAACATTTCCGGTGTTTCCATGACACGAAATGGGTTAAAGACGTTGTGCATCGATTGACGCAACGTAAAGCCCATTAACAGATCCATTTCAATGGCGACACCGATTAAAATGCTGCCAATGAACAATGAAATGCCTAGCACTTTCATTGAATCCACCTACTGTTGTTTTTTTCTTTAGTTTTTGTTTTCTACCATGGAATCATTCTTTGATCGTATATTCCCCCCCCTTTGTTGTCTATAATGGCAAGTAAATGAGTTGGAGCGAGGGGAAAACGATGCTGTTTCAGTGGGGATTGCGAAAACAACAAGAAAAGCAAAAAAAGAAGGGAACGACAACACAACAAGAACGCGATCAAAGCGGCCAAGCCCAAGATGTTCCGCATGAGCCGATTCATTCGCTGCTTGATGTGAATATCGATATCATTCGCCATACGACTGGAAACAGTTCCGATATTGTCATCCGTCGTTTTATGATTGGACAAGAACGTTCGATTCGTGCTGCTCTCATTTTTATCGATGGGCTTGCCGATGAAAAAAATGTGTATCAATTTTTGCTTGAACCGCTTATGACAGCAACGTTTCCGACTACCTTATCCCCGAAAGATACGTTTTGCTTTATGGAAAAAAAACTAGCTGCTGTCGGCAGAATCGAGCGCATCTCCCAGTGGGTTGATTTATTTTTGGCACTTATGTCAGGGGAGACGATTATTCTTCTTGATGGAGTGACGTTTGCTTTAAGTGCAAGTACGAGTGGGGGAGAATATCGAGCGATTGAAGAGCCGCAAACACAGCTAGCTATTCGCGGTCCGCGAGATGGATTTACCGAATCGCTGCGGGTGAACACTACTCTTATTCGCCGTCGCATTAAAAATCCGAATCTATGGCTCGAAACGATGAGAATTGGCGAAGTGACAAAAACGGATGTTGCTATTATGTATGTGAAAGGAGTTGCCAACGACGAAATCGTTGAAGAAGTTAAAAAACGGCTTCGCCGCATACATATTGATAGTGTCCTTGAATCGGGATATATCGAACAATTAATTGAAGATCAAACATTTACTACTTTTCCGACAACGTATCATACAGAGCGGCCGGATGTGGTGGCAGCCAATCTTCTCGAAGGTAGAGTGGCCATATTCGTTGAAGGAACTCCATTTGTGCTCATTGCACCCGCTTTGTTTATCCAATTTTTTCAAGCGGTTGAAGATTATTATGCTCGCTTTGATATTGCAACAGCACTTCGATTTTTGCGTGTTCTTGTTTTCTTTCTTTCACTTGTTGCCCCGGCGATTTATATTGCAGCAACGACGTTTCATCAAGAAATGATCCCAACTACGCTTGTCATTGCGATCGCTGCTCAACGGGAGTCAGTTCCATTTCCGGGGTTTGTCGAGGCGTTGGTAATGGAAGTAATTTTTGAAATTTTGCGGGAAGCAGGGGTGCGCTTGCCGCGTGCTGTCGGTCAGGCTGTTTCAATTGTCGGAGCGCTTGTCATCGGACAGGCAGCCGTAGAGGCAGGGTTTGTTTCGTCGGCAATGGTTATTGTCGTTTCTATTACGGCAATCGCCAGCTTTGCGACCCCTTCGTTTGCGATTGCAATTTCTGCGCGCCTCATTCGTTTTGCGCTTATGTTTCTTGCCGCCATGTTTGGATTTTACGGCATTATTATGGGAATTTTGGTGATGACGATTCATTTATGCAGTCTTCGTTCCTTTGGCGTTCCATATATGTCACCGCTTGCTCCGTTTATTCCATCCAACATGGGCGATACGCTTTTCCGTGTGCCGACATGGGCGTTTAAAGAACGGCCACGTTTAATCAACCAGAAAAATATTATTCGCCAAAGAAAACAGCAACGACCTCAGTCGCCTGCTTCGAACCGTCAGGAGAAAAATGAGGGAGAGCAATCATGAAACAAAAAATGGCAATCACCCTTTTACTTCTGTTATGTGCAACCGTTCTTTCCGGATGTTGGAGCAAAAAAGAGCTGACCGATTTGGCATTTGTCATCGCTGTCGGAATTGATAAAACGAAGGATGGAAAATTTGCGGTGACATTTCAAGTCGTCAACCCAGGAAACGTTGCTGGTTCGACACAGCGCGGTGGAGGCAGTGGCGGGGTGCCGGTTTCCATTTACAAAGCAACAGGAGATAACCTCGTTGAGGCAAGCCGGCAAGCGTCTAAAAAACTATCACGGCTTATATATTATGCGCATACCAACTTAGTGGTTATTAGTGAAGAAGTGGCAAAAGAAGGAGTCGATGGGTTGTTTGATGCACTCGAGAGAAATAGTCAATTTCGCTCGACAGCAATGGTTGTGATCGCCCGTCACTATTCAGCGGAAGATGCTCTGAAAATATTAACGCCCATTGACAAAATTTCAGCAAATCAAATTATAAAAACATTGCAATTTTCTGAAAAAATATGGGGGCAAACGATTCATGTTCGTGTAGGAGAAGTAATTAATGATCTCTCTTCATTAGGAAAAGCACCAATCATTAGCGGTGTGGAGATTGTAGGAAGTGTACCAAAAGGGAAGCGGCAAACGAACGTGCAAGCTTCTGAACCTGATGCGCGATTGAATGTCAATGGCCTAGCTATATTTAAAGGTGATAAACTTGTCGGATGGGTTTCTGGCGACACAGCGCGAGGAGTGTTATGGATTCTTGATAAAATTGAACAAACGAGCGTGACTATCGAGTGGAAACAGAAAAAAGAAGCAGCTGCCTATAAAGTCGTTCGTGCCAAAACGAGTGTAGCGGCGCATATGAAAAAAGGAAAACCGTCCATTTCCGTTCATATTCGTGCAGAGGGAGATATCGGCGAAGAGTTTGTCTCCATTGATTTTGCAAATCCTAAGCAAATTTTTGCATTAGAAAAAAAAGCGGAAACAAGTATAAAAAAGGAAGTGGTCAAAGCGATAGAAGAAGCAAAAAAAGCAAAAACGGATATCTTTGGGTTCGGAGATGTTGTCTACCGTTCCTATCCGCAGCAATGGAAAACCATGAAATCAGACTGGAATGATCGCTATTTTCCTCAACTAGAGGTAAATGTAACGGTAGAAGCGTTTATTCGCCGGACAGGATTACGAACTAAATCGTACATATTTGAACAGTGAAAGCGGTGAAATGATGGAACGAGCGAAGATAGACGCACGGCAATTACTTGTATTAATTATACTGTTTGAACACGGAAGTGCTATCGTTATTCCGCTTGGTATAGGCGCAAAACAAGATGTTTGGCTTGCGATATTATTAGGTTTAACATTTGGTTTATTATTGTTTTTTATTTATTACCGCCTCTATCGTTATTATCCCAATGCTCCATTGACTACGTATGTACAAGACATCACTGGTCCTTGGATCGGCAAAGTTTTGGCGTTTGCATATATTGTTTATTTTCTTTATATCGCTTCCCGGGTGCTCCGCGACTTCGGCGAGATGTTGCTAACATTTGCGTATCCAGAAACACCGCTCTTTATTTTAAATGCGATTATGATATTAACAGTGATGTATGGCGTTTATAAAGGGATTGAGGTCATTGCACGGACGGGGGGGTTGTTTCTTACCGTGCTTTATCTTCTCGCAGTATCTGGGTTTATCTTAGTCATTTCCGCAGGACTAGTGGATCTCCATCGGCTGCAGCCGGTGCTCGAAGAAGGATGGCAACGGGTATGGAAAGTCGTGTTTACGGAGACGCTTTACGTTCCATTCGGGGAAATGATTGTTTTTACGATGTTATTTCCATATATGAACAACCCGGAAAAAATGAAACAAGCTGCGATAACAGGCATGGTGTTGAGCGGTCTTAATTTGGCAATGATTATGACGATCAACGTTACTGTACTTGGAGCGGATGTTGTCGCTCGTTCTACATTTCCGCTTTTAGACACGATACGGAGGATTCAAGTTGCGAATTTTTTGGAACGTCTTGATGTATTATTTATGATTGCTCTTATTATCGGCGGATTTTTTAAAATATCCGTATTTTTCTATGCTGCGGTGATCGGAACAGCGAATTTATTTCGTATTCAAAATTATCAGCGTCTTGTATATCCGTTTGGGCTAATGGTTTTGCTGTTATCGATCGCCATTGCGAGCAACTATCCGGAACATATTACAGAAGGATTGAAAATGGTGACAATTTATATGCATGTACCACTGCAAATTATCATTCCGTTATGCTTGCTCATTATTGCCGCTATCCGTCATCGTTATTTCAAACGATCTTGAAGAAAATATCTGATCTTTTATGATGAAAAAAAGCAGGAAAAAAAGTGTGATAATCGAAATAGATAAAAAGACAACTTTTTATTTTCGGGAAAACTGGTCTCCTTTTTTGAAGGTGGCCTTTTATCATAAGAAGGAATTTTATGTATTTTTGCTTAATTAAAATATTACTATGAAAAAGGGTTGAACAATGGTGAAACTAGATTCACAGGTGAAAGGAAAAACATGCGGTCATCATACAAGCGAAGGAATTGTCATCACAGATCGGAATAAAATTATCGTGGCAGTAAACGATGGAGCGGTAACATTAACTGGTTATTCCAAAGAACAGTTAATCGGTCAATCCTTTCAAATTCTCCTTTCCAATGAACATTATGTTGAGAAGTATGAATTAATCTGGAAATCTGTGTTGGAAAACGGTTATTGGGAAGGAGAAATTGAACATCTTATTGACCATGACAGGAAATTAGTCCGAACGTTAAGGTGTTATGCACTCACAGGTGCAGCGAACGAATTTTACGTCTGGCGCTTTTCGAATGTGGAAACAACCATTCGTTCTCCAGAACCAGAACAAATGCTTCAGGCTATTTATGAAACTGCTCCAATTGCAGTCATCCCATTATGCCAAAATATGACGGTAATGGATTGGGGAAATGCTGCAGAAGCATTATTTGGATGGAAAAGGGAAGAAGTGGTCGGCCGACAATTTTTCTCGTTGTTTCATGATCATCCTCAATGCATAGCAATGTTTTCTCATCAGTTAAAAAATTCAACAGGCGAACGCACAGTTAGACGAAAAGATGGAACGTTCGTGGACGTTGCTTATTCTGCCATTCCTGTTACTGATTCGGCTGGAAATGTTACGGGATATATGATGATGGTTACGGATATCACAAAACAAAAACAAAAAGAAGCAGAGTATAAGAAGCAATTGGAACTTGCGAAAAAAATTCAACAAAGCGTGTTAACCCCTCCGATACAAAACGATGCAGTGACGATGGATGCCATTTATATTTCATCGGATGACTTGTCTGGGGACTTGTATGCATGTTACCAAATTGATTATGACCGCTATGGCGTCATTATTATTGATGTGATGGGACATGGCATTTCCTCTTCGCTTGTCAGCATGTTGCTCCGTTCACTATTAAGGGGATTAATTGTGCGTGTCATCGATCCAGTGTATGTCGCTATAGAACTCGAAAAGCATGTACAAAACTTATTTCCTAACGACGCAAATGGAATAAGATATTTATTTTCCATGATTTATTTAGTGATTGATACGAAAAAAAAGCAGATTGAATATACGAATGCAGGTCATCCTGCTGGATTGTTGGTTACGGAAGATGGAGAAATCATTGAATTGGATAAGGGAGGACTAGCGATTGGCAGTCCGTTTTCCGTCCCGTTTGAAAAAGAAGTTATTCATTATCAAAAGCGAACAAGATTATTTTTATACACGGATGGGATTTTAGATGAAATGGATTCATCCATTTTACAAAGCATGAATAAAATTCGCAACTATACAAAAATGTATAGCCATTTACCAGATAAACAATTTTTGCATATGCTGATTGATCATAGTCGATCGCCAATGAATCCTGCCGATGATATATGCTTATTATCTATTACGATTCAATAACGATCGTTTCTTGAAATTAATGATCAGTGGGTGTAAAGCAATGTACGAAATGAAGATTCAATGTGAAGCGACGGACGAGGCGATTGATTTTTGCGATTTGCTAGCGGAACAAATTGCTCGTTTTTTTTCGGTTCACGATCGCGATATGTTTGTGTTATCTGTTCATGAAGCGGTTATTAATTCAGTGGCAGCAATAAGACAATCAGGAGAAGAAACAGAAAAGAATACATTTGTATTATCTTTGCGAATTACGGAAGAGGATGTAACTGTCACTGTTACGGATGAAGGCAGCGGAATTCCTATCAAACAAATTGAGCGAATGCGGGAGAAAAGCCTTGAAGATATGTTGCTTGCTGAATCTGGCCGCGGGCTTTTGCTGATTAAAGAAACCATGGATGATATATGGTTTGAACGGCGAGAAAATGGAAAATGCGCAATTGCGATGAAAATGAGGAGAGGGCGCAATGGATAGTCGGATATCCACTCTTGAACTGAAAATTACATCGTTAGAACAATATGAAAAAATATTGCTGAAAGGGAAGTTGGTTTACAGCACGCAGCAGCTTGCTAGACAAAAGATTCAAATGGCATTGGCGGAAATAAAGGGAGATATCGTCATTATTGATGTCCATGAGCTTCTGTTTATCGACAGTACCGGTTTGGCACTATTAATCCATTTTTTAAAAAAGGAAGTTGCGAAGAAAAAGAAAGTGGTCTTTGTCGTTTCATCGAATAAAACAGTCGAAAAGCTATTGATGATTGCGAAATTTCATAAGTTGTTTCCAATCGTGGAAAACGAACAAGATATTATCCAGTTTTTTGCTTCGCAAAACAGAGCGATTGCTGACCAAGAAATGTTTATGCAAATTTGGGCTAACTACCGGAAACGGAACTGACAACTTTAATGGATATCGGTAAACAAAATGTTCTGTAACATCGATGTCAAAAGTGACACTCCCTCGGTCATTCGCTATGGTAACTAAATTTTACACATGAAATCCCGTGACTTAAGCCATTGGGAGAAAAACGGTTTTGAACCGAACCGACAGGGCGCCAAACACCAATGAGGTGTTTGTCCATAAAAGTTTGGCCGAACAAGAGTGAATGTTTGCACGCAGGCGCAGGAAAAACTTTTTAGTGCCGACTTTCCTCATGCAGAGGGTTGAGATCACAGGTACGGGGGAGTGAAAGGATGCAGCAAGTACTATCTTACTTAAAACCGTATCGAAAATGGATGATCGTCGCGTGGGCGCTCATGCTGATTGAGCTGTTAGTAGAATTATGGCAGCCGTTGTTGATGGAGAAAATTATTGACGACGGAGTAATGGCAAAAAACCTTTCTGTCGTCTGGACGTGGGGAGCGGTCATGCTCGGCGCCTCGCTTTTGTCATTTGCTGCTGGGATTGCCAATTCTTTTGCCGCTAGCTACGTGGGCCAAGAGTACGGATTTGCGATTCGAAAACATTTATTTGAAAAAATTCAATCGTTTTCGTTTGCGAATTTGGAACGCTTTCCAACTGCTTCGCTGATCACGAGAATGACGAACGATGTAACGCAAATACAAAATATGGTGTTTATGAGTTTGCGAATTGCCTTAAGGGCGCCGCTTCTTGTCGTATTTGGGGTAGTCATGTCTTTTGCCGTTCACGTTCAGCTGGCGCTTGTGCTTGCTGTTGCCGTTCCGATGTTAGTGATGTTCCTTTTATGGATGATGAAAAAGGCGGTTATATCTTTTTCGCTCGTGCAACAAACGCTTGATCGTGTCAACAGTGTGATGCGCGAAAATTTAGCGGGGATGCGCCTCATTAAAGCGTGGATGAGAGGAACGTACGAGCAGGAGCGGTTTATAAAGGCGAACGAAACGCTAATGAAACGGACAATCAGTGTATTACGTTTAGTAGAAACGATTACCCCTGTATTGTTATTTGTCATGAATATGGCGATTATTGTCATTCTTTTCATCGGTCGTATCGATATTCAAGCAGGAAGCATAACGGCAGGTCAAGTAGTGGCAATTGTCAATTATACGACTCGTATTACTTCGGCGTTATCGATGTTTGCATTCATTACGATGGCATTTTCGCGTGCTAAAGCATCATCTGGGCGCATTGCGGATGTGTTAAGTGTGGAAGTGGATATCGAAGATGATAAACAGGCATGCAATAAAGCGGTCGAACAAGGAGAAGTCCGCTTTGAGAATGTGTCATTCCGCTATCCGAATAGCCGTGTTCTCGTTTTAAAAGATGTCTCGTTTGTCGTTCGCCCTCATGAAACAGTGGCGATTTTAGGAGCGACCGGTTCAGGAAAGTCAACTTTGCTTCAGTTGATCCCTCGTTTATACGACCCGGTGGATGGGCGAGTGATGATCGATGGCATCGATATTCGACAAATGAAACAAGAACAGTTGCGTGCTTCCATCCGTTTCGTTCCACAAGAAGTGTTGTTATTTTCCGGAACGATTGCCGAAAACATTCGTTTCGGAAACGAACATGCTTCGATGGAAGAGATGATCCAAGCGGCGAAACATGCGCAAATTCATGATACGATTATGAAGTTTCCGAATGGATATGAGACAATGATTGGGCAGAAAGGGGTAAACTTGTCTGGCGGGCAAAAACAGCGCCTTTCGATTGCCAGGGCACTTGTTGGAATGCCGAAAATTTTATTGCTTGATGATAGCACAAGCGCGCTAGATTTAAAAACAGAGGCAAAATTGCTGAAGGAATTAAAGTGGTATACGTGTACCACATTCATTGTTACACAAAAAATTCAAACGGCGATGGAAGCAGACACGATTTTCTTGTTAGACGATGGCAAGCTTTTAGCAAAAGGCAGCCATGATGAGCTGTTAGAGAAAAGCGAGCTGTACCGGAAAATTGTAGCATCGCAATTAGGAAAGAAGGGGCACGAATGTTACGACCGCGACATAGAACCATGGCAGCTGCGGGACAAAAGCAGCAAGCAAAAGACAACATAGGAACATTAAAGCGGCTTTGGTCATTTCTTTCGCCTCAAAAAGGATGGCTTATTGCGGTTGTTGTAATGGTGATCGTAAGTTCCTGTTTAAGTCTGCTTGGTCCATATATAGTAGGAAGAGCGATTGATACATATATTGTCACGAAGCAGACAGACGGTTTTTTTCTTGTTTTAGCGCTTCTTCTTTTTATTTATGTGGCACTTTCCGCCTCAACTTTTTTGCAAAACTATTGGATGATCCGAATTGCCCAAAAAACGATTTATGCGATCCGGAAACAGCTGTTTCGCCATTTTCATGAACTGCCGATTTCATTTTTTGACAAGCGCCGGCAAGGGGAATTAATGAGCCGGATTACAAACGATATCGATAATATGAGCCAAACATTTAATAGTACCGTCATCCAAGTGATATCAAGCACGCTTACGCTTGTCGGAGCGATCTGCGTCATGCTCTGGCTAAGCCCGCTTCTAACGTTTGTCACTTTGCTAGTTGTCCCGATGATGTACATTGGGATGCGATGGATTACGAATCGCACGCAGAAACGGTTTCGTGAGCAACAACGTTGTTTAGGAGAGATGAACGGATTTATTGAAGAAGTCATTTCTGGGCAAAAAGTCGTAAAAATGTTTTCGCAAGAGCGGAGAATGATTGATGGCTTTTTACAAAAAAATGAGCAGTTGAAGCAAGCGGGATTTTGGGCGCAAACGTATTCGGGATTTATCCCGAAACTAATGAACTTTCTAAACAACGCCAGCTTTGGTCTTATTGCTGGCGTGGGTGGTGTTTTAGCGCTTAAAGGGATGATTTCAATCGGCGTCATTGTTGTGTTTGTCGAATATGCACGCCAATTTACACGCCCGTTAAATGATTTGGCGAACCAATGGAATACGCTGCTTTCGGCGCTGGCTGGCGCGGAACGAGTATTTGAAATTTTAGATATGGAAAAAGAAGAACGGGACGAAACGGGAGCGATTTCGCTCAACCATATACAAGGAAAAGTGGAATTTGACCATGTCGTATTTTCCTATGATAAAAAGCGAGATGTCATTCGCGATGTCAGCTTTTCGGTTTCTCCAGGAGAAACGGTGGCGCTCGTTGGTCCGACCGGTGCAGGAAAAACGACGATTTTACAGCTGCTAGCCCGTTTTTACGATCCGGATCGCGGTCATATTTTTATCGATGGGCACGATAGCCGTACTATTAAACGCGCAAGCTTGCGCGCCCATATGGCGTTTGTTTTGCAAGATACGTTTTTATTTGAAGGAACGATTCGCGATAACATTCGATACGGAAGATTAGATGCAAGTGATGAAGCAGTGGAACAAGCGGCAAAATGGGCGAATGCGCACTCGTTTATCACCAAACTGCCAAACGGTTACGATACGGTGCTGAAGCAAGATGGCAGCGGCATTAGCCAAGGACAAAAACAACTGTTAGCAATTGCGCGCGCGATGGTCGCTAATCCATCTATTTTAATTTTGGATGAAGCGACGAGCAACATTGATACAATGACTGAAATGAAAATTCAAGAAGCGCTCGAGCGGCTTATGAAAGGGCGGACATGTTTTGTCATTGCCCATCGGCTTAACACGGTCCAAAATGCGGATCGCATTCTTGTCTTGAATGAAGGAAAAATCATTGAACAAGGCACACATGAATCACTGCTAAAGGCAAAAGGGTTTTACTATGATTTGTATTATCGTCATTTGCAAAAAGAAGAGGCATTATAAAAAAGCGGCTTGTACGCGTGTGTCGTACAAGTCATTTCGTTTTTAATCGCTTTGTCATAACCGCCGTGATGTACTAAATCCGCCTGTCCATCTCCATTGAAGTTGAGTTTTGTTACGAAAAGCGGCTCTGACACAGGTTCTTTATAAATTCCTGTTGTGAGCGGTTTTCCGTCGATCATCACTGTTTTCGGCTCGCCTGCATTGACGGAAATAACTTTCATTTGCTCCTTTACCCCCATAATTCTTCCGCGATTAACCGGAATGATGTTAACTTATCTTGAAAATCATATGTAATCGTTACTAACATAATTTCATCCGTTTCATATGCTTCACTTAATCGGAAAAGCTGTTCTTTTATTTGTTTCGGTGAGCCGATAATCATCCGTTTTCGGTTTTCGAGAATACGCATTTTTTCATATGGACTATAGGAGTAGGACATCGCTTTTTCCGGGCTTGGCGTGCCATTGGACACCATGCCTTGCTCAATCATTAGCAGCGATAAATCAAGGCTCGATGCCACCCATTCCGCCTTTTCTTCTGTTTCGGAGCAAATGGCAAATATAGCGACCATATTGCGCGGCTTGTCCAAATATTTCGATGGAACAAACTGTTGGCGGTACAATTTTGTATAATGTTCCCCGCCTTCGCCGTTAATAAATTGCGCAAACACATATGGAAGCCCTTTTTGTGCTGCTAATATGGCGCTGGAGGAACTGGAACCGAGAAGCCATACATCTGGTGCCGTTTGTACGTTCGGTGTGGCTTTTAAGCCGTGTAACGGATGTTCTTTCGGCAAATCGTTATGCAAGTATGCTAATAAATCATCAATTTGTTCCGGATAGCGGTCAATGTCTCTTCGTTTTCCTTCTTGGAGGGCAAGGGTCGCGATTGGCATGCCTCCTGGAGCCCTTCCAACACCTAAATCAACCCGACCGGGATGAAGCCCTTCAAGCACTTTAAAGTTTTCTGCTACTTTGTAGGCGCTATAATGCGGTAGCATCACCCCGCCGGAACCAATGCGAATGCGGGACGTTTTTGCTCCAATATGACCGAGCAGCACTTCTGGGGATGAACCGGCAAGGTGATTTGTATCGTGATGCTCTGATACCCAAAAACGTTCATAGCCAAGCTCTTCCACAAATTGCGCGAGCCGGACGGTATTAGCAAGCGCTTCTTCCGCTGTCATTCCCTCTGCAACTGGGGATTGGTCTAGCACGCTTAATTTAAGGCTCATGGTAAACATCCTTTCATGTTCTTCCTGTTCCAAAAGGGATTAATTATTTTTTATTATGCGCCGCTGTGGAAAAATTGTCTATTGATTTGCCTGTAGGATGTGGCGTCATAAAGGACATGAATAATACCTATGTGATATTATATGCAGCTATTCTGTTTTCGTTTAGGCGCCAAGTTTGTGATTCTCTCTCTTGCTTTGGTATAATGAAATAAGCAGAAAATTGGGAAAGGATGTGGACGTATGCCAGCAGTTGAATCCAATATGTTTCCGTTAGGAAAAGAAGCACCATCGTTTGAACTAGTGAATGCGGTGGATGGAAAAACAGTCCGTTTAGAAGATATCAAATCGGATGTCGCGACAGTTATTATGTTCATTTGCAACCATTGCCCGTATGTAAAACATGTACAGCATGAACTTGTCCGTCTTGCTAATGATTATCAGCCAAAAGGAGTTACGTTTGTCGCCATTAATTCCAACGATGTCGAAAAATATCCAGAAGATTCGCCGGAAAATATGAAAAAAGTGGCAGAAGAATTAGGGTATCCGTTCCCATATTTATTTGATGAAACCCAAGAGGTAGCGAAAGCGTACCAAGCAGCGTGCACGCCGGATTTCTATATCTTTGACCGCGACTTAAAATGTGTTTACCGCGGACAGTTGGATGATTCACGGCCAAATAACGGCATTCCGGTTACAGGAGAATCGATTCGCGCGGCATTAGACGCATTATTGAATGGCGAACCAGTGCCGGAAAAACAAAAGCCAAGCATCGGCTGCAGCATTAAATGGAAAGAATAGCAAAAAATCTTGACTTTCTTTTATTTATAAAGTATTATTAATGAAGCGCCATTTCGTTCGTTATATGGAAGGATCGTAATAAGTCGTGCCTCATTCAAAGAAAGGGCCTTCTTATGTATGCTCCCTTTCTTGCATGAGCGCACGGCTTTTTTCTATCGGTAACGGAACGATGGTCAACTTTTTATTTTGGAGGAATCCCAATGAATAAAGGAAAAGTAAAATGGTTTAATGCGGAAAAAGGGTATGGATTTATTGAGATGGATGGCGGCAATGATGTGTTCGTTCATTTCACGGCGATCCAAGGCGAAGGATTTAAAACGTTGGAAGAAGGCGAAACGGTTACGTTTGATATCGTAGACGGCGGCCGTGGCCCACAAGCGGCAAACGTTCAAAAAGCATAAGTGATGAAACAAAAGTGATACTGCTTTTGGCGGTATCACTTTTGTTGTGGCGGTCATCTCCTTTCGAAAAGACAAATTCACACTGGCGCAGCTTCGGAGCTGCAAGGATGGATGAGAGGCAGGGCTTCCATTGTTTTTGTTTTTTTCGTTATGGTTATTAGTAGAATATTATTTTCTACCTTATATATAACCATAATATTATTATGTAAACTTAGAGGGGAGAAAAGAAATGAGACCGATGCTGCATTGTGTATTTGTGTACGGAACGCTGCTAGTCGGGGAGGAAAATCATCATATTGCAGCGCCGTACATTCGCCATATTCAGCCAGGAAAAGTGAAAGGGCGCTTATATGATATATGACGTCGGTGCATACCCCGCGCTCGTTATCGAAGAAGAAGGTGAAGTAATCGGCGAATGGTTTACCGTAACAAAAGAAGGGCTGCAAGCGATGGATGAGCTTGAAGAATATGAAGAAGGCAGCCAATATAACGAATACGAGCGGGTTTGGGTGAAAGACATTGAACAGCCAATCAAAGGCTCGTGTATGTGTATCCGAAAAGCAAAACGGTGATGATAACAATTTCTCTTGATATGGCTACATACGTTTATCATGGCGGCTGTCTAAAAGGTTGTTGATGAATTCTCCTTTATAGGCGGCTGTCTTTTTTATTAAAGTAATTGCATAAATATGCAAATGCATAACTATTTATTATTCAGGTTTTGTAGTTTTTTGAAAACGCTTTCCTATTAGCGTTATAAAAATACAGAAAAATTAATAAAAAAGTATTGCCAAACCTACTCTCCTTCCCTATAATAAAAACATGTTATAAAAACAAACATTCGAATGTGAGGTAATATAACATGTCAAATATAGTGATTTCTCCAGCAAACGATCAAACGGTAATGCTTGAGCAAATCAAAGAAACGATAAAACAAAGACACGTTGAGCTTTTGCATCTGCAATTTGTCGATATCGAAGGAATTTTAAAACACGTTACGGTGACGGCGGAGCAACTTGATGATGTTGTGGAAGGAAAAATGATGTTTGACGGCTCCTCAATTAAAGGATTTTCTCCCATCAACCAATCCGATCTCTATCTTCTTCCTGACTTAAACACGTTTGCTGTATTGCCTTGGACAGTAGAAGAAGGATACGCTGAAGCACGTTTCCTTTGCTCTGTCATCAATCCCGATGGAACGTTATTTGAAGGAGACCCTCGTAACGTATTAAAGAAAACGATAGAGCGTGCGGCAGAAAAAGGGTTTACTATCTCTGTCGGTCCGGAATTGGAATTCTTTTTATTCAAAGCGGACGAAAATGGAAACCCGACGACAGAACTCCATGATAACGGCGGATATTTCGAGCCATCTCCAAGAGATCTTGGCGAGCGCGTTCGTTTAGAAATTTACCGTGCGTTAAAGGCAATGGGCTTTACCATTGAAGCATCTCACCATGAAGTGGCAGAGGGGCAGCATGAAATTAACTTTAAATATGCCGATGCGTTGGGGGCGGCAGACAATGCAACTACATATAAGTGGGTGGTAAAAACGATTGCCAATAAATATGGACTGCACGCCACGTTCATGCCAAAGCCGGTGTTCGGCATCAATGGTTCTGGCATGCATGTGAACATGTCGCTATTTAAAGACGGCGAAAATGCGTTTTTTGATCCAAGTGATGAAAATCAGTTATCGGAAGCAGCCTATCAGTTTATCGCTGGTTTGCTCGCGCATGTCAAAAGCTTTGCCGCTGTTACGAACCCGCTAGTCAACTCGTACAAACGGCTTGTCCCGGGATATGAGGCGCCTTGCTACATCGCATGGTCGGCGTCGAACCGTTCAGCATTAATCCGCATCCCAGCAAAACGTGGTATGGCGACCCGCGTCGAGCTCCGTTGTCCGGACCCGTCAGCCAATCCTTACCTTGCGTTTGCCATCATTGCTGCCGCTGGGTTGGACGGAATCGAAAAAGGTTTGCAGGTTCCGGCGCCAATTGATGAAGATATTTTCCATATGACAGAAGAGCGCCGCGCCGAACTTGGCATCGAAAATCTTCCAGCTAGTTTAGGAGCGGCAATTCAAGAATTCGAAAACGGCACAATCGGTCGCAAAACCCTAGGTGATCACGTATTCGGTGAATATGTCGCCATGAAAAAAGCGGAGTGGGACAGCTATCGCACCGCTGTGCATGCTTGGGAAATTGAACAATATCAAGCCAAATTTTAATATTTTTCCCCAATCCCCCTCGAAACGAAAGTAAAGGGGGAGATGATCACATGATAAAATTCCGTTGGTTTACACTTGGACAAAACAGGGTTCAGACGATGGGTCTGAACCCTGTTTTGTTTTTTTATAATTCATAGTTGACAACTGTGATTACTTGGTATTAATGTATAAATTAATAAAAATATTTCGATTATTTTAGGTGGAGGGAAAAAAATGAAAAAGTTAATCGTGTTTGTGATTGTTGGATTCATCGCTCAGCTCATCGACGGTTCGCTCGGAATGGCGTATGGGGTTACATCAACAACACTGTTGCTTGCGTTCGGGATTGCTCCGGCGGTCGCTTCCGCCTCGGTGCATCTAGCGGAAGTGGTCACAACTGCAGCTTCAGGCGCGTCTCATATTAAATTTGGAAATGTCGACCGTGACATGGTGATCAAATTAATTATTCCCGGCTCGCTTGGCGCGTTTTTCGGTGCCTGCTTTTTAAGCAATCTTCCAGGGGATGTCATTAAACCATATATTTCACTATTTTTGTTGGCGCTTGGGTTTTATATTATGTATCGGTTTTTATTTCTTTCACCTAGACAAGATCAACAACCACCGCGGAAATTTTCGAATAAGCAGCTTGTTCCTCTTGGTTTAGTGGCCGGCTTTCTCGATGCCACTGGCGGAGGAGGATGGGGCCCGATTTCCACCCCTGTTCTTCTTGCGAATAAAGGAATGGAAGCGAGAAAAGTGGTGGGAACAGTTGATACGTCGGAATTTGCCGTTGCTTTATCCGCTACCATTGGATTCGTCATTTCGTTAGGCTGGGAACAAGTCAATTGGTTTTGGGTAGGAACGCTAATGTTAGGGGGAATCGTCGCTGCGCCAATCGCCGCGTGGCTTGTTCGTAAGATGCCATCCCATTTGCTTGGGGTTCTAGTTGGAGGCATCATCATTTTCACAAACATTCGCACCTTGCTTCATGCATGGGAAACTCCTAGAAATTGGCATGCAACGATTTACGCAATCATCATATTTGGCTGGGCTGTTTCGATATGGTGGGCAATCCGCACACATCGGAAAGCGTCTCTATCTAATCATCTTGCGTCATAATGACAGTTGAATAATTTTTTTCGCAAAGGATATTTAGTTCCGCATTGTACTGATCGCTAGATTCTCCTGTTAGCTGCGAATATTATAGACGCTTCTTTACAATGGAACAATTTTCATTGGGCATGAACGATGGATTTCAAAGTTGTCTTTGCTTGAAATCGGTTCATGTCCTTTTCCATTTTTTAAAATAATATAGTTTCTCTATTTATATGTAATTTGGTAGAATATTCAGTAAAGATAAAAAGTAGGAGATGATATGATGAAAAAACCTCGTGATTTAGGGCACAACATTTCGATGATTGATCTGTTTGATTTAGGAGTTGCAGAGCGCACCGGTACATATGTGCTTCACGAAGAAGAGCTTGCTATTATTGAGACAGGTCCAAGCCCTTCTGTTCCGTATTTATTAAAAGGACTAGAAGCGCTTCAAATTGATCCTGCGGATATCCGCTATATTATTGTGACACATATTCATTTGGACCACGCTGGCGGCGCTGGCGTGCTGCTTGAAAAATGTCCGAACGCCCTTGTTGTTGTTCATCCGAAAGGGAAGCGGCATCTAGCAGATCCATCACGGTTAATCCAAGGAGCAAAGGCGGTGTATGGGGAAAAATTTGACCAATTGTTTTCCCCGGTTGTACCGATTCCAGAGGATCGTCTCATCGTGAAAGAAGATGGTGATACGCTTACGCTCGGCAGTGAGCGTACGTTGACGTTTTTGGATACGCCTGGCCATTCCAACCATCATTTTTCGATTTACGATTCGCGCAGCCGCGGCGTTTTTACTGGCGATACGATCGGAGTGTTTTATCCGCAATTGCTAAAAGATGGGCTTGAATATTGTTTGCCGTCCACTTCTCCGAACCAATTCCGGCCAGAGGCGATGCTGCAATCGGCAGAGCGATTGGAGCAGCTTCAACCTGAACGCATTTATTTCGGTCATTTTGGCATGCTAGAAAACCCTCGCGCAGCGTTTGAACAGCTTCGTTTTTGGCTTCCAAAGTTTGTCGAAGCAGGAGAAAAAGCGATTGCCAACATGCCTGGCGCATCGATGCAGGAAAAAGCTGAATCGGTTTTTCGCAAGCTGTATGAAGAAGTCAGCGCTTTCTTGCAAGAAAGAAATATTTCACCGACATCAGAAGCGTATGACATCATCCGTCTCGATTTACAAGTATGTTCGATGGGAATTGTAGATTATTTGCAAAAACGGTAAGGCACTAGAAATTTGTTTGAACATAATCCAGTAAGAACGGCTTGGTGAAATCACCAAGCTTTTTCATTGTGGCGGCTGTTTTATAACGGCGTGCTTTTTACTATCAAATGCGGAGAGTCTAAAGGTGTAGCCTGGATGAAAATATTGTATGATAAGTAACAAAGATAAGAAAGGATGATTGCATGAGACGCGGTATTGTAAGCACCATCACGATTGTATCCGTGCTGGCGGGAATATTATGGCTTGGCGGTTTTGCCATGGGCATTCAAGATCAATTTTTTTCCGCCGCGATGCCGCCAGCAGGCACGACGAAATATACAAAAGAGAAAAAAGCGGACAACCGTGAAATTTATATTGTCGCTCTTGGCGACTCGCTGACAAGGGGAACGGGAGACGAAAGCGGAAAAGGGTATATTGGCTATATGGTCGATTCTCTCCGTAAAAAAACAACGAAACCGATTCGTGTAACAAACTTGGCTATTAAAGGACAGCGATCTGACGGACTCCTTAAGCAATTAGGACAAGCTGAGATAAAGAGGCAGCTAAAAATGGCTGACATCATCGTGATGACGATCGGCGGGAATGATTTGTTTCAAGGCGGAGAAGCGCTAAAGCTTGCGCCAAAGCAAATCGAGCAGGCAAAAAACGCGTATTTACACAACTTAGACCGTATTTTTCAAACGATTCGCAGCGTCAATAAAGATGCAGTTGTTTTTTACATCGGGCTATACAATCCGTTTAGCGACCTCGGTGACGCAAAGAAGACATCCGCGATCGTAAGGCAGTGGAATTTTGCTTCGGCAGAAACGGCAGCTCGCTATCCAAATATCATTGCTGTGCCGATATTCGATTTGTTTGAGCTTCATGTGAATGATTATTTGTACAGCGACCATTTCCATCCGAATAAGGAAGGCTATAAACGCATTGGCGAACGTGTCGCTTCTTTAATTACGTGGACGGAGGAGGACAAACAATGACGACAACACACGCACCGCTTGTCGTAACCGATTTACGCAAAACAATTCGCCGCAAAGAAATTATCAAAGGAATTTCATTTGAACTGAAGGAAGGTGAAGTATTTGGGTTTTTAGGACCGAATGGCGCGGGAAAAACGACCACCATCCGCATGCTTGTCGGGCTTATCAAGCCAACATCGGGACATATTTCTATTTGCGGCTATGACCTAGAGCGTCAGTTTACCAAAGCGATTCGCCATATCGGCTGCATTGTCGAAAATCCAGAATTATATCCGTATTTAAGTGGATGGGAAAATTTGGAGCACTTTGCGCGCATGGTTCCCGATATTCCAAAAGAACGAATCATGGAAGTGGTGGAGTTAGTCGGTTTGCAAAACCGCATTCACGATCGGGTGAACACGTATTCGCTTGGGATGCGACAGCGTCTCGGCATTGCGCAGGCGCTGCTAGGAAAGCCGAAAGTGCTGATTTTGGACGAGCCGACCAATGGGCTTGATCCTGCCGGCATTCGCGAAATGCGCCAATTTATCCGCTTTTTGGCAGAATCAGAAAGATTGAGCGTGCTTGTCTCCTCACATCTGTTAAGCGAAATTCAATTAATGTGCGACCGCGTGGCGATTATGGCAAAAGGGCTGCTGCTTCGGGTGGACACGGTGGAACGGCTGCTTAAAGAACAAGCGCGAGTTGTCTGGAAAGCCGCCCCCATCGAAACAGCGAAAGAAATACTAGAGAAAGAAACGTCGCCTGTCGCCATTCAAGGAGATAGGCTGGTGACTCCATATGAAAGAAAGAATTTGTCCATATGGAACAAAAAACTAGTAGAAGCGGGAGTACACGTCCATGAAATTCAGCCGAAACTGCCGACACTGGAGGATTTGTTTATTGAATTAACGGGAGGGGATGCGATTGAGTAACCTCGTGTACAACGAAATGCTGAAAATTGTCCGCAAAAAGCGGTTATCGGTAATTGCGGCGATTGTCGCCGTACTCGTTGTCCTTTTTACATACGCGCAATATAAGCAGGTGCAGGAAATACAGGAACGGCTCGGAACAACAGATTGGCGGACGCAGCTGCAGCAGCAAATTATTGACGCGCAAAACCGTCTGAATTCAAGCAGCATTTCGGAAGAATGGCGCAAATATTTGCACATTCGCCTTCAGCAGCAACAATATTATTTGGAACATGACATTAATCCATCCGCTCCCGGTGCGCCAACGTTTATGCGCATGTTTATTGAAAACGCGATCGATTTGTTTCTTCCGCTTTTAATGATGGTCGTCGCGGCGGATTTAGTATCCTCAGAAGCAAGCATAGGAACGATTAAACTGCTGCTTACAAGACCGGTCAAACGCGGAACGATTTTGCTTAGCAAATACATAGCGCTTCTTCTATCGATTTCGTTTATTTTATTGATGGTCGCTTTGCTTTCTTATTTGATTTCGGGGATTGTATTTGGGTATCAAGGATGGCGGCTGCCGTTACTAACTGGTTTTACCATTAACGGTGAAGAACTTAATACGGAAGGGGTACATTTGCTTCCACAATGGAAGTACGTGTTAATCGAACTAGGGCTTGCTTGGTTTGTTTCGATTGTCGTTGGAACATTGACGTTCATGCTTTCTGTATTGATGCGCAGCACCGCCGCAGTGATGGGCATTATGCTTGCGGCATTGATTTCCGGAGCGATTTTATCGAATATGGTGTCTTCGTGGGAATCGGCAAAATATTTGTTTATGGTCAATCTTCGCCTTACGGATTATGTCAATGGGACAGCGCCACCGATTGAAGGCATGACGCTCGGGTTTTCCATGACGGTGCTGGCGGTGTGGGGACTTGCGGCACTCGTGATTTCATTTATCGTCTTTACGAAGCGGGATGTATATTGAAAATAGAGGGGGACTTTCCTCTGACATAAGAGGAGATTCCCTTTTTCTCTTAAAAAGATGATTGGGATGGGTGGCTTGGTTAGTCGACGATTGATCACGAACATGATAGAGATTGTACATCATATACGTAGAAAAATGCTGGCGAAAACATGTCAGGATGCGTTATTCTTTATTCGAAAAGTTTTTTACTAAAAAAGTATTGACTACCCTATTTTTTTAATATAGAATACTAATTGGCGCTAACGAGAGAACAATGGATATGAACGGGAAGTAGCTCAGCTTGGTAGAGCACACGGTTCGGGTCCGTGAGGTCGCAGGTTCAAATCCTGTCTTCCCGATCATTTCGTGATGGGGCTTTCGTTCAGCTAGGAGAGCGCCTGCCCCGCACGCAGGAGTCCGATAGGCTCCATCAACCAAGTGGAGGAGTACCCAAGTCTGGCTGAAGGGGTCGGTTTCGAAAACCGATAGGGGTGTCACAGCCCGCGGGGGTTCGAATCCCTCCTCCTCCGCCATATCATTATCTTAACTACATATTATACTAATTTGGAATCATACAGCTTGTCGATTACATCGGCAAGCTTTTTTATTTTAATAGAAAAATCAAAATGACCTGTCCCTTATCAAAGGAACAGGTCATCATTTTGTTAAAAGTTTTTCGCTGCTTGTTCTGCTTGCTTGATCGCGTTTTGTTTAATTGTTTCGGCTTCATTCGGGAATTGTGCCATTCCTTCGACAAAAATGGACTGAACATCAGTAATTCCGATGAAGCTGAGCACTGCCCGCAAATAACGGTCTCCAAATTCCATTTCTTTCATTGGTCCTTCTGAATAAATTCCGCCGCGTGCTTGAATGTGCACCGCTTTTCTTCCTGTTAATAGCCCTACCGGACCATTTTCCGTGTAACGGAACGTTTTGCCTGCGATGCAGATTGTATCGATATAAGCTTTCATTTTTGGTGGAAAACTAAAATTCCACATCGGTGTGACAAACACATATTTATCTGCGTTGATAAACTGATCGGTTAACTCATTGATGCGGCTGATTTTTTGTTTTTCTTCCGCGCTTAACTGTTCAAATGTATGCCCTTGTTGCAATTTGCCCCAGCCGTTTAATACATCGGCATCAATGTAAGGGATGTCGGTACGATAAAGGTCTAATTCGATAATCTCGTCTTGCGGGTTTTGTTGTTTATAAGCATTAAGAAACGCTTTTCCAACGGATAAGCCGTAAGATTCCTCTTCCCGTTTTGGATTTGCTGTAATGTACAATAATTTAGCCATGTTCTTTCTCCTTTCGTTAGTATAAATAGCGTGGAATGAAAACAACAAACACTATGGAAATCCATGTAATATCAATGGCATAGTGTTTTAACGTAAATATAATAATGTAACTAACTTACTTTTGTAAAGTAATTTACTTTTAAGAAAAAAGATGATGCGTCAGCAGGAACATAAGCATCTTATGACGAAATGTATGTAAAAGGAAAATAAAAAGGGGGGAGAAAGGAGTGAAATGTCTTCGTTGCGGACATGATTCACACTCCTAGCATGATGTTCGATTACCGAAAAGAAATTCCGCTTGATGATGTGCCAAAATATAAAGAGCATGATGATGCGGCAGCAACGAATGAAACAATAAGCGTAAAAAAGCCAATTTCCTATCCGTTTGAGTATAGGAAAGATATACCGTTACCTGATGTCACAAAGTAAATCGTTTGCATTCATTGTTGTGTAGAGTACGATGCAGATAAAGATCATAAGGAGGAAACACATAGATGTCAGCACAGCGTCGCATCCGCCGTGTAAAAACGGTACAAATAGAGACAAATAGCCCGATTCATCGAAGCGGGCCGGTGCTAGAGCCGGGAAATTGGGAAGAATACGATCCGTTTTTGATGCTAATGGAGGATATTTTCCAACGCGGGACGTTTGACTTTCATCCGCATCGCGGCATTGAAACGGTGACGTACGTGATTGACGGTCAGTTGGAACATTTTGATAGCAAAGCCGGCCACGGAACGCTTGGTCCCGGTGATGTGCAGTGGATGACGGCAGGACGAGGGGTGATCCATAAAGAAGATCCGGCGCCAGGCTCGACCGTGCACAGTTTGCAGCTATGGATTAATTTGCCGAGCGCAAAAAAAATGACAGAGCCGCGTTATCAAAATTTAAAAGCAAGCGATATGCCTGTCCGGCGTGAAGAGGGAGCAATCATCCGCGTATTTTCCGGGTCATCGAAAGGAGTAAAAGCCCCGACACTCAACCATGTTCCGGTTACGATGGTGGAAATGGTGCTCGAACCAGGAGCGAGTATCGTGCAAGATTTGCCAGGAAGCTACAACGGCTTTCTGTACATTTTAGAAGGTAGCGGAACATTCGGCGCCGATGCCACGGAAGGAAAAGCGGGGCAAGTATTATTTTTAAGCCGCGTTGAAAACGAGACAGAAAGCGAAATCACTGTCACCGCCAAAGAAAAACTGCGCCTCCTCCTTTATGCCGGCGAGCCAATTAACGAGCCGGTTGTCGCTTACGGACCGTTTGTGATGAATACGCAGGAAGAAATCCGCCAGGCGATCCGTGATTATCAAGAAGGAAAATTCGTTGAATAACTATAAAAAGCGTTCCGATATGGAGTGCTTTTTTATAGTGGGATTATTTACAAAATTCAGACTAAATAGATACAATTGTTTTTGGGAAACAAAGCGAGTTATTTATTATGAGCGATAAACCAATCCATATCTGCAATTTTCGGATGGAGATGTTTGCGGCGAACAAAAAACAACGGATCATCATAGCATCGGTGAGCAAACGTATCACATTTTGTTAGACGGAAACAATACAGTGTTGTTTCTGAATAATGACAGAAGAGAGGGAAGGATATGAAAATTGAATTTTTAGGAACAGGCGGAGCGGTGACGATTCCGCGTCCGCTTTGCCAATGCCGCGTATGCGTTGAGGCGCGCGTGAAAGGAATCCCTTACAGCCGCAGCGGTCCAAGCCTGTTTGTGCACGGTCCGGACGTCTTAATCGATACGCCGGAAGATATTTATATGCAGATGAATCGTTCTAAAATTAAACAAATCAACGCGGTGTTTTACTCGCATTGGCATCCTGATCACGTGATGGGCAGGCGGGTGCTGGAGTCCATCAATGCCGATTTTCGGAATTATCCTCCTGCTTCCACGACGACGGATGTCTACTTGCCGCAGCAGGTCGCCATCGATTTTCAGCACCGCCTCGGCAGCGGCGAACATCTCTCTTTCCTCGAAAAGATGAAATACATCCGCCTTCATACGCTGCAAGATGGGGATAGCGTATTGATGGAAGGAGTGGAGATTCGCCTGTTCCGCTTAGCCGAAGACTACGTGTATGCGTTTTTATTTTCAGAAGGGGAGAAGCGGGTGCTGATTGCGATGGATGAGCTGAATAATTGGGATCCCCCGCGGGAAGTACAGGAAGTAGATGTTGCGGTTTTACCGATCGGCATTTTTGAGCTTCATCCGCTGACAGGGGAACGGCTGCTGCCTGAACATCACCCTATATTGAAAATAGAAGCAACATTTGCAGAAACATTGAATATTATTCACAAATTAAAGGCGAAGAAAACTATATTGACTCATGTCGAAGAAATGAACAGATTAGGCTTTGATGATCTCAAAGAAATAGAAAAACAGTTGCAAAAACAAGGGCTGTCCATCGAAATCGCCTATGATACGATGATGGTAGAAGTATAGTTTTTCGTTGATGGAGAGGACACATGGTGTTCTCTTTTTGTTTTCTCAGGTTATTAACAGAAAACTGAATATTTTATATAATGTAATTAAATAATTAGATAATTTTCTAAATAACAAAATAAGCACGGTGAACGTATATGAAAATGAACCTTGTTTATAAAGCGCTAGCCGATCCGACGAGAAGAGACATTCTCAACCTGTTAAGGAACAAGGACTTAACAGCAGGGGAAATCGCCGATCATTTCCGCATTTCCAAACCGAGCATTTCCCATCATCTAAATTTGTTAAAGCAGGCGGATTTAGTGCACGCTGAAAAAGACGGGCAGTACATCTATTACTCCATCAACACGACGGTGTTGCAAGATGTACTTGCTTGGCTTTTATCTTTGCAAGAAGGAAAGGGGAAGAGGGAATGAAAAAGCATTGGTATTTTTTCTTGTTGAGCATCATTAGTGTGGGGATTTCCTTATGGGCATATCCGCGGCTGCCGGAGGAAGTTCCGATTCATTGGAACTTTTCGGGGGAAGTGGATGGCTATTCATCAAAGCTTTTTGCCGTTTTATTTGGACCGATTTTGTTGACAGGGATTTATGGGATGCTGCTTGGGGTGACGAAAATCGATCCGCGAAAAGAGAATTATGAAAAGTTCGCGGGAGCGTACCGCGTTTTCATGTATACTTTTCTAACGTTTTTAACCGTCATGCATATTTCTATCATCTTTAGCGGCCTTGGCTACCATGTCAACATGGTTTTGATTGCCAATATAGGATTAGGTCTGCTTTTTGTGGTTCTCGGAAATTATATGCCAAAAATCAAAGCGAATTATTTCATCGGCATTCGCACGCCGTGGACGCTGGCGAACGAGACCGTTTGGGCGCGGACGCACCGGTTTGGCGGCAAAGTGTTTTTCATCGGGGGAGGGATGCTCATCGTTTCCGCTTTTATGCCTTCATCGATTCGCGGCTTTCTTCTCATTTCATCCATTGCCTTTATCGCGGTTGTGCCAATTGTGTATTCTTATTTCGCGTATAAAAAAGTAACGCAGATATAGAGACGAGTGTCAATCATTTTTGATTTTGATATGATAGAATACAAAGCTATTCAATCTATTGTATAGGAGGCATTTACTGTGAATTCAGTCATCGAAACAATTTTGCGGCACCGTTCGATTCGGAAATTTGAAGACCGTCCGTTATCGGATGAGCAAATTCGCACGATCGTCGAGTGCGCGCAAGCGGCATCGACATCAAGTTACGTACAAGCTTATTCCATCATTGGGGTGAAAGATAAAGAAACGAAACGGAAGCTTGCCCAAATCGCGGGAAATCAATCTTATGTCGAGCATAATGGCCATTTCTTCGTGTTTTGCGCCGATTTTCACCGTCATGAAGTGATTGGCGAAATGGAACAGAAAGAGGTGCTGCCATCACTTGAGAGCACGGAAAAATTTATGGTCGCGCTCATTGATGCAGCACTTGCCGCGCAAAATGCGGTGATTGCCGCGGAGTCGATGGGGCTTGGCATTTGCTATATCGGCGGATTGCGCAACAATTTGCCGGAAGTATGCAAATTATTAAAAGTGCCGAAACGGGTCATTCCGCTCTTCGGGCTTGCCGTCGGCTACCCGGCACAGCAGCCTGATAAAAAACCGCGTTTGCCGTTTGAACACGTATACCACGAAGAAACGTATGAACAAGACCGCACCAAATTCGAAGCACAGCTGAAACAATATAACGATATCGTTTCCGCGTATTACGAACGGCGGACAAAGGGCAAACGCCGCGATACATGGACCGGGCAAATGGCGAACATGCTCAGCAACCCTGTCCGTATGTATATGAAAGAATTCATAGAAGGAAAAGGGTTTAATCTACGTTAATCTCGCTTCAAAACGAAACGGGATTTTTTTACGTTGATCCGCCACATTTTGACCACGCTTTTTTCTGTAGGGGTTTGGCGAATTTTTGAGCTGCTTGTTCTTGCATGTCTGGCGTGACGGGAGAATAAACGCCTAACGTCATCGAAGCAGGGGAATGTCCTAGGCGTTCGCTGACCACTTTCACGTTGGAGAGGGCTTTTTGAAATGGTTGAAAATTAAAAATGACATAAAAAATGGAGTGCAAACTGGTAACAGTTTGGCCACTCCATTTTTGTTGTTAAATTAAGCTTTTAAAGCAAATTCCTATTCATTACTTATTCTGTAACTTCTGCAGTTCATTAACCGTGACAAATTTATAACCTTTTTTTGATAAAGAATCTAAAATCCCTTCAATGGTTTTTAGTTCGTTTCCAGTATTGTCATACATTGGATGCAACAAAATGATGGATCCCGGTTTTACATTTTTGTTTACATAGTTTATTTTGTCAGAAACCGAAGAATAATAGGTGTCGGGTTCAAGACTCCAAACGCTACTACTTTTTGGTTTGTATCTATGTGACTCGTTAATCCTCCAAATAACTGGTATGTTCTTGAGTTCATTAATTTATATGTACCGAATAAAAAAAGTAATATTGTTAGCGAAATTATCCCAGATGTGGCTATTCTTTTTTTCATCATTTGTCTCCTCTCTATCTGAATCATTTTTCTTGGTGCATTTTATCAACGAATATTCTTGAAAGCAAGTGAAACAATTATGGTGCTTCCGTGGAGAAAAGAATTAATTTCTATCATCTGTGGTGAAGCTCGCTTCATGGGTGGCTAACGGGGGGAAATCCATGTCCCTTAGTCTTGACAGTGATTCATCAGCTTGTCGGATTTGTCGGCAAGCTGAAGCGGGATTGCTCCCGTTTTTTTGTTTGAAGGTGATGACATTGGCTTGACTACACGGCGACATTTTGACCATGTTGCATTTATCGACACTAAAATGCGGTCGGAATGGTAATGGCTTGCTATATTATTTTTAGCCAACGGACGTATATGTATGTGAAAAATCGTAAAAAGGAAAAACCATGCAATTATCCGCAATGCACCACGGATTATCAATGACAAGCGGTTCATTTTTGCATTACAGCGAAGCAGCTAAAGGAGTTTTATGTTAGAAAAGATTAAGGCGTTCTAATTGCTTGCTATTCATACCCCTTACCGGTATAATGTATATAGAACAATGGAATGAGGTGAAATTCATGAATCATCGTGAAGAGAATCAGCCCAATCCAAAAATGGTTCCGCGGACGGAAGAGGAAATTGAAAACATTATCAAACGTCTAAAACGCATTGAAGGACAAGTGCGCGGCGTGCAAAAAATGGTTGAAGACAATCGCTATTGCATCGATATTTTAATCCAAATTTCCGCAATTGAAGCGGCGCTTCATAAAGTCGGTTTGAATTTGCTAGAGCGACACGTTCGTCATTGCGTCGCCAAGGCGATTCGCGAAGGCAACGGTGACGAATCGATACAAGAATTAATGACCGTTATCCAGCAGTTCTCGAAATAGAGGAGGAAGCACCATGGGTGAGAAAAAGCATGTGACGTTGCATATTACCGGCATGACGTGCGCCGCCTGCTCAAGCCGCATCGAGAAAGTGCTCAATAAAATGGACGGAGTCGAGGCGAACGTCAATTTAGCAATGGAAAAAGCAACGATCGAGTATGACCCAACGAAACAAAGCATTCACGATATTCAAGAAAAAATCGAAAAACTTGGGTATGGCGTGGCGACCGAAAAGGTGATGCTGGATATTGAAGGGATGACGTGCGCTGCTTGTGCGGCGCGAATTGAAAAAGGTTTGCGGCGCATGGAAGGCGTGGAAAGTGCTACGGTCAACTTAGCAACAAACAGCGCGGTGGTGGAGTATAAGGAAGGCATCACATCGGTCGAAGCGATATTAGAAAAAATAAAAAAACTTGGCTATAAAGGACAAGTGCGGAAGGAAGAAGAGAGCGCGGGGTTCAAAGAAGAACAGTTGAAACAAAAACAGCGGCAGCTTGTGATTTCGATTATTTTATCGCTTCCGCTTCTATATACGATGATTGCGCATCTTCCGTTTGATCTTGGTCTGCCGATGCCCGCTTGGCTGATGAATCCGTGGATGCAGCTTCTGTTAGCGACACCTGTCCAGTTTTATATCGGCGGTCCTTTCTATGTCGGCGCGTATCGCGCGCTAAGAAACAAGAGCGCGAATATGGACGTCCTTGTCGCGCTCGGCACGTCTGCGGCTTACTTTTACAGCTTGGTGGAAGCGGCCAAAACGATTGGAAGCCCTCACTATATGCCAAATTTATATTTTGAAACAAGCGCGGTGCTTATCACGCTTGTGCTTGTCGGCAAATACTTCGAAGCGCGGGCAAAAGGGCGGACGACCGAAGCGATTTCGAAGCTGTTAAGTTTGCAGGCAAAAGAAGCGCTCGTGCTTCGCGACGGCAAAGAATTGAAAGTTCCGCTTGAACAAGTGGCAGTCGGTGACACGATTATCGTCAAACCAGGCGAAAAAATACCGGTAGACGGTATCGTAATTGCGGGAGCGTCCGCTGTCGATGAGTCGATGATTACGGGGGAATCGATTCCGGTTGATAAAAAAGAAGGCGACCGCGTCATTGGCGCAACGATCAACACGACAGGCACTCTTACGATTCGGGCGGAAAAGGTTGGAAAGGACACAGCCTTAGCGAATATCGTGAAAATCGTCGAAGAAGCTCAAGGTTCGAAAGCGCCGATTCAACGGATGGCCGATGTTATCTCGGGAATTTTTGTGCCGATTGTTGTTGGTATTGCTGTGTTGGCGTTTATTGTCTGGTACTTTTTTGTTGCACCGGGCGATTTGCCAAAAGCGTTGGAAGTGGCGATTAGCGTGCTTGTCATCGCTTGTCCGTGCGCTCTCGGTCTTGCTACGCCGACATCGATCATGGTCGGCACCGGAAAAGGAGCGGAACACGGCATCCTCTTTAAAGGGGGTGAGTACTTAGAAGAAACGCATAAAATCAACGCGGTGCTATTAGATAAAACAGGAACGGTGACAAAAGGAAAGCCACAAGTGACGGATGTCCTTGAATTTCAAGAAGGAATGCTTAATTTTGCGGTGTCGGCGGAAAGCGCTTCGGAACATCCGCTCGCGCAGGCGATTTTCGAATACGGCAAACAGCAACAAATCGCTGTGAAGCCGCTTGAGCACTTCGCGGCGCTTGCGGGCCACGGTATTGAAGCGAAAATCGATGGCAAACGTGTTCTCGTTGGAACGAGAAAACTAATGAAAGAAAACAACATCGACATTTCTCGACATGAAGAAAAAATGATACAATTAGAAATAGAAGGAAAAACAGCGATGTTCGTGGCCATTGATGGACAGCTTGCCGGCATCATCGCCGTTGCTGATGCGATCAAAGAAAATGCCAAAGAGGCGATTCAAGCATTAAAACAAATGGGGCTTGACGTCTACATGGTCACAGGCGACAATGAACGGACGGCAAAAGCGATTGCCAAACAAGCGGGAATCGACCATGTATACGCCGAAGTGCTTCCGGAGGACAAAGCAAACATTGTCGAAACACTGCAGCGTGAAGGCAAACGGGTGGCCATGGTCGGCGACGGCATTAATGACGCTCCGGCGTTGGCAAAAGCCGATATCGGTATGGCAATCGGCACGGGAACGGATGTCGCCATCGAAACGGCCGATGTCACATTAGTTGGCGGCGATTTATCGCATATTCCGAAAGCGGTCGAGCTTAGCCGTAAAACGATGACAAATATTCGGCAAAACTTGTTTTGGGCGCTGTTTTACAATACGATCGGCATCCCGGTTGCCGCCGCTGGACTGTTGGAACCTTGGATCGCCGGAGCGGCGATGGCGTTTAGCTCCGTATCGGTAGTAACGAACGCACTTCGCTTGAAGCGCGTGAAACTATAAAAACATAAGGAGGAATACATCATGACAACAACATTACAAGTACAAGGAATGACATGCAACCATTGCAAAATGGCGGTCACAAACGCTCTTCAAGAGTTAGAAGGAGTCAACCGCGTCGAAGTGCATTTGGAAAAAGGCACGGTCGATGTCGATTTCGATGAAACGAAAGTCAGCATTGCCCAATTGAAAGAAGCTGTTGAAGAACAAGGTTATGATGTGGAATAAACGAAGGCCTCCCTTTTTCTAGGGGAGGCCATGATTTTTTTCCAAAAATTGTTTTCTTGTCGAAAGGAGTAGAGCCAAATAGTTCGAATCCATTTTTTGGTGATCATTTTCTTACAAAAACATCGTGAGAAAGGATGTCAATATCTTCTTGTCAAAATGCACAAGAGTTGCCATCGCATTTTCACTGATTTGACAGATTACAGCGTTGGCATATGTGAAGCAATATGTAGCTGAAGTGGCTTGCTGTATGGTTTTCTTGTGCGCAATCGCGTTGTGATGATGTATAAAAGTTTGTGTAAAGCATTTTGCTAGACCAAAAGAAAAAAGGTAGGGTATTCTCTGATTGGACCAAAAATCTTAGAGAAAGGAGTACCCTACCTATGTCTAAAAGAAGTATACCAAATGTCGACTGGGCAAATCAACTGGAAAATGCCATTCGTCAGTTTGTAAAAGAAAAATTAGAACTGATTATGCGGGAAGAAATCAAACATTTCCTCGAAATCGAACAGGCTGGAACGCCGAATAGGAGAAGCGGCTGCTATCTCCGTTGTGTTCGGAAAAAAGACCAATTCGAAATGGCGGAGGACCTGAAACTCATTTATCGTTCTCCGAATAAAGAAATCGCATTGGAGATGTTTCAACAGTTTCAATCCAAATGGTCTCACAAATACCCAAGGGAAGTCCAATCTTGGGCCAATGAGTTGGATGTCCTCCTTACATTTATGGATGGTCCAAGCAGTATTCGAAGTGTGATTTATACGACCAATGCCATCGAACGAACGATCAAGGAGATTCGGAAACGCCTAAAACCGATGAACAGTGTGAATAGTTTAGAAGCCGCTGAAAAAATCGTGCATTTGACCATTCAAGATTTTAACGAGAAATGGGCAGAACGAAAGTTGCGAGGATTTGCCGAAGCGCAGGAAGCCCTTCAACGAATGTTTGAAGAACGTTATTGTTAACCAAATATTGTAAATAAACAAAATAAGGGGATTCTCCCTTTCCACACAGGAGACTGAATATTCAGTCTCCTGTGTGGAGAAAATCAGCCCCCTATCAATTCAAATCCATTTCAGAGAAACCCTACCCCATTACATTACACAAAATTCTTGACGGTACCTATTTATCAATGCAATTGCGATGGGGATGTTTGCTTATGACAAATACAGCGAAAAACAGATAGGTTATAGCATTACTTTTACAGTCTTATTTGTATTTTTTGTTTCCTTAACCATTTACGGATTGGCTAGGAATAGTAATATTGACCGAATAAAAAATAAAGGGAATTGTGCTTGAACTATGGTAAAGTTTACCTTTTTGCAAGATGAGAGAAGTATTTTCTTACCAGCCAATGCAGATTTTGTGATAAAGGAGCTGAAGGAAATTCCGAACATCATCGAAACGCTTCAGCAACAATAAAGGGAGAGAAGAAACGAATACAATTTGTTTGGGAGAAAATAACGTTATTGTTCGAGAAATTTGTATAGCCGATTCTTTGGAATTATATTGAAGAAGCCGATCCTGAGTGGAAAAAGTGAGGATAATCCAACGATAGAATAGTGCGGGTGGAAAGAAAATAGAAGCAAAAGGGACCAGCGATTTTCGTTGGTCCCTTTATGCGCCTTTTAATTCCACCGATTTGTGATCGAGCGATTTTGGTTTCATGATGAATGGATATAATACCAACCCGGCGACAAATAAGCCGATTCCTAAGAAAAACGTGTACCAGTCAGCCGTTCCGGTTTTAATGACCCAAATCGAGTACACTAGTGCCGCTGTTGTAATGATGCCGTCTCGGATGCGAATGTGTTTCGCGTTTTCATATGTTTCTCCCGTTATAATTAATTTCAGCTGATATAAAGCGGAAACGAGATACGGAACTAAATAGGCGAGCGTCGCGACGACAATCGCGAAATTGTACGCTTCGTTCACCGTTCCCGATACGGTCGAAAATAGAAAAATTTGCGTCATGAAATTCGTAATGAACAAAGAACGAACAGGGCTGCTGTTTCGGTTCGTTTTCGCAAAGAAAGTAGGGAACAATCCTTCTTTTGCCGCTTGATAAGGCACTTCTGAGCTGACGACAATCCAGCCGATCGTTGAGCCGAACAACGAAATGAGCGCCAAAATTGCCATGATGTAGGCGCCGTTGCTGCCGATGACAGCGTATAGCGCATCTACGAGCGGTTTTTGCGATTGCTGGAGCTGTTCTTGTGAAAGAGCCCCCATCGTTAACAGTGTGATTCCCATATAAATAAGCACAGAAATAAGTAATCCAAGCAATGTCGCTTTTTTCACATCTTTTTGCGACTTCGCGCGGTTGGAAAGCATAACGGCCGATTCGATGCCGATAAATGCCCATAGCATCGTAATCGCCGCTCCGTTTATTTGGCCTGGAACGGACACCGCTTGCCCTTTTTCATTCGTGAATGCAAACCCGCCACCTAAATTAGCGGCGTTAAACACCCAAACGGTCGCGATAATATAAAGAAGAAATCCGATGACTTTCGCTCCCGTCGTCAAAATGTTAATGCTTCCTGCGCGTTGAAAATCGCGGGTAAGAATCCATTGAATTCCCCATAACACGATCGTGCAAACCGCAAAAGTGAGCGCTTTTCCTGTCTCTAATTGAAACGTTCCGATCGTAAGTAAGACGTGTTTGCTTTGCATAATCGGGAAAAACGTGCTTAAATAGCCGGCAAACGAAATAATGACAGACGCGGTTGCCGCCCAGTTCGCGGCCCAATATCCCCACGCCATGCTGTAGCCTGCTACCGTTCCCGCTTTCGGAGAGGAAAACATTGCTTGCGCGTAGCTTTGTGGTCCTGCTTTCAGTTCTGGCTTTCTTGTCACTAAGCTACCGAACACGAGTGCAATCGTTAAAACTCCCAATCCGGTTGCCATCCAGGCAAGAGCGGATCCCATCGGGCTTGCGACTTGCGCTAGACTTGCCGGAATCATAAATATGCCACCGCCAATCATATTTCCGACGACAAAGGCGGTTAAAATCCATAGTCCCCATTTTTTTGTTGACATCGTATAATCCCCCTTATATGCAAGGTCTGATGTGAGTCTATGATTCATCCTAATTTTGTTTACTTATTCATCATATACTATTATTTTAATTTGGTAAAGTGATAATATGATAAAGTAAAAAAGTTGATAAATTGCGAATAATGCCTATTTTCTTAGGACGATTTATCCAATGAGATTTATTAGATTTTTCGCTTTTTTCATGACTCTATTATTTCTCTTATCGTTTCTATTATTGTTTTCATGAAAAAAAGCATAAAATGAACTCAGAAAAGTCCCCGCTTTTTGGGGGCTTTTTTATTGAGGCACCGACAGAAGAAAATAGTATATTGCTTGTGGAAAGAAAAATCGGGAGTACAATACTTATTGTGAGGCATTGCGTTTTAACCTCTAAACGAAGGGGACAGGAGATGAATCAGGAATTTTTGATTCATAAAAACGAAAATATGTTTAGAAGACTTCCGATGCAGCATCAAGTAGAAGGCGGCAGCCTTTTCTATGCAGAATCTTCTTCGATGGAGATGGTAAGAAACTCCCATCTCTAAATAAAATGGTGGTGGGAGAGTTTGATTCAGGAAAGGAGAGAGAGCATGGACGCTATCAAAGAGTTCGCACAAATGATCAATAGTGCTGACAAGATTACTGTTTTAACCGGAGCGGGAATGAGCACCGAATCGGGAATTCCAGATTTTCGAAGCGAAAACGGTATTTATGCTCAAGAGGGAAACGTCGAACATTATATTTCTGAATATTATTTTGAAACACATCCTGTCGATTTCTGGCATAAATTTAAACGCATTTTTTCATTAAAGTTAATGGGAAATTTTGCGCCAAATCAAGGCCATCTCTTTTTGAAACATTTAGAAGACATGGGGAAAAAGGTGACGATTTTGACGCAAAATATTGACGGACTGCACAAAAAAGCAGGCAGTTCGCGCGTCATTGAATTACACGGCACGCTGCAAACAGCAACATGCCCGAAATGCCAAACAAAGTATGATTTAGCGTTCGTTAATAGCCATGATGTACCGCGGTGTGAGCAGGAAACATGCAATGAAATTTTAAAACCGGATGTTGTTTTGTTTGGAGGAATGGTTCATCGGTTCGAAGAGGCGCTCGAAGCTGCATATGATAGTGATTTGTTGATTGCGATGGGAACAAGCCTTGAAGTAACACCTGTCAACCAAATCCCGTTTTATGTATCCACAGAATCTCCTCGTGCTCATAAAGTTATCATTAACAAAACACCGACGAGAATGGATTATTTATTTGACATTGTTATTCATGCAGGAATCGGAGAGACAGTTGCCAAAGTGCAGCAATATATCGCGGATGCTCGTTGAACATTGGTTCAACTGCATCTGCTTATTTTATCACCTTCTTGGTAAGAAACTATTTTTTAAATCCAAAATATATTGTATTTTTTAAAATTTTAGAATATAATAACATTAACATACCAACTGGTTGGTATAATTTCCGGCAATACGTATATGCATGAATATGGAAATTCAGATAAAAATGGAGGGGACAAGATGCATTTGCGCCTTAGTGATGAACAACGGATGGTGCAAAAGGCCATTCGCAAATTTGTCGAAAAAGAATTAATGCCGTTAGAAAATGAAGTGTTGCGAAACGAACGGGAAGGAAAGCCGGGGCTTTCTGAGGAGAAATTGAAAGAATTGCAGTTAAAAGCAAAAGAAGCGGGTTTTTGGGGGATCAATACACCAGAGGAATACGGAGGCGCCAATCTTGGGCATGTGATGCAGGCGATTGTGACGATGGAAGTGTCGAAAACGTTTGTTCCATTCCGATTCGGGGGGTCAGCGGATAATATCCTCTATTATGCCAATGAAGAACAAAAGAAAAAATATTTAATTCCAACCATTAATGGCGACAAAAAATCATGCTTTGCCATGACGGAACCGGGTGCGGGGTCGGATACAAGAAACATTAAAATGACGGCGGTAAAAGACGGAAATGAATGGGTGCTAAACGGAGAAAAAATATTTATCACCGGCGGGAACGAAGCGGATTTTGTGATGGTGATCGCCATTACGGATAAAGAACGCCATCAAGCGACAAACGGGCGGGAAGGAGTTACTTGCTTTATCGTTGACCGCGAAATGGGCTGGCGCTCTGAACCAATACATACGATGGGACCATCGACACCAGCCAGTTTAATTTTTGAAAATGTGCGCGTGCCGGAAGAAAACATTTTAGGGGAACTGCATGGGGGATATAAACTCGGGCTCGAGTGGATCGGATATGCCCGCTGGATGGTCGGTGCGAGAGCGATTGGAGCAGCGGAACGGCTATTGCAAATGGCGATTGACTACGCGAAAGAACGCGTGACGTTTGGCAAGCCGATTGCGGAAAGACAAGCGATTCAATGGATGATCGCCGATTCGGCCGTCGAAATTGAAGCGGCGAAATGGCTTGTGCTAAACGCAGCGTTTACGCTCGACCAAGGCGAAGACAACCGCCATTTAGCATCGATGGCCAAATTGTTTGGCGCCAACATGGGCAACCGCGTCGTCGACCGCGTCCTGCAAATTCACGGCGGCATGGGCTATACGAAAGAAATGCCGATCGAGCTTTGGTACCGCGAGGCTAGACTTTGGCGCATTTATGATGGCACCGATGAAATTCAGCGCATGATTATTGCCAGAAATCTGCTTAAAGGGCATGTCAAATTGGGACAATTTCTATAAAAGTTGAAAGCGTTATCGAATAAAAGGGGGAAGCAATCATGAGTCAAAGATTTACAGGAAGAGTCGCATTCGTTACAGGAGGAAGCCGCGGAATCGGTAAGGCGATCGTTACGCGTTTTGCCGAGGAAGGAGCGAAAGTGGCGTTCATTGACTTAAATGAAGAAGCATTGCAGGCCACTGCAAGCGAATTGCGCGAAAAAGGCTATGAAGTATATGCAAAAGTCGCAAGCGTCACCGATCGCGAACAAGTCGAGGCGACGGTAAAAGAAATCGTTGACCAATTCGGCTCGATTGATATTCTCGTTAATAATGCCGGAGTCATTCGTGACAACTTGCTGTTTAAAATGACGGATGAGGACTGGGACACGGTCATGGATGTCCACCTTAAAGGGGCGTTTTACTGCGCGCGCGCAGTCCAAAAATACATGGTTGAAAAACAGTACGGCCGCATTATTAATGTTTCTTCCACTTCCGCGCTTGGCAACCGCGGACAGGCGAACTATGCGGCGGCGAAAGCAGGCATTCAGGGCTTTACGAAAACGCTGGCGATCGAGCTGGGCAAGTTTGGCATCACGACGAACGCGGTTGCTCCTGGATTTATTGAAACCGATATGACAAAAGCAACAGCGGAAAGATTAGGCATTTCGTTTGAACAATTAATTCAAGCTAGCGTTGCAGCCATTCCGGTCGGACGAAGCGGCAAGCCGGAAGACGTGGCGCAGGCAGTGGCGTTCTTCGCCGATGAGAAATCTTCCTTTATTAACGGCCAAGTGCTATATGTAGCCGGAGGTCCAAAATGTTAACGGAATAAGGAGGAAGCGATGCATGTTTGCCGAACATATCGGAAAATGCTCCAATAAAGTAAAAAACGTCGTCGAGCGGGGAGCGGTGAAAAAGTTTGCCGAAGCGATCGGCGATCCGCATCCGATTTACTGGGACGAGGAAATGGGAAAAAAATCGCGATATAAAACAAATATCGCTCCACCGACATTTCCAAGAGTGTTTGACTATGGCGTGATTGAAGGGTTGAAGCTTCCAAGCAAAGGGCTTATTCACGGCGAGCAACGGTTTCATTATGAAAGGCCGCTTTATGTTGGCGAGGAATTGTATTGCTATTCAAAAGTGGAAGATTACTATGAAAAGAAAAGCAGCATGGGTGAGCTTGGATTTTTAGTCATCACGAATTACGGGGAAGACCCTTCCGGAAACGTTATTTTCACGTCCACATCGACAATTATTATTACAGAAGCAGTAAGAAAGGCGATGGTTGTATGACGAAAATCAGTGAATTGAAAGTAGGAGAGTCGTTGCCGGAGGTTAAGCTTTCGCCTGTTTCCCGCCTCGATCTCATTAAATATGCCGGTGCTTCCGGCGACTACAACCCGATTCATACGATTGACGAAGAGGCGAAAAAAGCGGGGCTGCCGGGCATTATCGCCCATGGAATGTGGACGATGGGCAATCTTGCCAAACTGTTTACCCCTTATTATGAAGAAGGATTTGTGCAAGACTATTCCGTTCGCTTTAAATCCATGGTGTTTTTAAATGATGTCGTCACGTTAAAAGCGATGGTGAAAGAAAAAGAGGATCACGCTTTGCGCTTTGATGTGGCGGCTATCAATCAAGACGGAAAAGAAGTCGTAAAGGGAGAAGTCGTGTTTTCTATCTATTAATTGGTTGCAACATCCATCCCGGTAACAATAAACCCCTTTTGTTACCGGGATTTTTATAAAAACGAATGGGAGTGGCATACATGAAACGAGATGCGGTCATTGTTTCCGCCGTCCGCACGGCGATCGCCAGACAAGGCGGAGCATTAGCGACCGTGCCAGCGCATATTTTTGGTGCGGAAGTGATAAAAGAAGCGATGAGGCGGGCAAATATCGGCCCGGAAATGGTTGATGATGTCATTATGGGCAATGTGTTAAGCGGCGGCGGGAATATTGCGCGGCTTACAGCATTGCAAACAGGATTATCGCTTGAAATCAATGAAGCGTTTGCCGCCCAAGTGATCGCCTGTGACCGCGAATTAAACATGAACCCGGAAAAAGTGAATGTAAACGGCGGCGCGATCGCCCATGGCCATCCGCTCGGCGCAACCGGCGCGATCTTAATCACGAAAGCCGTGTATGAATTGCAGCGCTCAGGCGGAAGATACGCGCTCATAACGGCATGCATCGGCGGCGGGCAAGGAATCGCCACCATTATCGAACGAGAATAAATAATGAAAGGAATCGGCAATATGAAAGAAAAAATCATTGAAACAAGCATTGAACTATTCGACCGCAAAGGGTTTAAAGAAACATCGGTGCAAGAAATTGTCGAAGCAATAGGAGTGACAAAAGGTGCATTCTATTATTACTTCAAAAGCAAAGAAGAGCTGCTAAAAGATATATGCATCTCCTATATAGAAGATCTTTTAGAGCAGCAACAGCGCATTTTGCAAGATTCGGAGAAAAGCTGCACGGAAAAACTGCACGAAATCGTCTATATGCTCATTCGCAATATTAAAGCAAGGCGGAAAAGCGCACGCATTTTCTTCCGTGAAATGCGGCATTTGCACGAAGATCATTTGCAAGAAATTAAAGCAAAGCGGCGGGCGTTCCGACAACATTACCAGCAGTTGATCGAAGCGGGAATCGCCCGCGGGGAATTTAAGCCGACGCTGACTCCGGATATGATTACATTTGGCATTTTGGGCATTACAAACTGGAGCTATTACTGGTTTCAGCCGGATGGCGAAATATCGGAAGAAGCGTTGACAGACATTTATGTCGATTTGATTTTAAACGGAATAAAAAATCGCGAATCATTGAAGGAAAAATAGAGGAAAGAGAATCCGCCCATTCTCTTTCCGTCTATCAATCTCCTTGAAAGTGATGCATCGATAAAAAAATGGTTCAGTTCATGTATAAACATGTGAAATTACAAATAAATTTCAATAAACAAGCTAAACCAAGGGGGGAAATGGATGGAATTATTGATACAACAATTGTTAAATGGGCTGACTGTTGGAAGCGTTTACAGCTTGGTCGCCTTAGGATTAACGCTTGTTTACGGAATTTTGCACATTCCGAATTTCGCCCATGGAGCGCTTTATATGATGGGCGGCTATGTGACGTTAACGATGATGAATCAGGCGGGGCTTCCGTATTGGCTGTCCATTATCATTTCAATGATTGCAATCGGATTGCTCGGCGTACTGATGGAACGGCTTGCCTTTTATCCACTCCGTGATGCTCCACCTCTTCATGATAAAATCGCAGCAATCGGCATCCTCTTATTTTTGGAAGCGTTCGCCCAATTTGTATGGGGAGCAGACTACCAAACAATGTCCACACCTTATGGAAATGTCATTAATGTACTTGGTCTCACCTTAACAATGCAGCGAGTCCTCATCATTGTTTCCACGATTGTCATTATGTTTTTGCTCTATTTCTTTCTAAAAAAGACGTTTATCGGCGCCTCCATTATCGCGATGTCGCAAAACCGCGAAGGGGCGAATTTAGTCGGCATTAACACGAACAAAGTCGCGATGATGACATTTATGATTTCCGGCAGTCTCGCGGCGCTCGCCGCCTCCTTGGCGTCTCCGATTAATCTTGTCTTTCCGGGCATGGGCCATCTCGTCATTTTAAAAGCGTTTGTCATTATTATTCTTGGCGGAATGGGCAGCATCCCTGGCGCAATTATCGGGGGATATATTTTAGGATTTAGTGAAAGTTTAGGCGCGACTTATATTTCCAACGATTATAAAGACATTATCGCCTTTGTCATACTCGTCATTATTTTAACGGTAAAACCGACTGGACTATTTGCCAAGGAGGGACAATGATGACGGTAGTTCTAAAACAGAAGAAATGGCTCATATTGGCGGTTGCGTTTGCGCTTGTCTTTCCTTTCTTGATTCCTAACAACTATTATTTGCACATGATGACGATCTCGTTTATTTGGATGATCGCCGTTTATGGATTAAACTTGTTTGCCGGCTATACGGGTTATTTATCGCTTGCCCATGCGGGATTTTTTGCTATTGGCGCTTATACGCTCGCGATTTTAACAGTCAAAGCAGGATTGCATTTTTGGCTTTCGTTTCTCTTGTCCTGTCTTATTTCCTGTTTGATCGGCTTAATTATCGGGTTAGTCGCATTGCGGACAAAGGAACACTTTTTCGCCATTTATACGCTATGTGTCGGGTATATTATTTACCTTGTCATCGATAAATGGGACAGCTTGACGGGAGGGGTGCGCGGATTCATTGGCATTCCTGTACCGGCAAACATCGGTCCGATTTCGTTCCAGACTCCTGTGTCGCAATACTATTTAGTGCTGTTCTTCTTGCTTCTCGTCATTTTTGTCATGCACCGCATCATTTACTCGCTGGCGGGAAGAACGTATACTGCGATTCGCAACAGCGAAGATCTGGCGCTAGCGATCGGCATTTCCACGATGAAAAATAAATTAACATCCTTCGTCTTATCGGTCTTTTTCACTTCCTTGGCAGGAGCACTGTACGCTTCCTTTATCCGCTTTCTTGGACCGGATATCAGCTATATTTCCGTGATGTTTGATTTGCTTACGTATTTGCTTGTCGGCGGCATCGGAACGATGGCCGGACCGGTCGTCGGTACGTTGTTGATTACGTTTCTATCCCAGCAGCTGCAATTTTTACAAGACTATCGGATGCTGATCTTTGGCCCGGTGTTGACACTTCTTGTCATCTTTTATCCGCAAGGCATTGTCGGAGGAGTAATCCGATGGAGGGCAAGACAAGCAGAAAAAAGCAGCAACCGACAAGCACAGACGGCGCATTCTGCCAATCACTTTGTCGTTGCCCGTCATTCCGGAAACGAAAAGCAGGTCAAGGAGGGATGATCATGTTGCTTGAAATCCAGAAGTTGACGAAACGGTTCGGCGGGTTGGTAGCTGTTAATGATGTGAGCTTTTCCGTCGAAAAAGGGAAAGTAAATGCGATTATCGGGCCAAACGGAGCGGGAAAAACGACATTTTTTAATCTGATCAGCGGGTTTTATAAACCGACATCCGGTCAGATCATTTTTAAAGGGCAGGATATTACCCGCCTCCCCGTCAATCAGCGGGCTAAGCTTGGGATTGCCCGCACGTTTCAAACGACCCATTTGTTTGAACAATCTACCGTATTCGATAACGTCATGGTCGGCCATCGGTTGAGAACTTCTTCTAACTTATTCGATGCCGTTTTCCGGACGAAACGGTTAAAAAGAGAAGAAGCCGAGTGCAAGGAAAAAGCTATGGAAGTGTTGGAGTTTGTCGGTTTAACCGATGTCGCTGATAAAATAGTCGCCAACATTTCACAAGAGCAGAAAAAACGCGCCGCTTTTGCACTGGCGCTTGCGACGGAACCAGAGATTGTCCTTCTCGACGAACCGGCCGCAGGCGTCAATCCGGATGAAACGGAAGGGTTGGAACAATTGATTGTCAAGATAGTGGACCACGGAATTACCGTATGTCTCATTGAACATAAAATGTCGATGATCATGAAAATTGCCCATAAAATTATGGTTTTGAATTATGGGGGAAAAATCGCTGAAGGAACGCCAGAGGAAATTCAAAACAACGAAACGGTCATTAAAGCATACTTAGGGGGGAGCGCGGATTGCTTGAATTAAGGAACGTATCCGTCCAGTACGGCAGCTTTGCCGCCGTCAAAAATGTAAACATTACCGTCGAGCCGGGCGAAATCGTTGTTCTGTTAGGCTCAAACGGGGCGGGAAAGAGCACGGTTTTCCGCACGATTAGTGGATTAAACAAACTTTCCGAGGGTGAAATTGTTTTTCAAGGGGAGCGGATCGATCATCTTTCCCCGGACCGCATCGTACAATTAGGGATCGTCCAATGTGCCGAAGGAAGAAAATTGTTTCCGCGCATGACAGTTTATGAAAATTTATTGATGGGTGCCTACATTTACCGAAAAGAGAAGGAAAAGATCAAGCAGTCGCTGCAACATGTGTATGAACTATTTCCAATTTTACAAGAAAAACGGAACGATCCAGCCGGGGCACTAAGCGGCGGCCAGCAGCAAATGCTGGCGATCGGCAGGGCGTTAATGTCGCACCCGAAGCTATTGCTTTTGGATGAACCGTCCATCGGCTTGGCCCCGCTGATCGTGGAACAAATGTTTCAAATCATTGCGCGAATCAATCAAGAAGGAACGACGATTTTACTGGCGGAGCAAAACGCCCACGCGGCGCTTAGCATTGCCCATAAAGGTTATGTATTTGAAAATGGAACGATTGTGGTAGAAGGAACATCCGAGCAATTATTCGCGAATGACAACGTTCGTAAAGCATATATCGGAACTTAAAAGGAGGTGATGAATGGATAGGTGATTAATTATCTGAATATTTTTAATAATTTATGCTATTAGAAAATAGGGGGGATACGATGAACAAAATGAAGTTATTTTTCACGGCCATCCTCATGTCGGTAATGATGATCGCATTGGCTGCTTGCAACAACTCTACAGCAGGAGATACAGCGAGCGGAGACAAAGAGACAAGCGGTGGCGGAGATGCCAATACCGTTAACATTGGATATAGCGGCCCGCTAAGCGGTCCTGCCGCTTATTACGGAAAACGGACGTTAAGCGGGTTGAAAATGGCTGCCGTGGAAATTAACAATAGCGGCGGATTTGAAGTGAATGGAAAAAAATATAAATTAAATATCATCGCACTTGATGATAAGTATTTGCCGAACGAAACGGCATCGAATGGGAAACGCCTAGTCCAAGAACACCATACGCCGATCGTGTTTACTCCGCACAGCGGCGGAGTTATGGCGTTGCAAGTATTTAACGAAACCGATAAGTTTATTATCGGCGCTTATACGAGCGAGCCGAAAATTACGCAAACAGGGAATTCGTTGACGGTAAGAATACCGCCGCGCTACGACAGCTATGTGGCGACGTTTGCTGAATATGCGATGAAGCGCTTCGGCAAAAAAATTGCCGCGCTGCCAACCGCTTCGCAATACGGAAAAGACTGGACGGAAACGTTGCTTCCATATTGGGAAAAGCAGGGGGGAGAAGTCGTTTATAAAACGTCGATCGACTTTTCCAAAGATACAGACTTCTTTACGATTGTCACCAATGCGTTAAAAGAAAAACCAGATGTTTTATTTATCGGGGGTCCGTCGGAACCGACGGCAAAAGTGACGAAACAAGCGCGAGAGCTTGGATTTAAAGGCGGCTTTATCATTATGGATCAAGCAAAGCTGGACGAAATGAAAAAAGTAACGGGATCTTACGATGTGCTTGAAGGATCCATTGGAGTCATGCCATTAGTGGAATCAGACGGTCCAGGAGTTCCGTCGTTTGTGAAGAATTACCGCGCCAAGTTCAATGAAGAGCCAGGATCGGAAGCTGGTTTTAACTATTTGGCGATGTATGCGTTTGTCGAAGCAATGAAAGCAGCAGGCACGGTGGATGACCCTATTGCCATCCGCAAACATATGCAAGAGGGTCTTAAACATATTCCAAAGGACAAACAGGTATATGTGGTTCCAAAAATTGGAGATGACGGCGGATTTGAATCGAAACAAAGCGTCGCGGCCATAGAAAACGGCAAGATTGCGCCAATAAAACTGAAATAAGAGAACACCAAAGATAAAAAATGGGGATGGGAGTTGAGCTGTCATCTCCATTTTATTATTTCAATCTTCCTCGGCATCTTTAGTATTAGAAAAACATTGGATAACACATCTATTTGGTTTGTGCCGATGGTTAATCCAGATGGGCTGGCAAATGCGGTTTAACAAAATTTATTATTAACAAAGCGCCCAATACAGCCTCTTGCCGTTCATTTTTGAACTGTAAGGGGCTTTATATATCCTTTTCCCCACCTAATCTAAATATCTCTCCAATTTCCCTCCTCTTGTTTCCCCGAAACATGTAAATAAACATCGGCGGCCATATTTATTTTTGTATGCCCAAGCCGATCACCAACTGTTTTGACATCTACTCCACTTTCAAGCAGCATAACCGCATGGGTATGACGAAGTGCATGCGGATTTATTGGAGATAAGTTTACTTTCTCCACCATATTTGACAGAAATTCTCCATCAAACACCAAAAGCATTGTGTTACGTATTCGACACATATTAATGTGCAAATCATTTTTTTCTTCTTAGTTACTACACAAAACGCCCCACTTGATAAAAGTGGGGCATCGTGTTGATTAGCAGCAATGAGTAGGGTATCCAGGGTCGACAACTACGTTTCTTGTGATAGGTCTATAAATATGTCTAGGAACATTGACGATATTGTAACGATTAACATGTACAACTGGATGGATATAAGGAACTACACGAGGAATGAAACAGTCGCGCACCACACATCTAGGTGGACATATAACTGGTCTAGGACAAAACATGGAAAATCACCTCCCTCTATAAAATAACGATTTTCTCGTTTTTTCTTTGAATTTCTTCGATTTTCATGAACATAGACGTTTTGTAGACATCAGAAATAAGGATAGATATTGAATATTTATAAATTTTTGGATAGATACGGTTATAATTCATATCAGGTCCTCCTTGGTTTATTAGTTAGGGGTCAAGTCCTTGACACCCTGTATCATACCAAGGGGACTTTTTTTGTTTCAAACCTCATTTTTCCTCATTACAGGAATGCTCCTATAAATATCTATAAACATTAAATGCACTAGTGGAGCTTTTTGAAACGGACAGATGTCACGAGGTATATAAAAAAAATAAATGGAGTTGTAAAAGATGAGACAATATTAACTATTCGTCTTATGTCTCTTGGAGGTAAATCGAACCCCATTAGTGAAGTAATAAAATATCGTCGAACGGTAATTTTACTGAACTGTAAACATCGACTCTTCATCTCCATATCAAAATGTTGAGCTAGTTTTTAGACCTAAAGGTTTTCTTTAGTTTTTTTTCATTGTATGAATCCAAAATCAGAATATATTCGTATGTAGTGATTGAAACGAATTTGAAACAAAAATCAACAGTATAACGTTTGACTGTACAGTTTTTTAAGAATATAATCTAATTAGCATTATGAAAAATATTAGGGAGTGAGTTCATTGGGAAGTTGTTTAAAATTGGTGAACTTGCGGAATTAGCTGGCGTTTCGAAACGAACCATTGATTATTATACACAATTAGGGTTGCTAGAACCTGTCCGCTCCGAAACAAATTATCGCTATTATCCCGAAGAAAGTATCGAACGTTTACGGTTAATCGATGCATTAAAAAAACAGCATTTAACTCTGGAGGAAATCAAAGAGCGATTGCAGATTATCCAAAATCAACCAGATGCTGCGGATGAAATTGTAGATAAAATTGAGCACCTTCAAGAAGAAATGAAACATATTCAAGAAGAACTGTTGGAATTAAAACCGTTACTCAAACAATTAAATGATCAACAGATCAAGCTGATGACAAAACCATTGGCCCAACAAGGTTATACTTTGTTACACACATTAGCGATATTGCTTGGAGGAGATCCTTTTATTAATTAAAAAAATAAATGTTTAAGGAGAGAGATAAAAAGGATGTTTAGAAAATTTTTATCGAAGCTGGGGATTGGTTCTGCGAATATCAATCTTGTGCTGCATCATTCTCAAGTACGGTTAGGAGAGACCATTAGTGGTGAATTCTTCATTGAGGGCGGGACAGTAGAACAGGATATCAACAAAATTGATGTAGAACTCCGGTTAACATTAAACCAAAACGGGCAAGTGCAGACAAAAACAGTGGCAACGATCCCAGTAGCTTCTGCTTTTGTCATTCAAGCTGGTGAGAGAAAAGTGCTGCCATTTACATATGAACTACCAAAAACTCTTCCAGTGTCAAGACATGGCATTCGCTATACCTTTGTTACTCGCCTTGATATTGCTGGCGGTATCGATCATTTAGATGAGGATGCGTTGCGAATTCTTCCACCACTACCATTAGAGAAAATCTTTGCTGCTTTTGAAAAATTAGGCTTCCGGGAAAAGGCAACTTCAGGATCACTAAAGCCGTATGGCCAAGAATTTGAGCTGTTCCCAACTGAACAATTTAGAGAGATTGTTCAAGAAGTGGAGTTTTTTTCATTTCTAGAAGAAGAGGGAGTTCGTCTGCTTCTTGAAGTAGATGTACATGCAGGAGCCTTTGGTTTACAGGAGAAAGAGTTAAAACGGGAAATCTTTTTCTCATATACAGAATTAACCGATGTAAGCATACTAGCTGACAAGCTTCGCGAAATAATTCAAGAAATGATCGAGCAGCCGTATCAATATACAGCATCATCTTACATGACTCATTATTCCCATACTCCTCATTTGCATGGACACGGACATGGCATGATGGGAGCGATTGGCGGTTTTGCTGCAGGAATGTTTGCTGGAATGTTAGCAGAAGAACTCGTAGGTGATGCCATCGAGGAAGCACTAGGCTTTGATGGGGAAGCTGAAGAAGGATTTTTTGACAATTTCTTTGGTGGAGAAGATGAAGAATTTTAATACCAATAGTAGTGTAAGGGGGGAATGTAATGTTATTTCATCCAATGGATATTCTCATCTTTTTAGCATTTGGACTGTCACTTTGGGCACAATTTAAAGTAAAAGGTACATTTAATAAATGGGCGGAAGTCTATGCTAATTCGTCTCTCACTGGGGCTGAGGTAGCACGAAAAATTTTAGATTCCAACGGTTTATATCATGTTCCCGTTGAACTGGTGCCTGGTACATTAACAGACCATTACGATCCATTGTCACGCACCGTTCGATTATCTGAGCCTGTTTATTATGGACGTTCTATCGCTGCTGTATCGGTAGCTGCCCATGAGGTTGGCCATGCAATTCAGCATCAACAATCCTACGGTGCATTAGTTTTGCGGCATCGTATGTTTCCAGTAGTGAATTTCTCTTCTGGAATTGCTCCATTTCTATTGTTAGGCGGGTTTTTGTTGCATCAAGCTTCACTCATTGGGCTTGGCATTATTCTCTTTTCAGCAGCCGTAGCATTCCAAGTAATTACGTTACCGGTAGAATTTAATGCGAGTTCTCGCGCCAAAAAGCTTCTTCTTGCTGAAGGATTTATTCGCAATGATGAAGTACGGGGAGTGAATAAAGTCTTAAATGCTGCTGCATTAACCTATGTAGCTGCGGCATTAATTTCTGTGTTAGAGCTAATCAAGTTTGTTATGATTTTCTTCCAAGGGAATAATGAAGAAGAGTAATGTAATAAATTAAATGTATAGCCAAATTAACAGGAGGTGGATTCTCTAGCTGTTTGCATACAGCTAGAGAGCTTAATTGGAGATAGTTAATTTACTGATGGTTGGTGTTTTAATTGCTTTAACGGCATTCTTTGTTGCATCCGAATTTGCCATTGTTAAAGTACGCAGTACACGTATTGATCAACTGATAGCTGAAGGAAATCGAAACGCTAGGGCTGCAAAACGAGTCATTAGCAATTTAGATGAATATTTATCGGCTTGCCAGCTTGGTATTACTATTACCGCATTGGGGCTTGGTTGGCTTGGTGAACCAACGGTGGAGCATTTGCTTCACCCTGTATTTGAACGAATGAATTTAAGTGAGTCCGTAGCGTCTTTCCTTTCTTTTGCGATTGCATTTGCAACGATTACCTTTTTGCATGTGGTCGTTGGAGAGCTGGCTCCGAAAACATTGGCAATTCAAAAAGCAGAAACCATTACGCTGTTATGTTCAAGACCTTTAATCTTTTTCTACAAAATAATGTATCCGTTTATTTGGGCATTAAACGGCTCTGCTCGCGTCATTACCGGATTATTTGGGTTAAAACCAGCATCCGAACATGAAGTGGCCCATTCAGAGGAAGAATTGCGCTTGATTTTATCTGAAAGTTATAAAAGTGGAGAAATTAATCAGTCGGAATATAAATACGTAAACAATATTTTTGAGTTTGACGATCGGATTGCCAAAGAAATCATGGTACCGCGTACAGAAATTGTCGCACTGGATAAAAACCGTTCCATTGCGGAATATTTTGAAACGATAAAGCAAGAAAAATATACGCGCTATCCTGTTATAGACGGAGATAAAGACCATATCGTTGGGATGGTCAACATAAAAGAAATATTAACGGATTGTATTCAAAATCCAAAGGCCACTGAAAAGAAGTTAGGTGATTATATCCGCCCAATCATACAAGTAATCGAATCCATCCCTATTCATGACTTGCTCGTAAAAATGCAGCGTGAACGAGTTCATATGGCGATCTTAGTTGATGAATACGGCGGAACAGCAGGGCTTGTGACGGTTGAGGATATATTAGAGGAAATTGTCGGTGAGATTCAAGATGAGTTTGATATTGACGAAGTTCCGATGATTCGCAAAGTGAACGAACACACCACCATTGTTGATGGAAAAGTATTGATTGAAGATGTAAATGACTTACTTGGAACGGATATCGATGATACGGATGTTGATACGATTGGTGGTTGGATTTTAACAGAAAAATTTGATATTCAACAAGGCGGCATTATTTCCTACGGCGATTATGAATTTAAGGTATTAAAAATGGAAGGGCATCACGTCCAATTAGTTGAAATCACAAAACGCGTGAAGGCTCCTTCTCTTATTGTACAAGAAGCGGCAATAGAATAGCAGCTAAAATAAAATAACGAAAGACGGCAGCAATAAATGGCTGCCGTTTATTTTTTGCGAAAAAGACAAGTTCTTTATATGTAGGACATACATATAGACAAGAAAGAAAGTACAACTGAGGAGAGAAAAAATGCTTGAAAAAGCGATAGCAATTATAGTGGGAAGCATTTTGTTAGGGATCGGAATTAATGTTTTTTAGTTCCCTATGAGCTGTTAGATAGAGGAATAATAGGGATTAGCTTAATCATTAAATGCAAAAGGCGTTTGCGGATTATTACATCAAGACAAGGAACGCGACAGAGGTGGCGATTAAAGCTGGTTATAACAAGAAATCCAAAATTATTTTGAAAATGCTTGGGATATCATTAAAGAAGAAGTTTATACTGCAAACAATGTACATTGGATAACCGTTGACCAAAATTCTGCAACTTGTACTTATACATATCATTATGAAGGTTATCACAACGGAAAATTTGTTACGGGTAGTGGTAGAGCCACTAATGTGTTCATTAAGAACGAAAAAGGAGAATGGAAATTAATTCATGAGCATTTAAGCAGTCTTTAATATTATAGCGGTTTAACAGAATTTAGAGCGGCAAAGGAAGCCTCTTATCATTCATGTTTAAATTGTAAGAGGCTGTTTTATAGGATAAAATTAATTTATTTAAACTATGTTCTAAATAATCAATCAAAACAAAAAAAGAAAATAATCAACAAAGTAAATGAATGGAAGAAATGATTTTTTATACGAGATAACTCCCACTTCTAATTGGGACGGGGTGTAAACCGATAGAAGTGGGAAGAGGAATTGCTATATCGTAGAAAATAACGAACATATGTGCTATGATTAGATTATCTTATACAGATTGCTCTGTGAAAATGAAAGAGCCGGAGGAAAGGGGCTGTTACGTAAAACTTTCCACCATCATACATTCACGCTGATCGAAAAGCTAAGCTTTCGCATATGCCAGCATGTTGAGTCCAACGTACAAGGAACTCGCATTCAGTGCTGAAACGGTACATAGAGCTTGGTCAACTTCTCTTCGTTAGAAGGGATTATCTAAACAAAGTGAAAGTGGGAGCAGTTTAAAAAAGGGGAAAAATAACATGGAGGCAACGTACCAAAAGCGAAGTCGCGTAATTTTCCATGTCGACTGTAATTCGTTTTTCGCCAGCTGCGAAATCGCTCGAGACTCCTCATTAAAAGGAAAAGCGGTTGTTGTAGCGGGAGATCCGAAAGAACGAAAAGGAGTTGTGTTAGCGGCGAACTATATCGCGAAACAGCGTTTTGGTATTTATACGACAATGCCATTATGGGAAGCGAAGAAAAGGTGCCCGCAACTTGTTGTTCTAAAACCCGATTTTCATTTATACCGCAAGATAAGTGAGAAAGTATTTCAATTTTTAGCAACGTTTACACCCGTTTTGGAGCGCGCTTCGATAGACGAAGGATACTTGGATATCACCGATTGTTATTCGCTTGGTTCACCATTGGATATCGCGGAGCAAATTCAAAAAGAGTTGTTACAGACGCTACATATTCCTGTAAGCATTGGCATTGCACCGAATAAGTTTTTAGCCAAAATGGCAAGCAACATGAAAAAACCATTAGGCATCACGGTGCTGCGCAAACGCGATGTGCCGAAAGTACTTTGGCCTCTCCCTGTTCAGGAGATGCACGGCATCGGTGACAAAACGGCAAAAAAATTAAATAATATCGGCATTTTTACGATTGGCGAATTGGCGAAGGCGGAAAAAGTGACATTGCAAAATTTACTTGGCATCACCGGGGTTCGATTAAAAGAGTGGGCTAATGGGATTGATCCCCGTCCTGTTGATCCAGAATCGGGAGAAAAGTGGAAATCCATCGGAAGCTCCACAACGCTTCCCCGCAATGTGACAGAAGAACGGATTCTTCTTGAAGTGCTGCGCGATTTGGCGCAATCCGTCAGCAATCGCATGAAACAAAAAGGCGTCGTCTCTTCCACGGTTCAAATTATGATCCGCTACAGCAATTTTCAAACGATCACCCGCAGTAAAACATGGGAAAATCCGTTCCAGGAGGCGGAAGAAATTTTTCAGCGCGCCGTCTACTTATTAAAACGCCATTGGAATGGCAATCCGGTAAGACTGTTAGGAATTACCGCCGTAGACGTATTTGATAAAAAAGAGGCGGTGAAACAATTAGACTTATTTCACTTTGAAGAAGAGGCCAAAAAAGAATCGTTATGGAATACGATTGAGCGGCTGCAACAAAAATTCGGTAATAGTATTATTCAAAGAGGATCTGAACTTTTCAGAGACAAAAGCGGTGATAATGGAAAATCGTTATAACGATAGAAGTGATAGCGTTAGTCATCCTTGTTCTTGCCTTGTTTCAAAGACGAAAAAGTTTATGTATCGCTAATTATAGAGAACTCGTTTCAGAAAGATATGTTGATGTTTTTTCAACAACAATGGTAATATTGATATATATACATCAATAAAAAGAGGGATGTTATGAAACCAACACCAGCTATCTGTTTTGCTGCGGATGTCAAAAAGTCCAGACAGATGGAAAAGGGACGTTTACTAAGTATCTTGAACGAATATCAACTATTCATTTCATCTCTCTATTTTTCTATTGCTTGGACAAGTCATTTTGCTTATTTCTATTTGTCATTATCTCATTGACTACGGCAAAATCAAATGGAACGATAGGTTGAAAGGAACAGGAAGCCAAGCATTTTTATTTCTTATTGACCAAATACTTCATTTTTTAACCATTTGGATCGTTTTTCATGATATGGCTATTCCAGCACGGTTATTAGAAAACGGCGAAGGATGGGCCATGGATGAAAAAATCGCCGCCACGATTTGTGTTTTCATCTTAGCCACTTATGGCTCCGGCCATTTTCTTCAAATTCTATTACAAAATATGGTGCCAAATTATGAACTTCAGGAAGGCATTTATCGTGTATCCGATGAAAAAATTGAAGTAAAGACAAAACACGAGAATAACGGAAAACAGGAAGTCGAAATTACCACCATAAAAACGGAACAATTTTTTCATGATTCTCCTGCAAAAATCGGTCAAATCATTGGCATGTTAGAACGAACGCTGATCATTATTTTTATGATGATGGATATGCCGCAAGGACTGGCGTTTTTGGCGGCGTTAAAAACATTAACCCGTTTCAAGCAATTCGAACATAAACAGTTTGCCGAGTATTATCTTATCGGTACCTTGTCAAGCGCCATTATCGGTATTTTGCTAGGAATAGTTGCTTCAAAGATTTGGTGAATCCATTCTTGCGGTTATGAAACTATCATTTATCACATCCAATATATTTCATCATTCTTGATTATTTGCGAAAATGAAGGGGATGTTGAAATAGGGAAGGAACCATACCGATTGTGATAGCAGTGATCGTAATATAGAGAAACTAGCGGCCTAAATTCGTCTAACGTAAGAAAAAGCGGCAGGTAAACCCTTGCCGCTTTATGCTTCCATTAATTTATCCAAACGTACACGCAGATTTACCGCATACATAATCGGCGCGCCAACCGCCATGACGACAAATTCGCCTGTGGCGGTCGTCAGCCACGTGAAAAGGAATGGCAGGTCAAACGCCAGCTTTAACTCCCACGCAATCAAAAACATCGTAAACGTAAATACCAGCGTATTGACGGCCATCCGCGCCCATACATTTTTCACATACCGCATCGAAAAAATCGTGATCAGAAGGGCGATAACCGACTGCCCGACCCCGAAAATGAGATCGTACGCCACCATCGGCGAAAAAAACAGATTGGCAAAAAAGACGCCTAACACAATGCCAAAGAAATACTTTTTATTAAACACGATGAGATGATTCAGCATTTCCGACATGCGAAACTGCACATTAGTAAATCCAAACGGCTGAATCAGCATCGTTACCGCGATGTACACAGCTGCTAAAATGCCGTTGACGACGATCGTTCTAATGTTCATATGCTTCTCCCCTTACATCGTTAAGGTATATACAAAAAAGCACCATCGGTATACATGGTGTGGCAAGAAAAGCAACATTTATTATTTTAGCAAGAAAAGAAGGAAATGCAATGATTGTTTTATTTTTCGTGATAAATAAGGATAATACCATTTTAATCATTTTATTATAAAAGAAAAGTGTGACAAAATGTATAGGGAGACGACTTGTTGTTTGTTATTTCCTATTTATCCTGAAATCGTTGGAGGTTCGTATGCCGTATTATGTTTGGATAATCATTAATGTGTTATTCATCATTGGTTCTGTACTGTATATATGGGGCGCTCATTCGTATGATTCCACCGTCATTTTATTAGGAAAACTGCTCGCCCAGCTAGCTATATTATTGTTTCTCATTAACGTTAACATGTACTTTATATAAAAGAAATTTTCCGCCGTGTAGCAGCAGATGGACAAAATCATGCAGTCTGGTTCCTATACTATTTTATAAAGAATAAAAGAGCTGAACTGTAACGAATTCAGCTCTTTTATTATATGAAAAAAGATGTATTTAACCATCTTTTTAGCCCTGACGTTATTTTAAAAAATGGGCAGACCGAATGAAAGACTTTTTAGTAACCAACAGTACCTTCAGGGAAAGCAGGAGTTATTCCTGTAGCCGCAACTTGCATTTGTTGGACTTGTAATACTTTTACAGTAAGATCCATGACGATTTTTTCGCGCAATGAGCTAAACTCTCCCTCAGGGCTTACATGAGTTGGCGAAAAATCAAGTTCGTAGAAATTCGCGCCTATTAACTCGCCGTATGGTTGTTCATTATATTTGACGAGATTTTGGAAGAAATATTTATCTAAGCGAGGAGTTAAGTCGTTTTTCTCGTTAAGGAATAAAGCTTTGCTGTTTTCTGAAATACCGATAATTGGGAAAGTGAGGAAATCGCCTTCTAGAAGTTCTGCAAAACCAGAAAACGGAAGATCGGCAATTCTATCTAGGAGTGCTCCATTACATGCATTGGAAGCATATTCAATATCTTTGCGAATGAAACCTGACACAAATAATTTGGCTCTTGTAACTCTAAAGAAGTCCGTGTCGTCAATACGCGCAAATCTAACAGGCACCAATTTCACTTGTTCTAAAAATACATTCTTTGTCACTCTCTTAATTTCAGTTGCAGCCGGATCAAGCGGAATATCTGCCTCTAAAACAACTTGAATGGTTCTTTCCGCTAGTACAACTGGAACTTTAAGAATTGGCGTAAGACCTGGTGTAGTGACTACCGGGGTAGCTTCATCGGAAAAATGGGATTGTGTATTTGCTTCTACTGGACAAGCTGGGGAAATCGGTTGTTTATTTTTATTGCAAAATTGCGAGTTGCTCATCAAAAATCCACTCCTTACTATTTTTTGAGCTTTTCTTAAGCTCTACGTTAATACAATATTCAGCATTCATTTTAAAGTATAGGTTTATACAATGATCATTTTGCTCATTTTTAATCAAAGGAAGGGATTTTCACGAATGGTCAATGCGTTCGATGATTTTCTAGATGCCTTTACCATCATAACTGACTCGAACTTGTTGTACTTGTAGTAAATGAATGATTAAATCCAACACGATTTTTTGGCGTAATCGGCGTGAAGCTGCTGGCTCTTTTTGTATGGCACCCGCATTTCTATTGTAAACTGCAGTATACTCAATATTTTGGTGTATATATCCTTCTATCAATAAATTTCCTTTTAATGCTGCACATGTTCCATTACCGAATGATGAAGAAAATTGGGTAGGTACGAATTTGCAATTTGTCAGTACGACTTCTTTAGAGATTTCGTTTACTTTCATAATCTCTTCTTCAAACATCACATCTTCTTCTAAACATATTTCAATTTCGTATTCCCCGACTACAACCGGAACTCTAATTTGTATGAAATCATGATGAGTACAAGATTGATTATTTGTTTTTTTCTCATGGACGGGAAACACAACCGATTTATAAAGGTTTTTTTTGTTCTTCGCGCTATAGGTGTGAACAGTGTCAGTGAAGAATATAATTTCATGAATTTTAGAGCAGATCAAATGACAATAAGGCTGTTCAAGATAATAAGTCGTCGTATGAAATAGTTTCGTGTCTAATTGAGGAGTTTGTCTATTGTTTAGGTCAAGAAATTCAGCTGTATGTTGTGCTTTACCTCCAAAGATAGGAGGGTGAAGAAAATCGTCAATTTCTACAAAAGTAGAGAATGGGCTTTTTATAGTCATAGAACGTATTGTTCCGTATTGATTCATATCATCAGTACGATTGGTTTCATCGAACTTCTCTCTAGCAGGTATATGATTCATTTTATCCACAAAGCCGGATTCAGAAGTATGCACAGGTTCAAAAGCAGAATCAATTTGAGGCTTATCATTCGTTTTATCGACATGACAAGTTTGAAAATCACGCTTAAATTTAGCATGTATTCGCTTCATTCTCTCATGGTTCATCCTTTTCATTATTTTTCACTCCCAAAACTAGTCGTCACTGTATTATTTATGCTTTATTTCTGCTTTTGTCCCTGTACAATTCCCGAAAATTCAAAAAAGAGAAACGATCAAAATCTTGCCTTCTTTCGGCAATCACGTGTCACCCGATTTGCAACATCTCGTACTACAGACAACCATCCTTACGATTATCATTGTGGCAATTATTGCCGTCATCGTTTTATTCCACTTGCAAAGCAAGAATGTCAAATGGATCGTTTCAAAGTTCTAACGATATCATTATGGATTTAGACCATTTATAAAGCAGTAGAGAGCTTTATCATTCCAAAGGAGAAAACGGATGATGGGAAGCGTATAGGAAGCATGGTCATACTGATTCAAGGATTAAATATTTGCAAAAAATATTAATAATATTCAGTTTATTCATGATCTATCTCGCTAAAACGTTTAGATTATTCAATAGATATGTGTCAATGCGAAAAGGGTTCGTGCGCGATGAAAAGTTCTTTATGAAGAAATCTGTGAAACAAAAACTCCTTCTCAACATAGTAAGGTGATCGAGTTGAAACAAAAATTAGTAAAGAGATTCTCTTATCTGTATACAGGAGAACTATCATCCGTTATATTGTTTTTCTTTATTAGTTTTGCGATGAATAAAATTTTTACTTATTTACGATTGTATTCCCTTTATTCATTTTGGGCCTCTTTTCTTCTACTCGAAATAATTTTGGCGCAAGGAAGCGTATATTGGTATATGAAATGGAAACGATTGAAGGAGGGGAAATCATCGATAACACCGAATCATGTTTTATATAAATTTATTGGCAAAGCGTTTTTATTTATGGGGTATAGAAATATCGAGGAAGTGATTCCGTGCTATAAATATCAGAATATTATGAAACTAATTCCGTTTAAAATCGTCTAATGTTAGGGAGGTGTAAGTATTTTATGTTCAAGAAATTTTTTATTTTAACTATTGCAATTATTATTTCTTTAACTACTGTTGGATGTAGTGATGCTGCTAACAAGAAAGAAGAAGTTACATCTGAAAATTTACCAAATGTGAAAACACAAGATTGGAAAGAAAGTCCTTTGTTTGAGTCAAATGGTTATACTATGATTGGGGAAGAAGGACGATTAGGGTTTATTTATGATGATTCGGAAGTTACAAGGTTTTATCCAAATAAGGTACAGAAATATATGTGGCATTTTTGGGGAAATGAAAAAGAGTTTAATGGGGGACTGAAAGTTATTGCCACTCATGAAACCGGCGGGGAACCAATAACTGTATTAGAAGGTCTTAGTTTGGGTGGTCCTAATAACGGAGCAGATCATCACGTTCCATCAAATATGTCACTGCCAAAGAGTGGAATGTGGAAGTTAGATGCTTATATTGGAAACAAGTTATTTGGAAGTATTTTTGTAAAAGTTTATGAGAAATAAAAACGGCATCCAAAATGGGTGCCGTTTTTAATGCTATTTTTTGTGCATCTTTTCAGCCAAATGGGAAGTAAGCACTTTAGCAATTCTCAAATCCTTATAAGAAGGGGGTAGTACTAGAATCCAAATCCTAATCCATAACCACCAAAGCCACATCCTCTCCCGTAGCCACCAAAGCCCCCGGTCATACAACTACAGCCAACAATGATTAATAAGATGAACAGAACGACGAAAAATGCAAATCCAGCACCTGCATATCTTCCATCACTCATTGAATTACACCTCCATTTATTTGCCCTCAGTTTATAATACGGGGCTTTTTGTCAATTTGATTGGGCTTTAATATAATTTTCTGTGAATGCTGATTATTTAGTTGTTGAATTATACTGCTCCGTTAGTTGAACAAGAAGATTATTCTTCATTATTCCATCCAACATGCCAAGCCTCGTCATTATCTACTTCTTCCGCTTACCTCCCAGCTTTCAGGTATCGTCAAGAATTTTGTGTAATGTAAGATAGATAGGGTATCTCTGAAATGGATTTAGAATAGAGGGGGGATATTTCCTCCACACAAGAGACTGAATATTCAGTCTCTTGTGTGGAAAGGGAGAATCCCCTTATTTTGTTTATTTACAATATTTGGTTAATGATAACGTTCTTCAAACATTCGCTCGAGGGCTTCATGCGCTTCGGCAAATCCTCGCAACTTTCGCCCTGCCCATTTCTCATTAAAATCTTGAATGGTCAAATACACGATTTTTTCAGCGGCTTCTAAACTATTCAAACTGTTCATCGGTTTTAGGCGTTTCCGAATCTCCTTGATCGTTCGTTCGATGGCATTGGTCGTGTAAATCACACTTCGAATACTGCTTGGATCATCCATAAATGTAAGGAGGACATCCAACTCATTGGCCCAAGATTGGACTTCCCTTGGGTACTCGCGAGACCATTTGGATTGAAACTGTTGAAACATCTCCAATGCGATTTCTTTATTCGGAGAACGATAAATGAGTTTCAGATCCTCCGCCATTTCGAATTGGTCTTTTTTCCGAACACGACTGAGCGTGTTACGGACTTTGTGAACGACACAACGCTGTACATCGGCTTTCGGATACACCGCCTTAAAGGCTTCCTCTAGACCCGGTAGTCCATCGAATACGCCCAGAAGCACTTCCTTGACGCCTCTTTGGTAGAGGTTTTGAAGAATTTCCTGCCATACATAGGCACTTTCTTGTCCTCCCACAAAGAAATCAAGAATTTCGCGATATCCTTCTTCGTTCACCCCTAACACCACATAAATGACTTCTTTCTCCACGGTTTCGCAACGAAGTTTTGCGTATAAGCCATCCAAATATAAGACCGAATAACGCTTGTGTAGAGGGCGAGTGTGCTATTTCTCGATGTCTTCCTTCACGACATCGGTAATACGACTGATTGTTGCGGGAGAATAGGCATTGCCTAAAATTCGTTCAATAAACTTGCCAATTTCACGCGTATTCATGCCACTTTGATACATCCTGATGATGGCTTCCTCCAGCCAGCCGGTGTGGCGTTGGTAAGGAGCGAACAATTGGGTTTGAAATTCTCCGTTTCGGTCTCTAGGGACCAAAAGACCTTCAATCCGGCCATATTGCGTATCTAGATTTCGTTGATAGTAGCCGTTTCTCATATTTGATGTTCCGGCCTGTTCTATTTCGAGGAAATTCTTGATTTCTTCCCGCATGATCAGTTCTAATTTTTCCTTTACAAACTGACGAATGACACTTTCCAGTTGATTTGCCCAGTCGACATTCGGTATACTTCTTTTAGACATAGGTAGGGTTCTCCTTTCTCTGGAATGTGTTGTGGTCCAAATCAGAGAATACCCTACCTTTTTTCTTTTGGTCTAGCAAAATGCTTTACACAAAATTTTATACATCATCTGCTGGTTAGCCAGCAGTTTTTTGTAAACATACTGTGCTCGTTTCCAATCCGCCGCTTATGTTTAGTTTTTTTTTCATTGGTTTATACTAACAAAAGCAGTTTAATCACACTAAAGGGAAGTTGAGGTTCGTGAAAAAGATATGGAATCTTTATGTTCACGATATGAAGCAAATAGCAACAAACTGGGTAGCGGCGGTATTGGTAGGCGGATTGCTTCTTCTGCCATCGCTTTATGCGTGGGTGAATATCGAAGCTTCTATTGATCCGTATGCCAACACGAGAAACATTAAAGTAGGAATTGTCAATGAAGACAAAGGGGCAAAAATTCAAGGACATGCGTTTAACGCCGGAAAAGAAATTGTTAGGGCGCTACGAAACAATCATGACTTAGGCTGGAAATTTGTTGGCAAACAAGAAGGAATGAAAAACGTCCGCTATGGCGATTATTTTGCGACGATCGTCATTCCAAGCGATTTTTCAGAAAAATTGGCTACCATTGTGCAAGATAGGCCGGAGCAGGCCGTCATTCATTACTATGAAAATGACAAAAAGAACGCGATTGCGCCGAGAATCACATCCAAAGGAGCAAGCACCATCACCGAGCAAGTAAGCGATCAATTTGTCGCTGTTGTCAACAGCGTTTTGTTTTCTATCTTTCATGAAGCGGGGGTGGCATTAGAACAACAGCTGCCAGATATTCGCCATTTTGAGACCCTGATTTTTCAGCTGCAGACGAAGCTGCCGGAAATCAAGCGGCTGTTAAACCAATCGATGTCCGACGCGAAAGAGGCGGAACGGCTCGTCAATAAAGCGGAAAAAACGCTTCCCGAAGCGAAACGGATCGTCAACAGCGGCATTGCGTTTCTTGATGAAATGAATCAGTTTTTCACGAAAGCGGAAGCAAAAGCAAAGACATTGACGCCGCAAATCACGGAAAATTTGCGTACGCTGCAGCAAATCGCCATGTCCATCTATGCCGTAACTAACAAGCTGCAAGAAAACCTTTCCCTTGCCCAGCAGCGGCAATGGCTTTCCGACGTCCAGAGCATGGCCGCAGCTGGGGAACAAATGGCAGATGAAGCGCAAACACAGCTTCGCATATTCAATAACATGATCGAAAAGCGAGCTTTCTCTCGCACGGCTTCCGCCAATATGGAACAATTGTCCGGCCGTCTGACAGGCATAAAATCCAATTTAAGAGAAGCACAACGCCTTGCCAAGTTAGCGTACGAGCAAAGTGAAAACGGGGCGCAGCTAGGCAACCATCTTCTCACCGACCTAAATGAGCGGGCGGCAGCTGCGGTAAAGCAAGTCGATCGGGTGATGAATGAATACGAGCAACATATCGCACCACTCATGAAAGAAAAAATGAACGAAACGAAGCAGACGCTTCAAGACGCCCGCCGCATACTCGCGGACATCGCCAACACCATTCTGGAATTAGAGCGGTTTCTTCAGCACGCCGGCAGCGGTCTCAAGCAGGGGGAAGAAATGTTGCAGACGGCAAGCGATCAGTATCCGTTTCTTGCGCGGAAAGTCAACGATATCGCTTCCTTTCTTGTAAAATTGAAAAAAGAGACAAACATCTACGACATCATTCGTTTATTAAAAAATGATCCAAGAGCAAAAGGTGAATTTTTGGCCCATCCCGTCGACTTAAAGACGCATAGATTGTTTCCGCTTCCGAACTATGGATCGGGGATGAACCCGTTTTATACCGTCTTGTCCATATGGGTGGGCTGTCTGCTGTTAGTGTCGTTGCTTTCTACCGAACCTTATGAGGCAGAAGGGTATACCAGCAGAGAAATTTATTTTGGCCGGCTACTGACGTTTTGGACATGCAGCAGTATTCAGGCGCTTATTGTCACGTTAGGAGATGTATTTCTTTTAAAGAATATTTATATTCATGACTCCGGCTGGTTCATCCTCTTTGGGCTGTTATGCAGCTTTGTGTTTATTGTCATTGTCTTTACGCTCGTATCAGTATTCAGCGACGTCGGCAAGGCGCTGGCCATCGTCCTGCTCGTTTTCCAAATCGCCGGAGCAGGGGGGACGTATCCGGTTCAGCTTATTCCGGAATTTTTCCAAAACATCAACCCGTTTTTGCCGTTTACGTATGCGATTGATTTGATGCGCGAAGCAGTCGGCGGCATTGTGTGGGGAAAAGTGAAAAACGATGCGGTTCGTCTCATGATGTTTGCCGTCCTGGCTCTCTTATTAGGTACGCTTCTGAAAGAACCGTTGAACAAATACATGCATTCGCTGCATGCGAAAGCGAAAAAAAGCGGATTGTTTCATTAAACCATGCGGCATAGGCAAAATGACCGCCTGGCTTTTTTGTTTATATCCGATGACGCCATCGATGGGAAACAGAAACAGCCAGCGCGGATATGGACGCTGTTTTAAAAAAAATAGATTCGTTACGGCGGAAGGCACGGATTTGATTCGTGCCTTTTTTCATGACGAAGTTGCAAATGATTTGACAAATGAATGCATGTATAATATCCATCTTGGAATGAGGCTTTGAAAACGAACCGGACCAAACGGTATAGAGGCTAACTTTAGTGGGCTACACCATTAAAGACATCGCGTTGAGGGCTGGTGTTTCGAAGTCGACGGTTTCGCGCATCATTTCGGGAAAAGGGGTTGCAAGTCCAGAGACACGTGAAAAAAGTATTAAAAGTGATGAAGGAGCTGCAGTATAAACCAAATGCCTTGGCAAGGGCGATGGTTTCGCAGCGAACGAACAATATAAGCGTAGTGGTTTATCATTCACGTTCTCCAATGGCTTCGATCCTATAATTTTTCTTGAAACATGCTCATTTTCCTGCTTTTCCAAAAGTTTGTTATTCTACAGTAACAGATAGTTAAAGATGGAAACTTCTTGTATACTAAATACGTATAACCATTACGTCGATGGATTGTCTTTGTTTAAGGGGGATAGAGAAATCATGAATGGAGAGCCCAGAAAAAGAATCTCCGAACGAGCGCTATCGGTATGGCGGATATACGGCATGATCGGATTGACCGTTTCTTTTATCGTCTTTGCGGCTATCATTGTCCTTATTATCGTTTTTGACGGGCCGAAATGGATTATTCCGATGCTGATTATTATATTGATTGGAGAAGGCTATTTTTTTATCTTCTTTATTCCCGCATTGCGTTGGCGGAGATGGCGTTATGAAGTGCGTGAACAGGAAATCGAGATTCAAAAAGGACTGTTTGTCGTGAAACGTACATTGATTCCAATGATTCGGGTCCAGCATGTTGATTCAAGTCAAGGGCCATTATTAAAAAAATACAGACTGGCATCCGTCACCATTTCCACTGCCGCAACGGTACATGAAATTCCGGCACTTGATGAGGAGGAAGCGGAGGAGCTGCGTTATTCTATTTCCAGATTGGCGAGGGTGGCGGATGAAGATGTCTAAGAAAAAACGACTGCACCCCATTTCCGTTGTAGCCAATATCGTAAAACAACTGAAAGACGCGATTTTACCGATCATTCTCGTCATTATTGTCGGGAATAAAACGATTTCCTCTATGTGGGATATCGCCGTGCCGTTTGCCATTATCATTTATACGATTGTCATTGGAATTGTTTCTTGGATTCGCTTTACCTATCGTTTGGAAGAAGGGGAATTGCGAATCGAATATGGCGTTTTTGTAAGAAAAAAACGGTACATTCCTTTTGAACGCATTCAAGGCATTTCCATATCACAAGGCTTTCTGCAAAGAATGTTTGGAGTTGTAAAAGTAAATGTAGAAACAGCTGGCAATCAGCTGGGAGAAGCGGAGGCTGTGTTAACAGCCGTGACAAGGGAAGAAGCGAAACAACTTCAACGCTTGATTCAAAAATCAAAAGAAAAAACAGGAGCAATCGAGAACATTTTGCCGCAAGATGAAAGCACAACGTCTTTTGCCCAAAATGATCAAGAGTTGGAACAAGAAACGAAAAACATTATCTTTTCGATGAGTTTTTGGGAAATTTTCCAAGTAGCCGTGACTAGCGGAGGAGCATTTGGCGTTATTTCCGCCATCGTCATTTTTGTCTTACAATTTGACGACATCATTCCTTATGAGAAGTTATATAAAGATGCGCAAAAATTTATTGCGCATGGCATGTTTTATACCGTGGTGACCATCATATTGATTTTTATTGCTGCCTATATTATCTCCATCATTCAAAATATGATGAGATACGCATTTTTTACGGTGGAAAAAGCAGGGGAGAACATCATTATCTCAAGAGGCCTCCTTGAAAGGAAAAAGATTGCGATCCCGACAGAGCGGGTGCAAGGCATTGTGGTAAAGGAAAACATTATCCGACGGTGGTTTGGGTATGCTTCCGTTTATATCATTCATGCAGGAGGAGCTTTCAATGAAGGCGATCCCGAGAGTATTGTCCTTTGTCCTTTAATCGAAAAAGAGCGGATCGCTTCCGTTATTCTATCTTGTCTTCCGGATTATAGCTTAAATCATGAATTCATTGCACCGCCAAAGCGGGCGCGCATCCGCTACATGGTCCGTCCTTTATACTTTTTGCTTTTACCGGTTTGCATAGTAGCTTATTGGCTGCGTCCGTGGGGATTATTGCTTTTGCTATTACTGCCAATGGCTTCTTATTTTGGCTATCTCAGTTATCGGTTTGCCGGTTGGTCGATTTCAAATTATCAGCTTGCGCTAAGAAGTCGCTTTTTGAATGTCAGAACCGTATATATGTTAAAAAATCGGATTCAATCCATGGAATTTTCTTATAATTGGTTTCAGCAAAGGAAAGGTCTAGGAACCATTTCGGCAACGGTCATGTCGGGAATTGGCGGTGCTCAAGGGGAAGTGATAGACCTTGATAAAGAAGATTTACAAACAATTTATACGTGGTTTAAACGTACAAAAGGGGAATAAAGTTTCTCTTGAGATGGGACAGCAAGCGAAATTTCCTGTTTAACAACGTTGACCAAACAGGAAATTTCGCTTTTTTATCACTATTGAAGACGTTATGGTGAACGATCCAACATTTAATACCGATTGCGAATCGCAAAAGAACGGTTGATCAGATGGTTGCACGGCCAATGCGGCTGGCTTCAGGTACTTCAATCAGACGACCGCTTTTCACGTCGTAAATAAAACCGTAGATCGTAATGTAGCCCGGAACGAGAGGGTGGGAACGAATGCGTTCAACATCGTCGATAACACTTTGTTCAAGTCAGAATCGCAAATCGACGCTTCGGCGGCATCGCTAGATTCGCTTTGTCCCCGAAATTAGCGGCATATTCCTCATTCGCGGCCAATACTTCCTTTAAAATATCGCTCATTTTCCGTCAACCTCTCTTAAATTAATTTTTATAAATCATATATGTTTACTATGATTATAGTACGTGGTTATCCTATCGTCAATTAATTCTTGCACGTATTTCCTCTTTCTTTATATTTCCCTCTGAAGTTAAAATGGATTTGAGCTTATTGTTTGATAATAAATAAAGATCATTGTAATTTAAAGATAGTTCATCAAAAGTCTATTTAGGAGTTGGTTATATGAAAGTGTTAACCGTTGTCTCACATCCTAGAAGAGAATCCCTTACTTTTGCGATTGCTGAACGTTTCATTCAAGGCTTAAAAGATGCTGGGCATGAAGCGGAAATTGCGGATTTGTACGGTGAAGAATTTAATCCGCTGTTATACGAACAAGATGAACCTGATTGGGACAATCCTAATAAAACATATTCTCCACGTGTTCATGCAGAAATGGAAAGATTGAAAAGAAACGATGGACTAGCCTTCATCTTCCCATTATGGTGGTATTCATTACCAGCGATGGTAAAAGGATATATAGACCGGGTATGGAACTATGGTTTTGCTTATGGAGGAGCGCGTCTCCCACACAAAAAGGTATTGTGGATTCCGCTTGTCGGAGAGACAGAGGAAAGTCTTAAAAAAAGAAATTTCGATACGATGATTTCCCATTATTTGAATGTTGGTTTAGCCGGTTATACAGGTATTCCTCAGTCGGAAGTGGCATTTTTGTATAATACGTTAGCGGAAGATATCGAAAACGAAGAGGAATTCAACAAACATTACGAAAGTCTTTTCAATCGAGCGTATGAGCTAGGGAGTACATATAGCCATTCACTAACGGAAAAATAATTATGGTACATGGTGATTCCGCTATAAGTTTTCCCGCTTATTATGATGGAGATCATCGTCGGCTTCATTGTATGGGAGCTTTCTGTAAAGTTTGCATGTCCACAGTGCGGTGGAAGTAAAAAGCTTGTTGCTTATCACGACGATGGAACTGATGGCAACTGTTAGTTTCAAGTAATTCATTAATAGAGGCATTGCGGTTTTCGCAATGCCTCTATTTTTAAGTCAAAATAAATTCATGATGTTAACTTTTCGTGTCCAAAATATTGACTTATAATCATATAACCTAACAAAGTCAAATACGGAAAAATGGCCAATTCTAATGTAAAAGCTCAGTTAATAGGGAACGGGGATTTCAAGAGAACATCCGGTTTTATTAAAATCCTTGTTGAATTCTCTTAATAAGGCAAGAATGGTAAGACGTGATTTATCGCCTATTAACTTAAAATGTTCTGCCATCGTTTGAATAAGTTCTATTTATTATCACCTCCATATCAAGTTCTTTGAGTAAATTCAGCTGCCATTTAACTCTGAAAGTGATTATGCACTGATCGGTTTGTTCACAAATTCCTACCGAATCAATATATTGGAAAGTAAATATATAATTATGTTTTTATATAAACAATACTTTTCATGTTAAATAATTGTTAAAAATAAAAAAGGGGTAGTCGATACTCAATATTGCATCTATACACGCAAAAATACGTTGTTGAAATATTTCTTTTTGAAAACTCCTTGCGAAAATGAATGCGCATCCCGCGGCGTTAGTCAAATAATAAACAAACTAAAATATGAGAGATTTTGCGATTATTTGACTATTAAACTGCATCTCTTTTATACTTTTGTTAGCTTTATTATAAAAACGTTTTTATGGGAGGGTGATATGATGGCACAACCGAAGTATATTACAAATATCGAAAAAATCACACAAATCCCTAAGGAAGAGAGAGAAAAGTTAAAAGAAATCACTAACAAATTTGTATTTAGAGTGAATGATTATTATCTTAATCTGATTAATTGGGATGATCCGAACGATCCTATCCGAAAATTGGTGATACCGAACGAAGGGGAATTAAATGAATATGGCAGTTGGGATGCTTCAGATGAGGCGGCCAACTATGTGGTGCCGGGATGCCAGCACAAGTATAAAACGACTGCATTACTCATCGTTTCAGAAGTTTGTGGAGCATATTGCCGATTCTGTTTCCGGAAGCGTTTGTTCCGTAACGATGTAAAAGAAGCTATGTCAGATGTAACGCCTGGTATAGAATATATTGCACAAACTCCTGAAATAAATAACGTTTTATTGACTGGCGGAGACTCTCTTATTTTGGCAACCAAAAAAATTAGATATATTGTAGAAAGATTGCGAGCGATTGACCATGTGAAAATCATCCGTTTTGGTTCAAAATTGCCTGTCTTTAACCCTATGAGAATTTATGAAGATCAAGAACTGCTTGATCTGTTCCGGCAATATTCCACACCAGAAAAACGCATTTATGTCATGGCACATGTAAACCATCCACGTGAAATAACAGAAGAAGCTCGTAAAGCGTTCCAAGCTCTTCACGATGCTGGAGTTATCGTTGTGAATCAAACTCCTATTTTAAAAGGAATAAATGATGATCCTGAAGTGTTGGCAGAATTGCTAGATAAGCTGTCATGGGCAGGAGTAACACCGTATTACTTCTTTGTTAATAGACCGGTAGCGGGTAACAGCGATTTTGTATTAACACTGGAAGAAGTATACAAAATAGTTGAACAAGCAAAAGCAAGAACATCGGGATTAGGCAAACGCGTTCGCCTCGTTATGAGCCATTCCTCAGGAAAAATTGAAATATTGGCAATCGAAAATGGCAAAGCATATCTAAAATATCATCAGTCAAGAGATGATGAACAATATGGAAAGTTTATGATTTTGGATTGTCCAAAAGATGCCACTTGGTTTGATGACTTACCTGGAAGTGAACAATATTGGAAAAAACCAGTAAAAAAAGCAGTTCAATTGAGCTCGGTTAACTAAATGGACCTCTCCCACCTTCATTTAAGGGGTGGGAGTTTTTATTGCCTTCACTGAAGAAGGTTCTGATTAAGACATAAATTTGATGTTAGTCTAAAAAGCGGACACACCAACAAATAGAGACGTTATACATTAAGGGAATGTCTAACGTGGGTAAAAGTTTTGATAAAGAATTGAAGCTTCATGTCGTCAAACTAGTTGTAGAGGGGGAAAATACCATCGCTGAAACGGCTTGACAATTACAGAAATTTCAAATCAAACACTTATAGCATTAAACGCAGCGATGGAAGCGGTACGTGCGGGAGATTACGGAAAGGATTTGTGGTGGTTGCTGATGAAATGGTTCAAGGAAACATCATAATAAGAGAGGCTGAGCTTCAAAGCCAGCCTCTTTTCTTTCAAGCAAGCATCGCACGCATATCTTCTTCAACATCACCAATCAGTTTCAATCCGAACATGTCTTGTAATACGCGCATAACACCTTCAGAAATAAAATGCGGCGCTTTCGGACCAATGCGAATGTCTTGAACACCCAGACTGAGAAGACCGAGTAAAATTGCAACTGCTTTTTGCTCAAACCAAGAAAGAACAATGCTTAATGGAAGTTCATTCACTTCACAGCCAAATGCATCTGCAAGCGCCGCTGCAATTTTTACTGTCGAAATCGAGTTGTTACATTGACCTAAATCAATGTAGCGAGGGATGTTCGTTCCAGGCACTACTCCATAATCAATATCGTTGAAGCGGAACTTTCCGCATGATGTTGTTAAAATAACGGTTTCAGGCGGCAGCGATGTTGCTAATAAACGGTAATATTCACCGCCTTTTCCAGGCGCATCACACCCAGCAATCACAAAAAATCGTTGGATTTTACCATCTTTTACCGCTTGAATAATTTCTGGAGCGATGCCGATGACCGTCTCATGATGGAATCCAGTCAGCAACGTTTCATCGGATTCAATATTCGCTTCAGGAAGTTCTAACGCTTTTTCGATCAATGGAGTAAAATCATCATTTTCAATTTTTCGGACATTTTCCAATCCTGCGACATCATACGAGAACATTCGATCGGCGTATGTTCCTTTAATAGGCATGACACAGTTTGTCGTCGCTAAAATAGCACCTGGGAATTTTTCAAACAAGCGGCGCTGATCATACCATGCTTTCCCAACATTTCCTTTTAAATGTGGGTATTTTTTTAATTCAGGGTAACCATGAGCCGGTAACATTTCGGAATGTGTGTAAATATTGATTCCTTTTCCTTCTGTTTGTTGAAGCAATTTTTCTAATGCAAGTAAGTTATGGCCTGTAACAAGAATACATTTGCCTTCAATTTTATTTTGTGTTACACGCACCGGTTGAGGAATGCCAAGTTTCTCGGTATGCGCTCGGTCGAGCAATTCCATGACACGAATCGCTGCTTTTCCAACTTTCATGGCCATATTGAAATGTTCTTGAACGTTAAAGTTAGAGTTTGTTAATGTCATATAGAGCGCTTCGTGTGTTGTTGTGTCAACGAAAGGATCTGTGTATCCGAGTTGATGAGCGTGTGTACGGTATGCTGCAATTCCTTTTAAAGCAAATACGATAATGTCTTGTAAACTCGCAATCGTTTCATCTTTTCCACATACACCAACGACGGTACAGCCTCCCATTGGCGTTTGTTCACACTGATGGCAAAACATTACTTCCCCTCCCTAAATATAGTCGGCATTTTAAAAAATATAGGAAATATTTTCTAGTATAAGTGATTTATATCACACTTCAAATCGGAAGTGTGGCGAAAATATGAAGAAAAGATGACGACTAACAATGGGTATAGATTCATGTATGTATAAAATGTAGTGGGCGAAGGGGATTCTTAACTATCGAAAAGACGTTTTTGGATGTCATAAAAAATTCACCAAGTATCATTATACTGTTTTTGTTTTAACCGTTCTTCAAGAACACGAATCATGAATAAAAAGTGTTCAGCTTCGCGAAGAACGTGGTCAGCTAGTATGGTCAAAAGAACCACTGCGATTGTCATTGTTTTTTAATGTTGGTCTAAAAAGTGGACACGTCAAATATAGAAACGTTATCATAAAACTAAGGATGCTGTTACGATTATGCCTGCATGGGGTCGTTTCACAGTAATTATCAAGAAAGAGCTTGTTTTTCTTGAAAAATAGGAGGAAAAGGCCAAAGACAGTGATTTTGAGCATATCAAGTGTTTTTATGATTACCAACGAGTTCATTTTAGTAATGGCCATCTCCAGTGATGCATGAAAAGGCATACGAGTCATCTCTTTTCCTATCATGGCCAGCAAGCGGAGCGAGGTAGAAAAAAATCTCTATTTTTTGACATAATTATAAAGTCGAGGTGCATGGGAAATGTTGTTTATTGATAATAAGGGAATTACAGATCCGAGAATTAATTTGGCAATCGAAGAGTATGCCTTAAAAAACCTTGATATTAATGAAACGTATTTATTGTTTTATATAAATGAGCCTTCCATCATTATCGGAAAAAACCAGAATACTATTGAAGAAATTAATACAGAGTATGTAGAGAAAAACGGGATCCATGTTGTCAGAAGGTTGTCAGGCGGCGGAGCCGTTTATCATGATTTAGGAAATTTAAACTTTAGTTTTATTACGAAAGATGATGGCGACAGTTTTCTTAACTTCCGGAAATTTACGGAACCTATTATCAAAGCATTAAAAAAACTTGGTGTTAATGCAGAATTAAGCGGTCGTAACGATATTATTGTGGAAGGAAGAAAAATTTCCGGGAATGCCCAGTTTTCAACAAGGGGAAGAATGTTCAGCCATGGTACGCTGCTGTTTGACTCGAAAATAGAGAATATCGTTTCAGCGCTTAATGTAAAAAAAGATAAGATTGAATCAAAAGGAATTAAGTCCATCCGCAGCCGGGTGGCAAATATTTCTGAATTTCTAAAAGAAAAAATGACAATAGAAGAGTTCCGTTCCGTCCTGTTAGAGAGTATTTTTGGAAAAGACAAGGACATTCCTGAATATGTCTTGACAGAAGAGGATTGGGCTAACATTCACAAGCTCTCTAGAGAACGCTATCAAAATTGGGAATGGAATTACGGAAAATCGCCTAAATTTAATCTTCAGCATTCACACCGGTTCCCGGCCGGCCAAATAGATGTGAGACTCGAAGTTCAAAAGGGAATCATTGAAAATTGCAAAATTTACGGCGACTTTTTTGGCGCCGGAGACGTAGCGGAAATCGAAGAGAAACTTATCGGAAAACGATATGAGAAATCTGAAATTGAAAAAGCGTTGCAAGATGTCGACATCAAGCATTATTTCGGAAATATTGAGAAAGAAGAATTTATCAATTTGATATATTGAACAAAAAGGCAAGCGGCCCCATTTAGCCCTGACAAACATTGACCCTGCACTATCGTGCAGGGTTTTTACTTTATCTGGGGATGATAAGGAGAAATGTTATAGAAGGTGTTTCAGTGTTAACACGTAAATATCGTTTACAAGTGAATATGACATGTACTGGGGGTGAAGAGCACGCTAAAGCAGCTCTTAATAGCATAGGAGCAAAGATTTGTGCATCGACGGAGGCATGAATCATGTGTGAAAGGGACAGTTTTTTATCATTCGGATCGTGGAAGTCAAAATTCATGGCCTTTTTCTTGGTATCGTTAATGTCTTCCAATCTTTTGATTTTATTTGTTTTGCGATGTAGACAATTTGCCCAATATGATAGGAATAATGGTACATTTGCCGTTCGATGGCTTGAATGACGGAATGAGGTTCGTTTCGGATCGTAACGGTTTTTAATAGATCATCTTCCTTTATTTCGTTTAACGTATTTAAAAATGTTTTCCAGCCTTTTTCCCAGCAAGCGAGCAGTTCTTCCCGGGTGCTCCAATCGTTGATAAATTCATCATCACGATTTCTATCCGGTTTTTCACCGTCTGAATGGAAAAAGTCGGTCCAGCGGGAAAACATATTGCCGCTCATATGTTTGACAATAATGGCAATACTATTTGATTCTTCATTGAAACAATAAAAAAGCTCTTCTTCGGATAATTGCTCCATTGCTTTTTCCGCTGTCGTTTTCATATCTAAAAATCGTTCCCTCACGACCCTTAAGTACTCTTGGCCAATATTCATATTTAATCCCTCCATAAAAGCAACTATTGATCTATTCCACAAAAGAGAATAAATTCCTGCTTGTGTAAAAAAAATCAACCTTTAATAAGTTTTTCTTCTTTTATACGTAAAATATGGTAAATTTTATATTAGAAGTATTAACATGATCGTCTTATCGAAAGGGGAAATATAACGGATGCTAAATAGTTTTCTTTCCTCGATTCTTCTTGGATTATCTCTATCTATTCCCATTGGTCCTATTAATATAGAAATGATCAAGAGGGGAATAAAATTTGGCTTTTTTCATTCGTGGGTTGTTGGATTAGGCGGTATGTCAGCAGATTTAGTCTTAATGTTTGCGATATTTTTTGGTTTGTCCACCTTTTTAACACAATCTGTGATGCAGTTTATCATGTGGCTTTCCGGATTTCTAATTTTGTGTTATTTGGGTTATGAAAGCATAAAAGAGGCATTTAAAAAAGTGGAAATAAGTGGAGAAGTAAAAAAAGAAAGTCTGTCTAAATCGTATCTATCCGGATTTCTTATTGCTTTATCGAATCCACTCAATATTGTTTTTTGGGTTAGCATTTACGGATCCGTATTAGCCATCGAATTAAATTCTGTTGAAAGATATCAGGCACTGATCGAAAGCAGTGCAATATTTTTAGGAATCGCATTATGGGATTTTACAGTCGCATTATCTGTGCATTTAGGAAGAAAAATGATAAGCCAAAAATGGCTAAAATGGTTATCTGTTGCTGCGGGAATTTCCTTGGTTGGATTTGGCATAAGCTTTGGATATAGAGCCTTTAAAACGTTTCTGCATATGATTTAATTTAGGCGTTCACGATCTAAATTAGACAGTGCGGCTTTTCTAGATTGGCAAGCTAGAGCGGTACTATATAGATTCAGATTAATTTTCCGACATAACTATCTGTCCAATGCGTTGGAGCACTTTTTCTGGAAATTGAGTGAGATGCTCCAAGAACGAAACAATCGATTCCCGCAACTCTTTTCGATTGGCATGCCCTTGGAACGAGGAAAGGCTGCTTGGGAAGCTTCAAGAGTGGATCCTTTCCCAGGTCGAACGACTGGCCAAACGGAAGAATCAACCCCTTTTTGTTTCGATTGATGATACGATTTGCCAAAAAACGAAGCCTTCGTCACGGGCTGCGCACGCCATTCAAGGGTGCGACTGGCACTACTCGCATAAAGATCATCAATCGGTCTGGGGGCATTCGCTCGTTTGGCTGATGGTGCACACCTTCACGCAGGCGTTCCCATTTGCGTTCCGCCTGTATGACAAGAAAGCGGGAAAAAGCAAGATCGACCTGGCGATCGAGATGCTTTCCTCGCTCAAGGTGAAGCGGGCTCAGCCGGTGTATGTGCTCATGGATTCGTGGTATCCGTCCAAAAAGCTCATTGAAGCCTGCTTGAAACAGGGATTCCATGTCATCGCGATGCTCAAGACGAACCGGATTCTCTACCCGAAAGGCATCGCCATCCAAGCCAAGCAGTTCGCCCGCTATATCGAGTCCAAAGACACCCGCCTCGTCACGGTGGGGCAGGAGCGTTATCGCGTGTATCGCTATGAGGGGGCCATCCATGGCCTCGATGACGCGGTGGTGCTGCTGGCTTGGAAGGCGGATCAGCCGATGGCGCCGGAACATCTTCATTGCATCTTGAGCACCGACCGGGAACTCGGGGACGAAGACATCTTGCGTTACTACGCCCAGCGCTGGACGATCGAGTGCTTTTTCCGGCAGGCGAAAGATCAACTGAAGCTGGATGGATACCGCGTTCGCCACATTCGGGCGGTGAAACGGTATTGGGCGGTGGTGCTGTTGGCCTGCGTGTACAGCATCGCCGAATCCCGACAAAACCTCTCCACCGGGCTGGAGCTTCTTCGGTCGCGGAAAGACCACAGCGTCGTCGAGTTCATTTATGACGCTGCAAAGCAAGATATTCCCATTGATGTGATCAAAAAACAGCTCCGTATCGCGTAAGGGGTACCCTGTTTGTCTCTCTAACCATGGAAATTATTGTAATGAAAAATGCTCATCTACAGACTGTAGATGAGCAAATTCACTGACATAAATTGACAACTAAACAAAAAAGGAGACATGAACCCGATTCCTTGGTTAGAATAGATGTACCACCAACTATCCACAAGGAGGTTCATGTCTCATGAATAGATTAGCACATCACCAAGGAATCCACAAGTTTTTCTTCACGCTGGGGTTGACGCTGCAGCTTTCCAAACCGGTCATCAAGCATCTCATTCATATTGTCGATGCCTTGACCACCAAGGGATTCTCGGGAACATTGACTGATATTCATTACTGGAGCTTTCATCCGAATCATCGAACGACGCTCAGTCACTTTTTCACGAAAAGCCCTTGGAACGAGGAAAGGCTTATTCTTTGAGGCGTGTCCACTTCGCCGCTAGAGCATAAGACACTCAGGTCTACAGCTTTACTTTTCTTTAAGATGTTTAATGCGCCATTGACATCAGCATTAATTAGTTTGCCAGACTTTGTTCGATACAAGCCGCGCTTAATACGTTTGCCGCTGAACTTATATTCTTTTGGATTGTCGGCATTATATTCAGGAATCTCATCCCCGTCAAAAAAGCTGGCTTTAGACGTATATGACTCTTCCTGTTTGAAGAATTTAATGCTTTGAGGCGTGTCCACTTCGCCGCTAGAGCATAAGACACTCAGGTCTACAGCTTTACTTTTCTTTAAGATGTTTAATGCACCATTTACATCAGCATTGATTAGTTTGCCGGACTTTGTTCGATACAAGCCGCGCTTAATACGTTTGCCGCTGAACTTATATTCTTTTGGATTGTCGGCATTATATTCAGGAATCTCATCGCCGTCAAAAAAGCTGGCTTGAGACGTATAGGATTCTTCCTGTTTCAAGAATTCAATGCCGTAAAATTTACAAAGATATTCTAGTTTTTCTTTTATGTTACCGAGAGGAATATTGACAAAGTTTTGATTTGTCTTTTTTCCTAGATTAATATTGCGTTTCGTTTGTAATTTGTAATCCTTTTTTCCTCATTCTTCTTCCGCTCCTTTGATTTACTCATTTAGGAGCAGTATAGACAAGGATGCAGGTTGATTAAACATGTCGGAATTTCAAACTGGATTTATATAACTCCAATGTCAATACACCGGCATATCCTGGCTGTACCACAGAAGATATAGTCACCCCCAGTCTATTCCATGAGGAACGTGTAACTACTAATCCCATTAAATTACTAGGCAGTCTAACATATTCGAAGGTAGATGCTATAACAAGCTGGCCAGGATATAACAAAAACTTTTCACCAAAATTTCGATACGTCTGATCAAAAAAAGTTTCTATTGGTCTATTATTCTCCATCGGGTCAATATATGGCTCTCTAGTTCTCATATCTACTTTAAATTTTGTTCCTAACCTCAGGTCTATTGTCGAAGCTCCTAATTGCTTCTCTCTGTCTAATATTGGAGTAACAATCAATCTCTTTTCATGATCATCTAATGATAAATATTCCTCTATTTTATCTTTAGACAAAATAGCCATTTAATTCCCCCACCTTTCTTGGATGGTAGAGGCATGCAACGCATATTTCATTAATCCATTTAGCAACCCTAAGAAGTTGTACTCTGATTTTTCCCCATCCAAACTTTGAACTCTAGATAATATTTCATTGTCCCCTAATAATTTTGCAAACCAACCAGAATTCAATATAGCTTTTGCATTAGCTGGTTTTCCGTCTAATTCATTCGGCGGAACTAACCATTTAATTCTCTCTTCAGCCAGCCTCATCGCTTCTTCTATGTGGCATGGTTTCATTAAATTATCACCTATAAGCGCTTCAACTTCATTAACAACCAATGATAAACACTCTTCCCATATTCTTTCTAGTATTTGATAGGACTCCTGGTTAAGCATAAAACTTATATAATTGCGACTAATTATGTTAGGCTGATACACCACTTGGGCTTGTTCCCAGTCCTTTTCTAATGTATCTAAGATTTCCTTGATTTTTTCGTGTAAAGGATCATACAGTTTCAACTTTCGTAAAACACTTAACTGAAACTTAAATCTTAATCCATCTCGCGGATGTGTGTGGGATGGGACATCTATCAAGCTCCCCGTTTGAATTATTTGCGTACCTACAACTGAAGTAAGCAAGTCACTGGAAGAAAATATAAAAGCAGGTCCTAATAAATATATTGCCACACAGTCGGCTATAGCTTCGCGAAGCCATGCCCCCAGTACTGTATCATGGAGAAAAGATGAAATTTCCGCAATGGAAGCTGGATGATTGTTTTGTTTGAAAAAGAATTTTCCTAACTTATTTAAATAAGGGTGGGACAAAACTTTTTGTGCAAATATTTTGGACCAAAGTCCCCTATTTCGGTCAAAATAATGTCCTATTTCATGAGCATAAATACCACTTAAGAACACATTATCCTTATGCTGGCTTGGAAATGTTAATTTAACAAACTTTTTATTATTATTACTTGTAACTCCTACTTCATTTTCAAGTAGTTTTTTTATTGGATGCCAAATTTCCTGAAAAGTAAAATTTAACTGGTCTATAGGAGACGTTAATAATTCAAAATTTTCTCCGTCTATGTTTTTGATCATCTCTTTAAATATTTCCATAATCTCTAATGGATAAGATTTCAAATCTGTCCCTGAAATAGCACTTGCTACAAATTGAATACGGCGACTAAACCATATTTTGTTTACTGCCTTAGCCTTAGAAGAAATAACATGCTGTTCATTTTCCTCCAAAGCTTTAATTTCCGATATTAAAATATCCCGCAGTTGTTTTACAATTGGTATAAGATCATTTACGATCAGTTCCTTTAAAGCAACAGATGGATATATCTTTAATGAAAGATTTTTTAATTGATCTTCAAAATTAAACATATCACTAACTGTAGCCTTTAAATTACCAATCGCAGATATTCTCATATTTAAATTCTCCAACCCCCGATATTACTTGAGGTAAAACTTAAGACCTCATTATTTAAATATTTAGAAATGGACTGAAAAACATCTACGATTGAGCCTACATCATCTTCATTTGCTGTATTTCCTTTCTCAAGCTCATTTAAAACTTTAATATGTTCTGATACAGACTTTTTGATATCTTCTACAGTACCTTCAAACTCAAGAGCATTTACGTATATGCTAAATGCTTCCCCCCCTGATATACCTGCTGTACTCATTTTATGGGTTCCATTGCAAAATTGGACAATTGATTCTAGGAAATCTTTAGCTTGCCATAATGAGTTTACTTCTAATGAAGAAAGTGGACTTCCTTGAATACTTTTGTATATCGCATCGAGCAAGATATTTGTATCAAACCCAATAGATAAGTCCGATTTTCCATTTGTAAATCCTATCTGAAATTGATTCATAAAAAGTTCACCTTCTTTTTTTAAAGGATATATAAATGAAATGTTAAATATTCTCTGTTCCATCACTTCTTTGACGGAATAAATCTAAGCCGTTGCCAAGATTGTAAATGGCAGTTTTCTTTGTACTGCCTAAAATTAAAAAAATAAATGTCAATTTCTACGATAATAATCTAATATCACGTAAAGTCCAAGATACTTTTTCCCGATTTGCCGGTCCGATAACAGTAACTTTTAGTAAATCGGCTTCACATTTTTTGTTAAGACCCAAATTTTCAATCTTTTTTAATGCATCTTTGCTTATTCTTCCTGTAATTTTTTCACCTTCATCGGTTACAATTTCAAAATTTTTAATTCTTATATTCGCACCAGTTAATCTGCCTATTATTTTTATTTCTGTTTCTGTCGTATTAGAAAAATCGCTAAGAGTTTTAAAAATCCGCTCTGCTTTTTCTACATTTAATGATATACGCGATGGTGATCTGTATAGTGATGTCCATTCCAATTCTATCGATGTATTTAATTCTTTAATGGATTTTGTCCACTCAATATAGTTTTTTAAAGTTCTTGGTCCTAATTGCGAAATCAATTCGGCTAGTTGATCTGGCACATCAGATGATTCTAATAATTTAAACAATTCACCTATTATTTGCGATTGCATTGGTTCATCAAGTGTATGCTGTTCCGGATGCTTAACTTCCAAAACAGCTTTGAAAGATCCTGCTTTAGTTTCTCTTAAGATAAACTCATTTTGCTCAAGAATATCTTGAGGTATTTTTCCTTTTTCACTTGGCTGATTAAAGAGAGTATTTGCAATGCTATCCGATAAATTTTGTAAACCACTTAATACTGAAGTAAAAGCACGTACAGATATTTTTCCGCTTGGTAAATTAGGGGGATGCATTGTTAATACCATTTCTTCTCTGTTCGAAACCATTTCGATTTCTTTTTTTACTTTTTTAAGATCTTCAAGGCGCCGCTTAAAAGATGATATTTGTAATGATTGCACATAATCAGGAATATCTAATACAGAAAGTTGCTCTTTCGTATCTTTTATGATTGATTCCGTTTCCCGAATTTTTCTATCCATCCAATCTTGAGGCGACATCATGAGTAACACCTCCTAACTTCATTAATTCTTCACGACGTATTTCAACAATCCCCTTAGGCTTTCTATTTCTGTCAAAACCAAACTGCCCCATCCAATAAGTTTGCATTATAGCAACATTCCCAGATATCCTATCTTTAACCTCTGGAGGATAGTGTTCCAATGTTAGACAAAAATATGCATCACAACGGTACTGTCGGGATATCTGATGAATATAGTTGTCTAACACCTCTGATACTTCTTTAGATTCTATATCTTCCGGACGATAAAAAACGACCAAATCAATATCGTAATGAAAATGGTTTGTCATGAGGGCAATAAGAAGCCATTTCAAACGGAATTTTTTCATGAAGCTGACCGAGGATATGCAAAAAAGCGAGAAAATCATTCGGTTCTTGAAACAACGGATCACGGCGATTCTCGCGACACACAATATGGTAAAACTGATGAGGCACCCATGTTCGCCTTGCTCATCTCATTCACTCCGCCCTCTAAAGAACGTTTGTTCTATATATGATTATAATCCTATACACCTCTGCCGCTCAACCTCAACACTTCGACAAAATTCGAAGAAACGACTGCCCCGAGTTAGACACTTACTAGGAATCGCTTCTCAACCCTTATATATCAAGGGTTGAGAAGCGGTTTGGGCACACTTCACGCGTGTATCTATGAGTGATTATGGATATATAGGATTCTTAGATGGAGATCCAAGCCTACAGCTACAAAGGCTTAGTGATGTTTTAAAGCGGTTTCCGTGTGATGATTTATATGTTCTTACATTATAACTCGTGAACTACCCCCACTTAATTTTCTAGCGAAAATTTGAAGTGGGGGCTTCCAAAGAAGTTTGACTGCTTCAAGCAATCCTTATTCTTTGAGGCGTGTCCACTTCGCCGCTAGAGCATAAGACACTCAGGTCTACAGCTTTACTTTTCCGCTAGAGCATAAGACACTCAGGTCTACAGCTTTACTTTTCTTTAAGATGTTTAATGCACCATTTACATCAGCATTGATTAGTTTGCCGGACTTTGTTCGATACAAACCTCGCTTAATACGTTTGCCGCTGAACTTATATTCTTTTGGATTGTCGGCATTATATTCAGGAATCTCATCCCCGTCAAAAAAGCTGGCTTTAGACGTATATGACTCTTCCTGTTTGAAGAATTTAATGCGGCTAAGCTCCTTTAGGGACTCAAGGTCGAATGGATGATATCGCGCCAGCTTCTCCGTGTCATCCTTGTTGTCTAGAGAATCGAGACTATAGGCATCAAGCAGCCGTTTCGAGGCCAAAGATGTCCTGCATCATTCGCTTCGCATCGAACGCTTGGTGCTTCGTACATACAGCGTGCAATACCTTCAATAATTTTCCGCATAACACCACAATCGATTGCTTCTTCCGCAACGGATTATCAGGACGTGTCGTGTAATAGTCGTGCAGCTGCCGAAACGCTTCGTTGTGGCGGATCATCGGCATCATCACCCGGAACAGAAGGGCGCGCAACCGCCTTCTTCCACGCTTCGAGATCCGTTTTTGCCCTTTGTGTTGGCCGGAGGAATGTTCCCGCAGCGTCAGGCCCGCTAATTGGATAAGCTGCCGCGGATCCTGATAATGGGAGAAACTCCCGATCTCTGATAACAGTTCTACGATGGTCGCATCGCCTAAGCCCGGAACGATCTTCAACCATCGTACTCGACCGATGTCTGTACGAGTTCGATCAGCTGCTCTGTCAGTGCCTCGATTTCTTCTTCCAGTTGGCGGTACCGGCGGACAAGCGTGGCAATTTCGATACGGGCCATCTGTTGTCCTTCCGTTACGCCAATGGAGTGTTGGGCCAGTTCTATGAGCTTTTTCGCTTTCGGTTTTTGTGGCGATTGTAATCCCTCACTTTGCCGGTAAAGGGCCAGCACCTCTTCTAGCTCTTTTCCTGCCAGATCACTCGGAAATGGCGTATATTCCAGCACCGCGAGCGCCATTTTCCCAAATGACGGGAAGACTTGGGAAAACTCCGGAAAATATCGATCAAGCCAGCGAATCATTTGATTTCGAATCGCTCCCTGTTCTTCCACCAATTTGGAGCGAAATGTCGCTCCCACGCGCAGCTCCGCCTCCATCCCTTTCAGAATACGCGGATAGCTGAATCGGCCGTCTTTCACTAACCGGGCAATGACGAGCGCGTCTTTCGCATCATGCTTGGTTGGAAGGTTATCGTCCAGCTCTTTGGATCGCTTCACGTGCATCGGGTTTGTCATGACGAGAGGAATGCCCTTCTCGTCAAGAAAGTAAGCGAGATTGAGCCAATAATGTCCCGTTGGCTCGATGCCAACGATCACCTCGGTTTTTAAGAGCGTGCAAACGTTCCGAAAGAATGTGCAAAATCCGGAACAATCCGCAAAAATTTTGCACATTATTTCCGAATCCGCCTGAAATAATTTGAAAAAGGGATTCTGAAATAATGTGCTAATTTACATCTGGGTCAGAAAAAATATGATGCAGAGAAGTAATATCTTCATCTCTATACTGTCTTAATATCAACCTTTGTGTTTCAAGAACAACCATTTACCCATCCCCTTCCCCTTTGGTTTAATTATTTAATTTCTTTCTCCTTTAACCTTTTCTGTCCCCTTAACCAACCATGAAGCAGGTTTCAACACAGATTATGGAAGCTTCCATAGGATATGTTACCATGAAGATGATTTACGTGTTATAAAGCTTTGAAAAAAGCATTTAGGAAAATAAATAAAACAACGATAGCAATGACGATAAGCACTTCTCCTTTACTGTTTTTTTCCTCTTCTTCTTTTCTTTGCTGTTTTATCTCTCTGTATCTTTTTTGTACCTGTTTTTGTATCTGTTTCTTTTTATCATCCAATTTTATACGCACCCCTTAAATTGAAAATGGGTACCAATTAATTATTGCGAAAAAACAGTGTAACAAAACACTATTTGAAGATGCTAAACCTAAATTGTATTCCACCAGATAATCCGAATACCCTAAAAAAGTTGCTGGATACACTAACTGATTTCATAAACTAACCATTCAGACAAATGACCACCCGGATTGACCTCCTAAATTTGGACACATCCTATCTTATTTTAGGTTATTCTCAAAATTTCTCGTTTTTTCTTGGCAAGAAGACAAAATCCTCTTGCCTTATACGCGAACTTCTTTGATGATTAACGATTCCGTTTGCACTTTTTTGTAAAATTCATGCGGTGGAAGATCGAGAATACTCGAATGAATCCTTCGCTCGTTATAAAATTTCATGTACTCCATCACGGCTTGATAAGCTTCTTCATAGCTGTCAAACGCCATTCTTCCTAGACATTCCTCCTCCAGTACACGATGAAACGCTTCAATATGCGCATTCATATTCGGCGTCCGTAGTGGAATCCGTTCATGTTCGATTCCAAATCGCTCACAGGCAATCACAGGTTTATTTGCCTGTTCAAATTGCTGACGCTTGAATAACGCTCTTTGAAGCGTCTTTACGGCATCGCTTCCTGAACAACTCAACCCAATATGGTAATCAATTACCGAACGGTCATACACATCGATGAGCGACAAAACAAAGAAAAAGCGTTCTTCTCCTTCGATATATCCGTATTTCACGTCCATTTCCCATAACTGATTCGAGCCTGTAATAATGCGATTTCGAGCGAGTTTCTTCGGATATGGAATCCGTTTCTCTCGCTGCGGACGTAGTAAGTCCATCGCTTTACACAATCGATATACTTTTTTCTTACTGATCACAAGCTGATGGTCTCTTCTTAACTGAATGGTCAGCTTGCGATATCCGTAGGCAAATCCTTCTCCCATCACAAGTTCAGAGAGCCATTCTTGGATTGGTTCGTCTGACACTTTTTCGCCAGTTGCCGTTAGAGAGTAGCCGGGTGTTGGACGTCCCCCACCTACTGTTTTCTTCTTGACTTTTCCGTTCTGCTGATAATAGTAGGTTGAGCGATTGATTTCTAGAATCTCCAATACTTTTGTAATCGGATATCCTTTCTTGATCCACTGCTCGGCTACTTCCAATTTTTCAGTAAGTGAGGGTTCTTCTTTTTTATCAAATCACGCAAAATCGCGATTTCTAAATCTTTTTCCCCTAATAGCTTCTTGAGCTGCTCGTTTTCTTCCTCCAGCCGTTTGATTTCAGCTGAAGAGGGAGAGGAAACCATTTCTTGTCCTAGTTTTCCTTCTTCATATGCCTTCACCCATCTTTGCACAAGATTCGGGCTAAGCTCGTATCTTCTAGCTACCAATGCTTTATTTCCAACTTCTAATGCTTCTTTCACCACTTGTAGCTTAAATTCCTTCGAATGTTTTCTTCGTTTCATGTACATCAAAAGCCCCCTTCATTTGGTCACTTCGATTATAAAAAACACCTTATCGAGTGTCCAAATTCATTAGGGGGCTAATGAGAAACAATGTGCATAAAAGTTTCAACGCAGTGTCTCGGTTAATATTCCAATAATCTAACCCCTCATAATCTTGGTCAATAATGGCTTCTATACGTTTTACTTCATTCTCAATATTGTTCATAGGCTGCCCCCTTCCCCAAAATCTATCTAATCAGTTAGAAATAATTTCCTTAGTTATTGTATCATTATAGGAAATCACATGAGAATATGTAGTTAACAGTTGATAAAATCTCCAATAACAGCGGTTTAAATAACAGATAATCGTTTCGAAACCAATATCTTAGATAGAGTGGAGACACGATGCTGAAGATAGGGGAGTTTTTATGATCCGAGAGTTATATCAGAAAGGCTGGACTCAAACAGCGATTGCCAAAGAAACAGGTTTTGATCGGAAAACCATTCGTAAGTATCTAAAGGGGGACAAGCTTCCAGAGCGTAAAGTCAGTGAGAAAAAAAGAAAAAGCAAACTAGATCCTTATAAAAGCTATCTTCTTCAACGAATACAAGGAGGTACGACGAATTGTGTTGTTTTCCTCGATGAGATTCAAGCCCTAAATGTGTATGGAAAAGGAAAAAAGAGCGGCTTCTTCCGCTCCATCTTATTGTTTGACCCACTAATTTTGGACACATCCTATCTTATTTTAGGTTATTCTTAAAATTTCTCGTTGCACATCTAAAAGTCATTATCAATCTATACCTACAATTTGACTACGACGTTCAAGCAATATAACATCACGCCATACCCCATTTAACTTTCCTATACGTTGTCGGATACCCACTTTACGAAATCCAACGCTTTGATGTAAACGTAAACTTGGTATGTTTTCAGGGAAAATCCCCGCAGTTAATGTCCAAAATCCTTTTGCTTCTGATTCTTTGATAATGGCTTCTAGAAGTTGTTTTCCCACTCCTTTTCCTCGACTCACATCTCGAACATACACACTCACCTCTCCCACTCCTTCATACACGCAGCGATCCGATACTTTACTGATCTTACACCAGCCTTGAATGCCTTCTTCGTCTTCAGCGACTAAACATAAATTTGCGGCAATGGTCGATTCCCATTTTTCGAACGATGGTGCTGTCGTTTCAAACGTTGCTTGTCCTGTCGCAATTCCTTGCTCGTAAATCTCCTTCACTTGCAGCCAATCCTCTTTGCGAAAGCAGCGAATGTTCATATGAAAAATCCCTCCCTCTATAAATGTTGATATATCAACGGTTGTAGCCGTTTCAGGGGTGTCAAAAAAATATTTTTCGACAAAGTTTCTAACATTATTTCTTAAATATGTGTATATCTTACATTGATGGGGTACGCTTCGCGGCCACTACTGGTTAAATTTGGTTGTAGTGGGGGAAGCATATGGGATGCACCGTGGATCTCTGCATCGCTGATGATGACGAACCCTCCCATGTCTCTTGGCATCCTTGTGCCTACATTCCTTCGTTCGGTCTAGTCATCAGGCAGAGGCCGGCTAAGCTCCTTTAGGGACTCAAGGTCGAATGGATGATATCGCGCCAGCTTCTCCGTGTCATCCTTGTTGTCTAGAGAATCGAGACTATAGGCATCAAGCAGCCGTTTCGAGGCCAAAGATGTCCTTCTTCATCGCTTAGCTCCCGGTCGGTGCTCAAGACGCAGTGAAGATGTTCAGGTGTCATCGGCTGATCGGCTTTCCAAGCCAACAACACAACGGCATCATCGAGACCTTTCAGCGCTCCCTCGTAGCGATACACGCGATAACGCTCTTCTCCCACCGTGACGAGATGGGTGTCTTCCGGTTCGATGTAGCGTGCAAACTGCTTGGCTTGGATCGCAATGCCTTTTGGATAGAGAACCCGATTCGTCTTGAGCATCGCAATGACGTGGAATCCTTTTTTCAGGCAGGCTTCCACGAGTGTTTTCGATGGGTACCAAGAATCCATCAGCACATAAACAGAACCGTGCACATCCAAAGAAGAAAGCATCTCGATGGCCCATTGACCCTTGCTTTTCCCATCCGCCTTGTCGTAGAGGCGAAACGCAAAGGGAAAGGCTTGCGTCATCGTATGAACCATGAGCCAGACGAGAGAGTGTCCCCAAATCGACTTTTTGTCCGCGTGAGAATAATGCCAATTACACCCTTCAATAGCGTGTTTCGCCTGTGACGAAGGCTTCGTTTTTCGGCAGATCGTATCATCGATCGAAACAAAAATGGGGTGATTCTCTCGCTTGGCCGTTCGTTCCACATGACGAAGCATCCACTGCTGGAGTTTGCGAAGCAAGATTTCTTCATCCCAAGGGCTTTTCGTGAAAAAATGGCTCAGTGTCGTTCGATGGTTGGGATGAAAGCTCTCGTGATGCAGATCGGTCAAGGTTCCCGCAAATCCTTTCGTTGTCAGCGCATCGATAATATGAATGAGATGCTTCATGACCGGCTTAGAGAAATAAAGGGCCAGCCCCAACATTGCGAAAAACTTGTCGATTCCTTGGTGATGTGGTAGTCTATTCATGAGACATGAACCTCCTTGAGAATGGTTTGGTGACACATCTATTCTAATCAAGGAATCGGGTTCATGTCTCCTTTTTTGTACTGTAGTTGAGCAATTTTAATTACAATAATTACCATGTAAAAGAGACAAACAGGGTACCCCTTATGCCACGTGGAGCTGTTTTTTCACGGTATCAATGGGAATATTTTGTTTCGCTGCACGGTAAATGAACTCCACGAGGCTATGTCCTTTTCTCTTGCGCAGAAGATCGAGCCCATCAGAAAAATCGCTGTTCGACTCGAACATGCTGTACACGTAAGCAAGCTGCACCAAGATCCAGTAGCGTTTCACCGCCCGACGTCCGCGAACGCGGTATCCATCGAGTTTCAGCTGGTCTTTCGCTTGACGGAAAAAACATTCGATCGACCAACGCTGGGCATAGTAGCGCAAGATCTCTTCATCGCTTAGATCACGGTCGGTGCTCAAGACGCAGTGAAGATGTTCCGATGTCATCGGCTGATCGGCTTTCCAAGCGAGCAGCACCACGGCATCATCGAGACCTTTGAGAGAGCCTTCGTAGCGATAAACCCGATAACGCTCTTCTCCCACCGTGACGAGGTGAGTGTCTTTCGGTTCGATGTAGCGGGCAAACTCCCTCACCTGAACCGCAATGCCTTTTGGATAAAGAAGCCGATTGGCCTTGAGCATTGCGATTACGTGGAATCCCTTTTTCAGACAAGCTTCCACGAGCGTTTGCGATGGATACCAAGAGTCCATCAGCACATAAACAGGACGGTGTACATCCAAAGAAGAAAGCATCTCGATCGCGAGTTCCCCCTTGCTTTTCCCAGCCGCCTTGTCGTAGAGGCGGAACGCAAAGGGAAAAGCCTGGGTCATCGTATGAACCATGAGCCAAACGAGAGAATGTCCCCAGATCGACTTTTTCTCTGTGTGAGAATAGTGCCAATCACACCCTTGAATGGCGTGCGTTGCCTGTGACGAAGGCTTGGTTTTTTGGCAAATCGTATCATCGATCGAAACAAAAAGGGGTTGATTCTCCTGTTTGGCGATGCGTTCGACACGACGAAGCATCCACTGTTGAAGTTTGCGAAGCAGCGTCTCTTCATCCCAAGGGCTTTTCGTGAAAAAATGGCTGAGTGTCGTGCGGTGGTTCGGATGAAAGCTCCAATGATGAAGATCGGTCAATGTTCCCGCAAATCCTTTGGTGGTCAGCGCATCCACGATATGAACGAGATGCTTCATGACAGGTTTTGAAAAATAAAGTGCCAACCCCAACATCGTGAAAAACTTGTGGATTCCTTGATGATGTGCTAATCTATTCATGAGACATGAACCTCCTTGTGAATAGTTTTGGTGACACATCTATTCTAATCAAGGAATCGGGTTCATGTCTCTTTTTTTGTTTGGTTGTAAATTTATGTTAGCGAATTTGCTCATCTACAGACCATTTCTTCGTCAATGGCGTCCTTTTTCAGCTGATACCCGTATAACAGGCACGTCGTGGCCAACGTGTTGATCACCCGAGGCCATCCCCGCGACTGCAGGGCAATCGCCTCTAACGCCGATGGGGGGAAGATCGGATGCTTCGCCCCGGCCTGTTTCATCCGATGTTCGATGTAGCCCGCCATCTCTTCCTTCTCCAGCGGCCCCATCCGGTATCGCATGATGATCCGCTGGTCGAGAGGGCGGTGCTGATTGAGCCGCAGCTTCCCCTGTAAATGGGGCAGCCCGGCCAAAATCAAGACAAATGGGTTGCTCTTCCTTCTCCAGCGGCCCCATCCGGTATCGCATGATGATCCGCTGGTCGAGAGGGCGGTGCTGATTGAGCCGCAGCTTCCCCTGTAAATGGGGCAGCCCGGCCAAAATCAAGACAAATGGGTTGGTCGAATCCATCTCAAAGTTCCTCTGCGGCCATGCGCACCATTTCTTCGTCAATGGCGTCCTTTTTCAGCTGATACCCGTATAACAGGCACGTCGTGGCCAACGTGTTGATCACCCGAGGCCATCCCCGCGACTGCAGGGCAATCGACTCTAACGCCGATGGGGTGAAGATCGGATGCTTCGCCCCGGCCTGTTTCATCCGATGTTCGATGTAGCCCGCCACCTCTTCCTTCTCCAGCGGCCCCATCCGGTATCGCATGATGATCCGCTGGTCGAGAGGGCGGTGCTGATTGAGCCGCAGCTTCCCCTGTAAATGGGGCAGCCCGGCCAAAATCAAGACAAATGGGTTGCGTGATCCGCCGTTCATGATACAATCGCTCGATCGCCTGCTGGATTTGGCGGAAGAGGTCTACCTTGCGGTACTTCGGTTCCTCTCCTAATCCCAAGGCCAGACCACGGTAAAAATCCATCACGCCTTCGGGTGGATATCGGCTTTGACCTTGCGGTGCTCCCGCTTCAGAAAAATCGCATCCAGCCAATCGCCATCTTCGATGAACGACACGAGATGCACTTGCGATTGAAACACCTCATGCGGCGTTTTTCCGTCCAGCGAGCGTGATCCGCCGTTCATGATACAATCGCTCGATCGCCTGCTGGATTTGGCGGAAGAGGTCTACCTTGCGGTACTTCGGTTCCTCTCCTAATCCCAAGGCCAGACCACGGTAAAAATCCATCACGCCTCCGGTGGATAACGGAAAGTAGACGACATGATACAATGATGGATTCAATGACTCTTTCAGCGCCCGAAGGGCGAACGTCTTGCCCGCCCCCGGCTCTCCGATTAACAGCCCGATCCCCCGGGTTCGTTTCACGTACTCCAGCGCCCGCAACGCTTCCTGAAACGGCGCCCCTTGATACGCCTCGGACGGGTCTGTTTCTTTCGCAAACGGCTCCCGCGTGCATCTCGTCCAAAATGAACACCGGCGTGATCCGCCGTTCATGATACAATCGCTCGATCGCCTGCTGGATTTGGCGGAAGAGGTCTACCTTGCGGTACTTCGGTTCCTCTCCTAATCCCAAGGCCAGACCACGGTAAAAATCCATCACGCCTATCGGCTTTGACCTTGCGGTGCTCCCGCTTCAGAAAAATCGCATCCAGCCAATCGCCATCTTCGATGAACGACACGAGATGCACTTGCGATTGAAACACCTCATGCGGCGTTTTTCCGTCCAGCGAGGCGTGCGGTTTTCGATGATACTCCTCTTCAAGCCACCTCCAAAAACGCTCGTTCAGCTCTTCGAGCGACTTCGGGGGATCCAACTCCAGCAGCGGATAAAACCGCGTCTGTACGGTGCGGAAGAACCGTTCGATTTTCCCTTTGCTTTGCGGGTCATACGGCTGGGTGTGGATGAGCGTAATTCCCATCTCGGCGCACGCATACTGCAGCACCTCGGATCGATAAATTTTCCCGTTGTCCGAGTAAATGCGCTTCGGCTTCCCGCAACGAAGCACCGCTTCCTTCGTGACGATCCGCAGCCCGTCAAACTTCTCCGAAGGGAAAAACTGCGCGTACGGCACAAACCGCGAGCAGTCATCGATATAGGCGATCAAAAACGTTTTCTGGGCTTTCCCATTGACTCGAATCGTTGGTCCATGGGATAAGTCCCTCAAACTTCTCCGAAGGGAAAAACTGCGCGTACGGCACAAACCGCGAGCAGTCATCGATATAGGCGATCAAAAACGTTTTCTGGGCTTTCCCATTGACTCGAATCGTTGGTCCATGGGATAAGTCCCCTTGCCAAAGCTCATTGATCTGGTCATACGCAAAGCGCTTTCGCTCCGGCATGGGCAAGATTTCTTTCCCGACAAGGTTGTATTTTTTCAACAATCGGTATATAGTAAAGTAAGAGATATGGTTTTCTGGGATTTCCCCCTGCTCGATCAGGTGTTCGTAGAACACCGTCACGGGCATGGTGGGATGTTCTTTTCTTAGGGCTAAAATATGATCCTCATCATCGGGCGACAGACGCCTTGAGTGGCCGCGGTCCGTAACGGGCGCTTGGCCCGGCAATGCGGACACTGTGTCAGAAGAGGGAAGTCGTTTTCTTTTCCACGCTCTGCATACGTTTGGACGTCAATGCCAAAGTCATGAAATTGAATCACGTCCTCCTCCCCCTCCTCTGAACCGATGGATTTTCTCTTCCGAAATAATTCACAAAAAATTTAGCACATTCTTTCAGAAAAGGGGAGAGGGCTTTCTGAAGAATTGTGCAAAAAAATGCCTCTTTTATTCCAAAATAAAGTGATAATTTACACCTATCAATTCAAATCCATTTCAGAGAAACCCTACCCCATTACATTACACAAAATTCTTGACGGTACCCGAAATAGGTGATTATATATGACTTTTGGAAAAAGGTTGCGTTTTCTTAGAAAAAAAGAAATATGACCCAAAAAGATCTAGCTGATAGATTTAATCTTGGTGAAAGTACAATTGGTATGTACGAAAGAGACGAACGTGAACCGTCCTTTGAATTCGTTAGACAACTCGCTGACTTCTTCAACGTCACAACCGATTATCTCCTTGGTCGCACGGATAATCCGAATCCGCTAGAGAAAGATGACATTCCAGAGGAGTTAAATACACTTGCTAAAATCAATGAACTCATCAAAAAATACGGTATCGAACAAATGGGCTTCTTCGATATCGAGAAGTGGAGAAGCCTATCGGAAGAAGAGATCGAGGAGATAATTAAGCACTTTGAGTGGGTTGTTCATAAGACAAAAGAAAAGAATAAAGCAGCAAGAGAAGACAACGAAGACTAATTTAGTTTTCGGTGTCTTTACTTTTGGCTGTTTTCGTATATGTTGCAATGAACCTGATTAGAATTAGCGTCCATTAGATTGATGTGCACCTCTGAGCAACATTCCCTGCGAAAACAACCTATCAAATAAAGCTAACGAATTGTACAAGTAAAACACCGTTACAAATCTGGCAAGCAACTCATGGTTAAAGGAATCCGAGAGCTTGACAGCGCTAAAAAGAATCATCGCTATGTTTCAAGCTGTTTATTGCATCCAATACATTTACAAACGATACACTCCTTGAAGCTGACACTTGTCGAATGAAAACAGTCGAATGAAAACATCTGAATATGTTGAAAACAAAATTATCCCGTGGAAAAACGAAGTAGCAAAACGGTAAACAACACATTCTATGTATTTATAAAAACCTCGATGTTTTAGTAAAACCAAACTCTATGAATATCTCACAGAGTTTGGTTTTAGGTAATACTGAAAACTAAACTTATCACCTAATACAGAAATAGAAAACGGATTCTACCTCCTCAACATTTTGAAAGTAACTTGGCGAATATCTTAATTAAGTACAGATTCCCACTATAAATTTTTTGACCTTAAGCTTACTGTTTTTTAATCAAGTTACTTCTAGTAAGTAAATCTAACACCTGACCACCAGGGGCTAAACTTATTGCTGTATATTTATGAGCAAGAGCAATTGGTACAACAGCATTTTTATATAAATCTGATTCAAAATGGCTTATTAAAGTAACCGCTCGACTTAATTCCTCATAGTTTTTTATTTCTACTTTTTCCTTTTTAAAATCAACTCCAGATAAACTTTTGCTCTCAAAAGGATATGGAAGTGAGAAAACAAAGGTTCTACCTGTTGCAGTTTTATAAATAAAATCCTGACCGTAGTAAGTTTCATAACCAAATCCATTATTTGCGGAATCCCTACTTGCCAAAATATACTTATACCTATAATCATCATCTATTGAGAATATCTTGTTTTCTGGCAGATATTTAGAAATCAAATGTGCGTGGTCTACTACTTGCCCAGATTTTTGTAGTCCTATAATTAATAATTTACTATTGTGCTTTTCCTTTAATTTTTGATTAACAGTATAGATAAATTTCATAATTGGGGAGTGTATCCAAGCACTTGGACCGAATATAGCTAATGGTCCATCAATAAAAAATGCGAGATTAACCAATGATTCTAAAGACTTATCCGCTAAATAGCGAATATAACTCATTGGTATTAAATGTTCTACAAGGAGCATAAAACGATTAAGCGGTACTTTATTTGATTGAAAATCTGATACTTCCTCCCAAATCCTTAAGCAATCTGAAGGATATAATTCCTTTCCACATTCCTCGCAATATTGTTGTTCAGGTACATCACGTAGTTCTATTGGTCCTTTACTCGTGCAATATGGATTGGGACATTTATCTAATTTCAATACGCTTGGATCTCCTGTCCCCATTTGTCCGCTTCTCATAGACGCAAGATGAAATAACATTGTTCTTAAGCTTGTATTCGGGTCACTCTCTACAAGTCTTGTATTATATAAATGCTTATCCATTATCTCCCTAAAGCTGTCCTTAACCGACTCTTTGCCGTTATAACGAATATTAGCACTGGGGAAAGGAAAGGTAACAGGGGAATTATTATTTTGTAAAGCTGCTACCTTAAAAGGATCTACAAACCTTCCATTGTGAACTCTTAAAGAACGATATTGTAACATATCTATTAAAACAGTACCTATTTTTACATAACCTACTTTAGTACTAGGAAATTGATCATCTATACTAGATTCATAATTGCTACCATCCATTGCAATAATTTTTTCTGGTAGCATATTTTCCCCACTATTAGGGACATCAATGAAATGAGATTTGATTTCCTCTACTTCCTTCTCAGATGGAACTTTTAAGAAATCACACTTTTTTAGAAAATTATTAACCTCAGGGTTTTTAGTTATATCAAAATGGGATGTCTTACTAGCAAATTCATTATTATAAGGCATTCTCCATCACCTATGATAATTTATTTAATTTTCCCTTTTCTAACTCAGGATCGAACTTATCAATTTGCACCGGAACAACATATGGACTTGACAGTGTTTTCATTCGAACAAAACCAACATCTTGTGCTCTTATTAACGAACGGCTAAAATCTTCAAAATCATAAAATTTACTAAGTTCCTTTACTTCCTTTTGGTTATTTAAATGTGAAACAAACCAATTCTCTGTATTAGCCAGTATATTTGGATGGACGGATGATACTTCCTGAGTTGCGTAAACTAAAGCTATCTTATACTTAGCCCCTTCTTTCGCAATCCTTGGCCAAGTTTCTGTTAAGTCCATATCTTTTCCAATTAAGTTATGTGCTTCTTCAATATAAGCAACAATGTTAGGTGGGGTCCCGCCGTTGATAAAGATGTTCATTGATTGCTCAAAGATATACTGAGCAATTTGCTTGCTGATGGCTTCCCTTAAAGTAGGATTCCCCACACTTAAATCAAGGATAACTATTTTCCCCTGTTTTAGGTATTCGTATATCTCTTCACTAACTTCACTATTTCTGTGAGGTGAATGGTATTTTTTGGCGGTAACCAAAACCTTATAACCGTTAATATAACTATCATTATCATTTTTGTTAACTAACATATTTAACATTGCAACAGCTTCATCATCAAGCCAAGGCTTTTTACTAGAACTTAAGAGTTTACTTCTTTTATTAGCTTTCCTTGCATAAGTAAACCAAAGTTCTGCCTCCGTCAGGCTAATTCCACTTCTAGGGTCCTGTAATTCTACATCATCTTCTTCAGCTACCTGATTTACCGCATTTATAACTTCTTGGTTCACTGGAATTTTTACCTTGAAATTTTCTCCACCTTCAAAGCCTGCCTTATTTAACATAGTTCGATAAATTGCTACCTTAACTTTCCAACGATTATGTGAGCTTTTTTCGGCTTTATCCGGCTCATCAAAAGAGGTATTTAAAAAAGTTTGAATATCACCAGAAGGATTAGAAATATTTTCTCTTATAGTTTGTTGAATTATGGAAAATCCTTCTGATAATTGAGTATAGAAGTTGTTACGTAACTCCTTAAATCCAGGAGTTTGAATCATTCTATATCTAATAACATCGTCTTTGTAAACATCAGCTATAGAGCCTTTATCTTGCTGGTTAGCATTAGCATATTCACCATTTGTATCATATATAATCTGACCAATATTAATACCACTTCCATCTGAAACTCTCTTTACAACTGAAACGGTTTGTTTTATCATGTTGGATTTTCCAGTTCTGGTCATTCCTAAAACAGCAGTTCTTCTTGCAAGAAAATCTGACGGTTGAATATATACCGGAACTTTCTCTTCTTCATCTTTTCTATGTAATCTATCCGTGGATGTATATCTAACGGTGCCAATCTTAAATGGTTTAATCTCACGCTCTATCCCTAAATCCTTGGCTTCTTCTGCTACCTTCTTTTTCCGTAAAGGATCAACATAATTAACAATGATTTCTAAAGCTTCTCTGCGAGGTCGATATACATTTAGCCTAGCAGCTGTAGCAAATGATTCTAAATCACTACCTAGATATAATTCCCCATCCCTTTTATAAAAAGTACCAAGTACCTTACACTGTAGTCCACCAAACTGTAATTGACTCAATGTTATATCATCCATATCGCTAGAATTTATATTATGAAAGGCTGATTGTTGTTGTTGAAAATAATCAATCTTAGTTCTGATTAAATCATCATCTTGCGGTAACTTAGAGGAGCCAACAACTCTTAATAAAATAACCTCTTGTTCCTCTATTGAAACTGTAGAGAATTTTTCAGGGTCAAAAGTTGCTGCTACTAAAAAGCAGTTGTGCGGAACAGCTAGGGCATTCGCTTTCCATAAATCATTGGTCATAATATAAGCATAGTCATAGTCTATTGAGTATACCCACCCAATAAAATTTTCTTTTTGTACAAGTTTAACCAATAAATCTTTAGTTAATAAGTTATTGACTAAACTCATAAAATTTCCCCCCGCAATAAATTTCTGGCAAAAAAATATCAGCATGTTAAAATTATACCATAAATATTTATAAATATTTGCGAATTTTAGCAATATATTACCCCGAAAAATTCCTGAATAGCTAGTGTTTTTAGGTAGGTGATGAACACAGTGAATTTGGAATGAATCCTTTCTCCGCTAAGATACCCAGGTTCAAAAAGCAAAGTCCTGAAAAGGTTTCTCCCATACTTTGTCCCGCATAAGGAATACCGTGAGCCTTTTTTCGAAGGCGGTTCCATTTTTTTTTGGAAAACCTAAAGTACCGATTAATTGGTTAAATGATAAGGATCCAATGATTTCAAATTTTTTTCGGGTTATCCGTGATGAACCAGAACAGCTGAAAGAAATGGTTAGGAAACACAAACCATCGATAGAACTTTGGAAAACAATAAAATTTTCGGAGCCATCATCCTCAGTCGAAGCTGCGTTTATGTTTTTATTTTTAAATAGAACTAATTATTCAGGGATACTGTCTGCTAACCCAATAGGTGGCTTAAATCAAGATTCTGAATATAAGATCGACTGTAGATGGAATTCAGAAGAGATATGTAGAAGAATAGATTTATGCTCTTTAAAATTGCAGGAAACTACTATAACAAGTGTAGACTATAAAGAACTAATAACTGCCAGAGGTGAAGACGTACTAATAATTCTAGATCCTCCGTACTACAAAAAAGGAAAGCAATTATATAATGTTTTTATGACACCAGAGGAACATGAAGAGCTTGCTAACTTACTTCGACACTGTAACCATAAGTTTTTACTAACCATAGACGATTGCAAAGAGGTTCGAGATTTATATTCATGGGCTCCATTTATTAATCAAGAAGAATGGTACTATTCATTAACTTCAAAAACAAATAACATAGGAAAGGAACTTTTTATTTCTAATTTTGATATAAGAGCTGAAATAGGTTTATTTAAAGGGGCTAGATAATCAACTTTTATAAAAAACTAGCTGACATAATAATATCCAAACTATCTCTTAATTGAACAAATTAGAAATAAGGGCAGACAGTACGAGAAGATTTTACAAATTCTTACTCGCACTGTCTGCCTATTACCGTCAAGAATTTTGTGTTAATTATTAATAAAATAAATTAACATAAAATTGAAGAATCAATAAATAAAAACTGTAGATGAGCAAATTCACTGACATAAATTGACAACTAAACAAAAAAGGAGACATGAACCCGATTCCTTGGTTAGAATAGATGTACCACCAACTATCCACAAGGAGGTTCATGTCTCATGAATAGTGGGATTTCCCCCTGCTCGATCAGGTGTTCGTAGAACACCGTCACGGGCATGGTGGGATGTTCTTTTCTTAGGGCTAAAATATGATCCTCATCATCGGGCGACAGACGCCTTGAGTGGCCGCGGTCCGAACGGCGCTTCGGCTTTAAGGCGTCAAAGCCCCCTTTTTTGTATCGGGTGCACCAATCGAGGATCGTCTTGGCTGCGATTCGTTTGTCGCCCTGGTGGGGAACATGGTGCACTCGCTCGCTCACCTCTTTCAGATACGCCTTCGGTTCCACCTGCCCATTCACCAACGGAGCGATTAGCCCGTACCGAAACAGGGCAATGTCGTGTCTCATCGACTCATCCATTCGAATCTCCTCCTTGTCTCACTTGGAATCAGGACCGTTCCGGTCCGTCTGCCCTTATCGTACCGGATCTCTTTTTCTCCGTCGATAGGAAAGGTTTGTGGGAACCTCAACCATTTCCAATTTAGGATATGTATGTAAAATCAGGATCCCATTTGATTCGCAAAAGGGTGTCGGAATCCGTCCTTCCACATGTCTCTGATGACCGAATAGAGACCGTGTTTCTCCAACGTCCGGATCCACCAGGAAGCCCGTTCCTTTTCTTTTTTCACGATAGGGCCTATGATCCTCCACCGCCTCGCAAAAAAGCTGTGAAGGTTTGATAGGTTTCGGCAGAACCGCCGGACATAAAAGATGATGCCGTCCTTTGTCGGGAGAAACGGAGCCCGGTTCGTCCCCTCGGTCAATCCCAACTGCTCTTTCACGACTTGCCATATGGCGGACAACGTATACTGAAAATACGGGAGGAGAAAGGAAGGCAGCACACTCACCGTCTTCAAGCATTCCCGACAGCGATACCGGACAATCCAAATGCGATAATCACCATGTGGGGTCAATGCGTTTCGCTCATAGTAACCGTGGCGGTGTAACGGGCGCTTGGCCCGGCAATGCGGACACTGTGTCAGAAGAGGGAAGTCGTTTTCTTTTCCACGCTCTGCATACGTTTGGACGTCAATGCCAAAGTCATGAAATTGAATCACGTCCTCCTCCCCGTAACGGGCGCTTGGCCCGGCAATGCGGACACTGTGTCAGAAGAGGGAAGTCGTTTTCTTTTCCACGCTCTGCATACGTTTGGACGTCAATGCCAAAGTCATGAAATTGAATCACGTCCTCCTCCCCATACCCGTCAAGTTAGCGGTATAAAATTTTTTAGGATGATACGCATGTTCGAAAAATCAATCAAAGGATGAAGAGAAAACCAAATGCTGGGCATGCCAAATAACCCTCAAGAAGAGGGTTATTTGGCATTTATATCCATAACCCACACTACCATATCCCCAATTTCTTTAAAAGATCCGATACCGTTTCCTCTCCTTTCCTTCGGTCTTTCCTCGCGTGTTTCCTTAACAGAGACAGGAGAGATGGAAGGACGGTTTCCATCGCTTGGGGATGCAAAAGAAACCGATGCCAATACGATTGGAGGATATTAAGCGCTTTCCATTCACTGATCTCGATTCCCTCCCGTTGATGCCAATACCTTCGTGCTTGGAACAGAAGAGTCTGCGTGACTAAAATGGCAATCAATGTCCCATATAAGTGGCATTCGAATCGTTCCTTCTTCATCTTTTTGACACGGTCAAGGTCAAATAAGGATTTCCAGCCCTTAAATAGCGTGGCGAGTGAAAAAAACCCCAGATCCCGAATGCAAAGGTCATTCGGTAAAATCGTGTGCTGGGTATGATAAGCAAAGCGGGCATCGGAATCATTGGCCTGTTGGACGCACAGCTGAAGACAGGTGCCCGATAACAGCTCATACTCAAATTGGATTTTGGCGCCAGATGAAACCGAACCTTGATAGTCCTCACCATAGTCGGCCGGCTTGGAACAGAAGAGTCTGCGTGACTAAAATGGCAATCAATGTCCCATATAAGTGGCATTCGAATCGTTCCTTCTTCATCTTTTTGACACGGTCAAGGTCAAATAAGGATTTCCAGCCCTTAAATAACAGCTCCACTTGCCAGCGCAGCGAATACAGCTCATAAACTTGTTGCGCATCAAACGATTCTTGTGGTAAATTGGTCAGTAAGATGTGATATTTCTTTTGTTCAAGGGTTTGGCGTGACAGCGCCTTCCCTTTCTTTTTTTCCTTTTTCCGCACATACGTCAGCCGTTTTTCCCATTCTTCCGCCGTGAGACGGCGAAAAATCAGACGCGGAACATACAGGCGTTGGTGTCCGATATACACGTGTTCCACTTCCACGGCTTCCCCCTCGCCCAATCGATTTCCTATCGATTCCCAATCCCATTCGTGCCACTCCCCGTCCTGTTTGATATAGACTTTGATATCGGAACGCAACCGGGTAATATAATAAGCACCTCGAGCATCGATCTCCGCCAGCGTGGCGAGTGAAAAAAACCCCAGATCCCGAATGCAAAGGTCATTCGGTAAAATCGTGTGCTGGGTATGATAAGCAAAGTGCATTGCATTGATTGGTTTCCATACAGTGAAATTCCCCCGTTTTGATATTCACACCGCCTAATAAGCTAACGGTTGCGTGATGTCCATACGTAGGGATTTGTTTTTGACGCCCTTTAACACTCCATGTTAAACTTTTGCACGTAAATCGAAACGGCCTCACGGTGGAGATTCAAGAGCTCAGCGACTTGGATCCCCAAATAGCCTTGCATAATCAGACGAATGACTGCAATTCGTTTTGCCATGTTCGCCTTTTTCATTTTGCGTTCCTGTTCTTGAAGGCGTTCGATCGTCCAACCATGATCGTTTGTAATTTGTAATCCTTTTTTCCTCATTCTTCTTCCGCTCCTTTGATTTACTCATTTAGGAGCAGTATAGACAAGGATGCAGGTTGATTAAACATGTCGGAATTTCAAACTGGATTTATATAGTGCCACTAATTTTGTATGGATTGAAAGTTCCAATACGAAACAACCATATTCCGTTGGTGAAGGTCAAGGGCTAACGGAGTTCAATCGTTAGTAATCATCGTCGGTTTTCTGTTTTCGAGTAGGTGCATGTCCGTCTCGAGCCTGTTCATAAATTCATACGTTAGTAGTGAATATCGGGAATCAATCTATGGCGATTGAGGATTATTTTTCAATAAAAATAAGCTGTTTGAACATTTATGTCAAACAGCTTATTTTAGACACAAAAACAACATTTTCATCTTTGTGATGCTGTACCGCAGCATGGCTGGCTAATGGGCTTTGTTAGTGGTTATTTATTCAGTTTCAGCCGTTTTAGGCATTCGGAACATCGGGAGCATGATCAGTATGCCAATGACAAAGAGAGCGGCAGAGGTCAGATAGATCGCGAATAGGGAGAATTGTTCTTTCAACAGACCAGCCAAGCTCATCGTGATAACCATCGAACCCATGAAAAGTGGGGTCAATATTCCGTTGACACGTCCCACGAATTCTTCATCGGTATTGTTCAGTATAATCGTATTAATGCCGATATGAAGGGCAGGCATGAATAGACCGATGATAAACTCAGCCATTAAAGTAAGCCAGAACATAGTGGACCAACCCATCACAAAAATTCCTGCAGCCATGCTTCCCATCCCCAGCATCAGCAGGATGTGCGGCGCAATCCGGTTGGAGAATACCATCGCCGCAGTGCCACCGATGATCATCGCTGCTCCATGGGCTGCAAACAGCCATTGCAAGTAACTCTCTTCCAGACCAAGACGCTCTGTTACTAGAAAGATGGCCAACGGGTGGATTAATCCAAGCCCTAACCCGGCAGCCATGAAGCCGCCTCCCAAAGTCACAAGAATCTTGCGCGACCACACATATTGAAAGCCGAGCTTGATTTCATGCCAGAGCGATGTTTCTCTTTCCTCCTTTTCCTCCATCCGGTCAGGAGGCAATAAGGTCAGCACAAGAGCAGATAATAGAAAAGCTATACCTACTACCGCCATAGAGATGTAGATGCCGAATTGTTGAAAGACGAAGGTGCCTAAAATCGGACCGATGATCATAAAAATAGCCATCATTGTCTGGAATAATGACATCCCCGCCTGCATCTGTTCTCCCGGAACATGTACTTTGAACAGCTTCATCCCTGAAGGCTGAGAGAACTGCGATAGGATCGCGGAAACGAATGTTGCGAGGAAAACTACCTTCCATGTGCCAAACAGGAGCGCCATTAATATTACAAATATCGATATAGCGCTTAAGAGGTCGCACCAGATCATCGTTCGTTTTGGCCGCCAACGGTCTGCGAACGTACCGCCAATAAAGGAGAAAATAAAAATCGGCGCGAATTCGGCCACCGATATGAGTGAGACGGCAAACGCATCCCCATTTGTCTTCTCGGTGACAAACAATAGAATCGCAAAGTTGCGCACCCAAATGCCAACCTGAATAAACAAGCCGGCCGTCATAATCGTTTGGATGAAACGATTGCGTAGTAGTGAAGCCATGGATGGATTTGAGTTTGTTGATGACATAAGAATGACCTCTCTATCTATCTAGTATTCATTTAAAAATGGGCTGTTAACTAATCATTTGCTTTTTGCAAGGTTTAATTGCCATGAGACACCGTATTTATCTTCCACCCAACCAAACCTTTCGCTAAATGGATAAGCGGCTAATGATCTTGCGATAACTGCTCAAAAACTCTGTTTATTCCTTCTTCGGTATCACATGTTACAAACAGTGACATTGCAGGATTGACACTCCGCACGACTAAAGTCGTGGGATTCTTGGGTGGTAGTCGGAATTCCATTTCTGGTATCCGTAGTTCCCCCAAGTTCAGGGGTGTGCCATCACCCCGTCCTACGGCAGAGCCTATAGCTCCGTAGGCTGGCAGACTTTCGCTTACGCTACTCCATCTGCCACAGGTGCTTTCATAATATTCCACGCACCTACTCGATCCCGATGTGCGACGTACCCACACCCACATACATACTTGCGGTCTCTGACTTTATTTTTTGTTCCGCATTGCGGACAATGTTGAGAGGTGTATTTCGGGTCCACATACACGACCGAAATTCCAGCTAACTTAGCTTTGTATTCAATAAACCTTGAAAGCTGATAAAAACTCCATGTATGCAAGTGCTTTTCGTTTTTACGGCTTGTTCTTGCCGTCTGACGAATGTTCGTCAGCTTTTCAAGTTTAATAACAGAAACATCTTCCTTGATTGCCATATTGACAATCTGGCGGCTGATTTTGTGGTTGATGTCTTTCATAATACGCTGCTCTTTATTGTTCATTTTGCGAATAGCGGACAACTTCTTGAGTTTCCCTAACTTTCTCCTTCTTTGTTGATATTTACGGCGAATATATTTGTTTTGCCTCCCATTTCCGAAGAAACGAGTTTTTCCATTAGAAGTCACCGCTACCGCAGGAACTTTTAGTCCGAGATCCACACCCATGACCTTTTCCTTTTTCTTTTCAGTCACAGGGATGCCTAATGAAACTTGTGCATACCACTTTCCTCTCTTTTCCACAATGCGCATCAGTCCAAGTTTGGCATGTTGGATCAGGTTTTTATCACGCTCTGTCACCATCGCTCGAAATCTTGTTTTTCTCGTTTTTCCATCCAACATAATCGGAAATGCGATCATTTGCTCGCCAATGGTATAGTTTTGATTATTGACGAAATATACCGGTTTTTTGAGGATGGGGCGCTTCCCTTCTTTTTTCATTTTCTTTGATACACTTTTCGCATCACGAATCGCTTGATTCAGAACAGCCGAAGGAAGATGGGCGTCCACATCTTTTGTTGTTACTTTCGGGAAAGAACCTTCTTTCTCGGCTTGTTCGGTTAAAGCATTTACGGTATGGATATATTCTCTGCTCAACTGACGAAGCAGCTCAGGGTTATCTGGAAAGAATCGAATTTTAATTGTCAATGCTTGCACCGTTTCACCCCCCTTGTTTTTTGTTCTTCCACATATCGTTGGATGGTTTCACTTGATACGTTTCCTTCGGTGCTGACAAAGAAGGAACGTGTCCATAGACTAGGCTAATGAGCAAGATGAGTGAATTCTTGCTTTAAAATCCGGGAATCGAGCGAATATACGTTCCTATTACATTATCTGTAATCGGACACAAATTGTCAACTGTTACAATTTTATCTTGTTAAACAGAAGAGAAATATTCACATATTTAGAACTGCTTACTAGCCTGTAAAAATGTAGACGGATTCTTATATTTTTGCTAATGATTTGTTATAATATTCTCAAAAATAGAGGGGCAGTGTGAAATGGAAAATATCATAAGCATGAAAAACGTGTCCTTGATCAGAGGAGACCGGGTTATTTTAAAGGATATAAATTGGGAAGTAAAAGAAAAGGAACAATGGGTCATATTAGGTTTAAACGGTTCAGGAAAAACGTCCATATTAAATATCATAACGGGCTATCAATATCCAACAAAAGGGGAAGTTTCTGTTTTAGGACATCAATTCGGGAAAACGAACTTGCCTGAGCTTCGAAAGCAAATTGGATTTGTCAGCAGTTCTCTTGACCGTTTCAATCAAACGTTAAGATCGGAAACAGTAGAGGATATTGTGATAAGCGGTAAATTTGCTTCAATAGGATTATATGAAAATGTGACCAATGACGATCGAGAGCAGGCCAAACAGCTAATGGCATTTTTGCGAATCGATCATTTAAAAGGGAAAACGTATGACACGTTATCAGAAGGAGAAAAAAGAAAAGTACTTATCGGAAGAGCGTTAATGGCAAAACCAAAATTGCTTATATTAGATGAACCGTCTATAGGATTAGACATTTTAGCAAGGGAAGATATTTTATCATTAACGAAAGAAATTATTGCACATCAACAATGCCACGTACTATATGTCACTCATTATATTGAAGAAATTATAGAAGAGATGACACATGTATTATTGTTAAAAGAGGGACAAATAGTAGCCGCGGGACAAAAAGAGAAAGTATTAACCGATGAATGTTTATCAGAGACGTTTCAATTGGCAATGAAAGTTCATTGGGAAAATAATCGACCATGGGCTTCCATACATAAAAATATTAGCTGGACAAAATTTGCGGAGGTAGAATCAAATAAATAAAGGAAACTTGGTCTCTCCAAGTTTCCTTTATTGCTTTATAGCAGCAGGACATACAGGATGTCTCAAATGAGCGGTTTCGTTTTGCGGGATAATCAGATGGTTGCCCGGCCAATGCGGTTAGCTTCAGGTACTTCAATCAGACGGCCGCTTTTCACGTCGTAAATAAAACCGTAGATCGTAATGTAGCCCGGAACAAGAGGATGGGTACGAATCCGTTCAACATCGTCGATAACACTCTGTTCAAGATTGCTGATCGTCAAGAATGGGTGCTAATTAATCATGCGTGGCAGGGTACTCAAAGCAATCGTTTGAAGATGGGATTTTTGGGGAGTAGTTTTTATGCTTTTTTGGCTTTTGCGTTAGCTTATCAGTTAGTAACGCTGAAGTCTTCTTATCCAAATGAAAATACTTGTATGGGGGATTATTGGTTTAGTATTTGGTATAATAGTTACAATAGTTGCGTTTGTTACTTATTTCACAATCACAGGCTTTTTGTAAGAATCCAATTAAACAAAATTTAAAATGGGGGAATTAGAAATTGATTAAAGCAATCGTGTTTGATTTTGATGGATTAATTGTAGATACAGAGTCAGTTTGGTTTGATGTGTTTAAAGAAGTAATGATCGAATATGATTGTGATTTAAAGTTAGAAGACTTTGCAATTTGTATTGGAACAACGGACGATATATTGTATGAACGGCTTGCCCAAATTGCCCATAAGCCCATTGATCGTACTGAAATTAGCCGAAAAACCCGTGAACGATATCAGGACAAAATGAGTCATTTACAGCTTCGAGAAGGAGTATTGGATTACTTACAAACGGCAAAAAATCTTAGCTTGAAAATTGGGCTTGCGTCAAGTTCCAGTAGAAGATGGATTGAGGGGTTTTTGGAAAAATTCGGAATCAAAGAATTTTTTGATGTTATTAAAACATCGGACGATGTAAAGAGAGTAAAGCCCGATCCAGAACTTTATTTACGAGCTATACAAGACCTAGGGGTTGAAGGGCATGAGGCTTTAGCATTCGAAGACTCTAAAAATGGTCTCACCGCAGCTATTAAGGCAGGGCTTCATTGTGTGATTGTACCGAACCCTGTTACTAGTTTTCTAGACTTTTCTGGGCATCTGTACCGTTTATCATCAATGGGTGAAATAGGATTGCATGACTTATTGGCACTAGTAGAAGCAAAATTAGCGAGAAAGTTCAACTCACACCAGTAGGGGGTGAGAAAGCGCCATTGATGAAATAGCTAAATAAAATGTGTCCAAAATTAAGGAGTCAATCCGGGGGAACATCGCTATGAGAATCCGGAGCATCGGCATTCAATCTGTACTTAACTATGGCGCGTTCGAACTCGATTTTGGCGAAGATGATACGGCTCTTCACATTCTCTATGGACCGAATGAAGCCGGTATATTTACATACCATTGCGTAAAATGCATTAGGCATATCCTGACGCTTTCCACTTTTACAATCAAAATATATTCAGATATCCATACCTAGAAAGCCAGATAAAAAGGACGAAGAAATTTTTAATGAGATCGTATCATTTATTCAAAAGGATGCTGGATGAAAGCATGGAACGGTTTCAATAAATTATGTTAAAAAGGGTGTACCATTAGATAAAAAAGAATGACGCAAGACCTTTTAATAATTCTGAAGAGCATAATTGAGTAAACATTTCACAAAAGAGTTTCGGCATAGCTCAGCTCTCTCTCTGTTTAACGTGTCCGTTTTCTTGACATAACACCATATTCGACTGTCATGACAATAGGTTTACAAAAATGAGAACAGCCAAGGCTTTCTTGAAAAAGCGCTTGGCTGTTTGTTTATTCTTATGATTGATAAATGGCATCAAAATTTTTGTATCAGCATCCTATTTATAACCTTATGATTATTCTGTTTTCTAGTTTGCTTTTTTCATCATATACGCTTGCTTTTGGTGAGAATCTTTTTGGCGCTTCGTTCTATAGATAAAATAAATACTCAAGCCCATAATCATCCAAATGCAGAAATACAACCACGTTTCAAGCGCAAGGCGAGTCATTAAGAAGATACAACACGCGATCGTCAATATTGGAAGATACGGAACAAGCGGCGCCTTAAACCCTCTTTGCAGATTTGGATGTGTTTTGCGCAGTACCATAACGGATAAGGCCACCATCACAAAGGTTAACAAAGCACCAATATTGATTAAGTTGGACAATGCTCTCAAATCAATAAATCCAGCAATTGCCGCTCCAGTAAATCCTGCAATCCGTGTCGAAAAAACAGGTGCTTGAGAGTGTGGATGAACTACTGAAAACGGTTTTGGCAGTAAACGATCGCGACTCATAGAGAACAGAACGCGCACTGTTGCGTAAAGATAAACAAATATAACTGTTGTGATGCCGACAATTGCTCCAACTGATATAACCCCTGCAGCAAAATCTTGTCCGACTGCATGAAGCGCAAATGCCATTGCGTCCGAAACATTTAATAAATGATATGGAACCATTCCTGTTAAGACTAAGCAAACAATAACGTATAAAAGAGTGCACACAACTAAAGAAACAACAATGCCGATTGGCAAATCACGCTGCGGTTTTTTCACTTCTTCTGCCGCAGTTGCAACTGCATCAAACCCTAAAAACGCAAAGAACACCGTAGCAGTTCCCGCGAGAACCCCTTTCCATCCAAACGGCATGAATGGATCCCAATTTTCCGGTCTAACATAGAATATTCCGACAATAATAAATAATAAAATGATAGATAATTTGATGGCAACCATCGTATTATTCACTTTCTTACTTTCTTGCACACCTTTTGACAGCACCCATGTCATAAGTAAAATAATGCAGACAGCCGGCAAGTTTATCATTCCGCCTTGCTGGGGTACTGCACTTAGCATTTTCGGGATATGCAAATGAAATCCTTCCAACAATGAGCGAAAATATGCAGACCATCCATTTGCCACCGCTGCAACGGACAAAACATAAATTAAAAGTTGTGTCCATCCTATTAAATACGCAACTACTTCCCCGACTGTTACATACGCGTATGTATAGACGCCTCCGGAAACGGGAAGAGCAGATGCTATTTCCGCATAACAAAACGCTACAAATCCACACACTAATGCCGCAAGCATAAACGAAAAGATAATCGAAGGACCTGCATCATTTGCTGCTGCGACACCTGTCAACACAAGAATGCCGATCCCAACAATCGCCCCGATACCAAGCAATATTAAATCATAGGCCCCTAATGTCTTCTGCAATGTTTTCTTTTGACTTAACAAGTGAGTAATTGACTTTTTTTGAAGTAAATTCATGACGTCTCCTCTCTCTTCTCTTATGCAATTAGTTTAAAACGCCAAGCAATTTGCTATTATATCATATTTCTACTTTTTTCGACATATTTTTTAATTCTAATTTTCTGGAATCGACAACGAAAATCTGATAACTAGTTAGGCGGCTAACACAATAGCTTGCGAATAAACTTCCATATAATACAATTATGCAAAAATACCCATTATTCTAAAATTCTTTTTATTTATGACTATATGTATTTTTCAGCCGCCATCGCCGCACACTCGACGTAATTTTAAGAATTTATAAAATTTTTAGAATTAAAAAGTGATATCGAATGCTTGACAGAAATATAAATATACGGATATCAGGTTGTCTGATAACAGATCGCTAATGGGCAACATGCGTGCATAAAAAAACTGTTGAAGCTAAAAGAGTAAAAAATGGGGGTTGTGTCATGAAACGATGGATCATGATTGGACTCATGATGGTGATGGCGGCACTGGCCGGGTGTGGAGTTCCCAATGCGAAACCGCCCGGTGAAGCGAAACCGGCCAACAAGTCGTCAGACAATGTGAAGGAGATTACGGTTGCCGGGAACGGCGGAAAGATTGAAAAGGCGATTCGTGAAGTGATTGCGCCAAAATTTGAAGAAAAATACGGGATCAAGGTGAACTTTGTGCCAGGGTTGTCGGGTGAAATCCTGTCAAAAGTCGAATTGCAGAAAAACGCTCCTCAATATGACGTTGCGTTTTACGTACCGATTGACGTGCAGCGAGCGGCCGATAAAGGATTGACTGAGCAATTGGATCCAGCGGCGATCCCCAACATGTCTAAGGTTGACCCGCGGTTTGTCGCAGTGGATAATATCGGAGTTCCCGTATTCGGATTGGTAATCGCACCTGCATACAATACGAAAACCTTTGAGAAGAACGGCTGGGCGCCGATAACGTCTTGGAACGATCTGATTCGTCCCGATTACAAAGGAAAGACGGCGTTCGCCGACATCGCCAACGACTGGGGATTCGCTCTGCTCTATAACCTTGCGAACGCGAACGGCGGCAGCCTTGACAATCTGGAACCTGGTTTGAAAAAGGCGAAAGAACTCGCCAGGTATTCGGATACGTTCTACAAAAACTCCACCCAGATGATGCCGGCTATGCAACAGGGGGCAGCCGACGTAACGGTGATGGGCAGCTATGCGATCGCCGAACTGATCGATTCCGGTGTACCGTTGAAAATGGTGATCCCGAAAGAAGGGGCGCCGTTGCAAGCGTTCAGTGCGACGGTTGTGAAAAATGCCCCTCATAAAAAAGCGGCGATGGATTTTATCAATTTTCTGATTAGCGAAGAGTCGCAAAAGCAGATTGCGGAAAGAGGGTTCTATCCGGTTCTGAAAGGAATGAAAGCGGCTCCTAAATATGAAGCATCGATCGGCTTGAAAGACAGCGATCCTGTCTTCCGTCCGGATGTGAAGAAACTGTCCGAGATTCGGGCGCAATGGACGGACAGATGGACTAAAGAAGTCACACCGGAACTTGGCAAAAAAGTGAAAAAATAGGGGGATAGGAGGCGAAAAGATGCAGGCGTTGACGAATGACGTGGAAATACGCGGCGTTTACAAACGAATCGGCCGAAACGTGATCCTAGACGGTATCGATCTAGAGGTCAAGCAAGGTGAATTGCTCACCTTGCTTGGCCCTTCCGGTTGCGGCAAAACGTCAACGCTCAACGTGATTGCCGGTTTTCTCGACATCGATCAGGGGGATGTATTTATCAAAGGGCGGCGGGTGAATGACGTTCCCGCCTACAAGCGCGATTTGGGAATGGTGTTCCAGACGTATTCATTGTTCCCACATATGACTGTGTATGAAAATCTCGATTTTGGCCTGTCCCTGCGCAAAGTGCCGGAAGACAAGAAAAAACGGCGCATCCAGAAAGCGCTGGAACTGGTGAAAATGACTGGACTGGAAGAACGTTATCCACGCGAACTGTCCGGCGGTCAGCGGCAACGCGTTGCCATCGCCCGGGCGCTGGTGGTGCAACCGAAACTGTTGTTGCTCGATGAACCATTGAGCAATCTTGACGCCAAGTTGCGTCATGAATTGCGGATAGAGATCAAACGATTGCAAAAAGAAGTGGGTGTCACCACGATTTTTGTCACTCATGACCAGGAGGAAGCGCTCTCTATGTCCGATCGGATCGTCGTGATGAACAAGGGGAAAATTGAACAAGTCGGAACGCCGACTGAAATCTATGCCCATCCGCGCACCGAATTTGTCTTTCAATTTATCGGAAAATCAAACCAATTACATGGCAGGGTCAAATCGCTCGACAGCCGAATGATCAGTGTGGAACTATCGGACGGGGGGCAGGTACTGGTCGAAGCGGAGAATGTGATGGGATCGGATCGCACCTGTACGGTGGGGGATGCGGTCAAGCTCTATATCCGCCCAGAAAAGTTGATGATCCAGCCGTTGGAAAATCCGGCTTCCAACTACAATTCACACACTGCCACCATTGTCCAGATGAATTATCTAGGTTCTGCTTGGGAAATTGAAGTGTCACTGCTAGGTGAACGGATGCAGGTGTTGCATCCATCAATCGAAGCAGGCTGGACGATAGGAACTGAGGTGATGATCGGATGGAACCCGTCAGACATGATGATCGTCAAGAAATAGCCAGCTTGCGGTTGCAGCCGGCTGTATTGGGAAAACGCAGGAATTGGAAAAAACATCTGGCCGCCGTACTGCTGTTACTGCCATTGTTGCTGTTTATTATCGGTTTCTTTGTGGTTCCGATGCTTTATATCCTGTATCTAAGCTTTATTGACACGGAAAGACTGAGCGGGACAAATGCGGTTTACAGCATTGACAACTATGTCCGGTTTTTCACCGATTCCTATTACTTGCATTCTCTCTGGCTGACGATCAAAGTGAGCCTGTACACGGTAATCGTGTCGTTACTGCTTGGTTATCCAGTGGCGCTGACGATGGCAAAATGCTCTCCACGCGTCCGGGGATTGCTGACTCTGTTGGTGGCATCGCCGCTTTTGATCAGCATCGTGGTTCGCAATTTTGGCTGGTATTTGCTTCTGCTGCCCAACGGCACGGTCAATCAACTGTTGACAGGCCTTGGCATCACCGAGTCGCCGCTGAAACTTTTGTTTTCGGAAGCAGGGGTTGTCATCGGTTTGTCGAACGCGTATATGCCGTTTATGATTTTGTCCATTGCCACCAGTTTGTACAACATTGATCCGTCTCTCGAAAAAGCGGCAGCGATTCTCGGAGCCAGCCCGTTCCGTTCGTTTCTATCGATCACTCTGCCGCTCAGCCTGCCTGGTATTGTGTCTGGGATGGTGCTGGTGTTCAGCATGTCGATGAGCGCTTACGTAACCCCAGCTCTGATGGGGGGAGCGAATGTGCCGATGCTGCCGGTAGTGGCATATGACCAGATCATTCACCTGTTGCGCTGGACGTACGGGTCTGCCGTCTCGTATGTATTGCTCGGCATCACGTTGGCAATCGTCACGATTTTTACGAGGATGATGGAAAGAGGACGGTACCGGGAGGTGTTTCGCTAATGAAAATTTCCGGAAAAATCAGGGTTGCGGTGGCTGTAGTCAGCCTGATTTATATCCTGATCCCGTTGCTTGTCACGATTCCGGCTTCTTTTACAAGCGCAAGCTATCCGAGCTTTCCACCACATGGATTTTCGCTGCAGTGGTATGTGAAATTGCTGGAACGGCCTGAGTTTGTCGAGGCTTTCTGGAACAGCGCCAAGTTTGCTTTTCTGACAGCGTTCTTTTCCGTCCTGCTGGGCACTCTCGGTGCGCTGGCAATTGCTAAGTATGACATTCCAGGAAAAAGTTACCTAGTATCGTTGCTGACCGCCCCGTTGACGGTACCGCAATTGGTATTGGGGGTCGCCTTATTGATTTACTTCACACCGATGCTGCTGGCGGGGACGCCGACCGGATTTTTGATCGCACATATTATCATCTGCGTACCGTATGTGATCCGGTTTGTGCTGACCGGACTGAGCGGTTTTGATTACACGTTGGAACGGGCGGCAGCGATTCTCGGCACCAGTCCGGTCACCGTTTTCTGGCGGGTGACGCTGCCGCTGATCCGGCCTGCAATTCTGTCTGGGGCTCTGTTTTCCTTTTTGACTTCGTTCGATAACGTAACTGTCTCGCTGTTTATGGTATCTTCCGATATGCGAACACTGCCGCTTGAGATTTTTTCGAACATGCAGGATGCGTACAGTCCAATCGTCGCTTCTGTATCAAGTGTTGTGATTCTGATTTCGGTGGTGCTGATCCTGATTCTTGAGAAAATTCACGGCGTCGGACGCCTGTTGGGAAGCACCCATTAATCGACAATGGCTGGAAGGTATTTGTATGAAACTGCCGGAATTATTAGATGATTGAAACAATGGAAGGGTAGTAATGATATTTATCCCCATAGTAGACAGAAAGTGATGTACTGTTTACTATAAGGGGATATTTTTTATGAAAAAATCAGAAAAACTTTACAGTAAATATAAATTAGACATGGTGAAGAAATATTTGTATGAAGGGTGGACTAAACGTGAAATCATCGACCAATTTTACATCTCTTTTATGTTACATAGATGGATTTCATTGTCATGAATTTTTCCTTCGTGTAAATATAAAATTCGATTCCCTAATTTTTTTGCTTCCTCATGATGATGTGTTACTAATATAATTGGAATGCGCCAAAGTTTATGGATACGTAATAACTCCTCATGGCCTTTCGCCCGTGTTTGATCATCTAAAGCAGAAAATGGCTCATCTAAAAGTAAGGCATCCGGCTCAGTTGCAATCGCTCGTGCAATGGCTACCCGTTGTTTTTCCCCGCCTGAAATTTCAGATGGATATTTGTCTCTAAGGTGTTCAATTCGCAGCTCTTTCATTAATTCTTTTGCAAAGCTTTCGTTTTTCATGCCATAAGCGATATTTTTCCAAACGGTCATATGGGGAAAAAGCGCATAATCCTGAAATACATAGCCGATATTTCTTTTTTGTATAGGAACAAATACCTTTTTATTTTCAAATAAAATGGTGTCATTTAATCGGATTATGCCAGCAGTAGGTTTGCTTATTCCAGCAATACAATTTAAGATTGTCGTTTTTCCAGAACCAGAAGGGCCAAAAAGAACAACAATCTCATTGGCTACCGAAAATTTGACATTTAATTCAAAATGGGAAAGCTTTTTTTGGATGTCAACGATAAGCATAAGAAAAACTCCTTTACACACACAATAAGCTGTATATATTGATTTCATTTGTGTACATGCTTCATCATGTTCTTTTTGCTCCACCAATTAAGCCATAAAATAGCGCTAAAGCCAAGGGCGATGATAATGATCACCCAAAATTTTGCCACCTCCATATTACCTGACTCCACTGCAAAATAGATGGCTAGAGGGATGGTGTCGGTGACATTCGGAATATAGCCGGCGATCATGAGGGTGGCACCGAATTCCCCTAACGCTCGTGCAAAGGATAAAACTAAACCAGATAACAGTCCTGGCCATGCAAGTGGAAATGATATCGTCCAAAACACTCTCCATTTAGATGCTCCCATCGTATAAGCGGCATTTTCAATATTTGGGTCATACTGCTGGAACGCTGCAGCTGCACTTTGGTACATTAAAGGAAAGGATACGACTATTGCTGCGATCAGAACACCATACCAAGTGAAAACAATCTGGAAATCAAACCAGTCGAGCAGTAATCGACCAATAAAGCCGTTTTTACCGAATACATACAATAAACCAAAACCTACAACTGTAGGCGGGAGCACGAGCGGCAGTAAAATAATCGCTTCTATAATACTTTTCCCTCGAAAGGAACTACGGCCGATCAATCGTGCCAACACAACCCCGGCAATAAATACGATAAGCGTTGAGATGGTAGCAGTTTTAAAAGAGAGTATAAGTGGAGAGTAATTCATATTTGCCATTCACCTTTTCGTAAAATTGGTTATTTTTCATTATAAATGGTTATATTTAATTATTGCTTATATTAACTTTGGAACAGAAGCAATGATAAAATAAGAATCAACATACAAACGTTGAGGTGTTTCTGTGTAGACAATGAATCATATACAACAAAGAGCCGAACAAAACATGATATAATAAGGTTAAATATAAACTATTTCATACATAACTTAATAGAAATATAATTAATTTTATTTATAATTAAATATAAATCATGATATGGAGGTTATCAATACATTATATAAAATTAAATTTAATTACTTATAACGAAATTTTCTAATGAAGGAGTAAGTAGTATGGAAAAAAATCATTCTTATACAACCGAGGAAGTCGCAAACATATTAAAGGTTTCAAAATTAACCGTATATGATTTAGTGAAAAAAGGGTTATTACCCGCTTATCGTGTCGGACGGCAAATGAGAATTGATCCTTCCGATCTAGAAGAGTATATAAAAAGGTCAAAAGGAGAGTTACAGCCGAGCTCCTCACAGTCATTAAGCAAAGAAACAACGAGTGGAGCACAAGGGTATTCGCAAGTTAGACAATTGATCATCAGCGGCCAAGATATAAGTTTAGATATTTTGGCTAACTACTTAGAAAAATCCTCGAAAAGGTTCCGGCCATTACGTTCTTATGTTGGAAGCTTAGAAAGTCTAATTTCAATGTATCAAGGATATTCAGACATTGTAAGCACCCATTTAATCGAAGGAATTTCAGGTGAATATAATGTTCCATATATAAGCAAGATATTAGTTAATTTTCAGTATATCGTGATTCATTTACTAACAAGGAAGGCAGGCTTTTATGTTAAAAAAGGAAATCCATTGAATATAAAGCATTGGGAGGATTTAAGAAGAAAAGATATTAAAATCGTGAACCGGGAAAAAGGGTCAGGTGCACGAGTTTTACTAGATGAAAGTTTGAGAAAGTATCGCATACCTATATCTGAAATTAATGGTTATAACAATGAGGTAACCAATCATGTAAGCGTCGCAAGCGCTGTCGCTAAAGGGGATGCCGATGTCGGAGTAGGAATTGAAAAAGCTGCAGACTTAGTAAAAGATGTTGATTTCATTCCGCTAGTTAACGAAAGGTATGATTTGGTGATTTTAAAGAACGATGAGAATAGAGAATTAATTAGTCAAGTCCTGCAAATTTTAAGATCTGATAACTTTAAAAACGATTTAAAAGCACTAGGTGGTTATGATTTATCCCAAACTGGACAGGTGGTTTATGAAAACTGAAACAAAGCTAGCTAGTAGAGTGAAATTGATTAAAAAGCCAGAGGTTTTTCTTAAAAATAGAGAAAAACCTCTGGCTTTTGTTTTTCAACTTCACAAAAGATCTCTTTCGTATGTAAAAAGACTAAGAAATATAAGACACCTAAAATAAAGTAGCTATGCTTTCCTATTGCTTTTTTGATCATTAGTAGCTCACCCAACCTGATCAAGGGATATGCAGGGTGGGGCATAAGCGAAAAAATAATCTTTTATTGAAAAGGCGGTATGATCTGGAGAACGCCAGCTGAAAAAAGCGCCACATAGAGCGCTTTTTTCATTGTGCTGGATCTATCCAAATAACGGCGAGATACTTCATAGTTCTATATAATTATATCTTATATAAATTAATTATAAATAATAGTAATTATATACTGTACAAACTAGTTATAAATAATTATAATAAGTTTGTAATAATTCATATAATTTATAAAATTCAAAAGAAAGGAAGGGGCAGAAAGCATGAAGCATTCTATCCGCATCATCATGAGTGTGTTTTTGTGTGCTTCACTCCTCTTTATTTTCGGTTGTACGAAACAAGAAGAAAAACAGGAATCGAAGGAGGCAGAGGCAAAACAGACAGTAACATTAACCATCTCAGCAGCCGCAAGTTTACAAGATGCCCTAACGGAAATTCAGAAAAAGTATGAAAAAGAACACGAAAATATAAAACTATCATTTAACTTTGGAAGTTCTGGTGCATTACAACAGCAAATCGAGCAAGGGGCGCCAGTAGACCTATTTTTCTCGGCTGCTGAAAATAAATTTCGTCCTCTCGTAGACAAAGGATTGATTAACAAGGAAGAGAGTAAGAACTTGTTAGGAAATGAACTCGTTCTAATTGTTCCAAAAGACAAAGCAGACACAGTAAAAGGATTTCAGTCTTTGGCAGACAACAGCGTAAAGCAATTTGCGATAGGGAATCCTGAAACTACTCCGGCAGGTCAGTACGGGAAACAAACCCTGACCAATCTAAATCTTTGGACAAAAGTAAAAGGGAAAATCGTGTACACAAAGGATGTGCGTCAAGTATTATCGTATGTAGAAGCAAATACCGTGGATGCAGGAATTGTATTCAAAACCGATGCACAAATATCTGATAAGGTAAAAATGGTCGACACAGCAGCCGCTAATATGCATGATCCTATTATTTATCCGGTTGGTATCATTAAGGATACGAAGCATAAAACAGAGGCTAAAGATTTCTATCAATACCTACAGACGAAAGATTCCCTCCAAGTCTTTGAGAAATATGGATTTAAGATTTTGAAATAAGTGATATAACACAAGAACTTTGGAACCCTTACGCCAACTTGTAGTAGATTCGTAAAAAACACTTATATATCTCAGTGCAAATGCTATTTCTGATCCGTGTTGATGGATGGTTGTGTTCTGAAGGAAAACTCAGAAGTGTTGGCTAAATGTTTTTTGAAAAAAGAGAAGGACTTGCGCCAGCCTTCTCTTTTTTGTGTGCTTATCCCTCAAAATAACCTTATATGTGGCTCTTTGCCAAAAGATGCACTTGGCTTTCTGCAAAATATGCTAATTCCTTGGATTACGAATAACAAGTGGCAACCATATGACATCAAATCAATAGTTTGACAAGTACATTAGTGATGAACCACAATTGAAGATACCCATATGTAGAAAGTACGTCTGGTAATTTAGAAATTCCTCTGCCGCTTGTTCAAGCAACAAAGGCTTTGTTCATTATAAGCCGTTTGTTAATTGCTCTAATCTCTCAGCCGACGTAGCAACATTGTTGGTGGCATCATTAATATCCGCAATAACATCGACGTATCGTTTCATCTTTTCGTTAATTTGATTGTTTTGGGTGCGAATTTGCTGGAGCGACTGTGATAATGTTTCAAAAAACTGATAGATTCTCTCCATATCGGTTGTCCCACGATCAATAAATGTATGGACTGAATTCATCGATTCAGAAGTAGCTTCTACTTTTTTATTCAATTCATTTAAAATGTTTGTTACATCAGCGAGAGATTCTTTTGTTTGGAAGGCAAGTTTTCGCACTTCATTAGCAACAACGGCAAACCCTTTTCCGTGTTCTCCCGCACGCGCCGCTTCAATCGAAGCGTTTAACGAAAGCATGTTTGTTTGATCGGCGATCTTTGTCACGATGCTGTTGATTCTTTCGATATCACGGGCTGACTGTTGTAAGCTTTGAATTTCTATTTGGATATTTTTCATCATTGCTTGAATATGGTGAATGTCAGAAAGTTGTTTTTGCAATTTGTCCTGCCCCTCGGCAGAATGATGTTCGCTTTTTTTCGAAATGGAAACAGCTTCTTCAGTAGATCGCAAAATATTCATCGCTTCCGTTGTCAATTCAGAAACCGAAGCATGGACCTCTTCGGATATGTCAGAAAGTTGTTGCGCTGTCTCTTGTAATTGCAATTTGAGATCATTTTTTACTTGATACATCTGCATTCGGACTTCTTCATGCGCTTGCCAGTATTGTTCTAAAACAAGCTGTTGTTCAAAGCTTAATATTTTTGTGACCGATTTTACTGATTCAATTAATAACAAAGGATCGTCTATATGTGAAGCGATTGCTTCCAAAATCGACAACTGAAGCTGCTGAAACGCGCACATATACCATTTTGGCAACAGTTCAATCTTTAAATGTGTGACCGCAATGCGCGTACGCTTTTCGATAAACGCTTCATCAATGCGTCCGTCAAACATTTCAATCACATGAATAGTAAGGGTCTTTTTTAGACGTTCAACGGAACTATGCCGATGAATAATTTCAAATAAAGATGGTTCTTTTTCTAACGTCTCGTAAAAGCGCCCGACAATCCAATCGATTTTTTCTTCCACCCATGGTTTTAACTGTGCTAATATGGCTAAATCGCGATGCGTGAGCTCGATCATTTCCAATTGCCTGTTAATCGATGCGTCTTTCACGCGAACAGGTGTGGGCTCGGTTTGAAGCGCGGTGGCAACCTTATGAGGTGGCTTGGTTTCTTTTTTAATCCAGAAAGAAAGATTCATTAGAAGCCTCTCCTTTTTCTTCTAAATTTCGACAACTTTATTTTAACGAATATTGTAAAAAAGTAGAAGTAGAATAAAAAATTAATTCTATTACAATAACATTTTAACTTTCATCATCTGTGGTGAAGCCCGTTCATAGTTGGCTAAGGGTGCAGAAAAGTTGAAGAAGCAAGGAATCCGTTATCGTTTGAAAATGCTTGAAAATGAAAGGAGACAGCTAATGGACCAAAAACGTATGGAACAGCTAGAACAACGGATTGTTGTTCTCGAAAAAGAAATGAATGTATTAAAGAGGCAAGTTGAAAGTATATTGCAAGGGGGACAAGAAGCGCAAAAAGCACCTCAAGCGCAAGAGCGAAAAGAAATCATAGCTCCTGTGAAGAAAGGAAAAATAGTAGTCTCTCCGCCAGCACAGCAGAAAGGGTCCGATCCGATAGATTGGGAGCATGTCATCGGAAGAGTGTGGCTTCCTAGAATATTTATCTTCGTTCTCTTGCTTGGATTGGTATGGGGATTTACGATTGCTGCTGCAATGGGAATATTAACGGAACCAGTCAGAATTTTGATGGGGTTTGCCGGTTCTGGTTTACTTGTGTGGTTAGGAGAAAAGCAAATCAAAAAACAAAGAGAAAATTTAGGGAAAGTTTTATTATCAGGCGCGATTTCTCTTTTGATTCTTACCACTTCTCAAACGTGCCGTGAATTTTCGCACAGGTGAAACGATCAACTATTCATTTGATGATGTCATAAAGGCAGATTATCTATTTTGGCCTAAAACCTCCTATTTCAAGTGGGAACCCGATTTACTTATCTTATTGACTCGGCAGAATCAACCTCCGATTTCTATCGTCGTAGAGGCTAAATATCGAAGCGGGAAAAGTAATATCAACCGGGAACAAGATTTACAAGAGTTACAAATACTTGATGGCGACCAGCTGGCAGAACAATATTATGAATTGATGAAGGGGAATTTTAATATTGATTATCCATACAAAAAACTGTTAATGAAATGAGAAATCACTTGTATATGAAAGTGGTTTTTTATTTGTTTGATGTTGAAATTATACGTTAACGGAAATGTTTCATCAAAAGTCCGTAGGGAACTCCAGATATAATCGGATAAACTCCGGACCTAATGATAATAACTCCAGACCTAACGCCGCTAGCTCCGGACCTAGCGAAAACGAACAAACAAAGATCGTGAAAAAGTGTTATTGGATATTTCTGAATTGGCAAGGAAAAAAGGAGACTAAATCGTTCCAAATTAAATCTTTGTGCAATTAAGCCGTTAACGCTCAAAGAACGATGCTAACTGCTGTGAGTAAATAGAAATGTAGAAATGGGAAACGGGGATTCCAAAAGGAACCCTGTTTCCCTTTGTTTCTTAAAGGTTTTGTTTAAGCATTGAATAAACTTCTTATTATTGGCCTTCTTTAACGAATTGTTCAATGCGTTTTTTTATGGAGTCGCGAACTTCACGGAACTTCGCCATAATTTCTTCTTCGGTTCCCGTGGCTTTTGCCGGATCGTCAAAGCCCCAATGCCATCTTTCCGCTTTGTCATTACGTACCACCGGGCAGTTGTCGTTGGCGTGACCGCACAAAGTAATAATGTAATCAGCTTTGCTTAAAATTTCTGGGTCAATCACGTCAGAAGTATGGTGACTAATATCTACCCCTGCTTCTTTCATTACTTGAACAGCACGGGGATTTAAACCGTGGGCTTCAAGACCAGCACTTTTGACTTCATATTGATCTCCGCCTAAAGCTTTTAGAAAACCTTCCGCCATTTGAGAGCGGCAGGAGTTACCTGTACATAAGAAGTAAACGAGTTTTTTGTCCATTTTTGATCCCTCTTTCATGTGAGTGGTTTTTGAACTGAAATCTCAGCATCACTTTCCCTCCCAAAGCCGTTTTGTCATCATCCGCTCCCACCACTTCCACGGCAGCACATGTTTCAAGACAATTCCTAATTTCACGCCTTTGCCAACCGGATACCGCAATTTCGGATAGGGAGACTTCGCCACTTGCACAATCTGTCGGATCACTTCATCCGGAGCAGGTGCCGTGTCGGCAACCTGATTGACATATTTCAAAATCGCCTTCATCTCTTTCGCATAAGGAGAATTCGGATGGATCGTTACCGCTCCCAACCCTTTTGACCAGATATCTGTTTTATAGGACCCTGGCTCAATCAAAACTACATGAACGCCATACGGCAGCATCTCTAAACGCAAAGACTCGCTGAATCCTTCCACCGCAAACTTGGATGCCACATAAGGTCCCATAGAAGGGAAGCCGATCCGTCCGCTGATGCTGCTTATATTCACAATCTTGCCGCTTCTGCGTTCCCGCATCGACGGCAAAACAGCTTTCGTTACTGCCACCAAGCCGAAAAAATTAGTTTCAAATTGCCGCCCCCATTCTTCAACAGCAAGTTCCTCCGTGAAGCCGCCCGCTGCATAACCCGCATTGTTCACCAACAGATCAATTCGTCCGTAGCGGCGAATCACATCCTGAATCACCGTTTCCACGGCGGAAAAATCGGTCACATCCAATTGGACAATCTCAATTCGATCTGTTACACCCGCTTCTTTAGCTACCGCTTCCAGCCGTCCTTTGTTATTCAGGTTTCTCATTGAAGCCAGCACGCGATAGCCTTCGCCGGCAAGTACCACACTTGTCAGCAAACCAAAGCCGCTTGAAGCTCCTGTAACAAACGCAACCGGTTGTTTGTCAGAAGTCTGATCCACAAGATTCCCTCCAGCTATTAACTATTTCTAACTATTGGAATTGTATCATAAAAATAATGGAATAAATTTTGCGAAATTTGTTTCAAGAAGGATAATTGTATGCGAATGGTCGAACTGTATCTTCAGTAAGAGAAGCGATGCAAATAGAGAGGTGGTTCGGATGAACAGATCTTGGATTATATTGGTAGTCGTTTATATCCTTGGCTTTTCTTTTTCGGTATACCGCTACACACAACTTCCGCTGATAGTCGAGGATTCGGGAAAATTGCTGCCAACTTCGATTAAACAAATTCGCTCGGCTACTGATGAACGGTCTCTTCAAGAATGGATTCAAGCGGCTGCCAAACAAGGAGAAAAAATTTCTGTGGCTGGCATGCAGCACAGCCAGGGCGGACATACCTATTACCCCGGTGGGATCGTGATTGACATGAAATCGTACGATAAAATCTTAGCATATCACCCAGAAGCAAAAATGATACGCGTTCAAAGCGGAATTACTTGGGAAAAAATCCAACAACACATAAATCCTGATGGTTTGGCGATACGAGTCATGCAATCGCAAAATATTTTCACCGTTGGCGGTTCATTGAGTGTGAATGTCCACGGTCGAGATATTCGCTATGGCTCTTTGTTGGATTCTGTGGAATCATTCCGTTTGCTGCAGGCCGATGGTTCTATTATTGAAGTAAGCCGAACGCAACATCCGGAACTATTTAATCTTGTCATCGGCGGCTATGGGTTATTTGGGATTATTTTAGATGTTACACTGAAATTGACAGATGACGAGCTTTACCAAATGTATACCCATAAAATAGATTACAAAGATTATGCCTCTTATTTTAAAGAGAAAGTACGAGCCAATCCTGCCATTCGGATGCATATGGCTCGCATTTCCGCTGCTCCTGAGTCTTTCTTAAAAGAAATGTATGTGACCAATTATTTATTGTATGAAGACCAATCCCTTCGTGAAAAATATCAACCATTGAAAAAAGAAACGATCATTGCCTTGCCGAAATTTTTGTTAGGATTATCACGATACAGTGATTGGGGGAAGCAAATACTCTGGGATACACAGCTTGCTTATTTCCAAAGCAAAAATGGCGACCTCATTACTAGAAATAACGTGATGCGCTCCGAAAGCCAATTCATGGAGTATGAAAACCCGAACAGAACAGAAATCCTTCAAGAATATTTTGTTCCTGTTGATGAATTCGCTTCTTATATCGATGATTTACGGAAACTTCTGAAAAGAGAGGACTTGAATTTATTGAATATCACCATACGGTATGTGGAAGAAGACAAGCAAGCGGTTCTTTCGTATGCGAAAGAAGATATGTTTGCCTTAGTGCTCTTGATCAATCAGGGGCGAAGCGCAAAAGAAGTAGAAAAGACGCAAAAGGTCTTGAGGAAGATGATTGATGTTACTTTAGATCACCGAGGTTCTTATTATCTCCCTTATTATCCGTATCCAACGAAAGAACAACTGCATAGAGCCTATCCAAGAGCCAAAGAGTTTTTTGAAAAAAAAACGCCAATATGATCCCGACGAGGTTTTCGTCAATCTCTTCTATAAGGAGGGAATTCACATGAACATCTTGAAAGTTATATTTGGCAATTCCAAAGAAAAGCAAGGTTGCTGCGATATTCAAATTGTGGAAGTAAAAGAAAGCGAAGATATTGCAAACAAAGCCACTATGGAACGTGAATGTTGCCCATCTACATCCAATCGTGAGTGTTGCTAATGTGACATGGAAAAGGCATTAGGCGATTCCTAGTGCCTTTTCTGTATGAAAATAAGGAGTAAGGATTAAGAAATGAATGTAGTCGAGGTTCCCCAATGGATCACAATTGCAGGTAATTTTGGATTTCCGATTGCAATCACCGTCTACTTGTTTTTACGCTTTGAAAAGAAACTTGAAAGGTTAGAGACCGTCATTATTCAACTGGGCGAAATAATTAAAGAATCTAGAAAGGAATGAACATTATGACTATTTTCTTATATGAATTAGTTAAAGAATCTAAGAGTAATGAAAAAGCATTGGAAAAAATTATTAATTTGTTTGAGCTAAAATTAAGAAAGTCACTTAACCTTACTAAACATAGTGAACGCGAAGATTTAGCACAAGAACTAAAGTATAAATTAGTTAAGTATATCAAAGAGTACGATGTCGATTCCACGCCAGGATTTTGGGAATTAAAAGACCGAATAAAAGATAGAAAAAATGTATCTTAAAGGTTGCTTTTTCTTTGATGCTTTTCTTCATGTAACGAGCATTTTAGAAAAAAGGGGGGATTTGTAATGGAAATTGTCGTTTATTCAACAAAAAACTGCATATATTGCAAAAAACAAAAAGAATTCTTAATGGGACAAGGAATCGAATTTGAAGAAAGGGATATTCACGAAAATGAGGAATACTTTCGGGAATTCAAAGCTTTAGGTGGGTATGGTACCCCTTTTACTATTAAAAAAGAAAATGGTATTATCGTTTCTAAAATTACGGGATTTAATCGGGAAAAGTTACTAGCAGAATTAATTAATGATGTTAAGTCTAAAAAGGTAACACAGCAAACGGAAAGATTATAACAAATTTCAATAACAAAGTGAAACTCGTTTGGTGTAGGTGGTCAAATACTCATTTATTGGAAAAATTAGGTTATACAACTAACGAGAACGTCCGAAATGCAAGCAGAAAGGACTAAAAAACAATGGATTCACCCAATTCGAAATGAGTATCTAAATTCCCGTAAGATTTATGGCAGTTCCCCTTGTTGGGAACGTTATTTTTGCCGCTTTTTAAAATTAATCGTAACGCAAATTAAAACGTCAGAAACCTTGATTGAACTTGATTTGATCATATACACTTTCCACTTTTTTCGATCCTCGCTATTTTCTTGTCCTTCAACGAAAGTAACCACATGAGCGCTTAATAGACAGATATCCTTTCTTTGGAATGTTTTGGCCAAATCATACCCTCTTAATTAAGCATTTTAACTTGTTTGAAGATATAGAAAAAAGCGTACATTTTAAACATAATGTACGCTGCAGCTTGTCGACAAGCTTTTTTATTATAGTTGAGGAATAGTAAGGTGCATTGAGGTGAGAAATATGCTTCAACGATAAAATACCAACAAACGTCATGCGATGATGGCAGTTACTCTCGATGAGTTAGTACCACAAGATTATCTTGTTCGAAAAATCGATGCAGCAATTGATTTTTCGTTTATTTATGATTTAGTGAAAGATTTGTATTCGGAAGATAAAGGTCGTCCAAGTATTGATCCTGTCGTTCTGATTAAAATTCCATTGATTCAGTAATTATTTGAGATTCGTTCTATGCGACAAACCGTAAAAGAAATGGAAACCAATGTGACGTATCTTTAGAATTTTTTTACTTTTATGTTTACAAATACAACACACCGACATATAATACATAATGTATGGAAATTAACTGAAGAAATGGGAAATTATAATTCTAAAACATTCTTATATTGTGCGGGAGGGGATTTTTTTGAAAGCCGTTATGCCCAAATTATCTTTAACCGTAATTACCGCAGCATTACTCTTTTTCTTTATGTCATTTTTTATGGCAGTGTTTTTAGGCTTAATTATTCCAGCACCAATAATTAGAGTAATCATGATTTTAGGAATTATTGTATCTTTTGTGTTAGGTTTATTGAGCCCAAAGGGAAAATTGAAAAATGCTGCACTAACTGTTGTTATTATTATTGGTTCATTATATCTAATTGGTATTGAGCTTATGGGATTTCTTTTTCGGGGAAACGGATTTTAGTTATATCACAGCTATTAACTATCCAATATTTTAGGCATACTCCTCTCGTAAATGGAATGTGCAATTATAGTTCCGCTAATGTTATTACCCAATAGCATTATATTGTTCGTCCAGAAATTATCCTTATTAACTTAATAAAAACCAAAAGGAGTGGAAAAAATTTTTTCACTCCTTTTTTTATTTTGGTTGTAAAAAATGCTTTTTATTACACTTTATTTATTAGATTCGCGCGGATCAATAAAAAACGAAAGGGGAGTCTAATATGTCAGATTTAGTATTAAAAGGATTTAAAACATTTCATTCTTTTGATGACCTTCAACAATTATTTAACAACGAGAAAATTAAAGCTTTAAAACAAAATCCTAAGTTTAGCCAAGTTGAAAGTATGGATATTATAGATTCTTTCGTATTCCAGGGAAAACGGGAACGCAAAGAAAATTCATTTAAAAAAGGAAAAGGGATCGTTTTAACAAACAAAACTAAAGATGTTGTGGTTAGAGTGATTAGGGATGATACTAACCAAGATGTAAAAGTCTTCTCTCTAAGTCTAGAGACAAATAATGGTCAAACATATTTAAATGCATACGAAGTCAATGAAAACAACGAACTTTATCTAGCTCATTCTAGAGTATTTACACCTGAGGTTAAGGAAGAGTTTGAGACGAACTTTGTTCAGATGTTTGAGGAAGAGAGAAATATCGACAAAGACCAAATTGAAACCCAAGATTGGTTAACCGATGGGTGTTTACCAGGGGGGTATCTGTGGTGCGGTAAGGGATGTTCTAACTACCCTGACAAAGGTGGTGACGGAACATATATTAACGCAACAGATAAATGCTGCAAATCACACGATTACTGTTATCGATATGATTGGGACACGGTCGAAGGCTGTGATGAACAACTATGTGATTGCGTAAGTGGTCATACAACAGCCGCTTCCTACCTTATTCGATTGTATTTCTGCGTGATCTAACTTAACTTGAAAGGAGCATTCCTGTTAGAAGTTTTTTCGGGGACTTGAATAAAAAAAGCCCTCTTGGTATGATTCGGGGGTGTCAATCGGATGAATTGACCCCTAATTTGGATACCAAGGAGGACTATACATGAATTCTATCTCAAACAAGAAGATTAATCAAGTCACCGATCAAACGCTGGTTGTTGGGATGGATATTGCAAAGAAAAAACATTATGCCTGCTTTGTGGATGAGCGAGGGAGGGTGTTAAAAAAGCCGTTTCCCGTTCTGCAATCCAGAGAAGGGTTGGAATGGTTGTACCAGTGCATCGTGGAAGCGATGGAGGAATTTGGAAAAACCGAGGTGATCGTTGGCATCGAGCCAACGGGACATTATTGGCTGAATCTCGCCTATTTTCTTGATGAGAAAGGCATCCCTCTCGTCATGACAAACCCGATGCACGTGAAGCGATCCAAAGAGTTCCGCTGTTAATGAACGCTGCCGCTGAATGAATCCGACTTTCCGTGCCAGACGGGTCAGTTCTTCAGAGGAGAAGAGTTGACGAATCGTTTTTATCCATGCCTTCATCTTTTTTGCCATCAAAAAATAATCCTTTCCAACGATGATTTTCGTTAGAAAGGATACCATGTTTTTGGCGCTGAAAAAAGATCAAATTCTTAACTTGATGGCTATGGGGACTGGCCCTCGTTCTCTCACATCGCCGTATGTACCGTTTGGTATACGGCGGTTTCATTAAGTCTGATGTACAGATTCGTATCGTTGATAAAGACTGCTCAGTCTTTGGTTCTTCCATGGGATTTGCCGAGGGTTTTATAAAAGATAGAGCTAGAGGCCATTCGACAGTGTTTCTTTCGAGGGGTTCCCCATTCATATTCCTCTTGTTTAGGCACTTCTACATTCTGCAGTTTTAGGGGGCAATTTATCGGATTGACACCCCCGAATCATACCAAAAGAGGACTTTTTTTATTCAAGTCACCAAAAATGTTTCTAATCAGAACAGAAAACCACCAATAGCCTTTCTATATCGTTAAAACTTAAAAACTTATAACAATTCGTACCTGACTGAAAAAAGCTTATTGCCAAAACAATATCTAATAAACCAATCACTGCACATAGCGAACAACGGTAAGCATTCCACCCATATCTATAGAATGCATGTTCGTTGTATGATGTGGCTTATGACAGTGAAAAGCCCAATTTCCCGGGTTGTTTGCGAAAAATTCGATATTCCATGTTTCTCCCGGTGCGACATTAATCGTATTTCGTTTCAGTCTTGCTGTAACAGGAATTATATTGCCATCAACTGCGGTTGTAATAAAGTCATGTCCATGAAGATGCATAGGATGAGAATCCATGCTTAAATTACCAAGGCGAATGCGAACGCGTTCACCATATCGAACAAGTAGAGGGGTTGTATCAGGATAAGCTTTGCCGTTAATCGTGAAAAAATTAAACATCATGGCCATTGGGTCAATATTATATATACTTGGAGCCAATTGTCTAGAAGCGTGATCATTCATTTGATGATCATGATTTTGCTGATGCATCTCAGTTTGCACGGCCCATTCCTGAAGTAAAAGAACATAGTCGCGATCCACTGGTTCTTCATATATACCTCGTGAAATAAGCATGCCTCCTAGCCCCATTAATTCTTGCCTTGCGTCATGGACATGACTATGATACATGAAAGTTCCAGCTTGTTGTATACGAAATTCATACGTAAAACTTTCTCCGGGACGTATAGTGGGACTGCCCCCGGGACCAGGCACCCCATCCATTCGGTTAGGAACAATTAATCCATGCCAATGAACAGATGTTGCTTCAGGCAAACGGTTTTCCACTGTAATTTGAACATAGTCTCCCTGATTCACAAGAATGGTTGGACCGGGAATACTTCCGTTGTAACCATACCCGCGAATTTTGATTCCATTTACTAGTTCATGAACAACCGGTTCCGCTCGCAAATGAAATCGTTTGACTCCGTTTTTGAGAATTTGAAACGGCGCATTTTTCACATTGGGAGTCACAATGGGAGTTTGAGGGTTTCTTGTAATGTAATCATACATTTCGACATCCCCCTCTAGAAAAGGTATTACAATTTCAATATATGTTACTAAATGTGCCGATAGTCGTTTTACTCTCTGTAGATGAGCAAATTCCGTTACAATAATTTGGCGGATGCTGTGAAGGCGTTGCCGAGATTTTTATTATATTGCTTTAAAATTTGAAAATAGGGAGTTTATGGATAAAAAAATATACATTTTCAGAATGAAAAAGCCCCCTCACTGATGTTTTAAAGGGGGGCATGGCATCGATAAGTTTGAAATACATCCATAATCATAACTAAATATCAGCTTAAAACAACTCATACACAACTGATAGAAGTGGTGAAACCGAAGAATTTTAAAACTTAAAACGGAGTTTTTGGGGAATTTTCAACTGGTGTTGACATAAAATTTATATTGTATTTCTCACAAGATTTAAATTAGGGATGGGTAAGGGGGATTTTATGTCTACACCAATCGAACAGCAAAAAAATATTTCCATTGTCTTTTTGATTAGTTATATAGTGGGTTTAATCGGATGGTTTTGGGATTGGGGAGAACATATGGGAACTCTGAAATTAGGACTTACTTATGTTCCAGCCCATTTAGTGATGAATGTTTCAATTGTGGTTATGCTTGGAACGATCATTTTAACGGGTGCGTTTAAAAAGAAAGTGTATTGGTTTTCCTATATAGGGATTTTTGTGGGTGCATTACTGTTTTGGATTCAGCCTGAAGTGGGTGTTCCCATACTTTTCATCACTCCATTTGTTTTCATTTGGGCTTATATACAACATAGCAAATATCTCTTACGAACCGCCTTTCTTCTAATGGGATTGGGACTGGTGTTAGTAGGAATTGTCACCGACTGGTTTTGGCATCGTGTTCATCCTGACATTGATGAAGCACATAATATGCTTTTCCTAATTGGCCATCAAATTCAATTAGCAGGATGGCTAGTAGGTGTATTTGTAGGTTTGGTCTTAATCCTTGACCATAAGAAGATATAATAGCTTTAAGGGGAAGCTATGAAAAAAGGCAAACGCATATATCAATGCAATCACGCAATAATGATATACAATGCATCTTGGCTGGTACATCTGGTTCTTTTAAACAAGAATTTAAACACTCTTCACAAGCCTGTATACATTTAACACAGCTATCTATACTATACAAGCTTGATTTGGCTGAAATGAGGAATCCGGTACCCTTGACAAATTTATTTCCTTCCTTTAATTTTTACTTCTTTCTGTATTTTTACCAACCTCAAAATTCCAACTGAGACTCACATTCCTCCGCCAAGTTGCATTGCAAAAGCACGGCATTTTCTAGCGCAATTCAAGCACATACGTCCACACATTTGAGATTCTTGGTCTGGATGCCTTAAACATTCATTCCCACAGACTTCGCAAACATAAGCACAATATTCGCGTAATGACTTAATTAATATACTACAGCGATCCATAAACTTTGCACATATTTCACAAATGGTTGCAGAATCAAGAAGCAGTTTCAGTTGATTCTTTCTAAAATGAACATCTTGGTGACTTAACAATATATCGAACGTCTTTTGACACATAGTTGTACAATCTTGAAGAGTTTTATGTGTGCTTGGCGACACCATCATTTGTGAATCCATTATCATCTCCTTTAATATCCTACGCTGATAAAGTATTCATTGTGCGAATATCCTGTCACCAAGGCATAAGCCTAAAAATTAAGCATAAAAGACTTTACCAAAAGGTACACGCTAAGTTGTGCCTTTTTGGTATGTTATCCTAAAGAATAATTTTGCGGATGTCTAAAGAAAATAATAAAAGCTCTTTTAGGAGTTTTTTATGAAAAACGATGTTATTTCATCGGAACATTTGGTTCTTATGATAACAGCGTTGGTTGTAGGTTTTTTTGCTCGTCTTATAACCATTAAAGAAGATTATCGGCAGTATCCCAGCTACCCCAACGGATATTTAATCCATTTGGTGACTGGATTTGTAGCCGCAGCCATAGGTGCAGTAGCTATTCCGGCGATTATGACGAAAAATTTTGTTGCAGTAACCTTTCTAGCATTAGCCATACAGCAATTTAGGGATGTTCGGAAGGCAGAACGGGACTGTTTAAAGGACTTGGAGAATACCGAATTTACTCCAAGAGGAGATGCTTACATAGACGGGATTGCGAAGACCTTTGAAGCAAGAAATTATTTTGCGTTGGTTGTCGCCTTAGTTACGGGCATAACAATACAATTTGTGTCCTATATGATACAATGGGTGAATATTTTAATCGGTTCATTATCTGGGTTAGCCGTCTTGTTTATATTGAAGCGTTTTTCTAAAGGGAAAACGTTCGGAGATATGCGGATGTTAAATTAGGTAAAGTAGAAGTCAGGGGGGGAACTGTTTGTTGACGGTATTTATGTTACGAACCAGTTAGGAACGGATAATGCAAGAGAACTTTACCGGAAAGAGGGGATCGCAGCGGTTAATTATCCCCGTGAAGAACATTTTCGTATTACATTAGATCACTTTGGTCAAAGACAAGCCATCCTTTTTGAAGCAACAAGAGCTGTTGGTGTGAAACGGTATAAACTTTACACGCAAGGATTATGAACAAGGGCGTGTGGTTGTTACATTAGTTCCGCTTGTTCGAAGGAAAGATGCATTTATTGAAGAAATAAAGAAAACGCCTTTACTTGAAAGTGTAAAAAAGAGCCATTCCGTGATGAAAACCAATTGGTTAGGAGGAAAATAAATGGGCAAAGAAACAAATCCAAAACCAAATTATGAAATACTGGCTTATATTACGTTAAATCAAAATCGTGTTATAAGCGGAAATGTTTTGGCTTTACTCGCAACCGATGAAGAAGAACAAAAGCAAATTACTCAAGACATCGCTAAAAGTATGAAAGCGGATGTGACACAACTAAAATGCGGGGATTATATGGTATACAGAACTTAACAAGGAGGATACTAAAATAAAAGGCAGTGATTTTGAATAGATCGATAAACTGCATTAATACAGAGGTTTCTAGTGAACAGAGATAAAGACAAGAAAGGAAATGGAAAAAAGGGGAATAGTGTCGAAAAATATTTTTTTGATACCCCTGAAACGGCTACAGCCGTTGATATATCAATATTTACATAGGGAGGATTACACATGATCAGTAAATTACTTAGGGGAGTCCTAGTAGCTGTGCTACCTATCTTTATCATTACCGGATGTAACAATCAAAACAATGACCATAATCAGATGGATCATGCAAATATGAATCATGAAGATATGGATATGTCCTCCAATGATAAAGACAAAGATAACAAAACAAATGAAATGGAGTTCGCGAAGCCACCGAGTTCTTTCAACCGTTTAGCGAACCAAAACATCATGATAACAGCAACGAAAAACGTTACCCGTATAAACACAGATGATCCCATCAAATTATCCGTCATGGTTTCACAAACGGTTTGGCCTGCCACTCATAAAGAAAACCAGCCCGGCGGAATTATCTTAGTGCCTGTTGAAAACTGGCAAATGGCATTGGCTAGTGTAGACTTAATTCATCATCCGAACAACGGTCCTGTTTTATTTACAAAAGATCAAAAAATACCGGATGCCGTCTTAAAGGAAATAAACCGTCTTCAACCTTTAGGCACAGCTGACGGTACGCAAATCATAGTGATGGGAAATCTCAAGAAAAGCGAACTAGATAAATTAAAGAATTTTAAGATAAAACAAATTAGTGAAACAGATCCAGCTGCGTTTGCGAAAGAAATTGACCAATTTTACAGCGACATTGCCGGTAAGACTCCACAAAGTGTGATTATTGGTTCTTTGGAAGATAAGGCGAAATTGTACACTCTCACAGCCGCCAATTGGATTGCACACATGGAAGAACCGTTACTGTACGTCTCTTCGAATGAAATTCCACAGCCAACAAAAGAGGCGTTACAGCAAAGAAAAGGAAAAGCAAATATATATCTTTTAGGTCCCGAATCAGTAATCTCTAAAGAAGTGGAAAACGAACTAAAATCATTTGGCACTGTTGTCCGAATAGCGGGCGATACACCGGTGCAACAATCCGTTTCTTTTGCTACCTACAAAGATGAAAAAACGAAGTTTGGTTGGGGGCTAAATGATCCGGGACATGGCGTATCATTTATTTCAACGAAAACCCCTGAACTAGCGATTGCGGCTGCACCGTTTTCCCATCTAGGAAAACACGCACCTTTAATATGGCTAGAGAATGGGACATTAACAAAGGACGTATACGAATTTTTAGCCCGTTTAAAACCAACTTTTACGGATGATCCAACAGTGGGACCGTATAACCACGCATTTTTATCTGGTACATTCCGTTCCATCTCTTATCAAACACAAGGAATCATCGATGAAAAGCTCGAAATTGTTCCCGCAACCGGAGAAGGACATGCAGGGCATTAGAAGCACGTAAATCTATATACGCAAAACAGCTTGCAAGCCGAGCAAGCTGTTTTTTATTTTTGAAACTCGTGGTATTAATATGACGATGCAAACATATGGCATTCAACTAACATCAAAGGTTTTTGAATTATTCGCATATCATCACAGACAACTTCTACAAGTTAATTTGTAATGATTCACGTTGTTTAAGAAACATGTAAGCAACAAAGTATGATTATGATGACAAAACCATTAGAAATTATAATCGATTTTTCAAAATATCTAATTACTAAATGATAATTCGCGACAAAAATTTGTAAATGTTTATGAACACTTTCTCCATACTTTTCCTTTATTCTAAAACCAGAAAAGGATGGAGGTGTTGAAAATGAAAAAACTTATTTCAGGTTTGTTCGTCCTTGTTTCAGCTTTTGTATTAGCTACAGCTGTTTTTGCAGCAAATAAAAATGATAATAATGATTGGAAAGAAATGTTGCCAATGATGAAACAAATGCATCCAAATTTATCAGAGGAACAATTACAAAAAATGTACGAACAGTGTCGAAGTAATGGAAATAAAATGATGAAACATATGATGAATTATGACAGAGTGAATCAACAAATGATGAAACAAGGACATATGAACAATCATATGATGTAGCAAGGTTTAATCAAATATATTTAAGCACTGTAGGCTTAAAACTACGGTGCTTTTTTATGCGTAAATTTCAGTAAATAGAAAAGAAAAACAGCAGGTTTAAAAACTCAACCTGCTGTTTATTTATATTTACGGCATGACGCTGATCCCGTTTGGAATTTCACCTACTTGAACCGTTTTTATTACTTTGTTTTGTTCTTTATCAATGACACTCACCGTGTTGTCAAACATATTGGTGACGAAAACATATTGATGATCCGGACTTGTGACGACTCCGTGCGTCCCTTTGCCTGTTTCAATCGTGGCAACCACTTTTTTTGTTTTTATGTTTATTTTGCTTACGGAATGAGACGGCGCATCTTTCGTACCTTGATTGGCTACATAGGCAAATGTATCGTCGGAATCCATGTACACTTGAGCCGGTCCTTGACCGACAGGAACTTTTTCTACTTTACCGTTTGCTAAGTCAACAATGGCAAGGGCATTCTCCGCATTTAAGGTTACGACTAACGTTTTACCGTCTGAAGTAATGCCTGTTGTAACGGGGGTAGCTCCTACTTTCATTTTCTTTTCTTCTTTCATCGTTTTTAAATTGAGAATACTGACACTATCTTCTCCCATGTTGGCAATATACGCATAGCGGCTATCTTTTGAGATACGGAAACCATGAGGTCCTTTTCCAGTTGGGATTGTTTGGATGACCGAGTAACTTGCCATATCAATCACAGAAACATTATTATCTTCATTATTGGTTACGAGAGCGTACTTTCCATTTTCAGTGAAAACGATATGAGCAGGATGGTTCCCGACTTTCACTTTCTTAATTAATTCGTCTGTTTCTGTATTATAAAATAACGCCATTCCTTTCATCTCCATGGAGTGATCATTCCCGTGCTGCATTTCCGGAACTAAAGTAGCACCGAGAATTTTTCCGTCAGGAGAGACTTGGACATTGTGAACGGCACCGTCTACTTTGATTGTTGAAACAACTTTATTCGTTTCTAAATCAATTTTTGAAATACTTCCGCCTTCGTTAGCGGTAAAATAATATTTTTTCGTTTCTTTTCTTTGCTCTTTTGTGGCGGCTGCGGACTGTTTATTTTTCCCTAAAGTAGTGTTACTTTTTTGAGAATTCGTCCCGCAACCTCCTAGAACAAACATAAACATCGTCAATAAGGTTAACACGGCAATGATAGTTTTACGCATCAAATATTTCCTCCCTTTACTTTATCGAGTCTAAAGACATGATATTAACAAAAATAATTAATCGCTGTGACGAATTTCACAATAAAATTAAAATTATTCCTAACCGTTACAATTTATTGAAATCCATAAATTCTGCAAATTTATCCTGTAAAATAAAAAATATTTTAGTTTTTAAAGGATGTTTTCAATAAGAGGAGGAACTGTTGTGAAAGCGAACTTCGAAAGAATGATTCAAGAGTATCGAGGTGACATGGAATCAGTCTATCAAACTTGGTTTATCGATAATGACCAAAGATTAAAAGCATTCCGTACTATCCGAAACGGTGTTATAGAGGTAATTAAGGATATAGACAACAATACATTTGGAAACGACTTTAAGGGGTCCTCATTAGAAATTGTAGTTACAGCCATTGCAGAACAAAAACAAGTTTTTGAAGGAGCTGCCCACGCGTTTTATTGGAAGCCGAAACTTCGAATACCGGATATTTACGAAAATGAACTTAATAAAAAGGCTTTTGGGAGATTTTTAAAATCATGTCTTCAAGCAACAACGGAAAAGCAACTTATAGAAGAAATTGTTAAACTAGATCAATTACAAATTAAGGGACTTGGACCAGCTGTAGCTAATATTCTCTATTTTCTTCACCCAACTGTTTTTCCACCTTTTAATACAGCTATTGTAAAAGGTTTTAATCTTTTATTTGATCAAAAAATTAAACTTGGTTCGTGGCAAGAATATTTAAAGATGAGAGAAATCATTTTAGATTTTAATGAGAAATATAGAAACTTACTATCAAAGGACCTTGGTGCGGTAGGAGGACTCCTGTTTGAAATTGGAACGGGAAGATTAGTCATTAGTGAAAACTATGAAATCACATTAGAAAATATGGAAAAGCAAACAAAAGCAAAAATGAAACGTCATTCTGAAGTAATAAATGATGCTATCGAGGAAAATGATCATTCGGAAATGCAATATCATTTAGCAAGATTAGGAAAAGCACTTGGTTATAATGTATGGATTGCTCAAAATGATCATTAAGAGAGAGTGGAATAATCAAAAGTTAGGGGAATTTTCCTTAAAACGCTTAAATCTGCCAAATATCTCTCAATCAGTGAAGGAAACCGTTGCTTTGATTGATGTTATTTGGTTGGACAAAGAAGAAAGAATTGTTGGTGCATTTGAGGTTGAAAAAAGTACATCTATCTATTCTGGGATTTTAAGGCTCTATGACTTGGCTTTAACTATGCATGAAAACCAGACTAAGTTTTATTTAGTTGCTCCAGATAAACGCGAAAAAGAAATTAAAGCACAACTTTTAAGGCCTTCCATTCGACATTCGAATGCTTGTCAAATTTCTTACATTTTATTTTCTGAACTCCGATGTGATTGTGATGCGATGTGCAAATTTGGGACTGACATAGGTGTTTTAGACAAAATTTCAAGAAATGTTGGATAAGTATCTAAACGTTTTACTTGGCTGAAACGAAAAATTGGAAAATAATTATGATAAAAAAGTACTCCATGAATAGGGGAAAGGAACTGATAGAAACTAATCGTGAACCGATGAATTTCTTATCAGTTCCTCTTAATTTATAAGGATTCGAAAATGATAAAAATACAGCTAATTTTTTCTGCACATTTTCTCCACATTTGTTGGTTATTATATGGAGGGGAATAAGCTGATAAGGAAGGGACAAAAGTGCGAAAAATTTCATTTAAATTAGGACTATTATTTTTTGTATTCGTATTAGGAATAGAGACGGTTTTATTTGCGTCATTATATGTTACTCTGGTGAATTCTAGAATTAATGAGGAATTTGAGCAGCTGTTGGCAAGAGGGAATAATCATCGCGATGTGTTAGAAAAAAATTATAACCCTTCTACGTTAGAACATGTCACCATGATGGAGTCTGAAGCAGAGACAGATGTCGTTATTACAAATGAAAATGGGAAGATATTGTATTTTTCAGATCATATTTTACCATTTGCTAAAAGAGTAATAAAAAAATCAAATAAAAACATTCCCTATGGCGGAATGATTGTGCAAAAAAATTGGCAAAAAGAGTCGCATATTTCAACGGTAAGCCCGATTCGGATTGACGGCAAGATCAAAGGGTATGTCTATATGTTTCAAAATACGGCTTCCATTCAAAACATGATTTATAAGTTAAAACATCATTTCCTTATGGTTGGAATTCTTTCGGTATTTTTAACGATTATTACGATTGCCTTCTTATCAAGAGTCATTACCATTCCTCTCATTCGCATGAAACAGGCGACCGAAAAATTGAGTAAAGGGGATTTTTCTGTTCGTTTGCAAGTAAAAGGGGAGGACGAATTGGCGGAATTAGGGAAAGCCATTCAAACATTGGCGAGGGATTTAGAATACTTAAAAAAAGAAAGAAACGAATTTCTCGCCAGTATTTCTCATGAACTTCGCACCCCGCTCACTTATGTAAAAGGATACGCGGATATAGCTAGGAGACCAAACATGGAGGAAGAGGAGAGAAATCAATATTTGTCGATTATCTACGAAGAAGCAGAGCATATGCAAAAGTTGGTGAAGGATCTTTTTGAATTAGCGAAGATGGATCAACATTCCTTTCAAATCCATAAGGAACCTACTAATTTATGTTCTTTCTTAAAAAAATTGCATGACAAAATGCATCCTGCGTTTCAAGCGAAAAAAATGTCTCTCGTATATTACTGTGATGGAAACATTACCGTCCATATAGACCAAAAACGTTTTGAACAAGTGATGATAAATTTGTTAGACAATGCTTTAAAATATTCCAATCAAGGCTCTACCGTGTCTATTGATGTAAGAGCGGAGAAAAATAACATTGTGATTATTGTTTCAGACGAAGGCAGAGGGATCCCTGAAGAGGATTTGCCGCATATTTTTGAGCGGTTTTACCGGGTGGATAAATCAAGATCAAGAACCAGCGGCGGAACAGGGTTGGGACTAGCCATCGTCAAGGAAATTGTGGAAGCGCACGGAGGATCGATTTACGCCGCAAGTGAATATGGAAAAGGAACAAACATGGTCATTACATTGCCGGAGGGATGAGCATGTACACGGTTTTACTGGTTGACGATGAAAAACGAATGTTAGATTTACTTGATCTTTATCTTTCGCCTAAAGGATATCATTGCATAAAGTGTGAGTCCAGTTTAACAGCGATACAGTACTTAGAAAATAACAAAGTGGATTTAGTCTTGCTCGATATTATGATGCCAGAGATGGATGGTTGGGAAACTTGCAAACGAATTAGAGAATTTTCCGATGTCCCGATTATCATGGTCACCGCAAGAGATCAGACGTTAGATATCGTCAAAGGTCTCAATATTGGGGCGGATGATTACATCGCAAAACCGTTTGACGAAGCTGAGCTCCTTGCCCGCATCGAGGCGGTGCTGCGCCGCTCCGTAGGAAAACGCTCGAAAATAGAATTTCAAGGATTAGTGTGGGATGAAGACGAACATAAAGTCCACTATCAAAACGAACCGATTTTTCTAACGCCGAAAGAGTTTGCCATATTAGGGCTGTTTTTGAAGCATCCAAACAGAGTGTTCAGCAGAGAACAAATCATCGTGTCATTATGGGGCTATAACGCAAATACAGAAGAGCGTACCATAGACTCTCATGTCAAAAATATTAGAGAAAAGCTTAGACAAGCCGGTTTTCCGATCGATCAATTTCTGCAAACCGTTTGGGGGGTAGGATATAAATGGGAGGCATAAGGCAAGAAGAGGATGAAAGAACAAATCATTACACTGCTTAACACCTATGAAAATGCTGCTTATCTTATCAGCATTGTGATAAATATTATAATTAGTATTTTAGGACTTGTACCAAGCGTTTTTCTCACGGCCGCCAATTTGGCCGTGTTCGGGTTTTGGAAAGGCACCTTTTTATCTTTTGCAGGGGAAGCAATCGGAGCCATTATCTCCTTTCTTTTATATCGTAAAGGATTCAAAAAGTTTTCTGAATCCAAGTTATTTTCCCGCCCAAAAGTCAGACGTTTGCTTGAAGCAAAAGGTTTAGAAGCCTTTTTTCTTGTTCTGTCTTTGCGGCTTCTTCCTTTTGTTCCGTCAGGAGTAGTGACTTTTGTTGCGGCGGTAGGAAAAACCTCCTTACTGATCTTTGTCATTGCCAGCTCGCTTGGCAAGATACCAGCATTATTATTAGAAGCTTATTCCGTTTACCAATTGATGAATTGGACATGGCAAGGGAAAGTGATATCGACATTTTTGTCTATTTTTTTACTCCTATTTACTTGGAAAAAAATCAATCGAAAAAAGGCTCGAGCTAACAAAATTGAAAGGGATTTATGAAGAGTGACAAAGAAGTTGTTAATATCATATCCAGAGAGAAACAAACTCCATAAATTCTGCAAACTTTTCTGCTATAAAATATACTATGTCTACTTAATACACGAAAAGGAGTATCAGCAATGAAAAAAATGACGAAAGCGATAATGATTACATCGGCTATTCTTCTTCTAAGCGCTTGTTCATCATCCAATGAAAAAAAACAGGCCTTTATTACGAGCAAAGAACAAGCAAAATCCAACATATCTGTTACAAATAATCCTTTCTTTAAAGAAAAGAAAGAAGGAAAGTTCGAACATTTACATGGAATCGGTTATGCAGGCAACCAAAATGCGATTTACTTTGCTACACATGAAGGTTTACTTGTTTACCAAAATAATAAGTGGTATGAAACGACTTCGTATAAACATGATTATATGGGCTTTTCTGCCACAGACGATGGATTTTATTCATCGGGGCATCCAGAAGAAGGTTCATCTTTAGGAAATCCTCTTGGTCTTGTAAAAAGTTTGGATAATGGACAAACGTTGATGAATCTAGGATTTTATAAAGAATCTGATTTTCATTATATGGCAGTTGGCTATAAAAGCCATACGATTTATGTCGTGAACCAAGAAGCAAATAAAACGCTTGGACAAGGGTTATTCTACAGTAAAGACGATGGCAAAACGTGGTTACAAAGTCAATTAAACGGCCTGCCGCAAACTGCTGCAGGAACGATTGCTGCCCACCCAACGGACGAAAATATGGTCGGAATTAGTACGCCTGAAGGAATTTTCGTTTCAAAAGATAATGGAAATACGTTTGAACGCTTTACTCGAAAGATCAATACGACGACTTTCGTCTTCCAAGAAAAATCCATTTTATTTGCTGCTGTAGAGAATAATAAGCCTATACTTATAAAACAATCGTTAGATTCAAAACAGGAGGAAGTTCTTTCTGTTCCTAAACTCGATGAAAAAGACCATATCATGTATATGGCCTCTAATCCGACAAATGAGAAGGAAATTGTGATCGCCACCATGAACGGGGATATTTTCATGACAAAAAATAACGGTGAAAGCTGGACAAGACTAGCATCGAAAGGGAAAATTTTTTAATAAAAGACATGCGAGGGCATGTCTTTTTGCTTACTTAAAAATATACCACTCCATAAATTCTGCAAAATTCATTGCTACAATATAGACATCAGATAGAGAAGAAGGTGAGAAGAAGGGTGTATTCGTTCTTGAGCCAAATAAGCAACCTTCTAAGCCAACCGTTTCTCAATATTGCAAATAGCACGACAGCTATTCCCATTTTGTCAGCTTTTGTTCTTGGCATTGTAGGAGCGATGGCTCCATGTCAACTCACTGGCAACTTGGGAGCGATCACGTTGTACAGTAATCAGTCCTTGCAAAAAGGGATTGCGTGGAAAGAGTTGCTCCTATTTATTTTGGGTAAAATCATTGCTTTTTCCGGTTTAGGTTTCATCGTTTGGCTGATGGGGAAAGAGATTCAAAGTACACTGACATTATATTTTCCGTGGTTGAGAAAGCTGATCGGTCCCATTCTCATTCTTGTAGGTTTATACTTGTTAGGGCTTTTTAAAATGTATTGGAACGTAACCTTGTTCAAAATCCCTGAGAGATTTTTAAAGAAAGGAAAAATAGGCTCCTTTTTAATGGGTTTCGGCTTTTCATTAGCTTTTTGTCCAACCATGTTTGTGCTATTTTTTGTTACTCTAATGCCTCTGGTATACTCAACGTCTTATGGAGTGTTATTACCGAGTATCTTTGCCATCGGAACCTCTGTACCTGTTATTTTATTCATCCTCATCCTTTGGTACTTAGGATTTAGCGGCACTCTAATGAAAAAAGGAAAGCAAGCAGGAAGGTTCGTTCAGAAAGCAGCTGGAATCGTGATGATCTTACTTGGCATATTAGACACCATCACTTATTGGTTTTAAAATTAGGAAAAGGAGGAAAGTGAACGGTGATGTTTGGAGATTTGGCCATGATGATTGGGATGATGTTATTCTGGGTTGTATTAATCGCCATTGGTTTTTATCTCTTACATCGTTTTATCAATGACCGCAAAGAAGAGTTATCTCCGATGGAAATATTAAAAGTGCGATTAGCCAAAGGAGAGATCACTTTAGACGAATTTGAACAACTATCCAAAAAGCTATAGTAAAATCTAGCCTCTTTTATTGTATCAAGCATCAGAAATGTGATTTACAATTGTCTCCCCCTATTTCAATTTTATATAGATGAAGGAAGTTGTTGATAAGAGTATTGTCAACAACTTCTTTTGTTTTTTTAGCTTTTCTGAACATAATAATCTCTTATATTTCATGTCTCCTTCGTTAGTTTTTTCTCCTGTTATAAACACTTCTGTAAAAGCGATATTGAACGAACTATGGAGACAAAAGAAGGTTATCTCCTAAATAAATTTTTTCATGGGTCATCATTTTTAAAAATCTTAGTTCTTTATTCTATTTACTAGATTTCATTCATAGATATTAATAATAGAATTTAGAAGGGAGAGTAAGAATGAGAAGACAGTCTTCGCCGAAAAATACAACTGCATTCTTTTACAGTTTTCTAATTACGTTAATAGTCAGTGTGTTTATTTTAAATATGATTATTGCTATTTTTTAAGAAGTTTTTAGTTTCTGAGTATTTAAGGGACCTTTCATGGAAAGTGGAGTCCGTCTCATTTATGTACATATTGGAGATGGAAAATCATTATTTTAATCAGGGAATCAAAGGTGACATAAAAAAGCCTAATTTTTCAAAACTGCTGTTTGAAAATACCATTAATTTAAGCTTGAGTGATCCTCGCTCATTTTTTAGGAATGTCTTACCGGGGTTTTCAAGTTTCGATTCGAAAATAATTGTGGCAGGAGAAGGAACAGACTATACAAATTTACCAATCGAATCATCACCTCCGATTGAGGTTTTATTAAAAGAGAGAGAAATTAGTGAACAAAATCTGAAGAAATTAGAAGAAGAAATAAATCAAACAGAAAATATGGTAAAACCACCACCATTGAAAAATGACACTGGAAACCGGAATGTAATGTTTATTTATCATTCACATAGCCGTGAATCTTTTTTGCCCTATCTAAAGGGTACGGGTAACGAAAAAACATACCATCACTCAAAAATTAATATCACAATGGTAGGTAAACGATTAGGAGAAGCTCTTAGAAATAGGGGGATAGGTGGTATTATGTCAAGAAAATAGACACGTAAAATCGAGAAAAATTTTAAAACCCTACTACCGCACTTCGTTTAGTGGCCTCTTGAGAAGGAGAACGGTTTGGTAAACCCTTCCCCTTCTCAAGAGGAAAGATATGCCCCTTATATCGTGACTTGTGGAGAGAAGCGTTGCTGCTTTTTGCCTTGCTGATGCATCTTCTCATACTCCATCGGGGACATGTACTCATTAGCGGAATGAATTCGCTCGGCATTATAAAAACACTCCATGTATTCAAAAATCCGTTGTTTCGCTTCTTCCCTTGTCGTAAAGGTTTCGTGGAAAATGAGTTCCTTTTTAAGGATGCTGTGAAACGATTCGGCACATGCGTTGTCATAACAGTTTCCCTTTCGACTCATGCTCGTCTGGATTCCGTATTGCCTCAACATGGCTTGGTATTCATTCGATGCATACTGGCTCCCTTGGTCCGAATGGTGAATCAGACCAGGTTGAGGATTTCGCTGATGGATGGCCCGGTTGAATGCTTTGATCACTAACTCCTTTGTCATACGCTCGGAAAGATACCAACCTACAATTTTACGAGAAAACAAATCCATGATGGATGCTAAATACAACCAGCCTTCTTTCGTCCAAATATAAGTGATATCCGCCACCCATACTTGATTCGGCTCATCTGCTTCAAACTGCTGATTCAATAAGTTGGGATACACAGGCAAATGATGCTTTGAGTTCGTGGTTGCCTTATATTTTTTCTTTGTTTTTGAACGAATGTCCCCATCTTTCATGATTCTGGCGACCGTTTTTTGAGATACCTCAACCCCTTGCTTCTGAAGGATTTTTGTGATTTTTGGACTGCCATACGTTTCTCTTGACTCGATATGAATCTTTTTGATTTGCTTTTTCAACGCTTCTTGTCTTTTCTTTTGTTGGCTTTCCGGCCGTTTGGTCCATGCATAGTATCCACTTCTTGAAACACCTAGGACTTCGCACATCTTCGCCACACGAAACTCCTTTCTATGCGTATGAATGAATTCATAGATTACTTCTGGTTTTTGGCGAAGATGCTCATGGCCTTTTTTAAGATCGCGTTTTCCTCTTCAAGGTCACGGATGCGTTTTTGTAGTTCGCGCTTTTCTTGATCTTCTGGTTTAAGGTTTCCGCTTCCGACAAAACTATGTTCGGCATCTTTTTTATAATCTGCGACCCATTTATGAAGAGTTTTTGGCGAAATATCGAGTTGTCTTGCGGTTTGAGCGACCGCCTTTCCTTGCTCGACCACTAATTTTACTGCATGTATTTTGAATTCTTTATCAAAACGTCTAGCCATTATAGACACTCCCTATGATTGATAGATTTACTATACATTTCTCTATTCGTTGTGTCTATAATCTAGACTAACATCAAGGAGTAGAAGTAGATACAACGGACATTGTAGCCATGTTAAAGAAAAGAAATTTAGATTATTCTAACTCTTACGAAATCTCTAGAGAAATTGTTGCGTCTGCGAAAAGATCTAATAGGGATCTTAGCTACTTTTTAGATATCCATCGTGATTCACAGCCAAGAAAAATAACAACAGTAACTATAAACGGAAAAACGTACGCCAGATTATTTTTTATTGTAGGTAAGGAAAATAAAAATTATGAGGAAAATTTAGCTTTTGCACAAAAGATTAACACCGAAATAGAAAAATCTTATCCGGGACTGTCAAGAGGGATTATTGAAAAGGATAGCCATTCAGGAAATGGAGTTTATAACCAAGATTTATCTCCTAATTCTGTAATTATTGAAATAGGGGGCATTGAAAATACGATGGATGAGTTATATAGAACGGCAGATGCATTGGGAGAAGTTTTAAGTCAATATTATTGGGATGCTACGGAGGTATCGAATACTCCTAAATCCTAAATAATATAAAAAATAAAGTGTCGAGGATTCGACACTTTCACTTTGATGACAAAGTTGACAAGCTTCAGTCTTTAGAACAACTAGCTAAGAAATTTTAATATGTTTCTCCATAATAAATTCATATTTTTTATTTATAATAAATAAATCACATGAAATTGGGGAGGGATGCGTATTGCAAATTGGTAGTATTATAGTTCAAGGTGAAAATCTTTTACTAATAAGCGGCTTATTAATTAGCTATGTGATGTTTTATTATGGTATTAGGATATTAAAAATAGAACGAAACATCATGGATTTAATTTTTAATAGTTTTATTAATGGAGTACTAATTTGGAAATTTAGCTATGTCGTTTTACACCCTAATTCAGTTTTACAAAATCCTATGACTATACTTTATTTTAATGGGGGATATGTTGGAATTGGTATAGGGATTATTTTCATCACGATCTATACTTGGTTATCTATCAAAAAACAGAATATTTCTTTGGTTTCTTACACACGAGCGGCCGTTCCTGCGTATTTGGGGTATTTTAGTACGTTTGTATGGATCCGCGTAATGGAAGATCCTCAGAATTATCTCATCATTTTGCAAGCAATAGTAGCTATTTGTTTTTTTATAGCAGCCTCACGAATCAACACCCAAAAAACTTTGTTACAACTTCTCATATGGTTTCATTTAATTCAATTTGAAATAGCCCTATATAAAAACAATTTTGTATATGCTGAGATAATATCAAAAGAAGTATTGTTATATGTCTCTTTAATTATTATCTTTTTATGTATTTTATACTGGTCAGAGAGGCAAGGAAGAGAAGAGGCCACTAAGGACGAGGAAAAGGGATGGAGAAATACAACAAATAATATAATTTTAGGCGGTATATTTTTAAGTCTTGCCATAACCCCTATGCTTACCAATCAACATGAAACAGGGAGAATAGAATCCCCTAAAACACTTATGTCTACCTCATTAGATTCTGGCAAAATCGGGACTAATAAAGGACAATTTGCTCCAGATTTTGAATTACTTTCAATTACAGGAAATAAAGTGAAGTTGTCTGATTTGCGTGGAAAGACGGTTATATTGAATTTTTGGGCTACTTGGTGTCCTCCTTGTAGAGCTGAAATTCCCGAAATGCAAAAGTTCTATGAAAACAATAAAAATAACAATGTAGAGATTTTGGCAGTCAATTTAACGAATAGCGAAAGCAGTCCTGATACAGTGAAGGATTTTGTGAGGGATAAAGGCATGACGTTTAACATTCTGCTTGATAAGCAAGGAAAGATTGGAAATCTATACGGTATAATAACAATTCCCACTTCGTATATCATTGATAAAAATGGAATTATCAGAGAGAAACATGTAGGTCCTATGTCTTATGAAACTATGGACAACTTCATCTCTAGTATTAAATAAAAACTAAAAATCTTTTTCTACACCTGATTATATCAGGTTAATGATATTGTCCCTTCTGAGTATACAGTAAAAGGAATATTCCTTACTGTTAACTCAGGAGGGGTGTTTTTGTTATGGGAAAAATTAATAGAAGTAAGAAAAGTGAGGGCAGTCCAGCCGGATTTAGATGTGCAATGGAGCTTTAAAACTATTATAAAAGAGTTTGAATTTTTTCATAAAAAAATCCCCCTAACAGTCGGCTAATCTAAGTAATAAATGAGGAAATCATACTTTCGAGTATCCAAGTTTACTTAGGGAATAAAAGGAGCTATTATCTGTAGTTGTTGTTCTGTGTTTCTAATAAATTATTTTTGTATCAGAACTGTAATAATTGGGTATTCCTATTTTCGGATGATAAACGCCTAAAAACCTGTGAATCCACCAAACAAACCTGTAAAAAAGGTAACGATTTTTGTCATCAAATCAAAAAACAGCAGAATCCCCGTGACAATCATAAGAAATCCTCCGACTTTTACGATGACAGAATTATACCTTTTTATCCAATTTAGCTTGCCGATAAAAAATGACATAATGAAAAAAGGAACGGCAAAACCTAATACATAGGCGAACATGTATAAAATTGCTGCACTTGGTTTGGTAGCTGCCAACGCTATAACTGATACAAGAATTGGGCCGGTACAAGGAGTCCAGCCTGCGGCAAATCCTATTCCAATTAAAATAGAACCAAAATAACCGGAGGGCTTGTTGCGAAAGAAGAACCGCTTATCCTTCATCATAAAGGAAGGTGAAAATACACCTAAAATTACTAGACCGAAAAAGATAATGAAAGTTCATGGTGTGGCAGAAGCATCGTTCTTTCCCTCCATTTCTCCTTCGTCCTGCCTTCATAATAAAACAGCTTGTCGACTTTGTTGACAAGATGAGCCGACTTAATAAACTGACGTTTTTTGTTATATCTAATTGTACTTTAATTATTTTCTCGTACAACGCTGCTTGTACGTATTCAACTAGTTCATATATTGATATACACTGAACGTTTTCTTGACACTTGAGGTAAACCGATTAAGTAAAATGAGTCATTTTTATTATTTTGTTACTTCTTCTACATAACTTCTGCAAATTTATTTATTAAAATACATTCATCGAATTATTAAGAACTATTGATTCAGGAGGATTGTATGAAAACTGTAAGAGTCAAAAGTCTAACAGAAGAAGTACAGGAATTAAATCAATCATTTAGCCGCTAAACTCAATATATTAGTAAATAACTTTGTCAATGGGGTTAGAATAGAATGAACAAGGAAAAGCAAGTTTTTCAAATCGTAAATCGTCTTAGAGCGAGAGGCATACCAGCAGAAATTACGAAATCAAGATTAGCTATATTAGCTTATATGTTAGAAAATTCAGAGAAAAAGAATGGAAAGGAGACTTTAGTAAGTAAATGGAAACCATTAAACCTCTAAATCCAATTGCACTGGAATTAGGTCCTTTAAGTATTCATTGGTACGGAATTATTATTGGTACAGGGCTCTTGTTAGGATTGTATATTGCTACTAATGAAGCAGTAAAAAGGGGATTACAAAAAGAGGTATTTACCGACCTTGTATTATGGGCTGTCCCTATAGCTTTGATATGTGCCAGAATTTATTATGTCATCTTTAATTGGTCGTATTATTCGCAACACCCCAATGAGATTATAGCTATATGGAAAGGCGGAATCGCCATTCACGGGGCTTTAATAGGTGCTATTGTCACAACTGTCGTTTTTGCAAAGAAAAAGAATTTGAGTTTTTGGAAATTGGCAGATATCGCAGCACCAAGCATTATACTGGGGCAAGCAATTGGACGTTGGGGAAACTTTATGAATCAGGAAGCACATGGAGGACCCGTTTCAAGAGAGTTTTTAGAAAGCCTTCACCTACCCGATTTTATCATTAATCAAATGTACATTGAAGGAAGTTATTATCATCCAACATTTTTGTATGAGTCTCTATGGGACTTGATAGGGTTTCTGATTTTATTGATATTACAACGTTTAAACTTAAAACGTGGAGAAGTATTCTTGACTTATGTTATATGGTATTCGATTGGTAGATTCTTTATTGAAGGGATGAGAACAGATAGTTTAATGCTAACAGACAATTTAAAAATGGCTCAAGTTTTATCTGTTGTTTTAGTGATTACAAGCACAGTTCTTATATTATACAGACGAACTAGAAAAGGTTTGACAGCTAGGTATAAAGATTAGATTAAACTGTTTTTTAGGCTATCGAAAAAAGATCGATAGCCTCTTTTTAATCCTGTGTATCTAATTAATAAAAAACTTGTAGCCAAAAATCCTGTCTGTGATAAGCTAAACAAATACTTGCTCTTGCCGCTAACACACTATGTTTTAATTTATAATTTTAGATTGATGGGTTTAGTGGCGGAGTATAACGAAATAGTGCCGAATAAGGTATCAAAACTTTTATGTTTATGAATTTTTTCGAACCCTGCCCCTTTCATATATCTTTCAATTTGCCCTTGTATATTTCCATTTGTACTCTCAAAGCCATCTAACAATTGAATTGGCAGAAAGGCTGCTCTCATAAAAAGGTTAGAGGGTGGCCCATAATCTGCTATATGAACTTCTCCACCGGGTTTTAAAACCCGAAATATCTCATGGAATGTAGCTTCCTTCTCTGTTGAATCAAGATGGTGGAAGAAAAGAGTTGAAAGTATGCGATCGAATGTATCGGAATCGAAGGGAAGAGCTGTAGAGAAACCTTGAATAAAGGTTATATTGTTTGTACTATCGTTTTTTTGTCTGGCTATTTCTATAATTGAAGGATCTGCATCAAGCCCGTAAAGAGTTGTTTGAGGATATAACTTGCTAATTTGCAAAAGAAGAGTTCCAGTTCCGCAGCCAATATCAAGAATCTCATGGTTAGGTCGAAGCAAAGCCTGCTCAATAAGAGCAGTTTTAAATGTGTTTTCTCTCGTAGTCCATTTTATGATGAAATCATAAAAGGAAGTCAGCCATTCAAAACGCAAAGCTCGTTTAAAAGATTTATCGTTATTCATTAAATTTCACCTCACTTATTTAAATAGATAAACGATAAGCACAATGATACTGATTACTCCAAAACAAGATATTATACGGAACAGAAACGTGATTTTCTTTTTCGTTCTTTCACAATCGGTTGTTTCATCATTCACCTAGATAACTAGATAAAATATGAACAATTGTTATTATAAGAACAAATTATGAAGAAATTATGGAAAATAAAAACAATTCAAGAGAAAGTAATGTTAATCAGTAGTGTGATATCAGTATCTTAATGTATCACAAAGGGAAAGAGAAAATTTAATTGGAATCCAAACAAAGTAAAAGGATAAACGTGGATTTATCTTTCCTTTTTAGGGTAGTACCAACAAAAAACATACGCTAAAGACATATATTGAAAACGAAAAGTCGTTTTTTCTACGCTAAGCAAGAAAGAATCAGCTTTTCAAGAAGGAATTTCAGTTGATTATTTCTGAAATAAACATCTTGGCGATTTAACAATATATCGAATGTCTTTTCACACATAGTTGGACAATCTTGGAGAGTTTTATGTGTGCTTGGCGACATCATCATTGTGAATCCATTATCATCTCTCCTCTAAATATCCTACGCTGATAAAGTATTCATTGTGCGAATATCCTGTCACCAAGGCATTAACCTAAAAATCAAGCATAAAAATACCAGTTCACGAAAGGTTGGTATTAAATAAATTTATTGTTTTATACAGAGAAAGCTGTCAAAATTCTTTTTTGGTCCAATACATTAGATCCAGCCCGTTCAAGATGATCAATCAATTCTTTCTAAGTAAAATTCTCTGGTGGATGGTCAAGTTTGAAATATATCTTAAAAAATAAGGGGCGTCCTTATCTAAATCCTCCACCATATATCACCTGATTTTAAAACGCGGTGAATTTCTGAGTGGTGATTTTTATGCAAAGGTAAATTACTTGCTATTGGGGCTGGTCAAGCTAATTGCTGATTTATGTGGTCATAGATTGTAGAGTTTATTTGCGTACATATATTCAAAGGATATTCATTAAAGCGACATCAAATATTAATAAAATCTAAATCCTTGAAATACAACTGTAGAGCGCTAATAGCCATGAAAATGTTTAGCTGCATCAAATTTGACTTTTTTCATTTTTACACCACAATATGTAGTGAACACCATATGTGTGGTTAATGCGTAGAAAGGATGAGAAACAATGGAAAATCAATGAAGAGGGGATTGAATCGTTTCTTTGGAGCTTAAAGCAAAAATAATGAATTATATCTGGGCATCAGGGGAAAGTTACCATTAGGGAAGTCCCACAGCATATCAACAATGAAAAACCAATTTCTTTTAATGCTGTTATGACTGTGTTGATAAAGGATATTTACATAAAGAAACGAGAAGAGGAATTGCTTACTTTAAATACGTTCAAACCAAAGAGCATTTTTATCTGAGCAAACAAAATCCGTAGCTTATGGATTTTTTGAGGAGTTTGGAGGATTAGCTGTGGTTCAAATGGTTGATGCTATTCAGGATGTGGATCTATACTTGCTTAAACAGCGAAAAGAAAAATTAAGTGCAGTGAAAAGAAGGAATGAACATGACTTCAAGGATGAAATCTGATGTGTCCATTTTTGCAATATGTTTAGAAAGTCAAATCTTGTTTCACAAATTCTTAATCTAGAAAGGGTGAAGTATCAATATGAAAAAAATAATGCTAATAGCTCTGATCTCCGCTTTATTGATTGCAAGTGGATGCGGCAAATCCGACAATACAAATGAAAATCAACATATGAATCACAAAAATATGCAACAAGGTGAAAATCACGAAGGAATGAATAACGAAACGAACCAGTCCCCAGATGTCACTACACAGGTTGTTTGGAAGTTTTCAAAAGAAACTCCAAAAAGCAATGAAACGGTTGATTTAACAATTCAAATTAATGATAAAGAAGGGAAACCTATTGAAAAATTTGATATTCAGCACGAAAAGCTAATGCATCTAATTGTAGTAAGTAAAGATTTATCTTATTTTGATCATTTACACCCTGAATACAAAGGTGACGGACTGTTCACGACTGCCTTAAACTTTCCTGCTGGAGGAGAATATAAATTATATGCCGATTATGTTCCAAAAGGGGCATCAAAAGTTGTAAAAAATCACACTGTTACGGTTATGGGAGAAAAAGCACAAACAACTCCACTCAAACCAGATGAAAATTTAACTAAAGTTGTCGATGGCAAGGAAATTACATTATCTTTTGACGAACTCAAAGCCGGAAAAGATGTTACATTGAATTTTAACATTAAAGACCACAAGACAGGTCGACCGATTACTAATTTACAACCATACTTAGGTGCTATTGGACACGTTGTCATCATCAGTGAGGACACAGAGGAATACTTACACGTACATCCAATGGACGAAAAGACAAAAGGACCAGACGCTAAATTTATGACCAAGTTCCCTAAGAGTGGAATCTATAAAATTTGGGGTCAGTTCCAACACGAAGGTAAGGTTATTACCGTTCCTTTCGTAGTCAAAGTTTCATAAAAACAAAAAATCCTCCCACGGCGGAGGATTTTTTGTTTTGTTAAGGCATGTTTTATTGGTTTGTATATAAAGTAAAGACAACTTAGTACAAGGGGGACGATGGATGAACTCAATTGTCTCAATCAGCCGTTTCTCATCAGCTTAGTATGTTACGAAATATGAGACTGGTTAAGTATCGCCGTGAAGGAAAAACACTGTTTTACTCCTGCGATGACGAACACGTTATTCATTATTAAAACAAGCCATTGACCATGCTGAACATCATTAAGGAGGCGTTTTATCATGCATCATCATCACCACCATCATTCTCACGACCACCATGGTCACCACCATCACCACGGACACCATCACGATCACGGAAGAGAAAGTAATAAAAAAGGGCTTACGATTGCACTTCTCATTACCGCTGGAATTATGTTATTAGAGTTTTTCGGAGGTTTAATCACAAACAGCCTAGCCCTTCTTTCTGACTCTGGTCATATGCTTAGTGATGCCAGTTCACTTGTTCTTAGCTTAGTTATTATTTGGTTTGCCGCCAAACCAGCTTCGCCCAATAAAACGTATGGCTTTTATCGTTTTGAAATCTTAGCCGCTTTGTTTAATGGAGTTACCTTGTTTGTTATCGCTGGGTTTATCGTATGGGAAGCTATTCAGCGTTTTTACAACCCACCAACCGTAGCTAGCGGCTCTATGATGCTGATTGCTTCCATTGGTCTGTTTGCCAATCTTTTAAGTGCCTGGGCGTTAATGAAAAAAGGGGATGTGAAAAATAATGTCAATCTTCGTAGCGCCTATCTTCATGTGATCGGTGACGCTTTGGGTTCCGTAGGCGCTATCGTCGCTGGGCTTGTCATGTGGATCTTTGGTTGGTATGTAGCTGACCCCATTATTTCCGTTTTGGTTGCTTTATTAATTTTGAAAGGTGCCTGGGGAGTGATTAAACATACGGTTCACATTTTGATGGAAGGAACGCCAATTACCATTGACCAAAATGAAGTGAAAAAAGCCTTAGAAAGTATTGAAGGAGTGATTGACGTTCACGACCTCCATATTTGGACGATTACATCAGGGTTGGATTCATTAAGTTGCCATATTTTGATTGAAGATCATCAAGACAGCCAAAAGGTTTTACAAGATGCCATTCACATGATTGAGGAAAAATTTAAGATTCTGCATACAACCATTCAAATTGAAACCTCTCAAATTCATCACGGGGACATGAAAGTCTAACGAAAAATATGACCAATATAGAGCAAGGTCAGTACCTTGTTTAATATTTTAGCGAACTTAAACTAACAAACGATAAAAGTTTCCATTGACTAAAAAAGTTTCTGATGTACAATTTATTTAGGCAACATTTTCTTTGCTCTTACATATATCTAATTCTAAGTGTAGGAGCAATTTTTTACCCAAAAAGTTTCCTTAATGCAAAATATTTAGTGAAAACCAATCATGAGGTGATCATCATGGGTGAAAATATAAAAAAAATGCCGTTAACAGTGGAAGAAGGTTGGAGAAATAAACGGACGCAACCAACGTTACCCGAAGTATATAGAAGTTTATGTATACCAAAGACGGGTTCTTGGATGAAAAAGTTTCTAGCGTTTGCTGGACCAGGATACTTAGTTGCCGTGGGGTATATGGACCCGGGAAACTGGGCGACTGATATCGCGGGAGGTTCCCAGTTCGGATACACGTTACTTTCCGTTATTTTGCTTTCCAATTTAATGGCAATATTGCTTCAAGCATTGGCTGGCAAGTTGGGAATTGTAACGGGAAGGGATTTAGCACAAGCTTGTCGTGACCATTACAGCAAGCCTGTAGCAATGATCTTATGGGTTTTATGCGAGTTGGCAATCGCAGCTTGTGATCTGGCGGAAGTGATCGGTTCGGCAATTGCGTTGAATTTATTATTTGGCATTCCGTTAATATACGGCGTTATTATAACAGCTCTGGATGTACTGGTCGTATTACTCTTACAGAATAAAGGTTTTCGTTATATTGAAACGTTGGTGATTGTTTTAATTCTAACCATTGGTGCTTGCTTTGCGACTGAAATCTTTCTTTCTAAACCAGATGTAGGTGGCATATTGAAGGGATTTGTTCCAAGCAAAGAGATTATTAACAATCCATCCATGCTCTATATTGCAATCGGGATTTTAGGTGCAACCGTAATGCCTCATAATCTTTATCTGCATTCTTCCATTGTGCAGACACGTCAATACGAACAAACCAGCTCGGGTAAACGACAAGCGATCAAATATGCTACTTGGGATTCAACGATTGCCCTATTCTTCGCTTTATTTATTAATGCAGCGATCCTTATTGTTTCTTCTGCTACGTTCCATAAAGCAGGAATGAAAGATGTTGCGGAGATTGAAGATGCTTATCACTTGCTCTCTCCACTGCTTGGAACAACACTTGGAAGTATTTTATTTGGAGTTGCTTTGTTGGCTTCTGGTCAAAACTCCACATTAACGGGAACCTTAGCTGGTCAAATTGTGATGGAAGGTTTTCTAAATATTCGCCTTCCTGCTTGGTTAAGAAGACTGATAACTCGATTGATTGCCATTGTCCCAGCCGTTGTTGTAACTGCTCTTTATGGCGAAAGCGGAACGGCTCAATTACTTATTTTGAGCCAAGTTATTCTTTCTTTACAGCTCTCTTTCGCGGTAGTGCCTCTCGTTCAATTCACTAGCGATAAAAAGAAAATGGGCGAGTTCGCAAATCCATTATGGTTGAAAGTTCTTGCTTGGATGGTAGCGATGGTGATTATCAGCTTAAACGCAATATTTATTGTTCCAAACATTCTTTGGTTAAGAAATAGTAAACCTCATTATCTTTTTGCGGATAATGAGGTTTATTGTTTTTAGCTAATAGAATTTTTTGATGTAGCTAATTAAATGAATCGCACGGTAAATATTGGGTTGATTTTTTTAAATTCCATTCTTTTTTTGTTTTTCATTCAAATAAATACTTGAATAATAAAAGAAATGGGGTATAATATATTCAAACGGAAATTTGAATATGAAAGAGGGATAATGAATGAGTAAGAAAGATATGGGGTATAATATATTCGAACGGAAATTTGAATATGAAAGGGGGATAATGAATGAGTAAGAAAGAGACATGTGAAATTTATTGTTATGACGAAGAAAAAGTCAATCGAATACAAGGGGAATTGCAAAAAGAAGATATATCCAGTGTTGTCCTGTTGTTTAAAGCACTGGCAGATGAAAATAGGGCAAAAATTGCCTATTCACTTTGCCAAGATGAAGAGTTATGTGTATGTGATATTGCCAATATCATCGGGGCTTCTGTTGCAACCACTTCCCATCATTTACGGACCCTTTATAAACAAGGGATTGTAAAGTATCGAAAAGAAGGAAAGCTAGCATTTTATTCGCTGGATGATGACCATATTAAGCAGTTAATCATGATTGCGTTAGCACATGAGAAAGAGGTGAAAGTCCATGTCTGAACAACAAGCAAAATTATCTAAATCAGAAGTGAAAACCTACCGTGTTCAAGGATTTACTTGTGCAAACTGTGCAGCAAAGTTTGAAAATAACGTAAAAGCATTGCCAGGTGTTCAAGATGCTAAAGTAAACTTTGGAGCATCTAAAATTACCGTTTGGGGTACAACAACCATCGAAGAATTAGAAAAAGCAGGGGCTTTTGAAAACTTAAAGATTCGGGAAGATAAAGAAAAAGCAGTCAAGCGTGAACCTTTTTGGAAGCAAAAAGAGAATATTAAAGTGTACATTTCCGCCGTTTTGCTTGTGATCAGTTGGTTTCTAGGGATGCAATACGGAGAAGAGCATATCTTTGCGACAATTGGATATGCTGCATCGATTTTAATCGGTGGATATTCGCTATTTATGAAAGGTTTCAAGAACCTGGTTCGATTACAGTTTGATATGAATACGCTGATGACAGTGGCGATTTTAGGAGCTGCAGCAATTGGTGAATGGGGAGAAGGTGCAACGGTTGTCATCCTTTTTGCTATTAGTGAAGCCTTAGAGCGTTATTCCATGGATAAAGCTCGTCAATCCATTGAATCGTTGATGGATATTGCTCCAAAAGAAGCATTAATTCGTCGAGGAAATGAAGAAATGATGGTCCCTGTTGACGATATTCTCGTTTGTAATTTGTAATCCTTTTTTCCTCATTCTTCTTCCGCTCCTTTGATTTACTCATTTAGGAGCAGTATAGACAAGGATGCAGGTTGATTAAACATGTCGGAATTTCAAACTGGATTTATATATATGGGGAGGTTGACTTTCACGGAATGGGGGTTGGATATTATTCTCATGCCATTTATGTTTTAAACCCAGAACGGAATTCAAGAATGGATGACGCTGGATTGTACTACTCGTTAGACGAAACAAAAACGTGGACGAAAAGCGATATGAAAGGACTAGAAGGGCAACCATCAGCTATTGCTGTTCATCCAGAGAAAGAAAATATGGTTGTGATCAGTACAAATCGAGGGGTTTATTTATCTAAGGATTATGGTAATTCTTTTGATAACATTGCAAAAAATACTCCAGTCACATCCGTTTCCTTTACAAAAGAGGGAAAACTTCTTGCCGGAGTTATTACTGATAAGCCTTCTTTGATGGAAATTAATCTTGAATCCGGAGAGAAAAAAAACATCCCTATTCCAACTTTAAGTGAGGATAATGCTATTGGATACATTGCGGTAAATCCAAACAATGAAAAGCAAATCGTTTTCACAACGTTTGAAAAAGACATTTATTTAACGGATAATCATGGTGGAAATTGGATACAAATAGCAAAACAGGGAAAAGGGATGAATAGTCAAACAACTACTAATGAGGGGAAGTCATGATGATGAACATGGGTATGATGTTAAATATGTTATTTTGGATCATCATTATTGGATTTGTAATATATTGTATGATCTTGTTAATCATGAAACCATTTGAAAATAAATCAAATCATGCATTGAATATTCTCAAAGAGCGACTTGCTCGTGGAGAATTGATGCAAATGAATATGAAGAGAAAAAACGGCTATTGAAAGATTGATGAGTCGTCTTTATATTTTCTCCCAAAAGTTCCAAGTACATTTGTAAGATAGCATGAGACATGTTAGAGAATAGACAAATCTCCATATTTTCATCAAATTTATTGTCTATAATGGTTTTAAAACGAAGGGAGGGGATCATAAATGAAAAAGAAAATTGCATTTGTTTCTTCATTTGCGCTGGCAGCATTGTTAGTAGTCGGACAGTTTTCTTATGCGGAAAAGTCAGATAGTATGACGAACATGATGAATGGAAACGGTATGATGAAGATGATGGAAGCGATGAATTCTCCTCAAGGACAAAAAATGATGAAGGCATGCGGAGAATTCATGGAATCTTATAATAAAGCTGAATAAAACCATCGTGTAAAAATTGATAAAAGTTCTTCTTTTTTGAAGGGCTTTTTACCGAAGTTGCCCTGTTCTAATGGGCGGTAGGACAGCCTCAAGCATCTTCGAACGAGGAATTACCGACCGAAAGAACCTCATTCGTGGACGAACTTGTAATATAAAGGAAGGAGATCTCCTACTGAAAGAGGTTTCAATTTATATGAAAGGGGATCAGGAAATATGGAATGGTTGATATACTTATTATGTCCTTTAATGATGTTATTCTGTATGAAAGGGATGTTTACACGAGGGAAAAAGGACTGTCACACAACTCAATCAACAAATCAATTGAATGAACTGAAATCATTGAAGATGCAAGTGAAAAATTTACAAGAACAAAATATGAAATTAATGGAAGAAATCGAACTCCTTAAACAAACTGATGATTCCAATGTCATTATATTGTCTAAGACAAAACATACTACATAATGCGAAAAAGGCAACCAAATTTGGTTGCTTTTTTTTATTTTATAAAATACTAGTAAATTTATAATTTTTTGGTCTTCTTCATATTTTCTTCAAATTTTTCTTCTATAATTCCATAAGGCAATGGAAAAGTATTTATAGAAAGGTGAGGAAATTGCAATTGATAGAATGTGAATGTGGGCATAAAAACCCTATTGGAACGGAATTATGCGAATCGTGCGGCAAACCGTTTCATGAAGAAACAGAACAGAAACTTCTGGATATGCGATATGAAGGGGTTGCAAGGAGATCGAAAACATATCAAACAACAATAATTGATAAAATTTGGAACTTCTTCTCGTCTGTAAAAGTTGGAATTTGGATTATCGTGTTAACTCTTATTGCGTCAGCTATTGGTACAATATTGCCACAGGAAATGTATATTCCACCTAATGTATATCCAGCACAATATTATAAAGAACAGTATGGGGTAGTTGGATATATTTTCTACACATTAGGATTCCATAATCTGTATGGCTCTTGGTGGTATATGCTTTTGCTTGCATCAATGGGTTTATCCTTAATTATTGCAAGTTTAGATCGGGTTGTTCCCCTATATCGGGCTTTAAAAAAACAGAGTGTTACAAGGCATACAAGCTTTTTAAAACGTCAAAGAATCTTTGGAATATCACGAGTTCCAAATCCTCACGAAACGATAAAACAAGTTGAGCAGAAATTAAAAGAAAAACATTATCAGATACGTAAAGAAAACGGAAATATTCTCGCGGAAAAAGGACGTTTTTCCAGATGGGGACCGTATGTTAATCATCTTGGTCTGGTGATTGTATTAATTGGCGCGATGTTAAGATTTTTCCCAGGAATGTACGTGGATGAAGTTCTCTGGATTCGTGATGGAGAAACAGAAGCAATCCCTGGTACAGACAGAAAATACTATTTAAAAAGTGAAAGATTCATATTAGAGACTTATGATCAAGATGATAAAAAGTTTCAAGAAATAATAAAAAAAGTCGGTAATGGAATTCCAAAAAACTATCAGACTGATGCTATCCTTTATGAAAACAAAAATGTAGGAATTGCTGGTGCTGAACCTAAACTAGTTAAACTTAAACAACAATCGATTAAGGTTAATCATCCTTTAAAATTCGATGGATTTGCTCTTTATCAAACAAGTTACAAGTTGAATGAGTTTCATAAAATGTATTTTAAGTTGGAGGAAAAAGAGACCGGAAAAACCTTTGGAGAAATAGAAGTTGATTTATTGAATCCAAAATCTACTTACAATTTAGGAAATGGGTATAAAGTGGAAATTCTCGAATATTTTCCTGATTTTGAATTTGGCGATAAAGGTCCAACAACAAAATCCAAAATTCCAAATAACCCTGCATTTGTATTTAAAATGTACACCCCTAAAACAAAGGATGGAGAAATCAGTTTTGTTGCTATTCGACAAAATTTGGAGCCATTCGGTGAAAACAAATTTAAAATGACGTTTACAAAATTGGATGTACGTAATGTTACTGCTTTAACTGTAAGAAAAGACCGCACCTTAGGAGTCATAGCATTCGGCGGCTTAATTTTTATGATTGGTCTTGTTCAAGGTATGTATTGGAACCATCGAAGAATCTGGGTGCAAATCGTCGGAAATGAAATTTGGATGGCAGCACATACAAACAAAAACTGGTATGGACTTAAAAAAGAGATTGATTATGTAATTAAAGATACAGATTTAACCAAGCCTCAGGATCAAAAAGAGCATAAAGGAGAGGTAGCATGATTAATGTGAGCAGTAATCTTTTAGCTAGTTCATTTTTTGCTTATTTTATAGCAACCATTCTAGCATGGGGATCTTTCGCGTCAAAACAAAAGAAAGCTTCTTTGAAAATCAAAAAATGGGAACGTATTTCAATCATTGTTGCTGCTTTAGGTTTTTTATTGCAAATCGGTTATTTTATTACTCGCTGGATTGCCATTTCTCATGTACCAGTAAGCAATATGTTTGAGTTTACTACATTTTTAGGCATGATGATCGTTTTGGGGTATTTAATAATCTATTTAATTTATAAAACAAACATCATTGGACTATTTGCACTTCCTACTGCGATGACGGTTATTGCCTATGCCAGTGTATTTCCAAAAGAGGCATCGCCATTAGTGCCAGCTTTACAAAGTTATTGGCTGAAAATTCATGTGACAACAGCAGCATTAGGAGAAGGAATTTTGACCATTAGTTTTGTAGCAGGTTTTATTTACTTATTGCGAGTTGTTGACCAAACGAAGAGCAGCAAAAAAACCTTTTGGATTGAATTTGTGATTTATTCTATATTAAGTACATTAGCTTTCGCCATTGTTTCTTATATTTTTAATGCCATGAATTTTGAAACAACATTTTCATGGGTAAATGAAACACAACAAGAACAAGAGCTTGTTTATCATATGCCAGCCATAGTAGGGCCTCCTGACGGGGAAATCGTGAAGAGTTCTCATTCTTTTAAACCAATTGTAGAAGCTCCTTCATGGATGAATGGGGTCAATGCACCAAGAAAACTAAATTCATTGATTTGGTCATTATTAATGGGACTCGTGTTATATATAATGTTGCGACTTTTATTCCAAAAAAGAATTGGGGCAAAGATTCAACCATACTTAAAAAATATTCGTCCGGAATTAGTAGATGAAATCAGTTATCGTTCAGTAATTATTGGTTTTCCGGTATTTACATTAGGTGCGTTAATATTTGCAATGATATGGGCACAAGAAGCATGGACAAGGTTTTGGGGATGGGATCCAAAAGAAGTCTGGGCATTAATCACTTTTCTTTTCTATGCAGCATATCTCCATCTCCGATTATCAAAAGGTTGGGAAGGAGAAAAGTCTGCTTGGCTGTCTGTGATAGGTTTTGTCATCATAATGTTTAATTTAATTGTCGTAAATCTTGTCATTGCTGGATTGCATTCATATGCTTAAAAGAATTTGTAAAGGAGTGTTTTTCGTTTTGGCTAAAAAAAGAAGACTTATCGTGCGAATTGGGATTTTAATTGGATTTGTTGCTACGATCATTTATGTACTATATTCAAGTATTTTTAACAATGACAATGGAATGGTCTCTCGTGGCGACCAAGCCCCGGATTTTCAATTACAAACTCTTGATGGAAAAACGGTAAGATTAAGTGATTATCGAGGACAAGGTGTGTTTTTAAATTTTTGGGCCACCTATTGTCCGCCTTGTAAAGAAGAGATGCCTTATATGCAAAATCAGTATGAGAAATTTAAAGACAAAGGAGTTACGATTTTAGCAGTTGATGTAGGTGAACCAAAATTAACAGTAGAAAAGTTTGTAAAACGTTATGGTCTGACTTTTCCAATTTTGCTAGATGAGAAAGAAGAAGTCATTGATTTATATGGTGTGGGGCCAATCCCAGTTACATTTCTAATTGACAAAAATGGAAAAGTAGTTGATCGAATCACAGCCAGTCTAACTGAAGAAGATATAGAGAAATATATGACTCAAATTATGCCATGATAGGGAGGGAGCTCCCTTTTTGTTATTAAAGGAGCTGATATCATGACAGAGGTTAATGCGATTTTATCATTTGGTGCAGGAGTTTTATCGTTTATTTCACCATGTTGTCTTCCGCTTTATCCCGCATTTTTATCTTATATTACGGGTATTTCGGTTGAAGAAATAAAAGAAAATAATGGATTATTGCAGAAGAGGGCACTTTTACATACAGCTTTCTTCTTGCTTGGTTTTACAGTGATTTTTATCGTGATTGGTTTTTCTACGTCCGTTATAGGATCCTTCTTTTTAAAATACGATGATTTAATAAGGCAAATAGGTTCCATTTTAATCATTTTCTTCGGCCTGATGACCATCGGTGTATTTAAACCATCTGTTCTTATGAAAGATAGGAAGATGTTTTCGTTTCGGAATCGCCCAACAGGTTACTTTGGATCAAGTCTCATTGGAATTGGATTTGCTGCCGGTTGGACACCATGCACAGGCCCGATTTTGGCTTCCGTAATCGCTTTAGCTGTAACAAATCCCAATCAAGCACTGTTTTATATGATAATGTATTCACTTGGTTTTTCAATTCCTTTTTTTACTATGGCGTTTTTTATTGGAAAATTACATTGGATTAAAAAATATAACCGGACGATTTTAAAAGTCAGTGGTTACATTATGGTTTTTATGGGAATATTCTTGTTTTTTGATTGGATGACAAAGTTAACATCATTTCTTATCAACAGATTTTATGGGGGTTTCACCGGTTTTTAGTAATATTAAGTTTTCAGGAGGGGAAAAGCTAAAACACTTTTTTCTAATGATGGGTATGGTTGGTTATTTATTGTGAATAACATGTTGCTTACAAATTTAAAGACGTGTTTAATGCAAAATAAAACTTTAGGAAAATGCAAGATAAAAAATTAAGCACTAAATTGGAAACAAAACAGGTCAGTTTTCTCACAAAATATAATTCAGAGACACGGCTTTACATGGAGTGGCGTGCATGGTAGGCTGGTTGTCTCTGCGAACTCCTTTTGTGCTGCAGCCTTCGCAAAAGAATCCATGCACGCAGAGACTCCATGTCAAGCCTTATAGAGTAAGATAATTATATTGGTATATGGATTATATTTACTTTTATGGAACTATAGTGCTAAACTTTTTCATTGCATTTCGCTTAAATTTTTAGTTGCAGAAAACAAAGATGTGGACAATAGGCAACATAAAGTGAATATTATCAAAGGAAAAATTTGAAACACATTAATTTTGTGAGGAGTATTATATGGAATTATACAACCAATTTGTAGATGTATTCTTATTAAATATTCACGAGTTTTTTTGGAGTCATTATCATGAAAGCCAAACGAGGATATTAAAAACAATATACTTAGGTCTATTGGCTTTATTTACACCAAGCCAAATTTATATAAACATTTTGTTTATTTGTTACCTTTTTAAACAATTTCATCAAAATTGGATAAAAGAACTATGTTATCTCGTTCTGGGGAAAACAATTGGGTTATTCGTGATGATATTTTGGGCGACAAAATTTGGAGATCTCTGGTTACTGTCATTTATCCAAATCATAGGTAAGGTTGTCAGTGCTATAGTCATGGTGTATATTTTATTTTTGTTATTTTCATTTAAATTTAAGATGATGAGTTTGAGTCTCGGATTTTTGACGTCATTCCTCTTCGATCCAATAATCTCTGCAGTGTCAAAATTCTTACCATTTTATTTTTATAAAAGTGTAAATAGCTTTTTAATGCCAATTTTATTCTCAGTAACAATAGTAACTCCAATTTTAATCATGAGTCTGCTAGTATACGGATTTGAAATAGACCAACAATTAAAAGACCAAAGATGTTTCAACTATGTAAGAAATTGGGTATCTATTGTTTTGGTTTTTCTAGTAAGTTTGAATTTATTCTTTATTTTTTTCGTGTAAAAACTATTGTTTGGAAGGAGGAAATTAAATGTCAAAAACGTAATATCATTTACAAGTTGAAGGTATGACATGTACTGGTTAAGAAGGAGGAGTTGAAACAGCACTTGGCTTACTGGCGAGGTAACTATTCTTAAGGAGACTCTATGTCAAGCCACTAAGTGACAAGCAAAAATAAACACTAAAGAAAAAGAAAAGGGAGTTATTTCCTTCTATAGGAAATAACTCCAGGGATTTTTTAAACATCCACTTTTTGGGGTTAGTTCACATTGTTATTCAGGTTTATTTGTTGTGTCATTAGAGTTTGGTATATAGTCAGATTTGTAATCTTTATATTTTACTTCTGTGACCATTCCGGCCGAAGCGTGGTGCAAGTCATGGCAATGGAACATCCAATTTCCCGGATTATCCGCTTTAAATGCGACTACATATTCTTCCCCCGGTTTTAAATTCAAGGTATCCTTAATCAATGGAGAACCTGTAATTGGCTTACCATTTTTACTTAATACTTGGAAGAAGTGTCCGTGTAAATGCATAGGATGTAAATCTTTCGGTGAATTGTTCACCAATTTTACTTTTACTAGATCTCCTTTCTTAACATTTACAGGTGCTGTTTCAGGATACGTTTTCCCATTAATCGTGAAGATCATGCCATCTTTGCCCATCGCTGTTCCTAAATCCATTGTGTACTCTACATCATATTTCTGGTCTAAAGTAAATTGACCTAATTCATGTTTTCCGTATTTTGTCATATCAACGATAGGGAGGTCTTCTTTTGCATTTGCTTTGTCCGTATTGTTTGTCTGGCCTTCGTATTGAATTTTCACTTTCATGCCATCGGTACCTTCCATATCACCATGGCATTCTAATAACCATTCACCCGGATTATTGGCGATAAATTCAATATCATAACGTTCACCCGGAGCAATATTTAAAAGTTCGTCTTTGATTGGCTGCGGATCTTTTAACGGCTGCCCGTCTGTTGCGACAATTTTAAACTCATGACCATGCAGGTGGAGTTTGTGGGACATGTATCCTGCGTTTATAAGGCGAAGCCGCACCTTTTCGCCTTTCTTCACTTTTAAAGGTTTGACAGCGGAACCGCTTTTCCCGTTAATCGTGAAAATATCATACATACTCATATCATGGCCCATGCTGCTCATATCCATATGTTGGTTATCCGAGCTATTTCCATGTCCCATATTACTATGATCCATTCCACTCATATCCATATTTCCTTCATCTGGATTGCTCATCCACTCATCTAACACAAGTGTATAATCTCGATCTACTTTTTCCTCATTCTTAGGTTCTACGATTAATGTGCCGTATAACCCTTTGTCCAATTGCTTCGCGCTTTCTTGATGGGAATGATAAAAATACGTTCCCGGTACTGTTGCAGTAAATTCATACGTAAAGGTTTCCCCCGGTTTAATTGCGTTCATCGTGACGCCCGGAACTCCATCTTGACTATTTGGAACAGGGTAGCCGTGCCAATGAATGGTAGTCGGTTCCGGTAATTCATTTTTGAAATGGATTCTAACTCTGTCCCCTTGTTTAATACGGATTTGCGCTCCGGGAACAGATCCGTTGTACGTGTAGACCGGAAGTTTTACTTTATCATTTATTTGTAATAATGCTTCCTTAGCAGTAAGATTAATCTCTTTACCGGATAAAACTTCTGTGTTTGTTGCCAAAGGCAGCTGCTCACTGACCTCAGAAGTTTTTGCTGTTTTTTCCTTATTCATTTTTGACATATCGTGTCCCTGCATAGAATTATTTGAGCAGGCTGCACCAACAGCAACAACTCCCGCTAAAACGGTTCCAAGCAATAATTTCTTCATGCATATATCCCTCCGTAAACATGTAATCTGAATCACTACTAATATCATCATAAAGAATAAATGTGCAAAATTTATGGAGAAAAATTATATTTTTTTCACACGAAGTAGTTCGAAGATTAAATTATTGTTTGACATTAATAGGAGTCAAATTACATTTTGAAATAAAAAAGACAAGCCACTACCTATAACCGGTTAATTGCGGTTATAGGTAATAGCTTGTTTGCCCATTTGTATCCAAGCTTGAATAAATTCAGACTTAGGTGCTTTTTTATTTTTCGTACCTGTCAATGGGTCATTAAAATAAATATATTTCTCATCATATACAGTGATTAACACGGAATGCTCCCGGTATGTTATTTTTATAGGGCCTTGCGGGGTCTGCCATTCCATAAATTCAGACGGAGGGAGTACACGAAAGGTTGTGTTGGTAATAACCCAAACTGGGGTACCTTTAGACAAATATTTATATATTTCTTCAAATGATTGTCCTGTTAAATCAACGATTTGGTTAGGTAAATAAATCTCGGCTAATTCTTTTATAGGTTTATGATAGACACCGTATCCCGGTTTCTTTTTTGTATACATGTCACCAACAAATCCTTCATTTGGATGTCCATAAAATACCTTTCCATTATGTATTCGATAAGGGGTTGGATTTTTCTTTATTTGCTTCGCTAGTGGCATCTTGTCTACATTGATTCCCGCGTGATTCAAAAGCATTGCCAGACTTGTTACCTCGCACCCCCTTGGTAGTTCTGGAAGTTGTGAGAGAAGGGGAGCATCAATGAGAGCTGATTTAACCGGGACTTGTTCTTTTGAATGTCTAGATGACGGATTTCTCTCTTCAACTTTATTTTTATATGATGTTTTCTGTACTAGATTTTTTATAGCATCGACCATGTTTTCAGAATTTACATAATAGACAAATAGAGTTGAAAACAATAGGAAAAAAGCGATATAGGATCCTAGTGCTAGTTTATATAACTTCTTATTGGTTGGGTTTCGCAAAAGAAAAATAGAAAGTGAAACAATCATAAAATCTAAAAAAATATAATCCCTAACATGGCAACTGCAACCCCTTTGTTAAACTTGCTGTTTTTATATTATCAACTAAATTTGCAGAAACAATGGAGATGATTCTTATCATGTAATTATTGTAACAATCTCTAAAAAATCCATAATTTCTCCACATTTTATTGTTTTAATATGTTTGTGTTTGAGGAATGAGAATATCATTGAGTGAAAAGCTACTAATTTTTGTGTTGATATGTTTCTAGTATGAGAATATCGTAACAGGTTTCAGGAGGAATAATTTATGTTAAAAGTTCATTACAGGAACCTATAGATGGTATAAAAATAGAGTTTGTTAAATTTAAATAAGATCAAAATATTATACTGTAGATGAGCAAATTCACTGACATAAATTGACAACTAAACAAAAAAGGAGACATGAACCCGATTCCTTGGTTAGAATAGATGTACCACCAACTATCCACAAGGAGGTTCATGTCTCATGAATAGTTCCGCTGTTAATGAACGCTGCCGCTGAATGAATCCGACTTTCCGTGCCAGACGGGTCAGTTCTTCAGAGGAGAAGAGTTGACGAATCGTTTTTATCCATGCCTTCATCTTTTTTGCCATCAAAAAACAATCCTTTCCAACGATGATTTTCGTTAGAAAGGATACCATGTTTTTGGCGCTGAAAAAAGATCAAATTCTTAACTTGATGGCTATGGGGCGACTCCCCCTTGTCTTCTCACACCACCTAGCACGCGGTCCCGAACTAAGCGGTTCACTAACCTTGATGAAGTTCAACATATCTCTGCATAATGTTCTTGAGTCCTCGGATTGCCAATATGCAATTCCGAGGGCTTTGTTTTGTGTAAATGAGAAATGTGTGTCGTGAGCCATGCTTTTTAGGTAAAATTGTCATCTTTCCGTTCATGTGTCCACCCAAGCTTACTGAAATAGCCCTTGGCGGCTTTGGACTTTACCTTGTCTGGCAGGCTCGTCCGGCTGTCCCAGCTTCTAATTTGGTTCGTGTAATCTAGTGTCTACAAGCTTCCTCCAGATTCTACCTCACGAAAGACACCTTCGCATTTGGTTAGCCGTAGACGCTCGACGCTCGCTTATATAATAGTAAAATTTCATTGAATGATGTTTAAACATAAGAGGAAGAAACATGAGGCTGCGATGTTTTATTATGAAAGGGCTAATTCAAGTAAAAGAAATCCTTTTTTAATTCAAAATTCCTATTATTATTTTTTTACACAATTATTAAACTCGATTAAACAAGACTTAACATTTCCCCAATACAATTGTTCTTGAAAATTTTTGAGGAGGGTTTAAAATTGTTCAGAAAAAAAATCTTACCCTTGGCAGTTGTTTCTACCATAGCTTTAGGAAGTTTATTAGGAAGCGTCACAGAAACAGATGCAAAAGAAAAGAAAGGTCATGATCATGAAAAAGTAAAAAATATCATTTTTATGATTGGTGACGGAATGGGTGTATCTTATACTTCCGCATATCGTTACTTAAAAGACGACCCAAACACGAAATTCGTTGAGCAAACAGAGTTTGACAAATATCTTGTCGGTCAACAGATGACTTATCCTGAAGACCCTGCAGAAAATATAACTGATTCTGCTTCCGCTGCGACAGCGATGGCAGCTGGAATCAAAACATATAATGCAGCCATTGCTGTGGATAATGATGGTTCAGAAGTAAAAACCGTACTCGAAGCTGCAAAAGCAGCAGGTAAAGCAACTGGTCTTGTAGCCACTTCTGAAATTACACACGCAACTCCTGCATCATTCGGTGCTCATGATGAACACCGTAAAAATATGAATGCTATTGCCAATGACTACTATGATGAATTAATCAATGGCGAGCATAAAGTCGATGTTTTGCTGGGCGGAGGAACCGATCTATTTATCCGTGAGGATCGTAATCTTGTCGAAGAATTCAAAAAAGACGGATACAGCTATGTGACAAATCGCAACGAATTATTAAAAGATCAAAACGAACAAGTTCTTGGTTTGTTTGCGCCAAGAGGACTTCCGAAAATGATCGACCGAACGGAAGACATTCCTTCCCTTGAAGAAATGACAAAATCTGCGATTAAGCGTTTAAGCAAAGATAAAGATGGTTTCTTCTTGATGGTGGAAGGAAGCCAGATTGACTGGGCTGGACACGATAATGATATTGTTTCTGCGATGAGTGAAATGGAGGATTTTGAAAAAGCATTCAAAGCGGCTATAGAGTTTGCAAAAAAGGACAAGCATACGCTTGTTATCGCTACAGCTGACCACTCTACCGGTGGTTACTCCATTGGAGCAGACGGCATTTATAATTGGTTCGGTGCACCAATTAAAGCGGCAAAACGCACGCCTGACTTTATGGCCCAAGAGATTGCCAATGGCGCCGATGTTGAAGAGACGTTGAAAAAGTATATCGATTTGGAATTGACGGCTGAAGAAATACAATCTGTGAAAGATGCCGCTGAACAAGGGAAAGCGGACAAGGATAAAGGTGTAAAAAGAGTGGATGATGCGATCGAACATATTTTTGACAAGCGTTCACATACTGGCTGGACAACAAGCGCCCATACCGGGGAAGACGTTCCTGTTTATGCATACGGTCCGGGAAGTGAACGTTTCGTTGGGCAAATAGAGAACACGGATCATGCCAAAATCATCTTTGATATTTTTAGAAAAGGAAAACAAAAAATTGTCATTGAAGATAAGTAGTGATCAAAAAAACATGGAAAAAGAACAAACATCCCGTTGCTCGCTCAAGCAACGGGAAATTTTTTGACGTGCATATGGAGGTTCAAATGATGAAAAAACTATTTTTTCTTATAAGTATGATGACTTTGTTTGTCGGATGCCGCCAACATATATATAACGAAAACAAGGCTCCTGATTCAGGTACTCAACAGCAAACAAAAAACGAACTAAATGATAAGTCGACCAAAGATACAAAACAAGATAAGCTGACAAAAAAGACAAACGAATATATTTCAAACCCGCAGGTAACAGATGACCGGGATTTACAAAAATCAGGTGATTATTATGCAGATGAAAAGGGAGAAGCTACTTTAAAGAAAATGAAAGTCGTAAACAAGACATACAATGTTGGGCCAATTCAACTTACAGTTAAAGACGTGAAAGTGATCCATTTAGTTCCTGATTACAGCCTTATTGATTATTTTCACGCCTTAACACATGAGGAACAGTTCGACTTTATCAAAGTATTCGTGGAGATTAAAAATACATCTTCACAGAAAGTAAATTTCGCGCCGGTAGCTTTATTTGAATCAAGCACAGGTGAGAAATTTGATTGGGAAAAAGATATTTATCTTGAGAACTTACATGGGGAAATTGAAGGAAACGGCAAGAAACAAGGTAATCTAGGGTTTATTCTCAAAGAGCCGAACGGGGAGGATGTACAATGGGTGAAAATTATTACGAGCGACGTTGTTGACCCAAACAAGAAAATCATCAGTAAAGCAAAAGAAATAAGATTGGAATTTTAAATGAGTTCTGCTCTACCAGCTACAACGATATGACATGCTATTTATCGTTTTTAGGGCTTTCGTGCTGAAGCCAACCTTGCTGGCGTATTCTATCTAAAGGTATGGGTCAAATAAATGGATGAGGAAAGTTTGCAACTGTCCCTTTTTGAAGACAGAACTAAAGTTGGTATTATGTTAAGAAAATAGACACATAAAATGGAGAAACATTTTAACCCCTACTACCACACTTCGTTTGGTGACCTCTTGATAAGGAGAACGGTTGGTAAACCCTTCCCCTTATCAAGAGGATTAAGAAACCACCAATCGCGACTTCATTCAGAGAAGGATTGTTTTTTGCCGTGTTGATGCAGCTTCTCAGATGCCATCGGAGACATGTACTCGTTAGCGGAATGAATTCGCTGAGAGTTATAAAAACACTCAATATATTCAAAAATCCGATGTTTGGCCTCTTCCCTTGTTGTAAAGGTCTCGTGGAAAATCAGTTCCTTTTTGATGATGCTGTGAAACGATTCCGCACATGCGTTATCATAATAGTTTCCTTTTCGACTCATGCTGGTTTGCATTCCATGCTGTCGTAAAATGGCTTGATACTCGTTCGATGCATATTGGCTCCCTTGATCGGAATGGTGAATCAGACCTGGTTGAGGCTTTCTCTGGTTGATGGCTCGGTTTAATGCTTTGATCACTAACTCCTTTGTCATTCGCTCGGAAAGATACCAGCCAACGATTTTACGAGAAAACGAATCCATGACCGAAGCTAAATACAGCCAGCCTTCTTTCGTCCAAATATAGGTGATATCCGCCACCCATACTTTGTTCGGCTTATCCACTTCAAACTGCTGATGTAATAAGTTGGGATACACAGGCAAATGATGCTTCGAATTCGTGGTGGCCTTATATTTTTTCTTCGTTTTGGAACGAATGTCATCGTCTTTCATGATTCTTGCGACGGTTTTCTGAGAGACCTTCACTCCTTGTTTCTGAAGGATTTTTGTGATTTTTGGACTGCCATACGTTTCTCTTGACTCGATATGAATCTTTTTGATTTGTTTTTTCAACGTTTCACGTCTTTGCTTTTGTTGGCTTTCTGGTCGTTTGATCCATGCATAGTACCCACTTCTTGAAACGCCTAGGACTTCACACATCTTCGCCACACGAAACTCCTTTCGATGCGTATGAATGAATTCATCAATGACTTCTGGTTTTTGGCGAAGATGCTCATGGCCTTTTTTAAGATGGCGTTTTCCTCCTCTAAGTCACGAATGCGTTTTTGCAGTTCACGCTTTTCGCGATCTTCTGGTTTGAGGTTCCCGCTTCCGATAAAGCTATGTTCCGCATCATTTTTATAATCCGCCACCCATTTATGAAGGGTTTTTGGTGAAATATCCAGTTGTCTAGCTGTTTCAGCGACTGCTTTCCCTTCCTCTAGCACTAATTTAACTGCGTGTACTTTGAATTCTTTATCAAAACGTCTTGTCATTATAGACACTCCTCATGTTTGATAGATTTACTATACATTTTCTTTATTCGTCGTGTCTATAATCTAGACTAACATCACAAGGGCACTACAAGATATTTTAAAGAAACACGGTAAAGAAGGAGTTTGTCTTTATTCTGCAAACCACAGATCGGTTGGAGATTATTAATGGTATTCGGGTAGCAATGGATAAGAAAGTGGCTTCTATCATCGAAGGAGTTACATTCGATGCGGAAGAAACGGGAGAAGGCGTTCAATTCGTCTTATTAGGCTTAAATCAATGTTGTTAAATCTGCAAGTTGAATATGCTAATAGACAAAAGTAATGAGTGACAAAAAAGTTCTTTAAACTTCTTCATAAATTAACAAGAGTAGATTTTAATAAGCTATAAAAACTTCGAAATTCATTTGACCCTGTACTATGGTACAGGGTTTATACTTTATCTAGGGGTGATAAGGTGAAATATCGTATTGGTGAACTTGCTGACAAATGTAACGTTAATAAAGAAACCATTAGATATTACGAGAGAAAAGGCTTGATCAAAGAACCTTCACGAACAAAATCGGGATATCGATTGTACTCGGAAGAGACTGTGAAGCGTATAGGTTTTATTAAACGTATGCAGGAACTAGGGTTTTCTCTAAGTGAAATTCATAAATTACTTGGTGTTGTTGATAAGGATGAGGTTCGATGTGCGGATATGTATAGCTTTGTTTCTCAAAAAATAGGTGAGGTTCAACAACGAATTAAAGATTTAAAGCGTATCGAAAATATGTTGAATAAATTAAAAGAAAGCTGTCCGAATGAAGAGCAACTACATGAATGTCCAATTATTGAATCTCTGATTGATGATTAAAGAAATGAGATATCAATGAAAAATAAGACATTTATAGTGATCGGAACACTTGTTACATTATTACGACTTGTAGTAACGAAAATAATGTAGAAACTACAGCGAATGGAAATAATACTAAAAGTGCTACCTTTACCATTACTGAAATGGATTGTTCAAGTTGTCCTGTGTTGTCAAAAGTGCTCTTGAACGTGTAGAAGGTGTAAAAACAGTGGAAGTAACCATTACAGAAGGTTCCCAAGGAACAGCTAAAGTTGTGTTTGATGCTTCAAAAACAGATGTAAAAACTTAAAAAAATACCGTCTTAGAATTAGGATATGGTGTTAAACAATAGGAGGTGTTTCATTTGTCAATTCGTAAATATCGTTTACAAGTGGAAGGTATGACATGTACTGGGTGTGAAAGGCACGTTGAAACAGCTCTAAACAGCATAGGAGCTAAAAATGTAGATGTAAATTTTCGCCGTGGAGAAGCTGTTTTCGAATTGCCAGAACATATAGGTATCGAGAAAGCCAAAGAAGCTGTGAATAAGGTTAATTATAAGGCAGGTGAAGCTGAAGTTATTCATCAACAAAAAAGCTCCGTTGTTGGTGATGATGAAGGTGATTATGATTATGACTTTATTGTCATTGGTTCTGGGGGAGGAGCTTTTTCTGCTGCTATTAAAGCAGTGGAATATGGGGCAAAAGTGGCGATGATTGAGCGTGGTACCATCGGTGGGACTTGTGTAAACATTGGATGTGTTCCATCAAAAACACTGCTACGTTCTGGAGAAATCAATCATTTAGCAAAAAACAATCCATTCCTTGGTTTAAATACTTCAGCTGGTTCGGTAGATTTGAAAAAACTAATGGAACAAAAAGATGAACTGGTGAGAGAATTACGTCAGCAAAAGTATGTTGATTTAATTGATGAATATGGGTTTGAACTAATACAGGGAGAAGCAAAATTTGTCAATGAAAAAACAATAGAAGTAAACGGGAATAAAATAACAGCTAAACGCTTTTTAATCGCAACAGGAGCTTCCCCATTGATTCCTAATATTCCGGGATTAAAAGATGTTGACTACTTAACAAGCACTTCTTTGTTAGAGCTTAAAGAACTGCCAAAAAGTCTTGCTGTTATTGGTTCAGGATACATCGGATTGGAGTTAGGTCAGCTCTTTCACCATTTAGGAGTGGAAGTAACGTTAATGCAGCGTAGCCAAAGAATTCTTAAAGAATATGATCCTGAAATTTCAGAAGCTGTAGAAAAAGCATTAACAGAACAAGGCATTCATGTTATTACCGGTGCTACATTTGAGCGTGTAGAACAGAATGGAGATATGAAACAAATTCATGTTACTGTTCATGGTGAAAAGAAAATCATTGAAGCTGAGCAGCTACTTGTAGCTACGGGGCGCAAGTCAAATACGGAAGCACTAAATCTTCAAGCTGCAAACGTAGAAGTGGGTTCTCGCGGTGAAGTTAAAGTTGATGACTATTTACGAACCTCCAATCCTAGAATTTATGCTGCCGGAGATGTAACAATGGGACCGCAATTTGTTTATGTTGCTGCATACCAAGGTGGAATTGCTGCCGATAATGCAATCGGTGGCTTGGAGAGAAAAGTAAATCTTGATACTGTTCCGGCTGTTATATTTACTAGTCCATCGATTGCTACGGTAGGATTAACTGAGGAGCAAGCTAAAGAAAGAGGATACGAGGTGAGAACTTCTGTTTTACCACTTGATGCAGTTCCAAGAGCGCTTGTGAATCGCGAAACGACAGGTGTATTTAAACTTGTTGCTGATGCAAAAACATTAAAAGTGCTAGGTGTTCATATTGTTGCCGAAAATGCTGGTGATGTGATTTATGCAGCTACATTAGCTGTAAAATTTGGTCTAACGGTGGAAGATTTGCGGGAATGCCTTGCACCATATTTAACGATGGCAGAGGGATTGAAATTGGTTGCCTTAACATTTGATAAAGATGTTAAAAAATTATCTTGTTGTGCTAGTTAAAGCTCCTTTTCATAAACATATAGGATTTTTGATTATTCTAACTGTACTTGAGCAAATTTACAATGAAGCAGAAAAAGAGATACGAACCGATTCCTTGGTTAGAATAGAATGTACCATCAAATTCCCCAATCAAGGACAAGGAGGGAAGATGGAAAATTGGAAGGGAATTTTTTATGGGAACAGAAGCTCTCCAACTGATTGGAGAGACGTTTACTTGATAAACACTCCAAATTAAAACATTTTCATTAGCATCATTGTCGATTTCTATTAGAATCGAAACAGTATGATGGAAATCATATGAACAAAAGGAGTATATAAACATGGATTCAACTGTTTCAAAGAAAGTAACGATGATTTCATATATCATTAGCATTACATTCATTATCGCGATGATTACGGCTTCGGTGATGTTGAAAGATCACGAAATTATTTTGCCGGAAGTTGCGGCAATGGCGATTGCCATGTGGGTGTACCGAGAAGCAGGATGGATCAGGCAACCATCGAAAATTTTTCTTGCGCCGTCCATCACGGCAGTGATCGGTTTCGCAGTGAATCAACTACACATTTCTTATTTAGGAAAAGTAAGCCTTACCCTTATACTTTTAATGCTCTTTTTACGTATCATTCAATCAAATTTGGGACCGTCCATTGCAACGGGCTTACTGCCAGTGGTGACAAATGCAAATGAATGGTCATTTATTATATCCGTTTTTATTTTTACCTTTATATTGATGCTTGGAGTTCTCAAATTTGGATTGAATAAAGGACTTGAAAAGAAAGTGAAGATACAGTACAAGTACATGCTGGTATTCTTAGTGCTGATTTTCGTGTGGATGGGTTTATGCTGGCTCGCTGGCTACCCACTGGCAGTGATCCCGCCGATTCTCGTTGTTGTGTATGAGTCACTTCAGAAGCCGATGTACAACGGAAAAATGGCTTTTAAACAAGGGCTTGTATTGACCATATCTGCGACTGTCGGAACGCTGTTGTACTTTGCTATTGATTCGTGGATATTGGTCACCCTGTTAGATATGATTTTAATGCTTATTCTGTTACGTATTGTTGGCATCCGTGTCCCGGCTGTGTACGCCTTTCCACTGCTCCCGTTTGTCTTTCCTGATCATATCGTAGCCATGTTGCCGCTAGGTTCGTTGATTACATGTGTATTCTTGTTTACTTCGGTGTTAGCATATAAAAAGATGGAGATGAAGCGAAGTAGAAAGGTAATGCAAATGTAAAGGAGATAAAAGAATTCATGTACTCGAAGAGAGGACCTATTTTCTATTCTTCGTAGGCATCTCGTTTATCCGCATAAAAAGATTTGGTGACTAGGTTATAAAGTTAAACGTCATGTTTTAGGCTATCGGAACGGAAAACCACCGATAGCCTTTCTATTAGCGTTAAAACCTATTGAATTTATATAAATTTAATCAAAAATTATTCAATAAAAAATAATTGTAATTTATGTTGATAATTTGACTGTTATTTTGTACAGAACCCGTTACTTTAAAGAACGAGTTCCTTTTGTATCGATACAGATTTAAACAGAAAATAATTGAATAGATGTACGTTACTCTGATTCAAAATAGGAATAAAAAATTACACATAGAAAATCATACATTAAGTAAGATATCATTTGCATTTTATACCCAATACCGGTATAATGTATTCGAAGACAACTGTTATAAACAAATGAGGTGGTAGCAATGAATCAATATGAAGATGACAATATAAATGCCAAAATGGTTCCGCGAACCGAAGAAGAGATCGAAAGCATCGTCAAGCGCTTGAAGCGTATTGAAGGGCAAGTACGCGGGGTACAAAAGATGGTCGAGGACAATCGGTACTGTATTGATATTTTAGTGCAAATTTCCGCGATTCAAGCTGCGTTAAACAAAGTCGGGTTGAATTTGCTGGAACGCCATGCCAATCATTGCGTTTCCAAGGCGATCCGCGAAGGCAGCGGAGAAGAATCCATCCGGGAATTGATGGATGTGATTAAGCAATTCTCAAAGTAAAGGAGAGGAATGCTTTATGAGTGAGCAAAAGCTCGTTACACTTAGAGTGACCGGCATGACATGCGCCGCTTGCTCCAATCGTATAGAGAAAGCGTTGAACAAGATGGATGGAGTAGAAGCCAATGTCAATTTAGCCATGGAAAAAGCAACGATTAAATATGATCCATCGAAACAAAGTGTAGCCGATATCCAAACGAAAATTGAGAATTTGGGGTATGGTGTCGCGACAGAAAAAGTGACGCTAGATATTGAAGGGATGACATGCGCGGCATGTGCGACACGGATTGAAAAAGGGTTAAATCGTATGGAAGGTGTTACGAGCGCTACTGTAAACTTGGCGACAAACAGTGCCGTTGTAGAATACAATGAAGGCATTGCATCTGTAGAAGATATTTTAGAGAAAATCAAAAAGCTTGGGTACAAGGGGCAGATACGAAACGAAGAACAAGATCATGTGGGGCGGAGAGAAGAGCTGCTTAAACAAAAACAACGGCAGCTTGCCATTTCTATTATCTTATCACTGCCTTTGCTTTATACGATGATTGCTCATATGCCGTTTGATATAGGCTTACCGATGCCGCACATGTTGATGAATCCGTGGTTCCAGCTTCTTTTGGCTACACCCGTTCAGTTCTACATCGGCGGTCCCTTCTATGTAGGGGCGTACCGGGCATTACGAAACAAGAGTGCGAACATGGATGTACTAGTGGCGCTTGGAACATCGGCAGCTTACTTTTACAGCTTGTACGAAGCTTTCAAAACATTAGGAAATCCCGAATATATGCCAAGATTGTATTTTGAAACGAGTGCTGTGCTGATTACGCTTGTACTTGTCGGAAAATACTTTGAATCAGTAGCGAAAGGAAGAACAACAGAAGCCATCTCTAAACTGTTGAGCCTGCAGGCAAAAGAAGCTACTGTCATCCGCGATGGGGAAGAAATAAAAGTTCCGCTCGAGGAAGTAGTGATTGGTGATACCATTCTCGTCAAGCCGGGAGAAAAAATCCCGGTAGACGGAACGGTCATCGCCGGAGTATCCTCCGTGGATGAATCAATGATTACCGGTGAATCCATTCCGGTTGATAAGAAGGAAGGCGATTCTGTCATCGGAGCAACCATTAATAAAAATGGTGTACTCACCATTCGGGCAGAAAAGGTTGGGAAAGATACCGCACTTGCCAATATCATTAAAATCGTAGAAGAGGCACAAGGCTCGAAAGCGCCTATTCAGCGTATGGCTGATGTCATTTCAGGTATTTTCGTACCAATTGTTGTAGGAATTGCTGTCATTGCATTCATTACATGGTACTTCTTTGTGGCGCCAGGCGACTTACCGAAGGCGCTTGAGGTGGCCATCGCGGTTCTTGTCATTGCGTGTCCTTGTGCGCTTGGTCTTGCCACACCGACATCCATTATGGTCGGTACAGGCAAAGGTGCAGAAAAGGGGATCCTCTTTAAAGGAGGTGAGTACCTAGAGGGAACGCATAAAATCAATGCAGTATTACTGGATAAAACAGGAACAGTGACAAAAGGAAAACCAGAAGTAACCGATGTACTTAAGTTCCGTGAAGACATGCTCGATTATGCCGTTTCTGCCGAGAGTGCTTCGGAACATCCGTTGGCTCATGCCATTGTGGAATATGGGAAGAAACGATCGATTTTGGTTAAGCCACTGGAGCATTTCTCCGCCATTACCGGTCATGGAATTGAAGCTGTCATTGATGGCAAAAATGTCCTTGTTGGAACGCGAAAACTTATGAAGGAACGCTCTGTAGAGATTGCCATGCATGAAGATAAAATGATAGAACTTGAAAAACAAGGAAAAACTGCCATGCTAGTTGCCATTGATGGGCAGCTTGCCGGCATCATCGCTGTCGCGGATACGGTAAAAGAAAGCTCCAAAGAAGCTATTCAAACATTAAAACAAATGGGTATCGAAGTGTACATGGTAACGGGAGACAACAAACGTACAGCGGAAGCCATTGCAAAGCAAGTGGATGTGGATCGCGTCTATGCAGAAGTACTTCCTGAAGAAAAAGCGAATATCGTTGAAGAACTGCAAAAACAAGGAAAACGAGTGGCGATGGTCGGTGATGGAATTAATGACGCTCCAGCTCTTGCGAAAGCGGATATTGGCATGGCCATCGGCACAGGAGCGGATGTCGCCATCGAAACGGCCGATGTTACCTTGGTCGGCGGAGATTTAGCTCATATCCCGAGAGCGATTGAGTTAAGCCGTAAAACAATGAAAAACATTCGACAAAACCTGTTCTGGGCTTTGTTCTATAATACCATTGGCATTCCTGTAGCCGCTGCTGGATTATTGGAGCCTTGGATTGCCGGAGCGGCAATGGCATTCAGTTCTGTATCAGTTGTGACCAACGCGCTTCGTTTGAAACGCGTGAAAATATAAAAAATGAAAATAAATGAAGGAGGAATAAAAAATGGCGATTACATTACAAGTAGAAGGAATGACTTGCGGACACTGCAAAATGGCGGTGACAAACGCTCTTAAAAAGTTAGACGGGGTAAGAAATGTAGAAGTACATTTACAAGAAGGCACTGTGGATGTAGATTATGATGAAACAAAGGTAAGTGTAGAAAAACTCAAAGAAGCGATTGAAGAGCAAGGTTACGATGTGAAGTAACATACATGGATTTATACTCCCTGATATGATCCCCTCCAAGTAGAATTGGAGGGGGTCTTTTTTATAGTGTGGGAAGGGCAACTTAATTGCTTATACCAAATCTGCTATATGAACTTCTCCACCGGGCTTTAAAATTCGAAATTTCCTATGGAATGTAGATTTTTTCTTTGTGGAATCAAGATGGTAGTCGAAAGTACGTGTTCGAATGTTGCGAAATCGAAGAGAAGAGTTGTGAAGAATCCTTGAATAAAGATTTATGTTGTTTGTACTTTCGTTTTTTGTCTAACTATTTCTATATTTTAAGATTTTCAACAAGTTCATAAAGCGTTTGTTGAGGATACAATCGGTAGCAAAGAAATGTATACACACAAAAGAATATAATATCAGCATCTATCTCCATATTTTCTTCAAAATTTTTTAATAAGATTAATCATTGTAAAAATCAACGAAAAATAGTGATAGAAGGTGTACGACTTCTTTAATCAAATTATTAATATTTTGAGTCAGCCTTTTATGATACGGCTCATCGTTTCGAAGGAATACCAGTTTTATTTGCGTTTTTGTTGGGGATAGCCTTTTACATTACTTAGGAGATCATTTTTTGCGCTCATATGTTGGAACAATTGTTAATTTATATAGTTTTACCACCTTTACTGCTGTTAGGTTTGCCAAATCGAATGATGGTATCAATTCTTCATTTAGGATTAAGATACAAATGGATCAATTTTTTAAAATAACCGTTGATCCCGTTACTTTTATTTAATGTGTTGTTTTCGTTTTATCAAGTCCCATTCATATTTAATACAATCTCATATTTAATACAATCGTTTCACATAATATCTTGCATAACTTAACCCATATTATATTAACCATCTCCGCATTGTTCATGTGGATCCCTTTAATTCCGGTCACTAAGGAATTAGATTGTTTATCAAATATCCAAAAAATTTACTATATTTTACATCAGGAATGTTACTGACTACAGCTTGTGCCTTAATTATTTTTGCGAATGAACCGTTTTATACCGTCTATTACGACGCACCACAATTGTTTAAAACACTTTCACCGCTTGTGGATCAACAAGCAGGTGGAGTTATCATGAAAGTGGTTCAAGAAATCGTATATGGGACGATGATTGAATGTGTTTTCTTTAACTGAAAAAATGAGAGGTTAAAGGACAAACAATTGACCGGATCATTTATTAACAAATTATAACAGGGATTGTGATATAAGGATGAAGAAAGAAAGAGTATTAATCGTTGATGATGAATGGAACATGAGGCATTTACTAAAAATCAATCTTTCTCCATATTTTCACTTAACTGAAGCGGCAAGTGGACAAGAAGCATTAACCTTATTGACAAAAGGAAGAATCGACGTAGTGATTTTAGACATCATGATGCCCGATATGGATGGATGGGAGGTATGCAAAAAGATAAGGGAAATGAGTCAAGTGCCCATCCTTATGCTTACGGCACGTGGTGATGTAAAAGATAAAGTACAAGGATTTGATGTTGGAGCCGATGATTATCTTGTAAAGCCTTTTGAACCCGAAGAATTAGTGGCAAGGGTTAAAGCACTAATAAGACGTTCAGCTGCTTCTTCCAATCCTATTCAAACGGAAGGAATCATTAAGATTGCAGATTTAAAAATCGATCAAAATGAAAGACAAGTTTTTGTAAACGATCGTCCATTAGAATTGACACCAAAAGAATTTGATATTCTCTTGCTATTAGTGTTAAACCCAAAAACGATATTTACAAGGGATATGTTACTAGATCGGGTATGGGGAGTTCATGACGTTTTAGATATTCGTACAGTTGATACCCATGTGAAAAATATAAGGGAAAAGTTTAGAAAAAACGGGCTTTCCTTTAATCCGATTAAAACGGTTTGGGGAATGGGCTATAAATTCCAAGCTCCTGAAGAAGACCAATGAAATGGAATAGTATCGTTGTAAAATTAGGGGCAAGTATTCTAGTCATTGTGTTAACCATTTTGCTTCCACTTGGTTTTATTATCAATGAAATATTTTCTGGCTTTTATTACAGTAAAATGAAAGATCAAATTTACGATTTATCCAATCGTTATGCGAATTCCATCACATCGTTAGAGGATAAAAATATCCTCCGTATGTTTGAATTACTTGCCGATATGATAGATCAGGAAATTGTAATCGTAGACGAACAAGGTATCGTTGTTGCAAACTCTGGGATCCCAAGCTTATCGAAAGGAGAAAGAATCGATGCAAATGACATTTCTCTTTTAAGGAGAAATTCCGTCATTGAAAAGGAATATTACGATGAAATCTTAGATAAACGTTTTCTAAGCGTTGGAAGACCTATTTTTGCACAAAATCGCTTTATCGGCGGAATTTTTGTATTGGCTTCCATCGATGAGATACATCAATCAATTCATCTAATAAGGAATTTAATTGTTTGGGCTGGCATTGGTGCCATTCTTTTAGCCCTTGGCTTTACCTTTATTGTATCACGCAAGTTAGCCAATCCACTTTTAGAAATGGAAAGAGCAACCCGCAAAATGGCTGAAGGTGATTTAAATACAAAAGTTTTGGTTGAAACAAAAGACGAAATTGGCTCCCTAGCCAAGGCGATTAATGATTTAGCCGTTGAATTATACAGGTACCGGTCAAACCAGCGGGAATTTTTTGCAAACATTTCCCATGAATTGCGAACTCCTCTTACGTATTTAGAAGGGTATGCGAGAGCATTAAAAAACCAACAGTATCAAACAGAGGATGAAAAAGAAATGTATATACAAATTATCGAGCAAGAAGCCAATAGAATGTCCAAGCTAGTCAATGACTTGTTTGAACTGGCAAAGATGGAGGAAGGAAAGTTACCATTACATTTGGAGGAAATTGATCTGATTGAAGTGATTGAAAATGCCGTATTAAAAACAAAAGTGAAAGCAAAGGAGAAAGGGTTACAGTTATATTTTCATAAAATTTATCAATTGCCGAGTATTTATGCGGATGGTTTAAGAATGGAGCAAATTGTCATTAATTTAATCGAAAACGCCATTCGTTATACAGAAAAAGGGTTTATAAAAATAGAATTGTCTTATGATCAAGACAAAGTAAAGATTTTGATTGAAGATACGGGGATAGGGATACCGAAAGAAGATCTTCCATTTTTATTTGAACGATTTTATCGTGTGGAAAAATCAAGATCAAGAGAATTCGGGGGTACCGGGCTTGGACTGGCAATCGTCAAACAACTTGTGAAACTGCAAAATGGGACTATACATGTAAGTAGTGAAGTGGGAAGAGGGACAAGCTTTGAACTTACATTCCCGATTTATAAGGGGGATGCCCAATGAAAAAATTTGAAATCATTGTGCCTGTTTTGTTGATCATGGCTGGATTGTTATGTTTGACGATGTCCGGTTCGTTCATGTTCCGGCCGGAATTAAGGGTATATATGAAAACGTTTGTTCAAATTTGTCTATGGATGGGAGTTCCCATTCTTCTTGCGGGAATTTTCTATCTTTTACTTTATAAGAAAAGGGGAGAATAGGATTGAAGTTAAAACTTTTTACTTTTTTGATCTCAGCATTATTTATGATTCCGGTTGGTGTATTCGCGCATGGTACTGAAGAAGAACACCAACGGGAGATGTTGACCGCTACTTTGTTAAATTATAGCTTTATTGTGTCGTCGATTTTGTTGGGGTTAGGAATCATTTTATTTTTCCTAATCAGAAATCAATTAAAAACTGTTAATGTGAAAAAACAAGAAGGACGCTTAAAACGGGACAAGCTGCAAAGATGGTTAAAATTAAGCCGATGGGTATCAGTTTTAGCTTTACTAGCCTTAGCTGTTTCTGGAGTATTTGCATTAACAAATGGGACAGGAGAAGAAGAGGACATTGATTTTATGCATATTCACGGGTTAGGTTTTACGAATGATGGGACTGAAATTTATGTACCGGCGCATGATGGATTGAAGGTCTATAAAAACGGTAAGTGGAAAATTCCAGAAGGAGAAAAACATGATTATATGGGATTCTCTATGGTTGATAACGGGTTTTACAGCAGTGGACATCCAGCTCCGGGTTCTTCTATGAAAAATCCATTCGGTGTAGTGAAAAGTACAGATATGGGGAAAAACCTACAAACGCTTGATTTATATAGATTCAGATTAATTTTCCGACATAACTATCTGTCCAATGCGTTGGAGCACTTTTTCTGGAAATTGAGTGAGATGCTCCAAGAACGAAACAATCGATTCCCGCAACTCTTTTCGATTGGCATGTAACGGGCGCTTGGCCCGGCAATGCGGACACTTTTTCAGAAGAGGGAAGTCGTTTTCTTTTCCACGCTCTGCATACGTTTGGACGTCAATGCCAAAGTCATGAAATTGAATCACGTCCTCCTCCCCCTCCTATGAACCGATGGATTTTCTCTTCCGAAATAATTCACAAAAAATTTAGCACATTCTTTCAGAAAAGGGGAGAGGGCTTTCTGAAGGAATGTGCAAAAAAATGGCTCTTTTGTTCCGAAATAAAGTGATAATTTACACCAGAGACCATGAAGTTTTATCCGGCCCCTTTTAGCATTCAGCAAACCCAAGACTGGATTAAACGAAATCAAGATAGATATCGGAATGATGGTTATGGATTATGGGCTGTTTGTTTGAAGGAAACGAATGAATTGATCGGTGATTGTGGTCTTGTTAAACAAAAAATAAATGACAATATAGAAGTGGAGATTGGATACCACATTAATAAACAATATTGGTCACAGGGGTTCGCAACAGAAGCTGCCAAAGCGTGCAAGGAATATGCGTTTGATACATTGGGTTTAAGTAAGCTGATCAGTATTATTGATCCAAGAAATGTTCCATCCATTCGTGTGGCAGAGAAGATTGGTTTTACTAAGGAAAAAGAAGTATTTATTTTCGGTAAGAACCATTATATATACTCGGGAGTTAAAGAAAGTAACGAAGAGTTATTGAACGAATGGTGCGATAGTTAAATAAAATATGTACAAAAACGCTACCTTACATCATAAGGTGGCTTTTTCATTTGGTCGAAAATCAACCATTAACGATAATAGAGCCTTTTAGAAAAGGGATAATAGCATGGATTGTTGAATTCTGTAAGATAGGGGGGATATATGTTACAAAAGGTGTCGCTGACAGGAAAAAGAATATCTCTTCGGACACCAACGCAGGATGATTTGCCAATTCTATATAATCTGATATATGGTGTGGAGAATCCAGAATAGAAAAAGTATGATGCTCCTTATTATCCGCTTGAATTTTGTACCTTTGAAAAGTTTTCTAAGAGAATGGAAGAAAGAATGAATGTTACGGATGTACCAAGTCAAATGATTATTGAACATCAAGGTCAAATTATAGGTATGGTTAGCTATTATTGGGAGGATAAGCGTACACGATGGCTTGAAATGGGAATCGTCATCTATTCTCCTGAGCATTGGAATGGTGGATTTGGAACGGAAGCATTATCTTTATGGATTGACTATCTCTTTGAAAATCTAACCATCGAGAGAGTAGGGCTTACAACTTGGTCTGGAAATCCACGAATGATCAGATGCGCGGGAAAATTGGGAATGCGATTAGAAGGGAGAATGAGAAAATGCCGCTACTATAATGGCGAATACTATGATTCGATTCGGATGGGTATTCTTCGTGAGGAATGGGATGAGTTTAAAAAGAATAATCCTTTATTCACCCCCCATGGAAGAACAAGTTAACTTCTATCATCTGTGGTGCCACGGAAGTGATGAATGAGTAGATTTTTGTATAATTTTGGTAGACAAAAATTAATTTAAGGAGAGAATGAAATGTTAATCGGCCATATCAAGGAAATTGTCCGTTACCCTGTGAAATCTTTCCATGGAGAGCGTGTACAAAAAACTAAAGTAATGGAATATGGTTTGTATGGCGACCGTAGTCATGCTTTTTTAGATGAAACAAGATCAGGGAAGTTTTTAACAATAACACAATTCCCAGAAATGGTTCGATATAAAGCAAGATTTGTTGGGGAAGAGTTAATGGAAGAATACCCCGGAGTCGAAATAACGACACCTGAAGGTAAGGTTGTTGATTGGGGGGATGAAGACCTAATTAGAGAAATAGAAAACAAATCGAAACGGAAAGTTTCTCTTGTAAAATATACTCCCTCTTATGTACCTTTAGGGGCAATTGAAGAAGAACACATTCAATTGGTAACGGATGCTTCTTTGCTTAAATTAAAAGAAATATGGGGAAAAGAGGTCAATTATCAACGTTTTCGCCCTAATTTACTTATATCATTAAAAGAGAAAGTCCCATTTATTGAAGAAACGTGGTTTGGCAGAAGGATTAAAATAGGACGAGAAGTGGAGATTCAATTAAAAAGACATTGTGAACGGTGTATGATTATTACTGTTAATCCTGATAATGCAGAACAAGATTCGTCTTTGCTTAAAACTCTTGTACAACAAAGAAATAATCATTTTGGCGTTTATGCTTCTGTTATAAAAACAGGTGAAGTTCATGTAGGCGATGAAGTCTTTCTTCTTGAATGATATTTTGCTAAATCATCATCAAACCAAATGTCAACTCTACTAAGCTCCCGTGGAAGGATAGAACTTCTTGCATAATCTGTGGGGAAGCTCGCTTTATGGCTGGATAACAGGACAGATTGAAGAAGAGTATATTAAGTAAAAGGGCTAAGATTTTGGGGAGGATATTTAATGGAAATTGCAATTGTAGCTTTTGATGATTTTACCGATATTGATGTGTTTTTGCCTTGGGATTTATTAAATCGTGTTAAAGAACCTGAATGGACCGTCAAAATTGTAAAGTTCAAGGATTTTATGAAAAATTGGGTTTTAAAACGAATGAATTAATATTCATGGAAAAGTGGATTTAGTCATCTTTTGTGAAAGTATGTTTATTCCGCTAATGGGGTTCTGTAGTTGAATAGTGGCAATGACTTTAAAAGTTTGAGGAAAAATTCTACAAGCTTTTTTGCAAGATGAGAAAATATAAAAAATGTTCTTGTTCAACTTCCATGAAAGAAAGAATTAACTTCCATCATCTGTGGAGAAGCTTGCTTCATGGTTGGCTAACGAGTTAGTTGAAGAATAGTACTAAATTTGCCTTTATGATAGTCATACTTTTACAAATGAAGGGGGATTAAGATGGAAATTCGTTCAGTGAAAGGGTCAGACTACTATGTAATATCTCCACTAATCAATGAGTGGTGGGGCGGAAGACAAATGTCTGATAAGTTGCCAAAATTATTCTTCGACCATTTTAAAAATACAAGTTTCATTGCCGAAAAAGATGGAAAAATCGTTGGATTTTTGATAGGTTTTCTATCCCAAACATATCCAGAAGAAGCATATATACACTTCGTTGGGGTTCATCCAGATTATAGGAAACACGGTATCGGAAAACGGCTTTACAATGAATTTTTTAATATTGTTAAAAAGAATGGTCGGAATATCGTCCGTTGTGTAACTTCACCAGTGAACAAAGTTTCCATTGCATTTCATACGAAAATGGGATTTGAAATTGAAAAAAACGGAGATAAAAAAGTAGACGGAGTTTCTGTATATACTGATTATGATGGACCAAATCAAGATAGAGTTTTATTTGTGAAGAGGTTAATTTAATGATGAGCTTGTTCAACTAACGGTTGGCGATAGTTGAACAGGACATACAAAAAAAGACCGATTGATTTCGGTCTTTTTCTGTGGTCTAAAAATCAACATTGAAATTGAACAGAGACATTTATTAAAAGATAACACTCTAATGATTTCACTTTTCACTAAACGCAATCTGTATACCAATCAGCCCTAATAACAAACCTTTTACAATGTTCATTCGCTTCGCTATGAACGAATTGGTAAGCAGGACATGGCGCAGTTTCTCTGAAAACACGCTGACAGCGATAAAAATCACTAAAGCCTGAACCAGAAAAATAATCCCCAAAATAAACATCTGCAACGTAATGTGTCCCATCGATTTATTCACAAATTGAGGCAACAATGCCAAAAAGAACAAAGATACTTTTGGATTAAGCAGATTCATGAGAATTCCTTTTTTATACAATGATAGATACTTTAAAGGCTTGTTATGGTTAAAAGCAAAGCCTGTTTCTTTTTCCTTGAATGATTGCCATGATAAATACAGCAAATACGCCGCACCCGTATATTTTATGACGGTAAAAGCCAGAGCGGATTGATAAATGATTGTGGAAATCCCAAGCGTTGCAGCCGTGATATGTACAATAAGACCTGAACAAAGTCCCAGTGCCGTGGCGATTCCCGCTTTTTTGTTCTGTGAAATGCTTTGAGCAATCACAAACAAAATATCTGGTCCGGGCATTAACGTCAGCAATATCGCCACTCCTAAAAAAGACATGGTTAGTGCAAAATCCATTTACAACACCTCTCTTGGATGGAATGGACACCATTCTTTGCTTCCTTTTCCTTCATTTGTCTTCCTGATTTATTTCGAGGGAAACCGCTTCATTCCTTCTTAATGGGCGATAAAAAATATAAATTGGTGTTTATCGGAATTAAACATCGCTATCAAGCATGCATAGGCGCATCCGCATTTGTTAACATGTGAGGGGCAATTTCTCCTTCTTTAAAGGTTCTGTTGAGGAATGATGTTGATTTTCTTGTTAATCTATGGTGAAGATCGTTTGGTATAACACAAGATTAATGTTTTTAATCAAAGAGCCATTTTATGTGTGCTAAATTATGTATATTTGGTATATTATTTACAGAGCTTGGTTCAGATTAGTTAAGAAAGGTGAGTGAAGATGAGTAAAGTTGAGTCAGTTAACAAGTGGGATCTAAATCACATTGTCTTTATTGGTAGGACTTGGGATGAATACATGCGAATGTTTGGCCTTACCAAAGAAGATTTAGTGGGGCGTAAGATTCTTGATTGCCCTGCTGGGGCATGTTCCTTTACGGCAGTATCCAATCAACTTGGAATGGATGTTACAGCATGTGATATTGCTTATTATCTTCCTATTAAACAATTAGAGCAAAAAGGTTTACAAGATATTGAAACCACCATGTCTAACATGGAAAGGGCTGATATTCAAAAAAATTTTTTGTGGGATTATTTTAAATCAGTTGATGAGTTAAAACAGATAAGAACACAAGCAATGAATCAATGTATCTCAGACATGAAACGGAATAAGAATCGTTATATTCCTGCCGTTTTACCGACCTTACCGTTTGATGATAAGCAGTTTGACTTGACACTTTCAGCAAATTTTCTATTTCTTTATGAAGATAAACTGGACTATGAATTTCATTTACAGACTATAAAAGAACTTATGCGTGTAACCAAAGATGAAATAAGGATTTTTCCTACAACTAACTTTGCTTGTGAGAGATATAAATACTTGGATGAACTAATCCGTGATATACGCAATTTAGGATGGATTACAGAAGAAATTAAAGTTCCTTATGAATTTCAAAAGAACACCAATACTATGTTAAAAATTATGAGGTGAAAATAACTAAAAGGGGGTGTCCTGAAAGGGATTGCTTTTGGGACACCCTCAGTTTTATACTTTACAAAATCAACATTAAACATTGACAGAGACACTCATGCTAATTTTTTGGTACAACGATGCATTAAAATAAGCTGTTTCGTCCATACTATCAGGTTCATATCTTTGTATACCGTTTATTTTCAGGGTAGCCTTTCATTAAGAAAGAAACTCCCAGCAATCCTGAAAAGACCCACTAGGGGTTTCTTTTGTATATCCAAGTCTCAGCGAAATTTCATTGTTTATTTTTGACACCGATTGAGTATAAAGGTGATCCATATTATGTTTTTGTCAAATTTCGAGATAGTCTTTATTTCATTTGATTTTTCATGTTTTTTCTCGCTTGCCCGCGCTTTCTTTTGATGACACAATCCTCCATTGTCCCAATAAGGTCACTAATATTAGACAACCGGCAGCAAACGGAAGTCGGGAAGGTGCCAATCCGGCTAGCATCACCATCCCCCCAAGTGTGGAACCTATCGCACTACCTAAATAATTAGCGGAACTGTTTAACGCAACGACAGCTGCGCCGTGATCAGGTTGTAAGCGAAGTAGTTCATGTTGTTGCGGAGCTTGCGAGGCCCAACCCATCGCCCCCCATAGAATGAAAGGAAGGAATGATAGTATCGAAAATGAAAGTACTAATGGTAAGCTGAACATGGCTAAAGCCATTATGGCTAAAATGCCAGCCATAAGCAAGTCTGGTCGCCCCATTCGGTCAATTAAAGTGCCAATGGAAAAGCTCCCGACTACGCCACCAATGCCCCATGCCCAAAGATAAGGTGTAACGATAGGAATGTCTGCCAGATTATCCAAAATGGTTGCGATATATGTATAGAGACCCAAGCTGGCAATGCTGGTCATAAAAGTGATGCCAACAATTGCTGCCACCCGTCCATTGGTCATCATGGCAACACGTTGACGTAGTGATGGTGGCGCCGAAACTGGAAAACTTGGAAACCATATGACAATTCCTATCATGGCGATAAGACCTAGTGCGGTGATGAACCAGAGAGTTGCGTGCCAATCTAGATGTTCAGCAATGATCAATCCAAGTGGAACCCCTACGACCGTTCCCGTACTCATACCGCCCAGCGTCCTATTTCCACTTTACAAAACCTACTGTAATATGTCTAATATATATTAATCTAATATTAATCTAATATATATTTATAATCATATTAATATATAATAAGTATTAATAAGTTTAAAAAGGAGAGGCAACGCGTTGGAACTACGTCATTTGAAATATTTCATAACAGTGGCTGAAGAATTACATTTTGGTATTATGATACAGTGATGAATGGTTGTTATCAGGCAGGATTCTATCCAAAGGTAGTACAAGAAACACAAGAATTACCTACTGTCATCTCTCTTGTTTCAGCAGGAATGGGCGTAGCTCTTGTACCAGCTTCGATGCAATATGTATTCAAAAATAAAGTTGTTTATCGTGACATTCAGAATAATCCATTTACCACTACGACGGCCCTTGCTTGGAAAAGTGACAATCTATCACCAACTGTACATGCGTTTATTGATCTAATGAAAAAATCTGTCATTCCACTCTTTAACCAGCATGATTGGAATGATCTCTTTTAGGTCAAGCAAACCGTTAAATGTGGGGGACACCAACATGAGTAAAGCGAGAACTCATTGGTGAACCATACAGAGTTTGAGTTCCATTTTAAGTCCAAATAATTGTATAAACATGAAAAGACTGATCTGGCATCAAAAATTTCAAAGAGGACAAATATAATTTCTATCTTTAGCTCAGTAAGTGCCTATATAATTCCTAGAAGAGAGTTAAATAATGTAGAGGAACAAGAACTTATCTTAAATCAAAGTTAACACACATTGAGAAAGAAACAGTAAGGTAAAAAAGAATTGATACTTCTGCCACAAAAGGAATCAAAAAGAGACATCATTCTTAATATTTTCATTCTTCTGATGGTGCCGTATAGATGCGGCATGGTTGTCTCTCATGGAAGAACGAATGAACTTCCATCATCTGTAGTGCCGCGAAATGCAGCATGGGTGGCTATGATTCAAAAAGTTATTATCAACAAAAAGGTGGGGGTAATAGTGTTAGACAAGAAAAAAGTAGGAAATATATTAGGTGTCACGTCTTTGTTTCCTGTAATCATAAGTATCATTATTTTCTATGTTGAAAGAGGTCCAGATGCTGATGTTTATTTCGTGATCACAATTTATGGCATCTTATCAATTATTGGTATTTTATTCGCTGTGTTCTCGTGGTTGATGACGAAACGTTTCTTTCTGCCAATTATCAGCTTGATAGGAAATGGAGCGGTTTTGGCCATTGCTTTTCTTTTGCTATTGGCAATGGGGATTAGTGAACCATAAAAAAAATATTCTTATTCAAAGATTCTGCCCGTAGTTGCAATCTTTCTTTTTCTCCTGTAAATACACAAAAGTAGGTGGCATATAAAAATGGAAATGAGTAAGTTTATACTTCTTGGCGATATATTGATTATGAAAGTAAAGATTGATGGCGTTGATTATACATTTAGCATTAGGTGGAAAGCACCGAAGAAACCTTATGATGAAACTTGGGAACTTGTATCATATGCGAAAAATTCGACTGGTGAAAAAGATTTAAGTGAAGAACAAATTAAGAAGTTTATGGATACAGTTAATCCTAAAATGAATTGGAATATAGCAGATTTTCAAAAGTAAACTTCTTGAACTAACGGGTGTTTAGTTTAGTAAAAGATAAAAAGAGCATACATATTATACATGACTAATATGTACGTTCCTTTATTTTTTAAGGCTTTTTATAATTTAGGTCTTGATAAGCAATGGGTTCTTTTTTATTTGCTAAATTATCAACATTATTGTTTAACAGAGCTTAAATTTTAAATTAAGTCTTAAATATTATAAGTGAGCCACAAATGTAAATAAGTTTAGATTGAAAAATAGACATAAGTAAGCTTAAAACTCTGCAAAACATGCTTACTCCCTCGAATACGCTCCTCTTTTCATACGAATCAAAATCCTCTTCATTTGATCGCTTCACTAATAAAAAATAACCTTATCCAGTGTTCAAGAAGGGCTATCATAAAAGTCTAGCGATAACCGCTTTATATAGTAATTAAAGTATGTATAGATGCTGTTTCAACATGATGTCCGATGATTTTTCCAATTCATGCATATGTTTCATAAAAAAATTTGGAAAAACAGAAACATTTTTGTTTTTTATGCGTCTTTTATAGCGGAAGGAGGGTGGAAACCATTGCCAATAAATTTGAATTGGATATACTTATGCGCTTGTATTCAAAATCCCTTTTTCGCTATCTGTACAGATTAACCAATGATTATCATTTGGCAGAGGATCTTCTGCAGGAAACATTTTATAAGGCTTATTTACATGTAAGCGGCATAAGCGACATAGCACAAATAAAGTCATGGCTTTACCGGATCGCTTATCATACCTTCATCGACCACTGCAGAAAAGCAAAAAAGATACAGGTTGTACAAGTGGATGATTTCTTTGCGTTGTTAAAGCTAGATCCATTATTAGAAACGGAAAATGCGTTTTTGCAAAAATATGAGCTGGAGTTGATTTATAAACATTTGTCCAACATGAAAGAACTGCAACAAAAAGCCATTATGCTCGTCGATTTAAAAGGATTTAGCTACAAAGAAGCGGCGGAGCTGTTAAACGTAAAACTCCCTTATTTAAAAAGCCTTGTGTTTCGGGGCAGGCGGGAATTAGAAAAACGATTACGCAATGAGGTGAAGGGATGAGAAAAGACGAGTTAAAACAATTATTGCAGAAATATCAAAATGGCACACTAAGCAAAGAGGAAGAGCAGAAAATAGAGGAGCTTCTAGAAAGTTTTGACGTATACCATGAATTTCTCCATGAAACCCTTCATGATGAAGGCATGAAGGAAGCCGATCTTACAAAAATGATGAAAAAGGCCCAACAAAAATTCTTTTTTAGAAATACGCTGCTTGTTGTATCGTTTATACTCACGATTGTTCCCTTATTGACTATGTTTACTTTTGTTTATTACGGCTGGGGGCGGGATCATAACAGAGGGAACGAATTGATTGAAACCATTCAAACGGTGAGTGAAATGATGTCTCCAAATGTGTATGTAGATTACGATACGGTGGATGTTGAGATCAAGCCCTTTACCATGACTGTCACGGCCGACAAATATAAATGGATGGATGATAAAAGAAGTTATCTAGGCAAGGATACTTACAAACTATTTTTCAATGATGTGTTTGCTAAAGAATCGAATTATCGAGCGATTGGGTATTCACTTCATCACATTGGAATCAACTTTATTCATCCGAAAGCCAAATACTTTTTACCTGACGAACGAAGAAAAATTGAATCTCTCCCAAGCGATTGGCCGGTTGAAATCTATATTTCCCTGAATCAGTCCTATTCCTTAAAAGAAATAAATGAAAAATTCAAAGGATATCATATGACATGGCTTGCGTTGGACACAGGTGTAGAGGAACAGATGAGGAATGATTTAGATTTCATCCAAACACCGGCAATTGGCTTTCCGTACAAAAAAGTGCATGTAGATTCTGTATTCCATCGCTCGTTTACTGATTACGAAGAAGTAGTCAAAGGGCTCGAGCTATTGAGCAAAAACGAAAAATGGGCAACACAACTAACGGAATACAAAGACTTAAAGATGGCCGAGCGGCTAAAATGGATAAAAAAACATAAGGAATTGAAGATTTATGGAATCGCTATGACAGGAACCGCCAAAGATGTTTTGTCTCTAGAAAAGATGAAGGAAGTCAACGTAATTCGATTAGGTCAGATTAATTTGCCGTAGCAAAAGGAGGGAATAGTCGAAAATGATGATGGTAAGAATCAATATGCTAAATACATTGGTGGCTATATTTTTGCTTATTTTGTTAAATGTACAAATTATAGCGGAAATCCCTGTTTTTGATATCAGTTACATTTGGATTTCAGTGTTCGGAATGCTTATATGCTTGCTTGGCCTCCTAAAAGAAGATCGATTCTACTCCTATTTAGGCGGCATCCTTCACTTCATCCTAATCGTTTCCTGTATGGGAATGATTTGGTTTGGTATAGGTATTAACTACAAGCCGTAACTTTACTGCAGCAAAAGCGAAAAGGACAGTCCAAATAAGGCTGTCCTTTTTCAATATAGGAACGTGTTGCAAAAGACATAGATGCATACATATAAAACAAATACCAAATATCCCAAATTTATCTTGATATATTTTATTAGAACATTTAGATTATTCTGATTATTCTATGGATACAAAAGTGAAATTAAATTCGTTAATCGAGCGAAAGCAACCGTGTTGATATTCATAATGGGGAAAGGTGCTTGAAATGACAAGTTTAAATGAAATGGTTGTAGTTTTGAAAGGGTTTATTTTACACGAAGGAAAAGTATTAATTGTACAACGCGCTAATGATGACGAAGTGGGCGGCGGAACGTGGGAGTTAGTCGGAGGGCAAATACACTTTGGAGAAGATTTAGAAGCGGCGCTGTTGCGCGAAATCCAAGAAGAAGTCGGATTGGATGTGACGGTGGAGCGGATTTTATATGCGACGACGTTTCAAACGCACGCAACGCGGCAAGTCGTCATTCTTACATACTTATGCAAAAGCGATCATCATGAAGTTGTTCTTTCGGAAGAGCATATCGATTATTGCTGGTCGATTAAAGAGAGAGTGCGTGAACTGCTGCCTCCGGCCATTCTTCACGACTTTGAAAGAAATGACGTGTTTTCGTTGGAAGAATGGGTATAGAGTAGAGATGGAAGATAGCTAAATGAGTTCAGTTCATGCCCGCGCTATCCAAACAAGATGGTTTGACGGATTGATAAAAGATCAGGTGCTTTTTGTCGGGTCACAATCTCAACTTCCAACACACAAACCATATCTACCAATTGCTTAATAAAATATTAATCGGGAGCTGATTCAGATGAGGGCATCACAGGAATTTATAAAGAAATTAGAAGAATTGTATCAAATCTATGAGAATGAGGTAAAAGAAAAATGGAAAGAAGGTCTGTTAGCTGATGACACGGCAAAAACATATCTGTGTCATTCGAGAAACTTTGTAAAATGGTGCCGAAATGAATTTGTTCCAGGTGGAAGAAACGAAAAGAAATAGTTGCAGTCACCATTGAAGTTGAAAAAGATTTCATTGCATCTGATGATGAACAATTTGATGAATAGTAAAATGGGAAGCTTCAGTTAATACAAGCTAAATTAGTATCTGCATATATCTCTATAAAATTTAGGTGAATCGTAATCTGATGTTGGATAACGAATATACGTTTCTGTAATATCGTTGAGCTGTACAGAGTAACCATGTTGAATTTAAGAAGTTCTCCAAACGGCGGAAAAGCCTCATTATCGGGATCGGGATTAAACTTGAGCAACTGTTACCCAGCCTGATTCTGCCTGCTACCTGGCTGAGCTACCGAATCGAACCCTAGGAAACAGATCGGGAGAAAGAGTGGCAAGCCATTCTGGAGCATAAGGAATAAAGCGGCGTGATGAGACAGTACTTGCACTTTACTGTCTCTTTTTTGTTTTGCGATTTATTTCCATTCATTAATTAAAGTGGGGAAGGGATTATTACGAATATTTTAATTTATATAGACAATAGGAACGTTTGTTCTTATAATATATTTTAAATAAATATGGAAGGGGTTTTAAAGATGACAAGAAAAAATATAAAACGAACGTTGGAGATAGACGAAATTATAAAACTTTATCTTGAAGGTGCTAGTACCACCGAAATTGCAAAGCTTTCCAATGTGTCCCCAAGATATATAAGAATGATTTTGTCTGATCATAATATTGAAAAAAGGCCGTTTGGTAGTTGGAAGCGTAAGTATAAGTTAAATGAAGATTATTTCAAGACTTGGTCTAAAAATATGGCTTATATCTTAGGTTTTTTTATAGCGGACGGTTTTGTCTCCAATGATTTTCAAACGATCGGATTCGCTCAAAAAGAAAAATATATTTTAGAACAAATCAGAGACGAATTAGGGTCTAATCAACCACTTTATCAAAATAAGCAAACCGGCGTTTATATGTTATATCTCAATAGCAAAGTTATGAAAAACGATTTAATGGAGATACATGGTATCACACCAAATAAATCACTGGATATAAAATTTCCGTATGTTCCAGAAGTGTATTTAAATCATTTTATAAGAGGCTATTTTGACGGTGATGGAAATATTTATTCTCGTGGCTATTTAGTCAGTTTTGTTGGCGGTTCTCTCGATTTCATGACGGTATTAGAACATCATCTAAAAGCGCGAGGATTTGACGTGTACTTAACCAAAAAAGAAAAACATATTCGTTTATATATGAGCGGCAGAAAAACGATTAAGGAATTTTATGACTGGATTTATCACGATAAAGGATTATATTTAAAACGCAAATTTGAAGCGTTCCCAGATAAAAATATGGATGCAGAAACATTGCAAAATGCGAAATTAAAAAGAACAAAACAAGCTGTTGCAGCAAGAAAAAAAGCTTTTATCGATGAATATCGAAAAAGCTATTGCGTTCATCAAGCATGTGAAACAGTTGGAATTACATTAGGAACTTATTTTAGATGGTTGAAACAAGACAAACAATTTAGCGAAGAATTTTATCAAATAAAGAAAGAGTAGTGGTAATCAAACGCCACTCATATATTTTTTACATTTTAGTAGACATAATATAAATTATAGGCAGTTATAAAACGATTTGTTTCAAATTCAAGTAAACTTGTTATATTGAGACGAAACAAAAAATAATGGTTCGACCTAAACATTTTACGTCATACACATTCATTACCATAACCATATAAAAAAACAACCATATAAAAAAACCATATATAAAAATTGTCAAACAAACAAAGGAGTGTAATTCATTTGAAGATACGCCCGTATTTAATTACGAGAAGTCTGGTACCGGAAAATCAAGAAACACCGATTCACTTTTTCACTTTTTACGTCATGTGTTATTTGAAGATCGGTAATTTTTTTCGCCGCAACCATTTTCCATATCCATCTTCAGCCCATCAGCCCCTAATGATCGGTGGCTTGGTATAATCTTCCTTTTTTCTTTCTCTTGATCAGCTAAAAAGAATGCCTTCAACAACGTTGATCGTCCCTTTGGAATGTGCTGGAAATCAACGGGCGAAGTTTACCCCTCCTACCTTCGGCGAACAGTGGGAATCGGGAGCGATAAGTCAAGGAAAATGGAGACTGGAATTCCGCTAAAAGACATATTAACATTAGCGAAAATCCACAGGAAGGCAAAGGAAGTAATATTTATCGGGGCAGATGCCGGAACAAGGGATGATATGAACGGTCTTTTTTACTATGCAAGAAGCTTGCCGCTTCATAAAGCAATGCACCCAGATACGATCATCGCTTATGAGTATAATGGCTCCCCCCTTCCTTTAAAACGCGGATTCCCGTTTCGCCTCATTGTTCCGCAATGGTATGCGATGGCATCGGTAAAATGGCTAAAATACATCATCGTAACGGATCAACCTTTTACAGGGCCATTTCAATCCATTGATTATGTTTATTATCCCCATCCAAACAATGATGAAGGAAAAATGCCTATAACAACAATGAACGTAAACTCATTGATTCAATTTCCGCTTCCATACTCTCTCCATCGGGTTGGAACGATTTCGGTTACGGGAATCGCCTGGACTGGAGAAGGTGTGATCCAAAAAGTAGAAGTCAGTGTAGATAACGGATAAACATGGAACAGAGCGACGTTAAAACGTTTAAAGGAGCGATATGCATGGGTGCAATGGGAGTGGAGATGGAAAGTTCACAAGAAAGGAGAATATACGATTTTAGCAAAAGCGACGGATTCTAGCGGCCGTACACAGCCTTTCACACCGATGTGGAACCGCAAAGGATATGGGTATAATGCGATCCAAAAGGTGCACATAAAAATCGAATAAATAAAACATGCAGCGGTTACTTTTTGATTGATTAATGATTAATGACCGCTGCATGTTACCCCTTACCATATTTGGAGAAAGACATGGTACCATCCTTCCATGTTAGTTACGTCAGTTATGCGATATCGATGTGGCGATAGCGTACGCCTTTGTATTGAACACGGATCGGTACTCCTTTTTCTCTCTTATATTTCTCCATTAACATTTTCACTTTTGAAAAGGCTTCCATCATCCCGGACGCCAAAATCGTTTCTTCCCACACAACTGGTTTTGCCTGTTCCGTATGATCTGTATAAAAAGAAAAGATGTACTGTTTCATACTTTTCACCTCCCTGATTATAAATTATAATCAAAATCTGTCCTAGTTAAACATTTAAACTGTTACAATTATGTTAACATTTTATAAAGATTACGAAAGCATTTTTCCCAAAGGTGATTGCGGATCAACGAGTTTTTCTACATCGTATACGGAAATCGGAAAATATGGGAACCCGAATGCGTAAGCCGTTAATTCATACAATTGATAAAATAGCACAAGCGCTTTATCAGCAATGTAGAAATCTTGTTCCGGTGAGATGCTTTTGAAAGAAGGATTTAAAAGAAGAATGCCTCTCTCTTTAATTTGAGTCGACACCATCGTAGACAGTACTTTCACGTAATCGCTGTTGTCTAAAAATAATTCAGAAAGCGAATATTTTTTTCCTGTCATAATATTAAATGTTAATCCTTTCATAAGTGTAAGTCCATGGGCACCGCCGGAATAAGCGTAATTGATAATGGTTAAGCTTAAAACGCCTTTTTCATTTGTTTTCAGCTCAAAGTGTCCCGTAATTTCAGTCAGCGGATTTTCGTAAAACCCTTGTGTCATAAGAAGCTGTTGAACAGCCGATCGTATCTCATAGTTTATTTTTCTCTCTGCTTCTTTATTTGACAATCCGTATATAACCGGATAATAAAGTTTAAGTCGTTTTTGCTTTATATATTCCGTATGAATGTTAACCGGCAGTTTGATCATATTTTTCTTCCTCCCTTCCCCTTTACGATATTCGCTCATGGTTAAAACGTGCATTTTGGTTAAGGGAGGAAACAAATAAGTAGCATAAAAAACCGATACCGTTATTTGGTACCGGCTTTTTGTTTGTATTGTTGCAGGGCATTGATATACTCATCTTTGATCTTTTCTTTTTCTATACATAGCTGTTGCTGCAAAAAGTCAATCACCGCTTGATCGTCCGCCAGTCCCGCTGCGAATTGACGTTTTATAAACCGTTCCGCCTCTTCTTGGCTCGAAAACGATTGTACTTCCTGTTCTTGATGATAAACGCCCCATTTGTCATCGCTTGGATGAAAGAAAAACCATTGTCCTTGATGATTCGTAAAAAAGAACCCTTCTGTTTGATCTTTTGTATTGAGCTGGTTTTGTTCCACATCATGATATACCGGCGGAAGCGAGAACACATCGACGACAAAAAGCGGGAATGTTGTTTCATTAACAAAGCATCCGGATGCTTTCGGATGGCCTCCTCCGCCGAACTGTTTCGCAAACTCCGCAACATTCACGTTGTCGTGAATCGTTCGAAACCCAATATGTTTCGTGCCGAGATTAACCATGGCGATTAAATCTAAATGAGGACAACGTTTGGATAATGCATTACCTAGTTCAGACATATGTTGTTCGGCAAAAACAATACCGACACAATAATCATCAAACCAGCGCTGGACAAGTTGTTTTTGTTTCATTCGGATGTAGCGCTGAATTTTCTTTTCTTCCATATCCAAAATAAGTTCTTCCGTTTCGGTTAAAGCAAATGGACCTCCTTCTGTTAACCGTTCACTCATGCGATCCCAAAATTCGTCCAGGCCTAAAATCGTCAGCAAATCATTTAGCCGCTTTGCCCGCGTGTTGTCTGTTTCTTCCCATTCCCATGTATCGTATTGGCGGACAAGCTCTACAAATTCATCGAGCGTTTCGTTTCGTTCCAGTTTTTGTTCACGGATTAAATATTCATAAAATAGCGAGGTTGCGCACGTTTTTTTGCCTTGTTCATCCGTTGGCTGCACCCACCCCCACGGATACTTATTAAAATGGAGGGCAGTGACATGGTGGTCGATAACTTGAACGTGTTTTCCTGCTTCAAATCGTTCCGCCAGTTTTTTCTCCACCTCTTCACTGACCGCCAGATCGGTAATAAATACACTTGCTTCGTTATGCTGTTCATCTTCAATAAATTGTTTCACTCGTTCATCTAAGTTACGGTAGGAACAAAATGATATGTTTACTTCTTTAAACGCAATTTTCGCCAACAGTCCGCACCCAATTCCGTCTAAATCGCTGTCCGTAAACAATTTGATCATCGCCAATCCATCCTTTTCTTTATAAACTTTTATACAATAGTTTTTTCAATAGCGGGAATAAGAAATCTGGAAGTTGCTCCACGTTTGGAACAACAATGCTATGTTTTCCATAAATATTTCGAATCGTCTCTCTCTGTCCTTCATCAATTTCACCATTGGCCAAAAAGACGTTAATCACTTCGATATGATGTTTGCGCGCTTCTAACACCGCTTCATGCGTATCGATAATACCGTTTTGTTCATAACCAAACGCCGCTGGTTCTCCGTCGGAAAACACCAATAAAAATTTTTGTTTTTCCGGCCGCTTTAAAAGTTGTTCCGTTATGATGCGAATCGCAAATCCGTCGCGATTATCTTCCTGGGCCTCCAGCTGCATAATCGCAGGGCCGCTTTCTTTTTTATGTGATTGTGCAAATGAAATTACCGTTTGAAAATAGTTTGGCTGCTTCGTTTCCGTCACCTCATTTGGATCTTCCCAAAATCCAACGATCTGATGGGGCACAAGCAACGATTTTAATGCTTCATGGAACAAAATAATACCGCGTTTCGTTTCTTCCATTTTGTCATACATCGACGCTGAACAATCGACTAGCAGCGTAAAAACGGCATCAATACGAGAAGATGGCTGATGTTTTTTATAAAACAAGCGCGGCTGTTCGTCTGTCCATAGACGAAGCAGTTTTTTATGCAGCCGGCCAAAATGTAAATCGGTGCGTGGAAGTGTCTTTTTATGTTCTAATGTTTTTTCCATCATTTGTTTTAATTTTTTTTGATATGGTAAAATATCGATTTTCTTTTGTTCATATTGTGCTATTTGTTCAGACGAAGGAGAAGTTGGAAAAAGAAAAATTGCTTCAGCATACCGGTTATCTTTCCCGTAGCGATCCCCTTTACCTGCTTGTTTGCTTTCCCGTTTCTGTTCATAGGCATTTAGCTTCCTATAATCGTTTCGATTCGATTTTCGCGCAGATCCTTGCACCATCGCAAGTGCCTGATCCCCGTCTTCGCCTTCACGCGCTCCATCTCCCAATAAATCGGTTCGCGAGCCTTGTTCAAGTTCAAAACGCAAGAAACTTTTCGTCATGTCACTCGTTTCACGGTGCCACGTTGGCAGTTCTTGATCATGGACATCTTCGTCCCCACATTTTTCTTTATCCAAGATGTCACAGTTATTGAGCGGGTCGATCCGTTTTAAGTCTTCTAGCGTCAGTCCCATCTCTTCATTATAACTTTGTTCTGGTAAATAAAAATACGTGTTTAACATATCATTTTCCAATACGTCATCGAATGCTTCTGTAATCATCCACGTGATACGGGCCACTTCTTTCGTCGAAGCAGCGTCAAAAAATTGGGGAAGCGTCTGGCGAAGCCAAGGCATCATTCGGTCAATTGGCTCATGAATAACTGGAACGTCCTCTAGCGGCGAATCGGATGTTAATAACAAATAGATAACAGAAAATAATGCATCCGTATATACGCTTCTTGTCAAATTGGCGTTCGTTTGACTGTAAAAATAACGGCGGTACACATCGCGGCGGATGCGAAACCATTTTTTCGTGCCAGGACGCTCTTTTTTACAAATTTCCTCAAGACGCAAATCTTCTGCTAGTGTAAATAGTTGCTTTGCAAAACTAGGGATCGATATGTTTTTCGTTTTGTTAAGAAATGCGGTGACTTCAGAAAAATCAGTATGAAAAAGCGTTCCGACGGCTCGTAAACAGACATCGCTTTTTAATCCGTTTTCTTTTTCTTCTTTCGGTCGATTGTCCCAAAAATGACTGACATATAATTTTCGGTTTGGAAAGTCAACATAAGACTGAAAGCCGAACTCTACTTCCCAATCGCTATGTTTCGCTAACGTTTTCGCTAAATCGGACAGCTGCATAAACAAAAAGGAATCAATCTTTTTATCGTTAAATTGGATAAATCGCTCCATATTGGATCCCTCATTCTTCGAACAACGTTTCCGCGATGTTGCGCACCGCTGCTTTTTCACGGTCATCTTCCAGTTTTTCCACAATGCCGCGTTCAATGGCCCGAAGCGGCGGCAAATATACAGCTAAATCACAAGTATCGATCAGCGCCCGAATCGAAGCAGCTTCTTCGGAAATTTGCCCATTTTTTACTTGTGCAATTAAATCAGCGGATAACGTGACGAAGCGGTCGATGAGTGTTTCGTCTGTTAATGTAGTTTGTGACAACAATACGGATTTTAATGTATCTCCTTGAATATACGGAACATCGATGACAACAAAACGGTTTTTTAACGCTTCGTTGAGCGGGACGGTGCCAACATATCCCTCGTTAATCGCAGCGATCACGCCAAATGTTTCTTTCGCTTTAACGACTTCTCCGGTAAACGGATTAGTAATCATTTTTCGATAGTCTAAGACACCGTTTAAAATCGGCAGTGTTTCTGGTTTAGCCATATTAATTTCGTCAATATATAATAAATGTCCTTTTGTCATCGCCTGAATGACAGGACCTGGGATAAACTCGATTTCTGCTTTTCCATCGCGATTTTGAATCGTTTTAAAGCCAAGCAGCGCTTCGGCATCTAAGTCAACAGAACAGTTCACACTATGCATCGGCTGTCCGAATATGGATGATAACGTTTCCGCCAGCTTCGTTTTTCCGGATCCCGTTGGTCCTTTCAATAAGACGTTTTTCCCAAGCGCAAGCGCAATGATAGCATCATATAGAATCGACTCATCGGAAGCGGTGTAACCGCCTTTTCCAATGAGATAGGCGTCTTCATCATTCGAAAATAGTTGGTTGCGATATTGAATAATTTCTTCAACTTTCTCTGGAAGTTTCACTATTTGTCGTCCTTTCTTTCTTTATTTTGCATTACGGTTACTATTCTACTGAATGTCCTGTTTTCACGCAAAAAAGAGGCATTTGTAACTATAAAAATATTATGTAAATTAAAAAATGCAAAGAAAAATGGAGAGCCACCATCCTTTTATAATTATGATGCTCCCCGTCAGCTAAAATTATCTTCAATCGCCTTGCGAATGAGCGCTTGGCAGCGATCTAATTCCGCTTTTAATTGCCGTTTGTACAGCTTTGCTTTTTCATATCCGCCATCCGCAAACCGATAATAGACAACTTCTTGATATTTCATTCCTTCTTTTTTCTGTTTCACTTGTTTTAGAATTCCATCTTCAATAAGGTCATGTAACGCTTTATATACTTCTGAGTGATTCGGTCTGTAGCCATATGGCTTAAACTCCTGGCGCAGCAAGTCTAATATTTTTAATCCGTATAAACGTTCTTGTTCGGTTAATGTGATTAAATATAGTTTTAAAAACGCACGCTGTTTTAACAGAAAACCGCTTGGCGTTCTTTTTTCCCCCATGTTTCTCCCTTCTTTCTTCTTTTTCTTTATTATAACAATTCCACTTATTGTATGGAAATCCTTTTTATTTTCGATTTTTTATTTAGAACATAGATTTATTAGTTTATTTAACGGAAAAGGAGGCGTCCCTGCCTCCTCTTTTTTTTTGATCATACCTACTTAATAAAAGACAATCGTTTTGTTTCCATGAATGATGACACGATCTTCCAAATGCCATTTTAAGGCTCTGGCAAGCACGGTTTTTTCAATAATTCTTCCCATTCGTTTTAAATCATCGGGATGGTGGCGATGGTCAACACGGGCAACGTCTTGTTCGATGATCGGACCTTCATCTAAATCATCGGTTACGTAATGCGAAGTTGCGCCAATTAGTTTCACGCCTCGCTCATACGCCCGTTCGTACGGTCTTGCTCCGATGAACGCTGGTAAAAAGGAATGATGAATGTTAATAATTCTTCCCGGAAATTCGGCGACAAATGCTGGGGATAAAATTTGCATATAACGGGCGAGCACAATCGTATCCACTTCATATTTTTTTAGCAGCTCGATTTGCTTTTGCTCGGCTTCCGCTTTCGTTTCTTTCGTAACAGGAATATGGAAATATGGAATGCCAACCGATTCTACTGTGCTTCTGAGATGTTCATGATTGCTTATCACAAGCGCAATATCGGCAATTAATTCACCCGCTTGCCACTGCCATAATAATTCTAGTAAACAATGTTCTGCCTTGGAAACAAATATAGCAATTCGTTTGACATCATTATGTAAGCGAAGGCGCCAATCCATATGAAACGACTCGGCGATCGGCTGAAAAGCGGATTCAATTTCTTGCTTTCGCAACGCGATATTCGGACAATCAAATTCGATTCTTAAGAAAAAGGTGCCACCTTCCGGATCGGTGGAATATTGACTAGATTCGACAATATTTGCGCCTTGTTCGTACAAAAACGATGTTACAGACGCGACGATACCCGGTTTATCCGGACATGAAATTAACAAACGAGCACGATTTTCATAGTTTTGTAGAAATGATTGCCATCGATGTTCGCGAAATGTATGCATGTGACTATCTTCCCCCTATACTATTCATTTAACCTTCATCATATAAAAAAACGGTCGGAATGCCAACCGTTTTTTTATTTATTTTCCTTATCGTCCGCTTCAAATAAGGATAAATATTCCCCATATCCTTCTTTTTCTAAATCTTCTTTTGGAATAAAGCGTAATGCGGCAGAATTAATACAATAACGAAGACCGGTTGGCTCCGGACCGTCGTTAAAGACATGGCCCAGGTGAGAATCGGCTTTACGGCTCCGTACTTCCGTACGTATCATCCCATGACTTAAATCGAGCTCCGTTTTAATATTTTCTGGATGAAGTGGCTTTGTAAAGCTTGGCCAGCCACATCCTGCGTCAAATTGATCTTTCGTGCTAAAGAGCGGTTCCCCGGAAACAATATCTACATATATTCCTTCCCGTTTGTTATTCCAATATGGATTGTCAAACGGCGGTTCCGTCCCGTTTCGCTGCGTCACTTCAAATTGAAGAGGAGTCAGCTTTTTTCGCAACATTTCCTCTCGTTCTTTATCCCGCCAGTGTTCTTTCAAAAACGCATCGCGTCCTGAAGCGATATAATACATTTTATAGTGAAGAGGTCTTTTCTTATGATAGTTTTGATGATATTCTTCAGCCGGGTAAAATGTCGATGCAGGCAATATTTTTGTGACAATCGGTTTGGAGAAACGTCCGCTTTCTTCTAATTCCCGTTTTGATTTTTCAGCGAGTAGGCGCTGTTTTTCGTTATGATAAAAAATCGCTGTCCGATACGATTCGCCACGGTCATGAAACTGTCCGCCGTCATCGGTCGGATCGATTTGGCGCCAGTAAATATCTAAAAGTTTTTCATATGGAAATACGTCAGGGTCAAACGTAATTTGTACTGCTTCGTAATGCCCTGTTGTTTGTGAACATACTTCCTCATACGTTGGGTTTTCTTTATGGCCGCCTGTGTACCCGGATATGATGCTGATAATTCCAGGCTGTTCTTCAAATGGCGAAACCATGCACCAAAAACAGCCGCCCGCGAATGTTGCTAATTCATATCCCATCCGTTACTTTCCCTCCTTTTTATTTATCATATCAAAAAAGACACCTTCCTCCAAACGGAAAGGTGTCTACTGCGTATTCAATCATTACTTCGTTAAATCGCCGGCTGGGCCAAAAAATTCGTAATGAATATTTTCGTCGGAAACGCCCCATTCTTTTAACGCATGATAGACCGTTTTCATAAATGGAATCGGCCCACAGAAATAAAAATCTGCTTCTTTATTCGAGACAACGGATTGTATCCAAGATAAATCAATGAACCCTTCTTTTCCGAAATAAGGATGTTTTCGGTCTTCTTCTGAAGGAGACTGATAGCAAACATGATACGAAAATGCTGGATGTTCCGCTAAGCGGCGCAAATCTTGATCGAACGCATGGACGTTTCCATTGATCGCCGCGTGAATAAACGTTACTTGGCGATTAGGTTGACGCGAAACTGCCGTACTTGCCATGCTCATCAGTGGCGTAATTCCGACACCACCGCTAATGAGTACAATCGGTGTTTCTTTGGCCATATCGAGCGTGAAAACACCAAATGGCGCGCTTAACTCAAGCACATCGCCTTCTTGAATATGATCATGCAAGTAATTCGAAACGATGCCGGCTGGTTTGTCTGCTGTTGCCGCTTCTCTTTTCACACTAATGCGATAGTAGCCTTTTCCTGGCGCATCGGATAAGCTGTATTGGCGAATGTGGGTATATTGATCCCCTGGAATAGAGACTCTGACACTGACATATTGTCCTGGCAAATACTCGCTAATTTCTCCTCCATCTTCAGGGACGAAATAAAACGATGTAATGACATCGCTTTCTTTTACTTTTTTCTGTACGATAAAGCGGCGGAAATCTTTCCATCCTCCACGTTTGGATGCGGCTTCTTCATACAATTGCGCTTCTACTTTGATAAATACATCTGCGATTATCTCATATGCTTCGGCCCATGCATTGATAATTTCGTCTGTCGCCGCCTCTTTAAGCACCTCTTTAATCGCAAGCAGCAAATGTTTTCCAACAATCGGATAATGCTCTGGTTTGATCCCTAAGCTGCAATGTTTATGAGCGATTTGTTGGACAAGCGGCATAATCACTTCAAGCTGATCAATATATTTCGCTGCGTTGTAAACAGCTTGTGCAAGCGCCCGTTGTTGTCGTCCTTGTTTTTGGTTAGCATGGTTAAAAATATTGAGCAGCTCTGGATGATTTGAGAACATGGTTTTATAAAACCACTTCGTAATTTGCTCCCCATGTTGTTCAAGTACTGGAACCGTTGATTTGATAATTTCAATCGTTTTTTGGCTTAATGATTTCGTTGTCGCATTCATTTCTCATGTCCCCCAAAAAAAGATGTATTTTAAATACATGTTTATTGAATCATAGTTGTTTTTTTAAAGCAATATTTCAAATACATTTTTAACAAATTGTTCACAATTTTTTTTTGAGGGATGGATTATGATAGAATAGTACTAAAGAAGCTAATTTTAAAGGTGTGAAACAAATGCAGCTGACAAACTATACCGAATATGCTTTGCGTGTTCTTCTCTTTTTAGGAACGCTCGATCCTGAAGAAAAAACCAATATTAAAGAAATTTCCAAGACATTTTCTATTTCAGAAAACCATTTAAGTAAGATCGTATATGAACTTGGAAAATTAGGCTATATTGAAACGATACGCGGACGAAACGGTGGAATTCGGCTAGCCAGAAAACCAGAAGAGATTCGAATTGGATCAGTCGTCCGCAACACGGAAGAAAATTTGTCGCTCGTTGAATGTTTTGCCGGACATGGCGAATGTTTTGCCGGACATGGCAATCATTGCGTCCTTACCCCTGTTTGCCAGTTAAAGCGTGTGCTTCACGAAGCACTAGGATCGTTTTTGCAAGTGCTAGATTCATACACATTAGCGGATTTGCTCAGCAATAAACAACACTTACAGATGATTTTCCGCAAAGAAAAACAATAAAGGAGCTCCCTCAAACAAAGAACAGCTCCATTCATATTTTTTTAAAACAAAGACATACTAGAATCAAAAATGATTTGTTTGTCACATTTCGTAAAATATATTAATATTAGAAAGGCATGAGAAAAACAAACAAGAATTAAAAGGAGGCCACAATGAAACACGTACAAAATGTATTACCACCTTATGTAAAAGTCCAAAACGGTGAACTCTGGTTAACAGAAGATGACCGCGAAAATTTAAAAATTAGCTATCGCATTAAAGACATTATTTTCTCCGAACGTTCTGATTTCCAACATGTCATGATTTTAGATTCTTACGATTTCGGACGTATGCTTGTACTCGATGGAGTCGTGCAAACGACATCGATTGACGGCCACATTTATAACGAAATGATTTCTCACGTACCGCTTCAATTCCATCCATCGGCAAAAAAAGTGCTTATTATTGGCGGCGGAGACTGCGGTGCGGCTAGAGAAGTAGCGAAATATAAACATGTCGAAGAAATTCATATGGTTGAAATTGATGAAAAAGTAGTGCAATCTTGCAAAGCGCATTTACAAGAAGTTTCCGGAAACTTATCCGATCCGCGAGTACAGTTTATTTATGATGATGGGGTTGCTTTTGTAAAAGAACGTGAAAGTGAATATGATGTGATTATTATCGACTCGTCTGACCCGGTTGGTCCGGCTGAAGCGCTCTTTTCACGCGACTTTTATGCCAATGTCCGCCGTGCTTTAAAAGATGATGGATTAATGGTTTGCCAAAGTCAATCGCCAATTTTCCATTTAGACATTTTACGCCAAACATATGCAAATATTTGCGAATTATTCCCGCATGTCCAAGTATACACAGCGACTGTTCCTACATATCCAGGCGGATTGTGGAGCTTTACCATCGGTTCAACGAAACCTCTTTCACTTCCGGAAAATACAACCATTCCATCAGATACGAAATATGTTAACGAAGGAATATTAAAACAATGCTTCCAACTTCCTCAATTCTTGAAAAAGGCGCTTGAAAAGTAAGGAAAGAGCAGTCGCTAGACTGCTCTTTATTGTAAAGCGCGCCCTGACACGATCGAAACCGTAATATCATCGGCGGGCGGATTATGTAATCCGGCGCGGACATCCCGGTAATGCCGCTGCAATGGATTCTCAGCAAATAAACTTTTTCCTCCGACGATGCGCATGGCCAAATCAACGACATCGACAGCGGTATTGGTTGCAATATATTTTACGGCTGCTAATTCTTCTTTCATTTGTGCCCGCTTCTCTGGATAACGGTCCCATTGATCGGCAATGGAATACATAAAATGCCGGGCCGCCATCAAATGGATATCCATTTGCGCGATTTTTCTCCGCACTTCCGGTACTTCCGCAATCGGGTGAGAAAGACTATTTGGCTGATACGTTTTTGCGAATGCGATCGCCTCATTGCGCGCGGCGATGGCGATTCCTAAATAACACGCAGGAATGTGTAAAAGCCACCCTTGAGCATGACTTTTTGCTTTTGGCAAACTAAGCATTTCGACAAGTGCTTCTTCTTCCACTTCCACATTTTCTAAAATAACATCATCGCTTCGTGTCGCTCTCATGCCGAGCGTATCCCACGTTTTTTCAATTTTTAACCCCGCCGCTGTTTTCGGAATCAGAAAGTTTCCGACTTCTCCTGTTTCTTGAATAGTTGCGGATACGATAAAGTAATCAAGCGCCGGAGCTAGCGAAGTGAACGTTTTTCGGCCGGAAATCACCCAGCGGCCGCTGCGGTGTTCCGCGGTTGTTTCCGGTTTTCCGCTGCGCGCTGGACTTCCGGTCGCTTCTTCGGAATGAGCGCTATTTAGTAAAATTTGCTTTTCCACGACTTCTCGGCAAATTCGTTCAAAAACAGATAGCGGCCATTTTTTCGTCTCTGCAAGGTTCATGATAATGCCTAAATGCCAGCCGAGCGATAGCGCCGTCGCGCCGTCCCCTTGGGCGATCGTTTCCTGAATGAGCAAAAATTCGTAAAGGGAAATTTCTTCCCCGCCATATGATTTAGGAACAGTAAGAGAAAGAAAGCGCGCCTCTTTTAAGTCATCGAAATTTTCAAACGGAAATTCGGCATGTTCATCATGCCATCTAGCGCGCTTTTGAAATCGCTCAGCAAGATTCCGTGCCCGTTCGTACAAGTTTCGCTCCCGCTCTGTGCGAAGAAATAAATGATATAGTTCGTTCATAAGTCTCCCCTTCTTTTTCCGTTATGGTTTTATTGTACACGTTATAAAGCGGGGATGGAAACAATATGCAATTAAAGAATGAATAAGTGACGAACATCACGGTCATCATGACGGTGGTAAAATTCATTTTTCGTATGGTCATATATATACTCTTGCTTCCACTTGTCTTCGTGACGCACAATATGGCGGATCGCCCGGATGATATGGTATATATCTTCATTTGTCATGATTGGATGAACTGAAATACGAACCCATCCTGGCTTGATTAGTAAGTTTCCCTGTTCGACTTGCATCAAAATGTTTTTCGACTGCTCTTTGTCAATTCCAAGTAAATAATGGCCGTATGGACCAGCGCATGAACAGCCGCCGCGCACTTGGATGCCAAAGCGGTCGTTCAAAAGCTTTACGACTAAATTATAATGCATTCCTTCAATAATAAATGATACGATGCCAAGCCGGTCTTCCCGGTGCCCTTCTAAAATATGAACGCGCGGTATTTGCTTTAAATGGGACAAAAGAAGTGTTGTTAATTCTTTTTCCCGCTTCAAGATGCGTTCAACACCCATTTTTTCTTTTAATTTAATGGCCAGCGCTGCTTTTATCGTTTGTAAAATCGGCGGTGTTCCCCCGTCTTCCCGAGTTTCAATGTCTTTAATATATTTATAGTTCCCCCACGGATCGGTCCATATGACTGTCCCTCCTCCAGGATGATCAGGGATGCGGTTTTGATACAACCGCGCATCAAAAATAAGTACACCAGCGCTTCCAGGTCCTCCTAAAAACTTATGCGGTGAAAAATAAATACCGTCTAATTTTTCTAGCGGGTCATCAGGATGCATGTTGATGGTGACGTATGGAGCGGAGGCAGCAAAATCAACAAAGCAAATTCCTTCATGTTCGTGTATCATTTTTGCTAACTGATGATACGGCGTTTGAATACCTGTTACATTGGAACATGCGGTAAAAGCGCCGATTTTCAGCTGGCGATGCGCGTATGTTTGCAATAATTGCTGGAAATGCTCCAAATCCACATCCCCATTTGCAGTCGGGCGAATCATAACCACTTCTCCAATGGTTTCTGCCCATGATAATAAATTAGAATGATGTTCCATATGTGTGACGAAAATAACCGGACGCTTCTCATCGGGAAGCTTAAGATGGGACTTCCACTGTTCCGGCACCCTTAAGCCAAGCAGCCGCTGTAGTTTATTTACCGCGCTAGTCATCCCCGCTCCTTCCATAATAATGACATCATGTTCATCCGCATGGACATGGCGTTTAATCAATTCTTTTGCATATTGGTATGCCAATGTCATTTTTGTGCTCGTCACGTTTGATTCGGTATGCGTATTGGCAACAAATGGGCCAAGTTCTTCTGTTATTTTTCGTTCAATCGGCGCATACAAACGGCCGCTTGCTGTCCAATCAGCATAAATCATTTTCTGTTGTCCAAATGGAGTGGAAAATGTCACATTCGTCCCAATGGTTGCTTCACGAAACGGTTGAAAATACGTTTCCAACTCTCCGCGGCATGTAAATGTCGTCTCACCGATGGTTGCTTTTATCTCCACGAACATCCTCCTTTCCTTTAGTATATTCATACAGTATGTAGCCGCGAAAAATTGGTCAATAAAAAAAGCTGCCTAGTCTTGCTAGACAGCCTCATTGGTTATTCCTTTTTCGCTGCTTGTTTCGATTCGGGAATTGTGTATTGTTCCAGCTGCTTTCTTAAATCATCTGGGATCGGCTCACTTTTTTGCGTTTCAAAGTTAAAGTAAACAACCGTTGATTCACCTAGCGCAATTAACGTTCCTGTTTTTTCGTCTAAAATACGATGAACAAGTTGGAAACTTTTATTTCCGATCTTTGAAACGTTTGTTTCGATTTTTAATCGTTGGCCGAAAAACGCTTGATTGATGAAATCACATTTTGTCGAGGCAAGAATAAACCGCCATTCTTTTATATCACTTCCATACCCTAACTCTTCAAACATGCGAATGCGTGCTTCTTCGAGATAAATAAAATAGCTTGTATTGCTGACGTGCCCAAGCGCATCCGTTTCACAAAAACGAATGTTTACGGTCGTTGTATGAGTTGCCATAAAACTCCCCCCTAATTTCTATTGACTAGTCAGTATGTTGCTTTTATCATAGCTATATTTTTTGATTGATTCAACTATTTTTTTGTTTTGTTTGATTATTTAGCACATAGTTTTATTTATTAATAATAGGCAGTGATAGTCGAATATGCTGAAATGCTTTTAATAAAAAACGCAACGACATCGATGGAAGCGTCGATCGATGTCGTTACGAGAAAAAGATCGGTGCAATTAGATAGGCAATCACCGACAATATTCCACACAATAGTGAAATACGTAATTTATATTTCGCATAACTCATTAAATCTAAATCCATAATTGACGCGGTTGTAATAGTTGTATCGCCTAACGGAGATGCGAAAGCACCAAACGTTCCGCTTGCAAATACCGCTCCGATCGTCATCGCTAGCGGCGCTCCTGTCGCTGCCGCTAACGTTACGCCAAGCGGCATAAAAATCCCCCACGTTCCCCATGATGTGCCGATAAAATAAGAAACAAACGAACCGATGACAAATACAGCAGCGGGAACGACTTCTTTCGGAAGCCATGTCCCAAATGTCGATGAAATGTAAGTGGCAAACCCTAATTCATCTGCGGTCAGCGACACTGCCCAAACGAGAAGAAGCATTCCAATCGGTGCCATTAATTGATTGCCGCCGTCAAAAAAATGATAAATCAGTTCATATAACGGCTGGCGCCTGATAAGATAAAATACGGCCGTTGCAATGATCGTCACAAACAATGCCATTAACATCGCCAGCGTCGCATCGGCTCGTGAAAACGCATCGAAAAAAGTAACAGCCCCATTTTTTGTCCCACTGTACCAAAAGAAAAAAAACGTCAGCACAAGCACAAGAAAAAGCGGAAAAAACAAATGAAGCGGTTCCCCTGTTACTAATGCCAACTCTTTCCGCAGCCCCAATTGGTGAAACTGATTTGTTTTTTCTTTTTCTCTCTTTTTCTCATTTCTTCCAATCCTCACATTCATAAATGTGGTCATCAATCCAACAAAAAGCGCGATAATGGCGAAAAAGTTGTACGGTAAGCTTGCTAAAAAAAGATGATAAGCTGATTTATGGATTCCATTTTGCTCGAGCGCCCCCGCTACTACCGACATCATAAACCCTACAAACGCCGTCGCGGCGGGAAGAAGAACGATAATTGGTTCTGTTGACACATCAATCATATACGCCATTCTCCGTCGGTCAATACGAAATTTCCCAAGGATGGATTTCATCACAGGACTGAGCAACATAATACGAAACATCGGCGTAAAAAAAGTAAACGGTACGGTAAGCCATATAAATAACAGTAGCCTTCGCTTCGAATGAAGCTTTTCGCCAATCCATTGCACAAATCCTTTAATTCCGCCTGTAATTTGAATCATGCCAATTAATGAACCAAATAAATATAAAAACGCAACTACTTTCATGTGCTCTAAATCACTGATCGCTTTTAAAAGCGTGGCTACCGCTCGCTCGATTGTGTCAAGGACACTTCTTTCCAAACAAAACGCACCAATGATTAATCCAATGACAAGCCCAGGAAGAATCTCTTTGAGCCAAATTGCAAGCGGAATGATAACTAGAAACGGCAATAAAGACAACCACGTTCCTTCCATCCAATTCACCACCTTCGTCGTTACAAGGATAGCCATAATGATGAAAAATTATTATCGTTTAATGTTGATTATTTAGCACATAGTTTTATTAGATATAAATATAAAAAAGAAACGAACACTTGCGAGATGGCAAGTGTTCGCTTACTTCCTTCTTGCAAAATCAACAAAACGAAATTTATCAAGGCGATGGCGCGACTCCGTATATTGAAATAACGTGGCGTCATCTAAATAGACGAAATTTTTTACAACCACAACATGGTCATAGCCGTTTAAATCTAAATATTTTCGATCCTCGTCATTGACTTTATCGACAAACATTTCTTTTTTCGCAAAACTGATTTTCAGTTTTAACTGTTTCTCCAAATATTCATAAATCGAATCTTCACATATTTCCCGCGTCAACGTCGGAACATATTTTTTATGAAAAAAATCTTTGTCTAAAATGATTCGTTCTCCCTCAATTTCACGGGAACGAATGACTTTCCATATTTCATCTTTGCTTGTCGCGTGCAAATGCCGCTTTAAATATGGATCTGGTTTAATTACTTCCAACTCATTTACGATCGTTTTTACAGGCTGTTTCATGTTTTGGGCCAATTCTTTAAAACTCACTAGCCCAGATACCGGAAAATCGTATTTGCCAACATCCAAAACGATCGAGCCTTTTCCTTTCATTTTTTGGATATAACCATGTTCGGATAGTAAATTGAGTGCTTTGCGAATCGTCTCTCTCGATGTGTTATATCGTTCGGCAAGTTCGTTTTCTGACGGCAGTTTATCGTACGGTTTCCAATGTCCTTGACGAATTTTTTCCACAAGATCGTGATAAATGGATAAATATTTATTTTCATACATTTCGCTCACCGACATGTATTGTATCACGATTTGGTCAAGTAATAAACAATCGATTCGTACGGGCGAAGCGATATTGTCCGAAAATCGCTTGATGAATCATCATAGTTAGAAAGCAATATTTCGCTCGAATAGCCGCTTACATCGACGTCATCAGGCAATATGAACGTCGTTTCTCTTCCGTAAAAATTATTCACAACAAGCAGTTTTTCATTTTCTCCATTTCGCAAATAAGCGAAAATATCTGGATGATCTTCAAGCAACAGCTGATAATCTCCAGTTGTAATAATGTCATATTGCTTGCGAAGTTGAATAAGCCGTTGATAATGATAGAAAACTGATGTCGGATCTTCCAGCGCTTTTTTCACGTTAATTTGTTTATAGTTCGGGGCAACGCGAATCCAAGGCGTGCCTGTCGTAAATCCGGCATGTTCGCTGTCGTCCCATTGCATCGGCGTCCGCGAATTGTCGCGCGATTTCCGTTTTAAAATTTCAAGCACTTCTTGTTCACTTTTTCCTCGTTCTTGCAAAATGCGGTACATATTGAGCGACTCAACATCGCGGTAATCATCAATCCGCTCGAATTTCGGGTCGGTCATGCCAATTTCTTCTCCTTGGTAAATATATGGCGTCCCTTGCATCATATGAATGACCGTTGCCAGCATTTTCGCTGACTCTTTATGATATTTTCCATCATCGCCGTACCGCGATACAATCCGCGGCTGGTCATGGTTGCACCAAAAGAGCGCATTCCAGCCGCCGCCTTTATGCATCTTGACTTGCCATTCCGATAAAATTCGCTTTAGTGCAAGAAAATCAAAATCGGCGACCGCCCATTTTTCCCCGTTCGGATAGTCGACCTTTAAATGATGGAAATTAAACGTCATATTTAACTCACGGCGATTAGGATTTGTATATTTGATGCAATGGTCAATCGTTGTGGATGACATTTCCCCGACCGTCATAATATCGTATTTCGAAAATACTTCCCGGTTCATCTCTTGCAAAAATTCATGAATGCGCGGTCCGTCGGTGTAAAACTTGCGGCCGTCGCCCGGCGGCACCGAACCGTCATCGTCAAGAAATCGTTGATCTTTCGATAGCAAGTTAATAACATCTAAACGGAACCCGTCCACTCCTTTTTGGAACCAAAAATGCATCATGTCATAAATACGGCGGCGCATCTCTTCGTTTTCCCAGTTTAAATCCGCTTGTGTCACGTCAAATAAATGCAAATAATATTGCCCTGTTTTCTCATCGTACTCCCATGCCGAACCGCCAAACTTCGACTGCCAGTTCGTTGGAGCACTTCCGTCCGGCTTTGGATCCCGCCAAATGTAAAAATCACGATACGGATTATCTTTCGATGTACGTGCCTGCTTAAACCATTCATGCTCCGTAGACGTATGATTGACAACCATATCCATGATCAACTTCATGCCGCGCCGATGCACTTCTTCTAACAATCGATCAAAATCTTCCATCGTGCCATATTCATCATGAATTTGAAAATAGTCACTAATATCATAACCATTGTCACGCTGCGGTGACTTGTAAATCGGCGTCAGCCAAATCACATCCACACCAAGCAGTTTCAAATAATCGAGCTTTTCGATAATTCCTTGCAAATCACCGATTCCATCACCGTTTGTATCCTTAAAGCTTTTTGGATAAATTTGATATACGACTGCTTTTTTCCACCATGGCTGTTGTTTCATTGTCGCTATCACCTCGTTCTATTATAGATAAAAGATAAAAACGATACCATTGGCGAACGTTCACCAATGGCATGTTATATTGATTATTTAGAACATAGTTTTATAATTACATATCCGTTATCGATTTTCTTTACGGAACTTGCTGAATACAAACGTTAAGGCAAACGGTACGATAATGGCGATTGCCATTCCGATAAAGAATGGTGCCCACTTTTGCGGTACGATCGATAAAAAACCTGGCAAACCGCCAACGCCAATCGATGGAGCGATGACTTTATTTAGTGTAATAAACATTCCGGCAATCGCCGCACCCGTCATCGCCGAAATGAACGGATAACGGAAACGCAAGTTTACCCCAAACATCGCCGGTTCGGTAATGCCAAGATAAGCAGATACTGCGGAGGTGAAAGAAAGACCTTTTAACTTTTCATCCTTTGCAGCAAACATCATTGCTAATGCCGCAGAACCTTGGGCAACGTTTGACATGACAAGGATCGGCCATAAGAACGTACCACCTGTGCTTGCAATCAACTGCAAATCGACCGGTAAAAACGTATGATGCATTCCCGTAACAACGAGCGGTGCGTATAATGCCCCATACAAAAAGCCGCCAATCGCTGGAACGTTATCAAAAATGCTGACAAATACATTTGTAATCGCATTTCCGATCGCAAACGTAATCGGTCCAATTGCAATAAATGCTAAAAAGCCCGTAATTAATAACGCAAGCGGTGCAACAAGCAACAATTGAAATGCATCCGGTATACGTTTACGTAAAAATTGCTCGATTTTCGCAAGTACATAAGACGCTACAAGCACCGGCAGCACTTGGCCTTGATATCCGACTTTTTGCACTTCAAATCCGAATAAATTCCAAATAGGAATTTCCCCTTTTTCTTTCGCTGCTCCCCATCCCCATGCATTTAACAAATCAGGATGGACAAGCATCAAACCGAGGACAATTCCCAAAAGCGGGCTTCCGCCAAACTTTGTCACTGCCGACCATCCGATTAAGCCAGGCAAGAAGACGAACGCCGTATTTGCAATAAGGTTAATCATGCTAGCAAGATCTGCCCATTCTTTGTGCACTTCGACAAACGATTTGCCTTCATAAAAAATACCCGGACCCGTTAAGATGTTGTTAATCCCCATCAACAAACCAGCTGTCACAATCGCCGGCAAAATCGGGATAAAGATATCTGCTAATGTTTTAATAGCGCGTTGCAGCGGATTTAACTTCGCTTCTGCCGCATCTTTAATCTCTTGTTTTGTCGCTCTTCCAATGCCGGTCATTTCCACCATTTCGTTATATACTTTATCGACAAGCCCTTGTCCGATAACTACTTGAAATTGACCGTTCGCGGAAAATGAACCTTTTACAATATCAATGCTTTCTAATTTCTCTTTATCGACTTTCCCCTCATCTTTCAACGCAAAACGCAAACGCGTGACACAATGGGTGGCGGCAACAATATTTTCTTTTCCACCAATTGCTTCGACAATTTTAGCAACCGATTGTTCATATGCCCCCATAAGGAAACCTCCCCGATCTTTTTTCTAAAAAACGAAATTCATTTAACCGCTTTCAGGAATCGTTTTCAAAAAAAACTTGTATATACAAGTCAATTTTATTCTAACCTGTATATACAAGTTCGTCAACATTTATTTTCGACATTTTTTGTTACTTTTTCTCTAACTATCACTTCTTTTGTTATATTTTGTAAATTAGCAGGAAAATAAATGATTGATTTGGAAATAAATATATAGCGATTTTGATAGAGAAAGGATGAACAAAACAAGATGAAATCATACACACTAAAGGAAGCGGCAAAAAAAGTGAAAGTCGCTCCGCGAGTCTTAAAAGAATGGGAAAAAGAATTTGCACAATACATTACAATTCCGCGGACAAAACAGGGGGCACGCATTTATAATGATGCATTACTGGAGCAATTTGCAAAAATTAAACAATGGTTTGCTGAGGAAAAAACGAAACAAGAGATCATTCAATATTTACAGGCAGAACAACAGAAACAAAATGTTGGATTGGAAACAACGGTAATGGAAGGAGAGGTGATTGATATTCCGCGCCCTTTACGCCATGATACTTATTACATAGCCGAACAAGTGGCGAGGACAATGAAAGAGGAAATCGTTGGCGAGCTCAAAAAAGAAACGACGGAAGTGTTAGAGCAAGCAATGAAAGAAATGAAGTTATACGTGGACGAAATTCGCGAAAACTCCGTATCTACCAAACAAGAAATCCATGACTCACTAACGCAATATACAAAAACATTGCAGCAAGAAACGGAAGAAATTCATGAACATCTCGAAAACGTCGTTACATTTTTACAGGAAGAAAAAGCGAAGCGGGAACAAGAACGAAAGCTCTATGAAGAACAAATCATGGAGCGCGAAAAAGCGTTTCGCGAGCTCGTTGTTTCCTTCCGCCAAGCAGCGGCTAACACTGACACGAAGCGTTCGAATAAGTGGTGGAAATTTTGGTAAAACAAAACTCGGCATATTTGCCGAGTTGTTTTTTGACTTATTCCATCTCCTCTTTTCCTAACATGTTAGATGGTTGTTTCCATATATCCATGATGGCCCCCGCTTCATCACTATCGATGATAAAGGAGCCATTGCTGTAACGATCTGCAGTGCGCAGCGAAGCGGTGGAAATCGTCTCGGTTACGCCCGTCTCGGTGCGAATAAACAATACATCATCGTCCCCTTCCGTTAAAACAGAAGCGACGATGCGGTGCGGATTTGTTTTTAACTCACGAAGCATGACAACTCCACGTTTAGCGCGTGATGTTTTTTCAAATTCACTTAACGGCATTTTTTTCACGGCTCCCCGTTGTGTCGCGATCACTAAATACATGTGTTCTTCTTTCCCGATTGGATGAGCGGAAACAACATAATCTCCTTCTTTTAAATTAATTCCTTTCACACCAGCAGCGCGCACGCCAACCGTGCTTATTTCCGCTTCATCAAACCATAATCCGTATCCTTGATTCGTTACAAGCAATAGGCTTTGTTGTCCATCCGTCACATAGACGTGTATGACTTCATCATCTTCTTTTACATTCATCGCGACAAGCGGGCGCGTATACCGCTGGACTTTATATTGCGCCAGCTCCGTTCGTTTCACCATGCCTCGTTTGGTGACAAAAATAAGGCTTAATGAGTCATCAAACTGTTTGACAGGAACAGCGGCAATAATTTCATCATTCCGATCGAGCGGGATCAAATTGGAAATATGCTGACCGACATCTTTCCAACGAATATCTGGCAGTTCATAAACAGGACAGTACAAGTAATTTCCTTGGCGAGTAAACAACAACAACACATCGGTCGTGTTCATTTCCATTTGCGAAAGCAGCCGGTCAGATTCTTTCATGCCGAAGTCCTGACCGTTCGAAGCACTGTATGAACGGTAGCTCGTTCGTTTCACATATCCTTCTTTCGTCACCGTGACAATCACGTCTTCTGCTGGAATCATCACTTCCAAATTAATTTTAATTTCTTCAATTTCATCTTCAATTACCGTTCTTCGTTCATCGGCATATTGCTTCTTCATCGCTTTTAATTCTTTTTTAATCACCGCAAGCAATTTCTTTTCATCATTTAAAATAGCGGTCAGTTCTTGAATCGTTTTTTCCAACTGTTCCGCTTCTTGTTTTAATGCGGTAATATCTGTGTTCGTTAATCGATATAGTTGCAGCGATACAATCGCTTCCGCTTGTGCTTCGGTGAACTCATATTTCGCCATTAAGTTGTCTTTGGCGTCGCGCTTATCACGGGAAGCACGAATGGTCGCGATCACTTCATCTAAAATCGATAAAGCTTTCATTAAGCCTTCGACAATATGCTGGCGCTCATGCGCTTTTTTCAACTCATATTGCGAGCGGTTCGTCACGACCTCTTTTCGATGCTCAATGTATGCGTCCAACAGTTCTGGAAGGCTTAGCAGTTTCGGATGACGTTTATGAATGGCGACCATATTAAAATTGTACGGTACTTGCAAATCGGTATTTTTATATAAATAATTTAAAATTCCCTCCGCATCGGCATCTTTTTTTAGTTCAATCACAATGCGTAGTCCGGTGCGGTCCGTTTCATCGCGAACATCGGAAATGCCGTCTAGCTTTTTATCGAAACGAAGCTCATCTATTTTTTTGACGAGATTCGCTTTATTTACTTCATACGGAAGCTCCGTGATGATAATTTGCTTTTTCCCGCCTTTTGCTTGTTCAATCACCGCTTTTCCGCGAATAATAATTTTTCCTTTTCCCGTTTCATACGCTTTTTTAATGCCGTCTTTCCCTTGAATAATGCCGCCAGTTGGGAAATCAGGGCCGTGCAGCACCGTCATCAGCTCATCGACGGTGCAGTTCGGCTTGTCGATGCGCATAATCACCGCATCAATCACTTCACCTAAATGGTGCGGCGGAATTTCGGTTGCATATCCCGCCGAAATGCCGGTAGAGCCGTTGACTAATAAATTCGGAAACATCGCCGGCAGCACGACCGGCTCTTTCGTCGTATCATCAAAGTTCGGGACAAAATCGACGGTCTGTTTTTCAATATCACGCAGCAATTCCGAGGCAATCGCCGACAAGCGCGCTTCGGTATACCGCATCGCTGCTGGCGGATCGCCGTCAATGCTTCCGTTATTTCCATGCATTTCAATTAATACATTGCGCAGCTTCCAATCTTGGCTCATCCGCACCATCGCATCATAGACGGACGAATCTCCGTGCGGATGAAAATTTCCGATGACGTTCCCGACCGTTTTTGCCGCTTTGCGAAACGGTTTGTCCGCCGTATTTCCATCGATGTACATCGCATATAAAATGCGGCGCTGCACCGGCTTTAACCCATCCCGAACATCGGGAAGCGCGCGCTCTTGAATAATATATTTACTATAGCGGCCAAAGCGGTCGCCAAGCACATCCTCAAGCGCCAAATCTAGCAACCTTTCTGCCATCAATAATCCCCTCCTGCAACAAATACATGCTCATTGTCTAAAATATTTGGGTCGTCTTCTAATCCGAATGCGACGTTTGCTTCAATCCATTTTCTGCGCGGTTCGACTTTATCGCCCATCAATGTTGTTACGCGGCGCTCCGCCCGGGCCGCATCTTCAATCCGCACGCGAATAAGCGTGCGTGTTTCTGGATTCATGGTCGTTTCCCATAATTGATCGGCGTTCATTTCGCCAAGCCCTTTATAGCGCTGTATGGTATAACCTTTGCCGAACTTTTTCACGATTTCTTTTAATTGTTCATCCGTCCACGCGTATTCGATGATTTCTTTTTTTCCTGTACCTTTGCTAATTTTATATAGCGGCGGCAGGGCAATATATACTTTTCCCGCTTCGATGAGCGGCCGCATGTGCCGATAAAAAAACGTTAAAAGCAACACTTGAATGTGCGCGCCGTCCGTGTCCGCGTCCGTCATAATAATCACTTTGTCATAGTTAATGTCATCAAGCGAAAAATCCGGTCCGACTCCCCCGCCGATCGCGTGGATAATCGTATTGATTTCTTCGTTTTTCAAAATGTCGGCAAGCTTCGCTTTTTCTGTGTTAATCACTTTTCCGCGCAGCGGCAATACCGCTTGAAAACGGCGGTCGCGCCCTTGTTTCGCCGAACCGCCTGCCGAATCCCCTTCGACTAAATATAATTCGTTTTTCTTCGGATTGCGCGATTGCGCCGGCGTCAATTTTCCGCTTAATACCGTTTCCTTTCCTTTTCGCTTCTTCCCGCTTCTCGCTTCCTCGCGCGCTTTTCGAGCCGCTTCCCGCGCTTGATATGCCCGAATGGCTTTTTTGATCAGCATCGTGCTAATATCAGGGTTTTCTTGCAAAAAGTATGTTAAATGTTCCGATACGACCGCATCAACGGCTGAACGGGCTTCGCTTGTTCCTAGTTTTCCTTTCGTCTGCCCTTCAAACTGCAACAGGTGTTCCGGAATTCTTACCGATATGATGGCGGACAACCCTTCGCGAATATCCGATCCTTCCAAGTTTTTATCTTTTTCTTTTAACAGCCCCATCTTACGCGCATATTCATTAAACACGCGCGTCATCGCCGTTTTGGCGCCCGCTTCATGCGTGCCGCCGTCTTTGGTGCGCACGTTGTTCACGAACGAAAGCACGTTTTCCGAATAGCCGTCGTTAAATTGGAAAGCAAATTCGACTTCAATGCCGTTTTGCTCCCCTTCAAAATAAACGACAGGATGGAGAACATCTTTGTCTTCATTTAAATATTCAACAAACGCCTCAATCCCGTTTTCATAATAAAACATATCGCGCATGCCGGTCCGCTCATCGATGAGCTCGATCTTTAGCCCTTTTAACAAAAACGCAGATTCGCGCAAACGTTCGCTTAACGTTTCGTAGTTAAACGTTGTCGTGCTGAAAATGGTCGGATCTGGCTTAAATTGAATGATTGTGCCTGTTTTGTTGGTTGTCCCGATTTTTTCTAGTGTTGTAACCGGTTTTCCTCCGTGCTCGAAACGTTGTTGATAGATAAAACCGTCACGATGGATCGTCACCACAAGCCATTCCGACAAAGCGTTGACGACCGATGCGCCGACTCCGTGCAAGCCGCCGCTCGTCTTATACCCGCCTTGCCCGAATTTGCCGCCGGCATGTAAAACCGTTAAAATCACTTCCGGCGTCGGCTTGCCAAGCTTATGCATTCCCGTCGGCATGCCTCGCCCTTCGTCAAGTACGGTAATGCTGTTATCTTTATGTATTTTTACGAGAATATAATTTCCGTACCCCGCTAACGCTTCATCGACGGAGTTGTCGACAATTTCATAGACAAGATGATGCAGACCGCGGCTGTCGGTGCTGCCGATATACATTCCCGGCCGCCTCCGCACCGCTTCGAGTCCTTCTAATACTTGAATCGCATCATCGTTATATTCATATACGGATTGTTTTGTCACATGCATTCCCCTTTCAACAAAAACAAGAACATTTGTTTCTGTTTTATTGTAACATAAAATTCGTCAGCGTCTACGCTTATTTTACCGTTTCCGACAAAATTCCCTCTAAAAATGGAAATGACCATCTAAAAAGATGGTCGATTCCGTTTAATGTTGTTTCGTTAGCGCGTGTTCTACTTTAATGCAGCGATCCATCACGACCGTATATCCTTTTTCTTTTAAAAATTCATAAGCTTCTTCATTGACGACGCCAAGCTGCGCCCAAAATACATCGGCATCAATTTGCACAAATTCGCGGGCGATTTCCGGTAAATGCTCGGAACGGCGAAATACATTGACAATATCGACATGCCCGTCAATATCGGTTAATTTCTTTACTGCTTTAATGCCTTCCCATTCCTCGATCATCGGGTTGACGGGAATAATTTCATAGCCGGCATCTTTCATCGCTTTCGCCACCATGTATGACTCCCGTTCCGGATTGTTTGATAATCCAACAACAGCGATGCGTTTTGCTTTTTGCAAAATTTCTCGGATTTCTTCTCGACTTGGATTTGTAATTGGCATAAGCACTCTCTCCTTTGTTTAATCTTTGTCGTACTATTTCTTCATGAATAAACAGAATCCTGCTAGCGGTTACAAAAAGATCATTCAAACAACTGCTCGGCAACGGATTCCACATCCGTCGTCGGTTGTTGGCAGGCAAAATTTTCGCACACATACACGGTCGTTTCCTCCCCAAGCGGTTCATACTCTGCCGCAAACGGAGCGATGTCTGCCACATCAGCCGGGTGTTCCGCCGCCAACAGAAAAACGTCCGGCGCAAATGTGTGCTGCCATTGCTGAATCAAATACTCTCGTTTTTCATCGCCTTGTTTTCCAAACAAAACGACTTCGACGGTTTGAGCCTCAAGAAGCGACAATCCTTGCAAGAAAAACGTATGACCGCTTTCGTACGTTTCGACTTGACGCTGGAAGACTTTATACATCGTTTCTGCTTTTTCCAATAGCGCAAAATCACCTGTCAGCTTTGCTAGACGAATCAGTTGCACCGCGGCAACACTATTTCCCGATGGCAACGCGCCATCGTAAATTTCTTTTTCCCGAATGATGAGCGCCTCCGCGTCGCTTCCAGTCATAAAAAACGCACCGTGCTCTTCGTCCCAAAACAAGTCGATCATTTGCTCCGTACATGCTTTCGCTTTTTGCAAATATGATAACTCCAGCGTCGCCTCATACATTTCGATATACGCCCAAATAAGATAGGCATAGTCGTCGATAATGCCAAGATGCTTCGCTTCCCCATCGCGATAGCGCACCATCAGCCGACCGTCTTGAAAAAGGTTGGTTTCGATAAATGAAAGCGCCTGCTTTGCCATCTGTAAATAGTCGCGGCGTTCATATACTTTTGCTGCTTTCGCCAGCGCGGCAATCATTAACGCATTCCAAGTTGTTAATATTTTATCATCCACATGCGGATAAACACGCAGCGAACGATCGGCAAACAACTTCTGTCTCGCTTCTTTGAGTTTTTCGCAGAGCTCTTCTTCCGTCAGACGATATCGTCTTGCGATGCGGTCCATTCTCGTATGAATGAGATTTGGCACGTTTTTTCCTTCAAAATTTCCTTCTTCAGTAATATCATACACATCACAATACAATTCGCCAAGTTCAGTGCCGAGCACGTTCATCACTTCATCGGGTGTCCATACGTAATATTTTCCTTCCACCCCTTCCGAATCGGCGTCAATTGCTGAATAGAAAGCACCGTCATCAGAAGTCATTTCCCGCTTGACAAATTCAATGATTTGTTCCGCAATTTCCTTATATCGTTCATTTTTCGTTAATTGATACGCTTCCGTATATGTGATGACTAAAAGCGCGTTATCATACAACATTTTCTCAAAGTGCGGCACAAGCCACATCGCATCGGTCGAATAGCGGGCAAACCCGTAGCCGATATGGTCATAAATGCCGCCGTTGGCCATGCCGTTTAACGTTTTTTCCACCATCATCAGCGCACGCTCATCCCGTTTCCATTGGTAATAACGCATTAAAAACATGAGCATGTGCGGAATTGGAAATTTTGGCGCACCGCCAAAACCTCCATATACTGCATCAAAACTATTCGAAAGCTGCCGATATGCCTTTTCGATCGCCTCGAGAGACAGCCGCTCCGTTCCCGAAGCGTGCGCGGACTGTTCGAGCTCTTTTGTTATTTGTTCGGCAACCCTCGTAATTTCGCTTGGATTTTCCTTATATTTGTCATATAGCTGTGTCAATACGTCAATAAAACCAGGACGGCCGTACCGGCTGTGTTTTGGAAAATACGTTCCCGCGTAAAACGGCTTCCCCTCCGGCGTCAAAAACACGCTAAGCGGCCAGCCGCCATGCCCCGTTAGCATTTGGCAGACGCGCATATAAATGGAATCAATATCCGGACGTTCCTCGCGATCCACTTTAATGGATATGTATTTTTCGTTTAAGATCGCGGCAACTTCTTCATCTTCAAAGCTCTCATGCGCCATTACATGGCACCAGTGGCAAGTAGATTAATACTCCAATTCTTCTGCGTATTTCTATTCCAAGCCCCCTATTAGAGGGCTAGGAATAACCGATGGACAGGAATACAGGCTTACCTTCCCTTTTTGCTTTTTGAAACGCTTCTGGCGACCATTCCAACCAATTCACAGGATTTGTTTCATGTTGCTTCAAGTAAGGACTTTTCGACATGACTAACCAATTGTATTTTTCGTTATAACGTTCGCGTTCAAGATATTCCTTCACTATGTAACACTCCCTTTTATCAAATGTTAGAACACTTCTTCCATCTTCGCTTGAACGGTTGTCCATAAGACGTATAAAAATATTTGCTAGGAATTTATGTTCTTTTTTATTTTACCATATTGTTCCTAATTCGATACTTAAAAATAAGGTACCAAAAAAGATGGTACCGTCAAGAATTTTGTGTAATGTAATGGGGTAGGGTTTCTCTGAAATGGATTTGAATTGATAGGGGACTGATTTTCTCCACACAGGAGACTGAATATTCAGTCTCCTGTGTGGACAGAGGAAACCCCCTTTCTTTGCTTATTTGTTTATTTACAATATTTGGTTAATTGTAGCATTCTTCAAACATTCGCTCGAGGGCTTCCTGTGCTTCGGCAAATCCTCTTAACTTTCGCCCTGCCCATTTCTCATTAAGATCCTGGATGGTCAAATACACGACTTTTTCCGCGGCTTCTAAACTATTCAAACTGTTCATCGGTTTTAGGCGTTTCCGAATCTCCTTGATCGTTCGTTCGATGGCATTGGTCGTGTAAATCACACTTCGAATACTGCTTGGATAATCCATAAATGTAAGGAGGACATCCAACTCATTGGCCCAAGATTGAACTTCTCTCGGGTATTTACCAGACCATTTCGACTCAAACTGTTGAAACATTTGTAACGCCATCTCCTTATTCGGCGCGCGATAAATCAGTTTGAGATTCTCTGCCACTTCAAATTGATCTTTTTTCCGAACACGGCTGAGGGTGTTGCGGACTTTGTGCACGACACAGCGCTGCACATCGGCTTTCGGATACACCGCCTTAAAGGCTTCCTCCAACCCCGGTAGTCCATCGAATACGCCCAGAAGCACTTCTTTTACGCCCCTGTTGTATAGTTGTTGAAGAATCTCCTGCCATACATAGGCGCTTTCCTGTCCTCCCACAAAGAAATCAAGAATTTCGCGATATCCTTCTTCATTCACCCCTAACGCCACATAAATGGCTTCTTTCTCCACGGTTTCGCGACGAAGTTTTACGTATAAACCATCCAAATATAAGACAGAATAACGCTTGTGCAGTGGACGAGTGTGCCATTTCTCGATGCCCTCTTTCACGACATCGGTAATACGGCTGATCGTTGCAGGAGAATAGGCATTTCCTAGAATTCGTTCGATAAACTTGCCAATTTCCCGTGTGCTCATGCCACTTTGATACATCCTAATGATGGCTTCCTCCAGCCAGCCGGTGTGGCGTTGATAAGGGGCAAACAACTATGTTTGAAATTCCCCGTTTCGGTCTCTTGGCACCAAAAGACCCTCAATCCGGCCATATTGTGTATCTAGATTTCGTTGATAGTAGCCGCTTCTCATATTGAATGTGTCCGCCTGTTCGATTTCGAGGAAATGTTTGATTTCTTCCCGCATAATCAGCTCTAATTTTTCCTTCACAAACTGACGAATGACACTTTCCAGTTGATTTGCCCAGTCGACATTCGGTATACTTCTTTTAGACATAGGTAGGGTACTCCTTTCTCTAAGATTTTTGGTCCAATCAGAGAATACCCTACCTTTTTTCTTTTGTTCTAGCAAAATGCGTTACACAAACTTTTATACATCATCTAATGTGCTAGTTTATATCATCATTTTTAACCTCAATTTTTGTAAGATATCTTTTTCAACATGATATACCCCTTGACCATTAGTATAGTTTAATTCATGTTCTAATTTGTTTATCAAACTTTTTGCTCCTTTAACATCTCCCTTTAAATACTTAATTATGGCAAGGGAACGGTTATAGGCATATGAATCTAATTTTGATACTCCTTTAAATAATTTATCTATTTCTTCTAAGTTTTCCTCACTGTTTCCATATAAAAATTTATAGAGTATGTATAAACTGTTAAAATTCCCTTTGATAAATTTATTTTCCTTTGTAAGCGGTTCATTTATGATTGGTTGTATACTTAAAAAAATCTGTTCAACATTCCCAGCGTCAAAATAATAATAAAAAAGAAATGTATAGATCATATGATTTTCAATTGAATTTTTCCCTTTAATTATTTCTTTACACTTTTCAATCAACTCTTTATCCCATTCAATTGGTCTTTTTGAACTAAACATCTCACTAAGTATTTGAAATTTTAAAATATGTAAAAACGCTTGTTCCTTGTCTTTAAATAATAAAAATATATTTCCTCCATCGTTTGCTTCCCCTTTTATAATTGGAAATGAGGTAGCTATAAATATAACAATGTTTAAAAGAGAACACCATAGCATAAAATCGTTTTTATAAATCTTCCCAATCATGAAAAATATAAGAAATGCTATAAAACTAAAAAAAGGGCCTCCAAACAAAAACAATCCCCATTTTGCTTTTATTTTAGAAAAAGTTTCAACAGTAGGGGTCACAAAAGAAACTCCACCGAAATAAATCCAATGTTTATTTTCACGTATTTTTAATTTTCCTTGCACTTTTTCAATTAAAAAGGGACCAAAAGTAAAAAAATGAAAATTAAACTTACATAATACCCCAAAGATCACATGCCCTAATTCGTGCAAAAAAATAGCAATAATCAAACAGATACCCAAAATCCATATATCGAAAATAGTCGATGCTAATGATGGAAATAATTTAGTAACTATTAAGGAAATAAAGAATATAATTAGAAGTAAAATACTAGGTCTATAAATTATATTTTGCATTGAAATCCTTCCTAACCATATTTCTTATAGATAAATCCAGATATTCTAGGAAGAGGCGGGATCCCAACCGAGTTCGGCGGGTATACGGATTAAGATCGTTTGTTTTAGTTCTTGTTGTTGTTTTTTCATTAAGAACGGAACCCGTCCCAGTGGGCTTTTTCGGTCCAACAGAAGATTGAATAAGGAAACATAAAAAACGACGGTTTGGCGGCACAGGTTGAGCATGGCAGCAACATCTTTGCCCAAATATCCTTCCATCACGAGACGAACCGCCATGACACGTTGACCAGCGAGGCCTTTTTGATTTTTCATTCTTCTTGGCAAAGTTTTCGTGATGTCCATCCACGGTCATTCGTAATGGTGAGTCGTCTCATCCTGGGTTTGTTCCTTTTCCGATCGAGTGCTTAGGAGCAGTATGATCAAGATGAGAGAAGTTTATCCAAGCGTTAACTTTGTAAGGTGCATCAGCCTTGTTGACCCCAGTTGCAAGGAGATACTTCGACAGAATTCGTTTTCATCCTTTCGATGGTGACGAATTTTTTGTTATGGGGGTATATGTTAATTTTGTAATTAAATATAAAAAATCGAGCGATGAACCAAAATATTTATCATTATAACTAATATACCCTAAAAAGAAGAAAGACACCAACTTCCTTGAGTCAGTCAAGATTTTGTGGGAACTTTTTTGGTTCGCTGAAAACAGGTGTAAGTCATAGATTGGCGAACCATTTTTTTGAATTTTATCCGTAAGCGCTTTCGAACTCTCATCCCTTGCCATGACAGCGCTGTTCAGTTCCACAAGCAACCCCTCTTCATCCTGCTTCACCAGCTTTTGCCGAATCGCCTGCCACCGTGGATGGCCCGAGAGGCATTGGCGCAATTCACGCGCCACGTGGAATCGATCCAATTGAAAGCAGACCCGTCCCTTGAAATACTCCCGGCACGCGGTAATCCATGGAGCGCCGTCCCCGTTGATGACAAGAAGATCCCGGCAAGGATCATAGGCATATTCATTTATCAAAAATTCCTCGAAGCCTTCCCACACCTCCCCCTTGCCCTCATGGACGTAATGGCGCTGATTCACGAATTCGATCCGGGAGCCGTTGCGCTTCCATCCTTCGTGAACGGTCAGGATTTTGTCTTCCTTGGCCCGTTTTCCCTTCCCTTGGCGGGAAACAAACAGTCCATCGGCCTCCACCAACAGCACCCGTCCATATCGCTGGTCCACCGGGCAGTGCAGCGGAACTTCGGCCTCGAGCACCAACTGGCGGATCGCCTCATGGCTCATCACCGGATACCCGACCATCTGGGCAAGCGTACGAGCCGCTTTGCGATAGGAAGAGCACTCCACCGCCAATCCCACCGCTGTTTCTTCTAGACAAGGGCTGATTGACTGCGATCCATCAAACGCGAGAAAGGAATCCAGCAAAAATGTGTAACGGTTTTGTTCTCGGTCTAAATAGTAGTTTCGCTCAAAGGTGACTTCGCCAAACAGGGTTTGAATCGTGGTGCGTCGTTTGTCTTTCAAGTGGTATCGGCGCTTATCTCGATTCTCTGCCAATTGCCGGTCGATGTCCTCCAACAGAGCCGTAAACAGCTCGGCGAAGGCGTTTTGCAAGGCTCGAAACAAAGCAAGTTCGATCTCTTTCCATGTCAACGAATTTGTGGTAAGATGTTGTTGAATATTCATAGGACTCTCTCCTCCTGTTTGTAGTGTGGTCAATGAACATCTTACCAGGGAGAGAGTCCTTTTTTCATGTTTCCTGCTTGGGATCCTACCGCGCTTCGCTTGGTGGCCCCGATGAGGGGGGTGCGAACCTACGTTCCCAACCCCTCATCGGGGAACTTCTAAGAATTTTTCCCACAAACATTTTACTCACACGGCTGAGAAGAGCAAAAGTTTCATTTCAGTTCAGTGCCCCATCGGAATGTGTTATCTTGTCATGTGTGACTAAGAAATGCTTTCGGATCTTTAGCAAAGCGGTCTCGACAGCCCGGGCAACAGAAACCATAGATAGTGCCATCGAGTTCCAAACGGAATTGGGTTTTCTTTAAATCTACGGTCATGCCGCAAACCGGATCCACCACTATTTGAGATACTGTGGTATGATCGTCGCTTGCGGACAGTGCTTCGGTCTCCGAGATCCCCTTTTCTGGTTGTCCTTCCCACTGCACATTCAAATCTCGGCGACGGCGTTCCACGATTTGAGCAAGGATGCTAAGGGCAATCTCTTGTGCTCCTACAGCACCAATATCTAACCCCGCAGGAGCCGTGATAAAGTCAATAAATTCCTTTGGCGCCCCAGCCGCTTCCAATCCGCTGCTTACAGTCGCCCAACGCTTCGGACTGGTGACCAACCCCAAATACCGTAATTTACAATGGACAAGTGCCAACAGGCCTTCACTATCATACAAACCCATCGTAGCCACGACACCATAAGCCGTTGTATTGTTGAAAGCAGCAAGTTGACTGCGTAATATCTCCAGCGGTTCTCCCGAACTGCTATCCTCCGCTTTTTCCAATGCGATCCGGCGTGGCACAAAAGCGAATCGGGGTGCCATTTCTTCAAGAGCATGCGCAATCGGGGAATCCCCTACAATAATCAACAAAGGATCAACATGTTTTGGTTCTAAAAAAAGTTCAACTGTTCCTTCAGATGCACAAGTCATTGGAAGGACTGTAACTCCTTCCTCCACATGGGCCGGTGGCTGCGGGGTTACAAGCAAAAGTCTTTTTTCTCCAGTTCGAAGACACTCCTGTGCTTGATTGATAACTAATTCCCTCGTACAATGCCCACCTACAAAACCTATCATTTTTCCGTCCGCTGTCACAATCGCCTTATCACCAACTGCCGCCGAACTTGGCCGCACACGGCGGACAACTGTCACCATGACATACGGTTCAACTCGTTCATCCATGCCCTTTGCTGTTTCCCAAACAAGGTCCATTTTTATGACCCGGCAGCGTTATAACGCCACCGGGCTTTCCCCTCCTTAATCGATGTTAATCTCAGCATGCTAGGTACTGAATCATTCGTTAATACCGTGTTCTCTTAAAATTTTCCATATCTTCCATGGATAAAGCGGCATGTCAATATGCTCTACGCCAAGTGGTGACAGAGCATCCACCACCGCATTGACAAACGCGGCTGGAGAACCGACATTCGGCGACTCTCCAACGCCTTTCGCGCCAATCGGATGATGCGGAGACGGTGTCACCGTCCGATCTGTTTCCCAATGTGGCGTGTCAAGAGCCGTCGGGACTAAATAGTCCATCCAGTTTGGCGCCAGACAGTTGCCGTTCGAATCGTACGGGATATCTTGCATGAACGCAATAGCAAACCCTTCCGTTAGTCCTCCGTGCACCTGTCCCTCAACGATCATTGGGTTGATCACGTTGCCGCAATCGTCAACAGCCAAGAACCGTCGCACTTTGACAGCACCCGTTCCCTTGTCGATATCGACCACCGCAATATAGGCCCCGTGAGGGAAAGTGAGGTTCGGAGGATCATAGTAGTAAGTCGCTTCCAAACCAGGCTCCACGCCATCAGGCACATCCGTATAGGCAGCAAAAGCCACATCTTTCATCGTCACCGATTTTCCTGGCAAACCTTTTGCGGAAAAGGCGGTGCCGTCCCATACAACGTCATCTTCACCGACTTCTAGCAGATGGGCGGCGATTTTGCGAGCCTTTTCGCGAATTCTGCGCGCGCAGAGCGCTGCAGCAGCACCTGCCGTTGGCGTAGAGCGGCTGGCGTACGTTCCTAATCCATAAGGGGCAGTATCAGTATCTCCTTCCTCAATCAACACATCATCCGCACTCAATCCGAGCTCTTCCGCGATGATTTGGGCGAATGTCGTCTCATGCCCTTGGCCTTGGTGCCGCACACCGAGCCGTGCAATCACTTTGCCAGTTGGATGGACGCGAATCTCCGCGCTGTCGAACATCTTAATTCCAAGAATATCGAATGTATTTTTTGGTCCTCCACCGACAATCTCCGTAAAAGTGGAGATGCCAATACCCATGAATTCACCGCGGGCTCGTTTCTCTGCCTGTTCTTTGCGCAATTCGTCATACCCAATCCGTTCTAAGGCAAGTTTCAACGTTTTTTCGTAGTCTCCGCTGTCGTACACCCATCCAGTCGGAGATTTGTATGGGAACTGGTCCTTGCGAATGAAATTGCGGAAACGCAGTTCGGCCGGATCGATCTTCAACCTTTGCGCCAGTACGTCCATTGTCCGTTCAATCAGGTACGCTGCTTCTGTGACACGGAAGGAACAGCGGTACGCCACACCTCCAGGAGCCTTGTTCGTATAAACGGCATCCACTTCGACGAACGCGGCCTTGAAATCATACGAACCTGTCACAATGTTAAACAGGCCAGCCGGAAATTTGGTCGGATTAGCTGCCGCATCAAAGGCACCATGGTCAGCGATGGTTTTCACTCGCAGTCCCAACACTCTGCCATCCTCGCGCGCAGCAATCTCGCACGTCATGTGGAAGTCGCGTGCGAAAGAAGTGCTTGCGATATTTTCTGTTCGTGTTTCAATCCATTTAACAAGCACACCCAACTTCAGCGAAGCAGCAACCGCAACGACGTATCCCGGATAGACACCTACTTTGTTCCCAAAACCTCCGCCAACATCAGGCGAAATAACTCGAATCTGATGTTCAGGAATACCGCTTAACATCGCGATTACAGTTCGATGGACATGAGGTGCTTGGGAAGTAACATAAAACGTCAACCGACCTGTCGCTGTATTGTAATCTGCAACACACCCACACGGCTCAAGCGGCGAAGGATGGACACGCTGGAAGCGCACATCTTGCTTGACGACAACCGGTGCATCACGAAAGACGTTCTCTGTTTCTTCTCGATCTCCCGACTCCCAGTGCCAGATGTGGTTCGACTTTTTCTCCCGATCTTCACGGAGGATAGGAGCATCCGGCTCAAGCGCCTTGAACGGATCCACCACAACCGGCAATGGCTCATAATCGACTTCGATCAACTGCAGAGCGTCTTCCGCTTGGGCGCGCGTCTCCGCAACAACGGCGGCGACTTCTTGGTACTGAAACAGAACCTTGTCTACAGCCAACACCATCTGTTGGTCGCCATTCAAAGTCGGCATCCATGCAAGGTTCATTTTGGCTAGATCCTCACCTGTGAGCACCAATTTGACGCCGGGCGCGGCCAATGCAGCTGATGTATCGATTCGACGAATGCGGGCATGTGCGTACGGACTGCGTAAAATCGCCATATAAAGCATATTCGGCAGAATCACATCATCCACGTAGCGGCCTTTCCCGCGAAGAAACCGCGGATCCTCTTTGCGGGCAATCGATTTGCCCATTGGGCGCAACTCAGTCTGTTGAAGTGCCACTTGTGGCCACCTCCTCTAATGATTCTTGAGTCGCCATCTTGCTTGCAGCGGACTTGACAGCCTTCACGATATTCACGTATCCTGTACAGCGACAAATATTGCCGGAAAGTCCCTCGCGAATTTGCTCCTCAGTCGGCGCTGGATTTTCCTGAAGCAGTGCGTAGGAAGCCATTAGCATGCCTGGTGTACAGTAGCCGCACTGCAACGCATGCTCCTCCCAAAATGCTTTCTGCAACGGATGCATTTCGCCGTCTTTTTCCAATCCTTCGACCGTCAACACTTCACGCCCATCTGCTTGCACAGCAAATACGGTGCACGACTTAACGGCTTTCCCGTCCAACAACACTGTACAAGCACCACAGCTGGTTGTATCACAACCGATATGCGTGCCCGTTAGTTTCAGTTCATCGCGTAAGTAATAAGCCAACAGCGTACGTGGCTCAACATCTGATTCGTACAGTTGCCCATTGACCTTGACACGGATCTTCATTGGACCTCCACCTTTCCTTGCAACTCTTCCGCGATTTCGCGGAGTGCGCGTGCAGCAAACACACGTAAAAGATCCTTCTTATAGTCTGCGCTGCCCCGTAGATCACTAACAGGATCAGCATCTTCCGGCACAAGTTTTGAAATGTCCTCAATCGTCTTCGCTGTCAGACGTTCTCCGATGAGAGCTTCCTCTGCCTTAACAGCTCGCAAAGGGATCGGCCCGCAATTGCATATGCCGATGCCTGCCTCAGACACGCGACCGTCACTATCAAGAGCGACCTGCACAGCCAGCCCTGCAATTGCGAAATCGCCTGCTTTACGTTTAAGCTTCATATAGCGAGCGGCCACAGGTTTAGTTGGAATCGGCAGGTGCACCGCAACGGCAAGTTCATTTTCGTCCAGTGATGAGGCAAATGTATCCACAAAAAACTCGTCAATAGGAATCAACCGTTCTCCCTTCGGTCCCCGAGCTTCTACCACCGCATTTACAGCAATCATTGCAGTCCCCCAATCTGAGGCAGGGTCTGCGTGAACGAGCGAACCAACAACCGTCCCGAGGTTGCGAACCAATGGATCTGCAACCCAGCGGGCAGTGCGAGACAGAATCGGAAATTGTTCACGGAGTTCTGTCGCATGCTCCAATTCGGCTTGACGTGTCACCGCACCGATCCGCAATTTTCCGTTAACCTTGCTCCATCCTTTAAGCTCGTTGAGATTATTAATATCAATAATTACAGCGGGAGCCGCGACCCGTAATTTCATCATTGGTATTAAACTTTGGCCGCCCGCCAATACTTTGCCGTCATAGCCATACTCATCCATTAGGCGGATCGCTTCGTCGACAGATGTCGGTGCTTCGTATTTGAATGCATTGGGAAACATTTAGAAACCCCCTTTTGTCTAAATGACGAGAGCATTGTGAACAAGTCTTCTTTGGATGAACGCATTTCGCGCTTTCTCCAATTGTTGGATTCCCTCTCACCATCTCTCGTCTGACTAAGAATTTCGTTTCAATGTTTGAACTATCACTTGAATCTCCACATGACTAAAGCCGGCAGTTTCTGGCGTACTAGAGTTTTTTCTGCACCTATGTGAAAACGCTTACTATTGTTCCTCCAAGCTTTCCTGGACAAACATCCCACTGGTGTTTAGCGTTCTGTCGGCTCGGATCAAAATCGCTTTCCACTTCGTCGCCAATGACTTAAGTCACGAGCAGTCGTGGCATATAGATTTGTAAATGGTTCTGACCCGAACACAGCTAAACTGATCACCGCGCGTATTCTCTTAGTTACAAAAGAATGCGCTTTCATATTTCATATCACTTGAATCAACCTGCACATGAAGGTTTCAAACTGAACTATGATCCTTTGTTTTTTAATAAAGAAAGCGTTTATATCGATAGATAGAAGTAAATTGAATATGTGTATTAGCGATAGTAGCCTTAATGCAAGATATATTCGGTTTTAAATAAAATATTAACCCCCTTTCTGATGTCAAATTTTGTAGCTTCACTGTTTTGGTGATAAAGATTGCTCAAAACTTGTTGAAGGGATACATTCATTAACAATGAGGCAAGAATCTGAGGTGATCTTTGCAATTATTATTTATAGTAATAAATATTCAGAATTGTCAACTGTTTTAAAACAGTGTGAAAGTAATGTTTATTTAGCATTTAATCCAGAATCTTTGACTTCATCAAGTTAGCAGAGTTATTTTAGTAGTTTAACGACTGCGGGAAAGCAAGAACAACTTAGAGATGATCCAAGGTATCGATTCAAAATATAACGATGAGAATATTCAATAGAAAAAATAAAGTAAACGTGAAGTTGTTAGACAACCTAACTCTATTTCACACCCCTTTTGCTGACATTCCTTTTTATGTGAAGAATTTATCATCCTAATCCCATGCGGATAAATAAATGACTGACATGCCGCATCTGAAACTACTGCAAAGATAAATTATTACAATTGGGAATTCAAATGGTTGGTCAAAAAGGAGAAGAAAAATGGTTAGATCAAAAGGGGGAGAAGCGTCGAAAGACTTTTTAGGAATCCAGGGCGATATTTGGGATACAAAATGGGATATGTTATGTTGCTTGATCGGATCTATTGTTGCATTGCTCATCTTTTCTAAACTACATAACAGACTGTTAAAAAATGATGGGGCTTCCTCTAGGTTTTAACGGGTTTGGTGGAAATAAAATAAAACCCAATATCTCCAAAGTTTTTGCACAATAAATTTTGTAGCTATTGATAGAAAGCAACACGAAAAGGGTGTTTTCTCGACGAGAAAACACCCTTTTATTTGGGAGGGGAAAATAAGTAAATGAGTTTTCCTTCTATAAGTTGCTGAAGAGTACTCCATACACATTTCTTCTGATTTTTTGGATAATAATTGTTGCCGATCTAGCATCTTTCCCCTCTATCCATTCGCAGTATTGCTAAGCGTGGACAGAAGCAATGTGGTGTTAATCCCTTCTTTTTACTCTAGTTGGAGGCTGTGAATCATAGCCACCTATTCCCTCCCACTAACTCCTGTATAACGGGCGATCTAGCGCATATAATCGTCGATATCTTTCCTCACTTTTAAGCAGTTGTTGATGGCTGCCATCCATGGTGATTTTTCCTTTTTCAAGGAAAATGATGCGATCCATTTTCTCCACGCCCATCAAATGGTGCGTTACCCAAATGATCGTTTTTCCCTTCAGTGTATCGAAAATGGTAGCCAATAGGTTCGCTTCTGTGATTGGATCGAGCCCAACTGTTGGTTCATCCATAATGACTATCGGGGTGTTTTGCAATAATATCCGTGCTAGTGCTATTCTTTGCCGTTCACCGCCAGAAAAGCGAGAACCTGTTTCATGCATGTTCGTCTCATATCCTTTAGGCAATTGCATAATCATCTCATGCAATTGAACCATCTTGGCTGCTTCGTATACTTCTTCATCCGTTGCGTCCGGGTTGCCAAGGCGGATATTGTTCATGACGGATGTATTGAATAAATAAGGCTTTTGGTTAAGAACAGCCATTAATTTTGGAACAGCCGAACCCAACTCATGTACATTCATTCCATTTATGAGCACTTCCCCACGAGTCGGTACAAGCGCTCCTTGAATTAGTTTCAACAACGTTGATTTTCCGGATCCGCTGCGCCCGATAATGGCAATTTTCTCACCCTGTCTTATTTTTAAACTAAAATCGTCCAGCAGCGGTGTTTCCAAAGTATATCCAAATGATAAATGGTTTATTTCAATCGTTGCTTGAGATAAGTCCAACAACTCTTTCCATCCATCTGCTTCTATCTGAGGTTGAAAGGACTCTGCTTGAATGGCTTCAAGACGCTTTAATGAATCTTGATAGGATGATGTTTCACTAACAGCCCCTGCAATCGGTAAAAATGATTCTACTAAAGACAGTGCTGCAAGACCGCAAGCGGCAATTATTGTGGGCGAGAATTCTCCTCTTAGCGTTTGCTCATTGGCCCAATAGATGGCTGTAACGACAATGGCGCCAAGCACAATCTGATTCAGAACGTCCCGCCAATTCACAAACGAACGTTTCTTCGTTTCAAGTTCAAGCAGTTTTTGTTCTTGTGTTTCGTATTGCCGAATATAAGTCTTGTATTTCCCGCTGAATATCCAGTCGCTGATGCCGAAAATCGTATCGGTGAACTGTTGATAAAGTTGGTGTCTTCCCCTTTTCCATTGTTCATTTTTTGTTTTCATATAAATGTATGAAATAATTGGACCAACAAAAATCAACAACCCTATGAATACAGCCAGAAGAATGGCGAATGGAATCGAAAAAAGTCCTGCACAAATAATAACCACTGTGTAAATGACTAATGAAACAATCGAAGGAAACAGTATTTTTAAGTAAAAATCCTGCAAATGTTCAATATCATCGGCGAGTGCACCAAGAACGTCGCCTGTGCGTAAGCGGGAACGAAAAAACAATGCCTGCGGCTCAATGATTTTATATAAACGGACGCGCATTTCAGAAAGTATTTTCAAAATGAATTGGTGTCCCGTCAGTCTCTCCACATAGCTAAGCACAGCCCGGCCAATACCGAATGCACGGACACCGACAATCGGCACATAAACCATTAAAATGGATTCAGGTTGTGTCGCCGCTTTAGAAATTAAATAACCCGAAGTAAACATCAATGCTCCGCCAAAGAGAATGGTAAGCGAACCAAGAAAAATAGCCAACGCAAACAAGCCGCGATATTGACGCAAATAAGGGTAGATCCAATTCTTCATCAGATGCCCTGGTTACTAAAATTAAAATCGACACATCGCGATGGAACCAGGAAACATCGCTTGCCGCTCAGGAAACCCCTGAGTTCCATCAGGAAGGGAATTTCCCTTGTCATTCACCGACCGTGAAAGACACCCCGTGGATCGCGGTTAGCGACGGCGCCTGTCGTGCACCATTCCTTCCATCGGTCAGTACACGACAACGATTTTAGCAACCAGGTCTACACCTCCTTTAGTTGAAGTTGGTACTGATTCATCCAGCAGAATTTGTGCAAGATGTTCCATAACGACCATTCATGTTCTTGTTTGAAATTTTCGATTTTTTGTAACATCATGATTAAATATTGGCATTGTTTCATTCCGCTTTTCGATTGCTTGTAGGATTCTTCCATCGACCCTAACATGGCAATCAAATGGCGTTTCACTTTCGTTTTTATGGTATGCATGAGTTCTTTTGGCAATCGTTCACGATACCCTAATCCTCGTCTGCCAATCACCAAAGCGGCACTTTCATGGACGGATAACCCATACTTTTTCATATACTTGAATCGTCCGATGACGCTGGTATAGGCAGGGTTCACCTTTTTGACGCGAAACCCAAGCCTTAGTCCCCGGCGAAAGATCGTTTCCGACATCTTTTTCTTTTTGAAATGGTGGGTCAAGCGATTGAATCGTTTGTCCGTATCGTGCCGCTGTCTTAGTTGAATGTTTTCGATGACCACTGCCCCCACATTCTCTTGAAGCAGCCAGTCATACACATCTCGTACGGTTTCTCCAACGATGTTGTTTCGTTTATTCGCCCGCACATATTCGAGTTCATGGCAGTAAAACACTTTTGATTTGATGAAGTTTCCTTGTTTCGAAACGATGCTCACGGCGATGCGGTCAATGTTGATGTCAATTCCTGCGATTCGTTCCGCTTGAATCGGTTCATCATAGGCAAGTTCCCTGCCATATACCTCTTTTTCATAGATGAGATGAATGTAATATTCCCCGTTTTTGCGTTTGATCTCAACGGTATATGGTCGATATTCGATAATGGGCTTTCCTTTTGCATTCACTCCGACTTGTTCTCCCATGACGAGATCGATGATTTCCTCTTCATATTTTTCAGGAACAGACACAGGAAAGCGTAAACGGGGAGCGTGTTTCCCATTTTGTTGTTCCAGCGGGTTGGCGATTTCTACATACCATTGATTCGTGTTGTCGTCATACACGAGGCGAATATTTAAATTTCCTTTTTTGCTTTTATCCCCTCTGGCATACAACTGATTCGATCGTAAATCTTTCCATTCTTCGTTCGTGATTTTTCCTTTCAAGCGTTTGTAAAAGTTTTGTTTTCCGCCAAAAATCACACGTGGAATCGTTCCTTGGTCGAGATGGTGCTTTAGCTCGGCTTCTTTGGATTTCAGTTTTTCTAATCGTCGGTGTAATCCGTCTAAACACGTTGGAAGATCGACTTTTTTCGGTGTTTTTCTTCCATGTTGATACTCATCGATTTTCTTTTCGGTTTTTTCGATTTTCGCCCGCACATCTTCCAGCCTTATTGGAAGCAACTCACGTTGGGAAGAAATCAGCGATTGAGCCAGCATCACCGCGTCTTCGGCGTACCGTTTGTTGAGCTGAAATTGGCGCGGAAGGTGCTTGATGATGTCTTTGGCGTTCCTTCCTTCCAGCAAACGGTTGAACGCATATCGCTTCGCTGAACAAAAGACGCGCATCAACTCGTCTAATAAGTGAAGTTGTGTTTCATCATCGGAAACGATTTTCATCACCCGAACCGTTTTCATCCACTTGCCATCCCCCTATGTTTGGATTCTTTAGAACATATATTCGCCAAATCTTCTTCATTTCCTACATAATGAAGGGGAGATATTTTTTATCATAAGACAGGAGATGATGGAAAAGATGGAGAGCGTACATTCCTTCCTCAATGTCCAATAACAGGAGATCTTTACTTTTTTAACAAACTACTTATACCTCCATTTGTGTTTTAACAAGCTGATAATAAGTGGATTTCTGTCTTATTAACTGTTCGTGTGTTCCGATTTCCATTATTTTGCCTTGATCAAGAACAATGATTAAATCCATATCCAGCATCCAATGCAAGCGATGGGTGGCAAAAAATACGAGCTTGCCTTTAAACAATTGCAACATCGTCTCTTTTAATTCGTATTCTGTTTCAATATCAAGATGGGCAGTTGGCTCATCAAGCATGATGATAGGACGGTTGCTTAAGAATGCGCGTGCGAGGGCGATCCGTTGTTCTTGTCCGCCGCTTAGGCTCCGTCCACCTTCCCCTATGATTGTCTCAAGTCCCTGTGGAAGCGATCGAATCACTTCAGTAAGGCCCGCTCTCTCTGCGGCCTTCTCTACTTCTTTTACAGTTGCCTCTGGATGATAAAAACGAATATTGTTTAAAATGGTATCGTGAAATATATAAGGGTGTTGGGGAATATACGTTATTTGACTTTGCCAATTCAACTGAGATAAAGTCGTTAGCTTCTTGCCGTTTATCTGAAATTCACCTGATGTTGGTGTTAAAAATCCGCTTAAAATATCAATCAATGTGGACTTTCCTGCACCGCTGGCTCCAATAATTCCAATTTTTTTTGAGCCTGAAACAGAAAATTGGATATCTTGCAAAGCTGGACGACCGCTCTCAGGAAAATGTACACTTACTCCTTTAACCGAAAATGTACTTGTTGATTCCCAATGAGGGATTGGATCCTGTTTTTGCTGCAACGATTCTTTATCTAGGATTTCTTGAATCTTTTTGCCTGCTTCTTTGCCGTCAAGCGTCGCATGGTAATCGGCCCCCACCTCCCTGATTGGCAGGAAATACTCTGGCGCCAGGATCAGAATAGTCAATGCTGGATGCAGCTCCATCTTCCCGTTGATTAAATCTATTCCAAGAAAAACGGCGACGGTCGCTATGGAAAGCATTGTAAAAAAATCCAATGCAAACGAAGATAAAAAGGCAATACGCAAAGTTCCCATTGTAGCCCGTCGATATCTTTCGCTTACTAAAATAATTTGATTGATGTGCTGCCGGCTTAATCCCAAATATTTGAGTGTTTCCAATCCTCTCAAAGAATCGACAAAATGATTGGACAGCATTTGATAGGACTCATATTGGCGATCAGCCTTTATTTTTGCCGCCAATCCAAGCAAAATCATAAAGGCAATAAGTATCGGAACGGCTAGGGCTAAAATGACAGCAGAGCGGATATTGACAAAAAAGATAAAGATGCAGATCATGGCAGGGATAATTGCCGAATTCATCAATTTCGGAAGAATAAGCTCCAAATATCGTCGGAATTTCATAATCCCTTCCATAACCAAGGTGACTGTCTGTCCGGAGCCTTCTTCTTTTACAAAACGAGGGCCAAGTTGAAACAGTTTTTGCAACAATGATTCCCGGAACTCTTTACTCGTTCTGGCAGCAAAATGGTAGGCTATATTTCTTTTCCAAACGGTAAGCAGTTGGCGAACAACTAACGCAAGAAAGAAAATAATCAACTTTATAAAGACATTGGCAAACGAATCTCCCCCGAAAAGGGAGGAGATTGCGTCTGCCAAAAAATAAGCCTGAATAATAATGATAGCACCTTGAATAGTCGTTAATATCGCCAGCCCAGCTAAAACCGGCTTAATTCCTTTGTAAGAAAACAACGCCTTATCCATCAGTACGTTAAATGCTCCTTGTCAGATACTCGTTTGCGGAATACGTAATAGCTATAAATAGTATACCCTAAAACAAACGGTAAAATCGTTACGGCTACAATTGTCATTATTTTTAGGGAATATGCCCCGCTGGATGCGTTGTAGACCGTTAAATTAAAGGCTTTGTTCAAGGAGCTGACCATTACTCTTGGGAACAGTCCAACGAAAATCGATGATACCGTTAACACGATTCCAAGCCCTGTCATGGCGAACGCCATTCCTTCACGTTTATTGGAAATGAAAAAGTATGATAAACCAACAGCCAGAACAATTAATACGGCAATAATAAGCTCAAGGATAGGGCGCACCTCGAAAATATCTGTCATAGACCAAGAAAGCCCTACAAAGACGACAAGTGATGCAAATACGGCCAACACCAATTTTTTAGCCAATGCAGCCGACCGCTGTCTGATCTCTCCTTCTGTTTTTAAAGATAGAAAAGTCAAACCATGCAATAAGCACAATAATGTAATCGTTAAGCCGCCCCAAATGGAATAGATATTAATAACATCCGAGAACCCGGCTTCCATATTCATATCTTTATGGATCGGCACACCCTTAAGCATGCTTGTAAACAGAACACCTAGAAGGAACGGCGGCAGCATGCTTCCGAAAAAGATCACCCAGTCCCAAACATTCGTCCAGCGCGCATCTTCAACTTTGCGGCGATATTCAAAAGCAACGCCGCGTCCAATTAGGCTCAGCAAGACTGCCAGCATCAGTAAGTAATAGCCGCTGAACATCGTTGCATACCAGTGCGGAAATGCGGCAAAAATGGCGCCCGCTCCAGTGATTAGCCATACTTCATTCGCGTCCCAGAAAGGACCGATTGTATTCACCATTACGGTCCTCTCTTTTTGATCACGGGCAAGGAAGCGAGTCGACATTCCTACGCCAAAATCAAAACCTTCAAGAAAGAAAAAGCCGATAAAGAGTACAGAGATTAAGACAAACCAAATTTCACTCAATTCCATCTTAAACACCTGCCTTACTGAATGGATCTATGGATACCGTTGAATTTGCATCTTGATGTTCTATCGGTCCTCGTTTAATTTCGCGAACCATCAAATAAACCATCACGCCTGCAAGAATCGTGAATATCAGTGTGTACATAATGATGGAAAATAAAACGGTCCCTGCAGAAACATTTGGTGATACAGCGTCAGCTGTCGTCATCAATCCAAATACCGTCCATGGCTGACGACCCACTTCGGTCATGATCCATCCGAAAGTGTTTGCCAAAAACGGAAATGAAATAGCAGGAACTAGGATTTTCAAGAACATACTGCTTTGCTCAATTCGTCCCTTTTTCCACAGATACAGACCAATCATCGATAACAATATCATCGCTGTACCAAGGCCAACCATTAAACGGAAGCTCCAATACGTCGTCTTGACTGGAGGAATATAATTTGTACCTTCACCAACGATTGGATCGTATTTTTCCGCATATTCAGCTTGGAGAGTTTTCATTCCTTTTAAGCTGCCTTCAAATTTAGAATAAGATAAATAGCTTAATGCATAAGGAATGTTTAGTTCAAACTTATTTTCTTGTTTTTCTGTATCAATCAAGGCAAATACTGACCATGGCGCAGGATCAGGCGTATCTTCCCAAATCCCCTCTGCAGCTGCCATCTTCATTGGCTGTGTTTTTACAAGATATTGCGCTTGGGCATGTCCGGTGAAAGCAGTCCCCAAACTGCCGATGAAACCAATGATTAAGGCGATATTCATGGATTTTTTGTAAAAATCAACATGTTTCTTTTTTAATAGATTATAGGCACTTACACCAGCAATGAAGAATGCTCCAGTACACAATGCACCTGTGATGACATGAGGAAACTCCACCCATAATTGTCCATTCGTTATAAGCGCAAGAAAATCAACCATTTCCGCCCTGCCATTTCTAATTTCATAACCAACAGGCACTTGCATGAAGGAGTTTGCCGTTAAAATCCAAAAACCGGAAAGCATAGACCCAATAGATACAAGCCAAATGCTTGCCAAGTGCACTTTTTTAGGCAAACGATCCCATCCAAAAATCCAAAGGCCAATAAAGGTAGATTCCATAAAGAAGGCAAGCAATGCTTCAATGGCTAGGGGGGCCCCGAAGACGTCACCGACAAATCTAGAATAATCCGACCAGTTCATCCCAAATTGGAATTCCTGAATAATTCCTGTTACAACCCCTACGGCAAAATTAATCAGGAACAAATGTCCCCAAAATTTCGCCATTTTTTTATAAATCTCATTTTTCTTCACTACGTATAATGTTTGCATCAAAGCGATAATAAATGCTAGACCAATGGTAAGCGGCACGAAGAAAAAGTGGTAGATTGTAGTCAAAGCAAATTGTATCCTTGCCAACATTACTGGATCCATCGTAGTTCCTCCTTTAAGTTAAGTATTTCCTCGGAATTGGCCTGAGGCGATGTTATGTTCATAATTTCACATAACTAACTATATGTTCAAAACTTCACATAACTAGCACTTACCCCATCGCATTCCTCCCTTAAGAATTCATTAGAGCATGATCTGAGGTGATATCATGTTCATAAATTCACAAAATTAAACATTATTAACATGAGTAACATAAAAACTGTACAAAAAACTGGCTACTTTCCGAAGTGACAAAAACAAATCTATTGAACGAGAAACTTACCAATACTATAACAAAAAAACGATCATAAATTCTTTGACAGTTTGACAAATGTGTTACAAAATTACGACGAAATTCGTAAAAGATCTTATACATATATTAAAAATCGCTATAAAAAGCAGAAGTTGGCATCATTGATGGAACAGTTATCCATAAATAGATGATTGACAGGGGGCAAGTACATAATCACATTTGAAAGCGAAACATATAGTACTGGTACCAAAAGAAAAAAGAAGGAAATATCCTTTTAAAATCTTCCCGATCTAAAAATCGAATATAAAAGCCAGCAAAACATTAAGGTAGCGACGCAAAAGCCAATCTCGATCGCCGGAATTTTCCACAATAATGTCGATTGTCTTCCCATCGACGAGCCGATAATAATGCCAACCATAATGATGCTGAAGGAAAGCAAAACAATGCTAAACGATAAACGATTACTGATTTGGTCTAATTTTCTCAATAGAAAATCCAGGTCAGGGATGCCGATCTCCAGGCGTACTTTCCCTTGATTCATCAGTCTCGTTAATTCTTTTATATTTTTCGGCAAATCCACAAGCAGTTCCCCATAATCGGAAAAGCGTTTCCATGCCATTTCTGCTACGTTTTTCGGCCGCATCCGCTCCTTTAGCAGCTGGCGGCCAAACGGTTCGGCAAAGTCGATAATACTAAAGTCGGGATCCAATTTTTCCACGATCCCTTCCACCGTCAATAGCGCCTTCCCTAACAACGTTAAATCGCTTGGGATGCGGATCGAGTGGCGAAATGCAACATGAAGCAAATCCTGAACCGCCTCGCCGAGACTGACTTTGCTCAACGGAATATGATAATATTTTTCTCTCAATTGCTCGATATCTTCACGCAGCTGGCTTACATTTACCTCATCCGGCACCAAGCCCATATCTCCGATCGTTTTCATGACTCCATCGGTGCTTTGGCGCATCAAAGCGATAATTAAGGAAGATAAATGATATTTCATTTCTGGAGTGATTCTCCCTACCATGCCGAAATCAATGAACGCAATCACGTCTCCCGACAAAGCTAACACATTTCCCGGATGGGGATCTCCATGAAAAAAGCCTTCCATAAAAATTTGCTGGAACATTCCCTTCGCCAGCCGCTCCGCTAGAATTTTTAAGTTATAGCCGTGTTGTTTCAGCCGCTCAAGTTCCCCGAGTTTGATACCTTCTACATATTCCATCGTCAGTACTTTTTTTGTTGAATAGTCCCAAAACACTTTTGGCACATAAATAGTTGGATCGCTTTGAAACTGTTTGGAAAATTTCTCGGCATTGCGCGCCTCTATGGTGTAATCGAGCTCTAGACGAAGCGATTTCGATAGCTCGTCCAATATATCACGTATCTGATATTGCTCCGCCCACTCCAAGCGGCGTTCCGCAAGAGCGGTCAAATCTTGAAGAATTTCCAAATCTGTTTCTATGACCGATGCGATATGCGGCCGCTGAATTTTCACCGCTACCCTTTCACCGGAATGAAGGACCGCTCGATGAACTTGCCCGATCGAGGCAGCGGCAAGCGGAACTTCCTCAAAAGAACGAAAAATATGGTCCAGCTCTTCCCCCAACTCCTCCTCGATAATGCGGCGAACATCGGCAAACGAAAAAGGCGGGACTTGATCTTGCAATTTTTCCAGTTCACGAATAATGTGTTCTGGAATTAAATCGGGGCGCGTGCTAGCCAGCTGACCTAATTTCACGAAGGTCGGGCCTAGTTCCTCGAGCACAAGGCGGATGCGCTCGCCAATCGTTTTTTCATCCTTCTTTTTGCCTACACGCAGCCGTTGCGGAAGGGAAAGAAACTGGGAAAAGCCGATTTCCTCAACCACCATTTCAAAGCCATGGCGGAGCAATGCAACAGCGATATCGCGATAACGGCTTATATGGCGCATTCTTTTTCCAATCAATCCGTCCAGCCCCCTTAATGGACATGGGCCCCCGTGGGACCCCTGTTCGATTACTAATCTTCTTTTTCTTCTAATTTTTCTTCTAAGCGGCGGATTCGTTGTTCTAATTGTTGCAGTTCGTCTTTCGTCACCAAATCGAATTTATCGATCACTTGTTTGATCTGTTCGCGCACGATGCGCTGCAATTCTGCTTTTCTTTCGTCTGTTTGCTGCTTCCACTGTTCAATAATATCCTTCGATTCTTCAAGCGACAATTCTCCTTTTTTCACCAACTCATCAATTAATTTTTCCACTTGCTCCTTGCTCGCTAACGCCAATCCGAGTCCAAACGCCAGTCCTTTTTTAAGAATGCTCATAAGCTTGCAGCCTCCTTTAAGTTTTTACATCATGATATCACTTTCACAACGTTGTGTCGAGCGCTCCTATTCTCCGTGAAAGCGCCCCTCCCATTGACCAATAAAACATTTCCCCGCTTTTTATAGATTTCCTCCCAAGATGTCTTTTTTGTTAATTTTCCTTTTAGACTGTCTTTTTATGAATCAATATTTGTCTTCTGTTTCAATAAGAAAAACGCACCTATTTATATAAAAAAGCACCGACTTTTTTGCAAAGTCAGTGCCTTCATCAACAAATTCATCATCTCCAAGCTTTCCACTCACCACTGTCCGGGTCGATAGAAACAAGGCGAAGCCAGCCGTTTTTCACTTTTCTGCGGAAATAAGGATCGTCTTCGAACAAACGCTCGATATTTTGCTGTGGTGCTTCGATAATGACGAGCAACCGAAGCGGAGAATGGAATATTTCTTCGTCAGACGCCATGACCGACTGCCACGGAAGCCCGGCGAGCAAATCGCTTGCGTTTCCTTGCATGACGCCGATCCCAGCCGTGACCGTTTGCATCGTTTTGTTTCCGCTTCCGTAATAATGCGGGGCGACAGTCGATGCGTAATATTGCAAATTAATCCATTGCGCCACTGTCACCGGCCCGGTGATGATGTTGGCGAGCGCCTCGCCGGATGGATCTTTGCGCCAGTCATAGCTATGGAGAAATACTCTCCCTTCTAAATTACAATGCTTTGTTAACTCGCGGCGGCCAATGATCAACGCCGCGTTGCCGGCAAGCCCCCATTCCGGACGGATTTCGCTCCAGTCTTCCGCACGGCGATGTGCTTCGGCAAGCGGATCTTTCTTCTTGCCCTCTAAGCCCGGCAGCTTCGACAATCGCTCGTTATTCGCATTGCGGCTTACTTTTTTCAGCTTTCCTTGCAGCATATCAAACGCTTTTTGAGCCGCTTCCGAAAGCGTTGGTACATAAAGCCAGCAAAGTTCATCGACCGTTGTCATATGCTCGGCAGCAACAAAAACAGTGTCTTCTGGAATAACGATTCCTTCCTTTGCAAGGCCTTCCCGCACCTCTTTCAGGTTACATAGCGCGGCAAACACACGAGCATTGAATCCTCCGGCTGCCCCGCCGCACGCACCGCAATCAAGCGAAGAGGCGTAAGGATTGTTCGTTGTTGTGCTTTCATGGCCACAGACAACAACAAGCGGCGCAAATTGACTTGTAAGCCCCATTCCTTTGAATAGTTGATATACGTATCGTACTTTTTCCTCGGTAGAAAAACCTACTGGAAGATCCGTTGTTTCTGTTGTTTCCAAAGAAGATTCCCGATTGAGCGAAAGTTCTGTTGCCGGCTTTTGCGCCCAATTGTCTTGAAACTGGCGAAATACGCGTCCCGCTCCGCTTGGCGCTATACTTCGAGCAAGCGTATGCAAACCGAGCAAAGGTCCACTTACCTCTGGAAGCAACAAACTAGCAAACAAATGCTGCTTCATTTTCTTAAACGTGTGGCTGACCGAAAGCAGCGCGTTCCGCCGCCTGCGATATTCCTTTTCGTTTGCTGCCGATGTAAATTCTTGAACTTCATGCCGCGGCTCTACAATCACCGGGCAAGAAGCGTGTGCATGGCTGCTGTCTAGTTCACGCGTTTTGATGGGAAGACCGAAAAAACCAGCGCACCCGTATGTTTCGAATGGTCCTGCCTGCTCTAAATGACGACGGAAAGGCTCAGAACGAATATCCATACAAAAGATAAGCTGCGCGGCTGCTTGTTTTGGCTCATTTTCTTGGGAATGGGATGTAATCATCTCCTTTAGTTGCGCCTCTTGCGTATCTTCCCATGCCTCGAGCCAAAGCCTGCCGCGAACGATTTTGTCGAAACGATAAGCAAACGATAAACGTGCTTTCTGCTCAGCCTGTGGCAATTGCAGCCACTCTTTTGGCGTCAACCCTCCCCAATGCATCCATGCGGCTAGAAGCGGAAGGAGAAACGTTTCATCGTCATCTTTTTGTTTCGCAAATGGCAAATACGGAGCGATCAATGCCCACTCAAGCGAAAGACGAATTGCTAAATAATCAATAAGCAGCAAATGCGCTTGGCCGGACTGCTGCGAACGCCACAGCAGCATTCCTGCCCAACCAGGCAAGGAAAGAAGATGCGCTTCCAAATAGTCTTTCATCGCGCCATGCGGTATGCCGAGCAACATCAACGCTTGTCGCAATGCTTCTTCGGCATCATGCGGCAAATCTTGCAATCTCTCGCGCTGCTGTTTGCGTAATGATGGATCGTTGATCACAAGCTTCCGCCATGCGTAATAAAATCCTTTTTCTCGATATGGCATTGTCCATGAAGCTTGCGATTCATCTAAAAATAATTTGCACCATTTGATCATTTGATGGTCAAGCATACGCGCCCATTTCTCTTCTCCTTGCTCTTCAAGGAGAAGGCTTAGCGGTCGGATTAGTAAACGTTTGAAGTCGTATCGGAATCGCATGTCTTTCATTTTTGCCGCCAAACTTTTTAATGATGAAGACATTAACAGCTCGTTAGGAATTTCTTCGTGTAAAAGCGCAGCGCGGCAAAAACGTTCCGCTTCCTCACGCGGCATCGTCAGCGGCTGCTCATCAAGCCAGCGCTGAAGCCGCATTTCCAAAAACTTCGGATTCAGTTCCCCTTTCCGTTGAGCCGCGCGAAACATGGACATGCTTGGGTAAAGGTCAATATCTCGCAATAATTTTAAGCGATGCGCAACTTGCTCAAACGAAAAGTGTTCTAGACCCATCCATGGATGACGCGCGACAAACGTGGCAATCGGCCAAAGCGGGGCAATTGCCTTGCTGGCGTTTTTGACAAGCGCGTTTACATTTATATCTGTTGCGACATTTTCTCTCCGTCGCTCATGCACATTAGGACGTTCAAGTGATACGGTTGTCGTATTCATCCCCTAAATCCTCTCCTTCTTCAAATAAGCTGCAAGGTAATGCGGATGGCTTTCCACCGACTCGGAACGCGGTTCGCCAATATGGACGAGCCACATATACAATCGCACAAATGAATCTGATGAACGATGTGTGGAAAACCATATGCCTGCCAATCCACCAGTGATTAAGATAAAGACAGCTGCCATTTCTGTGATGATAGATGTCCTAAATAACGGCACCGACGTATGCAATAGCTTCATGAAGCTAACGTGCACCGCTCCAGATGCTAAGGCTAATCCTGCCAATACGATTAATCCGATCGTTCGTCCATTTTCGAAAACGGCGATCCTCCCCCAGACAAACGCAAGCGACCATCCAAGAATAAGGGCGCTTAACAATTTTGCGTTTTCTTCTGGTGACGTAAGCCAAAACATTACTCCTACGGCAAGACCAGCTGCCGCTCCGGTAAATAGCCATGTTTTAGACAAGTTTCGTGATCGATGGATGGTTTTATTCGGATTCGGCACGACCGAACCAGATTGTAAAAATAATGTCGCTTTAAACAAACCGTGCAACACTAAATGAATGACTGCCGCAACATAAGCGCCTAACGCGCATTGAATGAGCATCAATCCCATTTGCGCCATCGTGGAGGCAACTAATTGCCGTTTATAGTCGACTTGAACAAAACTAATTCCTGTGCCGATGAGCACCGAAATGGAGGCGAGAACCAGCAACAACATTTGCGATATATCACCGCTAAACAATGGAGAAAATCTTGTCAACAAAAGACCGCCCGCATTGATCAAACCAGCATGCATTACCGCTGAAATCGGGGTTGGTGTAACCGCCGACTCTAACAGCCAGCGCTGAAATGGCCATTGTCCGGCTGGAATGATCGCTGCCAATATAAGCAGCACATTCACCCCTGTTTTTTCCCACCATTCGAGATGGCGGATGCTTTCTGAGGACAAGGCAAGCGACAGCTGCCAATGTCCGGTTGCACTCCATAACCACAAACCAGCAGCAAACAAAGCAAGCCAGCTTAGTGAAAATACCATAGCCATACGCACCGCCGCTGTTCGTGCCGGACGCCATTCCCTTTTTAATCGTGTCAGCTGCGCAAGCCCCAATAGCGGCAAGCCCCAAAAGAGAACAAGCAAACGAATATCATTGTTCATCCAAGTCAGCGCCGCGGTACTGACCGTAAAAGTAAGCAGGGAAAAATACTTACGATACGCACGGTCGCCATGCAAATAACGGAGGCAAAAACGCGCTATCATCCAGCCGAGCGTCAAAATAAACAGCGCCATAAACCAGGCGAGAATATCAGAACGCCATAATCCGGCCGCGGCATGATGATCAGCGAAAATCAGCCCCGCTAACGCCGCAGCAATCGGCAACACCATCACTCCCACATGCACCTGCACATAATATAGCGGCATGCGCCGATCTAGAAGCAATAAAGAACTGATGAGAGCCATTCCAACCGTTGCGAATAACAAGATGAACCAAACCAACCGAATCCCCCTCTCTCTTTTCCGCAACAAAAAAACCGGCTATGTCGTCCTCTATCCACCGTGTTTTCCCTTTTCCATCAAAAGGGTACACGAATGGCATCGAGTACACATAGCCGGTTTATCTTCAACGAGCCTATGAAGGCTTTTTGAAGATCTACCAAATGCACGTATTACTGTTCTTCGGTTTACTTTCAACCACTCCGCTCTAAACGGACTGTTTGAAAGTCTACCGAATGCGGAACATTCAGATTTTATTATTATGTTATTTAATCTATACAGAAACGTAAAGTTTGTCAATACCATATTTACTTTATATCACTATTGTCCCATGTTCGGTGAATCTTTTTTACATCAAAACAAAAGCGGAGGCCATCACCGCTAATTCATCGAAAAAGCTCTTCAGCAGCCGTTCGCTGAGCGCACCTGCCGCATAGTGAACGAAAAGAAGTGGAATAGTATCATTGACATTCGATGGAACGCCGCCCGCGAATCGGTAAGAAAACTGGCGGCATTGCAGCCAGAAACGGCTATTACAGGACATGGAGCGCCAGTATCAGGTGAAAAACTGCGGGAAGGATTAGCGAAGTTAGCGCGCGAGTTTGACCAAATCGCCATGCCGGATTATGGAAAATATGTTCAATAACAAATTCGCCTCCTGTAAACAGCGGGAGGCGCCACTTTTACTGGTGATACGCGTAATTGAATAGCACATACGCCGCAACAAGCAATCGTTCCCATTCTTCATAGCCTTCGTTCACCCGAAACGTATAACGCCAGCGCAACAGCCGCGAACGTTTCCCTTCGGCGATCATTTTTCCATCTAACCAGACTTCCGTGCGGGAAACCATTTCCGGTGACTGAAAAAACAGCGTTTTTCCCTGTATCTCTACGATCATGCGCTCACGCAGCTTCAACTTGTTTTTCCATGAATAATCCGTACGCGCCACTGCGACAACCGCTCCATTTTGCACAATATGCCACGTATCATTCACACGAAACAGTTTTTCCCGCTGCTCTATGATTTGTACCGAAGTTCCGTCCGCAAATGCAAAAGACAAATTTAAATACCACTGATTTTGATCGGACAAAATACTATTGACAATGCGCTGCCATGGAAGCGGAAAGAAGCGCCAAAACTCCCCCATCTTTTTCGTTCCCTTAAACAAGCGCTTTTTTCCAGTCCAAAATCGTTCCGCCATATGCGTATGCCAAACATCTTCGTCTTCCGCCCCTTCATAAGAGGCATCACGCCAAGCCTGCCAGCGTTCGATTCCCAAAATCAATAGCACCCCTGCTAGAAATCCCGAGACAATAAGCAGCTGTCCCCATTCAAATTTTCCTAAAACCAAAAAACGCAATGCCATCCCAATCGATGCAACAACGAAAAATAACCACAATCTCCCCAAAATTTCTCTCTCCTCTCCAAATAGCAGTAGACGAAAGAGGAGTGGAAAAAGTTACAATTCTATTAACAAATTGGATTTGCTTCGTATTATCTTATCATGTTTATGTTTACGATAATAGCGTACTATCATCGGAATGACATCACAAAATTCAGGCAATTAACTCCGATTTTTTGCAACACTGTTTGCGCCTCGGTTGCGTTGTAAACATGATGCAACTCAAATTAGTCAAACGCCTCTTTTTCCATACCGAGCCGCTTTCTTATCGTCGGTGTGCATGTTTATTATATTTTTTTAAGTTTAAGATTGCTATTGAATGAAAACATACTTTTCCATGATTCCTTACGAAAAATATCCCGTTGATGATCCCCTTCTGCCATACAGATTAGAGTGAGAGAGGAAAACTTTTCGGAAGGATTCATCTGTCTAGTACATAGAATGCGTTGCCGTTACGAGCGCTACCTGCCCGAGACTAATGCCGCCATCGTTAGACGGAACTCCTTCACCGATCCATACATGCATATCACTTTTTAAAAACAACTCTTTCAAATCAGCTAACAAAAGCGAATTTTGAAATACGCCGCCGGATAACACAACCGTATCGACCCCATAGGTCGCTCCTAAAGAACGAACACTGTTAAATACGCCTTCAGCGACACTTCGATGAAACGCGCGGGCAATAATCGCCACATCTTTGCCATTCAAACGATCTTCCACCATTTCTTTCAAAAGAGGACGGTAATCAAGTTCTTTTCCATCCCACGGAAAAGGATATATCTTCTCTAATGGAGCTGTACGAGCCAAATGCTCAAGCCAAATGGCTGCCTGACCTTCAAACGAGATAACCCCGGTAAATCCTAAAAGGGCAGCGGCCGCATCAAACAATCGGCCGACAGACGTCGTAGGAAAGGTGCGCAATCGTTTTTCTACCATCTTTAGTGCCGTGAAAAAACGTTCGGGAAGCGAGAGCCACTTTCCGACGTTCATGGCCAATTCCAGTTCATCCACAAAGAAACCAGCCAACGCTTGAAGTGGCATGCGTGCCGCCGCATCCCCGCCAGGAAGCATGGCATAACGAAGATGCCCGCACCGTTCTAATCCTTTTGTGGCGCTTCCAACAAACAGTTCGCCACCCCAAATTGCTCCATCGTCCCCAAACCCTGTTCCGTCGAACGCAACTCCGATCACTTGTTTCTCTAAAGCATTTCGTTCCGCCAGCACGGACGCCACGTGGGCGCGGTGGTGCTGGATGCCAAGGTGCTTGTAGGTTTCTAACCTATGGGCAAACGCAGTAGAACGATAATCAGGATGAAGATCATACGCTACAATCGTTTCCTCCAATGGAACATCATACATCGATAAAAGATCATAGACGGTCTGCTCAAACGCCGTATACGCCTCATATCGGTCCAGATCGCCTAAATGCTGGCTCATGATCGCTTTTCCATTGACGACTAACGTGACGGTGTTTTTTAAGTCAGCCCCAACGGCGAGAATAGGCCGATCGCTGGGCAATTGAGCGACGGGAAGCGGGGCATACCCCCTTGCCCGACGAAGTACGGCAGGCCCAAAGGCGCTCACACGGACAACGGAATCGTCGACACGTCGAGCGATGGGCCGCTCACCAATGAGCCAAGCATCAGCGATCCCTTGAAGGCTTTTCAATGCATCTTCGTCTTGATAGACGATGGGCTCACTGGAACGATTGGCGCTCGTCATCACAAGCACATCTGGTGCGCCGAAGTGAAACAATAAATGGTGAAGAGGAGTATACGGAAGCATCACTCCTAAATCGGAGTTATCGGGAGCTACTCCCGGCAGTAATCGGCGCGCTCGAGCCAACACGATAGGACGGGCTGAAGACGTAAGAAGTTCTTCCTCTTCCGCTGATATGTCGATAAGCGTTCTTGCCGTATCGATGTCTTTCACCATTAAAGCAAACGGTTTTTCGCCGCGGCGCTTCCGCCTTCTAAGCTCCCGTACCGCTTCTTCGTTTTTGGCATCGCACGCCAAATGATACCCGCCAAGCCCTTTGATCGCTACGATGCGCCCGGAACGGAGGAGCTCTGCCGTTTTTTCAATCGCTTTTTCATCCCCATGTATTTCCCCCTCCTGCCACCGAACATAATAATGAGGGCCGCATTCAGGACAAGCAGTCGGCTGCGCATGAAACCGGCGATCCATTGGTTCATGATATTCTGCCGAACAAGCCGGACACATAGGCCATGCGCGCATCGTCGTATAAGGACGGTCGTAAGGCAGACGCTCAATGACAGTATAGCGAGGGCCGCAATCTGTGCAATTGATGTACGGATAAAGACGGCGACGGTTACCAGGATCGAACAGTTCGGATAAACATGCCGAACAGACAGCGAGATCCGCAGGAATATGCACCGTCGGCCGATCATGGCGCGTGCTTGTAAAAATTTCAAAACCAGACGCTCCTTGTATAGCCGCATCTTTGATTTCCAAATTGGTTATTTTGGCTGAAACAGGGGGACGAGCCGTAATTTCCTGAATAAATTTTTGAATGACACCTGCATCCCCTTCCACATGAATTTCCACGCCGCTTTCTCCATTACGTACCCATCCGCTGAGTCCCAACCGTTTTGCTATCCGAAAGACAAACGGACGAAAACCAACCCCTTGCACAACACCATAGATGCGAATACGCCGAGCTATTTTCATGATGAATCACCTACTTTGTTTTGAACTACTTCTACTTTCACTTCATTTAGAAGCAGGGGATTCTTGGGTAATCCCTTCTAACGAAGAGAAGTTGACCAAGCTCTACGGACCTTTCCAGACCTAGATGCGAATTCCTTTTACGTTGGATTACGTTGGACTCGACACGCTGACGTGCAGCGCAGGTTTAGCATTTCGGTCAGCACGGCTCATGATAGGACGATTCATCTCCCACTTTCATTGGGCTGCAGTCTGCCCATTAGAATTGGGAGTCTTCTCTCCTTAAGATAAAGCCCCATTTTCCCTTGAGGACGGCAATGCAACAATACACCCGCGACCGGAAATCCCTACTTGAATGACTCGCCCATCTTCTACTAAGACGGGCACGGTGCCTCCTCCCGTCAAAGCGATAAGCCTCTTTAACGCTTCTTTGTCTTCTTCGACATCATACTCTACAAATTCTTTTCCGTCCCATAACAAACTTTCTCGCAATTCCTTTGTATAAGGACATCCTTTCGTACCATAAAGTTCCATCATCTTTGTTCTTCCCCTCCAACATGAGATGAATAGAGCGATTCTTTAACAGATACGTGGCAACGGGTCGCCGATAAGCATATCAATCATTCTCGTACCTCCATACCGAGAGCGCGCTAAAACCGCTTTTTTTGGTTCTGCTTGTATTTCACCAATGCGTTGCGCGTTCTCTCCGCCTGGCATGCTTCTAAGCGTTTTTAACGCGATATCGGCGTATTCTGGTGAAACGATAGCGAGAAACTGCCCTTCATTGGCAATGTGAAGTGGATCCAATCCTAAAATTTCACAAGCACCGCGTACTGCCGGGCGTACTGGAATCGACTCTTCATCGAGCATAACAGCAACTTGAGCGTCTCTTGCCAATTCATTTAACGCTGTCGCCACGCCGCCTCGGGTTGGGTCGCGCAGCCATCGCAACCCCGGAGCCGCAACCTCAATAAGGGATTCTACGAATGGCCAGAGCGGGCGAGTATCGGAAGTAAGATCGGCCTCCAAATCCAATTCCCCTCTAGCCAAGAGAACGGTGATCCCATGGTCTCCAATCGGACCAGACAGAATGACTTGATCACCCGGTTGAACGTTTTTGGACGAAAGGGAAACGCGCGGATCGGTGAGGCCGATACCGGCAGTCGTGATGAACAGACCGTCCGCTTTTCCGTGCTCCACTACTTTCGTATCGCCCCCGACCACAGGCACTCCAGCGCGTTGTGCCGCCTTAGCTATAGCTGCCACTTCCCGCTCCAACTCCGATGTCGCCAACCCCGCTTCTAAAATAAGTGTAATTACTAAAGCCAATGGTTTGGCTCCCCCCATCGCCAAATCGTTTATCGTTCCATTGACGGCAAGTTCGCCGATAGACCCTCCTGGAAAGACGCGTGGATTGACAACAAAGCTATCTGCTGTAAACGCCAATCGGCGCCCATCTGCGTCAATATACGCCACGTCATTTAATTCTGTCGGCTTGTCCCCCATCATATAAGGAACTAATAGCCCTTCGATCAGTCTCCGGCTGGCTTTCCCACCAGCGCCATGAGCCAATTCAATGTAAGAATCAGTGAAATGAACTTTGACAGTCTTCATGTTCGTCCTTCCTTTCTTCTTGATGCAACAATTTATTTAAGCAGTTCAGGCAAAATCGTCCAGATCATATAACTACCAAAAAATAAACTGACCAAACCTGTCATCGTCCGAATGCCAGAGCGTATCATTCTGCGCTTTGATGCCATCGCAAGAGCCGGCGCAGCAATGAATAAGGTCATCGCAAACATCCCAAGTGCTGTTCCCAAACCGAAAATCAAAAGCCAAAAGATTGCCATTTCTAAGCTTGGCGAAGCTTGCATGGCGAGCACAGCGACAGCACCGCTTCCCGCAAGACCATGCACAAGGCCGAAACCGAAAGTAATCCATTGCCGGCGCTCGAGTTTTACCGTCGGGTGATGATGTCCAGGACGATGAAAATGCGCGTGGATCGTTTCATCATGCGAATGAACGTCATAATGGACACGCTCTTTGATCACTTTCCAAAGCGTAGTTACACCGAGCAAAATAAGAAGAATCCCTACCCCCGTGTCAACAAGACCCTCAAAAAATGGAGGGATTTCTAAATGTAAGATTAATAGCGGAAGCCCAACAAGTGCGATCGGAATTAAGTGGCCTATCCCCCAAATAAAACCAAGCTTGGCGGCAGGCCAAAGTCTCCGTTCTTCGGAGACGAGAGTCGAAACAGCTACGACATGATCGGGGTCTAATGAATGACGAACCCCAAGAAAAAGAGCAACCCCAAGCAGAACAAGCCAATCCATAAAAATATCTCCTTCCCTTTATTTACCGACTGCATCTTGCAAATGAACGTAATGGTAATAGGCAGCACATGCTCCTTCCGATGACACCATAAGAGCACCCACAGGATGTTCCGGTGTGCATTCTTTGCCAAACAGTTTGCATTGATGTGGTTTTAACACACCTTTTAATACCTCGCCACATTGCGCCATTTGCGGATCGTTCACGCAAGCTCCCTCGACTTGAAAGCGAACTTCCGCATCCCACTTGGTGAATTCAGGACGCAATTTTAGCGCAGACAGAGGAATAGTCCCAAGTCCCCTCCATTCGAAAAGAGGACGAACTTCAAAAACTTCATTCATTACATTAAGAGCAGAAATGTTTCCTTCGGACGGAACAACACGACTGTATTGATTTTCCACTTCAAATCGGCCTTCACGCATTTGTTTCACAAGCATGAGGATCGATTGCAATAAATCTAGCGGTTCAAAACCGGAGATGACTATAGGTTTTCGGTATTTTTTCGTGATAACTTCATAAGCACGGGCGCCAATTACCGATGAAACATGGCCAGGTCCAATAAATCCGTCAATGCGCATATTCGGAGAATCCAAAATCGCCTGAATCGCCGGTATAATCAGAACATGATTGGAAAATACAGAAAAATTGGATACATCCAGTTCCCGAGCGCGCATCAGCGTCAATGCCGTTGACGGAGCGGTCGTTTCAAAACCAATCGCAAACAGTACAACTTGCCGATCAGGATGATCCATCGCTATTTTTAAAGCATCTAAAGGAGAGTAAACCATACGAATATCGGCCCCTCTAGCTTTTAGTTCGAGAGGCGTTTCATGCTTCCCGGGAACGCGCATCACATCACCAAAAGCAGTAAAAATCACGTTCGGCTGCTTGGCGATAGACAGTCCATCGTCCATACGTCCCATTGGAAGAACACAGACAGGGCATCCCGGTCCATGGACAAGTTCAATATTTTCCGGCAGCAGATTTTGCAATCCAAATCGAAAAATAGAAAAGGTATGTCCTCCGCAAACTTCCATAAAACGATAATGATAATTTGGATCGACGAGACGGTGGATTTCTTCTGATATCTTGCGGATTAATTCCGGGTCGCGAAACTCGTCAACATATTTCATCATCGGCATAAAATGGCACCTCCCATATTTGGTATCGCCTTACACGGAACGAATCATCATCGACAAGCAATCTATCCTTTTCTGTATCAAGCCTCCAACACTTGTCTATTCTGAGATGTTCAAATTTTTTCTTCATCAAATTGATAACCTTTTACTTCCTCTATCGCTTCGTCCGATTCATCTAACATGCTAAGCAATCTCAATTGTTCGGCCGCCTGCTCTTCACTAATTTTGCTCATGGCAAAACCGACGTGAATGAGCACCCAGTCTCCAAGAAGGAGGCGCTCATTTTTCAATAAGTCAATGTTAATTTTGCGACGCACACCGCAAACATCCACCACGGCATAATGATGATCATCATCGAACATCTCTACAATTTGCCCTGGAATAGCCAAACACATGGATGCGTCCCTCCCATTTTGTGATAAATCCGAAATTTCAGACACCAAATTTTGATCAAAGCAAGAATTCTTTCAAAAACACCGAAAATCTTTCTTGCAACTTAATAGATTATCAGGTTCCTCAAACTAGAAGATTCCTTTGCTTACAAGAATTCAAGACGCCAAATGATGACACGGTTATTTCCCGAATCAGCGATGGCCAGCCGATTTTGATGACACCAAATTCCGTACGGCCAGCATAGTGAATCCCTCGTCACGGCTTGCCAGCGATTTTCACCCATCCCCTCGAAATCCGCCTGACCAATAACGTACGAAGCAGGATGATAAGCGCCTTTTCGCGGCAGCTCAGTAAAAAGAAGGATGCGGCTGTTCGCTGTATCTGCCACCGCAAGCAAATTGCCGCATAATGCGATGCCGTAAGGGAACCGGAATCGCCGCGGGCCTTGCGGGACATGGGGAAGTTCAAACGACTGAGTAAAATCTTGTTGACCAAGAACTAAATCAGCTGGCCTATCTATCTCTGGAGGCGGTGTATAACCGAGGACGCGGTGATTGCCCGCATCCGCAACGTATAACGTATTCCCATCGCCCGCAAGAGCGTGAGGCCAGCGATACGTATCCATTCCTACGCCTTTTCCCCGATTTTCGCTGTTTACATAACCATTAGGTTGTCCAAGAATCAAATCGGGAACACGGCCATCGTCCGGTAAACCTCTCCATCCTAAAACTCTGCGATTTCCCGTATCAGCTACGTAAAACCATCCATTAATGTAAGCAAATCCATATGGCCAATAAAATCCTGTCGGACTGACTTTCCCTCCCCGATTAGGGGATGTTCCCGACAAATCGGCCTGTCCTAAGACATAATCGGGAGGCTGGTTATTTATTTTCGGCAATGTTTCCCAAATGAGTAGACGATGGTGCCACGCATCTGCGACAAATAGCTTTCCTTCAATGACGGCAACGCCAGTTGGGAGATGAAAGAGTTTTGGCCCCTCTGTTTCAAAATCAGGATGACCTAAAACGATGTCAGCCGGGGCATGATCGTTTTTCGGCCAGTCATACCAAATGAGTACTCGATGGTTGCCACTGTCTGCCACCACCACAACATCATCGTCTACATACACTCCCCGCGGTGCATAAAGATGAATCCGGTTTGGTTGAGCTGGTGGCAACGCAAGACCGCCGGGGGCCGGTCCCCCCAGCCACCGTTCGGGATAAGCGGTCAACCTAATCGTATCCATATTCTCTGATCCTCCACCCGCACTGGAAATGGTTCTAGTTGCACGTGAGGCGCCGTAATGCATTCCCCGGTTGATAAATCAAAACGAAAGCCATGCCACGGACAAGCAATAATGGAGCCATCAACAAGCCCCCCGTCAAGAGGCATCCCCATATGAGGACACTGGTTGCGAAATGCCATCACTTTCCCATCCATGCGCACTAGCAAAACTTCGTGCTCCTTATGCGAAAAGCGAACAGGACGGCCTTCTTCCAGTTCCGAAACGGATGGTCCTTGCACCCATCCATTTTGTTCTAAATGGCCGGTATCATCCATGACATGAAACGGCAAGTAGCCGGAAGCCACTTCATCTTCAGCCATGACAACATTTTCAATTTCTGGGATACGGGCTTTAATCGCTTCCTCAACCCCATTTTTCAGCGTCACAGCGGACAGGGAACAACCGGAACAAGCTCCTTGGAGGCGGACATAAACTGTCTTCTCTTCAACTTTAACCAGCTCCACATCACCGCCGTGAGAACGCATATAAGGACGTACTTCTTCAAGAACGGCAGCCACACGGGTGAACAAATCTTGTTTAATGATTCCGTGCATCAAAAACATCGCATAAATAGAAGGGTCTTCTACTGCCTTCAGCAGCAATTCTTTTCCTGCATCGGTCTCCCGAAACATGCGGACAAGCTTTCTAAGTGCGTGTTCGTGAAACGCTTCGATGGCTTTTTTCAATTCCATCGCCTTCATCCGAGCGTCTTCTGGCAATCCCTTAATCGAGGCCAACACCCGGTCCACCCGTTCGGCCAAAGCTTGAAAGTCCTCTTCTTGCTGAACTTTCATAATCAATCACCTCCAAAAGCCAATGCTTGTTCAAGTGCTTCTTCGGTTTTCCGATGCAATAAAGCAGCAAATGTTTTTTTGGCCATCTCCTGCAACATTTCTCCAATAGTAACACCTTCAACAATGTTAGAAAAATCGTTTATACGCTGATTGGCTAAAGCCTGCAAAATCAAGCAGGAACCTGCAGGATTATCAAGGAGAGCATCCCGAAAGAAGGCATCCACAAATTCATTCAGCCATATTCCCTCTCCATGGGGATTTGTACGAAGCCGTTCTAACGCTTTTTGTACCCCTTCATTGCGCTGGATAATACGTTCACTAAAACGGTCAACCGCCATAGCCAACAATAGATTGAAGTACTGTTGTTCATGGGGATTCATGCTACACTTCCTCTCTTCTATCCATTGCACTTTTTCTGATTTCTGCTTCAAGTTTGCTCATTGGAACTGCTTCCTTCCGCTTACAAGCAATTTCCGCTAAAATATCTTCGATGGCATTCGCTGCCTCATGTTCTCCATATGTACGAAACAATCGACTCGCCTCTTCCAATCGAGGTACCGCTCGAGAAAACGCACCTAGATGAGCCAAAGCATTCCCTTGATTGGCTAAGACGCGGGCACATCCTATCGGATCGTCTTTAAGCCGTCGCACTTCAAGCACCTCTTCATAAAGAGCCACTGCTTCCCAAAGATTTTCTTCTAGGTGAGATGTTTTCACATGTTGTAACGCATTGGCTAGATTAACCGTGGCGCTTGCCCAAAGTTCCGGATGTGTATCTTTTTTAAAAATGCGCAAAGTCTCTCTCAATGACTGAATCGCTGTCGCAGTGCGCAAATAGGCACTACGGTCTAAAGACGGCATGGCCAAATACACTAACGCAAGATTCATATGAATCGTAGCATACTCTTCTGGATAAGTATCTTTTCGATATACTTTCAGCGCTTCATGATAACATCTGACTGCTTCTAGAAGAGAGCTTTTCCGTCCTTCGGCGCCAGTTTGATACACTGAGCCTAATTGAAACCACAGTTCAGCCTTAGATTCCTGAAAGGACGACGTTTCTAAAAGAGCAAGGGCTTTGCGGTATCCTTCGATCGTTTCCTTTCCGTGATCACCAAGCATTTGTTTTGTCGCCGCCCATTCAGCATGAAGCCGAGCGGAAAAAACAGGAGACACGTCCTCTACTGTAGCGGCGGCTTCTAAAAGAAGGGAAAGCCCTGTCGGCCAATCTTTCCGTTGAAACGCATCGTACGCTTGAATTGCCAACAAAAATGCCCGTATTTCTCCTGTAGTATCACCAAGCGGCGGAGGAGTTTCACACAATTTAAGGCGCCACGCCACTGCATCCAAAAGAAGGGAGAAATCCCCTGAGAGCACTTCTTTGGCCAAAGTATACGTATGTGTTTGCGGATCCAAAATAAAACGGTTGTAAGCAGCTTCCGGTCCTTCCGGCAATAATGTTAAAACTTCATCTTCGCTTTTTCCCTCAATCGCCGCAGCAAAAAAGAGCCAGCTCTCCGGCCAACTATCCGGAAGATGTCCACGGAGAAGAAGGGGTATGAATTGATCTGCTTCTGGAACAGGTGGCAAAAGAAAAAAACCTGCCGCTCCAGGAAAAACACCGATTGGCTGTGGCTGCAGCACTGTTATTCCTCCTTTATAAAACTAAATGTGGAAACGAAAAAACGATAATTACTTCTCCGTCATCGTATCGGAACGAAAAAGCGGTATGCGAAGTGCTCCATATTGATCATCCCATACAGCATCGCGAATTCCTGGCGGCACACCTTCAGGCAAAATTTCTTGGACAAACATGCTTCGATCTCCACGAGAATTGCGTAGTTTTAACAGTAATCCTCCCGCTCCCAAATGACTTACCGGCATCACCCACAGCTCTTCACCACGTACTAAAGCGATGGCGTTTCCCGTAGGGAACCGCACCGCTTCTTCAGCGGGAATATGCAGATAGCCCGTTGACGTCAGTTCAAGCTTCACTTTTCGTTCCTCCTAAGCGTTGAAGTAACTCCTCCGCCAAACGATCTAAGGCTGCTTCCACTGTTGAAGACAATCCAAATCCGTACGATAAGTTTTCGGCTTCGATCAGGAAAACGGTCACTTTTTTCGGAAAGCGGCTTTTTAGAAGCCAACGACCTAAGGCAATTGCATGATCCCAGCGAAAATCATGAAGGTTGAGATCTTTTAAAGGAGGAGTTTCCACCTCTTCACCCGGAATTTCAAAAATCGTGCCCGGTTCAGCTCCTGACTTACAGGCATCTACAAGAATCAGTTCATCTGCATCCCCGATTTGAAAAGCTACATCCATGCCAGCTGTTCCACCATCAGCCAAACGGACTCCCGGGGGAACACCTTGTTCCCACAATTTGCGGATCAGCATAGGTCCCGCGCCATCATCACTTCGGAGCAAATTGCCACATCCAATAATAACGGTCATACAAATTCCTCCTTCTGCAAACATGCCACTTCAAGGAGCCACCATTCCCATTATCGTTCCCTTTTTCGATGTTTTACTAGACTATTAGGATTATAGTTGCATGTGAAACGTCCGCTGATAATTGCTGGCATGGCAGAAAAACGTTTCATCATAAACACCACATATCGAAATATCAACACATATTAATCACTTTATATTTGGCCAACTCTTTATGCGACTTAGCGTCATAAGCATGAACGGTGCAAACAAGGCACGAATCATAGCTTTGGGCTATGTGAGCCAATTCGACCGGATCTTCAGGATTTTTAATAGGTACACCGATCATCGCTGTTTCAATAGGTCCGCGCTGGCCGTGACGATCTCGCGGTCCAATGTTCCATGCTGTCGGGGTAACAACTTGATAGTTTTCAATCTTTCCATCTTTAATTTGAATCCAGTCAGCCAAAGCGCCGCGAGCCGCTTCCGTAGCTCCAAACCCGCGTCCTTCAGGCAATTCTTTCGGCTTGATATAAAACTTCTCGTTTAAATCGATTTGCTTCAACCATTCCTTCATGCGCAAATAATATTTCGCAGCTTCATGCAGACGTGCCAACACGCGCACCATCGCACTTGGCCCGATTTCTTTAATAATATTCAAAAAGAGAGGATCATAATCTTGCCACTCTTGTGCACCAGAGCGGCCAGCGATTACTTGGCGAGCCAACGGGCCTACCTCCAGCGGTGTCTCTCCAATGCCCGGAATATCATACCGTGGTGCTTTGGCAAACGTATACTTTCCTTCTTTTTGACCTTCGACCGGATCCAGTGGATCGGTTACCCCCTCAAATGGATGGTAAGAACCGCTGCCACGATAGAAAGAATAAGTGTGGTCTTCCCGTATCCGTGCTTGGTCAAAATCATGGAACTTTTCTCCATCAAATATTCCGGAACGGGAAATCAACGCAACATTGCGTCCTTCAATCGTCGGATATCGGTATTGCTGTGGGTTGAAAAAGTTTCCAGCAGCTAAATAGCGTCCCGGGCCCGCTCCGTATTTGTCCAAGCCGATTTCCATGCTGTAGCGAATGAATAAGCCAAGATCAGAATTACGGTGTTCCGGCTTCTCATCGAGCCATGCAAGAACATCTGCCCAAGTTTTGTTTTCCAACCAGCGTTCGACGGAACAGCCAAGAAGAATTTTCTCCAACCAGTTTTCCCGATAATATTCCAAAATCGAGATAGAACGGGTAATATCGGACAGTGTCGGCGCGCTAACAACTCCTCCAGGAACCATGAAGCTAGAGTGTGGCCATTGACCGCCAAAGATCGCGTAAATTTCCACTGGTTTAGCCGAAATAACGACACCAATCTCATAATGCTCTCCCTCAAAAGGAGCCCAACGACGAACCACTTCATCGTACAACTTGGAAGAAGCGTAATTTCGATGCGTTAAGCCAATCGCAAACAAAGCATAAAACCAACGAGGAATGCTTTGAATCGTTTCCGCCGCTTGAGCAATATTGCGGATGAGCGTCGCATTCGGTGGCACTTCGGTACCCCAGGCCGTATCTAGCGCATAAACTGCCTTAGTGAGATGGCTGCCGCCGCAAATGCCGCAAATCCGAGGGGTAACAATCAAACCAGCCTGCGGATCTTTTCCTTTTAAAATCATCTCAAAACCGCGGAACATGGTAGCTTCCGTCCAAGCGTCAACAACCACTCCATCTTCAACGACTACTTTTACATCCAAATCACCTTCAACACGCCCTAGAGAATGTACTTTAATTTCCTTTTTGTTTGTTTTTACAAACGTCCCCTGTTTTTTCATGCTCTTTAGCACCCCACTTCTAAAATGGTTTCCCATAAATAGAGACAGCTGAACCTCTGCACAAGAAAAATCGGCAGATTCTGACGTACTAAAAAGTTTTTCCTACGCCTGCATTGTTCCATTAAGTATCATGGCCTAACACCTTACTGATGCTTATCATCCTATCGCTCGGTTCAAAACCGTTTTCCACTTCATCCCAATGACACAAGTCACGGACTTTTGTGACTATATATTTTGTAAAGGTACGTTGTCCTTTAACTTTTTGTATTACGGTACAAACATATCTTCTTTTGCCCACTTCGGCGCCACCGCCCGCGCCAGTGCTGCATTCACAGAATAACTTAGCGGATCGCTTCCTTGTGGTACTTCTTTTGGAATCGAGCCGAGAACTTTCTGCGTCTTAAACACCGTTCCTGGTGCTAAGTCAAAAAACGGGAACTGAGGCTCCGTACAGCCAATGCAAGGCATTCCTGCCCGAGTTTTGGACGATTGACGATTCCATAGAATGCGGTTGCATGGCGAATGAGTCATTGGACCTCGACAGCCTTGCTCATAAAAGAGACAGCCTTTTCGCGTACCTTGTCCGAACTCTTCGACTGGTTCTTTCCACTCGAAATATTGCACACGCGTACAGCCCGTTTGGGTAAACGTTTTAAAGAACGTTTGTGGACGTTGAAGATCGTCTAAAGCAACGTCTTCTGCACGTCCAGTAGCAATAGCAACAAGAATTTGTGTCACCCAGTCAGGATGAGCCGGACAGCCAGGAATATTAATGACCGGCAATCCTGCTTTCGAACGGAACTGTGTTCCGAGGAATCCCCCACGTTCTTCTTTCATGTATTGAAGACCAATCGACTCAGACGGATTCGGCTTTGTCGCCGGAATTCCTCCCCAACATGCGCAGTCGCCGATCGCAACAACATATTGCGCCTTATGAGCGAATTCCCAAATCCAGTCTTTTTTCGGACGATCCATGAGCATATCATAGCGCCCAGTTCCGTTCGGTCCTTGAACAATTGTCCCTTCTACTACTAAAATATCCAATGGGATTTCATCATTGAGAATTTGCTCATAAAGATGGCGAACTTGTTCGCCGAATTCCATCGATATAGAATGATGATAGAGGATATTAATGCCGAAATCGGTCACCAAATCAATCACCGTCGGCTCTTCCGCATTTAAAAACGATTGAGTGTTTCCATTGCACGCACCGCCGTGCATCCAAAGGAGATTTACCACTTTCCCCACCTCCATAAAAATATAAGTTTTAAAAACTATATTTTCTGAACCTTTACACGACGAAAGTCGGCAAGTTCTGATGTACTAAAAAGTTTTGTGCAGGCACCCTATCTCGTTTCGTTAAGTATCATGGACAAACACCTCACTGGTGTTTAGCAACCTGCCAGAACGGTTCAAAACCGTTTTCCACTTCATCCCGATGACACAAGTCACGGGCTTTTGTGGCTGTATTTTTGTTACAGGGAACCAGACGCATGAACAAATGCAGATTTGTCCGCTTCTAAACGCGATATCCATTCGTCAATTCCTTCTCCGGTGCGAGCAGAAACTTCATGAATGCGAATGCCTGGTCGCACCTCATTCAGCGCTTCATAAAAACGGTGCCGGTGAAAACCTACCGCTTCAGCTAAGTCAATTTTTGTAATGATTGCTGTATCAGCGCTGTTGACGATGGTTGGATATTTTACCGGCTTGTCTTCTCCTTCTGTCACGGAAAAGAGAACGACACGTTGATTTTCTCCTAAATCATAACTTGCGGGACATACAAGATTCCCAACATTTTCAATAAAGAGAAAATCAATTTTTTCCAAGTCCCATTCTTTTAAAGTTCGCTCAATCATTTCCGCCTCAAGATGGCAAACGGTGCCGGTTGTAATTTGGCGCACTTTCGCTCCGCTTTGACGCAAGCGATCTGCATCATTTTCAGTGGCCAAATCACCAACTAAAGCCGCCACATTATACCTTTTGCCAAGACGAGTGAGCACTTCTGTAAGCAGCGTCGTTTTTCCTGCTCCTGGGCTTGAGACTAGATTGACGACATAAACGCCCGCTTTTTGAAAACGCTTCCGCATTTCTCTAGCAAGAAGGTCATTTTTCTTCAGAACATTCTGACGAATTTCGACAATTCGAGGATTCAACACCATCTCTTGCATTTTCTTCTCCACCTTCCAAAGCGTACAATTCCATCTCTCGTCCCGCAAGCACTTGACCTGTTTTCGTTCCGCACACAGGACAACGCATAGGAAATGGTTCGGGCAAAATGCGTGCTTCTTGGCAGTCTGGACAGAAAACTTTTACAGGAACATCTTCAATGATAAGCTTTGCTCCTTCCAAAGGAGTTCCTTGAACGACGACATCGAAGGAAAATTCCAAAGCTTCTTTTACAACCCCCGACAAAGCGCCGAGCTTTAAATACAGTGCTTTAACTTGCTTTATCCCCGAATTTTCCGCTGCTTCCATGGCTAATTCAACTAAGCTGTGGGCAATAGATAACTCATGCATTGCTGATCTCCTTCGATAAGTGTCGCGCAAAATTCAGGACAAAATTAAGCGCCGGCTGCACTTCTGGATCACTTAATGCCCGCATAAGACCAATGATCCCTACGCGTTTCGTTCCCGTTTCCATCGTCTCTTTAGAAGCCTGTAACAATGAACGAGACACTTTCCCAATCGTTTGCACCGAACGCACGTCCAAAACATCGGATTTGAACAGCTCTTGAACTTGCGGAGAATCGAGGAATTCTTGCATTCGCTGCAACGCCGTTAAGGCATGCTCAAAACGCGTAACATATTCCGGTCTGGATAAGCTTTGTCGCAAAAGAATAACGAGTTCGTTGATCGAATCAGCAAACTCTGGTCCGCGCCGAAGAAAATTTTCCAGCATATCTAGCAGAAACGTTACATTCTCCAGCTTATCGAGCAGGCGGACTAGTTGCTCCATCGTGTGTGGATCTGAAAGCTTTTCAACCAACAAGTGTTCAATCGGCTCCCCCACAACCGCTTCTTTCCCAACTTTACCCATTACAATCCCTCCTTTTCGATCCCCACATAATAAAAAGTGAGTCGTTTTAGCTATTTCTGTTTTTTGAGCAATTATCAATATGGTAAAATAATTAAGAATTTTGTGATAATTATACCATATCAAAATCCTATTTGTCCATCTAAACCAACAGAAAACTCTGACTGAGCCGCTGTTTCATACGTGTTGAACATCGTCTTTCGGCAGCAGGCACAAAATTTTTTCCTTCTGTTCCAAAAATGTTTTTTCTGCTTGTTCGTGAAAGTGGCTTTGCTCTAAAAAATGAACAAGTTCCATTTTGTTTCCTCCTAATTACAACAATTTGCCATGTAATATTCATCAACATATTTTCCGTTTATCAACAGAGAATGCCGTTTGATCCCTTCTTGTTCAAATCCCATTTTCCGGTATAACGATACAGCGCGTTGATTGTTGACGACTACCGTTAATTCCAACCGATGAATGCCTTTCGTGCGAGCCCAACGCTCCAATTCGGCAAACAGCATCGTACCGATTCCTTTTCCTCTATACGAAGCCAGCACGCCAATGACGATATATACCGTATGCTTATTTCGTCTCGCGCTCCCTCCTCTTGCCACTAGATACCCAACTAGCTTTCCGTCCGCCTCTGCCACCAGTATCGTGGAGTTTTCCTCATTCTGCATCGCTTCGATTTGGCTTCTCTGCAGATCTGGAGTGAGCGTTCGTTCCCCTGCCTCAAACAGCATAAATTCTGCTTCTTTTTCTACTTGCAAGATGAGGTGTGCCAACTCTTCTGCATCGTCTACCGTCGCATGCCTTACGTTCATCTTATCTCTCCTCCTCCAAATATTCCCGCGCCAAATCACGATTTCGATATCGCGCCATAGCGGTTTTCAGTTTTTTCAACCCTGCTTTTTGATAAAACTTCTCTTTTCCAGTAGTAGCAATTAAATGCACGCAAGAAACGTGCTTAAGCAGCTCAAGCAAATCCTCGATAATTGCTTTTCCGATGCCATTTGCTATTGTAGGTTTTACCTTTTTGGCAGTGTTCCGAGAAGGTCTTGAGATGGTCGTGTTTATGGTTCCGTTAACGTCAATAACCGATCCGGTCCTAAATATAGTACTCGGTGTATTAGGGATTATATCAGGAAATCTATGTACTTGGGAAAAAGATCAATGTAGAATACTTTTTCAATCTCTCCACTTTTTTACTTGTCATATTTGCTGCGGGATTTTTAGTAAGCGGAATCGGGGAATTTCAGCAACTCGGTTGGCTGCCATTCGGCAATGAAATCTTATGGGATACAAGTTCAATCTTGAGCAGCGACAGTGCTGTGGGGCACCTGTTGCACGCATTAGTAGGCTACACCGATAAACCAACAAGTTTGCAAGTGATCAGTTATGTTGTTTATTTAGTCTTAATTGGAATTTCGTCAGTAGTTCGGAAACGGACATAACAAGCAACTTGGCCGTTTGATTACACTTCATGTTCCCAGCTAATTTATCAATATCGGAGTCAGACGATAAGAGAAATGGAAAAAGCCGATTTTTCCTCAACGGAGGAAAAATCGGCTTGTATTATTATCTTTTCGACTCTAAATGCCTATTAATAACTTCTGATTAATGAAATGAATTATTTTTTAGCACTACCTATTACTTTTTATTCCACAAACTACATCGGCGGCTCTTCCTTGTACACTTCAATTCTCATAAAACACCTTCTCACGAATACGATAAAACTTTAATTCACTGATTCTCATTTCGTTATAGGCTTCATAATCGTATGGTTCATTAATTGATCAATTAAATCTCTCTTGATAAATTTTTTAATATAGTTATAATAGTTTAAAAGGCTTGGTATGAATAATGTTTCAACTAAACCGCCCTTTCATTGAAATAAGAAAATCAACGACACTCTTTAATAATCGAGCATTTAAAATAAAAAACGCCACCCCGACCGGAGTGACATTCTGTCTCAACATTTCCACGATACCATCATAACACGTCTAAACAAAAATATTCTGTCATTTTTTATATTCATTTGTTCATTAAATTTATTTCCTCAATTTGTGCTTTCAGCTCTTTTATATATTCATTGTTCTCGTTCACATAATTTTTCAACATCTTCCCAAGGTATTGAAGCCCATTTACAGCATCACTAAAAAACCCGTCTCTAACAAGCTCGTATAAACTATAAAACTTTCGCACTTTGTTGTCGTGTAAATATACTTTCTCTGGATGATTCTTCTGGATATTAAACACAATAACTTCATTTTCTTTCCGATCATATCCTAGTATAGGACCGAGTGGAGAACGAATTTTTATAGTTGGATGTGTAAAAACAAGACCTTTTTTAAAATACCAACTATAAATAGGCTTTAATTTTTCTAGCATGCTTTTAAGTAATCCTAGTTGTTCGTCCAGTAAATCTTCAATTTCTCTACTAGTAGTTTCATGCTCTTTATATTGTTGTTCCAATTTTTGTAACAAGTCTTCTACGTTGATATTTAAATCCATATATCACACCCCCTTTATGATGAGTTCATCAGAAAAGATCTTGTTTTAATGAACATCAAATAGGTAAATGAACACGGAAATCGTTTCTCTCGCCATACAATATATTAATGAAAATTTACTACCGTTTGTTTGTTTAATCACCCATGCTTTTTATCTTTTTTAGGATTTTAATGCTCACATGATTTGAACGCTATTTTGTTTCTTTATTTATCTACTCGTCTATTCATAGGGTTGTATCTAAATATAACGAGTAAGAAAATGGACGAGCATGTCGTCATATCTTTTACATAACACTAAAGAAGGAGGGTATGAGATAATGACATCAATTGAACTTTTCGCATGGATATTATCAGCAATCTTAGGGATTAGCTTTATTATTTCTTTAGCGGCAGTAGCAAAAAAACCAAGGTACATTGCTGAAACGGAACATAAAAGGATTCATCCCCCTGAAAAGGAAAAATAACCATAATAACGAAATATAACGCTATACTCGAACCACTTTTCCTTCTCACCAATGTAACTTAGTTACTCTTGTGTTTCTAACTTCGGAGTGGAACCATCCAAGAAAACGAGCAGCTCCATTCCAAAACTTCAAAAAGAACTGCCTCCTTCGGTTTTACGAAAATTTATTTAAAGCTTCTTTTTGAAACTTTGTTCATTCCACTTGCCCACTCAAAGCTCTGGCGATTTGCGCCAACATAAACGCATCACAGACGTTATCGCTCGCCACTGTGCTCAAATCCCCAGAGAACCATTTATCTTTTTTGCATTACCTTTACCGGTTGTAAATTTTTTTACCGAAGACGTTGAAACCTCGTGGCAGCTAAATTAAATCCTGCCTGAAGAAGCTTAGATCGGAGTATCCAATCAGTTTCGTACTGAACACTGACGGCAGATCCCTTTGAATCGTAAAAACCCTTGATGAAAAAACATCTTTTTCTGCATGTATTCCTAACTCTTTTAGCAATATCCGTGAATCTGTGTAGGGCCCGGCCCTTTTCTCTATCCGATTATTTCCTGCCAATATAGTTGCGTACACCACTTTCTCGCCGTATCATTTTATATAAATTCATACATAGAAAAGGGGGGCTCGCCATTGACAAAACAGCTGCCGCCAGGCCAATTTGAAACGGAAAAATGGCCGATTCTCCATGATGGGGATGTTTATCAATTTGATGAATCAACATGGGAATTCCGCTTATTTGGGGATGTAAAAGAAGAAGTCTCTCTTTCCTATCAGCAAGTAATGGAACTGCCAAAAACAATCTCGACGATCGATATGCATTGTGTGACGACATGGTCGAAATTTGATACAACATTTGAAGGGATTGCCTTTCGCGAGTTTTTGCGCTTTGTTGAACTGGCCCCAGATGTGAAATACGTGAAAATTTACGGCTATTTAAAAGGAGACCGCTTCGGCTATTCGGCGAACTTGCCGCTCGAGGCGCTGATGGGCGATGACGCGCTATTTGTGTACCGCTGGAAAGACAAACGTCATGACTGGCAGGATATTTCCCCAAAACATGGCTATCCGCTCCGCTTTATTCCACCTGCATCGTTTTATTTATGGAAAGGAACGAAATGGGCATCTGGAATCCAGTTCATGAAAAAAGACGAGCCGGGATATTGGGAACAACGCGGCTTCTCGATGACCGCCAATCCGTTTAAGGAAGAGCGCTTTGCCGATCCAAACGATAATGTAAAACTTTTTTGAAAAGTTCATTGTATTCACCCCTAAAAAACGAGAGCTTCTTTTTTAGAGTTCCTCTCAGCTTGCCGACAAAGTCGACAAGCTGAGAAAGAGTCTTTTCTAAGACAACCTCTTTTTATTTTTTGCACTCTTCATACACGGAAGAAACGGGCACACAACGATTTTCTTTTACTGCCATGTTGCCCATTCTCAACCTTTACATTGTCCTTTTTATACACTCTATCCAGTTTTTTTATTATTGTCTTGGCATCATTCGAGGTTTTTTACTTTTTTTGCATTTAGCACATATTTTCATTAGAAAACCTACTTAATGTGTATATGGCTGTTTAAAGGTGGTTCTTGCATTCCTTTGGTTGAAAATTCAGATAATTGGGATAATAAGTCGAAAAATTCTAATTTTTCCCTTTCCTGATATTTGCGAATATTAAGAAGCAGAAAAAAATAACTTTAGCATGGTTATTTAATAAGAGGCTGCCTCAAGAGGTCGATTCAACGGCCTTTTGAGGCAGCCTCGCTGCATATATGCACTATGCATGATGCGTTGCCGCTTGTTTTTGCATCCACTGGTGCAAACGGACAAACAAGAGCATAAATACAATCGTGATCATCGCGCCTTTTACTGCGTTAAACGGCAAGATAGCCGAAACAACCAATGCCCTTGTTTCCGGCGCGCTCATCGCCGGTGCGCCTAGAAAGATCGTATACGCCGGCAGAAACACGTAGTAGTTCAATACGCTCATCATCAGCGCCATAACGGCGGTGCCAATGACTAAACCAGCCAGCATTCCTTTTTTTGATTTTGTTTTATGATATACGTAATATGTCGGCAAAATAAACGTAATCCCGGCCATAAAGTTGGCGATATGCCCGACCGGAACGCCGGTAGGACTGCCGACCATGAAATAATTCAACACATTTTTCAGCAATTCAACGGACACTCCCGCCAGCGGTCCGTACAGAATCGCGGCGATCAATGCAGGAACGTCGCTGAAATCCACCAATAGAAAGTTTGGAAATGGCGGAAGCGGAAAGTTTAACAGCATCAGTAAATCGAGATGGCACTAAACACTCCAATTAAGACAAGCGCGCGGATATTCATTTTTCTCATGTCGATTCTCCTCTCCTTCTCGTGATCCATCCTCACAAGAAGAAGGCTGCCAACTTTGAGCGTCAAATAAAAAACCCTTAAGTGTTCACACTTAAGGGAGAAAAAGGGTATGCTCAAATAGACGTTCGATCGCGCAACATTCGAACGCCGGCAAACCTTCATCTTCTCCCATCCAGACTATACTGTCGGCTCCGGAATTGCACCGGATCGTGCCTATGCGGCTCGCGGGCTGAGAAGCAAATTGCTTCATCACCGCCGGTCGGGAATTTCACCCTGCCCCGAAGATGAATCGTATTATATTTTTTTAATATTATTATATAATTTCTTTATGCGTTATGTCTATCATCAATGCAGTGCATATGAATGCTCTTTTTTCTCACACCAACATGATTTTTCATTTTTATGATAAAATAAAGAAGGAAAAAGATAGTAAATAATAAGGAGCTGACTATCATGAAAAACGAAATCATTGAACGTTTTACGAAGTATGTTCAAGTTGACACCCAGTCTGACCCGAACAGTGATACTTGTCCCTCCACTCCGGGTCAATGGACGCTAGCGAGAATGCTAGTAGAAGAATTAAAAGCAATCGGCATGGAAGAAGTAACAATAGACGAAAACGGCTATATCATGGCAACATTGCCCGCAAATACCGATAAAGATGTGCCAACCATTGGCTTTTTAGCCCATATGGATACGGCTCCCGAATTTACCGGCGCCAATGTAAAACCGCAAATTGTCGAAAACTACGATGGCAATGATATCATATTAAATGAGGCGCTACATATTGTGCTTTCGCCGAAAGATTTTCCGGAACTTGCAAACTACAAAGGCCATACATTAATCACCACCGACGGCACGACGCTGCTTGGCGCGGACAATAAAGCGGGAATCGCGGAAATTATGACGGCGATGGCCTACTTAATCCAACATCCGGAAATTAAACACGGAAAAGTGCGCGTCGCGTTTACACCGGATGAAGAAATCGGCAGAGGGCCGCATAAGTTTGACGTCGCTAAGTTCGGTGCTAAATATGCGTACACAGTCGATGGCGGTCCGCTTGGCGAATTAGAGTATGAAAGCTTTAACGCCGCGGAGGCAAAAATCAAATTTAAAGGAAAAAATGTTCATCCAGGCACCGCCAAAGGCAAAATGATTAACTCGATGAAAATCGCGATGGAATTTCACGCACAGCTTCCTGCCAACGAAGCGCCGGAACATACGGAAGGCTACGAAGGATTTTATCATTTGCTTTCCTTCCAAGGAAATGTCGAAGAAACAGCGCTTCATTACATTATCCGCGACTTTGACCGCGAACAATTTGAAGCGCGCAAAGCAAAAATGCGGGAAATCGCGGCAAAACTGCAAGAAAAATACGGAAAAGAGCGAATCGCGATCGAAATAAAAGACCAATATTATAACATGAGAGAAAAAATCGAACCGGTCCGCGAAGTTGTCGATATCGCCTATGAAGCGATGAAAAACTTAAATATTGAACCGAAAATTTCGCCGATCCGCGGCGGCACGGACGGGTCGCAGCTTTCGTACATGGGGCTGCCGACTCCAAATATTTTCACGGGCGGCGAAAACTTCCACGGCCGCTATGAATACATTTCCGTCGACAACATGATCAAAGCAACAAACGTCATTATTGAAATTATTAAGCTGTTCGAGCAAAAAGCGTAACAGAAAAGCTGGTTCCAACGGCGTTTTGGAACCAGCTTTTTCATATTTAGCGAAGCTGTTGAATGCGGCCTTCGATTTGGGCATCAAATGGCTGAGGAAGCTGTTGAATATAATGGATGAGCGCCTCTAAATCGACTGGTCCTACTTCGCGGTTTTTCCCTTCCGTAAATACCGTGAAGTTATCTCCCCCATCAGCTAGGAAGCTGTTTGCTGTAACGGTGTATTCCGCATTTGGATCGAGTTTTGCGCCGTTTGGCAAATAAATATCGACGACTTTGTCTGTTGGTTTGCTTGCGTCCCAAGTATATGTGAGACCGGAAATTTGCAGCATGCGTGTTTGATTCGACTGCCATTGTTGGTTCAATAGCTTACGGATTTGCTCGCCCGTGAGCGTCATTTTTACGAGCTGATTGCTAAATGGCTGCACGTTATACAGCTCTCCCCATGTCACTTCTCCTTGTTCAATATTGGCGCGAATGCCGCCAGGATTCATAAAGGCGAAGTCGGTTTTCATCGCTGTCCGCTGCGCATCGGCAATCAAATTTCCTAACGCTGATTCACCACTTGCATTTTGCTCAGCGCTAATCGTCGTTTTTGCCATACCGATGACTTGGTTAATAATTGGAGATACCTTTGCTTCATACTTGTCAATGAATTTCGTAATCTTTGGATCAGGCTTGATGCTATCTTGGTAGGTGGTCACGATTTCCGCTTTTTTCGCAACAACGTCTTTTGTCCGCCGATCAATTGTTAAATCCACATCCGAAAAAGCAGTTCCATAAGAATATGATTGAACAAGCAGTTTGCCGTCCACTTCGGCGTTTAAATACGCATGATTATGACCAGCAAAAATAACATCGACTTCATCATCCACTGTTTTCGCGATGTCTACAATTTCTCCACTCGCGTTGGAACCATCTTTATTAGAAACCCCTGGATTATGCGCAAGGACAACGATTGCGCGCACCCCCCGCCGTTTTAGTTGTTTCACCGCCTCGTTAATCGCCTCCGCTTCATCCGTGAATGCAACCCCAGCCACACCGCTTGGAATGACGATGCTTGGCGTGTCGGATAAAGTTACTCCGATAAAACCAATCGGTATTCCTTTCACTTTTTTAATAACATAAGGCGGAAGAATCGGTTTGCCTGTCTTTTTATCTATTACATTCGCGCTTACGTATGGAAAATCCGCACCACGAAAATAGCCGGTTTTTGGATGCGTCCCCCCATAAATGAGGCGAAGCATTTCGTCGACCCCTTCATCAAATTCATGGTTTCCGGGCACTCCCACATCAAAACCTAACTTATTTAGAAACTCTATCGTTGGCTCATCCTGCAGCAGTGCCGATACAGGTGAACTTGCTCCAACGGCATCCCCTGCATGCACAAGAAGCGTATTTTTATTTTCCCTTTCCCGTTGTTTTAAATACGCAGCTAAATAATCCGCTCGCCCGACCGCTCTTCCTCCAACGTTTCTTGTTACATCAAGCTGTCCGTGAAAGTCGTTAATTCCTAGCAATTGTACATCGATATAACGATATGAATAGGAATTCGTCTGCTGCTTTTTCCCTAGATGGTCAGGTTGCCCAGCCGCAAATACACTTGCTGAAGACAGAGCAGCGGACAAGGCAAGCGCAGATACAGTCGTTTTAACCAGTTTGGATGAAAGTTTCATATTCATAACTCCTTTCCTCGTTTTCCTGTCATTATCATAGATTTCGTTTCATAGTAATAATAGAGCCAAAATACTTATTTTCTTCTAAAAATATTGTAAATTTTATACCCGTGGCGCTAGATAAAATCAGACAAGCATAAAAAATAGCCCTTGCATGAGGAACCCCTTAAAATGAAAGTGCAACCAAACATCAAAAGGAGAAGTTCCCATGCAAGAGCACTTTCATTTTACAACAGATCGTGTCAAACTTAGGGATTTCCTTGATTTACTCAATTGTTCGAACCACGGTGAATAGAATTTCTTAAATTTTTTTGTCTAAAATGAATAATTGAGGAAAAAAATGGGAGGTTATTATTAAAATCCATACAAATTTATGTTAAAATTTAGATAAAGGATAAAGGGAGGGTGAAAAAAGTGAATTTTTTTGGGCAGGATTATTATTTTGGTTGTTAATCGGAGTTTCGATTTTCTTTCTCATTTGGGGATTGATTAAAAAAAGGGCAATTCATTTTATACTTAGTGCTTTACTATTTTCACCTATTGCTTATTATTTCAGTGGAGCAGAGAATGCTTTTAAGTTAATTATGTTTTATCCTATAGTTCCACTATTGCTGGCGGTATTTTTCGTACCAAAAAAAACGTTAAGTAATTAAAAGGTTGCACTTAAAGATATTTTTGACACCAATCCCATAACAAGAAAATGTAACCAAATAAATGTGAAGGGAACATTTATTTGGAACTTTAAAAAAAGCTGCCCCCAAGGGATTTAGTAAATCCACTTTTTGGGGACAGCTTTATTTTTTTAGTTAGTTTCGATATCTAAGTCTAATGTTATCCAACTTTCACCCCAGCGTTCCCAATCAACTACATAGCTATATGTTCCATCGTTTTTTGCTGTTATGGAGATAATATGAGTTACTCTTGTTTCTTCATCATCATCTAAAAAGTCATAGTTTCTATAATAGCCATATCCTTTTTGAGTAAGTTGAGTTTTTGAAGAATTTAATGAATAGTTATCCAAAGTACTCCTTTTTACATTTCGCCTGCACACACTCATACGGTTTTTCGTCCGTTTTAAGGCGTGCAAACAGAAAGGCGGCCGCATTGGTCGTTTTTCCTTGTTGTTGCGAAAAAATCGTCAAGGTGACGTTATTCATGCCGATAATAAACGATAAAATCGTATAAATGACCGTACTTGCCACTGCGACCGCCGCAAGGGAATTTTCTCCTATCAAATTGCCAACCCAAAAACTATCGATAAATTGATAGGAAACTTGCAATAAGTTCGTAAACATAATAGGGAACGAAAAAGCGATCAGCTGTTTAGGAATATTACCTTTTGTCAAATCGTATTGCCGCGTCATTTCCCAGTCACTTTACTTCCATTGGAATCCCCCCTTGGTTGCCCAAGGGGGTATCGTTATGCTTTTGTCCATGTAGATTGCAACTGAACGCCGCCGCCTTTAGCGTCGTGTAAACAGGACAACGCGAATCGGTAATGCGCCGTAATTCGTCAATGCGCTCCTGTGATTCACTCGTTTTTGTCCCTCCTTGTTTTTACAAGTGTTTTTTCCCCTTCACACCATTAATCGAGTAGCTTGCCGTAATGTTGGCATTTAACGAATGGGATACAGAACAGTACTTCTCTTTCGACAATTGAATAGCGCGGACGACTTTGTCTTCTGGCAAATCCCCTTCTAACACATAATGAATGTGAATATCCGTAAACCGTTTTGGATGATCGTCTGCACGGGTTCCTTCCACTTCTATATAAAACGATCGAACTTCAAGCCGCATTTTTGTCAAGATCGATATGATATCAATTCCCGTACATCCGGCAAGCCCGTGTAAAATTAATTCCATCGGTCTCGCCCCGGAATCTTGTCCCCCTGCTTCTTTGGAAGCATCAATCGGAATTTGCACTCCTGATGCGCTCATCCCTGTAAACGACATTTGCCCGTTCCACGTTACTTTCGTTTTCATTTCTTTTCTTCCTCCTCTTTCAGTTCCAGCGATAAAATAACCATGTTATCATCTAGTTTACTTTGCCAAAAAAATAAATGCAAAAAAAATACCTTCCGTTGATATGTTCTATTTTCCTTCTAGCGTTTTTTTTCATGCATGGTAAAATAAAAACATGCACAAATTTGATAAGTAAAGGGTGTAGAGAGGTTGATGGAAAAAGCACTCATTTTGATCACAGCTTACCTTCTTGGATCGATTCCGTTTGCGCTCCTTGTCGGAAAAATAGGATACGGAATCGATATTCGCGAGCATGGCAGCGGAAATCTAGGAGGGACAAATACATTTCGCGTCCTTGGCGTAAAAGCAGGAATGATCGTCACATGCGGGGATATGCTAAAAGGGACGCTGGCAGCAAGCCTGCCTGTATTGTTCTCCGTGCACATACATCCGCTGTTAGCAGGAGTGTGCGCTGTCATCGGACATACATATCCGATTTTTGCCAAATTCCGCGGCGGGAAAGCGGTCGCAACATCGGCAGGTGTGATGCTGTTTTATTCACCGTTTTTGTTCGTTTCGCTTCTTACTGTCTTTTTCATTGTTTTATATATTTCCAAGTATGTTTCGTTATCTTCGATGTTAGCCGGGGTATATGCCGTTATTTATACCATCTTTTTTACTGATGACATTCCACTAATGATCGCAGTATCGTTATTAACGGCGTTTATCTTTTACCGCCACCGCGCGAATATAAAACGCATTGTCAACAAAACGGAACCAAAAATCAAGTGGCTGGGCGGAAAATAAACGATCTTATTATTTTGAGCAGCAAGAAAGGAGTTGGATCATTGAAATTACCAAGCGAATTCATCGAAAAAATGGAGAGGCTTTTGGAAGACGAAGCTTCTCGTTTTTTTTCCACCTATCATGAAGAAAAAGCAAACGGGTTGCGGTTCAACCCATTGAAAATCGACCGCGAGACGTTTTTAACGCTCGTCCCGTTTGTACTTTCCCCCGTTCCGTTTTGCCCAACTGGTTTTTATTATGACGCACACGAACAACCTGGAAAGCATCCGTATCACGCGGCAGGGCTCTATTATATCCAAGAGCCGAGCGCGATGTTTGTAGCTGAAGTGTTAAAGCCTAATCCAGGGGAGTTTGTTCTTGACCTTTGCGCCGCACCTGGCGGAAAAACGACGCAGCTTGCGGCAATGATGAAAAATCAAGGGCTGATTATCGCCAATGAAATTCATCCGAAGCGCGTCAAAGCACTATCGGAAAATATCGAGCGGTTTGGGATTACAAACGCGCTTGTTACGAATGAAACACCGGAAAAGCTCGCGAAATATTTCCCTGGGTTTTTTGACAAAATCTTAGTAGATGCTCCATGCTCGGGGGAAGGCATGTTTCGAAAAGACGAAGAAGCTGTGCAATTTTGGAGCCAAGCGCACGTCGAACAATGCGCCATCAAACAGCAGCATATTTTAGATTGTGCATACGAGATGTTAAAAGAAGGCGGCATTCTCGTCTATTCCACTTGCACGTTTTCTCCTGAAGAAAACGAACAGACCATAGAAGCTTTTTTACAAACATATGATGATCTTGAATTGCTGTCGATTGAAAAAGTTCATGGCATTCAGCCGGGAAGACGGGAATGGACGAACACGAACTTCGAGGAAATGGAGAGAACGGCTCGGCTATGGCCGCATTCGTTAAAAGGGGAAGGCCATTTTGTCGCGAAAATAAAAAAAACAGGCCCGTCCCCTTCATGGAATGGACGCTATGCCAAGCCAAACGCCTCCAAACAAATGGTTCGCGAGTATCGGCAGTTTGAACAAGAAGCATTGCAAACAGAAATCGAAAAACCGATGTATGCCTTTCAACACCATCTATTCGCCCTACCTGACCACTGCCCGAATTTCGATGGCCTGAAAGTCGTGCGGGCAGGTCTTCACTTAGGAGAAGCGAAAAAGCAGCGGTTTGAGCCGAACCATGCACTTGCCTTATCGCTAAAGCCGCAAGACGTTCGTTACTCCCTTGACTTGTCAAGCGACAGCGTAGAATGCCTAAAATATTTGCGCGGAGAAACGATTCAGACGGGAGAAGACCGCGGCTGGCTGCTTGTGACCGTTGATGGTTATCCGCTCGGGTGGGGAAAAGAAGTAAAAGGTATGGTGAAAAACTTTTATCCGAAAGGACTGCGAATCAACTAATAAATAGGGGCGCGCTTACAAGCGGCCCTTATTGTTTTGCCGATGTCGGAATCGTCAGCGTAAATACAATTTCATCCTTTGCCAAATCAATTTTCCGGGCGGAAACTTGATAACCGTTGCCGAAACGAATATCAGTAAGCGCCACATACACGCGGTTAACCTTCGGATCAATGATCACTTCATCCGGCAATGGCGCGTGTTTTCGTAAATATCTTAACACGTACGTGACCGGAAGCTCCCAATCGCCCAGCGATATTTCCGGACTTTCTAGCACTACATTTCCGCCTTTAACCACTTTCGGAATAAAGGAAACGACAAGGTCCATCTTCCGGCCAAATACAGGGAGCTTGCTTGCCACATACACTCGATCATCAAGCCAAACTCGATATTGCACGGGATGGTCTTTTGCTTTTTTACGAATATAATCATTGATCACCGTATTCAAATGTTCTTTGTTCGAATATACCGTAAACGTGGCTCCTTTTACTTTTTTCGGAGACGGCACCGATATCGGTTTAGCCGGCTGAAACAACCAAACAGCAAAAAGCATCACAACAGCAATATCCAATACCACCAATGTCCAAAACCATTTTTTCCAATTCATTGTTCCAAACTCCCTAACCACATTTCTTCGTGTTGCTGCAATTGTTCATACACACGTCTTGCGATTAATTCATACCCTACTTCATTTGGATGAAACTGGTCGCTATATAACACATCATCCCGGCCATCAAACAAATCTTTCACATTGACAAAAATCGTCCGATCATAGCGCGCCAACACCGCTTTGCTCCCATTATTCCATAGCTTGATAACATCGTTGATTTCCGGAATATTTGGAAGCAAGTTAGAAAATGGATTGTATAAGCCGACAAGAACAATAGTAGCATGTTGGTTATATGTGCGAATCATTGCCAAAAGATGATCCAACCGCTCGGCAAATCGTTTTTGTTCCTTCTCAAACAAAGTGTACGATAAATCAAAAAAATGGGAGCGAACAATTTTCATCATGTCATTGCCGCCGATGGTGATGAAAATAAGATCCGCCTGTCGGACTTCGTTTGCGTGCTCATGGACAACATCATCAAGCTTGGAAATCCGTAACCCTCGCTTTCCAAAATTGATGACCGAGAGCGTTCGCACCCCTTTATGCTGTAATAATTGTTGGCGCAACCGAGAAACATATCCGCCTTTTTGTTCATGATCCCCTACTCCCTCTGTTAGCGAATCGCCAAGAGCGAGCACGCGAATATCTTTTGGAAAAAAATCATTAGCAACCGTACGCGGTGTCAGCTTTATTTGCCGTTCAGGCAAGCTGGCAGCGTTGATTGCCTGCTCGGAAGAACAGCCCGCGCAATAGAGCAACAATAAAAAAATCAATCCCCATTTTTTCATTATTCTACACCTGCCTTACCTTGTAAACACACATGAAGAAAACACGAAAAGGCAAAAATGTATCTACATTTTTGCCTTTTATGACGATTGCAAAATCTCAATATGCTCTAAAATTTTTTCATACGGAACATCTTGCACCCCACTATAAGTTTGGACAATCGTACCGTTTTGGTCAACAAGATAAAACTCTGTTCCATGGATCACTTGATCCTCGTTTTTCGGTTTTTTTACAATCGTTTTAAAGTTTTTCTCGGCAAATTTCTCAATTTCTTGCTGGCTGTATCCTGTAAGCAAATGCCAATTTGATAAATCACCGTTAAACTTTTTCACATACTCTTTTAACTTTTCCGGTGTATCTACTTCCGGATCGACACTAAATGAGACAAATTCAACATCAAGCCCTTTTTCTTTCGCCTTTTTTTGCAACTTAGCCATATTGGCAGTCATTGGCGGACAAACAGTCTCACAATTGGTAAAAATAAAGTCGGCAACCCATACTTTTCCTTTTAAATCTTTTAAACCGAATGGCTTCCCATTTTGATCCGTATACGTAAAATCATCAACCGGCCAATTTTTTGCATCAGGAATGGTTTTTCCGCATGCAGCAAGAAGTACGATGACAAGTAGAACGACGAATCGCTTCATCTTTCCTTTCACCTTTCTCTTCACCTGTTTTCTTCTATTCTGCATAATACATAAGGCCAATGGCGCCCGGTCCGGTATGGATCGAAATCACCGGCGTTGTTGCGACAATATCGATGGAATGATATCCAGTCGCTTCCATGATCGATTGTTTCAGCCGTTCTGCTAATGCGAGCGCATCGGCATGGACGATCCCAACAGCCCGAATCGTTTTATTCGATATATCTTCTTTAAATTGATTTGTCAAATATTTGATGATTTGTGAATAACTGCGCGCTTTCGCAATCGGTGTATACATTCCATCGACAAGCGCTGCAATCGGTTTAATGTTTAAAAGCGAACCGACCAATGCTCTTCCACGGCCAATACGACCGCCTTTTACGAGGTTGTCTAATGTATCGACTGTGACGTACAATCGCGTACAGCGACGGACGTCGCGCAGACGGTTTACAATTTCCTCCACACTTTTCCCCAGTCTTGCCTGTTGCGCTGCTTCCAACACTTGAAATCCCAGGGCAAGCGAAATAAACTCCGAATCTACCACTGTCACATTTGCTTCCGCTAATGTCGCGGCATACTGCGCGGAGCGAACAGTGCCGCTTAGCTCACCAGCCATATGGATCGAGATAATATCGCTTCCATCTTCACCAAGGCGGTTATAGATTTCGAGAAACTCGCCGACAGAAGGTTGAGAGCTTTTTGGCAATTCCTCTGCTTCTTTCATTTTTTCCATAAACTCATCCGGGGTGATCGTTACGCGGTCGATAAACGCTTCCTCACCAATCGTAAAGCTGAGTGGGACTACCTCAATCCCATGCTCTTGCAACACCTCTTTCGGCAAATCGACCGTTGAATCTGTTACAACTTTCACGTTTTTCATGAATTCACTCCCAATATTTAAGCCATATGTACAATTATACAATGAAAAGAGGAAAATTCCTATAAAAATCTAGAATGTCCTGAAGAAAAGTGAATCTTTTTTTCATAAAGGGGGTGAACTGCATAAAAAGAGATAAAACCAAAAAAGCGATGGAATTTTCCACGTCTATTCATTTTATTATCATATCAACAATATGTGTGGAAAGTTTGAAAAAATATCGAAAGACATATGAACTTATGTGCGACAGTCACAAAATAGCAATGACTAAATAAAAAGTTGTTTTGCCGAAGCAAAACAACTTTTTTAGGTTTAAGCATTGTTTTTTAAAACATCGGCCTTAAAAATTTGCTCATAAACAGGCCATTTTAATACTTTTTTCAAATATTCCCGAAACGAGTAAACAGAACGAGCATTACGGGATCGATATACTTTGGCAATAAACGTTTCTAAGCGCAATTGAATCATAAATCGGTACGTGTTATCTTCCTCCAATACAGGAATTTCGATAATCTTCACCTTCTGCCCATAAGCATTTTTGAACTCTAGGCTTTTGAATAGCAAAATATCAATCCTCTTTTTCACCGATTTACTTTTATTATACACCAAATCGGTAAAAAAGCATGTCAGAAATGTGCGAAATATTTACGACTTTTTTCGTGTTTTTTCACTAAATGAGTAAATGGAATAAGTTTGGATTTTTATTCACTTCTTGAAACGGAAACCCTTTTTTCTTCATGCGCTCAATGAGCGGCTCGTAATCTTCGCGGCGTTTTAATTCAATGCCGACCAACGCCGGACCGTTTTCTTTGTTATTTTTCTTTGTGTATTCAAAACGAGTAATATCATCGGTAGGCCCTAATACTTCATCTAAAAATTCGCGAAGTGCGCCGGCACGCTGTGGAAAATTGACGATAAAATAATGCTGCAGTCCTTCATAAATCATCGAACGCTCTTTAATTTCCTGCATTCGATCAATGTCATTGTTTCCTCCGCTGACAATACAGACAACCGTTTTCCCACGGATTTTGTCTTTGTAAAAATCAAGTGCTGCAATCGGAAGCGCCCCCGCCGGTTCAACGACAATTGCATTTTCGTTATATAGCTCTAAGATCGTTGTGCATACTTTTCCTTCCGGTACGACAACAATATCGTCAATGATTTCTTTACAAAGCGCATACGTTTTTTCGCCAACCGTTTTGACTGCCGCTCCATCCACAAATTTATCAATCTCTTCTAATGTCACAACATGCCCTTGCTCGAGGGCAGCTTTCATCGATGGTGCACCTTCTGGTTCCACGCCAATAATTTTTGTAGCTGGAGAAATGCTTTTCACATATGTACCAATCCCCGACATCAATCCGCCACCGCCGATGCTCGCAAACACAAAATCAATCGGCTCTTCACAGTCGTTCAACACTTCTACACCGATCGTTCCTTGTCCGGCAATGACATATTCATCATCAAACGGATGAATAAATGTGCGTCCTTCTTTTTTGGCACACTCCATTGCTTCGTTAAATGAATCATCAAACGTATCGCCTACTAAAACAATGTCGACCATATCTTTTCCGAACAGCTGTACTTGCGATACTTTTTGTCTCGGCGTTGTCGCCGGCATGTACACCTTTCCATGCACGCCTAGCGCCCGACATGAATACGCTACTCCTTGCGCATGGTTGCCTGCACTAGCGCAGACAATGCCGTTTTTCCGTTCTTCTTCGCTTAAATGTTTCATCCGGTTGTATGCACCACGAATTTTGAATGAGCGTACGACTTGTAAATCTTCGCGCTTCAAATACACGTTACATTCGTAACGTTCCGATAATAACGGATTTTTTTGCAGCGGAGTATGGTGTACAACATCTTTTAACGTATGATAAGCGATTAAAATATCTTCAACATAAACGGTTCCTTGTTTTCGTTTAAGTTGTTGTTCCATGTTTTCGTTCCCTTTCTTTCTAAGTTGTCTTTTTAATTTGTAAATTATAGCACAAATTTTTAAAAAAGAAAGGGAATTTTCAAAAAGTTTACAAAAAATATTTCTCCCCATTTTTTTCTTGTTTATGATTATGCCATTTAAGTAGAATAGAATTAATCTTTGGCGTGCTTTTTTACGTATAACTAACATAAAAGACGACCCTCTTACGTGCGGTCGTCTTTCTCCTGATCATATTCCTCGGCAAACTCCGTCGCCCACCTTCCTTCGTCATACCACCGATACGCTTGTTCTTTTCTTTCCTCATCAAGCACACGGTTTTCCATAAACAGATGAAAAAACGCTTCGATCGCACCGATTGCCAGCGCGCAATAAAACGAAGCGTACGCCATATTGACAGTCGGTTCAATCAGTGCGTAGCTAGTGAGCCAAATAAGCAAAAACGCAAGCGGAACATCAGCAATCGCTGCTGCCAAATTGCCAAAGCGCGGCAGAATAAATAGATCACCGATGAGATAAGAAACTACAGCGGTTCCTGCCGTTATGATGAGTATGAGAAGCAACGGAGCATTAAAAATCGTAAAAATAGAAAGCAGCACTACACTCCACCCAATAAATTTAATCGCCAATGGAACGATATGCTTCATCGTATTCCTCCATTTCCATCATCTTTTACTGTTATCGTTCCTTTTTTATGCTGCTTCTATTCGATTGAAAAGAAAAACGTGTTCCGCCGAAAAGCGAAACACGTTAACGTTTGCGTTCATAAACGATAAACGCATAATCATATGGATTTTTTTCATCTTTTATTCCCTTCGTATAGGAAACGAGCCGCCACTCTGACTCTTCAAAATCCGGATAAAACGTATCACCCGGAAAATTCGCCTCAATTTTCGTTATGTAGAGACGGTCGGCAAACGGCAATGTCGCTTGAAACAATTCCGCACCGCCAATGACAAACACTTCATCATCGCGCTTAGCGGCAAACTGACGAATCGCTTCGATCGAATGGATCACCGTACATCCTTCTGCCTGAAACGACCGATTCCGCGTCACAATGACATTTTCTCTTCCCGGAAGCGGCCGCCCGATGGATTCAAACGTTTTGCGCCCCATAATAATGGCATGGCCCATCGTTACTTTTTTAAAATACGCTAAATCAGCAGGCAAATGCCATGGCAGGCGGTTGTCTTTGCCAATGACACGGTTTTGATCCATGGCGACAATATGTGAAATCATTCTATCTCTCCTTTATACGGCAACCGGCGCTTTAATATGCGGATGCGGATCATAGTCGACAATTTCAAAATCCTCGAATTCATATTCAAAAATCGAAGTAGGCTTCCGCTTGATCACCAGCTTCGGAAGCGGTCGCGGTTCTCTCGTCAGTTGTAGTTTGGCTTGCTCAAGATGATTTTTATACAAATGTACATCGCCGCCGCTAAAAATCAATTCACCGACATCTAAATCGCACTGCTGGGCGATCATATGCGTCAACAGCGCATAGCTGGCGATGTTAAACGGCAAACCTAAAAACGTATCAACGGAACGTTGCTGCCACATGCAAGAAAGCTTCCCGTCTGCCACATAAAATTGAAACGCATAATGGCAAGGCGGCAGTTTCATTTTATCTAGCTCTGCCACATTCCACGCGCTTACTAATAAGCGGCGGGAATTTGGGTTTCGTTTAATTTCTTCAATAACCCAGCTGATTTGATCCACCGTTTTGCCATCGGCCCCTTTCCATGAACGCCACTGCGCGCCGTATATTGGGCCTAACTCGCCGTTTTCATCCGCCCACTCATCCCAGATCGTCACGCCGTTTTCTTGCAAGTAGCGGACATTCGTATCTCCTTTTAAAAACCATAATAATTCGTAAATGATCGAACGGATATGTAATTTTTTTGTTGTTAAGAGTGGGAATCCTTCCTGCAAATTAAAACGCAGCTGACGACCAAACACGGATAACGTCCCGACCCCAGTACGGTCGTCTTTTTCTACTCCGTTTTCGAGAATATCTTCTAGTAATTGTAAGTATTGACGCAATGTTATCACCTCACGTTCTATCATAGCATAAAGGAATCTCATTCAGAAACAAAAAAAGAGCTCACAAACGAGCTCTTTCAGCCAAATGGCGAATAAACTGATACGTTTTTGGGGCAACAATTTGCAAATGCCTGCGTGTCTCATCGCTATAGTAATAGTACGCAAACGATTCGGCAAAATACTCTTCCGGATACGTAAGGAAATAATAGTGATCTGGAAACAGTTTCGCTGCTTCTTCCTGCCAAATCGAACGGAAAGCCGCCGTCTCATGAATATGATCGAACACGATGTAATCGATGGAATGTGCAAACTCATGCAATTCCAAATTGACCGAACCGTGCCCTTTTCCCTTCTCGCTGTGGCCGATTTTCACAAGCACTAAATGTGAGCCGCCAAGCCCTGGAACATCATCCCATGTTGTCGAAGAGGACAAATATCCGCGCGGCGTTTTTCCGTGTAAGTGCCTCGCCGACGGTTCATCGGTAATCTTTCCAGTCAACAGCTGAATGTAAATATGATGATCCGCCGCTTTTTGCAATATGGATGGGTCGATATGGGCAAGCGTATCAATCATTTTTTTCGCCTCATGATGGGAAAAGTTCGTTTCCGGAACAATGATCATTTTTCTTAATATATCGTGCGGCATTGTATGTTTAATGTCTATATTGCTATCAACAAGCAAAATGCCGTGCGCGGCAGGATACGGGGAAAGCGAAAGAAGCGGAACGATCGCCAACATTATCATGATCCAAAAAAGAATCCGTTTCATGATCCTTTCCCCCGCTTCTTTTACTACAAATATGAAAATCTCTTTTTCTATTAAATTGTAACACACAAAAAAACGAGGACAAATGTGTAAAATAAGGAAGCGGGATCAGCGGGAAACGTTCATGTGGAAACGGAGCAAAAAAACCGTTCACGTCCGCCATTGTGGCGGCGTATTTTTATCCCAATAAATTTTTCCTAGCTCGTAATGGGTTTGGAAATTGTCGTGGTACGTATGGTAATGAAATTGAAACCAATACCCATCTTGCGGCGGATGTTCGCGCCTGACGTGAAAACGGATAATATCCTCTCCTGTGTCGACGCGGTAAATATGAAAAATGCGCTCTCCCATCCCGCCTGATGGGTTTTCCGTCACCTCCAAATACTGCAGCTGTTCTTCCGGGTATTGCTCAGCAAGCGACGCAATCACTTCCTCAATGCGCGGCAAAATCACATCGCGAAACTCTTCTTCAATAACAGGAGCGATTTTGCTGCCAAATTTTTCGTACGATTGCACGACCGCTTTCTCCATCGTCTGCTCAATAAATTGCTGCCGAGTCAAAACCGGCGCTTGCATTTCCCGCTGAGCTGTAACGGACGTAATTGGCGATCCGCTATGATTATTTTGCCAATCAGAAGACGGCGAATCATCTGACGCTGGTTCATCAGCAGCCATTAACGAAGAAGGTGGTGTGACAAGACCAAACGTACATACCGTGATTGCGACAACGAGCGTTTTTCTTAACCACTTTGGCAGCTTCACGCATTTTCACCTCACTTTGCTGAAAAAATTCCGCTTTGTTTCAATTTTTCTACTGCCCGCAATAGTTTGTCTTCTCCTTCTACAAGCGCGATACGCACATACCCTTCTCCGCTCGGTCCAAACGCATGCCCAGGCGTAACGACGACACCGGCACGATCAATTAACGCATAGGTAAAATCAAGGGAATTCCATCCTTTCGGAATTTCCGCCCATATAAACATGCCCGCTTTCGGCCGGTCGACATGCCATCCAATTGAAGCAAGACCGTCTACGAAGCAATCGCGGCGGGATTGATAAATAGCCCGGTTTTGTTCGCAAAATGACGCACCTTCTGTTAACGCCGCAATCGCTGCTTGCTGAATCGGCAAAAATATGCCGTAATCCAAATTCGATTTAAATTTGCTAAGGATGCGGATGATTTCTTCATTTCCGCAAATATAACCAATGCGGCAGCCGGCCATATTGTAACTTTTCGATAATGAATTCAATTCAATTCCGACTTCTTTTGCTCCAGGTATGGATAAAAAACTAATCGGCTTATTGCCGTCATAATAAAGTTCGCTATAAGCAAAATCGGAGACGACGATAATGTTATATCGTTTTGCAAATTCAACCACTTCCCGGAAAAACGCTTCCGTTGCTAACGCGGGAACGGGATTCCCCGGAAAGTTTAAAAACATAAGCACCGCTTTTTCTGCTATCTCTTGCGGAATTTCCCGCAGATTTGGCAGGAAATCGTTTTCTTTTCGAAGCGGCATGAAATAAGGAACAGCTTCGGCCATCGCAATGCCTGTTGCATATGCCGGATAGCCGGGATCAGGAACAAGAATAATATCCCCCGGGTCCGCAAATGCCATTGGCAGGTGAACAAGCCCGTCTTGTGAACCGATGACATACATGATTTCTGTTTCCGGATGAAGCGATACATGATGCGCTGTTTGATAATAAAACGCCACTGCTTCATGAAATTCGCGTGTACCTTTCAGCGTATATCCATATGCTTTTGGATCGCTCGCATAACGGCTAAGCGCTTCCATGACAAATGGCGGCGGCGGTAAATCTGGACTGCCGATACTTAAATCAATCATATCATTTTTTTCACTGCATTTTTGTTTTATATAGATTGATAGTTCGCTAAAAATCGATGTGGAAAAAGCTTTCATACGCGCTGCCAACTTCATTGCTCCATCTCCCCCAACTTACGCATGGAAAAACGCTTTCTTTTTCCGCTTTAAATGATATATACTATGAATATATAAAGAATTAAATTATTTAAATTATATAAATAGTGTATCATACTTTACCATAGAAAACATATAGAGAAAGGCGGGAAACAGCATGAACACAATCTTTTTTGCGGCAAGCATTATTACGATTCTTTATTTTATTTATAGCTGTATTGCAAATGCATAAGAAAAACTCGCAGGTTGACTGCGAGTTTTTCTGTTAATCGATTTTTGTTTTCTTGCGGGCGGAGTCAAGCTCGTATGCGCCCGTTTCTGTTTGCGTTGTTCCTTGGCCTTTCACGTTTGGAGCGCCTAATCCCGCTTTGGACGGATCTTTTTTCCGTTTCGGCATCACATGTCACCTGGTTACTAAAATCTATAAAAATCGGCTCATCGCGATGGAACCAGGAAACACCGCTTACCGCTCAGGAAACACCCGAGTTCCATCAGGAAGGGAATCCCCTTGTCATCCACCTATTGTGAAAGACACCCCGTGGATCGCTGTCAGCGACGGCACCTGTCGTGCACCATTCCTTCCATCGGTCAGTACACGACAACGATTTTAGCAACCAGGTTTACACCTCCTTTAGTTGAATTTGATACTGGTTCAGCCAACAACATTTGTGCAAGATGTTCCATAATGACCATTCATGCTCTTGTTTGAAATTCTCGATTTTGCGTAACATCATCGCGATATATTGGTGTTGTTTCTTGCCGCTTTTCGATTGCTTGTAGGATTCTTCCATCGACCCTAACACGGCAATCCAATGGCGTTTCACTTTCGTTTTTATGATATCGATGAGTTCTTTTGGCAATCGTTCCTGATACCCCAATCCCCGCCTGCCAATCACCAAAGCGGCACTTTCATGGACGGACAACCCATACTTTTTCATATATTTGAAACGTCCGATGATGCTGGTGTACGCGGGATTCACCTTTTTGATGCGAAACCCAAGCCGCATTCCCCGACGAAGAATCGTTTCCGTCAGCTTTTTCTTTTTGAAATGGTGGGTCAAGCGATTGAATCGTTTGTCCGTATCGTGCTGCTGTCTTAGTTGGATGTTTTCGATAACCATTGCCCCAACATTCTCTTGAAGCAGCCAGTCATATACATCGCGCACCGTTTCACCAATGATGTTGTTTCGTTTATTCGCCCGCACATATTCGAGTTCATGACAGTAAAACACCTTTGATTGAAGAAAGTTTCCCTGTTTCGAAACGATGCTTACGGCGATGCGATCAATATTGATATCCATTCCTGCGATTCGTTCCGCTTGAATCGGTTCATAGTAGGCAAGTTCTCTGCCATACACTTCTTCCTCATAAATGAGATGCACATAATACTCTTCGTTTTTTCGTTTGATTTCCACCGTGTATGGCTGGTAGTCCATGATCGGCTTGCCTTTTGCATTCACTCCCACTTGTTCTCCCATGACGACATCGATGATTTCCTCTTCATATTTTTCAGGAACCAACACAGGAAACCTCAAGCGGGGAGCGTGTTTCCCTTCTTGTTGTCCAAGTGGATTGGCGATTTCTACATAACATTGGTACGTCTTGTCGTCATAGGTGAGGCGAATATTCAAATTTCCTTTTTTGCTTTTATCACCTCTTGCGTACAACTGATTCGAGCGTAATTCTTTCCATTCTTCGTTCGTGATTTTTCCTTTCAAGCGCTTGTAAAAGTTTTGTTTTCCACCAAAAATCACACGTGGAATTGTCCCTTGTTCTAGATGATGCGTTAGCTCGGCTTCTTTCGCTTTGAGCTTTTCTAAACGTTGGTGCAATCCACCTAGACATGTTGGAAGATCGACTTTTTTCGGTGTTTTTCTTCCATGTTGGTAGTCATCGATTTTCTTTTCGGTTTTTTCGATTTTCGCCTGCACATCCTCTAAGCGCATTGGAAGCAACTCACGTTGGGAAGAAATCAGCGCTTGAGCAAGCAAGACCGCGTCTTCGGCAAACCGTTTGTTGAGCCGAAATTGGCGCGGAAGGCGCTTAATGATGTCTTTTGCGTTCCTTCCCTCCAGCAAACGGTTAAACGCGTATCGCTTCGCGGAACAAAAGACGCGCATCAACTCATCTAATGAGCGAAGTTGCGATTCATCATGAGAAACAATTTTCATCACCCGAACCGTTTTCATCCCCTTGCCTTCCCCCTATGTTTGGATCCTTTAGAACATATATTCGCCAAATCTTCGTCATTTCCTTTTTACATGAGGAAGGAGGAGATGATTTTTTTATCATCAGGCAGGAGACAATACAAAAGATGGAGAATATCCGCCTCTTTACTTACGTCCAATAACAGGAGATATTTACATGATTTCATACCTTTTTATAGATGTTTAACAAACTACTTATATCCCCACCTTTAACATTCCCTTGCAACTTTCTTTCTATTCCTTTTCGTTAACCGTTCGCTCTTCATTTGTCGATGCTCGGTTCCTTTAAGTGAGTGATTGATAACGACGCATAAAAAAAGGATGCCTAAATAAGCATCCTATTCGCAATATTTTTCAAATGCGTTCATAATGTTTTCCATTACTGCTTCCATCGATTGAAATTCAATTTCCTCGCGTGGAATAAAATGAACGACCTCTTTTCCTTTTAAGAGCGCCATCGATGGAGAAGATGGTGCAATCCCAACGAAATACTCGCGCATTTTTGCCGTTGCTTCTCTATCTTGACCGGCAAACACCGTCACTAAATGATCTGGTTTTTTCTCACTGTTTAAAACAGCCTGTGTTGCCGCTGGCCGTGCCAATCCCGCTGCGCATCCACAAACGGAGTTGACCACCACAAACGTCGTGCCTTCGACGTTTTCCATAAATTGTTCTACTTCTTCGCTCGTGCGAAGTTCGCGGAATCCGGCGTTCACCAATTCATCGCGCATTGGCTGCACAAGCTGGCGCATATATTCTTCATAAGCCATGGACATAACCCAATCCCTCCAAACCATTTTTGCTGGCATCAGAATACTATTTTATTTCCAAAAAATCAATAAAAATAACTGATACGATCGTACTTACGTTATAAATGATGCAAACATTACACATAAAGACGTAAAAAGAAAAGGTGCAATCAAGTGTAGCGTGCCTTTTCCAAATTACTATTGACCTTTTCTTCTGCTTTCCGTCATTTGTTTCCAAACCGATCCTTTCGCTTCCTCGCCGCCTTCAATGCGCTCGATCGCCATTTTCACTTGCATGCTCACTTCAAATTCCGGATCGTTTTCCGCCGCCTTTAATGCCGGCAATGCCGATTCATCGCCGACTTCGTATAAAAACATGGCAGCGCGCCAACGGACAAGCTTGCTTGGGTCTTTCAGCGCCTCAATCATCACTGGAATGGCTTCCGGATCTCCAATATCGGACAAGCAGTCTCCCGCCGTCCGCCGCACGGAAACCGCTTTATCTTTCAGCGCTTCATATAAATACGGCAATACTTTTTTGCCGCCGATCATTCCTAAATACGCAGTAGCCAAGCGGCGAATCGCTACTTTTTCATCTTTTAGCGCTTTTGCGAGCACCGGTATATCGTCTTCTGTCGGCTCCGCCATTTGTTCTAGCGCCGCATATCGTTTCGTCCAATCCGGATCATCGAGCATTTCTTCCGTCACTTTGATGCTTATACGTTTTTGCGTCTTTGCTTGCTCGCCGCGGCGAAACATTTGAACAATGCGCTCTAATCGTTCCGGCGGGTATGCTGCGGAAAGTTCTTCGACCATTTCATTGCCGATTTCCTCAAAGGTGCCGTAACGCACGCCTTTTTCCACCCATTTTCGTTCTAACACGATATTGCCCGCATATTTCTGCGCTTCAATGACCGCATCCATAAACTGTTTCGGAAGCCCAACGCGATGCTCTTGTTCGCCATCTATTAATTTCACTTGCATCGGCAAACCATACAACATTTGTACATATACTTTCACTTCACCAAAATGTTCGTTTGGCTTTTTCGTTTCTCCTTGCTCGTTTTCCACTTCCTCTCCAAACACTTCGCGCACTTTCGTTAAAATCTCTTTCCAGTCGTATTTCGGATTGCGCTCAATGGCCAAAAAGTCAGCGACATGATAAATTCCTTTTACCCCTTCAATTTTCATTAGCTGTTGAATAAGAGGAGGCGCCGTATCGACATTGTCCGGTTTATAGTTATTTCTGGTGCCAGACGGCAGTTCCTCATCTAACAATACTTTCATCGTGTTTGGACTCGGGGTTGGTTCAATCGATTTAATTTTCAACAGCGTTCCCTCCTTTTTCTTTTTATGACGATTCTACGAGCTCTGATAACTCCGCCCAACGTTCCAAAAGCGAATCTAACTTTGCTGAAAGATTTTCATATTCTTGTGAAAGCTGCTGGATTTTTTCATAATTGCTCGCAAATGTTTCCATCTCTTCGGCTACTTGCTGCAATTTTGTTTCAAGTGCAGCGATGTTGGCTTCGATTTCTTCCCATTCTTTTTGTTCTTTAAACGTCAAACGGCGTTTCGTTTGTTTCTTTAGCGTTTTCGTTTCTTTTGGTGCTTGTTTTTCCTGTTTTTGCATTGATTTCCTCAGCAGCTGCTCTTCTAAGTATGCGGAATATTCGCCAAAGTAAGTGGATATTCGTCCGTTTCCTTCTAAAATCAAAAGCTGGTCAGCGACTTTATCTAAAAAGTAGCGGTCATGTGATACGGTAACGACAACGCCAGGAAATGACTGCAAATAATCTTCAAGCACGGTCAACGTTTGCGTATCGAAATCGTTCGTCGGCTCATCGAGCAATAAGACGTTCGGTTCCGTCATCAACAAGCGCAATAAATATAAACGGCGTTTTTCCCCTCCGGACAGTTTGCGAATCGGCGTTCCGTGCATATGCATCGGGAACAGAAACCGCTCCAATAATTGTGCGGCGGAAATAACCGTTCCATCAACGGTGCGAATCGCATCGCCCGCTTCGCGAATATATTCGATGACTCGTTTCTGCTCGTCCATTTCCACATGCTCTTGCGTATAATAGGCAATTTTGACAGTCGGACCGATTTCCACCTCTCCTTCTTCCGGCTGCAGCCGTCCGGCGATGATATTAAGCAAAGTGGATTTGCCGCTGCCGTTCGGCCCGACAATGCCAATGCGGTCACCCGGTTTGACAAGCAGGTTAAAGGAATGAAAGAGCTGCTTGCCGCCAAACGAATGGCTGATTCGCTTCAGCTCGATCACCTTTTTGCCAAGCCGGCTGCCGCCCAGCTTCATCTCCAGCTGCCCGCTTTTTTCCGTCGGCAGTGACGCTTCGAGCTGGGCAAACCGCTTCAGACGCGCCTTTTGTTTCGTTGTCCGCGCTTTTGCTCCGCGTTTTACCCATTCGAGCTCACGGCGGTATAAATGATGCCGTTTTTCCGCGGCAGTACGTTCTTGTTCTTCCCGAAGGGCTTTTGCCTCCAAAAATGCAGCATAATTCCCTACATACGTGTATAACTTGCCACGGTCCAGTTCAAAAATGCGATTGGTGACGCGGTCCAAAAAATAGCGATCGTGCGTGACAAACAATACCGCTCCTTGATAACGTGATAAATATTCTTCTAACCAACGAATGGCTTCATAATCAAGATGGTTTGTCGGCTCATCAAGAATCAGTAAATCTGGTGCTTCAATGAGCGCCTGCGCCAGCGCTACCCGCCGTTTTTGCCCTCCTGACAGCTCGCCGATTCGTTTCGTCATATCAGAAATGCCTAGCTTTGTCAAAATCGCTTTTGCATTGGCATTCGCATCCCATGCATTTTGCGCATCCATTTGTTGCTGGCAGGCATACAAGCGAGCCTGACGCTTTTCATCAAGGGGATGTTCTTCCAGCTCGGCAAGCGCCAGTTCATATTCACGCAAAAGGCGAATAAGAGGGGTATCCCGATGGAATACTTGTTCTAAAACGGTAAAATCATGACGAAACTCCGGCTCCTGCGGCAAATAACCGATCGTGAAATCTTTTGAATAAGTAATTTGTCCTTCATCAGGCGCATCCGCCCCGGCAATTATGCGCAATAATGTTGATTTTCCAGCACCATTGACGCCGATAATGCCGATGCGCTCCCCTTCTTTAATCGTAAAAGACAGTTGTTGAAATAACACCTTTTCTCCGTAGCTTTTTGCGATATTTTCCACCGTTAACATTTTCATGGCAACCATCCCACTCTCGTTTGAGCTTCTCGCCGACGAAAGTCAGCAGTTAGGCACCCGCACCTGCGTGCATTTCGTTCCGTTAAGTATCAGCGGCAAATGACCTATTGTTTCTTAGAACTCCATCCGGCTAAGACATATTAGAATGATAACAGAAATTTGCATGCTTTATAAACCTATAAAACAACTATATCTATCGGCAAAAAGCCGTCTTTCTCATCGGAAATACATTTTTTCCTTTATTACAACAGTTCTTCAATTTCGTTTTTTAACTCGCTCGGCTTCGTTTGTGAAGCAAAACGTGCGACCACATTTCCGTTTCGATCCACTAAAAACTTCGTAAAGTTCCATTTAATCGCCTTCGTTCCAAGCACACCTGGGGCTTTTTCCTTTAAATACTGAAAAAGCGGATGAGCATTTTCACCATTGACATCGACTTTGGCAAACATCGGGAAAGTTACCCCGTAATTGACTTGGCAAAACTGTTCAATCTCTTCTTCCGTGCCTGGCTCTTGATGGCCAAATTGATTGCACGGAAAACCAAGAACGACAAAACCGCGGTCGCGGTACTGCTCATATAGCTCCTGCAGCTCTTTATATTGCGGGGTAAAGCCGCATTTGCTTGCCGTATTGACAATCAGCAACACTTTCCCTTTATAATCCGCCAGCGACTGTTCTTCCCCGCGAATCGTTTTTACAGTAAAATCATAAACGCTCATCATTTTCACCTCTCTTTTCATCATAATGAATTTCCCGGCGTTTTTCCACTTCTAGGCCTTATAAAATGGCTGCAGCTGTTCAAGCGAATCAAGCATATACGGGATCATCGCCTGCAAATCATCGACATTGTCTTCATAAATAAGGCGGCCAAATTCGATCGTTACTTCGTTATGATACACAGATTCTTCATTAGGAAAATCATGGCTTAACGTTTGCCGAATGATTCGCTTGTCTCCCCAAATGCGAAGCAACGTGCTCTCAATAAGAGAGCACGTTATATACCGTCGGATCGGCAAAGAGAACGTAATCATCAGCTTGCATCCTGGGCGAACTGCGCGCTGAAGCAGTTCTTGCGCAATTTGTTCCAAGTCCATTTCCAATCGAATCGTACATGATATATTTTGTTTATGATCAGATGATAAACAAAACGTAATCGTATATGCACGCGAAAAGTGAGCCAAGTCGACCATATCGTGACGATCGATTACAATGATTTCTCCCGCTAAATCAAGGTCATATACCGCTCCTTCGAGCACTGTTTTCAAATTATCAAACGCAGTTGGATCAAACATCCAATCTCCCCTTTAAAATAAGCCGACAGCATTCCGTTTTCATCGACGTTCATGCGAAGCGCCGCTGGCTGTTTCGGCAAGCCTGGCATCGTCATCACATTTTCAACTCCACGCCAGTCGACGTCTTAAATCCACATACGTAATGAATGTAAACATATACATTTTACCACTTGTACAAATGGAAAAAAATTCGTTGAATAAAATTTGTAATGTTTTTATAATTAAGTTATTTAAAACAAAGAATGGAGGGTGAGACTGTTGCCAATCAATATTCCAAAAGACTTACCGGCAAAAGAAATACTAGAACAAGAAAATATTTTTGTAATGGATGAAGAACGGGCGTATTCTCAAGACATTCGTCCGTTAAATATAGTCATTTTAAACTTAATGCCGGAAAAAGAAAAAGCGGAAACACAGTTATTGCGTCTTCTTGGCAATTCGCCGCTTCAAGTGAATGTGACATTTTTGCGCCCGGCAACACACGAATCAAAGACGACAAGCAAGCATCATCTCGATCAATTTTATACCATCTTTCCACATATCCGCCATCGGAAGTTCGATGGAATGATTATTACCGGTGCTCCGGTCGAACAAATGCCGTTTGAAAAAGTAACATATTGGAACGAACTGACAGAAATTATGGAATGGACGAAAACAAATGTGACATCAACGCTACATATTTGCTGGGGAGCGCAGGCGGGGCTTTATTATCATTACGGCATTCCGAAATACCAGCTCCCACAAAAATGCTTCGGTATTTTCGAACATTCGCTTGAAGTAAAAAATGTCAAACTATTGCGCGGGTTTGACGATGTGTTTCGCATGCCGCATTCACGTCATACTGACGTCAAACGTGAAGACATTGAGAGAGTCCCAGAACTGACGATTTTATCTGTTTCAGAGAAAGCGGGCGTATGTTTAGTCGCCTCCAACGATGGCAAGCAAATCTTTTTAACTGGCCATCCGGAATACGATGCTACGACATTAAAAGAGGAATATGAACGCGATTTAGCCAAGGGGCTTCCAATTCACATTCCGGAATCGTACTTCCCGAACGACGATCCGACGAAACAGCCGCTTAACACTTGGCGCTCTCATGCGAATTTATTGTTTGTCAACTGGCTGAACTATTACGTTTATCAAGAAACGCCATATGAGTGGGAATAAGTATATTCTTTTGAATAAAATTCACTTATCTCTCCTAATAATTGCGTGGTCAAAATGTGGTCAAGAAGGCAGGAGGATGACTCCGCCTTCTTTTTTATTCTTACACTCGATGGTGCTGCCATTTTCACGATAAAACAGCATGGTCGACACATTCCTTTTCCCTTGCATAAAGCAAATAACCGCTCATGATACTCTTTTTCCATTGCATCGTGCGTCAGGAAATTGGAGATGATCGATTTTTCCTATTGACAAATATAAAAAAAAGAACTATCCTAGTTCGCGATTGTTCACGGAAACTTCCTATTCCTCGACAAAACTAGTCAAAGGATTCGACAGCCCCTGGAACGAAGTTAACAACATAGAATAAGACACATCTAGAAAGGAATGAGTGGCACGTGAGAGCGGAACGGAGAAAGCAATGGAAAACGCATTGGCGCAAATACAAACATTTATATAAGGGTGCCCGCGTAGAACGCCGCAATAAATGGCGACAAAAATGGGAAGAAAAATATACAGCGAGCTAAAAAAAACTTGGTAGTACACCAAGGTTTTTTCACTTTCTTTCTTACGATTGTCCCATGCATTTTCATACAATACGGCAGCTTTTGATAGGAAATGTACGGAAAATAGGTTGCAACGGCATTAGTAACAGCTTTGCGTGAATGGTTGTGTTGTTTATCTTTTTTGCCGAGAAGCTCCCCACCTCTAAACGAAGCATAGGTGGGGGATGAATCGGCATTTTTTGTTTTTTTAGTTCTTACGCAACATAAATAACCACATAAACGTCAGCGCTTGTCTTAGTTCGATGGATAACTGCTGGACCAGCTTTTCGGGAACTCCCCGTTTATAAACACCTTGTCCATCGACAACATCCCAGCCGTTTTCCCTCGCTAATTGTTCAAACTCCCACGGCATCATTGTATTGCAAATAACCGGCTTTCCGTATAAACGAGGATAGCTGTTGACGCGCGGCGCAGCGGTCGGCCCGAGAATGCCGACACAAAAACAGCCGCCTCGCTTTAACACCCGTTTTGCTTCTTTTAGCGCTTCAAGCGGCCGTTCCGTCCACTCCAACGAATTGATTGCCATCGCTCCAGAAAACGTTTCATCAGCAAACGGCAATTTCATTAAGTCGCCTTGAATAAAGCGCAGCCTTTCGTTCTCTCCCCGCGCTTTCGCTTTTTCCACCATTTCGCTCGACAAATCGATGCCGATAACATCGTATCCTGTTTGATGCAGCTTCCACGCTCCATAACCATCCCCACACCCTAAATCAATGACATTGCTTCCTTTTGGAATATATGATGAAAGGAACGGAATAATCGTTTTCCGGCTTCCCCGCTCCCACATCTCTTCACTGCTTTGATGCCAAAAATCCGCTCTTTCGTCCCACTGTTTTTCCGCTTCTTTATGCCAGTCAAAAATGACCATCGTAACACCTCGTTCGAATAAAAATTGTCCTTTTACAAAAAATAATAATGCTGAAAGAAGGAGTGATTGTTCATGAACGGACAAGAAACATTTGTCACTGTCCAAAAAAATCATCAAGGAGACATCATTGGATTTAAAACATCCAAAGGGAGCGTATTATCGTATCGCAAAGCATTAATGGAAGTGGAAAACGGTGCGATTACCGGTGTCCATGTCGTTACCGAACACGATGGAGAACAATATATACGCTCCAATCCCGACGGAGATGCCTCCAACAATCTTGATCAACTTCCTACGTTTTCCTAATACTTATTTGTGGAAAGGACGTGCTAGCACATGACAAAAAGACCGAATAAAGGAAGCAAAAATCAGAACGCACCGACACAAGATAAAATGTCGCTCTTAAACAGTCCAATCGCAGGCGACAACAGCAAAGGAAATAAACGTAATAAATCGCAAAACGACAAAACAGATCTTTATGAATGAATCAGAGAAGGGATGAGCTAAAGCTCAATCCCTTTCATTGCGGTAACGCCTTTCTCATAATCGTGTTTGATCAGTTTCATCTCCGTAACAATGTCAGCTGCCTCGATTAATTTCCTATTCGCCGAACGGCCGGTAATAACTAAATGAAGATCAGGTGGACGCTTTTCCATCAATCGAAGTACGTCTTGAACGGAGACGATATCATCGACCGGAAACCGGTCAATCGCAAGCGCATTGTTCAGTTCATCTAAAACAATCAAGTCGTACATACCCGATAACACTTTTTCTTTCGTAAATTCCCATGCCGCTTTCAATGCCTGACGATGCACTTCGGGCGTTTTCGTCCACGTAAACCCGGCGCCCATTTGATACATTTCGATCCCGAGTTTTTGAAATATAAGATGCTCTCCATACGTTCGTTCCGGTGACTTAATAAACTGAATGACGGCGACTTTTTTCCCTCTTCCCGCCGCTCGTATCGCCAATCCGAGAGCGGCGGTCGTTTTGCCTTTTCCATCCCCCGTGTAAACGATGATGCGCCCTTTCTTTTTATATGGTGGCAACCGTCTCACCCCGGTCCATCTCAGCGAACCATTGAATCGTTTCACGAAGCCGAACGACCTCTCCGACAAGAATAATCGCTGGGTGGGAAAGATTCGCTTTCTTGACGATATCGGCAATCGTCTGCAGCGTGCCGACAGCCGTTCGCTGTCTCCGTGTCGTTCCCCATTCGATCACCGCCACAGGAGTATTCGACGGCTTTCCATGTTCGATTAGTTTTTGGCAAATATACGGCAAATTGCCGACACCCATATAAAAGGCAATCGTATCGCTTCCTTTCGCCAACCCTTCCCAATGAAGACGGTCATCTCCCTTTTCTTGACGGCCGTGGCCGGTAACAATGGTAAACGAAGCAGCATATTCCCGGTGTGTAACCGGTATGCCGGCATAAGCGGCAGCTGCGATTCCCGCCGTCACGCCAGGAACGATTTCAAACGGAATGCTGTGCTGCGCAAGCACCTCTGCTTCTTCCCCAGCCCGTCCAAAGACGCAAGGATCGCCTCCTTTTAGACGAGTGACGATTTTTCCTTGTTTTGCTTTTTCGACTAACAGCTCGTGAATCCGCTCTTGAATGAGCGCGTGCTTTCCCGGCTCTTTTCCGCAGTAAATTAACTCAGCGCCGATTTTGGCGTATTTCAGTAATTTTTTATTAATCAACCGGTCGTAAATAATGACGTCAGCTTGTTGAATACATTCCAATCCATAGACAGTGATTAGTTTTTCATCACCGGGACCGGCACCAACGATATATACTTTTCCATTTGTCATGATTGTTTTCCTGCTCCTTCTACAGAATTTGAAATATGGGCAGAAGCAAATGTCGCCATTTCTTTTATCATCGCTGCCGCAAATGCCAGCAGCGGAAATGCAACAGCCGCACCGCTGCCTTCACCAAGTCGCATGCTTAAATCGATGAGCGGCTCTTTTCCTAATAATTCAAGAGCAATTTGATGGCCAATTTCTTGAGAACGATGACCGGCAATCATATAATCGGCAACATTCGGAGCAAAAAGCTTAGCTACAAGTGCAGCAACGGTACAAATAAATCCGTCCAATAAAATCGGAACGCGCCGCTCCGCTGCCGCTAGCATCGCCCCCACCATCGCGGCGATTTCCAAGCCACCGATTTTGGATAATAAATCAATCGGTTTAGACGGATCAGGCTGATGAAGTGACAACGCGCGGCGAATGACATTGACTTTATGCGCAATCTTCTCTTCCGAAATGCCTGTTCCTCTTCCGACAAGTTGTTCAATTGGCTTGCCGCTCACCGCCGCTAAAATCGCACTCGCGGTAGTCGTATTGCCGATGCCCATTTCACCGACAATGAGAGTACGCGCTCCTTGGTCGATTATTTCCTTTGCTTGTTCGTAACCAACTATTAGCGCTTGTTCCGCTTCCGCATTGCTCATCGCTTCCATTTTGCAAAAATTGTTTGTCCCGTACCGCACTTTCTTGGAAACTACTGCTTCATGTTCAATTGGTGAAGCGACCCCAACATCAATAACGGCAAATATTGCGCCAATTTGCCGGCTGAATACGTTAATCGCCGCACCGCCTTGAACAAAATTCCACACCATTTGTGCCGTCACTTCTGGCGGAAACGCTGACACCCCTTCTTTCGCAACACCATGATCAGCCGCAAACACAAGGATACCCGGCGGCGAAACATCAGGAAATTTGTTCCCTGTCATTTCCGCCAGCTCCACCGCTAACTGTTCCAAACGACCAAGGCTGCCAACCGGTTTTGTCAATTGGTCGACGTAAGCGCATACCTCTTTTCCTGTTTTTTTATCAAGCTTTGGAATCGAAAATAACATTACACATCCCTCCTTTGAAACATATACATTTTTTCTTCGATTTCTTCGATGCAGACGTGCCGCTTCACATGATCGGCAAGGCGGTCAAAAGCTTGTTCTCTTATAGTACGGAAAGACTGGCGCCCGTAAATAGGCGCTAATCCTTTCTCGCGGCGAATTTTGTTCAATAACGCCTCACGAAACGCATCATTATGAAAAAGATCGTGAAAATAGGTACCGATCACCCGTTCATCCTCGCTTTTACCGCCTTCTTTCCGCCCGTGCATCTCAATAAGAGAAATATGCCCTGCTAACGGTTCAGAGCGGCCCATATGAATCTCATATCCTTTCACAGCAAACCGCTCGCCGGAAAATGTTACGATTCCTTCCGATAGAATCGTCGTTTTTTCGCGCTCAAGCGTCGTTTCAATCGGAAGGAGATTCAATCCAGAAATTTCTCTTAGTGGTGTTTCCACACCAAATGGATCACGGATACGAGCCCCTAACATTTGATAACCGCCGCATATCCCTACGATCGTCACACGGTGATGTTTGTTGAGCTGTGCAATTTGTTCCGCAATGCCGTTTTTCTTCATATATAATAAGTCTTCTATCGTATTTTTGCTTCCCGGCAAAATAAGCAAATCTGGCTGGCCAAGCTGGGCGGCTGTTGCCACAAAACGGACGTGGCAGTCCGGTTCGGTCAAAAATGGATCAACATCTGTGAAATTAGCTATTTTCGGATATCGAATAACAGCAATATCAATGTCTTTATCCGGATTTACGGCTGTGGACATTTGTTCTAAACTAACGGAGTCTTCCGCGTCAATATGTAAATCTTCTAAATATGGAACGACGCCTAACACCGGAACGCCGGTATATTGTTCGAACCAATCGAGCCCCGGCTTCAATAGTGCCAAATCGCCACGAAACTTATTAATGATCACGCCGATGATCCGCTTGCGATCTTCTTTGTCAAGCAACTGCAATGTTCCTACTAAACTGGCAAACACTCCACCGCGTTCAATATCGCCAATCAGCACGACCGGTGCGTTTGCCATCCGAGCGACGCGCATGTTGACAAGTTCGCGGTCGTTTAAATTAATTTCTGCCGGACTTCCCGCTCCTTCGATTACAAGCCGGTCGTATTCATTCATTAAAACATCGAGCGACTCGCGGATAATCGCCAGCCCCTTTTCAAAAAATTCGCCGCGGTACGCGAACGCCTGCATATTTTTATACGGCTTTCCATGCACAACGATTTGCGATTCATGCTCGCGGCTCGGTTTAATTAAAATCGGATTCATATCCGTCGTCGCGACAACTCCGGCCGCTTCCGCCTGTATCCCTTGCGCCCGCCCGATTTCTTTTCCATCAACCGTCACATACGAGTTAAGAGACATGTTTTGCGATTTAAACGGCGCCGTTTTCCAGCCGTTTTTCGCGAAAATTCGGCAAAACGCCGTGGCAATAATGCTTTTTCCCGCGTCGGAATGCGTTCCTTGAAACATAATCGGCAACGCTTTAGCCATGGTCTTTCACCTTCTTGCATTTCGTTAGCCAATTTTCGACCATTTGCGGACAAGACGCAAAATGAAAATGGACATATCCTGCAATTAAGTTTTGATGCTGATAGCCATCTTTTTTCGTACCACGAAGCCCCGTTGTTTCATAGGCAAACGGAATCTCGCCGCGCGCTTCGTACGTGGAATAATGAAACTCATGCCCCCGCGCCCGCAGACCTTCCGGAAGCAAAAAGTTTCCTGGTTCTCCTTTCACCTCACGATATCCAAGCGCGACAAGCTTCGGCTGCATGACGATCCGTCCCGGAATGACGCCAACCATGTCATAATGCGCACCGTCCGTCGTTTCAATGCCTTCGGTTAAAAACATAAACCCCCCGCATTCCGCCAATGTCGGAAGCCCGCTTTCGATCGCAGTTTTGATCGACTGTTTGACGCTTTGCTGTTCGGACAGCTGTTTTGCGAACTCTTCGGGAAATCCGCCGCCGATGTATAACCCATGCACCCCATTTGGCAGCGGCTCACCGGCAAGCGGGGAGAAAAAGACTAACTCGGCGCCATACGCTTGTAACAGCTCCAAATTTTCCGGATAGTAGAAATGAAACGCCGCATCTTTTGCGACCGCAATCCGTACATCATACGATTTACTTATATCGAAATACGATTGTGGAACATTTAATGCTGGGGCTTCCGCCAGCTTTAGCAACGCGTTAAGATCCACCGTCTTGGCAATGCGCTCTCCTAATTCCGCAAAAAAGTGATCTAATTCCCCACGCTCAATCGATGGAATGAGTCCTAAATGACGCTCCGGAATGTGGAGCGCATCCTCTTTGGTTAAAAATCCGATCACGGGAATGCCGCATTCTTGTTCAATCGCCGTTTTTACAAGGCGAAAATGCCCTTCGCTGCCGACGCGGTTGGCAATCACTCCCGCAATGCGCACGCGTTCATCAAACGTTTGAAAGCCGCGGACAACCGCCGCCGCGCTCCGTGCCATGCCGGCGCAGTCGACGACCAATAACACCGGGCTATTCGTTAATACGCTGATTTCCGCCGTCGTTCCTTCGTTTGTCGTCGGCCGCTTCCCATCAAACATCCCCATGACTCCTTCGATAATGGCGATGTCAGCCCCTTCACAGCCTTTTGCGCAAATGGCTTGAACCGCTTCGTGTCCAACCATCCAGCTGTCCAAATTGCGCGACGGTCTGCCCGTGACAGCGGTATGATAGGTTGGGTCAATATAATCTGGGCCGCATTTAAACCCTTGTACAATGTAGCCTTTTTGTTTTAACGCCGCCATCAATCCAATCGTTATGGTCGTCTTGCCAACGCCGCTTCCCGTCCCGGCGATTACGATTCTTCTCATGTTGTTTTCCCCCTTAATGGTGTAAAAGTGCCACGGAAATCGTGACATTACCTGCTTTTTTCTTCACTAATTCCAATTTCTCTGCACCGCTATAAAGCTTCGCTGCTGGCTCGCTCACACCATAAGCTCCTGTATAGCGGTACACGGTTTCAGAAGGCTGTTCGATGTTTACTTGATTCAGTTGTTCAGGGGTATAATAGACGAATTCCCATCCGTATTTTCGCACCACTTCAAGCAACCCTGGCTCGTCTTTTTTTAATTCGATCGTACATACCGCTTTCACACTTTTCATTGAAAAGCGCAGCTCCTCTAATGTATCGCGAATGACGGCGTCAATTTCTTCCGCCGTTGTCCCGCGGTTGCAGCCGATACCGAGCACGATTACTTTTGGACGATACAAAACGCCGTTTTGCAAAATCGCTTCTTCCTCTTTCGTTAATAAACGATGGGTAACGACAAGCGCGGCGTCCGGTTTCGCCGCTAGCGCTTCATCAATCGAATCATAAATACGGATATTGTTTGGCAGCGGGGTATCATAGTTCCACCATTCTCGCTCCCCTGATTCCTGTACAATGGCAACATGTTGCTCATTGACGACGGCGGCGCTGACGGGAGTCAGCTTTTCGTCAGATTCCCACTCCCAGCCGAAGGAACGGCCAAATAAATCAATGGCAATCGTTTTTTGTACGTCAGACGCAGTCGTAATGACGGGATGGGCATGTAAAATCTCCGCGACTTGCCGCGTCAGTTCGTTCGCTCCGCCAAGATGTCCGGAAAGAACGCTAATGACATGTTCCCCTTTATCATCAATAACAACGATCGCCGGATCGGTTTTTTTATCTTTTAATAGCGGTGCAATCATCCGCACGACCGCACCAAGCGAAATAATGAGAATAAGCCCGCGGTATGTTTGAAAAAGCGACGGCAATAATAACCGCACGTTCCCTTCAAACAAACGAATGCCTTTTTCGTCTTCGTCTCCTCTCGCAAACTTATTCGTATAATACACACGGGCGTTTGGAAGCTCCTCGCCGACGCAGCGGGCAATATCAACACCATGCTTCGTAATCGCAACAATCGCATACAACTCCTCACACCCCCTGTCGATATCCGTGTGTGAACGTTTTATCATACAGCTTCGAGCGATAGTCGCGCTCGATAATTGCAGGGTCTAACGCCCATCCTGCTAAAATGAGGGCGTGTTTTCGGATGCCGTTTGCGCGCATATCCTCGTCCAGCGTGCCGACCGTCGAACGGACAATTTTTTGATCTGGCCATGTCGCTTTATACACAATCACAACAGGGGTATCATCGCTCCATCCCGCATCCCTTAGTGCCTTTGTTACTTTTTTTGTTAATGTAGCGCTTAAAAATAACGCTAATGTGCAACGATGTTTTGCTAAATCTTCCAGTTTTTCTCTATTTGGAACTGGTGTTCGTCCTTCCGCTCGCGTTAAAATAACCGTCTGCGTTAAATCCGGAACGGTTAGCTCCGCTTGAACAGCCGCTGCCGCCGCAAATACCGAACTGACGCCAGGGACGATTTCCACTTCCACCCCTTGCTTTTTGAATAGCGCGATTTGTTCAAGCGTCGCTCCGTAAACAGATGGATCTCCCGTATGAATGCGCACGACTTTTTTTCCTTGCTTAAGCTGTTCTAACATCGCTTCAACCATTTGCTCTAAATGCATTCCTGCCGTATGAAATACTTCCGCTTCCGGCTTTCGATAGCGCTCGATCAGTTCGCCATTAACGAGCGAATCGGTGTAAAAAATTGCGTCCGCTTCCTGAAGCAGTTGCGCGCCTTTCACCGTAATCAAATCCGGAGCCCCCGGGCCCGCGCCAATAATATATAGTTTCACTTTCTCACCACCAATAACGTTAAATATTCCAACTCTACTCCTTCAAGCTGTTCGATATTCCAAATGATTTCTTCCTTTGACGTCACCTTTGTCACCACGGCAGCGTTTTGCAATAAATTTTGTTCTCGAAGAAGACGGATCATCATGCCCATCACTTTCGCCACTTTCAAAAAAACGACACAATCATGGTCTTCAAGCGCTTTTTTCATTGCTTCATAGTCATCGCGCGCTGGAATAATCGCCACCTGTTCATCCCCGTCAGCAAGCGGGATCTGCAGTCTTGCTGCCGCTGCGTTGACGGAGGAAACTCCCGGAACAATTTCAATCGTGACATTTGGATACCGCTCTTTCATGATTTTCATCAGATGGATGAACGTGCTATATAAAAGTGGATCTCCTTCCGTCACAAACGCGACATCTTTTCCTGCGCTTAGCTGTTCCCAAATCGCTTCTGCTGTCTCATTCCATTTTTCTGTTAACACATCCATATTTTTCGTCATTGGAAAGACGAGACCAATCATCTCTTTTTCCGCTGGAGAAAAATATGCTTCAATAATTTGTTGGGCATAGCTTTTGCTGCCGCGCTGTTTTTTCGGATAGGTAATGACATGCGCTTCTTTCAGGCGGCGAAACGCCTTCACCGTCAACAGCTCCGGGTCGCCCGGACCAACGCCGATGCCATACAATGTTCCGCTCATTCGTCTTCCTCCCTCTTTGCCGTAATGATATAAATCGGATTAAGCGCCGAAAACCGCGTCAGCTCTAAAATCGGCTTACTTCTTGAGATTTGCGCGAGCGTAACGTCTACTTGAAAGCCGCGCTGCTTTAATCCTTCCACCGCCTGCGCCAGCGTTTCAATCGTAACTGCATTCGCAACGATGCGTCCGTTCCGTTTCAAGCGCCGGCAGCAAACATCAAGAAGCGGTCCCATTTCTCCTGATGTTCCGCCAATAAAAATCGCATCCGGATCGGCAAATTTGTCTAAATGCTCAGGTGCTTTGCCGTGTACAAGCGTAATGTCAACGCGGAATTTTTTTAAGTTTTCTTTACAAATTTCGATATCATGGGCATTTTTTTCAATCGCAAACACGGAGCCTTCGCGTGCGATTTTCGCCGCTTCAATCGCGACGGAACCGGTGCATGTGCCGATGTCCCAAACGACGCTCTTAGCATGAAGACGGAGCGCGCTAATGCTTAACACCCGAACCTCCTTTTTCGTAATCAGTCCTTTATCTGGTTTACGCTGCAAAAATTCGTCATCGTCAATTCCTAATGGCCACATCGGACCTTCTTTTGTTTTTTGTAAAATAACCACATTTAATGGAAAAAACTCGGCATCTGCCATCTCTTCTAATTCGAAAAAGCGGCACCGTTCATCTTGACTGCCAAGATTTTCTCCGACAAACGCACGGTATTCGGTCATTCCGTACGAAAGCAAATATTTCGCAATGGCATTAGGAGAATTCGTTTCATCTGTTAATATCGCTACTTTGTCGCATCCGTCAATGCGCTGGGCAAGTCCTTTCATGCTGCGGCCGTGGACGCTGATAAATTTGGCGTCCTGCCATTTTTCTCCCATTTTCGCAAACGCCCATTGAATCGAACTGACTGCTGGATATACTTCGATTGGCAGTTTGCTAGATAAATAGCTGCCGATTCCATAAAACATCGGATCACCAGACGCGACAATGACGGTGCGTTTCGTTTCATGGCGAAGCCGCTCGACAAGCTGTGATAGCCCTCCTCGAATCGTGAGCGTTTCGCCTTGATAATCAGGGAAAAAGGCTAAATGACGCTCTCCTCCGACCAATAACTCACTTTCATAAATCCAACGTTCATAAAGGTGCGGGAGGCTCGCTTTCCCATCGGCGCCAATGCCAATTAGTTTAATCGCCTGCATCGTTTCGTACCGCCTTTCCTAATAATTGACCGCCCATTGTGTATAGCGACGTTTCCACGGTCATGCCGCCGCCCACTTCACGTAACGCGGATAAACAACAATGGTCACATAATATTTCAAAAAAGCGCTCATTCCCTGCTTCTTGCATCATCTCGCCAACTTGTGATGCCGTATTGGCTTCGCGAACAGCGGCAACGAGTTCCGGCGAAGCTCCGGCTTGTTCAGCAATGGCTGCTAAAAACGAAAAATCAATGGGGGCGCTTTTCGAATGCACCATCATAATGCCTTGCGCCACTTTAGAAAATTTCCCCATCATCCCAACCATGGAAACGGTTCGGATGCCGAGCCGTTTGCATTGTTTCAGCGTAAAGCCGACAAAATCCCCCATTTCAATAAACGCTTCCTCAGGAAGATGAGGATATTGTCGCATCGCAAATTTTTCGCTTCGTCCTCCCGTCGTGATCACAACATGGTCGCATCCGTTTGCCTTTGCCACTTGAATTGCCTGAATGATGCTTGCGCGGTAGGCGGACGTCGAAAAAGGAATGACAATGCCGCGCGTCCCTAAAATCGAAATGCCGCCGATAATGCCAAGGCGCGCGTTTAACGTTTTTTTGGCGATTTCTTCCCCGTTAGGAACGGAAATAATGACGTTCACTCCACGGGAAATGCCGTATTGTTCCAATACCTCGCGCACTGTTTCGTGAATCATTTTTCGCGGGATTGGATTAATTGCCGCTTCGCCAACCGGCACCGGCAAGCCCGGTTTTGTGACGCGCCCTACCCCTTTTCCGCCATCTAAGTGAATGCCGGGTTGCTCCGCCCATGAGACGGTTGATACAATCGCCGCTCCATGCGTCGCGTCAGGGTCATCCCCGCCATCTTTGATCACCGTTGCTTTCACCGACTCACCATAAATCTCGCACGCTTCGATCGCAAATGTCGCCCATCGTCCGACTGGCAAATAAATGGTTGCCTCCGTTTGTATGATGCCGGTAATAAGCGCCGTTAATGCCGCTTTCGTTGCCGCTGTGGCACACGCCCCTGTCGTATATCCCTCGCGTAACGTTTTTTTCGTTTCCATTCGTTTACCCTCGCTCTGCCAACAGTGAAAGCGCGTTTAGCGCCGCCACTGTAATGGTGCTTCCTCCTTTTCGGCCGATATTTGTAATAAATGGAACATCCAATTTCGCCAATTCCGCTTTTGATTCCGCCGCCGACACAAAACCGACCGGCAGGCCGATCACTAATCCCGGACGTGCTTCTCCTTCTTTAATTAAACGAATTAATTCCAGCAATGCCGTTGGCGCGTTGCCAATGGCAAAAATCCCGCCTTCTGCCTCTTTAGCCGCTTTTCGCATCGCGACAATCGCTCTTGTCGTGTTGAGCCTTTTCGCCTCCGCAATGACATCTTCGTCGGAAATATACACTTTCACTTTGCCGCCAAACTTTTCAATGCGCACTTTATTTACCCCGACTTGTACCATTTGCACATCAGCGACGACCGTTTTGCCACTGCGTATTGCTTCGATTCCCGCACGGACGGCATCAGGGTGAAACAACAAGCTTTTTCCAAGCTCAAAATCTGCAGAAGCATGAATGACGCGCTGTACAATCGGATATTGTTCTTTCGTAAAATGATGTTCACCAATTTCTTCATCAATGATTTGAAAACTTCTTTCTTCAATTTGTTGCGGTTGGACTGTAATCGGACGAAATTCCGTGCGAAAATCCATGGTAAAACCCCTTTCTTTCATGAATGAATGGATAACGGTACTATTTGTTGTAGTGCCTTAACGACATCGGAAAACTGGGAATACACCGTGCCATACTGAATTGATGGACGGCGGATGACAATCGTCTCAATCCCTAGCTCCTGTGCGGCAGCGATTTTTTCATCGACAAACCCAACTTTTCCGCTTTCTTTCGTAATGAGCAACGTAACGCCAAAATGTTGGAAAAGCGCCTTATCGAGTTCTTTCGTAAACGGACCTTGCATCGCAACGATATTTTCTTGCGGAAACTTGAGCTCCTCACATTTCTCCATATTGTCTTTGCGCGGCAGCATGCGCGCAATCACGCGCGTATTCGGAAGCCCTAACAGCTTTTTTGCGAAAATGGATAACGTTTTGCTTCCGGTCGTTAGCATAATGACGCCTTGTTTTTTCGCAGCGAGCTCAGCTGCTTCTTCATAACTGTCAACAAACGTGACACGCTCATAAGCAACGTGAGCCGCTTGCCGCTCGTAACGGATATACGGAACCCCCGCCTCTGCGGTAGCTTGCATCGCGTTTTTCGACGCTTCTTCGGCAAACGGATGGCTCGCGTCCACCACTGCTTTCGCTTTCTTTACGCGGATCAACTCCGCCAATTGTTCCGACGTCAGCCGTCCAAGGTGCACCGCTAAGCCGGAAGCACGCAACTGATCCGCCGCATGTTCTGTAACAACCGTCGCTAACACATCATAGCCCGCTTGTTGGATACAAAGCGCCAGCTTTCGGGCATCGCTCGTTCCCGCTAATACAATAATCATGCATGTTCCTCCTTAATGATGATGGTGGTGATGATGGTGATGATGCTCCGCAGCATGAAGCCGGTATTGGCACATATCGCAGTTCATCATAACCGCCTTGCCAAGCGCTTCTTCTAATCTGTCAAGCACAATCGTTTTTAGCTTCGGATGAAATCCAAAGTAGCCTGCTAGCGCAAAATCGACTTGCGGATACTGAAAACGAAATTGTTTTACTTTTTCTCCAAGACGCTTGATAAGCACGCCGGTAAACAAAAAGTAAGGCAAAACCACCACTTTCCGCGCCCCTAGCTTCACGCATCGTTCCACTCCATCTTCTAACGATGGCGTCGTTACTCCCATAAATGCTGGTTCTACAAGGAAATAGTTCGTTTGTTCCCAAAATAAGCGGGAAATTTTATATAAATCGCTGTTCGCATCCGGATCGCTTCCCCCGCGACCAAGCAGCACTACCGCTGTTTCTGGGTCAGGGCTTTCTATATTTTCACCGATTTCTTGTAATCTCGTTTTTAAGATCGAAAACGTTTGCTCATGAATGCCAATTGGTCGGCCATAGATGAAAGCCACATGCGGATAATGCTTCTTTGCTTCATCGATCTCCGCTGGAATATGCAGCTTCGAATGGCCCGCTGGCAGCAAAATAATCGGAATGATGATAATTTCGCGAGCCCCGGCATCGACACAACGGTCAATCCCTTCGCGAATCGTTGGCAGTCCAAATTCTAAAAAACTCGTTTCGACATGTAAGGATGCCGCAATGTGCGGTTTTAGCTGCTCAACAAACTGCCGGACTTGGTCGTTTCCTTCCGGGTCACGGCTGCCGTGCCCGACAAATAATACTGCTTTCATTCATTTTCTTCCCCCTTATTCACCACAGACAGACACTTCGATTTTTGCCTCTTGCTTCGCTTCTTGATACACAAACCCGCCGACTTGTTTCACTCGCTTAAAAAACTTATGAAACCGTTCGTTCGGATGCGCGCGTTCCTTATATTCTTGAATAATGCGGGTGACAACGGACACAATCTCGCCAGGCGGAATTCCTTCAGCGACAAGTTGCCCAGGGTGTGCGTTTCTTCCGACCGTTTTTCCTCCTAAAAATAAGTCAAATGCTCCTTTCCGATAGACGATTCCGATATCTTCCCGCACCGCTCCGTAACATGCCATGCCGCATCCGTTTACACCAATCTTCAATTCTTTCGGAAGCGCCATTCCGCCAAGCTGATCGTATAACTCTTCCGCGTATGGAATCGCGTCTTTTTTCTCCCCGTCGCAAAAATCGCAAGCTTTCACCGTCAGTACATCACCAACAGGGGCAACGTCAAGCCCCGCTTCTTTCAGTCTAGCGATGATACGGTCTGGATCAGAAGCAGGCACTTCCAGCTTCAAATAATGATCCGGGGTATACATCATCGTTCCGTCTTCACCGACGATGTCAGCTAGTACCATCATCTGTTTTGGCGTAAAATTTTTGTTCGCTACTCCCGGGCTAACCGCGATTTCGAAAATCGCCGGCGCAAACGTCGTGGTGTCTTGGTGGCCAATCGCCAATGTTTGCAACGCTTCTTCTGCCATTTCTCTTACCGGTTCTCGTTTCGTTTGATCAAGCGCCCACGGTTCCGCTTCTTTGCGAAGCCGTTCATGTGGTTTCAGCGGCTGTTCGGAGGCGCTTAATGTATATTTTCGTTGGTATCCGCGTGGTGTGATCATCAGCCCGTCGTATACAAACGTTGAAGAATTGCCGATAATGACAGTCGTTAACATTCCGATATCGTAATCGAGCATATGCGCTAAATCCGTCAATACGATATGTTGCCGCGCGCGATAAGCGCTTTTCACTAATCCGACCGGAGTATTGGGCGAGCGATAACGCAAAAGAATACGCTGCGCTTCGACAATTTGACGCGTGCGTCGTCCGCTTTTTGGATTATATAGAGCGATGACAAAATCGGCAGCGGCCGCCGCTTCAATGCGCTTTTCAATAAGCGCCCACGGCGTTAGGTGATCGCTTAAGCTAATGGTGCACGCATCATGCATAATCGGCGCACCTAAAAGAGCGGCACACGAGTTAATGGCAGAAATGCCTGGGATGACTTCCACCTCGATATCGCTTTCTCGCGTCCAGCCTTTTTCAATGAGCACCTCATACACAAGCCCTGCCATTCCGTACACGCCCGCGTCCCCGCTTGAAATGACGGCGACCGTTTTTCCGCGTTCCGCCCATTTCACCGCCTCTTGAGCGCGGCTTACTTCTTCCGTCATTCCAGTACTAATCACTTGTTTATTGCCAATTAAATCCGCAACTAGGTCAATGTATGTTTTATAACCGATAATAATATCGCTTTCTTCAATCGCTTCCCGCGCTCGCTTTGTCATATGTTCCTTGCTGCCTGGGCCAAATCCGACAATCAGCAATTTTCCTTTCATTGTCTCACCTCAATTTCCATTTTCCTTGTCCATGTTAACTGAGCTCATTTGTCGAAAAAACTTGAACACTATATCACTTTTTCACTAATATAGAGGCTTGTATGCTCATTCATCCTCATCCATTGTTTCATTTCTTCCACATTCCGCGGGATGCGCATCTCGTGTGGAAACAACGTTTTCCATACAGAAGCAAGCAGCGGAACACCAAGACGCCATTTTTGCAATTGATGCTGCCTAGCAAATACGTCTTGCGGCGATCCTTGCATGACAATTTGTCCGTCATGCATGACAAACACGATATCCGCCCACTCTAAGACAAAATCAAAATCATGAGTAGCGATCAAAACCGTTGTGCCAGCTCGATGAATATCGTTGATCTTCTCGACAAACCTCTCGATTTGCAGGCGGTCTAAATACGCTGTCGGCTCATCGAGCACTAATAATTTCGGGTTCATCACCATTACGGCGGCAAGCGTCAGCCATTTTTTTTGACCGAGACTTAAATGATGAACGGGCTTGTCCAACCATGAACGTAATCCAAACTCGTCCAGCGCTTTTTCAATGAGCTCGTCCATCTCACTTTTTTTCATTCCTAAATGGTGCAGGCCAAACGCCAGTTCATCACGTACCAATGGCGCCACAAGCTGGTGTTCCGGATTTTGAAAAACGATGCCGACCTCTTTCCGCCATTTTTGCAATGTTGGACGCCGATAATCCATCTTCTCTCCATTCCAATAGATGTCGCCAGAGTCGGGCCGCAACAGCCCGTTCGCATGTAAAAATAACGTTGTCTTGCCGCATCCATTATGACCGATGAGTGCGCATTTTTTTCCACTGGGGACATGAAGGCTTAATCCTTTTAGCACACATGGTCCGTTCGGATACGTATAATATACTTCATCCATTTTCAGCATCTTCTGCCGCCCTCCTATCATCCAAGCCATAGAAGCAAACTTATGCCGATGGCTGCTTCCCACAGATAACGTTTGTTTTTTTCGTTGTATGTTTCCATATGAACATAGACAATTTCATTGGAAACTCCGCGCGCCCATAAAGCAAGGCGCAACGCTTCATAGGAATGCCATATTTTCTGAAAAAGCTGGAACACCAACATCCCGCCATGCCGCCAATGGCCTCCTCCATTTCTCGCTTTCATCGCTACGTATAGCTCTTCTGCTGCTTTCTCGAAAACAAATACAAACCGATACGTAAAAAATAACAAATCAATGATGATGGATGGTACTTTCATTCGCTTGAACACATACAACATCTCTGGAAACGGGGTAGTCACTAGAAGGAAAAATAAACAAGACCACGCTGCGACCGAACGAGATAGTAAAGACATCACAGTGGAAATTTGCGAACGATCAATAGAAACATGAAAAGAACTGTCAATAGAAACAAGCAAAGCTGGAAAACTGGCCATCAGAAACAATGCCACGACTCCGAGTGTTTTGGCGTAAACTTTCCACGAAACACGCGCATACCCGATAATCCATGCGGCAAGCCAAATCGTTATCATTACTTGTGTTTTCCAGCTCCCTATCATGGCCATCATTAATAATAGAAACGCAAATATCACTTTTTGTTCGGGACGTATTGTCCGCAGGCGGTTATCGTAAGCGATGGTGTCAAACTGCCGGATCATTTTGATTCCTCTCTTCGGTTCTCCCGGCCTTTATAGACACCGATAATGTAGCCAATAATTCCAGCCCCGACTGCCGCCTGCACAGAAAACAGCAACGTTTCCACCTCTCCGCCCGGCGGCTCGAATATGGTTTCCATCCAAGGTTGATAATGAGGAGCGATCTTTTGAATCATTTTTTCCGCCTGGCCATCCGTGCCGCCAAAATCAGAGTGATGAATGAACAATAACGGTGCCACTACCAGTAAAACAGCAATAGCAAGAAGAAAAAGACTTCTCTTCATATTACACTCCCCTCTCTAACTGGTTTAGTTCCTGGCTGCTGTAAGTGGATAAGAAATTCCAAACGACGACCGTAAGCAGCCCTTCTGTAATCGCCAGTGGTATTTGCGTAACAGCAAAAATGCCGGCAAATTTGGCAAACGAAGCGAAAACCCCACCTGTCGCATCCGGGAACGCCAGCGCTAATTGCAATGAGGTGACAACATATGTGGCCAAATCAGAGAAAAATGCAGCGAAAAAAATCGTCCAGCGCCTCGGTATATTCCACTTTTTCCCGAAACGATAAATGCTGTACGCCACAATCGGGCCAATGACCGCCATGGACACGGCATTCGCCCCTAATGTTGTCAATCCACCATGTGCCAGCAATAACGCTTGAAACAGCAATACGATGCTGCCCATCACCACCATCGTCCATGGACCAAACAGCACCGCACCGAGCCCCACCCCCGTTGGATGTGAGCTGCTCCCAGTAACGGATGGAATTTTTAAGGCGGACAGCACAAACGTAAATGCCCCCGACAGCGCAATGAGCAGCTTTAGTTCCGGATGCTCGCGTGTAATCCGAATTAGTGAACGCATACCGATGATAAAAAACGGCAAAAACACTAGCCACCAAAAAATCACCCATCCAACTGGCAAAAATCCTTCCATAATATGCATCGCAAATGCCGATGTGCTGCCGGTAAACGTAAAATAGACGACTAAACCGCAAAGGAAAAGGGCGACTTTCCATTTTTTCATGCTTTCGTTCCTCCCGTTGCTTTACATAATTTCGAGATTCCTAGAGGGGCGTTTGATTGTTTTGACATCATCAATCCTTGCTTCTCTTCATAACGGTACGTTATCGTTTCTTCCAACCATTCCCCATCTCGCAAATGCCTTCGCACAAGCTCCCTTGCTTTTTCCGGCGTCACACCGTTGTACCATACGCCTTCAGGGTAAACGATGACTACACACGCGTCTTGGCAACGGCCATTGCAGCGAGTCCGCGTCGTATGTACAATGCCATCTAACTCCAGCATCGCGATTTCTTCGCGGATGGCAAGCGTTACTTCTTCTCCCCCTTTACGCATGCAGCTGCCTCCATTGCAAATCAGCACATGATGTTTCATTCCGATTAAGTTCCATGTTGTCATGTTGTGTCTCTCCTTTTTTGCAAAATAAAAAGCACCTCTATACGCAGAGGTGCAGAAAAATGCATACAAATATATCAAAAAAAGTATACCATTCTCCCGCACGTCTACCTATAATCCCGTAGGTATCCGTCCGAACAAATAAGGCAGGTCTCCTGACTTAGGATCATCGCTTTATTGCGCCTTCCCGAAGTTTCCTTCAGTGACATGATGCAACAAAGCTCCCCATCACAGTGGCGGGTACCGTGACGGATTTTCACCGTACTTCCCTTTTAAGCCTATTCTCTAATGAGAAAGGCACCTTATTTGTTTGGCATATAATGTCGATTTTTCAAAGAACATTTCTGTTATTAATAGTAGTACAAATTTTCAAATATCGTCAACCACTTTTTTTCAATAAGTCCGTTTTCGCCAATACAATCCCGTCTTGATCAGCGTACACATAGGCGCCTGGTTCCCAACGAACGCCGCCAAATTCGAGCGCAACGTCCCGTTTTCCCTTTCCTTCTTTTTTGCTTTTCACCGGGCAAGTGCCAATCGCCATCACCCCAAGCGGCATATTGGCGATTTCTGCGGAATCGCGAATGCATCCGTGAATAATCACCCCGGCAAGCCCGCGCTCACAAGCGATCTGGACAAGACGGTCTCCGAGCAGCGCGCAATTTCGCGAACCTTTTCCGTCTACGACCAATACGGTGCCCGCTGGAACAGTTTCGAGCGCCTCACGAACGAGCACATTATCTTCAAATACATCGACCGTCGCGATCGGTCCGGAAAATTCCGCTTTGCCGCCGTAAGATTGCATCGGCAGCTGGCATACTTGCAATTCACTTAAAAATTCATCGCATAAATCAGCTGTTTTCATCACAATCTCCTCCTTGCCATGTCTTATATTTGACATCCTTTGTCAAAACTCCTTCTTTTTCAACAAAAAAACAGACAAGCGACATTGCTTGCCTGTTAGAGACTGGGCTAGCTGGATTCGAACCAGCGCATCACGGAGTCAAAGTCCGTTGCCTTACCGCTTGGCTATAGCCCAATGATATTCACGTTATCATTACCGCAAAAAATACCGCTAAATCAAACGTATTTTCCCATAGGCATAACATATTTTTGCCGTAACTGCCAACGTATTTAAGCGGTGTATCTATCTATAGTATGACCGTGTTGATATTGCGATATACGCGCTAAAAATAACAGGTATTACGTTTTTTTAGCGCTTTTTTACTATTTTTATATCGTATACCTTCCTCTTTATACAGCCAATATCCTTCTTCAGAATCCAAAAACATCGATTCATCAACAATACATAAATAAAAATACATTCCCTTTATCACTCTTAAATGGTCCGCATAATACTCTAAAGCTTTCTGGTAGTTATGTAATCCTTCATCATCAGTCGTTTAACATAATTTCCATCGCTTCTGAATATCGTTTCAAATATTATATTTAGACCGGCCTATAATCAGGAAACAGTTTTCGTACTTCTGTTAACACTTCCAACGACTTTTCGTAATAATTACCTAAAACGCGGTAAGTGCTGCCTAAACAAACGAATGCATCTTTTAGATTTTCTTCTTTCAGTCCTAAACGAACCGCTTTCTCACAAAATTCAACTGCTTCTTTTTCCAATCCCATCGAATCATGAACTAGCCCGCAGTGTAAATAAATTTCGGAATCGTTAGGATAAAGACAAACTAAAGAAGTTGTTTTGATTGTTCTAATTTCCCTTCTTTTTGTAATTTTATGGCAAGTGTTAATTGTTCTTTCACGTTTATTTCCCCATTTATCTGCTTATGCAGACGCTTTACAAACAACACATGATCATTTCCTCTGCCATCATAATTACTAAAAACAGATGTCCTGTCGACTACTTGATCTCCTTCCTCAATTTCAATCCCCTTATTTTTACGAAAAGCAACTGATGTACGATTGATGGGTTAAGTAACGCTTTTCAAAAAAGCGTTCATATAACTTCGAATTCCATTTTTTGCTTCCAGTATTCTGGGTGAACACCAACAAAATGAATGTATACTTGTTCAGGAAGGAAAAGTCTATTGTTTCAAGTAAAAGAATATATGCAAGATCGTTTTATCATTTCGGCTAACCGAAACAAAGTTTGTGAGTTCCTTGAGCGTTCTTACTGGGCGAACAATCGGAAAGGGGAAACGATTGTCAAATCCATAGAGCATTATTTGCTTTGTCTTGTACCTAATGGTAGTGTGCTTTTCTATTAAACACGTGAAAAATAATAGTTTCATCCCACTTGAAAAGAGTTGTGAGAATCCATTGTTTCGTTCTTAAAGTACCTCTCTGAATTTCCAGAAAAAGTACTCCAACGCATCGGACAGATACATTTGTCGGAAAATTAATCTGAACCTATACAGATGCTCAAAACGTACCTTCTAGACCGTCCTTAAATTTGATATCGTGGTGTTAAACAAAGACTTCCCGTAGCACTTTCTGTTGATGATGGAGAATCCCCTCTTAATGTAATCGTATCGAATCCAACAACGGTAAATGCAAGGCATTGTTGGTTTTCCAATGTAAAAGTTTTTATGACCGTTGCCCCTTTAGAAAATATAACGTCCACTGTTGTCATTCCAAGCGTAGCACTGGATAGCTCAATGGTTCCTGAAGCAGAAACAACTTTATTTGCTTGAAAAATGACTGTAGGAGTTTGGTTAAAAACAAGCCAATTACACTCCACGCAATCTTGTACAAGTTGGCGTTTGATTCCGCAACAAATCACTGTAGTATTACAACAACTCATTTGCATATCTCCCTTTAACTAGTTATGATTATTCATATGCTTCCATTTCCATTCATTGTGATTCTCCTTCGTAAAAATAGTTACTGTCAATCGGTCCATCCTTCTTTAGGAGCAGTCTGTCTTGCCATTTCGCAACTCTGTCTCCATTCATAAATAAACGGTTTTAATTCATACTCCAGTACATCAACGATTCCGATCATATCCTTATTCCACACATATTGATACAACTCTTTTACAATGGAAAGCAGTCCTTCTTTTCTCTCCATTAAGCTGTTAAAATGGAAATCAACCATCAACTCCAAATGTTCCAATGTGCGAATGAACTCTTCATAGCAGCCAGCATCATTCCCTTGCTTCCAATTTACGATACATGAAGCAATTATGTGCTCAAGCCGCTCCAGTTCCTGTACTATGTTATCCTCCACTTGCATCCACCTTCTCTTTCTTACAATCTTTTTTTCTAATGACCGCTAGACCGCATTGGGACAGTATTTCAAAATGAATCGAACAATCGGGAAAGATGTCTGTCAGTTCTTCCCATTCCAATCCTATGGAAGTGTAAGCAAGATATGGCTCTAATTTAGCCAATGCATCTTTAGTAAGATTAAGGGTAATAATGATTCCATCTTTGGAAAGCACTCTTAATAATTCCCGCCCTATTTTTTTTCGCAACGATTCGTCAAGAACGTGCATAAGAACTCCAAACACCAAAACGACATCGAAGTTTTGATCTTCAAAGTCAAGTTCGTCGGGGTATGCTTCGATAAATTGTATACCAGGTTTTGATAATTTCTTAGCATAATCAACAATTGGATGATAGAAATCGATACCGGCCAATCGTTCCGGCAATACTCCCCAATCCTGAAATTTTCTTAACCATCTTCCATCCCTGCACCCTATGTCCAGAACAGAAATTTGTTGAAAATTGTCATAACCATATGCCGATAACGTTTTAACTAATTTTCCTTCGTCCAGTTGCCCATGAAATGAAAAATAAAAATCATCGATTTTCACAAGTTCCTCTATCCATTTCAGCAAACGTTCTTTTTCTTTTTTTATCCGTTCTTCTCTCTCTTTTTGCTCAATGTATTCTCGATTGGGAAGAAACTTTTTCCACCCTATTTTTTGATACCAATATAAATTCTTTATAATTTGATCCAGCATGTTTTTTATTTTAAGATTCATTGTATTAATAAAATTTTTGTTTGTCATTATTTCTTCCCGTGACCACATGACATCAAGCAAGTCTTTCGCTTCTTTTTTCGTTTCTTTCAATAGATCTTTTATCTGCTCTTTTTCAGCTACTGCTTTTTCTTCAGGATTCACTGGTACTTCACTCCCCTTTATAAACTTATTCATTTGAAGTTGTCTCCTCTAGAGGGAGTTTTTCAACAGCGATTTGAAAATTCCTGATGAGACTTTTACAAATTACACATAAGTTATCAAATAATTCCATTTGGATTTGAAGAGCATAGCGGAGTTTTTCAGGAGTGTTGATGACACCTAGTTCGTTCATCTGATGATATCCGAACATTATGACTTGTTGAAAAAACTGGTCGTGTACATGTCTATGAAGAAATTTCATTATATGTTTGTTGTTTTGTTCAAATTCCTGGCGTAACTCTTGCCCTGCACCATATTTATCCTTTTCTAGCAACTGCTCAACGATTATCTTTCTTTCAGAAGTCAACTGATTGAGGGCGCGATAGATATCCATATACTTTATCAGTTCGATCCTTAGACTTTTTATTTTATTTTTCCGGGTCGATATATCTAAATTTTTTTTACTTTCATTCAGTAACGTATCCAGTCTGTATGGCAGGCTTGCTTTGCAATATTTTTCGATCACGTTTGTCAGCGTGTCGCATGTGGTTCCTTTGATTTTGGCACCGCCTTCGGTAGCATTGATGACTGTAACATGCGATGTCTGCTCAATCAGCCGTTCAAGTCCTTTCCGAAACTCCACCCATAGGGGATTCGATGGAACGAATGAATCCTCATTTCCTTCCACATAAACGATTGGCAGAGATTTCACCTTCTCAATATACTCCTGTACATCCTCTGTATACTTCGATTGTTTGCTATGAGTAAGTCCATCTAACCCGTAAGCAAAATTTTGTCCGACGAAAACAATCGGATTTGCTCCCATATAGACAGCTAACTCATAAGCAAGATGAGAGACATTCAAGCCTGCATATAGTCCGCTTCCATCGCCAACTATTCGATTGATCCATTCACTCGTAGACTCGAAACTTCGAAAAATAGGAACTTTAGGTCCTGCAAACGAGGCAAAAGTTCGCGGATCCGCAACAGCAAGAGCAAGTAAGGTAATGTCCTCTGGATACTTCTTGTTTTGAAAATGGTATAGATAGCTTTCTGGAGTACGTTCAAGTACACAAATGGCATCCGGTTTAATACCATTTTTCATCAATGGAACAATCGCTGACTCGCAGCAGAGAATCAATCCTTTTCCTTTAACCCGCTTTAATTCATGCATGTTTTGATCCAAAGACGGACCATTTGCCACAATAAACGCTGGAACATTAGTAAACTTATCCTTTAAACTGCTTAAATACGGATTCTCCAATACAATTTCAGCATTTTGAATCATGTTATGAAGTCCAAGCAATGAATCGTAATGATCATTACCAAATGCGGTGATTTGCTGTGTCAGTCGTTCAAAAACATGAGATTGAATGTTTAAATACTCTTTTTTAAACAGTCTTGAACTTGGCGTAAACAAGACGGAGGGAACAGTCAAATATAATAAGCCATAAGTTGAAATCAGATTTTGAAAATAATGCGAAAACTCCTCGAATGGACCAAGAAAAAAGATACATTTGTTGTGTGCACGGAAAATCGGCTCTAAATCGAAATAATGAAGCATTGCGATAAAAATAGGAAGGTTTTGTTCAAACACAACAACCACAGTATCCTCATGCACTCTTTTTAATAGTTCAATCAAAGGATATCCAAAGCCACATCCGTAAACAAAAAGCGTACTCATTTGGTTAAGCGGCAACTGATTGCACCAATTCTTCGCTTGTTCCCACGGATTCCTGCTGTTAATATGTTTTACCTTCCCATCTTTCTTGTATTTGCAGATAGGATAACCTTCCTCCGTATAGACGATATCAACCCATTTCCCTACCTCGTCTAAATCAACCTTTCGTATTTGTTGTTTTATATATTCAGGAAAACACTGTAAGTTTTTTTGAAACAACTCATTTCTTTCGTATAAGTTTGTGGGCGGCTTTGCCATGAACCTCACAACCCTTTCATTTCGAATGGAATTTAGAACGGATTAAAATTAATCGTTATATTTAATTCACCTGACGCAAAGTTGCTGTCTGAATTCATTTGGATCGTATCCACCCCAACAATCACAAATGATTTATACTCACCTGTTTGCACGACCAAGGTGAACGGAAGCATCCCGCCACCAATGCCCCCCCTTAAAAAATTCACGGTTACCGGACCTTTAGAAGCACTGTTATTAAGAACATAACCGCTGATGGCTGCCACTTGGTCGGAAGAGTAAGGAAAAATAGGCGCACCGAGAGTCCTCCACTGTATACTGATTTGGTTTGGAATAATTCGTGGTGAATTACAACATTTTTTCGAACAAACCACACTTGGAGCCTCCCCTCTACCTTGGCGAATTGCAATGATGTCCAATATTGACGATTCACAATATTATTTAATCGTTGTTTTATTATATTCTGAAAACGGTAGGAGAGTTGGTCAATTAACCTGTTATAATCAAAAATGATGAATACATCTAAGGTTTTATCATTTTTTTAAATAGTTAAAAATAGAGGGAGACCCAAAAGAGATGGGCACCCTCCATTTCGACACCTTCTATTTCTTATTCACTATAGTGGGTTGTTGTTTAGAACAACGTTAAGATCACCAGTTGTTGATGTACCAGCAGCAGTGGCATTTATTTGAATATTGTCTGCTCCAAGAACAAAGAAAGCTTGGTATTGACCTGGTGCAATATCTAAAGTTGTAACTGTAGCTGTTCCATTTCTAAATGTTACAGTTGCACTGCCAGATCCGGCGTTGACTAAGGCATACCCAGTTAACGCAGGAACATCTGATCCAAATTGTGCGTCAAAAAAGGTGGTAGCGGCAGTACCCGCGTTAAATTGAATTTCAACTTGTTTTGCCGTTGACTGCGGTTTAGCAAAAAGTCCACCTGACATTCATATCCCCTCCCTCCTTGTCTGACGTAATAATAAATATATTAAATGTTTCAGGTTTTGTCTCCGACATGCGACCTAGGGTTTGAGTGGATTTTAAAAAACGGGGACAAAAAAAGACTATGATAACTATACATCATAGTCTGAAAACCGGTAAAATCAACCGCAATAATTGCTTTCGTATAAGGAAAAATTTCTTTTTTGTTCCACTTTTATTTATAACAATATATCCCAACTTAATGGTGTTCCTTGTTTTACGTTTTTTTTCACTGCTTTTCCAAGCACTAAATCATAATATTTTGGTGCTAATCCATAACCTGGTCTAATAATCCTAATATTTTCTTTCGTTAATTTTTCTCCAGCTTTCATATCTTTTGCGACATAAATGGATCTTCTCAATTTCAATGATGCTTTTTCTTTCTCTGTCGGGCCATACTTCACCTCACCTAATGCTTGCCATGCTCTTTCTGTTTCAATGACCAATGCTTTCATTTCTTCTGGTTCCATGGAAAAAGCAGAATCAATCCCACCATCTGCCCTTGATAAAGTGAAATGCTTTTCAATGACTGTTGCTCCTAATGCAACACTGGCTACTGCCACGCCTATTCCCATTGTATGATCTGATAAACCAACCTGACAGTTAAATAATTCTCTCATATGCGGAATGGTTAGTATATTGGTGTTTTCAGGAGAAGCTGGATAGGTGCTTGTACACTTTAAAAGAATTAAGCCTTTACAGCCTGCTTCTCTAGCTGCGCGAACCGTTTCATCTAATTCCGCTACGGTTGCCATTCCTGTCGAAATAATCAACGGTTTCCCTGTTGAAGCCACTTTTTTAACGAGTGGAATATCGGTATTCTCAAAAGAGGCAATCTTATACATTGGGACATCTAGTTTTTCCAAAAAATCTACTGCTGTTTCATCAAAAGGAGTGCTAAAAGGAATCATTCCTAATTCTCGAGCCCGATTAAAAATGGGTTTGTGCCATTCCCAAGGAGTATATGCTTGTTGGTAAAGTTGATAAAGCGTATTCCCTTTCCACAAACTTTCCGGATCTTCAATCTTAAAGTCTTTATTATCTAAATTTAACGTCATTGTATCCGCTGTATATGTTTGGATTTTTAATGCATGTGCTCCTGCTTTAGCCGCAGCTTCTACAATTTCTAAAGCACGTTCAAGAGATTGATTGTGATTGCCTGACATCTCAGCGATGATAAATGGCGGCTGGTTTGGGCCAATTTTTCTTCCTTCAACAATAATTTCATTCATATCCTCATTCCCTCTATCATATGTTGTATTTTACTTTTTTGTTCTTTCCATTGTTTATGAAATAAAGCCATTAATATCACATCTGCGTATTGGTTATTTTTAAGGACATGCTCTTTTAAAACACCCTCTTTTCTAAATCCCAACCGTTCATGGTAACGGATGCTTCTTTCATTAGATTGGATAATCTCAGCACATAGTTTACGGATGTTTACCTCTTCAAATATAAAATTGATAGCTAAATATCCCATTAAAGTTCCTAACCCTTTTGGCGCACTTTGATCACCTATATAAAATCCCCAAAAACATTTGCCATTATCAAAATCTATGTTTGTGAAATTTACAACTCCAATCGGGACATTGTCCAAATAAAATACCTTTACAATTGTTGTCTGATCTTTTTTAACTCTGTCAAACCATTTCTTGTGTTCTTCTAATGAAATAACTCGATCATGAAACATCGCCGACCGAACATGCTCTTGATTTCGCCAATTTAATACCATTTCTAAATGTGAGGAATTTATATCCTTAAGCCTTGCACGCTCTAATAAATTCATTTCAGTTCCTCCATAATTGCTTTAACAACCGGATAACTATTTACAATTTCTTTATTTACAAGGTTTACAGCACGTTCAGATAACAATTTAACTTTTTTAGGGTGCTTAATTAAATCGTTTACAGTCTCAACGATCTGATTAGATGTAACGTTATAACTAAAGCCAAGATTAATAGTCGCCCCAAACTGACTAACGGCATCCGTCAACTCTGCTTGATTATCCGCTACAATAATTGTGATAGATGGAAGTCCTAAATAACATCTTTCCCATGTCGTCGTCCCACCAGCACCAATTGCTACATCCGCTTCATTCATTAATTCTGCCATATTTGAAACTTGGCAGTGAAAAAAGAAATTGGAGTGTTGACTACAGAATTTTCGAATTTCATCTTTTCGTTTATTAGATGCTCCTACGACAACATTTACTTTTATGTTATTTTCTAATAAAACTAATGCATTCAATGTCTTGATCGTTTCATTTGTAGGGTCCGTTCCGCCAAAAAAGACAACGATATTATGGATTTTACCGCTTCGTGCACGTTTTTGATGAAAAGCTTCAATAAATTCGTCTCTTAATAACACATAATTTGGTCCTAACAGTTGCCTGCATTCAGAAGAAACTAAATCTTTATATCTCTCTTCATAATTTAAATACCAATTTTGATCAAGAAGAACATCACAAACATGCTTCCGATTAGCCAAATCATCAATCACCATCAGTTTCTTTGTAAACGGCTTAAGCTGAGATTCCCATTTTTCATCTAACCCATAGTGATCAACAATGAAAAAATCTACTGAATGAATGTGCTTTTCCAACAGGTGTTGAGTTTCACAAACATCTTGTTTCCAATTTTCTTGATACCATTTAAAAATAGCGTTATTGTCCTTCTCACTAATCATAATTTTAGGTAAATTATAAACGGTAAACCCATTATCTTTAATAAAATTGATTAAATCTCCCTTATGTTCCCTACATATAAAAGAAATATTGGCATCCTTTTGTTTTAGCTGTTTTGCTAGTGTTAAACATCTCATCACGTGACCAGTTCCAATATCTGACGATGAATCAACTCGAAATACAACATTCATCTTTCAAACACAACCTATGTTTTTTTCTGTTCAATATGAGCATTAATCTTTATCCATTCCGGTTTGTCTTGTAAAACTTGAATAACATCTTCTAACGTAAACAAGGAATTTATTGGATACAATGTCTCTAATATATTTTTAACCAAGAAAAAATCTTCCGCCGTATCTACCGCCCAACGATGCTTGCTTTCGTCCTTTTCATTTGAAACATTACAAAGTCTAAATTGATCAGGATGATGATATATATAAGCAGTTACATGCTCGCGATGCGTTAATTCTTTGGCTTCTTCATGCACTCTTTTTAACACTTCATAAGGAAACACTTCTGTATCCAATCCTCTTGGATATGTGCGCGTTAATGTATTTGAAACATAGTCGTATTGATCCTGATTTTTTAAATAATATCTAACAACTTTATCAATGACATCCGGATCAATAATTGGGCAATCTGATGTTAATCGAACGATCACATCTACATTAAATTCCGTAGCAGCTTCATAATAACGTGATAATACATCCTCTTCCGAACCACGATAGTAGGGAATGGAAAGTTTCTGGCAAAGTTGAACGATTGGGTCGTCAATTTCTTTTGTAGTTGTAGCGATAATGATTTCATTAATCGTTTCCGCTCTTTTAACTCTTTCCATTTGATATTCAAGTAACGTTTTACCAAGTACTTTTTTCAACACTTTTCCTGGAAGCCTTGTGGACCCCGTACGAGCTTGAATAATTGCAGCAACTTTCACTTTTTCACCTTCTTACTTCTTATAATAATCTATCGTTCTCTTCACTGCTTTGATTACATCATGAACGTCTTCTTCGCTCATCGCAGGGAATAAAGGCAAAGTAATCATTTCTTCATACAATTTTTCTGCTTTTGGACAAATCCCTTTTTGATATCCTAATTGTTGATAATAAGGTTGTAAGTAAACAGGGATGTAGTGCACATTGACACCAATATTTTGTTGTTGCAATGCTTCAAAAATTTCCCGTCTTGACGCTGTTAATTGGTCTAAATTTAGTCGAATAATATATAGATGCCAACTGGACTCCCCATCTTCATGTTGAAACGGAATGATCACTTCATCCATATCTTGAAAAGCTTCATTATACATTGCGGCATATTTCCGACGAAGCTCAATAAACTTATCAACCTTCTTCAGCTGACTTGTGCCTAAGGCCGCTTGAATATCCGTCATGCGGTAATTGTAGCCAAGAAATTGCATTTCATAATACCATGGACCATGGTATTCATATAGTTTGTCTTTCTCTCGTACAATTCCATGAGAGCGGAATTGCAGCAATTTTTCATAATATTCTTCATTATTCGTTGTAATAATACCGCCTTCACCTGCTGTAATATGTTTTACTGGGTGAAAGCTGAACATGGTCATATCACTAATCGAACCGACTTTTCTTCCTTTATATGTTGCGCCTAATGCGTGAGCAGCGTCTTCAATGACAACAAGATGATGCTTTTGGGCAATTTCTATAATGCGATCTAATTCAACAGGCTGACCTGTAAAATCAACGGGAATAATTGCTTTCGTTTTATCGGTGATTTTTTCCTCCATTTTATTCGGGTCCATGTTGTATGTTCTTGCATCAATATCCGCAAAAATAGGCGTTCCACCTTGATAAAGCACACAATTGGCACTCGCTGCAAAGGTCATTGGTGTTGTAATGACTTCATCTCCTTCACCAATTCCAGCCGCGAAACAAGCACCATGAAGTGCTGCAGTACCATTTGAAAAAGCGACTGCATACTTAGCGCCGACATATTGCGCTACCGCTTGTTCAAATTTGGATACATATGGCCCTGTGGTTAAATAATCACCACGAAGCACGTTTACAACAGCTGCAATGTCCTCTTCATCAATCCATTGTCTGCCATAAGGCAAATAAGTCAATCGAACCTGAGAAAATATATTTTGCAAAATCCATTACACCTCTTAGACTAAATTTCCTTAACTAATTTTCTTAGCTCTTCAATAGAAAGCCATTGCGTATTCGTATCACTCGCATATTTAAATCCTTCAGGCAAACTCTTTCCATATTTCTCATACTCATGTGACCACCATGGGAATTCTGGTTGAATGACATAATATGTGTCAAATTCAACGGTATGTCGTGCATCATCTTCGGTAATCATCACTTCATGCAACTTTTCTCCCGGTCGAACTCCAACAATCTCGATTTCGCATTCCGGGGCAATAGCTTTTGCTAAGTCTACTACTCTCATACTCGGAATTTTTGGGACAAAGATTTCTCCTCCACACATCCGTTGCAAACTATCTAAAACAAACTGAACACCTTGGTCAAGTGTAATCCAAAAACGTGTCATTCTTTTATCTGTAATTGGTAATTTACCTGTATGGCGAATTTTTTTAAAGAACGGAACAACACTTCCACGGCTGCCAACAACATTTCCATAACGAACTACCGAAAATCTTGTTTCTTTGTCACCTACATACGAATTTGCAGCAATAAATAACTTATCGGATGCTAACTTCGTTGCCCCGTATAGATTTACCGGGCTACAAGCTTTATCAGTACTTAGTGCAATTACTCTCTTTACTCCACGATCAATAGCTGCTTCAATAACGTTTTGAGCCCCATGTATATTGGTTTTTATGGCCTCGAAAGGATTGTATTCACAAGCAGGAACTTGTTTCATAGCTGCAGCATGAATAACAATATCTACGCCATCAAACGCATGATACAACCGTTCCTTATCACGTACGTCACCAATGAAAAATCTTATCCTTGGATCTTTAAACTCTTGTGCCATTTCATATTGTTTTAGCTCATCACGACTAAAAACAATAATCTTTTTCACCTCATATTCAAGAGCCTTTTTTACAAACTTTTTTCCAAACGATCCTGTTCCACCTGTTATCAATATTTTTTTATTTCTGAGCATTGATGATCACCTAACTCCTATACTGGGTTGTTATTAATTTATGTTAGTGGAAACAAATGAGTGATTAACTTAGAATTCCCTTCACGCGCTTTTTCACATAGAATCCCCTTAACCTCCATTATCGTTTCTGCAGTGGTTTTCACACTTTGACATATCGAAATGATGATTACAATTTCCACAAAGGGGTTACACCGGTCGATAGGTGGAATAGCATAGGCCTCGCAGTCGAAATGAAGAATCTTGCACTCCAATTTCGTTCCAGGGGGTGCACATAGTAAGATAGTTTCAATTTCACTAAAGGGCACCGTACATGTCTTGCATAGATTTCCTGTCTTGTTGAAAAGTTGTATCGTAATAAATCCCTTTTTCTGCACAACAACTTTATTCAATGTTTGAACTTTTCCATCTGAAAGGGTCACTTGTGTGCTTTTTCTTTCGTCTGATATTTCTTCGCAGATCAAAGAACGGGGGTCAGATATATGAAGAGGGCGACCGTGGCAATCCGATAGAAAACACTTTACGTTTTTCAAATCTAATTCATCCACTGCAGGCTGGAAGTGAAGCACGATTTTGAATTCACCAATACAGAATCCAGAAACAGTCGGATTACTTTGACACAATAACTCGACAGATTGAAGGTCAACAATGGTAGTACAAAAAGATTGTCCTTGAGATAACGATGCTGCTGTTTTTCCATTAATAATTAATACCAATGGATTTCCACAGCCGGATGTATATTCAATGGATAGCGTTCCGGATATACTCTCAATCCCAGCTTTGGTCCAGAGCGTCGATGGAGTAGTTTTACTACAAGGAACTCGGAACTCACAGCATATCATGTCAGTAAATGTTTTTTGCTGATCCATGCAAATTTTTTCTTCAATCTTTATCTCTGACATTAACTTTACCCAGTCATAAACTTTTGTTACCTTAATACAGTGCGTCATTTGGTCGGTAAAAGATTGCTCATTACGCACCCGGCTCACTCCCCTATGGCCATTATATTTTTTATCATATGTGCGGCCTAATTATAAGTTTAATAAAATAGGCGACTAGGGTAGACCCAAATTATATGTTCCTGCATTAAATAATAATAATTGTAACTATTCAGCCCATTGCTACCTAATTTGCTGCTAAGCAACACAAAGAGGGCGTTTTCTTGCGAAAAACATCCTGTCTAGGCAGAAGCAGAAAATAAGCAATCGCGGTTTCCGTTCAGCAGTTGCTGGAAGGCATCCCATGCTCGTTTCTTCTGTTTTTTTGATCGTCGGGATGACGCTGTACACGAGGTAAAAATTCAATAAACCCATTTAAATTGCAAAATACAATTAAATTAATGTAAAAATCAGTGAACTTAGTGGCGATCATCTATTACAATCATTATTCATACTACAGATAGGCTGGGAATAAGATATGGATAACAAATATACAGGTGAACATTGGAATAATTGCAATAGTGAAGAGGACTTCGTGCAGGATTGCGTGGAGTGTGTATGGAGGACAACTTCAACAAACCCTCTAACCGTTTATATCAGCAATTTGGATGGAGACAATGTATTTGCCTCAGGGGTATTTAAATATACTAATGGTTTTGATAATAGTTTCGTAACGGTAACTTTCCTTCACAATGGAACGGCAATAGGCAATCCCATTGAAGTTTGTTTAGACAGCTGTGTTGCCTTCACGATATCCAAGTTTAATGAAATTAGAGTGATCCCTTCTGCTGCATCAGTAGATTTGCCCGCTGAAGGGGAAATCCATCTTACTATCCGCTATACCTTCCGTTTAACAAAATAGACTCCTAAAAGTTTTCATTTCGAGAGTCTCGACAACAGTCCATTCCAATCAATTCAAAGGTTGCTTCATAACAATTCGAATATCTATGTCAAGTATCCTCCATTCATGATTTTAAGATGATGCTATGCTATTTATTCTCCTGTTAGAAAACTTTTCCTCCAACATAAATAGATCCTGCTTCCTTCAACCGCTGAAAGAAGCAGGATTTAGTCTTTACGATCCCCTTATTCACTTTTACATGAAGAGCCTGGTAATCTCGAACATGGCTCTCATCCTCATAAATTAGGACCTTGTCTTCAGAGTTTTAATTCGTGAATGTGTTCTTAAAAGGCTTGTTGTTTGCGATGATCCGCACGCTTGAAGGTATACCAGTTTGATTTATATAGAAATAAGTATCCACTTTTAAGCTCTTCAGTTTCTAACATATGTTCTATCGAATAATACGCGTTCCGAATGTTTACTAATAGTGCAATCAAGCCAGCAGCAAGGATACATAAAAAACAAAATAAACAATCAACGCTACGTTTGCTTATTTTTTAATTAGATGCAAAAAATAATGTTACGATCAAAAAGAAATGGAAAAAATAACTTTCCCACTAAATGTGAAAGAAACCAACGCTTACGTCTTCATTTCTGCTTTACACCAATATTTGAAAAAACAACTGCTGTACGGAAGGAGAGTGAAGTGAAATGAAAAAATCAACGTTGATTAGATTATCTCTTTTTATATCATTTAGTTTTTTTACTTTCACACCGTACGCTTGCAGTACCGCGTCAACCGATACATCGGACACGCAACTTTCTGCAGCGCATCCCGATGGGAAACACATCGACGTCATCGCCCATCGCGGCGCATCAGGATACGCCCCAGAGCATACACTAGCCGCATACAAAAAAGCGCTGGAAATGAAAGCAGACTACATTGAACTAGACTTGCATATGACAAAAGACGGAGAGCTAGTCGCCATTCACGATGCCACGCTGGCCAGAACGACCAATGTAGAACAAGTTTATCCGAATCGTGCTCCTTGGAGAGTAAAGGATTTTACATTAGCGGAAATAAAACGGCTTGACGCTGGCTCATGGTTTAATAAAAAGTTCCCGCAATATGCTAGCAAGCAGTATGGCAAGGAAAAAATTCCTACTCTCCAAGAAGTAATCGATTGGCTTACACAAAGCAAGTCGAAAACAGCTCTGTACATTGAAACAAAAGACCCAAACGTTTATTCTGGCATGGAAGAAAAACTAGTCGGCATTTTAAAAAAGAACGGATACTTGCAAAAAGGAAAAGTGATTTTTCAGTCGTTCAGCGAAACAAGTTTACGCAAGCTGAAAGGTCTAGTTCCGCCAAATATTCCGCTCATTCAACTATATAGTGCGAGTACGATCAGAAACAAACCTATTGATCATATACTACGCCACGTTTCCAGCTATGCCGATGGCATTTCTCCCGAGCAAACTATCGTTACCCGCAAGCTAGTAACAAAAGCCCATCAGTATCATCTTGTCATTCATCCGTATACCGTCAATACAACGGAAGAGATGCGACGGCAAATTGCGCTCGGCGTAGACGGGTTATTTACCGATTACCCAGACCGACTCGTGAAAATGAACAAAAAGCAAGATAACGGGCAAGACGCCTTTACGCAAATAGAGCTACATTTTTGCCGCCCGCGCCAATTCCTCAAGCCTCCTTAACGCCTCCTCTTTGTCAAAAGAGCTATACCAACGGTCGTCATATACATCTAAAATGCGGTAATGCTTGCTGATAATGTTTTGCTGAAGGCGAAACGGACCCATCCGCTTAATTTCTCTCCACCATACTTTTCCGCCGAGAGTCTTTCCTTTTGGCGCATCAATTTCTTCATGTGCGATCGTTTCAATCACTTCAAGCGGGCTATCGCCAAGCACCGATTCGATAATTTCGCTATCACGAAATAGCGCGCATAGCGCGACGACTTGCGTCCAGTTCGCCTGCGTCCGCCCTTTTTCAATTTGCACGAGCGTTTTTTTCGAAATCCCTAACACTTCCGCCATCTTATCTTGCGTATATCCTTTTTCAACGCGAATTAACTTCATTTTGCTGGAGAGAAGATCGATTACTTCTTGTTTATCCATGGTTATCCCTTCTTTTGTTTACGTAATATAATTACTGTTACTCAAAAAAATTTCCCTTACAAGTGTAATCGTACAATTTTTAGCTCTATTCGTAAATATGCTAATTGCCATTTTCTAGTGATGAAAAAAATAATCTCCCCCTCAACATGAGGAAGGAGATTATTTTTTCGGAAACGAAAACACTATTTTTTTCTCCTTTTCATCCCACATTAACGCTGCATCAAACGTTTTCTCTCCTTTTTTAAACCCTTTGATGACGTTCGTTTTCCCATGCTGCAAAAGCTTTTTTACATTGGCTTGCGAAATCGTTTTGCCAAGAATTCTTTTTGAAATCGTAAATGAGCATTTCGTCTTGGCATAATTGGCGCAGCCATAAAACTCGCCTTTGTCAATGACCGTTCCGCCGCATAATTTGCATGTGCCGACTGGTTTTCCTAACGTCGCTTTCGATGTGGTGCGCTGAATTGATGCCGTATCGAATCCGGCAAAGTTCCAGTGCTGCGACGAGGCAAGCGCGTCTTCGACGATTTTTTTCGATAATTTTTTTACTTGCTCCATAAAATGGGCCGCTGACGCCTTCCCTTCGCCGATTTCGCTTAGACGCTGCTCCCATTTCGCCGTCATTTCCGGAGAGGCTAAAATTTTTTCGCCAATCGCTTCGATGAGCACTTTCGCTTTATCGGTCGCATATACTTGATTTTTCTTTACTTCGATATAATTTCGCTCTTTCAGCGTCGTAATGATGGCGGCGCGCGTCGCTTCCGTGCCAAGACCTTCCGTTTTGGCAAGCACTTTTTCTAATTCTTCGTTATCTAAAAATTTCCCTGCCGTTTTCATCAGCGTAATCAGCTGACCTTCCGTATACCGCTTTGGCGGCTGGGTCTTTCCTTCTTTTATACGGACGTCCAGCACATCGCCTTGTTCGCCTTCACGGAGCGAGGGAAGAATCGCTTCCTCGCCCTCTTCCCGCTGGCTGATGACTTTCTGCCATCCTTCCTGAATTTGCTGCTTTCCTTTCGAAATAAACCGGGCGCGCCCATCAACAAGCGTGATAACGGTCGTATAGTCAAACACCGCCGCTTCGTAATGAGCGGCAATGAGACGCCGCACAACCAAATCGTAAATTTTCCGCTCATCCGCCGATAACTTCGCCGGATCGGCCACTTGCTCCGTCGGGATGATGGCATAGTGGTCGGTCACCTTTTTTTCATTGACATAACGTTTATTATGTAAAATGGACGTGTTCGGCAATGGAAAAAACGGTTGATACTCCGGAAACGCCCGCAATTTTTGCAAAATGTCCGGAAATGTTTCCGCTTCGCCTTTGGTCACATAGTTCGAATCAGAACGCGGATACGACACGATTCCTTTTTGATACAATTTCTGCAAAATATCGAGCGTCTTTTTTGGGGAAAATTGGTACATCTTATTGGCCGCTGCCTGCAAGGAGGACAAGTTGAATAACAACGGCGGATGAAATGTTTTTCTTTCCGTTTGAACCTCTTTTACTTCGGCCGGCTTGTTTCGGCAAAACTGCGCGATTTTTTGCGCCAGCAGCTCCTCCTTGATACGCGTTTCCCCTTTTTCGTCCACCCATTTCCCTTCGTATTGCTTGCCGTCAATGTGAAACTTCGCCACCACTTCCCAAAACGGTTCGGGACGAAACTGCGCGATTTCCTTTTCCCGTTTCACGATGAACGCGAGTGTCGGCGTTTGCACTCTTCCTACAGAAAAGACATCATTCATCCCTTTTTGCTTTAGCAAAATGCTGTAAACACGAGAAGCGTTCATCCCGACAAGCCAATCGGCACAGGCGCGCGCGTACGCTTCTTCATATAAATTTCTTGTTTCGGCTTCATCTAACAGCTGGCGGAATCCTTCGTAAATCGCTTTTGGCGTTAACGACGAAAGCCAAAGCCGCTTCATCGGCTTTTTCACACCGCTCATTTGAATAATATTGCGGACGATCAGTTCTCCTTCTCTTCCGGCGTCACCAGCATGGATAATTTCCGTCACTTCCGGTTTGCGAAGCAGTTCTTTCACAATCGCAAACTGTTTTGCTTTCGCTTTTTCTACCTCATATTGAAAACGCTCCGGAATGATCGGCAGCGTCTCGAGCTTCCATTGTTTCCATTCCGGACGATACCGTTCGGGCGGAACGAGCTGGAGAAGATGCCCGATCGCCCATGTCATATACGCTCCTTTCGGAAACAATTCATTTGGAAAAATTTCAATATATCCTTGATGTTTTTTCGTCTGAAAAATCGACGCCAATGTGACGCCTTGATCTGGTTTTTCGGCGATAATCACTTTCATGATGAATTACTCCTTGTTGTTCGTTGTGGATTACGGCACTTCATGTCCCATCGAGCTTTGCAAAATGTCAAACCACTGCTCGCGGCGAAGCGGCAGCATAAGCGCGCGCACCGTCAGCATGGTCAAACGTCGTAATTCCTTGTTCGAGGCAAAATTCAATAAGATCAAGTATCTGTTCTTTGGAATAATTCCACTCCGCTAGTCTCCATGATCCGTGAATAATGCGGGAGAAGGTTAAATCTTCTGCTAAACGTATTCTCTCCACAAAGTCCCCTCCTCTTCTTTATCGTACACATATACATTCCACATCGTTTCCGCCACTCCTTTCCTTGTATCGAGTAATCTTTTCGTTTTTGCGCATACTACGTAACAACGGAAAAAACAGGAAAGGAAGAGGCCGATGATGAAAAAACGATCGTATGTATGGTTGATTGTCATACTGCTGCTTATTCCGCTTCGAACGGATGCGGAAGAAACAAAAATCAATGCAAAATACCAATGGAATCTAGCCGACATTTACGTGTCGGAAGCCAATTTCAAACGCGACTATCAAGCAGTCGCCGATGCGTTGCCGAAACTGTCCTCCTATGAAGGCAAGCTTGCACGCGCTTCCAACGTCGCCAAACTATTTGCCCTTAATGAAAGGATAGCACGAAAGCTCGAAAAATTGTCCCTTTATGCTCACTTAAAACAAGATCTTAACATTGAAGACAAGACGGCCGCTCATCTAAAAGCGCAAGTGGAAACACTGATTTCCGACTATGCGGCAAAAACGGCGTTTATCGAGCCGGAACTGCTGTCGCTTTCCGAACGGACGCTTGCCAAGCTGCAAAAAAGCAAGCCGCTTAAGCCATACCGCTATTATTTTGAAGAATTGCGCGAACGGAAAAAGCATACTCTTTCCAAAAGAGAGGAACAGCTGCTCGCCAAGCTTTCTCCCATCATGAGTGATCCGGAAAACATTTATAACAATGCCGCGCGCGGCGATTATGACCCGCCTTCTGTGCGCACACCGGACGGAAATACGGTTTCGTTGACGGATGAAAACTATACAAAAGCGCTTGAACATCCGGATCGCAACTATCGCAAGCGGGCGTTTCAAACGCGTTTTCAAAGCTATGAAACGATCGAAAACACATCCGCCGCCACGTTATACGCATCTGTGAAAGCGGACGAACTGTACGCGAAAGCGCGAAAATACAAATCTGGGCTCGATGCGGCACTATCGGCCGATGATGTGCCAAAACAAGTGTTTACCAATCTCATTTCTACCGTCAATACTCACTTGCCGTCACTGCATCGCTATGTCGAACTGCGCAAAAAGGCGCTCGGCGTCGACCGTGTCCACACTTACGATATGTCTGTACCGCTCGTTGAAGAGACCATCGCGAAAAAAATGAAGTTTCCGTTCGAAACGGCGCAATCGCTCATCCTTGAAGGGCTGAAACCGCTCGGAGACGACTACATCCAAAACGTGCGGCGCGCTTTCGAACAGCGCTGGATTGACGTCTATCCGCGCCCAAAAAAATATACGGGCGGCTATAATACGGGGGCGTACGACACCCATCCGTTTATTTTGCTCAACTACGACGGGTCGCTCGATGGCTTGCTGACGACCGCCCACGAAATCGGGCACGCGATGAATTCCGTCTATACAAACAAAACGCAGCCATACCATTATTCTAGACAATCGATTTTTACCGCGGAAGTCGCTTCCACCGCCAACGAATGGCTGATGATGGATTATTTCTTAAAGCAAGCAAAAACGGACGAAGAAAAGCTGTATTTGCTCAACCAGCAAATCGATCAAATTCGCGGCACATTATATACGCAAGTAATGTATTCCGAATTCGAACAAGCGATTCATGACAAAGTGCGGCAAGGCGGGAGCTTAACCGCATCCGAACTGAACGAGCTTTGGCTTCGCCTGTTGAAAAAATATTACGGCCCTGCCTACGCCGCCGATCCGGAAGCTGCGCGCGGCTGGCTGCGCATTCCGCATTTTTATGATGCGTTTTACGTATACAAATACGCAACCTCGCTCGCCGCTTCCTTTGAGCTTGTCAAGCAAATGAAAGCGGATGAAACCGGAGAGGCGACTAAACGCTATTTGCAGTTTTTGCGCTCTGGAACATCCGACGACCCGATCCGCCTTTTACAAAAAGCGGGAGTGGATATGACATCACCGAAGCCACTCGAGAACCTGCTTTCTTATTTCGATTCGCTCGTCCGCGAAATGGAACAGCTGTTGAAAAAACAAGGAAGACTGTAACCGGAAATAAGTCTGGCTCCAAAAGGTTACTTTCCAAGCCTTTTCGAGCCAGCGCTTTTTGATCCAATCGACAAACAACATTTACTTTACTTTAATGCGGAAAACATAGCTGCCGTCTCCTTGTTTCCAGCTCGCCATAAGATGATAAACATACATCCCGCTTTCACTTGGCGCAGTAATTTTTTTGCCGATCATCTTTACATTTATTTCTTTTCCTTCGTTCATCCTTCGCTTTACTGATAAAGAAACAGGTTCTTTTTCAAAATGTATTGCTATTTTGGAATGAGGAGCGACCTCAACCGGTTCGTGTACGTCTCCTACTTTCGCTGGAGGCGCATATGCCCAATCGACACACTTTGATGTAATAAATGCTTTCCAGCAGTAAGAACCTTGTGCAACAGGAATTTTTTGTCCCGACGCCGATATGTCTGGCACCGGAGGTTTGGAGCTGGCAGTCGCAAAAAAGTATGCTCCTAAACTGCATAAACCTGCGATCATCAATATAGCAAAAAATTTTTTCATGGCTACCTTCCCTTTTAGACCTTTTACTTATTAGACGGCGTTCGCTAAAAGATTGTTGCAACATATCATAAGCGAAGCGCATGAAACTTTCCCTTGATCCGTCTCTACGATGTTGTGGCTGTTTCTTTCAACCATTACCAATAAACCGAAAAAAGGCCACCGCGTATAGTCTTGCGGTGACCTTTCATCATGCCTATCGAAAATTAATGCTCCGTATCTCCCATCTTTTCAATCTTCTCTTTCACTTTCCGAATTTTCTCCATTTTGTTATCCCAACATGCTTGGCTTAAATCGACGGGATATTGCTCGGGATTCATCGTCCGCTTGTATTCGTCCCAAAGCAATTTTAAATTTTCTTTCGTGAATTGTTGAATTTCTTTTAGCGGAGGAGAAGTATATACGAGTTTTCCATCTTGGAAAATGGTATGATGCAAATCTCGCGCTTCAAAATTTGTCACAAATTTACTAATAAATGTATAAACAGGATGGAACATTTTCAGCCGTTCCTCTTTTTGCGGATTTTCGCTTTCAAGCGCAATATAGTCTCCTTCCGCTTTTTTGTTGATTTTATTAATAATGCGGTACACCCGTTTCAACCCGGGAGTTGTCACCTTTTCCGGGTTGCCGCTGATTTTAATTGTATCGACCATATTCCCGTTTTCATCCTCAATAGCGACTAATTTGTAGACAGCTCCTAAAGCTGGCTGATCGTAAGCGGTAATTAATTTCGTGCCGATTCCCCATGCATCGATTTTCGCCCCTTGGGATTTTAAATTAAGAATCGTTTCCTCATCTAAGTCGCTCGAAGCAAAAATTTTCGCATCTTTAAACCCAGCTTCATCTAACATTTTTCGTGCTTCTTTTGATAAATACGCTAAATCGCCGCTATCGATGCGTATGCCAATAAAATTAATTTGATCGCCTAGTTCTTTGGCCACTCTAATAGCATTTGGCACGCCTGATTTTAATGTGTCATACGTATCTACGAGAAACACGCAATCTTTATGGCGGCGCGCATATTTATGGAATGCGACATATTCGTCTTGATATGCCTGAACCAACGCATGAGCGTGCGTGCCAACAACCGGGATGCCGAAAAGTTTTCCTGCACGCACGTTGGAAGTCGCTTCAAAACCGCCAATGTAAGCGGCGCGCGCTCCCCACAGTGCAGCGTCCATTTCGTGCGCCCGGCGGCTGCCGAACTCCATCGCCATTTGATCGCCAAGAATTTGTTTAATGCGGGAAGCTTTCGTCGCAATTAATGTTTGGAAGTTGATAATATTTAAAATCGCTGTTTCGATTAATTGCGCTTCAATTAATGGAGCTTCGACGCGAAGAATCGGTTCATTGCCAAAGACTAGCTCCCCTTCTCTCATCGAGCGCAACGTGCCTGTAAAACGAACGGTTTTCAAATATTCCAAAAAATCGTCCCGATACCCTAATTCCGAGCGCAAATAGTCAATATCGCTTTCTGTAAACCGGAAATTTTGCAAATATTGAATAACCCTTTCTAAGCCCGCGAACACCGCGTATCCGTTTCCAAAAGGAAGTTTTCGAAAAAACACTTCAAATACGGCTTTGCGCTGATGAATACCGTCTTCCCAGTACGTTTCTGCCATGTTGATTTGATACAAATCCGTATGAAGAGTAAAACTATCATCTGTATATTTTTGATGCATTGCATTACCTCCAAAAACTAGTCAGTTTTAATCCGCTTGTCCAACACCAACACTTATTTTATTCCACTACTTCCGCGCCTAACGAATGTTTGAAGTGATCGAGCGCCCATTCGTGCCCGACAGGATTGAAGCTCGCAACCGCTTTTTTATGTACGACGATGCGAAATCCTTTGTTATACGCGTCGACCGCTGTATGAAGCACGCATATGTCGGTGCAGCAGCCTACCAAATGAACTTCTGTAATTCCTCGTTCCCTCAGTTTAATTTCTAAATCCGTGCCCGCAAATGCGCTATATCTCGTTTTATCCATCCAATATACGTTATCTTTATGCTTATTCGCCTGATAAACCGCTTCCAACTCTCCGTATAACTTCCGGCCTTCTGTGCCTTCGATATTATGCGGCGGAAACAGTTTCGCTTCTGGATGATACGTGTCGCCGGCTTTGTGGAGATCAATCGCAAATACGACATAATCGCCATTTTCGATAAACTCTTTCGTAATCCGCACAAGCTCTGATTCGATTTGCTGCCCCGGCTTTCCGCAAGTAAGCGCGCCGTGATCGGCAATGAAATCAATCGTATAATCGATGTTTATCAATGCTTTTTTCATACGCAGCTCCCCCATTATCCGAATTTTCACGTGTGAATAATGCGCAAGATTATGCTCTGAGACGCGGCATATGTTGGCGCAGAGACACTTTCTTTAGCAGTATATCATTCTTAGTGTCGAATAAACACGATTTAAATTTTCAACCAATACAAGTACAATTATATATCAATATTCTTAGAAAAATCGATATTTCTGCCTTGAGTTCACGAGTTTAGGGATTTTTTTTCGAACAAATCGCTTTGTTATGATGAAGTTTGTTTATCTTTCACTAAGTTCAGACCATTTCCCCTCTCATTTCATCAAGGAGTGTCTGTGCAATGTCAATATGACGACGGATGCGTAGCGTTGTTTCAGAGAATGGACAGAAATAAAAGTAGGCCCGAAACAATATGCTAATTTACACCCTCTTTTAAACACGCTTTATTTTGCACAGCGATTAGTCTTAAAATAAAAAAACTCGAAAGGCTTGTAGCCAATCAAGGTAATTAAGGTTTATCACTCACTTTTTTTCGTATACGGTAATAAATAATTCTCCGTCATCTTCTTCAAACACTTCCACGACTATATTCCGTTCCGGGAATCGATCTTTCAAACTAAGTGTCCAAAATACTTTCAGAACATTGCCTAAAACCTTTATTTGTTCTTCTATATCCTCCTTTTCGTCAACATTAATATGAAAAAAGTCTCTAACTTGGTACAGATTCATCATTTTTTCGATACATACTTTATCGTTTTGACAATCTTCTTTCCATAATTCAAAAATTTCTCTTGAAAACTTATCCTTTAATATTAGACATCCCTCTACTTCAAGAACGTCCGGATAAAAAAACTTCGCAAATGCAAGTGCAGTTTTTAAATCCGATTTAACATTAACATTTTCCATTCTTATCTCTTACTATTTCTGTTGAATTAGGTACGCCATATTCTTTCGGTTTATTTCTACTTTTTCCCTTCCCCTTTCCAACTACTTTATCCCCAGTATTGCCAGCGATATTCATTCCGCCTGGCGCATTACCGCGGCTGTTCGATAAAGCAGTTCCTCCGTTTCATTCAGCTTTTCTTCATATCGATGGAGCCAATGAAAAAGTTCGCCTTTGAGCTCATCGATGGCATCAGAGCCAACTCTGGGAATCTCCATCACTAAAGAGGGAAGTTCCCAGGAAAGCGTGGTCCGCGCGCGCTGACAGGCGTCTTCCGCATCGGGGACATGCTTTGCTACTGCTTCCAGATCTTCCGGCTGAACTCGAATCGCAGTCATTGTATTTCCTCAATCTTTCGCTCTATTCGGGCGGTTTCCCTGCTTATTTCATGAAGAAGATCGTCTTCGGTCACATTGTGTGCCTCGATTTGTCGCAAGTCCCCGTATACCAATTTTTCCAGATGACGATAGGGACTTTTTCCTTATCTATTATTCTGCTACGGTAAACATGTCAAAGTTCCTTCGAAAATTGCCTTGTTTATGGAACAAGCTTTTTCATGCGGGGAACGATGGCGGTAAAGAGAATGATCAGAAAACCTAAACAAAAAATAGAAAAATACAGAAGAAAAGGTAATAATATATAGATAGCATCAATACGTGTAAGGCGATAGACCAAATAAAAACCCGCCGCCTTCCTTACATAGAAAGCGGCGGGGCTGTTTATCTTGTCTATCCATTTTCTGCGGCTTTGACCGCTTTTAGTTGTGTACGTAAAATCAATGATTGAATGATCGAGAAGCAGCCGCCGACAACCCAGTACAAAGATAGTGCGGACGGAACGGAATTTGCCCCGATAAAAATCATAATCGGCATGATATATGACATCATCGCCATTTGCGGCATTTGTTGTTCCGTCATTGATGGCGACAACCGCACCGAGATGAATGTCGCGAGGCTTGCCAAAATCGGCAAAATGAAGTAAGGATCGCGATGGCCGAGCTGCACCCATAAAAACGAATGGAGCTTAATTTCTTGGGTGCGTGAAATTGCGTAATAGAGTGCCATAAAAATCGGCATTTGAATAAACACCGGCAAGCAGCCGCTCGCAGGATGAATGCCATGTTTTTGATATAGCTGCATCATTTCCTGCTGGAGTTTTCGTTGTGTCTCGATATCGTTGCCTTTATATTTCTCTTGGAGTTTTTGCAATTCCGGACGAAGCTTTTGCATCGCAATCGTTGTTTTATATTGCTTTAAGATCAGTGGCAACAAACAAAAACGAACGATTAACGTTAACACAATGATGGCAATCCCATAGTTATCTCCAAATAGATGCCCAAGCATTAAAAGCAATTTCGACATTGGGTAAACAAAATAATGATCCCAAATACCTTGGCTATGTTCGTCAATCGGCGCATTGCGATTGCATCCGCTTAATAAAACAACCATTCCTAGTAATGTAAAAATCCATTTTTTCATAAGAGACCTCCTTATTGTTTCATCAATGTGCGAAGAATAAAAGAGGTCTCCTTCCTTCTTCATCGGATTGATAGGAATGTTCCCGTACAGGAATTTTCTGCTTTTGCGGCGTGAAAATTCGGCGGAGAGGGATCATAGCACGCGTAAAATATACGTGATCTTTTTCCCGCTCTGCACGTGCAAGTGTAACGTCATATAAAAAAGCTTTCGTTTGCCGGTATTCGGTGATATAACATCGCATCACAACAAGCAGTGCGCTGACAAGCGACACATACGTCAGCAAATCGAAGGGTGCTTCCACTCTCCCACCTCTTTTCTATCGGGAAAACTTTCTCGTACTAACCATAGCAAATTCCACCGAGAAAGAAAAGAAAAATATTTGTTCAAGTGATGCCAACTTTTCACAAGGCGTTTTCTCGATTTATGGCCGCATGAAGGATGCAAATAATTTCTCTTCTTTTGCCAATTTAGAAAAATAACCAGTTTCATCTTCGTCAAGGATATACGCTAGTTCGGCTTCCGCTTCTTGCATTCGTCCGAGCTTGGCCAAATAACACGCCCGTTGGTAATGTGCCGATAAATCCACTTCATCGAAACGAAGCCATTCTTCCACTACCGAAAGCGCCTTTTCTGTTTGTCCACGTTCATCATATGCCCGCGCCAACTCACTCATCAACTCTGGATCGTTCGGATGATGGCAAAGACCGTTCGCAAGCACATGAATCGCTTCGTCATAGCGCTGCTTGTCATTATACAGTGTTCCTAACGCCAAAATACTGCGATATAGCAGCGGATCGGTTTCGATTAATGAAAGAAAGATACGCTCCGCTTTCTCTTCCTGCCCATCATCGAGAAGCAATAACGCCTTTAACTCCAGCATCGACAAATCGTTTGGTTGCTCCTCCAAAAGCCGCTCGATCCACTCTTTTGCTTCTTTTCTTAACTTGCTGCTGTCCGCATTGACTAGCAGCATGACAAGCTTTCGCGCGACCTCCGCATTCCATTCGTATTTTAACGCTTTACGAAGCGTTTTCATCGCATCATCGAACAACTCCCCCGCTTCGTAAAACTCAGCGAGGCGCTCATACGCTTCCATATTGCCGCGGTCTAGACGAATCGCTGTTTCATATAAATCGATGACGGAAGCAGCCGAGAAAAACTGTTTCGTCCATGCTTTTGCCCGCGTCCATATTCGTTTCGCGAGCGAACCTTCCTCTTCCTGACGCTGTGCGCTCATGACATACGAGGAAAGAGAAGAAGCGACATACATGTACACCAAACTTTTATCGTTGTTTTCCAGCTTCCATTTACGCAGCCGTTCACTAATCTGTACTAATCCTTTGATAGTATGCAAAAATGCTTGAATATACGTGTCATATAGTTCTTCATTGCGGACATCTTGTTCGATGAGCCGTTCGATAATGGCTATGGCTTCATTTATCTTTCCTTCCTTTATTAATACTTTCGCATAATGGTGCAGCAACTCCGCATGATCGGAATCGATGCGAAGCGCTTGTTCAACTGCTTCTTTTTCTTTGTTGAGCTCACCGAGCATTCCGTATACATAGCCAAGGCTGTCATAATACCAAATATCGCCTGCTTGGGCGCGTGCGGCTTCTATCGTCTCTATTAGCGAAGTGGGATTGTCAAACAATCGAACGGCATTCTCTACATGGACGTGAAGCGGATCGTGCTCGAGCGCTTTTTTCAAATGAAACCGCTGCTTGTCCGCATTTTCTTCGATTTCATAAAGAACGGCTAACCGAAGATGAGCAACTGTAAACGTCTCGTCTATCGCGAGACACGCTTCGTAATATCGTTTTGCCTCGTCGAATCGTTCCAACGTACGATACGTTTCGGCGAGACGATAGAGTGGAAACGTGCTTTTGCGAACCTCACTCGCTCGTTCATATAAACGGATGGCGTTGGCAAACAGGCCCATCTGCTCATAGAGCACACCGAGATAACAAAGCGCGTTGATATCGGTTGGCCGTTCGACTACTAACTTCTGAAGAAAGGTAATTCCCCGTTCGACAAGGGAATGGTCGATCAGTCGTTCGATATAAAATTCGTACGCTTCGGCCGCATCAAATTGTGCAAACCGCAGCCCGTCTTCCAGAAACGAAAACGCAACGTCACGGTCCTCCGATGCTGCTACTAACCCGTTTGTAAAGAGCATTTTCCCCGCGTTTAATAAAAACTCGCTATTTTGGGCAAAGAGTTGTTTTTTGTCAAACAAATACTGCTTTGCTTTATCGTCCTGTCCGTTTTGCACCCACACGTACGCCATGCCGAGATGGGCAAATACATCTGTCTCGTCCTGTGCGATCGCCTTTTTATATTGTGTTTCCGCTTTTTCCGGTTGTTCTTGTTCCATATACCAGTCGCCGAGACGGACGTATAAGATGGACGCATGTCCGGCCTTTTTGATTCCTTCTAATAAAATGGATTCGACTTTTTCCGGACAATCCAATTGGCCCTCATATAAATCAGCTAACGCCAAATACGGATACGGCTCCTGTTCTTCGAGCGCTTTGGCAACGAGAAAACCGCGCTCTGCCTTGCGAATTTTTCCTAGCTTTTCGTCGCATCTTGCCCGTTCATACCATAAATGCGCTTCGCGTTTGTGACGGCGCAACAGCTGATCAAAAAAGGCTCGCGCCTCCTGAAACTGTTCCGTGTGGAATAAAATGATGCCGTGATTGGTGCAAACAAACGGGCCATCAGGCTGTAGGGATAAAGCGATTTTCGATAATTCAACTCCTTTCGCTTCATTTCCGTAATACGTTTCGCTAAGTGCCATATAACTCCATACATCCGGCTGGTCAGGGTCAAGCTGAAGGGAAGAACGGAAATGTCTGCTTGCTTCTTCGTACCGGCTTTCGTAAAACGCAATCCGTCCCCGCAAATAGTGGTAGAGCGGACTGTGGTCTTTTCCTTTCACCCGCGCCAGCACCGCTTCGGCACGTTCGATTTCTTTCACATACACATACGCTTTCGCTGCTACAAGCAGCAAATCATTGATATCGCCGTATTGGGCAAGCACCCGCTCGGTATAGTTGATAAGCAACTCTTTCGCTTCTTCCGTGCCAAAATGTTTGACGACATACAGCCATGTATACGGAATATGGCCATGTTCGCGCAAAAACGCGAGAAACGGCGCCATATACGCTTGCTCATCTTCATCCATTTTTTCGGCGAAGGCATGAAGCTGACGGAAATATTGATCTTCCGCTTCCGGCAGCGATATAGCGATCGCTTCTTTTTCCCGGGGAATCGCAACAATCGACAAATAATGTGTTCCCGCATACCATTTTTCGACTTCATCATAAGCAACAACCAATGGCTCGAGCATGTTTGGGTCTTGCACGTAAAACGCACCAAGTCGCTCATCATAGCCAAATAATACTTGCACGTGAGACGAATGCTCGTAATCGACGCTTAACAACACCGGAATCCCTTCATCGATCAACCGTTTCCACCGCTCCGCAGAACCGATGAAAAAGCGGCACCAAAATCCAAGCGTTTCCAAATAATGAACGGTCGTTGACAATTTCGAACCACGCACATCGAAAATATGCTCGGCGATTTCATCTTGTGTAAGCGGTTTGCCCAACAAACAAAGCATCATTTCTAAACTCGCAGGCACGCAATAATTATGCTTTTGCACAACAGGCACAATCGGTAACATCACCTGGGCACCGGAGGCGCGTTCGAACACGCGAGCATATGGCGAAGAAGCCAATGATTTCTCCGTCTGAACGAGCGCTGCAAGCTCGTCCATTTTGCCGAGCTTATAGTACATTTGCGCTCGCGCATGGGCAAAATAGCGACGGTGTACATGATAAGGAGCTAGCCGATCAACCTCGTCCATCGCCGCCAATGCTACCTCGTACTCATGCAAATCTCGCAAACGCCGCGCTTTTTCCACATATAATGCGGGAACTTGTGGAAACCGTTCGATGCCGCGCTCCACGATTTCAAGCGCTTTTTGATGCTGCCCGTTTAACGCGTATAAATCCGCAAGCAGCAAATGGCACATATCGCCGCGTTCCCATTCCGCTAGCCCTTTTCGCAACACTTCTTCCGCTTTGTCACGATCGCCGGCTTCTATGTAAAAGTATCCCCACTTATCGTACATCGGCAATGTTTCATACTGCTCGACCACTTGCATCCATTCGCGAGCTTCTTCGATCCGTCTCATTTCAAGCAACGCTCGTACAAGAGTAAAAGCGGCGCGTGCCACATGTTCCCGGTTTTCCTCACTTACTTCGATCGCTTCCAACCGCGGCCGCAGTGCTTCCTCGATATCGAGCGGTCTTCGTTCTTCGAGCCACTCATCACATACCCACGTTAACGTTTGCAATGTGGAAAAACGGCGATGGGCGTAGCGCGCAAGCACCGCGCTATGGCGATACATTAATGCGTAATCAAATAGACGAATTAAATGATAAAACGGTTCTACCGTTTCAAACGAACGCAGCTGTGTTCTCCAATAAAAAAGCAAGCGCTTTTCTGTTTCCGCAAGCACCGGCTTGATTTCATTCAATGCCTCCATGATACGTTTTTCTTTGATATATGTGGCGATTCGTTCTATATTCATGTGCGAAACTCCTTTACTTTTCTTCTTTCAAAATATCTACGTAGCATAATGTTTTGCCATACAATCCCGCTTTGTGGACAAACATAATATATAACACTAGTGTAAAACGGATTTATAATTGAACTCTATAGATTTATAGATAAAGATTTATAGATAAAAGAACAAAAATGATGACGGCCATTTTTTAACAAAAAAGATTTGCCCGGCACTCGCCGAAACAAATCTTTTCATTCTTGAGAATTTATTTTTCGGAATACATTTCAAAAAAACGTAATGACAGGTCGACAATTTTTTGTTGATCATAATCAAGCGTTGCAACGTGATAGCTATTTTTCAACGAAACAAGCTCTTTTTCGCTGGAACTAATTTTCTCATAAATATGCTGAGAGTTGGAAGGTGGAACGACATGATCTTCTTCGGAAACGAAGATTAATGCAGGACATGTGATTTTATGAAGGTCGGCCCTCACCTTTTCCATGAGCATGACAATTTGTCGAATGGAGGCGACAGGGGTTTTCTCGTATGCTAATTCTTTCACGTCTGGATTTTTGATATCTGAGCCGATCGCATCCAGATACCTAGGCAAGTCTTCTAAATTTGTTGCGCTGGCCATCGTTGGAATGTCAATCGCCGCATTAATCGGGACAATTCCTTTTATTTCCGGATATGTTTCCGCCATATATAGGGTCAAGGTCCCGCCCATCGACAAACCTGTCACAAAAATGGTGTCGCAACGTTCTTTTAACCACTCATATCCGCTCTCGACCGATCGAATCCAATCTTCATATGTCGTTTGTTCCATGTCCTCATAATGCGTTCCGTGCCCTTTCAACCGCGGGCCGCAAACGGTATACCCCGCCTTTGCGTACGCCTCGCCTAACGGGCGCATGCTTTGCGTTGTACCAGTAAAACCATGGGAAACTAATATTCCTATATTGTTCCCTTCAAAATAAAACGGTTCTGCCCCTTTTAATACAGGATATTTTTCTTTCATCTCCTCTCCCCCCAAATGCGCAAAATGTATCCATTTCATCAATTCGCTGCTGACGTGTTTTTTCCTTTTTTTTATGTACAATTTTTATGAACGATCACATGAACGATCCGAATGATTTCCACCATTCATAAAACAAATTTTCTTTCGTCCCTATATAAACAAGCAAGGCAAACGCTGCGTAAAAGAGCGCTTTTTCGATGAAATTGCCTGTGCGATAGATGGGAATTTTAAATCGCTTTAAAGTGAACGGCCAAAAGAGCGGCACACCTTGGACAGAGAAAAAGTCTTCGAGAATATGAAACAAATAGCCGAGCACAAAGCCGACGGCAAATAACGAAGACGACTCCCACATCATAACAAGGGCGATGATTCCCCATACAACAAGCGAATGGGTCATGCCGCGATGGCCAAACGCTTCTTTTACTTTATTGGATACCCCCATTGAGCGCCGTCCGACGTACGACTTCGGTTCATCAATGTCGGGAAGTAAGCTGCCGACGACAATTCCCGCCGTATAGCTTACGCTAAACGAAAGTGATGTATGCGCAGCGACCGCTGCCCCAAAACATAATGACGTAACAATATGACTATGATATCTCAATGCGACCTCCTCATTATGTAAAACTTTTTCTCTATTATAACACAAAAAAAGAATGTTTGTTCGTTTTCGTTCACCATTTGACAGATTTGTGACAATCGAGCCAACTGTGACAAAGTTAACATCCCTTTATTTTCATTATGGCTATAGTAAAATTACACAAATTGATGAAGGAGTGAAACAAAATGAAACGAAAGCGATCTCCGTTATTGAATCGTTTCAAATATATGAAACCGATCGAACGATATGCTAATGACCATAGTGAGGTGACCTACGGCGACCGCGATTGGGAAAATGTTTACCGCCGCCGTTGGCAGCATGATAAAGTCGTCCGTTCCACCCATGGAGTCAACTGCACTGGCTCATGCAGCTGGAACATTTACGTAAAAGACGGAATCGTCACATGGGAAGGACAACAAATTGATTATCCGTCAACCGGACCGGATATGCCTGATTTTGAACCACGCGGTTGTCCTCGCGGCGCAAGTTTTTCTTGGTACATTTACAGCCCGCTCCGCGTGAAATATCCATACGTGCGCGGCGTGTTGATGGATATGTGGCGGGAAGCGCTACAAGAACATAAAAATCCGCTTGACGCTTGGAAAAGCATCGTCGAAAATCCGGAAAAAGCAAAACGGTATAAACAAGCGCGCGGAAAGGGCGGATTTGTCCGCGTCAGCTGGGATGAAGCGTTAACGCTTGTCGCTACATCACTATTATATACTGTCATCAAATACGGTCCGGACCGCAATGTTGGTTTTTCGCCAATTCCAGCGATGTCGATGGTCAGCCATGCGGCCGGTTCACGCTTTATGCAGCTGATAGGCGGACCGATGCTTAGCTTTTACGACTGGTATGCGGACCTGCCGCCTGCATCGCCGCAAATTTGGGGCGACCAAACCGACGTTCCGGAATCGAGTGACTGGTATAACTCCGGCTACATTATTACATGGGGGTCCAATGTACCGCTCACCCGGACGCCAGACGCCCACTTTTTAGCGGAAGTTCGCTACCGCGGTACAAAAGTCGTGTCAATCAGCCCAGACTATGCCGAATCGACAAAGTTTGCCGATGATTGGCTCAGCGTGAAACCAGGAACAGATGGCGCGCTCGCCATGGCCATGGGCCATGTCATTTTAAAAGAATATTACGTCGATCGGCAAGTTCCTTACTTCCAGCAATATGCCAAAACATACACCGATTTTCCGTTCGTTGTCACTTTGAAAAAAGATGGCAACAAATGGGTGGCCGACCGCTTCCTGCAGGCAAAAGATCTCGGCCGCAACGTCACCAACGCCGAATGGAAGCCGGTCGTTTACGATGAAAATAAAAAAACATTTACGATTCCGCATGGAACAATCGGTTCGCGCTGGGACGATCAAGGAAAATGGAATTTACATATGGTGGATGAAGAAACGGAACAGCCGATTGAACCTTGTCTATCGTTTTTAGGGAGCGAAGATGAGCTCGTTACGATTCATATTCCGTACTTTACTAATGAAGGAAGGGAAACGATTGAACGCGTCGTCCCGGCAAAAAAAATACAAACCGAAAATGGCGAAACGTATGTAACGACCGTCTATGATCTTGTCCTTGCCAATTACGGCGTCGACCGCGGGATTGGTGGAAACGTCGCCCGTACGTACAATGATCTTGTTCCATTCACGCCAGCATGGCAAGAAACGATTACCGGCGTCAAACGCGAGCTAGCGATTAAAATCGCGCGCGAGTTCGCGCAAAACGCGATTGACACCAACGGCCGCTCAATGATTATTGTCGGCGCTGGCATTAACCATTGGTTCCACTCCGATGCGATTTACCGCGCCGTATTAAATCTTGTCTTGTTCGTCGGCGCGCAAGGAGTCAACGGCGGCGGATGGGCGCACTACGTCGGACAAGAAAAACTGCGTCCGGCAGAAGGATGGCAAACGATTATGACAGCGCGCGATTGGACGATGCCGCCAAAATTGCAAAATGGTACATCGTTCTTCTACTTTGCGACTGACCAATGGCGCTATGAAGAAATACCAGTCGATGAACTTGTTTCTCCGCTTGTGAAAAAAGCACGTTATTCACATTATGCTGATTATAACGTTCTTGCAGCACGGCTTGGCTGGCTGCCTTCTTATCCGACATTTAACAAAAACGGAATTGACTTGTATGAAGAAGCCGTTGCCGCCGGCGCTTCGACACCGGAACAAATCGCGCAATATGTCGCTCGACAATTAAAAGAAAAAACACTGCGATTTGCGATTGAAGATCCGGATCATGAAGCCAACTTTCCAAGAAATTTAATCGTTTGGCGCGCAAACTTAATTTCTAGCTCGGGCAAAGGCCATGAGTATTTCTTAAAACATTTGCTCGGCACCACACACGGATTGATGAACGATGATCAAGACAGTTTGCGTCCGCAAGAAATCACATGGCGCGAACAAGCACCGGAAGGAAAGCTCGATTTATTAATCAACTTAGATTTCCGCATGGCGGGAACGGCGCTATATTCCGATATCGTTCTTCCTGCTGCAACATGGTACGAAAAACACGACTTAAGCAGCACGGATATGCATCCGTTTGTTCATCCATTTAATCCAGCGATTTCCTCGCCATGGGAAGCACGCTCAGACTGGGATATTTTCAAGTCATTAGCAAAAGCCGTTTCCGATGTCGCAAAACAAATCGGCATGAAGCCGGTCAAAGAAGTGGTGGCGACTCCTCTTCTTCATGACACGGCGCAAGAATTGTCACAGCCTTTCGGCAAAGTACGTGACTGGAGTAAAGGCGAGTGCGAACCAATCCCAGGAAAAACGATGCCGAACATTCATGTCATCGAGCGCGACTATACACTTATTTACGATAAAATGATCTCCCTTGGACCGAACGTGGCCAAACAACCAATGGGCACAAAAGGCATTGCCTGGTCGGCCAAAGACGAGTACGAAAAATTGAAAAAGACGTTAGGCACGATCAAACGCTCGTCGATTGCCGCCGGCTGCCCAGATATTAGCGATGCGAAAAATGCGGCGGAAGCGATCCTCGCGCTATCATCGACAACAAACGGAAAAGTTGCGGTCAAAGCATGGGAAGCGCTCGAGAAAAAGACGAACTTGTCGCTTGTCGATTTAGCGAAAGAACGTGAAGAAGAATGCTTTACGTTCGAGCAAATTACCGCACAGCCAAAAACAGTCATCACTTCACCGGCGTTTAGCGGCTCAGAAAAAGGCGGAAGACGTTATTCACCGTTTACGACGAACGTCGAACGGCTCATTCCTTGGCGGACATTGACAGGACGGCAGTCGTATTACTTGGATCACGAATTAATGCATGAATTTGGCGAAGCAATGGCAACGTTTAAACCAACCTTGCAGCATCGCCCATTTTCGAAAAAACGTCCGGACGTCAAAGGAAAAGAAATCGTTCTGAATTATTTAACACCACATAACAAATGGTCGATTCACAGCATGTACTTTGATGCGCTGCCAATGCTTACGCTGTTCCGCGGCGGTCCGACCGTCTGGATCAACAAAGATGATGCCGAAGAAGCCGGCATTCGCGATAACGACTGGATTGAATGCTTCAACCGCAACGGCGTCGTTGTCGCACGCGCTGTTGTCTCTCACCGTTTGCCGCGCGGTATGGCATTTATGCACCACGCCCAGGACCGACACATTAACGTTCCTGGTACGAAACTGACAAACAACCGCGGAGGCACGCACAACAGCCCGACACGCATTCATATGAAACCGACCCATATGATTGGCGGGTATGCGCAATTAAGCTACGGATTTAACTATTACGGTCCAACTGGAAACCAACGCGACTTGTATGTCATTATTCGCAAATTAGAGGAGGTCGATTGGCTTGAAGATTAAAGCGCAAGTCGGCATGGTCATGAATTTAGATAAATGCATCGGCTGCCATACGTGCAGCGTCACTTGCAAAAATACGTGGACAAATCGTCCCGGTGCAGAATATATGTATTTCAACAACGTCGAAACAAAACCAGGGATCGGTTATCCGAAACAGTGGGAAGATCAAGACAAATATAAAGGCGGCTGGGAGCTCAAAAACGGGGAGCTCCAGCTGAAATCCGGCTCAAAAACAACGCGCCTTCTCAACTTGTTTTATAATCCGTATCAACCAACGATTGATGACTATTATGAACCATGGAATTATGATTACGAAACATTGACCACTAGCCCCGAAAAACGCCATCAGCCGGTTGCTCGCCCGAAATCGGCGATCACCGGCGAGTTCATGGAACTATCTTGGGGGCCAAACTGGGAAGACGATCTTGCCGGTGCTCACATTACCGGACTAAAAGATCCGAACGTTGTCAAAATGGAACAAGCGATCCAAGCGGAATTTGAAAATGTGTTTATGATGTATTTGCCGCGTATTTGCGAGCATTGCATCAATCCGCCTTGCGTTTCAAGCTGCCCGTCGGGAGCGATGTACAAACGCGATGAAGACGGCATCGTCCTCGTTGACCAAAACGCATGCCGCGCATGGCGCCATTGCGTGACAAGCTGCCCGTATAAAAAAGTATATTTTAACTGGCAAACAAATAAAGCGGAAAAATGTACGCTTTGCTTTCCGCGAATTGAAGCGGGCATGCCAACGATTTGCGCGGAAACGTGCGTCGGCCGCATCCGTTATATCGGCGTGATGCTTTACGATGCGGACAAAGTGAAAGAAGCGGCAAGCGTGGAAGATGAAAAATCGTTATACCATTCTCAACTTGAAATTTTCTTAGATCCGCACGATCCAGAAGTCATCGCGAAAGCGAAAGAAGAAGGTATTCCGGACGAATGGATTGAAGCAGCGCAGCGTTCGCCGATTTATAAAATGATTGTCGACTGGAAAATCGCTCTTCCGCTTCACCCGGAATACCGCACATTGCCAATGGTATGGTATATTCCTCCGCTTAGCCCGATTATGAACATGTTTGAAGGAAAAGGAAGCAAAGCGAACGCGGAAGACATTTTCCCAGCGATTGATGAAATGCGCATCCCAATTCAATATTTAGCAAATTTATTAACAGCTGGAGATGAAACACACATCCGTATTACGTTGAAAAAAATGGCGGCGATGCGTTCCTATATGCGCGCGCGTCAAACAAACAAACAACCCGATATCAGCATGATAGAAGAGCTCGATTTAAGCGAACAAGATATCGAAGACATGTACCGTTTATTAGCGATCGCCAAATATAAAGACCGCTTCGTGATTCCGGCATCCCATCGCGAAGAAGTCGCCGAATTATACGCGGAACAAGGAAGCTGCGGTTTATCATTTGCCGGCGGTCCAGGTGCTTGCGGCACGCTCTCTTAATACGAGGTGATAAATGATGGATCAAGAACAAATGCAAACCGTGTTTTTATGCATATCCCATTTATTGTCATATCCTGATGAAGAATGGGCAAACTTGCTAGACGACTGCCTAGAAGCAATCCATACTGTACAAAATGATGCAATCGTCAATAATATCACGACTTTTATTCATCACATACAAACAATCCCTGCTCAGCAGCGAATGGAACAATATGTCGAAACGTTCGATTTCGGCAAAAAAACAAATTTGTATGTTACCTATATGAATACAGGCGAGCAGCGCGAGCGCGGTTTGGAGCTTTTGCAACTAAAACAGCGTTATAAAGCGGCCGGTTTTGATACGACCGACCAAGAACTCCCTGATTATTTGCCGCTAATGCTTGAGTTTGCCGCCTACGCGGAACAACAATATGTTGTTCCGCTCTTTGAAACATATGCAAACAATATCGATGAAATCCGAAAACAGCTCGCAGCCATTGAAAGTCCTTATACCGCTATTTTTGACGCTATTTTCCTGGCGTTCGAAGAACTTGGTGTGAAGCCAATCCCGAAAGGAAGTGTGTGATATGTTGAAACAATTTCTTTGGGTCATTTTGCCTTACGTTGTCCTAACGATTTTTATCGGCGGCCATATTTGGCGTTATCAATACGATCAGTTTGGCTGGACGTCCAAATCAAGCGAAGTATTGGAAAAAAAGCAGTTGCGTCTCGGCAGCCTTCTTTTTCATTGGGGAATTTTATTCGTTTTTATCGGACATGTCATGGGAATTCTGATTCCTGAGGCCGTTTACGAAACGATGGGCATTTCGGAAGAAACATACCACCTCATCGCCCTTGCTGGTGGTATTCCGGCAGGATTGGCTGCTCTGATCGGACTAATCATTCTGACCCGCCGCCGCATAGCGGTAAAGCGCGTTAGAGTAACAAGCAGCCGTGGGGATTGGATCGCTCTCTTTTTCCTCGCGATTGTCATCTTAACCGGACTTTTTTCTACGCTGCTTAATATCGATTCCAACGGCTTTGACTATCGAACAACAATCGGTCCATGGTTCCGCGGCGTCCTAATGTTCCGGCCAAACCCAGCTTATATGGAACAGGTGCCAATCTGGTTTCAAATTCATATTATCGCAGCATTAGGCATTTTTGCCGTTTGGCCATTTACAAGATTGGTGCACGTGTTTAGCTTGCCGCTCCGTTATCTTAGACGAAACTATGTCGTTTATCGTAAACGCATGCCTAAGCAAGCGGAGCAACTAAACAACATTCATTAATATAATATGCTCAAATCCCCCTTTCATATATATGGAAAAACGGGATACCCCTATATGGGGCATCCCGTTTTTCTTATATTTGGCTTATTTTTTCAGCCAATTCTTCTTTTTCTTTATCAGATAGCATGCGTTCGGCCATCGGAAATAGCACGTTTTCTTCTTTCATAAAGTGTTCCGACAAAATATGATATGCTTGGATAACCATATCGGCAAGCTCCATGGCGCTTTCCCGATCGGTCGTTTCTGGAAGCTCCGCTGTTTTTGTTAAAAAAGATGCGATTCGTTGTTTCGCTTGTTCGTGTTCATACTCCATGACCGCAATCGGACCGGATGTTCTTCCGATATATCGAGCCATCATTGGAAACAACACACCTTCTTCCCGCTCTGAGTGCGGATCTAACTCATAAATAAATGCTAGAACATTTTTCCGTAATGCAAGCAAGCGTTCTTTCCAATCTTGCACTTCATCATGGTTGCCAATAGTCTGTGCCAGTTCAAAAAAATCATGCATTTGCTCACGCAACGGCCCATGCTCCTGCTTTAAACGCTCTAAACCTGAACATAGCTCCACTTCTTCGTGCCCGCCCATATGACAAAATGAATGCATTATCCATTCCTCCTATTGCTTCTTTGTCTCTCATTTTATCCCGTTCCCTTTCAAAATGTTGTGCGCTATGTCACACAAATAAGCAAAGAAAAATCACGCAAGAAATTTCCTGCGTGATTTTTCTTCATCGCTATGACTGGCGTTCGAAATATTGCGACAATGTAACAATCATTGCGCCCATCCGCTCTAGTTCCGGAGCAACAACGCGGACAATCCCCTCTTCATAAAGCGCTTCAGCCGTAACTTTTCCGACCGCACACGCAATAACATGTTCGTTAAATGATTGCCGGAACCACTCAATATCTTTTTGTTCTTTTACAAATGAAAATAAAAAACGAACTTGCACCTCCGTCGTAAAACAAACAGCATCTACTTTTCGGTGAATCACTTCCTCGTACAGCTTTTCGAGCACTTCAGGATCTGGGGCAACATGGCGATACGGAAGCAGCTCGGTATATATCGCATGATTTTCTTCCAAAAACTCCTTTAATGTCGGAGACGTGGTTCCGTGCAATTGGACAATCACTTTTTTTCCCGCAAAGGAATATTCATTAAGTGAGCGAATAAGTCCCTTTGTTGTTCCATCATCACTGGCAGCAACAGGAGCAACTCCAATTTTCTTTAATGCCGCAGCCGTCTTATACCCCCGAACTGCTACGTTCGCATGCTGAATCGTTTTCACCCATTCCTCTTTCACTTTCCCTCTCTCTGCCGCTTCTAGTAACGTTTCCACTCCTATGCCTGTTGTAAAAATAAACCAGTCCGGGCGCATTGCAATAACAGCACGAATTTCATCTTCCAGCTCCCCTTCCTTTGAAAATAATATCCCTTGCGCCGGGCGCACGATCGCTATTCCACCTTGTTTTTCAATGAGTGTTGTCATTTCTTCTAATTTTCTTGACGCGCATAAGACGATGCGTTTGCCACGCATGTTTCCTCCCCCTCTCGCAATATGAATTACCTTCATTTTAAGGTAACGTCTTTCCGCTCTGCAATACATAAAAGGGAGCGTCCTCTTTTTTAATGAGTCCGCTCCCTTTCTTTTCACTTAATGGATATGTACAACTTGTTCTTCTCTTATATCAAACGATCCATAAATTCGGGTCGGTTCAATGGAAATGACCTTATCTAAAGAAATATTGATAAGCGTCATTTTCCGATTATATGCAAACAACTTATGGACATCTTTATAAAGTTTGACAGGCAAAAACGTAGCCTCTCCTTGATCAGTTTTAATTTTTACCGGCTGTTTTTCCTCAATCCAAATCATTAACTGCTTATATGACTCCCGCATATTAGGAAAATCCCCCTTTCATTACCAATTATAAAAATAAACCGCGGGAGAAAGAACAAAGAAAAATCAACAAATTATTATCTTTTTGTTATCTTTACATATCACATTTTGTCGACAACAAAAAAACATGAGAAGCGCTCATGCCTAAACCTTTAACGATATAATAAATTTTTCCGTTTAACGTTTGTTCCTGTTTCACTCGATGGAGTGCGGCACTTTCTCTTTTAGAAAGGCGCATACAGCTTTTTCAGCTTCAGCTGGTATGCATTTACAGACGTTTTCCCGCTTTTTTAAGCTTTCTACTAACTTTTCTTCGCCGGCAATCTCTAAATCGACAGATCCTCCTTTCTTTGCCGTATGTACAGCTGGCTCTTTTGTCCACACATTCGGTGCTGTTTCATTGAGCACATTCCATAACCCTATCCCCTTCTTCAACGCCAGTGCAGCTGAAAGATAGACCTCTTTTTCCAAACGATTCCTCTTAAGTTATATTTTTAGTTAAAAAATAGTTATAGAATAACTATCTGTTTTTTGTTGAAAAACGAAGATTTATGTCAAAAAAACACTATAAATTCACTCTTAACATCCGACATGTTTATTGTTTACAATGTAATATATTTAATCGTTAAATTTGCTTCTATATACCGTATTACGAGAAAGAAGGTGCTGCTATGCTTGCTATTTTAAAAGATTTTTTACTAAATTTGTTCTTTATTCTTATTCCAATTTTTATCGTTCCTTTATGGGTGGAAGAAAGAAATATACCTAGACATATCAAACAACATTTGTTCACCGTTTGTTTGGCACTCGTCATTATTTTATGTATCACCATTCCTGTCAGTTCGGATCCAGATTTCATTTTCGATTTGAGGCAAATACCTCTTTGGTTAGGGAGTCTATATAAAGGGCCAGCAACAAGCTTGTTTTTATGTTTAGTAACCATTGGTTGCCGCTTGTTGTTTGGAGGGGCCGGATTTCTCGTTACGGTCATTACCTCAATATTTATTATGATAACAAGCATGACTTTATCGAAAAAATTTTTGCAGCTATCATCTAAGCATCGTATATTGCTTGCTACTGCACTATGCGCGTTTTCGGGATCTTTATCCCTCGAACTGGCCCAAATGTTTCAAGGTATTTCATCATCGTCCTCTATCATGTCACTTACCTATTTGTTTGTTCAACCGATATTTATGCTGATTGTCTGCTCATTAAAAGAAATGATATATAAAAATATGGAATTGCGGAAACGAATTATCCGTGCGGAAAAAATGGAAGTAGTGAGTCATCTAGCAGCATCCATTTCCCACGAAATACGAAATCCGCTTACCGCTGCGCGCGGGTTTATGCAATTGTTGGAGCAACACCATCTTTCTCCTGAAAAACGGAAGCAATACATACAAATCGCCATTGAAGAGTTGGATCGTGCAGAAGCGATCATTACCGATTACTTAACTTTTGCGAAACCAGCCCCCGAATCGGTAGAAAAGCTGAATGTCAAAACAGAAATTGAGCGCGTGATTGACCTTTTACGCCCGTTTGCTAACATGAACAGTGTGGAAGTAAAAACAACATTAGCGCCGTTTACGATAACTGGAGAGCGCGAAAAATTCCGCCAATGTTTACTCAATATTATGAAAAACTCCATCGAGGCAATGCCAAACGGCGGTGTGCTGCAAATTTACGTTTCTATTGAAAAACAGCGCATGCTTATTCGAATTTCTGACACGGGAGTCGGCATGACAAAAGAACAAATCGATCGGCTAGGAGAACCGTATTTTACTGCAAAAGGAATTAAAGGCACTGGCCTCGGCATGATGGTAGTATACCGCATTATTGAATCCATGAATGGGACGATTCATATTAAAAGTGAAATACATAAAGGAACAGAAGTATCGATTTATCTTCCACTTTCTTCGTCAAATTCTCACGATCTCACAAACGAAGAAAAAAAGTTTCTGCAGCATTATAAAACGTCAACATGATCGAAGACCTAAAGAACGCTCTATTTCTAGCAGCCGGTACGATTTGTTACATACTTTCTTTTTTCATCAAAAACAGAGTGTTCGTGCTATTTTTTTCGGAAAATTACGTAAATTGGAAATCACCTTGCTGAGACTCCCTTTCGTTTATCTCTACACTATTTTTTGTTACAATACACAATAGATTTTGTTGCATTACGGCATATATAAATTTTATGATATTCATTTCCAAATCATTAATGAAAAGGAGATTTTCCATGATTCATGTAAAAACAGAAAGAGAAATTAAATTGATGCACGAAGCAGGAAAATTATTGGCAGCTTGCCATCAAGAAATTGCCCAGTTAATTAAGCCAGGAATTACCACAATGGAAATCGACCGCTTTGTAGAAACGTTTTTAGCAAAGCATGGCGCAAAACCGGAACAAAAAGGATATCGAGGTTATCCTTACGCAACGTGCGCTTCGATCAACGACGAAATTTGCCATGGTTTTCCTCGTAATGAGCCGTTAAAAAACGGGGATATTGTGACGATCGATTTTGTTGTTAATTTGCACGGAGCGCTTGCCGATTCCGCATGGACATATGCGGTTGGGGATGTAAGCGAAGAAGTGAAAAAATTGCTTTATGTAACAGAACAATCTCTATATAAAGGGATTGAACAGGCTGTTATCGGCAATCGCATCGGGGATATTGGCCATGCGATCCAAACATATGTCGAAGCAAACGGCTTTTCTGTCGTCCGTGATTTTACTGGACACGGAATTGGGCCAACGATTCACGAAGAACCATACATTCCTCACTTTGGTGAAAAAGGAAAAGGATTGCGCCTAAAAGAAGGAATGGTGATTACGATTGAACCGATGGTAAACATCGGCGCATGGCAAAGCAAAATGGATCAAAACGGCTGGACGGCAAGAACGGTTGACGGTTCTTATTCCGCACAATATGAGCATACGATTGCCATTACGAAAAACGGTCCGCTCATTTTAACGGCTCTTTCCTAATCACCAAACAGAAAAGGACTAACGGTTTCGTTAGTCCTTTTTCTAATCGGCGTATTTTAGTTTACATAATATTATTATAGTTATGTTAGTTTCATCAATGCGATGAACCAGCCATTGAAAACAAAATCTCATCGTGACGATCGATCTTAGGCCTTTACATGCATCTAAAAAATATTAGTGACGAAGGATGCCAGTTGTTTACCTTTCGACCACTTTCACATAAAACGTCCGTTGGCGCGGGCCGTCATATTCGCAAAAATAAATTCCTTGCCATGTTCCTAAAAGCAGCTTTCCATGCGTAATAATGACATGTTGTGACGCACCGACCGTGCTTGCCTTCATATGTGCCGCTGTATTCCCTTCCATATGACGATCAAGCGGATGCTCCCACGGATACGTTTCATCAAAACGCCGGATCATATCCCGCTTCACATCAGGGTCGGCATTTTCGTTAATCGTAATTCCGGCGGTTGTATGCGGACAATAAACAATCGCGAATCCTTCTCTCACTCCAGCTTGACGAACCGTTTGTTCGACGAATGAAGTGATGTCAACCATTTCATCCCGCTTTGTTGTTCGAATCGTAAATGATTGCAACATATTTTTCTTCACCACCAAGCAAAAATTTGTTACTGAAAAAATCATTTTGCTACTCTTATATTATAGCGCACATAAAAAGGGTGAAAAGCAGATGAAGAGATACGAAAACTTAGATGGAGTTTCGACAAAAAAAACGTTTTCTGATTTTCGCCGCTGGCAAAAGGAACGGAAAAACAAAAAGAAAGATTTATCGTATCAAGTTCCTCATGCCGACCCACCGCAATATCCACTTCTTCATACGAACCGTTTTCGCACATTGATTTCTTGGGTCGGGCATTCTACGTTTGTGATCCAACTAAACGGTATCACCATCGTCACCGATCCCGTATGGGCAACGCGCATGGGAACAGCAAAACGGCTTACGGAGCCCGGCATTTCACTGAATAACATGCCCAAAGTCGATGTCGTGCTTATTTCTCATGGCCATTATGATCATTTGCATTTTCCGAGCATTCGAAAATTAAAAGGAACGCCGCGCATATTCGTTCCTGTTGGGCTTGGCCGTTTATTCCGGCGAAAAGGATATAAGCAAGTGACGGAATTCGAATGGTGGGAAGAACAATCGTTTGGCGATGTGACCTTTACGTTTGTTCCGGCGCAACATTGGACAAGGCGGACTTTATGGGATATGAACACGTCCCACTGGGGTGGCTGGGTCATGCGGTCGAAGGAAAAACCGACGATATATTTTGCTGGCGATAGCGGCTATTTCCGTGGATTCCGAGATATTGGCGAACGCTTTTCGATTGACTATGCGCTTCTTCCGATCGGTGCGTATGAGCCGGAATGGTTTATGGGTCCGCAGCACGTCACTCCTGAAGAAGCGGTACAAGCCTTTGTCGACTGTCAAGCAGACTACTTTATTCCAATGCATTATGGCGCGTTTCGTCTTGCCGATGACACTCCGAAGGAAGCGCTTGACCGTTTGCTTGCTGAATGGAAGCGGCGCGGTCTGGACGAGAGCAGGCTAAAATGTCTAAAACTTGGGGAAGTGCTGGATTGTGATATACGTTCATAAAGAAAAGGAGCCTTGCAATTGGCTCCTTCTTTTCCTAGGATATATTCAATACAAGATGGGATGCTTTCGAAAATTTATTCAGTTCCTTTCTCATATCATAGTCATCTTTACCGTAATAAATGCTCGTATCTGGCCGCAAAAATTGCCGTTGGACAAACGGATCCTCGCTTTTGGTTGTAAATCCCCGTATGTCAACTACCCAACGGCTAAAGCCGTGGGCTTGCAACTAGCCTAATTGGCTGCCGCGTTCGGCTGGTTGACAGCAGCCCTGCGGATGTTTTCCGCAGCCACGTTGTCGGCAGGGGCAGCGTACCCACAAGCTCGACAACAAAACTGATCCCTTGACGGTCTGTGTGCATTGCATTGATTGGTTTCCATACAGTGAAATTCCCCCGTTTTGATATTCACACCGCCTAATAAGCTAACGGTTGCGTGATGTCCATACGTAGGGATTTGTTTTTGACGCCCTTTAACACTCCAAGTGGCCCGTAGAGTTTGGTAATCCCGAATATGGCTTTCATCTTCATAGATTATGACCATGTTGTCGGACAAGTTTTTTTTTATAAGTTCCATCTCCTGTTGAAACTCTTTTTGTTTTTGTGGATTGGCCCGTTTGAGGGTATACGTAGGGCGTGTATAGCGAAATCCCCATCGATGAAGCATATCACCAATACCGCCACGGGACATGGTGACAAAGCCGCTGGATTTTCGTTTTGGAAAAGGTTCTGGAGCGAAAAGCAATCTCGCTAATATAGTTGCATGCTTGGTTAAACCGTTTCATTGTTTCCAGCAGCGCATGAAACTGTTCAAGAGTTGGCATTAATTTAATCTTGAGAGTGCAGAGCATTCTTGATTCACCTACCTTTCTAAATCCAGTGTACTTATATTGAACGAAAAATTCAATATATATTGAAAATATAAACCCCGCCTTCCTCCCACAGCTAAAACAGTGGGCTTCCGGCGGATGTTCTCGTGAAAAACTTTTGCTTCTGAATCAAGCGTTGCTGCTGGAAGAAGCAAGTTGAAGAAATGTCTTCATCATATCGATAAGTTCTCCTTTTGCAACATTGCAATTGTTTATTGTACCATGAATTACTCTTTTATTCATGAAAAATTCATGAGAATCATCCTTCTATAAAAAAGCTGAGCGACAATCCCGCTCAGCTTTTTCTATTATTCCTCTACTTCTTTTTTCCACAAGCCAACCATCAAAGCAGTAATGATCGAACCGATCAAAATCGCTAATACGTATAATAAAGAACTTCCTTTTACAATTGGAATAACGAAAATTCCACCATGCGGAGCTGGAAGGCCAATGTGAAACAACATCGTCAGCGCTCCGCTGACCGCAGAGCCGACAATGATGGATGGAATGACGCGTACCGGGTCGGCTGCCGCAAACGGAATCGCCCCTTCTGTAATGAACGTCGCTCCCATGATATAGCATGTTTTTCCAGCTTCACGTTCCGCTTTTGTAAATTTCTTTTTAAAGAATGTCGTCGCAAGAGCCAGCCCTAACGGCGGCACCATTCCTCCGGCCATGATCGCTGCGTGCGGAGCATAATTTCCAGCATCAATCATGGCAATTCCAAACGTAAATGCCGCTTTGTTGATCGGGCCGCCCATATCAACCGCCATCATGCCGCCAAGAATCGCGCCAAGTAAAATTAAGTTTGCCGTTCCCATATTTTCAAGCCAATGCTTCATTGCCTCATTTAACGCCTTCACTGGATCGATAACAACATACATCATAATAAGTCCCGTAATGAAAATGCCAAAAAGCGGATAAAGCAACACTGGTTTGATTCCCTCAAGCGACTGTGGCAGATGGCTAAATACTTTTTTCAACCCAACCACTAAATACCCGGCAAGAAAGCCTGCGATTAACCCGCCTAAAAAGCCGGCGCCGCCATTTGCCGCCATGAAACCGCCTACCATCCCTGGCGCAAAACCAGGCCGGTCCGCAATACTCATGGCAATAAAACCAGCAAGCACTGGAATCATCAACGCAAAGGCGTTTCCTCCACCGATATCCATAAGCGCTTTCGCTATCGGATGATACGACGGATCTTTTGGATCAAACGCTTTAATACCGAAGATAAACGATATCGCAATCAAAATACCTCCGCCGACAACGAATGGAAGCATGTTGGAAACTCCGTTCATTAAATGTTTATAAAATCCTGTACGCGGCTTTCCTACCGTTGTCGCCTCTTTCGCGCCGCTTCCTTGATAAATCGGCGCATCCTGTCTGAGAGCTTGCTCGATTAGCTCTTTCGGTTTACGAATCGCTTGCGCAACCGGTACTTGAATCACATGTTTTCCTTTGAACCGCTCCATTTCCACTTGCTTATCCGCCGCAACGATGACCGCAACCGCTTCCTCAATATCTTGCTTGGTTAATTCGTTTTTCACTCCGCTAGAACCGTTTGTTTCTACTTTTATATCCACATCCATTTCCGCTGCTTTTGCTTTTAAAGCATCTGCCGCCATATACGTATGAGCGATTCCTGTCGGGCAAGCAGTAACGGCAATGACTTTTTTGCGCTTCGAAGGTGAAGATGCCGTATGTTCTGCTTCTTTCGTTTCCTCTGCCTCTTTTTCTGCAATCAACCGAATAAATTCCTCTTCGTTTGAAGCGCTTTCAATCCGCGCGCGGAAAGAGGAATCCATTAGCATGGACGACAAGCGGGCAAGCGCTTCTAAATGTGTATTATTCGCTCCTTCTGGCGCCGCAATCATAAAAAACAAGTGGCTCGGTTTTCCATCAAGCGCGTCATAGTCAATGCCGCTCTCAGAACGCCCAAACGCTACGGCAGGCCGCTTTACCGCGGCTGTTTTCGCATGAGGAATGGCAATTCCATCACCGACACCGGTCGTGCTTTGCGCTTCACGCGCAAAAATCGCTTCTTTGAACGCTTGTGCGTCACGCAACACTCCCGCTTCTTGCAGTTTCGCGACAAGTTCATCAATTACTTCTTCTTTTGTTTTCGCTTTCAATTGGAGAATAATTGTTTCCTTTGTAAGCAAATCGGTAATTTTCATCAAAATGGTCCCCCTTTTTCATATGACCTTAGAAACGCATGACATTTACTTCATGTACTAGCTGTTCGACACAGTCTTTTGTGCATAAATCTTCAGAAAATGCCGTTGCACTTCCAGATGCGACACTATAAGCAAACGCTTCTTCCAAACTTTTTCCGCTTGTATACGCCGCAAGAAACCCCGCCACCATCGAATCACCGGCACCAACGGAATTTTTTACTGTTCCCTTCGGTGCCTCAGCAAATAATGTCATTTCTTTATTAAAATAGAAAGCACCATCACCGGCCAGCGAAACGATGGCATTTTCTACTCCTAATTCTATTAATCGACGTCCACAAACCATGATCTCGTCTTTCGAGTGAAAGCTTGTCTCAAATAGCTCGGCTAATTCTTTATGATTCGGCTTTGCCAAAAATGGGTTCCGCGCAAGCAACGATTTTAATGCCGGACCGCTTGTATCTACGACGACTTTTGCTTTCACTTTTTTTGCTTCGTCAACGATTTTCCCATAAACGTCCGGAGACAAAGAAGACGGTATGCTTCCTGCCAAAACGACGATATCATTTTCCGTTAATGCGCGAATTTTTTCCATGAATTCCGCTTCATGTTCCGGCTGAATCATTGGCCCTTGACCGTTAATTTCCGTTTCTTTTCCTGATTTTAGCTTCACATTAATGCGCGTATTCCCTGGCACTTCGACAAAATCACAGGTAATGTTTTCGCTTTGTAATTGTTCGATAATGAACGCACCGGTAAATCCGCCGATAAATCCTAACGCCGTGCTCTCTATACCGAGCCTCTTAAGAACACGGGAGACATTGATCCCTTTTCCACCGGGGAATGTCAACGTTTTCACAGCACGGTTTAATTCGCCAATGCGAAGCTCGTCCACGTGCACAATATAATCAACAGATGGATTTAATGTACATGTATAGATCATTTTGTCACAACCTCTACTGCTGTTTTTGCTTTATATGGTTCTAGCCATTCTTCAGCTAATTCATTCGTAATCAGCGTTGCCTCATGCAGTTCAGCGATTTTGGCAAACGCGCTTTCATTAAGTTTTGAATGATCGGCAAGCACATACGCTTTTTGGGATAGCTGCATTGCTGTATATTTTACCATCGCCTCTTCCGGATCAGGTGTTGTGTACCCATATTCGTAGTGAACGCCGTTGGCACCGATAAAACATTTGTCAAAACTATAGCTTTTTAATGATTGCAATGCGCCGCGGCCAATGAGCGCTTTCGTTTTCTTTTTCATAAAACCGCCAAGTAAATATGTCGGAACGTCATATTCCAGAAGCATATCCAAATGCATAATACCATTCGTCACGACAACGATATCTTTGCCCTGCAGATGCGGAATCATTTCGAACGTCGTCGTCCCAGCGTCTAAATAAATGCAATCACCGTTTTGCACAAGACTTGCCGCATACTCAGCAATCCGCTTCTTTTCTTGTATATGTTTTGTTGATTTTTCTAAGACGCTTAATTCTTCCCGCTTCTTTTGAAGAAGTGTTGCTCCACCATGAATACGCCGCAATTTTTTCTCTTTTTCCAACTGCGTTAAATCTCGGCGAATCGTTGACTCCGATGAATTAGTCGCCTCGACTAGCTCTTGCAGCTTCACTACTTCTTTTTCTGCGAGAAGTTCCAATATAATCCGGTGACGTTCTTCTGTGAGCAACTATTCCACCTCCTCGGATGGAAATATCATTTTGTACTTTTATCATAAACGAAAGCCGTTTAAAAATCAATCATTTTCGTTCAATATCTTTCAAAATCAGTCGTATTATATTAAAAAAAACGTTCAAATTCAATCATATTTGCAAAAAGAAAAGCCGTCCTTTTATCATTGGACAGCTTTGTTATCATGATATTTCTCCGCTTGGTCTTGAACACGCGATAAGTATTTTTCTTGAATAAACTCTGTAAATAATTTAGCGTAAAAGGGGTCGAACTGTGTGCCTGCGCAACGCATAATTTCGGATACTGCCTCTTCAAACGTTTTCGTGCGTTGGTACGGCCGTTCTGTCGTCATCGCATCAAACGAATCAATAATACATAAAATACGAGCAAGTTTTGGAATTTCTTCTCCTTTAAGTCCATATGGATATCCTTTTCCGTCATAGCGCTCATGGTGAAGTTCGACAAGGGGAATTAAATCATCAAACTGTTTTTCCGCTGCGATAATTTCTTTTCCCCATGTTACATGTTTCTTCACAATCTCCCATTCATGCCGTTCCAATTTTCCTTCTTTGTTTAAAATATCCCTTGGCACTTCGATTTTTCCAATATCATGAATTAACGCTCCTAAAACAAGCGTTTGTCTTTCATGGTCAGTTAAATCAAGCATTTGGCTGAATTCGGATGCATATTTGAATACCCGTTTACTATGACGATATGTATAAACATCTTTCGATAAAAAAAACTTTACTTGCTGCTCAAGCATATCCAGATTTTCTTTAAATTTTATTTCATCAAAGCAAAGGTTATGTTCTTCGTATACTTGTACATTATTTTTTCCTTGTGCTTTTGCGTAATAAAGCGCCTGGTCTGCTTTATGAATTAGTTCACCGCTGTCATACATGCTTCTTTCCATCTCGGCAATTCCGCAAGAAAACGAAAGACAGCGGTAAGGAACATGCTCCACCCCGGAAAAGTATGTATCATTGACTTGTTTGCGCAACCGGTCTAAAAAGGCGTGCGCCTCTTCTTTCGTCGTATTTGGCATTAAAATTGCAAACTCCTCGCCGCCGTAACGAGCTGCTACAAAGTCTGTTCCGTCTACCGCTTTTTTCAGCATCTCACCAAAAAACTGCAACAGCTTATCTCCTTGTAAATGTCCATTGCGGTCATTATATTTTTTAAAATCATCTAAATCCAATAAAGCTAAACTAAATGGTTGTTTTAATTTTTTCGCGTCGGCAAACTGTTCTTGCAATGTCTCTTTAAAATAACCATGATTATAAAGCCCTGTTAAATGATCCTTATTGGCACGCTCTGATACTTCCTGATATAAATAAAGAAATTTGCGAAACACCGCCGATAAAATAACGACTAAAACAGTGAATAAAAACAGACCAAAATACCGTTTTTCATTTAATAAAATCGCTAAAACAAGGGATAGTAGTAACGTAACGCAATAGCTAATAGCTGATTCTAACAAAACTCCTAAATCAAAAGTTCCTTTAAATATGCGATCAAAAAAAACAAAAAATAAAAACATTAAACAAATGTTTAAACTAAAATAAACAACTAGACTAATCATGTACGGAAGCAAATTTTGAGTATTTATTTCACCAACATGCCCACCGGAAAATAAAAATGAATAATAGGCACCGACAATCATAATGGAATACATAGAAAAATTAAATAAGTGCTTCCACCATAACATTTTACGCTTATAGAGAAATTCAACAACGCTGCTAATAAGTAGAACATTCATCGCTAAATCAATGCCGTGTAAAAACACCACTGCTAAATAAATCGCCGAATCCATCGAAAACGAATTATCTTTTGGAGGAAGATGGATTAAAAACTTGTTTAGTAAAATAATAGATCCGGATAACATATAAATGAAAACCCAATCCTCTAAGGATTGAGCAGTAAAATCACTTTCTACTAAAAATATACCTGATCCTATCATTGCAATAATCGTTAAGTATATTTTTGCATATTTTTTAACATACATTATATAATCACTCTCATTTTTCACAAAATTTCAAGGAGAAGTTGTTGAATAACTTCTCCTGCATCCAATAAACCTAGTTATTATATTAGCTACCAATTTTATACCCAGACGTCAACGCAACTATAACAGAGCCGATAATAAATAGATTAATAAGTACTTGTTTTACTTTCACACTCATGCTTTTTCCTCCTTATAATATTATAATTTATTTATCTACTCGCAGGGGCGGTAGATGTTTTTTTGCTAGGTGCACTAAGCATTAGATGCTGAATAAATAAAAATGCCCCTACGTTCATTACGACATCGCCAATGCTGATGACTTGCTGACGCGGATATGGCGGTGAAAGCGGAATAATATCACCTAGAAACGGCAACAACGTCTCTTGCGTAATCGCTTGATGTTTGCCGTACACTCCCGCTTGCAATGCATCTATGTATTCACGGCCGAGAAATTGTGCAGCCTCAACCGACACAGGCATCCTTCCGCCGTTTACAGCCATAACGATAAAATTTAACAGCACTCCCGCAAAAATAACAATAAATCCAGGCTGGTTTCGGTTAAGCCAAAGAAAAAGAAGGCCAATCACATATACGAGAAGAAATAAGGTGTTGCTTAGTTTGGCAATAATCGCAACTTTATCTTGCAAGGCAAAAATAACGAACTGCACCACCAACAATAATGGAAACAGCCATCCCCCGCGCAGCTTCATATGCGCAAGCCCTTTCAAACTTCCTCCACGAAAAAAACCGATCACAAGCGATAATAAAATGCCATCATAAACCATTATGTTTTCTCCTCATCATTACATACACAGAAGATTCTATGTTTTCAAAACTATTTTCTTCTATACTTCATTAATATCGATTTTTTTCGACAATGTAAATAGTACTTTTTGACTATTTATAGTAATTTTTTTCTATTTTCCCTAAAATTCACGGTTATTAGATGCTCTTTCCAACTAAATTCGACATTCTTATCTGCAAGCACAAAAATAAGGATTCTCTATACTATTAATAGAGAATCCTCATATATTTATATACGATTTTCTTGTTGGTAAGGCGTGCAAGAACCTTGACAATTATCAGCAAGAGAGCAACTAGCACATTTTCCTTTTGAACTTTTCTTAATGTGGCGGACGAGCATCCAACCGGCATAACTAAAAATAACGCCACCGATTACAATATTTGCGATCATCGTTCTCGCCTCTTTTCCCAAATAATATTACTAGTTTTCGAGACTATAGACTCATGAAAATCCAAGCAACGTTCCACCTTGATAAATAACGAAAGAAATCACGTACGCAATGCTTAACGCGCAACCGATCGAAATAAACGTCCATTTTCGCGACCCTGTTTCTTTGCGAATGGTCGCAACAGTTGCTAAACAAGGAACATAAAGAAGAACAAACGTCATAAAGCTAAGCGCAGATAATGGCGTAAAATGCTGTGCCATTACTCCTTGTAACAAGTCCATATCTTTCGCATGATAAATAATATTCATCGTCGAAACAACGACTTCTTTTGCTAAAAATCCCGTAATAAGCGATGAACCGGCTTGCCATGTTCCAAAACCAAGCGGCGCTAAAATCGGTGCAATCACACCGCCTATCACCGCGAGAAAACTATCATCCATGGAAACACCAATTCCTTTTGGCCCAACATAGGTCAATAACCAAATCGCAACCGATCCTCCGAAAATAAACGTCCCTGCTTTCCGTATAAATCCTTTTCCTTTATCCCATGTGCTTCGCCACAACGTCAATGCTTGCGGCATTCGATATGGCGGCAGTTCAATAACGAAAATGGAACTTTCATTTTTGAATAAGGTGGAAGAAAATATTTTTGCAAGACCGAGTGCGACAACAATTCCTAATACATATAGCGAAAACACGACAATGGCTTGGTTTTTCGCAAAAAATGTACCAGCAAACAACGCATATACCGGCAGGCGCGCTGAGCAAGACATAAAAGGCAATAATAAAATCGTCAACAACCGTTCTTTCGGCTGCTCAATCGTCCGCGCTGCCATCACGCCCGGAACGTTACAGCCAAAACCGATAATCATCGGAATAAATGATTTTCCATTTAAGCCGATCGCTTCCATAAAGCGGTCCATTACCATTGCGACACGCGCCATATATCCGGAATCCTCTAATAGAGAAATGAAAAAGAATAAAATGAAAATTTGCGGTACAAATACAAGCACCCCGCCAACACCGGAGACAATTCCGCTAAGTACAAGCTCTTTAATAAATGGAGATGCTCCTATAAGCGATAACAGTTTTGACAGCCAATCGGTTAATGGGCCGGAAAAAAACTGATCAAGCAAATCGGCAAGCGGTGTGCCAAGCCAGTCAAACGTTAGCATAAACATGATATACATAAATAATAAGAAAATCGGCAAACCTAAATATTTATTCGTTACAATTGCATCGATTTTCTCCGTTAATGTAAGCGGATTTTGTTTAATGGCAACCGTTGATTTTTTGATCACATTCGTAATCCATTTGTCGCGCACTTTATAAATATGCTCTGCTAAAGTGCAGCCAAGCGCTTGTTGTACGTTATCGCGAATCAATATAAGCGGAGCAATATCTACATATGTCTGTAAATATGCATGAACTCGCTTGTTTCCTTCTAAAAATTGCAACGCAAGCCATCGCTTCGAAACCGGTAAATTATCAGGAAGTTGTTCGCCTATTTTTTGAACAGCAACCTCAACATCGGCCCCGTAATCAATAGAAAATTGATGTTCGTTTTGTTCGGATGCAGACAAAATAGCGCGAACAAGCTCTTTTGTCCCTTTTCCCGTCCGCGCAATAACCGGAATCACCGGGGCATTGATGCATTGTGAAAGCTTTTTTGCATCTACTTTTATTCCGCGCTTTTCTGCGACGTCAATCATATTTAATGCCATAATCAGCGGTTTGCCAAACTCAAGCAGCTGAACAGTCAAATGCAAATTCCGCTTTAATTGGGAAGCGTCCACAATGTTGACAATCGCCGAGAACGATTCTGTTAATAAAAATTCGGTCGCTACGCCCTCATCTTGTGAAATCGGTTGCAACGAGTATATCCCTGGGAGATCAACGACGGGAATACCATGCTGGCGAAGCATGCCAACCTTTTTTTCTACCGTTACCCCGCTCCAATTTCCGACATATTCATAAGATCCTGTTAAATTATTAAATAGTGAAGTTTTCCCTGTATTTGGATTGCCAAATAACGCAATAGATGATGACATCGATTATTTCACCCCAATACAAGCCGCCTCTTTACGTCGAAGACAAATATACTGGCCATCTACTTCTACCATTACTGGGCCGCCAAACGGCATCATGCATTTGACACAAACTTTTTCTCCTTCACGCATCCCCATATGAATAAGACGTTGTCTCACTACTTCATTGGTTACTGCCAGATTTGTAATAACGGCCTGTTCCCCTTTTTGAAGATCAGTCAAAACCATTTTTTCCGTCCCCCAGACAACAATGATTCTTTTTTTCAATCAGCAATATTTAATAAAGTGGTGTTTTGTATAGAACAATAATGATTATTTTTCTCAATTGATATAATATCACAATTTGAAATTTTAGAAGTGATTTTTTTCACACTCGTCACAATAAATTCACGAATACAATGAGATGTATGTACCTGTCTAGAGGAAGGAGGAGGCTAATTACACTAAAACAAAAAATTGTGTATAATTGAATTTTTCGGAATAATATATATAATATTTTTATACTCACTGCATAAAGGAGGACAAACAATGGAAATATTGGCTAAATTCAGCAATTTTGTTGGAAACACCTTTGCTGTCTGGGTGCTTCTTTTTGCCGCTCTTGCTTTTTATGATCCAAACGCTTTTACATGGATCGCTCCATACATAGTCCCGCTGCTTGGCGTTGTCATGTTTGGCATGGGTCTTACCTTATCACCCAATGATTTTAAAGAAGTATTCAAACGCCCGGTAGAGGTGCTGATCGGTGTAGCCGCCCAATTTCTCATTATGCCGCTTGTCGCTTTTTTGCTTGCTCGTTATTTGCCGGTTTCGCGGGAAGTCGCTCTTGGCATTCTTCTCGTCGGCTGTTGTCCGGGTGGAACAGCATCTAACGTGATGACCTATTTGGCCAAAGGAGATACCGCGCTGTCGGTCGCCGTGACATCCGTTTCTACGATACTGGCGCCGATTTTGACGCCGTCGCTGATGTTGCTGCTTGCCGGAAAATGGCTGTCCGTTTCTGCCGCGGCATTGTTTTGGTCAATTGTAAAAGTTGTCCTAATTCCGATTATTTTTGGGTTGATTGTACAAGCCCTTTTCCAAAAGCAAGTGAAAGCGTTCATCCCAGTCCTGCCGCTCGTTTCTGTCATTGCGATTGTCGCCATTGTCGCGGCTGTCGTCGGGCAAAACCAGCAGGCAATTGCAAAAAGCGGGCTTGCCATCTTCTTAATCGTCGTCATTCATAACGGGCTTGGATTATTGCTTGGCTATTGGTTTGCAAAATTATTTCGTTTGTCAGCGCCAAAGCAAAAAGCGATTTCCATTGAAGTCGGCATGCAAAATTCCGGGCTTGGGGCCGCGCTCGCAACCGCTCATTTTTCACCGCTTGCTGCTGTTCCAAGCGCTATTTTCAGCGTCTGGCATAACATTTCCGGTCCGATTGCCGCAACCTATTTCCGTAAAAAAAGCGAGAAGGAAGAAGCGGAACAATCGACGTTTTCGGCATAAAAACTGGTTCCCCACGGGGAACCGTTTTTTATGGCACCAATTTGATCGGAAACACAATTCGTTCCGCAAGCGATGGGATATCAATGAACGGATTGCGGTTTCCTTGAATGAGAAAAATAGCGCGGTTGCGATGCTTCTCATAAATGGTAACGGGAAATTCCTGATGCCAGCGAACAAGAAGGGGAACGTCAATTTTGTGGCGAAACGCTTTTGCGATTGTGTTCGGATAGCGAAGCAGAAAATACAGCATTGCCCGCGCCACCGTTCCTTTTCCGTATTCTGGTTCGAAATAACCGTTTTCCGCGACGCCGCAGCGGTTTTGAATCTTTTCTTCCGGTGACTCCGGCTTGTAAAACGAAAAATCGGCGTACGGAAAGTTAGAGCGTAACGTATTGCATTTAGGATGGCAGACAAAGAGATGGTGCAAATCCCCTTTCATCGGCTCTCTTGCTCCAAACCACGATTGCGGAACGACATGTTCAGCGTTAAACTTCCATTGCTGTTCGATTTTTTTTATTCGCCTAATTTCTATTTGTTCCCATTCTCTCGCTTTTTTCAGTAATTTCCGAAATTCGTCATGTCGTTTTTTCATCGTGTCGTAATCTTGAATAATTAATATCTTCGGATCTTTTCTCTCCCCCGAATATATGCTTCTTACTGACCCATCTGGATACAAATCAACCCATGTATACAAATATTCATCTTTGCTGAAAAAGTAAGGCAGCCTTCGCTTATGCGTCCGTGACACCAGCCTATGATACATAACAAATAACGTTAGTCCATCCCCATCTACAGGTACACGACGATAATATTGCTCCATCGCTTGGCGATCTTCTTGTTCATCATAATACACATTCTCATTAACTTCGATATATTGCTGGTTTTCTTGCAATATCGCTATTTGTTCACTACGGTCATCTCCTTGCCATTGCTGGAGTTCTTCCAACTGTTTCCGTATTTCCACCGTTCCACCCTACTTCCTCTCCCTGTTCCTTTTCTCTTTTTGTATACAGTTTACCATGGACGCTTTCGTTTGGTTATCCAAAAAATAAAGTTCTCCCTTTTTATTTCGGCGAACTTTTTTAATGAAGCTTACCGCACATCACAAACAACATGACACCAAAAAGAACAGCAGCCATCCCTGCCGCATGAACGCAGGGACTAATTTTGTACGCGCATATTTCATTACCTGCAAACCCAAAATCGTGCATAAGACCACTGTATTATTTATATTATTTAGAGAATTAAGTAAAATATAATCCAAAACAATGAATAAATGAAAGGGGAATAAGAAATAAATTTGAAGCCTGGAGATGTATTTACTTGGCAGCGTACGTTCACAGAAGAAGAAATATTGCAATTCGCCCAATTATCTGGCGACAAGGGAAGACATCAGATGGAACGCGATGAGAAAGGGCAACTTATGGTTCACGGGTTATTTACCTTTAGCTTTTGAAATACCTTCAAGTACGGAACTAACTTTGGAATACTTCGTTTACGATCAAGGAAATCTCCGGTTAAGGCAATCAAGTCAAGAGGAAAAACGGAGCTGTGAAACGACAATCATAGGAATAAATGCGATTGTTTTAAACCATTTGTAAAACGGATTCACAATCGAAAATGTTTCAAAACCCAATCGCTCACACCCTTTGTTTAACATTGTAATCCCAATAATTCCTTTAATTTCAGAAAACTGTTCATGATTGCGCAAGTAATTTGCAATATAAGGAAGCCCTTCTTTCACTTGTTCATAAATGTAACGACCTTTTTTAATTTCGCTGTTTAAATGAAGAAGTTCACGAGTTAAACGAATATTATGCAAATGAATTTTTAATAGCAGGTCGATTTTTTGAATTTTCGTGCCATCTGATAGCACAACTTCTCTTCCTTTATACTTCTATACTTCGTTACACGAACACGAAAAATAGACCGAAAGCCGTTCCATGTATCTTCAACGTACTCAAGCCTTGAACATGCATAATAAATTGGGTCAAATGCGCCCCAAACCGCCAAAACACACTGCCTCGCTTTCGCTTTCATATGCTCCCCTCTTCCGGTTATTGTTGATTTACATTTACATTGTGAGGCATTTGCCCGTTGTTTATAAATGGATAAAAAAGAGATCAGCAAATAGGAATTGGCGCTTTTACCGAACTGTTAAAAAAAATTTCTCCTAACGATCCGATTGATTATTATGTTCTTTGCGGGAAAAATGAGCAAATGTACAAACAACTGCAAAATGAAAACCACCCGCGCCTCATCCCTCTTCCTTATATTTCGTCGCGTCAGGAGCCGATAGAGATCACTTTTTTAAATTTATAGGAATCATCTTTATTCGTCACCCTCTCCACCCCGCTATGTTATATCTTCTAAATTATACTGATTTTTCGCCATTCATAATTATTTTTGTAAAGAAAATTAACATATTTTTTAATTTTATTGTAAAGTGGTTTAACAAAATTAATGTAGTATGAAGAAAAACATCGTAATATTAAAAGAAATAAATACGCGGAGGGAAAAAGATGGGAAAACTGATGCGCGCAGCAATTACGAAACAAAAGCGATTTTATATTGATAAGCTGTTGCAAACTGGCTTGTTTCACGACTCTGCTGCACTAAAACAATGGACGGTGAGTGAATTGCGGCGCGAATATGAACAGTACGGGATACGAATGAAGAAACGAGGGGAATGAACATGGACCCAAAAGCTCTTGAACTGGCCAGACGGATCGTAGAACTTGATTTGCAGCGCGACGCGATGTTGGAGCAGCTGATTCAATTAATCGGTGAGCGCGCTTATGAAGTGCTGCGTTTCATACAAAACCGCATATGACGCTCAAATAAGAGCGAAGGGAGGCTGTCTGCTTCCCTTCGCCGCTTAACGATATTATAGCAAGTTATTTTTTCTCAATTCAAATCGCCAAATAGAGCAGAAAATTTTCTTTGCCTGCTCACAAGCGTGGAATACTCATGTATTTACGCAAATCCAAACGCACCCTATTATTTCGGTTCCGTTACCACACCCTGAAAAGCGGATTGGTAAATCGTCCGTATATCGTCCTCTGACAGTGGAAGCGGACTGCGTGCAAGCAGTCGTTTCTGCTGAGCGGCATCTTTCGTTAAGCTTTCCAATGCGCTCTCGGGAATGTTAAATCCGCCAAGCGTTCTCGGGATGCCGACATCACGGACGATTCGCTCCAGCTCTTCGACACACCGGTAGGAAGCTTCTTCTTCGGAAAGAAAACTCGAGTTTCCCCCTAGCGCATTTAAAATATCAGCCATCCGTTTCGTGCAGCTTTTGCGGATATATCCCATCACATACGGAAGCAATACCGCATTCGATTCGCCGTGGGCGATATGAAACTGTCCACCGAGTGGATAGGCAAGCGCGTGAACTCCTGCGACGCCCGCGTTGAAAAACGCCAATCCAGCCAAATAGCTGCCGTTGCTCATATCGATCCGCGCTTGTTTATCCGCGCCATTTTCCACTGCTTTCCGCAGCGATCGCGCAATCAAACGAATTGCCTGTAGCGCTAAACCGTCTGACGTCGGGCTTGCGTTGACAGACACATATGCTTCTACTGCATGAGTCAGTGCGTCAATGCCTGTCGCGGCTGTGACGCGCGGTGGAACAGAAATGGTTAGTTGTGGGTCGACAATCGCTACGTCCGCTAATAAATAATCATGTGTCACCACATCTTTTGTCGTATCCAAAGAGAGTACAGAAATATTTGTCACTTCTGACCCGGTCCCTGATGTAGTCGGAATTAATATTTTCGGCAGGCCTTTTTTCTCAACTTTTTTCGTTCCCGTTAAATTAAGGTAATCGGCTACTTTCCCTTCATGTGCAGCCAAAACCGCCGCCAGTTTCGCCAAATCCATCGCACTTCCGCCGCCGACGCCGATAATGAGGTCAAACTTTCCTTCCTTCGTAAAGGAAACTAATTTCTCTCCCGTCTCCAGCGGAGGTTCCGGCACTACATCTGTATAAAGCTGAACGTCATACCCACGTTGTGCAAGCGGATCTGTCACACGTTGAACAAGGCCGATTTTCTCTAACGCTGGATCTGTCACGACTAGTATTTTCTTCGGAGAAAACCTCTCCACTTCCGGAAGCAAGTTATCCAATGCCCCCCAGCCGACATAGTTCAGCGGTGTAAATACAATTCGCGAAACACTCATTTCACTTCTCCTTTCTTACTCGTAATAGCCTTCCGTAGATTTGCGGAACTTTTTGAATTGCTCAGAATCATGACCGAACCATACTTGCGAGTTCGTTTCCCGTGCAATTCTCCGAATTCGTTCGACCGTATTCATATAACCAAGGGAGTCATAAATAATGCCTGGCGGCTTAATTGGCGGCCCGTAGCTTTCTGCCGTATAAATCGCATCCGAAGCGAGAATGATCCCGCCCGTCTCTGGAAGCTCCACATGCAATCCAAGCATTCCCCACGCATGGCCGCTTCCAAAGTTTAAAATTTTGACCCCCTCAGCGAGAATAATATTATCTTCATGACGTTTCACTGTGCGCCATTGGAGGTTATTTTTAATCCATGCATCAATGTCGGCCCAAATATATGCGCCTTCCTTTTGGTTACGAGCATAACATTGAAGAGCGCCATTGAATTCGTCTTCATGTACAATGATCGTCGCGTTTGTAAACATTTCTAGGCATCCTGCATGATCCAAATGTAAATGCGAAGCAACGACATATTTAATATCTTCCGGTCTTACTTTTAACTGCTCTAGCCGATTGTGAAGATAGCATTCTTCGCTTGCCGTCCACGGAAACATTTGTTGAGTCGCTTCCGCCCATCTCCCTTGAGGTCCCATCGAATTTGGATTACAAGCTGTATCAAACAAGATTTTTCCTTCTGGATGATCAATTAAAACTGTATAAATCGGAAACTCCACAAACTCCGTTTGCGCATTCGGGTTATGAATCGTCGCTGGATTATGCATAGCAATCATCCAGTTTTTATCCATTCTCATTCTCCCGTTATCCATTACATAAAGTTTTGGGCGCGATTTTATCATGTTGGACATAGGAACTCTCCTCTCTTTTTTTATTTAAAAATCTGTTTTAATCGAAACAAACTTTAATTCCGTCATTTCTTGTACAGCATATTTAACTCCCTCACGTCCGTAACTGCTCTCTTTCACCCCGCCATACGGCATATGGTCGACGCGGAACGTAGGGATGTCATTGATAATCACGGCACCAGATTCAATCTGCCGCGCTGCATATAAAGCGCGATGAATATTGGTTGTGTAAATTCCGATATTCAGTCCATATACAGAATCATTGACCATTTCAATAGCCTCTTGCAATTCTCGATACGGAACGATCGACACAACCGGCGCAAAAACTTCCTGGCACGAGACTGCCATATCCTTTTTTACGTCAAGCAACACCGTTGGTGAATAGATTGAACCATTTCGTATGCCGCCTAATCCAATTTTCGCTCCGGATTGAACCGCTTCTTCCACCCATGATTCAATGCGCTCCGCCTCCCTTCGATGAATCATTGTGCTCACGTCCGTATTTTCATCCAAAGGATCGCCGACTTTTAGCTGCTTTGCACGTTCAATAAAACGTTTGCAAAATTCTTCGTAAATCGTTTCATGTACATAAACGCGCTGAAGCGAAATACACACTTGACCGGCGTAAGAAAACGCTCCTTCCACACATCGCGGAATGACTTTGTCCAGCACAACATCCGGTTCGACAATTAACGCCGCGTTCGAACCAAGTTCGAGCGTCACTTTTCTTAATCCTGCCTTTTGTTTAATGAGTTTTCCGACTGACGCACTGCCGGTAAACGTAATTTTTTTCACTCTTTCATCCATTAACAAGGCATCACTAAGTTCACTACCGCTGCCTGTTATGACCTGCAATGCCCCATCTGGGAGACCTGCTTCTTGAAAAATTTCAGCGATCGCCAGCGCGCTTAAAGGGGTTTGTTCCGCCGGCTTTAATACTACCGTATTCCCCGCGGCAAACGCCGGACCAAGTTTATGGGCAACTAGATTAAAAGGAAAGTTGAAAGGAGTAATGGCCACGACAACCCCCAATGGTTCACGCCATGTCATTCCTATCCTGCCTTCTCCACCGGGAGCGGCATCCATTGGAATCGTTTCCCCATAAATCCGTTTTGCCTCTTCCGCCGCAAATTGGTATGTAACAATCGTTCTCTCCAGTTCCCCTCGGGCAGTACGAATCGGCTTTCCTGCTTCCTTAGCAACAATCCGCGCCAACTCTTCCTTGCGTTCTTTCAATAACTGCGCAACCCGGAATAAAATTTCCGAACGTTGATAGGCAGGTAGATTCTTCATCGTTTGAAAAGCTCGATGCGCCCCTGAAATCGCTTTTTCCACATCGCCCGCATCTGCCATACTGATGCGCGCTAATAATTGTCCATCATAAGGAGCGCATAATTCATACGTTCTTTGCTTTTTTACCCATTTTCCATCGATAAATAATCCTTTTGTTTCTTCGAGCATTCGCTTCCCCTCCTTTGTTTTTGTTCATTCAATAATAATGCAAATACCGTGCCAAGACTTAATATATCCATAAAATAAATAATTTTTTAACATATAAACAATAAATATGGTGAAAAAAATCACCGTAAAAAAGGAAAAGCTTGAAAAAACATCGAATAGGATTAGTAGTGATTTTTTTCACCACATGTTGAATTTTTTCACCATTAACAAAAAATAAGGAGGTCCTCTGTATGAAACAAACAATCATCGATCCGCATATATGGGAGAACATTTTTTTCTCCCTCCATAACGGGGTCATTGTTGTAGATCGAAACGGGAAAATTTTATTAATCAACGCTTCTGCCAAAAAACTTCTCCAGATAGAAAACGAAAATTGGGAAGGAAAAGATATTCGAGATCTTATTCCAACTACTCAGCTTCCTCATGTGTTAGAGAACGGAACAAGTTCGATTGGAGTAAAGATGAACATCGCGGGACGCCAATGTCTCGTCAATCGAACTCCGTTGTACCGAAATGGCGAACTAATTGGAGCGATCGGTGTCCTCGAAGATATATCGCAAATGGAACACTACCATACTCTTCTTAAGCAAATGGAAACAATTATTGAATTTTCTACAGATGGCATTTATGTTGTCGACCAAAACGGTATAACGACAATGGTAAACTCTGCTTATGAAGCCATTACAGGTTTCCGTCGAGAAGAGCTTGTCGGGAAGCATATGCATGATCTAGTGAAAAAAGGATATATTGATCAATCCGTTTCTCTTCTTGTTTTACAACAAAAAAAACGAATTTCCATTTTGCAAAAAATAGGTGGAAAAAAAGATGTCATTGTCACTGGAAACCCTGTTTTCAACGAGCAGGGAGATATTGAAATGGTCGTGACAAGCGTTCGGGACATCTCTCATCTCATCCAAATGAAAGCAGAATTAGAAAAAGCAAAAAGTTTCTCGGAAATGAGCCAACACCGCTATACTTTTTCCGTCGATGGCTCAAAGGAACAAATCGTCTTTCGCAGCCCGTCTATGAAACAGCTTTTTGACAAAGTCGAACAAGTTGCTCCTTACCCTACTACTGTTTTACTAACCGGTCCATCTGGCGTAGGGAAAGAAGTCATTGCCAACTTGATTCATCATCTAAGTCCGCGAAAAAATAAACCGTTTATTAAAGTAAACTGTGGGGCTATACCAGAACCATTACTTGAATCCGAATTATTCGGTTATGAAAAGGGAGCATTTACAGGAGCGCGACAAGACGGAAAAATCGGCCTACTGGAACTAGCAGACAAAGGAACCATTATGCTTGATGAAATCGGGGAAATGCCATTATCCTTGCAAGTAAAGCTGCTGAGAGTATTGCAAGAAAAACAAGTTCAACGAATCGGAAGCCATAAAACAAAAAAACTAGATGTGCGTATTATCGCCGCAACAAACCAAAATTTGAAAGAGCTTATTTCACAAGGAAAATTTCGTGAAGATTTATATTATCGGCTACAGGTCATCGAAATGCATATTCCTCCATTGGCTGAACGACCTGAAGATATCGAGCCGTTAATTGACCATTATTTTTCATTTTATTGCAAACTATATCGCATCAATAAACATTTATCTCCTAAAACAAAAGAGATTTTGCAACGTTATCACTGGCCTGGAAATGTAAGAGAGCTGAAAAACCTTATGGAAAATATGGTCGTTTCCATCCCATCCCAACTCATCGAACCTCACGACCTTCCATTGCACATTTATGACCAAACGACAGATACGCCCCCACTCACGCTCAAAGAACGCGTCGAACAGTTTGAAAGACGCCTCATCCAAGAAGCAATTGAAAAACATACATCGCTGCGTAAAGCAGCAAAACAATTAGGAATCGATCATTCCACACTCGTGAAAAAACTTAAAAAGTGGAAGAAAGATGAAAAAACGTTGCGCCGGTGCTAATGCACCGGCGCGTTGCCGCTTCTCGGGAAAAATGTTAAATTGTATCCATATAAATCATCATAATAATCTATTCATCCCCTCTACCACTTCCTTAACCTCTTTCATCAACAACCTCACAATCTCCCTCGCCGGCATGTCTTTCGCTAGGCGATAACCCTGCCCCGCCCATAAGGACATCATTTGCGGATCGCTTGCTTGGGCGGCTGCTTTGCGAAGATGCCTTGTCATGTGATGAATGTGCGGATACGCCGCAGGGGCCAGTTTATCATATTCGATCAGAAAACGATTTACTAATCCGCGCGCAGGACGTCCTGTAAACGCACGGGTGACGGCAGTTGCTTGAAATTGCGGGTCAATGAGCGCGTTTTTATGCAACGGATTCGCCCCACTTTCCGGGCAGCGTAAAAATGCTGTGCCCAATTGGGCAGCGCTCGCTCCGGCCGCAAGCACCGCGGCAATATCGCGTCCATGCATGATGCCGCCAGCGGCAATGAGCGGGAGGTCTACTGCCTCGCGAATTTGCTGCAGCAACACAAGCAAACTTACATTCTCATCTGCCGTTTCATCATTGCGAAACGTCGCGCGGTGTCCTCCCGCCTCCGGCCCTTGCACACATAACGCGTCCGCTCCTTGCTGTGCCGCTATCAATGCTTCTTCCGTTGATGTAACAGTCACAATAACAAACGAACCATTGTCTTTCAGTTTTGCGATGATATCAGACGAAGGGCAGCCAAATGTGAAACTAACGACAGGGACTTTTTCTTCATACAAAACAGAGAGTTTCGCTTCCCAATCGTCATCATCCCATTTTGCTTCCCCAAGCGTCACACTAAAACGCTCTGCTTCTTTTTCTAATACTTGTTGATAGCGAAGAAGCGCTTCCATATCAACATCCTCTTCATTTGGCACAAACACATTGACACCAAACGGGGCATCCGTTAGTGTGCGAATCGTCATAATCTCCTTTCGCATCTCTTCCGCCGTTTTATAACCTCCAGCTAAAAATCCGAGCCCACCTGCATTCGATACAGCCGCGGCTAGCTTTGGAGTTGAAACTCCTCCAGCCATTGGTGCTTGGATAATGGGAACTGAAAGTGTATGTAGCATTTTCCTCACCTTTCTCCATAAAGTAACTTCATATAAGTCTTCACAATATATCCACAAAATTCCTGCAGAAAAAATAATATTATGTCTAAGAGTCTTATCCATGATTCAATGCTAGTAAATCATTTTTGCAATCAACTTTTTGAAAAAACAATGCCATGTTCTGAAAAAACATAATTAAAACGAATAATCGTCGTTTATAATATAAGCAAGAAGCAAAAACAAAGGGGGGTGGATGTTGTTATGAGCTTCCCCAAAGAAGATTTTGTCTCTCTCGAAGAATTTTACAAAATGAGAGAAAATACTGAAAGGATATTAGAATATATTGACGGCATTGTCTTTATGTCACCATCGCCTTCTACTAAACATCAACGAATTTCAGGAAGACTTCACGCTAAATTATTCAATTTTTTAGAAGGCAAAGATTGTGAAGTGTTCCACGCACCTTTTGACATAGAACTAAAAAACGATAAAATGGAAGGAACGAAAATAGTGGTCCCTGATTTATCGGTTATATGCGATAAAAGCGGATTGATGGAAAATAAATTTGTTGGAGTTCCAACACTCATCATCGAAATATTAAGCCCCTCTAACCAATCCCACGATCTCGTTTTTAAACTGAACTTATATATGCAATATGGTGTAAACGAATACTGGATCGTCAATCCAATGCTAAATATTGTTCAAATTTATTCCCTAAATGATGAGGGGCAATATCAACAGCTGGATGCGTTGAAGGAAAAAGGGATAGCTCGATCCGAGGTGCTAAAAGGATTTCAAATCAACTTAGAAGATCTTTTCAAATGAAAAACCGACCTTAACATCTGGCCGGTTTTTTCTGTCCTATACAACAACTCCATTACTGGCAAGGTATATATTCTTAGCTAAATGATAGCCTCGTACCGTCAATAATTTTTCAAATACTTACAAAAAAAAACAATGAATCTTCTACATCATTAATCATTTTATGAAGCGACGTTCTTAACAGAAAACAGCCCTTGTCTAAAAGATTTTAAACAAGGGCAAGCCCTATTATTTCCCTTGAAACTTCGGCTTCCTCTTTTCTAAAAACGCGCGGACGCCTTCGCGATGGTCTTCGGTTTGCCGCATTTTTTGCTGTGCTTCTGTTTCAAGCTGAAGCACTTTTAACAATTCATCTTTTGTCAACTTGGCGTACAACGTTTTCGTGGCGATCATTGCCTGAAGCGGTTTTGCTTGCCATTCAGCGATTTTTTGTTCGATTTGTTTTTCATCTTCGGCAACAAAGTCAACGATGCCAAGCTGGTACGCTTCTTCGGCGTTCATTGGCTTTCCTTCCCAAATAATGTGTTTTGCTTTCACTTCACCGACTCGTTTCGCCAAATGAAAATGCCCGCCGCCGTCTGGGATGAGGCCAATGCCGATAAAATTCATCGCTAAGCGTGCTTCTTTTGTCGCGATGACATAGTCGCTTGCCAAAGCAAAACTTAGTCCTAACCCCGCCGCTGGCCCATGGACAATGGAAACGACGATTTTCGGCAAGTTGTATAATGTCATAATGACTTCTTGAATGGTGTTCATAATTTCAGGAAATTTTTCTGGGTCATCTACACTTAGCATCGTTTTAATATCGCCACCGGCGGAAAATCCTCTCCCTTTTCCGCGAATGAGAACAATCAACGCATCGCTTTGTTCAATTTCACGCAGCGCTTCTAGTAATTCATTTAGCATTTGCTCATTCATCGCGTTTAACGAATCTGGGCGATTTAGTTCCAATACGGCTACATTTCCTGAAAACGAAAGTACTACTGTTTCCATGTTCATCCCCCTTGTTTGACCAATTTCCCTTTATTAAATTCCTCACTGCATCCTAAAATTCCTTTTTTTCAGAAAAAAACCGTACCACCATCGAAGGTGATACGGATGATGATTAACGATTGCGATTGAAAATAACGAGTTTCAATTCCGTCATTTCTTCAATTGCATAACGAAGCCCTTCGCGGCCGACTCCGCTTTCCTTGACGCCGCCGTATGGCATATGATCGACACGGAAGGTCGGAATATCGTTGATGAGTACACCGCCGACATGCAATTTTTCTGCCGCTTCCCATGCAACATGTACGTTATCCGTATATACACCTGCCTGCAATCCGTAGCGTGAATCATTGACGAGCTCAATCGCCTCTTCGATCGAACGAACGCGGTTAATGAGAACGATTGGCGCGAATACTTCCTGGCACGATACTTTCATCGTTGGTTTTGCGTCTAAAATAACGGTTGGAAGTAATATATTTCCTTCTCTTTCTCCACCGAGGGCAATGGTTGCCCCATCTTGTTTTGCTTCTTTGATCCATTCGAGCGCCCGATCGACGTCTTTTGGAGTAATTAATGCCGAAACATCGGTGTTTGGATCCAATGGGTCGCCCACTTTCAATTGTTTCGCCGCAGCGATAAATTTTTCGACAAACTCCTCATACCGCTTTTCATGCACGTAAATACGCTGAAGCGAAATACATACTTGCCCTTGGAACGAAAATGCACCAAAGACGCAACGTGGAATTATTCGATCGATGTCCACTTGTTCATCGACAATGACCGCGGAATTAGAGCCAAGTTCGAGTGTTACCCGCTTTAACCCCGCTTTATTGCGAATGCCGATTCCCACTTCCGGGCTGCCGGTAAAGGTGATCATGCTGATGCGCGGGTCTGTCACGATTTTATCTCCAACGGTTTTGCCGCTTCCCGTTACGACGTTTAATGCTCCTTTTGGAAGCCCTGCGTTTTCAAATAGTTCCGCGATAAAGTACGCGGAAAGCGGCGTTTGGCTTGCCGGCTTTAACACAACGGTATTTCCGGAAGCAATCGCTGGACCTAGTTTGTGGGCAACAAGGTTCATTGGAAAGTTAAATGGCGTAATCGCGCCGATAACCCCAATCGGTTCTCTGACGGTGAAAGCAACGCGATTTTCCCCGCCTGGCGCAGCGTCAAGCGGAATCGTTTCGCCGTGAATTCGTTTTGCTTCTTCCGCGGCAAATTTATACGTTTGAATCGTCCGCGCTATTTCTCCTTTTGCCGTCGTAATCGGTTTTGCCGCTTCGAGCGCAATGATCTGCGCCGCTTCTTCTGCTCGTTCTTGCAGCTGTGCGACTACTTTTTCTAAAATCTCCGCCCGTTTGTATGCCGGCATGCTGGCCATTTCTTTTCTCGCTTCATACGCTGCAGCAATCGCCTCTTCGACTTCCTCTTCCGTCGCCACAGGAATTTCTGCCAACGCTTCACCCGAATAAGGAGATGTTAATGTGGTATACGATTTTGCTTCCACCCATTCACCATTAATATAGAGTTTCTTTTTATCCACCGTTGTTTTCATCGTTTCCCTTCCTTTCTTCCTGTTTTTAATCTCCTATTTCTTACATTACAACATGACGCTAATTTGGCTAATCGTTTTCTCTACACCTCCAACTGCCGGGCAATAAATAATAGTAAAAAAGTTTGCAAGCAGACACTGCGCACTTTTCGCTGTTGACACGCAACTGTTAATTCTTTATTCGGCATTTTATTTTGGAATCCTTCTCAAGTTCTTCAATGGCTTGTGCACAGCAACAATATGTCTTGCGATGTTGCTGACACGTCTTTGCGTTATACCTAATAGCTCTTTCATATGAAAACAGAACATGCATTCCTATGAAATGGTGCGTCGCCCTTATATTAATTATAGGAAAAAACACGTTCGCAAATATTTTTGTTCGCACTAGGCTCTTGCTTCAAGCATTGTGACAACTCATATCCAGACAATCCTCCCTATCCGAGACATAAGCAGACAAAGAGGCCTTGTTTCTTGTATGATAAAATTAATACCAATCATAGCAAGGAGTGTCAGGAGTATGAACATTATCCCTACCCATCTTCTTGACCGCTCAACTGTAAAGCAATTTTTTATCACCCATTGGGGAAGCCCGCAAATGGTCGTTTCAACGGGAGTGTATGATTGCAGCGAGCTGGACGGTTTTGCCGCTCTCCAAGACAACGGGGAAATAGCTGGGCTGATCACCTTTGTCATCCGTGGTGAGGAATGCGAGATTGTTTCGCTAGACAGCGTAATCGAAAACCACGGAATCGGCAGCGCTCTTTTGAAACAAGTAGAAACATTCGCCGCGCAGCATGGATGTAGCACGATCCGCTTAATCACAACGAACGATAATTTACACGCTTTGCGCTTTTATCAAAAACGGGGTTACCAGATTGTCGACGTTTTCCCGAACGCCGTGGAAAAAGCAAGACAAATGAAACCGAGCATTCCGCTCGTTAGCGCAGACGGCATTCCGATTCGGGATGAGTTTTTGCTTGTAAAACAGCTTCACACATCATAAAAACACATCCCCGTCCTATTGATGGGGATGTTCCTCCTTAAACTATAGCGTTCAACAATACGATGAACACAAACGCGGCAATGGAAATAATCGTCTCCATCACGGTCCATGTCATCAACGTTTCTTTGACAGTCATTCCGAAATACTCTTTAATCATCCAGAAGCCAGAGTCATTGACATGTGATAGAATGAGAGATCCAGCTCCCGTCGCTAATACGAGCAATTCTGTGTTCACACCAGGCATGCTGGCGGCAATTGGGGCGACAATGCCGGCCGCAGTCATCATCGATACCGTCGCAGAACCTGTCGCGATCCGGATAAGCGCGGCAATCCCCCATCCTAATAGGAGCGGAGACAAATGGGAATGCTTCGCTAAATCGGCGATTTGCTCGCCAATGCCTGAGTCAAGGAGCACTTTATTGAACGCACCGCCAGCGCCGATAACTAGTAAAATATTCGCAACTGGACCAAGGCAGTCGTTCGCAAATTTTAACACTTTATCGCGATTAAAGCCGCGCACGTAGCCAAGGCTGAAGAATGAATAAATCGTTGCGATTAACAATGCAACAATCGGATCCCCGATAAATCGCAGCACTTTAGACGCATCAGACGTTTGATCCAACGTTACATTGGCAACAGAAGCGATTAACATCAAAATAACCGGAAGCAAGATGGTGAATAATGTGTTTCCGAAGCCAGGCAAATCTTTCGTTTCTTTATGCTGCACAAGCTGTTCGGCAATTTCTGCCGGCACTTTTTTATGCATGCGCAACCCAATCCATTTTCCAAAGAGCGGGCCGGCGATAATCGCTGTCGGCAGCCCGACAATAATCGAGTAAAGAATCGTCATTCCAACATCTGCTTTAAATATACCGACTGCGGCCATCGCAGCTGGATGAGGCGGCACAAGCCCATGCACAACCGACAATCCAGCAACAAGCGGAATTCCAATCGTCACGAGCGAAATCCCCGTCTCCATTGCAATCGTAAATACAAGCGGAATTAATAGCACGAATCCTACTTGGAAAAATACAGAGATACCTACTAAGAATGCTACGACCATCATTGCCCAATGGACGCGTTTTTTCCCAAAACGATCAATCAACGTTTTCGCGATTCGTTCCGCACCTCCGGATTCAGCCATCATTTTTCCAAGCATCGTCCCGAGCGCCAAAACAATCGCTAAAAAGCCAAGCGTATTTCCAAGACCAGTTTTAATCGAATCAATAATTCCCGGCGTTTCCGGTGATGGCGCGACCAGCGGCATGCCCATCGCAAGCCCGACACCAACGGACGTTAAAATTAAGGCGACAAACGGATGCATTTTCGCAACCGTAATCAATAACAGCAATACAACAATCGCTGCAATGACAATAGCAATTCCCATGTTTGTTTCCCCCTCTGTTGTTCTTGATGTGAACTAAACCGATTTAGTAATGATGCATAACTATGAATTCTTCCGTTGAAACGAAGCAATAACATCAAATTCATCTTTTAATCGATCGTATAACCGCATATACATATCAAACAGTTCTGAATAAATAAGGGTATTTTCTTGATTTGGCACATGGCGTGATGTAATTTGAATCCAAGTTTTCACCGTATCTAGTGATGGAATGTCGCCAAGCGCATACAAAGCAAGCGCTGCGGCTCCTAATGCGGAAGCTTCGTGCGTTTCTGGGACAAGCAGCTCTTTCCCCATCATATCCGCAAGCATTTGGCGCCAGAACGGTGATTTCGCAAAACCGCCTGATACACGAATTTCCGACAGCGGTCCTGTAACATCACGAATCGCCAAGGCAACAGAAAAGACGCTCATGCACACACCTTCCATCACCGCGCGAATAAAATGTTCCCGCTTGTGATGAAGACTGATGCCGAAAAATGTCCCTCTTGCGTTCGCATTCCAGTACGGCGCCCGTTCACCGGATAAAAACGGCAGAAACAAAAGCCCTTCCGAACCTGCCGGAACCCGTTCCGCATATTTTGTAAGCAAATCATACGGATCAATGCCGAGCTTTTTCGCCACTTCACGTTCCTGGCCGCCAAATTCATCACGGAGCCATCTTAGCAAAATGCCGCCGTTATTCGTCGGCCCACCGACGACCCAATGGTTTGGTGTCAGCGCGTAACAAAACGTTCTCCCTTTTTCATCTGTTTTCTGAACAGAAGAAATCGTACGCACCGCACCGCTCGTTCCGATCGTAATCGCCGCTTCCCCTGGTAAAATCGCCCCGACACCAACGTTGGCCAGCACCCCGTCACTAGCCCCGACAACGACAGGTACGTCCGGATCCAAGCCCATTTGTTGCGCCCATTCTTTTTTCATTCCTCGCAATATGTGTGTCGTTGGCACTAAGCTTGACAACTGCGCTCTTGTAATACCGAGAAACTCGAGAACATCCGCATCCCAGTCAAGCGTATCTAAACGAAACAGCCCCGTTGCTGAAGCGATCGAATAGTCGACAACGTATTGACCGTATAATCGGTACAACACATATTCTTTCATGGACACAAATTTATGTGCTTGACGAAATAAATCCGGCTGTTCTTCTTTTAGCCAAAGCAATTTCGGAAGCGGGGACATCGGATGAATCGGCGTTCCTGTCCGCTTATAAATATCCAATCCATTCATTTCATTCAAAAGACGCTCTGCCTGTTCAACACTGCGATTATCCGCCCAGATGATGCAGCGGGTAAGCGGGCGTCCTGAGGCATCAAGCGCCATTAAAGAATGCATCGCCGCGCTAAATCCGATCGCTTTCACCTGATTAGAAGCAATATTCAATTTCGACATGACAGCGTTTACAGTTTGGACAACAGCCGAGAAAATCTCCTCTGGATCTTGTTCCGCCCAGCCTGGATGCGGCTGTACAATCGGATAATCAATCGCATGGGAGGCAAGCACTCGTCCCTGTTCTCCAAACGCTACCGCTTTTGTGCTCGTCGTTCCGATATCGACGCCAATCACAATTGGTTGTCCTTCTTTCATGTTGATTCCCTCTCTTTCCTATTACGTTTTTTCTTTTACCGATCCTCGTTCGATAAACGTAGGCGGAAAGCGAAAAATTTGCGGTTGATGCTTTTTTTCTTTTGTGATCTGCAGAAACAAGCGCTCTGCCGCTTTTTTTCCCATCGCAAACGTCGGTTGTGCGATTGTCGTCAGCGTCGGTGTATAGACATGGGCAAACGGAACATCGTCAATGCTAATGATGGCCAGTTCATCAGGAACTTTAATATGATTATCTTTAATAAAATATAAAACTTCCATCAACGTTAAGTCATTAATCGCAAACAACGCTTCCGGAGGACGACCAGAAGCAAATAATTTCGCTAATCCATTCTGAATAGATGGGATTTTCATTGTGATAAAATAATCATCAACAACTGGAAGCCCTTTTTCCACTAACGCTTGCCGGAATCCTTCAATGCGCTCCACCCTTGGAATGACATGGGAAACAAGCGGTGGAGCAACAACTCCGATGCGTTGGTAGCCACGATCGGCAAAATATTCGACCGCTAATGCGGCAGCTTTTTTATTATCAAGCAAGATTGCATCCGCTTCAATCCCCGGAACCATCCGGTCCACAAACACGAGCGGAAATCGCTCTTTGACCATTTTTTGATATATATCGGCATTTTTTCCTGTTGGGAAAACGATCAAGCCATCGACTTGTTTCGCGAGCAACATCTCAATATATTTTTTCTCTTTTTCCGGATCGTCATCGGAATTGCAGACAATGACATGAAAGCCGCGCTCTTGACATGCTTCCTCAATGGCATGCAGCACCTGCGTCGTAAGCATGTGCAAAATATTGAAGACAATGACTCCGATTGTCATTGTTGTTTTCTGTTTTAAGCTGCGAGCAATAATATTCGGTTGATATCCTAGCTCTTCAATTGCTCGAGCAATTCGTTTTCTCGTTTCTTCGCTCATATATTCATAACGTTTATTTAAATATTGCGATACGGTGCTTTTCGAAACATTGGCTAACTTCGCAACGTCGGCCATCGTTACTTTCTTCAAGGGGATCCCTCTTTCATTACTAAATCGATTTAGTATTTAGAAACGTTTTCATAAACCGGTTTAGTAGAATTATAAAACAAATTGAAAACGTTTTACAACCATATTTTAAAAGAAAAAAATAAACATATTTAACGAAATATTTACATTATTTAAAAAATAAGTTAACAAATCAATTGTATGATCATAATAAGTACATAATTATTGTAAGGAGGAAGCAAAATTGAAAAATATTGGGCAGAAAATTATCAGTTTTGCGTTAATCGGATCCCTCACAGCTGGCTCTTTTGCTTTCGCTGCGCGCGAAGAAGCAAAACAAGAGAAAAAACAAAAACCGATTAAAAATGTCATTATGATGGTGATGGATGGGGCAAGCGCCGGAGCTACGACATTAGCAAGATGGTACAAAGGAGAACCGCTCGCTTTAGACGAAATGGCAAGCGGCGCTGTCCGTACGTACTCAGCGGAATCGGCGATTACCGATTCAGCTCCGGCCGCAACAGCAATGGCTACCGGATTTAAATCAAATGATAAGTATATCGGGGTCCTCCCAAGTGTCGTCAATTCGCCTGGATTACAGCCGATTCCGAAAGAACAAGCGCTTAAGCCGGCAGCCAATGTACTCGAAGGAGCCGAACTAGTGGGAAAATCAACAGGGATTATCGCAACAGCCGCCATTCAACATGCGACGCCAGCTGGTTTCTCCGCACATGTTCCACACCGAAACTTGTTTCCAGACATCGCTGAACAACAAGTATATCAAAATATAGAAGTTGTCTTAGGTGGAGGAAAGGATGCATTGCTCCCTGGAAACAAAACAAACAACCGAAAAGACAACGAAAACATGCTAGAAGTTATTAAGAAAAAAGGATATGACATCGTAGAAACGCGCGAAGAACTACTTCGTTCAAAATCGAACAAAATTTGGGGCGTGTTTGCGGATGACGCGCTTGCGCAAGATATGAACCGTCCATATATAAGACCTAATGAACCAACGCTAGCGGAAATGACGAAAAAAGCAATCGATACACTGTCAAAAGATAAAGATGGATTTTTCCTTTTTGTCGAAGGAAGCCAAGTCGACTGGGCCGCGCATGCGAACGATCCTGTCGGCATCATCAGCGAAGTGTTAGCGTTTGACAAAGCGGTCAAAGAAGCGCTTTCCTTTGCGAAAAAACGCAACGACACGCTTGTAATTGCTGTGACAGACCATGGCAACAGCGGTATTACAATCGGAAACCGCAACACCGATCAATCATATCCTGAAACCCCTGTTTCCGCATATATCGACCCGCTGAAAAAAGCGAAAATGACATTAGACGGAGCAATGAGCCAATTAAAGGCAGACAAATCAAACCTAGAAGAAGTTGCCCGTTTATACGGATTAGATTCATTAACAGCCGAAGAGAAGAAAAGATTAAGCGAATCGACGAATCTTCGCAAAACATTCTCAGAATTGCTCGCCGCGCGTGCTAATCTCGGATTTACAACAGGCGGACATACAGGGGAAGATGTATTTCTCTATGCTTACGGTCCGAATCGTCCAATTGGCACCTTTGAAAATACGGATTTAGCCCACATCATGGCAAAAGCGATGGGCTTTGACTTAAAAGATTTAAATAAACGGTTATTTGTCAACGCCGAAAAAGAATTCGAAGCAATAGGGGCAACCGTTACGATTGACCAAACGGACGCACAAAATCCTGCCCTCATCGTAAAGAAAGGAAATACGACGGCGAAACTCCCTGTAAACAAAAACATCATGACCGTTGGAAACAAAACGTATGAATTAGAAGGACTTGTCGTTTACAGCGCGGACCAGTTTTGGGTTCCAAAACATGCCATCAAGCTCTTTCAACAAATTCGATAGTATATCAAAAGGCGCGAAACAATCATTCGCGCCTTTTGATTTTTAGAATAAAATCTTGGAAAGATACACGATCATCGTCACCGTCACCGAACTAAGCAGCGTTGACACAAATACCGCTTGGGCGGCATAATCCGGATGGTGGCCGTATTCGAGCGCATAAAGCGCGGTGTTTCTCGAACAAGGATACGAACTTGCGATGAATAAAGCTTGAGCGGTCACTCCCTCAAGATGCAGCGCAAAAATAATCACAACAGCAACCGCCGGTGAAAGAAGCAGACGGCTGAAAACGCTAAGATACAACAACGGCGGCAGCTGTCTCAAATTAATATAAGCCACTTGCGCTCCCAGCGTCAGTAAAGCAATGGCCAAAAATGCATTGGCGACATTTTGAAGAGGATTCCAAATAAACGATGGAACCGGAATATGCAGCGACCGAAAAAGCAATCCAAGCAACAGTGCGTATATAATCGGGTTTTTCAAAAATTCTGCCGTCACTTTTCCTTTCTTTTCGCTAGCAGATATAAAATTAAACACACCGTATGTATTCGTAAGGAAATTTTGGAAAATCGCCACGACAATTTGAATCGATAGCCCTAACGGCTGCTGGTGAAACACAAGCTGGCTTACTGGAATGCCGAAATTACCGGAATTATTAAGAACGATTGTATTTTGAAACGTCGCCGCTAAACTACGGTCCAGCTTCATTAATTTTGCCATGACTGTGCTAATGGCGATTAGCACTCCATTTTGCAGCAGTAAAAACGCGAGTACGCCCAACAGAACATCACCGTTCATGTTGCTTTCATAAATATTTGTAAACCCAACAGCCGGTAGTAGCACATAGACATTTAATTTGGACAAGGTATTCATGTCAAAATGGAAAATGCGATGCAAAAACGCCCCAAGGCCGACAAGAAAAAATAATGGCAGTATCACATGGAGTAAAATAAGAAGAAAAATATCCACTTCCCCTCCTCCTATCTTTTTATCTTACAAAATTTGTTCCGGGTATGTTCTGAAATAAAAAATGATAATGAGCCGTGTTTGGAGCTTGATGCTATCTCTCCCTTGACAGAAAATAGAGAAAGACTACCCGCCCAAGGAAGTAGTCTTTCTCTTCCATATCTTCGCTGGCAATGGCCGATTTTCCTTTTAATTCATGACAAACGCATAAATTACATAGGTTCAATCTTTAAAACTTCGACTTTACCTGGATACGATTCTAAAATCTCTGAATACCAAACTTTTACTTTTTGTCCATTTTCTATTCCCCTTAAAGTACCAAACCCCTTAATTAATAACTTACTCATATTATATTTTCTTCTTAATTCCTGTATTGTTAATTTGTTCGCGTCTTCCTGAACAAAATCTGGATCTTCAACTAAATATACTTCGCCTTCTTTCCTAATTATAAACCCTTCTAAAGTAGCTTCTTGGTTAAGAGATTGGTTAGTTCTATATTCGTTAAAAAAATAATTAATACTATAAAACCTAAAATAGCACTCACTAAAATATATCTTTCCATACACTTACCTCCTAATACATTATATCTGTATGAAAAAATTATCGTCGATTTCAGTAGATTTCAGTAGATAATGTTTACAATAAATCTTAAAAAAAAACAAATTATTCATATTATTCGGGAAGGAGGGGGTTCATTGATTTATTTTCATCAAGTGAACAAATATTACGGCGATTTCCACGTACTAAAAGATATCAATTTAACCATTCATCAAGGGGAAGTTGTCGTCATTATCGGACCATCCGGTTCTGGGAAAAGCACGTTAGTTCGTTGCATCAATCGTTTGGAAACGATTTCAAGCGGCGAATTAATCGTGGATAACGTCAAAGTCAATGACAAAAACATCGACATTAACCAATTGCGGCGCAATATCGGCATGGTGTTCCAGCATTTCAATTTATACCCTCATATGACCGTATTGCAAAACATTACGTTAGCACCGATGAAAGTGCTTCGCATTCCGGAAAAAGAAGCGAAAGAAACCGCGATGTACTATTTAGAGAAAGTAGGAATTCCGGACAAAGCGAACGCCTATCCGTCCGAGCTGTCCGGCGGGCAGCAGCAGCGCGTTGCTATCGCCAGAGGACTGGCGATGAAGCCGAAAATTATGCTATTTGACGAACCGACATCGGCGCTCGATCCAGAAACCATTGGGGAAGTGCTTGATGTCATGAAACAATTGGCAAAAGAAGGCATGACGATGGTCGTTGTGACACACGAAATGGGATTTGCCCGTGAAGTTGCGGACCGCATCGTCTTTATGGACCAAGGCCGTATTTTGGAAGAAGCACCGCCGGAAGAATTTTTCGCCAATCCAAAAGAAGAACGGGCAAAAGTATTTCTGAGCCGCATTCTCAACCATTAATAATCAAAAAAATGTTTTAAATCAAACAAAGGGGGTTTTTTCATGAAAGGAAAAACAGTTTGGAAAATGTGGATCACGCTTGCGCTTATCGCACTATTCAGCATCACTGCTTTAGCCGGGTGCAGCAGCGAATCGTCAACATCCAACAAAGGGGATGGGGCAAAATCGACGGAAACGTCGGGCGGAACGAACACGTTAGAAAAAATTAAAAAACGCGGCAAACTCGTTGTTGGAGTAAAGTATGACTTGAACTTGTTCGGTTTAAAAAATCCAGAAACCGGAAAAGTAGAAGGGTTTGATATTGATATTGCCAAAGGATTAGCGAAAAAAATTCTTGGTGATGAAAATAAAATCGAACTAAAAGAAGTGACATCCAAAACACGCATTCCAATGCTCAATAACGGAGAAATTGATGCGATTATCGCGACGATGACCATTACGGAAGAGCGGAAAAAAGAAGTTGATTTCTCTGATGTGTATTTCATGGCCGGACAATCGTTACTTGTCAAAAAAGACAGCAAAATTAACAGCGTAAAAGATTTGAAAAAAGGGATGACCGTATTAACGGCAAAAGGTTCTACATCCGCGCAAAACATCCGCAAAGTAGCGCCAGAAGTCAATGTATTAGAATTTGAAAACTATGCTGAAGCGTTTACAGCGCTAAAAGCTGGGCAAGGCGATGCGCTCACAACGGACAATGCTTTGCTTTTGGGAATGGCAAAACAAGATCCAAACTACCGCGTTCTTGACGAAACGTTTACCGAAGAACCATACGGCATCGCCGTCCGCAAAGGAGACAAAGAATTTTTGCAAGTCATTAACGAATACTTAAAAGAAATTAAAGAAAACGGCGAATACGACAAAATTTATGAAAAATGGATTGGGAAAAAACCGCAACAATAAATCATGAAAGAACAGATGAGCGAAGCCTGTTTCGCTCATCTGTTTCATCTTAGGTTAGGAAAGAGGTGGAATCATCATGTTAAGATATTCGATTTTGCTAGAACATTGGGATATGTATTTGCAAGGGTTTGCCAACACGTTAAAAGCAAGCGTTCTAGCTCTTATCGGCAGCTTGGTCATTGGCATCATTATCGCGATCTTCCGCATCGCGCCAATTCGCCCGCTAAACTGGATCGGAACTGTCTATGTAGAATTTATTCGCAACATTCCGCTTATTTTAATCGTCTTTGTATTCTTTGTCGGCTTTCCCGCTATCGGTATACGTTTTGATTCCTTTACAGCAGGAACATTAGGCCTTATGGTATATACCGCTGCATTTATTGCGGAAGTAATCCGATCTGGAATCCTTGCTGTTCCAAAAGGCCAAATGGAAGCGGCGCGTTCCTCTGGATTGACATACTTGCAGACCATGCGCTATATCATCTTGCCGCAAGCGGTCAAAATTGTTATTCCGCCGCTTGGCAACCAATTTATTAACCTTGTGAAAAACTCGTCCGTTTTAGGAGTCATCGCCGGGCTTGACTTAATGTATTTCGGTGATTTAATTTCATCCGAAACGTTTGTTACATTTGATGTTTATATTTTCGTCGCATTGTTTTACCTTGTGCTAACTATACCGTTAAGTTTAGGTGTTGGATATTTGGAACGCCGTTTGGCAAAAAGTCGGTAATCGAGGAGGTAAGGACACATGGACTTTATCGGCGCATACGCTCCAGCACATCTCTCCTTTTTACTGCAAGGATTTTTGGTCACGTTGGAAGTTGCGTTTATATCCATTATTTTTAGTTTTATCTTTGGAATTATCATTGGTGTGATACGCTATACAAAAATACCTGGCATTTCACAAATTTTTGCCGTTATGGTGGAAACGATTCGGAACCTTCCGCTGCTCTTGATCATTTTCTTTACGTATTTCGCGCTGCCGGAAGTGGGATTAAAACTGGATAAATTTTATGCCGCTATTGTCGCCCTAGTTGTCTTTGAATCGGCAATGCTTTCGGAAATCGTTCGCAGCGGATTAAACTCGATTGATAAAGGACAAATTGAAGCGGCGCGTTCGTCCGGACTCACCTATATACAAACATTATGGCATATTATCTTGCCGCAGGCATTGCGCCGAATGGTGCCGCCGATTGTCAGCCAATTTATTTCATTGCTGAAAGATACATCGCTAGCGATCGTGATCTCCCTTCCAGAATTGATGAACCACGCGCAAATTATTAATGGAAGAAATGTCAATTATGTGATACCGATTTTTATTCTTGTCGCGCTTATGTATTTTGTTGTCAATTATTCGCTATCTCTTGTTTCCAGAAGGCTCGAATATCGACAACGTTAGACTCATATAATGATTCTTTTTTTGAAAAATATGAAACTACTTCCACCTCATCTGTTATATAATAGAAACTGGGGTGGTGAAAAGGTGTGTGAAAAAAGGAAAAACGATGCGTGAACGGCTGTTGATCGTAACTATTCTAATATTGGCCACTGCTTTTTTCGGGGAAATGAAAATTAATCCGTTTAATAGCCCGTTCCGCTTCTCATTAGGGAGTGCTATCTTTTTTTTCGGACTTATTTCATTTGAGATGATTTCCCCGCTTTTTATTGGAATTTGCGCAGGATGTTTTGTCGTCGGATTCCGTATCGCCCTTGACATGCTGACTGGGCAAGCTGCGTTATCAGATAGTTTTTTTACTCATGCTCCAGCCGCGTGTTACTATATTAATTTTGCCTTGATCGTACAAATCACTCGCTTCCGCCGCTTGCTGGAATTTCCCATCCGCGCTGGCCTGCTTGGCGCAGTTCTTGATTTTTCGTCTAATGCATGCGAACTGTTCTTTCGTTATCTCCTTGATGAGTCATTCATCGTGACATACCAAGTGATGGTGGTAATGTTGTTATTCGCTATTTTACGAAGTTTCTGCGTCATCGGATTATATAATATTTTCGTGATGAAACATCTTCGCACCTTAGGGGAAGCGCGACAACAAGAGTTGGAACGTCTAATGATGATTAATACGGGGCTGTATGAGGAAACATTTTACTTGCAAAAATCGATGACATACATAGAAGAGATTACACGAAAAAGTTATGAGTTATATTCGCATTTGATGGAAGGAGAAAAAGTAAAACCACATGCCGTGCTTTATATCGCCGAACATATTCATGAAGTCAAAAAAGATGTACAACGTATTTTTGCAGGCTTATCGAAATTAATCGGGCAACAACCGTTGCGGCGGAGGCTTCCTATCAATGAACTTTGTGGAATGGTGGTACGCGCTAACGAAAAATACGCCGAGCTATTAGGAAAAAAGATTCAATTTATCCAAACGTGCCATGCGGATTTGTCGACCAACCATGTCTATGCCTTACTCTCTGTACTAAACAACTTAGTGGCAAACGCCGTGGAAGCCATTCCGACTTCTGGTTCGATTCATCTGCAAGTAGAATTACAACAAAGTAATCTCATTGTGGAGGTGACAGACACTGGGATAGGCATTGCCAAGGAAGATGCCGACTGGATTTTTCAGCCCGGCTTTACCACAAAATACGACCAACAAGGAAATCCGTCGACGGGAATCGGCCTTACCCACGCACGGGATATCGTACAAAGTCTTCATGGACATATACAACTTGTAAGCAGCAATCCAGGACAAACAACGTTTCGGTTGACCATTCCTACCAGCCAGTTGCTGCGAAAGGAGGAAATGTAATTCATGCCGCTTCGTTTTTTTCTTATTGAGGACGACGCCGTCGTACGAAAAATGCTTGAAAAAATTATTACAGAAAACCAGCTCGGCGAGGTCGTTGGTGAAGCAGAAGACGGCTTGAACGTTACAGCAGACCAACTGTATTCAGTCGATGTGGTGCTCATTGACTTATTGATGCCCGGACGCGATGGAATTCAAACGATGAAAAAATTAAGAGAAGAAGGGTTTAAAGGGCAATTTGTGATGATTTCCCAAGTGGAAAATAAAGAAATGATTGGACAGGCATACCTTCACGGCGTCGATACATACATTCAAAAGCCAATTAATCGTTACGAAGTGGTGGCAGTATTGAGGCGAGTAGCGGAACATATCTCTATCTCCCATTCCCTTGATTCGATTCGTCAGCTGCTGAAAGCATTAGATCAAACTGCAACAACCGCTTCCCCTTTACATCAAAAGGAACAAACGCAACTGGAACAACAAGTGCAACATCTTCTTCTTCTGTTAGGCATTGCCGGAGAAGCAGGAGCAGCAGATTTATTACTGATCATGCGCCACTTAGCAGAAAAAGAGAAATTGGGACAGACGATTCACGAATTGCCGTCTTTAAAAGAATTATACACCGAGCTTGTGCGACAAACACACCATCATCATGAATCCACCATTCAAAAAGAAGTGCGTGCCATGGAACAACGCATTCGCCGTATGGTGCTGCAAGCATTTACCCATTTATCTTCTCTCGGGCTCACGGACTATACCAATCCCACGTTCGAACACTTCGCTCCCCGTCTTTTTGATTTTGAAGAAATCCGAAAGCGTATGAAAGAGCTCGAAGCAGGAGAAAAAACAACAAAATGCCGTATTAATGTAAGAAAGTTTTTAACCGCTTTTTATATGGAATTAAAAAAGGCGTAACGCTTATTCTGATCGTTGGTGCGTCAAACGTTCCTTCCTTTCGTATCCGTTGTTGAACGTTAACTGTAAACTTTTTACTATTATGTAATTTTATCATAAACAGATAAATAAAACGCCACCGATATTCGGTGGCCATAAGCTTTATGCGCCTCGCACAAGGCGAAATTGTTGTCCTCCTTTGACATACGCAAGAAGAGGAAGATCGTCTTCGAAAATTCGTCCAATCACATTGACTTTCTCATCTGCTGGAAGATCTGTTAATGTGATTTGCAGCTCGCCAGCATATCTTCCATATTTTATATTATCAATGGTCACGCTGCCTTTTTGTCTTTCGATTGTACATGCTGGTGCTAATAAATGCTCTGGCCATGAGAAAGATAAGCGGGATTCGAGTGATCGAATGACGTCCCTTGCCGCGTCACGCCGATTCGTTTGAACCGTTTCCACCATGGAAAGCAGTTCATGTTGTTGCACAAGCGGCCGATAGCGCAGCGGAATAACCCCATCCCGAAACTCCTTCATTCGCGCAAGCACATCATCTGTCATCCCGCTATCGCCCACAAAAACTTTGTCTACGCCGCAATCCCGCACTAATTCCGCGTACGCGCAAAGCGGATCCATATATCGATGAGCCTCTAGCGTAGGAAGCCCTTGATGGAGCGGACCTCGTTTTTCTTTATTTCCCGGGATAAACGCGGCAATCGTTCGAATTCCTTTCCTGCGTAGAACCTGGTTTTTTTGAATGACTGTTTCTTTCGATAATCCCGTTTCCGGACGCGGATAAAAATTATGCCACGCTTCAATATGATTCCAGTTCACATCACAAAAAACAAGTTCATCGCATTCTTCTTCCGTCATCGTGCTCGCATTGAAAACAACCTTCATCCGGTGAGAAAACGTTGCTGCTTCTTTCATGGAAAATCCATCATCAAGCCGTAGTCCAATAATTCCTCCATCAAAAAGCAAATCAAGATTGTCTCCATTCACCCCAATTTTGGATAAAGAAGCCGGGGTAACGTCAGCGATGATCCCGACTCCGTATTTTCTCGCTAATTGCCCGATCTCCTGTAATCGCTTGCGATAAAAGGTAAGATCGTCTTCTGGAATATGAAGCGATGTAAATAGTTCCCGACATCCGAACAAATTTGCCTGTGCAAATCTTTTTTCGATTTGATCCGTTTGTTCTGATAAGTAGAAAGATAGATAGAACATCGAAACCACCTAGAATTAAATGTTTTCCGCCATTTCTTCTTTAAAGCCAAAGAAATACGTAAAAAGGAAACCAAACGTGTACGAAATGACCAATCCTAAGAAATAAAGAATATATTTATTGTCGGCGATTAACGGAATGAGCGATAAACCAGATACGCCGATTCCGAGCGCGGCTGTTTTCACAACTGCCTGAAACGCACCGCCGACTGCCGCGCCGAGACACGCGGTTAAAAATGGTCTTCCTAACGGCAGCGTTACCCCATACAACAACGGCTCGCCAATTCCTAAAAATCCAACTGGCAACGCCCCTTTAATAATGTTGCGAAGCCGTTTGTTTTTCGTTTTGACGAAAATCGCAATCGCCGCTCCTACTTGGCCTGCCCCTGCCATCGCTAAAATCGGAAGAATTGGAGTTGAACCGATTTTATTAATAAACTCCATATGAATTGGTGTCAGACCGTGATGCAATCCAACCATCACAAGCGGTAAAAACGTACCTGCCAAAATGGCGCCAGCAACCGCACCGCCAATATCCAACACTGCTTTGATTCCACTTGTAATGCCTAAAGATAACCATCCGGCAATCGGCTGAACGGCGATGAGCGTAAATAAACATACCATTAACACGGTTAAAAGCGGTGTCACAATAATATCAATCGCATTCGGAACGAATTTGCGGACACGCTTTTCCATGACCGCCATGAGCCATGCGGCCAACATCACCGCAAACAATCCGCCCCGTCCCGGCGTCAACGCTTCCCCGAACAGTTTAATATCGGCAAGCGCCGGGTTAAATACTAAAATTCCAGCAATCGCTCCCAACACAGGTGTACCGCCAAACTCTTTTGCCGTATTGTATCCGACTAAAACGCCGAGCGAAGCGAAAATGCCGCCGCCAATGAGCAATAATAGCTGCAGCCATGTTTCTGTTGGATCGACCCCGGCGTTTTTCGCAAAGTTAGCGATTCCGTTAATGATTCCCGATGCGACAAGACCTGGAATAAGCGGGATAAAAATGCTTCCGATTTTGCGCAGCAATCGTTTAAATGGCGTTTGGTTGCGTTGTTGAATCTCGGCTTTTTTCTGTGCTGCAATATCTTCCATCACTTCTCCAAGTTGTAACCCTGTTAATTCGCAAAGCGAAGCAGCTACCTTGTTAACGACTCCAGGGCCGACAACGATTTGCAATGTTTCATCTTCAATAACGCCCATGACACCTTCAATATTTTTAAGACCTGCGATATCGGCTTTTTGATGATCGCGCAATGACACTCTCACCCTCGTCATACAATGAGCAATACGTGTAATGTTTTCTTTCCCTCCAAGCCGTTCCAATATTTCAACGGCCATTTGTTGTTCCCTTTTCATTTCAACCTCTCCCCTTATTCACATATTTTTTTTATTGAAGCGCCTGGCGAACAAATCCATTCGCTTTTTGCAGACGCTCTGTCGCTTCTTCATAGCTGCATTGCAATAAAATCATGACAATCGCCGTTTTCACATGTCCCCGCGCCGCTTCGTAATAACGCGCCGCCGTCTTATCATCTACATCGGTTGCCTCCATAATAATTCGTTTAGCTCGTTCTTTTAGTTTAAAGTTTGTCGCCTGCACATCGACCATTAAATTCTTATATACTTTTCCGATTCCAATCATGGAAGCGGTGGAAATCATATTTAATACCATCTTTTGTGCTGTTCCTGCTTTTAAGCGAGTGGATCCTGTTAAGATTTCCGGGCCTGTTTCCACTTCAACGCTGACATCAGCGTATTTGCTAATTTCCGCTCCCTTATTGCAAGCAATGCTCCCAGTTGTGGCACCGATTTGCTTTGCGTATCGGAGCCCGCTGATCACATACGGCGTTCGTCCGCTCGCCGCAATGCCAATGACCGTATCTTTTGCCGTCAGTCCAATTGACTGTAAATCTTTTACTGCAAGTTCTTCGTTATCTTCCGCTCCTTCCACTGCGTTTGTAAGCGCTTCCAAACCACCTGCAATTAATCCTTGCACCATCTCCTTTTCCGTCCCAAATGTCGGCGGACACTCCACCGCATCTAAAATTCCGAGCCGACCGCTTGTACCAGCTCCCATATAAATGAGCCGACCGCCTTGCCGGAAAGACGCAATCACTTTTTGCACAAGCCTTTCGATGTGTTCTAATTCTTTCGAAACAGCAATGGCCACTGTTTGGTCTTCTTCGTTCATCACCTGCAAAATTTCTTTCGTCGTCATTTCATCTAAGTTCTGCGTTTTGTTGTTTCGTTGTTCGGTTGTTAAACGTTCTAGCAATCTTGTCACCTTCTTATAGATTTGAAATTTTATTTCTTATTTTAATTATATATATATGAAATAAAATATCAATTTTATTCTTCCATTTTCAAAAAATCTCCATAAAAAGAGAAAAGCAAGCATTGACTGCTCGCTTCCATAAATACTTATCTCCGCAACCGGACTACTTCTTCTCTCGTTTCATGAAATTTTTCCAGCACACGGCTTCCCACTTGATGGAACGTAATTAAATAGAGCGCATCAATGATATTCAGCTGCGTCATTCGCGATGCCATACTTCCGATCCGATGATCTTGCTCGACATCTGGAAGACATAGTTTGATATCTGCTTCCTTATACAATGGCGAAGATGGATCGAGTTTTGTAATCGCAATCACCGTGGCGCCTTGTTTTTTCGCAAACCGGGCAATTTCCAACACATCCTTTGTTCTTCCCGATGTGGAAACCGCGACAAATACATCATGTTTCTCTAAGTTTGCCGCAAGCGGAAGCATCGTATGAAAATCAGGAGACATCATCGACACATAGCCTAGCTTTGTAAATTTATAGCATGCATCCATCGCCGAAGAAGCTGATCCTCCGACTCCGTAAAATAAAATTTTTTTTGCATTGGCAATCGCTTCCGCTGCTTTTTCCAATTCCCGTTTATCAATCGTCGTCGTTGTCGCTTCGATCGCCGCTTTGTTGACATAGGTCACTTTATTAAATAAATCATACGGAGCATCTTGTTTTTCAATAATCGAAAAATCGTTAATGTTCATATCGGCAATCGTCAATTCACGGACAAGCGCCAATTTTAACGCGGTAAAGCTGCCAATGCCGATCGTTTTGCAAAAGCGAACGACACTCGCCTCACTAGATCCTGCGTTTTTCGACAGTTCCTTCGTCGTCATATTTGGCACAAGCTCCGCATGTTCCATAATATACGTAGCAATCTTTTTTTCAGCTGGTGAAAACCGTTCCATTTGATTTTCGATTTTCGCTAAAATGCTTAACTGCTTCATCATGATTCCTCTTCCTCTCTGTCCGCTTTCACACTTAATCTAATGTTATCATGCATCCATTATCAAGTGAAAGCAGCGCATATGTTGGTATTATACTTAGAAAAAACCGTTAGATGCGGCTTTTTGGATTAAGAGAGATGGATGCACATATTCATGTATTCATCCGCTCATTGATTGAGAAATATTAACTTATTTTTAAAATTTTTTAAATTTAAATAAAAAAATTTGAATTCAAGATATTTTTCAGATATGATTATTATAACCAAAACAAAAGGAGGAAAAAGGAACCATGACAAATTTTCAATTAGACAAAATTCATAGTTCCATATCTTTTCAAGTAAAACATATGATGATTGCTAAGGCAAAAGGAGAGTTCAACGAATTTGATATTGAAGTGGAAGGCGACATCAATCAGCTGGAATCTTCCAAAGTGAAAGTGACCATCCAAGCAGCTTCCATTGATACAAAAAACGAAGACAGAGACAACCACCTTCGCTCAGCCGACTTTTTCGATGTAGAACATTATCCAACCATCACGTTTATCAGCGATTCTGTTAAAAAGGTTTCAGATGATGAATATGAAGTAACAGGTCAATTAACGATTAAAGATGTTACAAAAACAGAGACGTTCAAAGTCGAATTTAACGGACAATCCAAAAATCCGATAACCGGAAGCATCGTAGCCGGCTTTGACGTAGAAGGAAAAATTAATCGCGAAGATTATGGCTTAACATGGAACGCGGCCCTTGAAACAGGAGGATTTCTTATCGGAAAAGAAGTAAAAATATTCGGAAGTTTTGAGTTTGTTGTCAGCTGATCTCTTCATGGCAAACGCCCTTAGCTTTTCAGTCAAGCTAAGGGCGCTTATTTCTTCACGATGGATGCCACATAAATCAGAAAGATATATCAAATCACGGGAATTTACACCATAGTTTTTAAAAGAGAAAGGAGACTAGCAATGCTTATTCCCCTATTCAAACTTCAATATCCCTTTTGTTACTTTTAATTCTCCATATTTCGGCATAATCTTCGGAATGTCTTGCAAAGTAAAATAATGGCTAATTAAAGGTTGTACTTTCACTTTTCCTTTTTCAATCAAGGAAATGGCCATTGGATGAGTGTTGTATTTCGATTTTCCCCCTTTTTTAATAAAACCGCCGCTTTCATGATTTTCCCTCCATCATACTTTTTTAGATAAAAAATCATCCGATCAAGCACTGCCGTTGATGGCTGATACGCTTAAACCGTCTAAAGAAATGGTCTTGCCATCTAAATGTCTAATCTTGATGATCTTTCGCTCCGATGGAAGTAGGTCGAAGAAGTTATCCGAAAAAATAATTTTTTCTGCCGGAAGTTCCAGTTTAACAAAACGCGCAAAACAATCTGTCCAAATTTCTACTTCTTGTTTTTCCGGCATCACTTTTACTTGCAATTTCGCCTTAGGCAGCTGAAGATCTTTATGATTTCTTAGGTAATAATAGTTTTCCTCTGCTTTTTTATTCAACGATTTTAAGCGGACGACAACTTGTTCAGCAGGATTGCCTTGTAAAACCTCCGCTTCTGTTAAGGAAGCAATTTGAACCGAAGCATTTCCTTTCACATGGATCAAAAATTCTTTCGAATACACTAACTCGCCATTAAATCGGAACACTTCGAATACCAGCGTATCTTTCACATCTTCTAATCGGTCATTCACAACCCATAGATGTAAATCATCGCCAGGGTCATGTTCAAGCGTATATAAAAGAGGGGCATTAAATTTTTTACTATAATAATATGAAGCCTTTGGCAACAAGTAATAATCGATCATCGACCAACTCGTGCCAGGCCAGCAATCATTCAATTGCCAGATTAAAGCCCCGCTTGTTTGCGGTTTATTGCGGCGGTAATGTTCCATTCCATACTTTAAACCTTCAGCCTGTGTGAGCATCGAATAATTCATGTATTCCTCAACATTTTTTGGAATGCCGGTATACCCTTCCATTAATAAGAGCCCTTTTTCATGATGAAAATCTTTATTGCGATATGCCAATTCATCGCTGCCCCAATAAAAAGTTCCCTCAGGCAGATTTTTTTCCAGCGTATAACGATTGGCAGAAGCATGCATGCCAAACTCGCTGCAAAACCGGGTGCGATCTTTTTTATAATTTCGAAACGAAACCCCCTCCACACTGATGTTTTGTCCTAAATTCTGACCGAATTTTCGAGGTTCCACATTCCCGTGCCAAACTTGCCAATTATGCCGGTCGCCTTCCTCTTGTGAGTTGTGATCATTGCCGCCATATGGCGAACTTGGCCAATATGGACGGGAAGGATCTAATTCTTCCAGTAGTTCAGGAATTAACTCATGATATATTTTTTCTCCATAAAAAGGAGTGTGAATTTTTCCAGCGGCATGCTCCACTTCATATAACCAATCGTTTTCGTTATTTCCGCACCATAAAGCGATGCAAGGATGATTACGAAGCCGCTTAATCACCGAAATCACTTCTTCGCGGACGTTTTCCATATAATTGCGGTTGTAATCTGGGTATAACGCACAGGCAAACATAAAGTCCTGCCAAACTAAAATACCTTGGCGATTGCATTCTTGATAGAAAATGTCTTTTTCATAAATCCCACCGCCCCATACACGCAGCATATTCATATTTGCTTCTTTCGCAAGCTGAATAAGATGACGATAGCGTGATTCCGGTACAGATCCTAAAAAGCTGTCAATAGGAATCCAGTTCGCTCCTTTCGCAAATATCTCTACACCATTTAAAACAAAGGTAAACCGCGGATTCCCTTCGCGATCTCTTTTCATTACTTCCACCGTACGAATCCCAATTTCTGTTTGATATGTGTCTAGAACTTCCCCTTCCCATTTTAAAACGACGGATAATTGATAAAGATTCGGTTCTCCTAAATCATGCGTCCACCAAAGATTTGGATTGTCGATGTTGAAAGTGAGTGTTGCTCGATTTTGATCAATATTTACGGTTTGGAAAAATTGTTGTTCTCGATCTTTTAACGTCACTTCCGCCTGTAAACTTTTTCCCTTAACAAAGTTTTTGGTGTAAATATCGATTTGAACAACGGCCCGAGAATCTTTCAAGTCAAGTGTTCTTGCGTAAACACTTTCGATTTTGGCAATTTTTCTTTTTTCTAAACGCACCTCTTTCCAAATTCCTACCGTTAGAATTTGCGGACCCCAGTCCCAGCCAAAATGATATTGAGCCTTGCGCGCCCATATGCGATCTTTTCCAAATCCAGCCCAATAATTTTTCTCTTTCTCCTTTAACTGATAGGAAACGGGATTAAATTTCACTGCCAAAACATTTCTTCCATCCACTATTTCTCTAGTAACATCAAAAGTATGAGAAATGAACATATTTTCCGTAGTCCCTAATTCCACTCCGTTTAAATAAACAGTCGCAAAGGTATCTAAGCCTTCAAAAATCAACTCTAACCGTTCATCTTTGTCTAGATTGTTTTTATCAAATGTAAATTCCGTACGATACCACCAAACCTTTTCTTCCACCCATTTCGATTTCAAATCATTGTAGCCGAAAAAGGGATCATCAATCAATTTCTTTTCCCGTAAAATCGAATGTACGTCTCCTGGCACCTTTGCTGGTATCCAAAAGTGATCAATATAGTTTGGATCTGCAATCGTTAAATCCCTTACCTGTCCTACATCAAAATGCTGTATCTTCCAATTTTTATTGATTAACATTCTTCATTCCTCCTTCCTGTAAAGAAAAAGAGACCAAACCTTGTTTCATATCGTTCACAGGCGGTCTCTATAAAAAACTTTTTTCGGCATCAGTTATATTTTTCCAACAAACCTTCACTTCAATACAAACTGCATTCCCTCTTTAAAGTTTTTGCTAAAGATAATGAATAGGACGAGAATTGGCAATGTCAGTAATACCGAAGCCGCATACATCGGTCCTGGAAACGCTCCATATGGACCAAACATTTGAGCTAGCAATACATTTAACGTTAACATATTTTCACTGTTAACCACCAGCATATCCCATAAAAGTTCTACCCATCTTTCCATAAAAAGGAATAGGAATATAATGGTTGTAATCGACTTAGACATTGGCAAGACAATTCTAGCAATAATGGTTAATTGTCCTGCTCCATCCATTTTGGCAGCTTCAATTAATTCATCAGGTATACTGCGGAAAAAGTTAGTGTACATAAATATCGCCCACAAATTAACGGCCTTTGGCAAAATCATAGCCCAATAGGTGTCGTACATCCCAAAGTAGCGGATGATTAAAAAAAGTGGAATTAATAGGATAACCGCTGGATAAAACATTTGAAACAAAATAATATTGTTGATCAAACGGCTGCCTTTAAACTTTAATTTAGCTAAAGCGTATCCTACTAGGATCGCTGTCACCATCATTAGCAAAGTGGAAGATAAAGTCACAACAAAGCTGTTAAAAAAGGCTCGGAGCCACGGTCTAGGAACAACATCATCCCCACCAGTAAATAACCACTCATATGAACGCAAGGTCAACTTAGTTGGAATCATTTTACGGTCCACTTGATCCCATGGGGCCAGAGAATTTAAGACCATATATAAATAAGGAAACACCATGATGATAAGGATAACAAAAGCCAAAATATACAACAGCGTGGTCTTTAATTTCTTACTCCCAACCATGTCTGGCACCCCACTTTTCCAAAAGCTTTCGAAACACTAGAATAGAAACGAATGTGACAACAGAGTTTATGATTGCTATTGCCGTTCCATATCCTGCATTTAATCTTTCAAATGCCTGGTTATAAATTTCTAACTGCCATGTATGCGTGGAATAATCTGGCCCTCCACCAGTTAATACATACGGTTCAGTAAAAATCCCAAACATTAGACCTACTGCTAAAATGGTGACGGTATAAAACGCTGGATGCAACATCGGTATAGTGACGTACCAAAATCTTTTCCAACCAACAGCACCATCCATTTCGGCTGCTTCATAGATTTCTTTAGGTATACTTTCTAAACCTGATAAAAACAGCAGCGCATAATAGCCCACAAATTTCCACGCCATCATAAGGGCAATGATTAGTGGCGCTAAAATTGGAGAACCTAACCAATCAATATCTAAACCTAAATGCTTACGAAAAAAAACGTTTAATGGACTGTTATAAGATAACACCCCATTGACAACAATGGAAGAAGCCACTCCTGATGCCAAGTAAGGTAGGAAATATCCTACAGCAAACAACCCTTTAAGTCTAGGCAAAGAATGAATAATTAAAGCTAAAAGGAGTGAGCCCGCAATAACGATGGGAACAAACATGAGCATAAATTTATAAGTTACCAAAAATGCGGCCCGTACGCTTTTGCTAAAAAAAGCTTCGAGAAAATTTTGAAATCCGACCATTTCATAATCAGGAGCAATGATGTTCCAATTTGTAAAAGCTAAATAAACAGCCCATAGCAAAGGAAACAGAAAGAATATGAGTGTATAGATAAGGTAGGGGCTGGCAAAAAGCCACCCCAACCATGTTGTCTTTTTATTCATTTACTTTAACACCCCGTTAACAGCCTTTTTCATATCTTTCCAAGCTGTTTCAGGATCTTTTTGGCCTTTGACAACAGGATTTAAGGCCTCTTTACCAATCAATTCTTGAATTTCTACCGTTTTTTCGTTATCCACAGGTGGGATTGCGTTTGGAATGTTTTCCGCGTACTGTTTTAATTGAGGGTTTTCTTCAAGATAGGATGCAAAAGCTTCATTAGTTGATAAATCATCACGTGCAGGTGGCAAGTTTGTTTGTTTGAACCAAGCTAAATCATTTTTCGCATCTGAAAATACCCATTTAATAAAGTCAAAGGCTGCTTGTTGTTGTTCTTTGCTTGCAGAAGCATAGATGACAAGGCCTTTTGTATCTGCAAATGTTTTAGAATTTGCTGGATCTACGCCGTCAGGCACAGGCGGCAACGATAATACATAAGTTTCATTGAACTTCATTTCCGGGAATTTCTCAGCCCAGTATGGGAATGTCCATGGCCCAAGATCCACCATAATGGATGTACCTGTTTCAAACGGGTCAGTCGCTTCTCGAGTCAAAAGCAATTTATTCTTGCTTAAATCATTAAAGAATTGGAGTGTTTTTACACCGGCTTCGTCATCCGCAATAAATTTGTTTCCTTTAATAAAGTTATTTCCATTCGATGCTGCATTGTACAACATAAAGAAGTCAAACCATCTTGCCCACCATGTCGGTTTTACTAAATCAGCTCTCGCCCAAAGAAACTTATCAGGATATTTTTCTTTCAATTTCTTGCCAACTTCAATGACTTCACTATATGTTTTTGGCGGTGCATCGTATCCAAGTTCTTTTAGAATATCGATTCTCCAACCAAACAACATGGCATTAGAATAAATCGGCAAAACATATTGATGGTTGTCTGCAAACTTCCAGCTTGAAATGGTTTCCTTCATTTGACGTTTATCAATTAACTCATCAAAACCTTCAAATTCATCCAATGGCACAATCGCACGGCTCGCCGCTAGCTGAGCTGCAAAACCGCGGGAAATATTTTCAGAGACCGCAGGCGCTTTCCCTGATGCAATCGCTGATTGAATCCCTGCTTCAGAAGTAGGGCTTTCCGGCATTGGCGTAACCTTAATTTTAACGTTTTTATTTTCTTTCATATAAGCCTCGGCCATCTTTTTCCAGAAAGCTTGTTGTGTAGGGTTTGGCGCAGCCCAGAACTCAAATTGAACAACTTTGCCAGCTTCATCATCTTTTGCGTTTTTCTCTTGATTCCCATTTTGCCCTTGACAGCCAGTAACAATAAGAACGGCTGCCAGCAATAAGGCGATGAGTTTCGCAAAACCTTTCTTTTTCATGTTTACTCCCTCCCACATTAATTTAATTTATAAATACTTTAATTTTGACATGATTTCCTGCAGACTAAGTTCCGCGCCGGCAATAGATTCATCAGCCGCGCCATAGTAGATTCTAACGGTATCTCCTTCTACAACTAAACCACAAGTAAAAACAACATTACCGAAGAAGCCGCTTTTTTCATAATCTTCCTCAGGTTCTAAAATAGGCTCTTCCGTTTTGGCCAGAATTTTGGCGGGGTTATTGAGATCCAAAAGAACGGCTCCTAAGCAGTAGCGATCATTTTTATCAGCAGCATGATAAATTTCTAACCAGCCTTTATCCGTTTTAAACGGAACAGCACCTCCGCCAATTCGCCCGCTTTCCCAACCCTTTTCACTAAGGCCTAACAAATATTGATGATTCCCCCAATAACGAAGGTTATCTGATTCTGCAATCCAAATTTCAGGCCTGCCAACTCCTTTTGGCACAGGTCGATGTAACGCATAGTATTTTCCATTAATTTTTTCAGGGAAAATTGCCACATCTTTATTTTCAGGAGGAAAAATTAAACCAAGGCGTTCGTAAGTCACAAAATCTTTTGTTGATATAAGTCCTACACCAATGCCTTCTGCTGATGCTGCACTATATTGAATATAATAAGTATCATCGATTTTAGTTACGCGAGGGTCTTCAACCCCCCATGCTTCACGCTTCGTTTCGGGATAAATAAAAGGTTTCTCATCAATGGTGAAGTTGCGTCCATCTTTGCTGCGTGCAATACGAATATAAGATATAGACGTAAGATACGCGACTCTTCGATTAGGATCGTTGTAAAAAATGACTCGCGGATCAGAAAAATCAAATCTCGAATCATCTTTATGTAAATCAATAATTTTCAGCTTTCCTTCTCCTCTTGAAAAATCAATAACAGACGTTCTGACAATATTCGGATCTTCACTAATGGGACGTTCAGCCACACGAAGCAATAATAAAATTTCACCATTGTATTGAGCGACACCAGCGTTAAAAACTCCTATCACTTCATGATCTTGATGGAATGGTTTTACATCGCCAGGAGTAATTAACGGATTTTCCGGAAACCGCTTGACTTTCACAGTAAATCTCCTCCAACTTCTAATATGCATTCCATAATAATTCCCTCTTTTTTCACTAGAATAATGGAACGAAAGCTAATTACCTCATCAGTTACTTAGAAAAGATTGCGGCTTTATCTTTTTAATGTATTTCCAATAATGTCAGAAAGCCCTGATTAGATGTACATCCCAGCGAAAACATTTTAAGATTATTTATGTAAAAACCAAATATATTTGTAACGTTACATATCATTTTTTAATTATCAATTTGTAATCTTTACAAGTAAATTATTCCATCTTTCATTTTTATAGTCAATAGATTTGTTAGGTTCATCATCACATTTATAATTTAGAAAAAAAACACTTACATCCCTAGAAATAATGCTTGGATGTAATGCTTTGTAAGCGAAAGAAAAAATTCATCTGATGGGTATTTCCCTCCATCTATCATCATCCTAGGATTGAACAGGAATCATAGAAAATAATGAAAAGGAATTTTTCATTAAAAGCTTTTTCTCATATGTAAAAAGCTTATGTTAACCAAAAATTACATACATTATTTAACTTTTGTAACATTAAAAAAGACCTTGATTTTCTGTTTTTAAAATGAAAAAATAATGTAATGAAATTTGTGCTCTACTGAATAAAAAGAACTTTACCTAAAAAATTTAACAAGTCCATTATCATTCCAATTCTGTTCATTTCATATTACAATATTAATTGTCACTCTTCCCCAGATTTTATGGCATCATCAATCACAGTATTTCATTCATTAGATTTTATACAATTGTAATCATGCCAACTTATTCATATGACTTGTTTTTGTGATACAAATGTTTGATTTTAATGCTTTCCTAAAAATGAATAATGGGTGTGGAATATGAAAAAGAAAGTAACAATGCAAGATATTGCCGATCGATTAAATATATCAAAAAACTCGGTATCCCAAGCTTTAAGAGGAAAAGAAGGGGTGAGCGAAGAAACTCGCGAACGAATTAAACGTGTGGCCGAAGAAATGGGGTATCAATATCCAGGAGCGCGCAAGAAAAAGAAACAAGGAAGAACGGGGAACATCGGATTAATCGCTTCGGATTTAACATTTTCCTTAAAAAATTTTTTTGGCGAAATTTACTTGAGCATCGAAAAAGAAGTCGTAAAACGAGGCATGAACTTACACATCCAATCGGTTAATCAAGAACAAAAAGAAAAGCTTATTTTGCCTTCATTTATCGAAAATAAGATGGTAGACGGAATCTTAATTCTTTCTCACATCAGTACGGAATACATTAATAAAGTGATTTCAACCGGCATTCCAACCATTCTTGTTGACCATCATCATCCTAATATCCACGCGGATGCCGTATTAACGAATAATCGCTTTGGCGCTTACTTGGCCGTACAGCATTTAATTGAATTAAATCATCGCGACATTGCTTTTGTCGGCAATGTAGAATATTCTCCTAGCTATGAAGAACGCTATGAAGGATATTTGCTCGCATTGCGGGAATATGGCATTGAACCAAATGAAGAGTTTATTTTCAAAAATGCGGAAGAAAAAGAAGAATTGATACTTCAGTACATTAAACAATTAGAGCGGCAACCGACTGCTTGGTTTTGTGTCAATGATGCATTAGGATTTTTAGTCAACTCATGCTTAAGGCAGCAAGGCATTCAAGTTCCTGATCAAGCATCCATATGCAGTTACGGTAATGGTCAATTATCGAAAATCTCTACACCGAAAACGACGACTGTTGACATTGACTTGGAACTTTACGGGAGAAGAGCGGTCGAACTGCTTTTTTGGAGAATGGAAAACAAAAATGAACCATTCCAAGAAATCCTGCTCTCCTCTAAACTAATTAAAAGGGAATCAACCGCCTTCGCACCAAAGCGATCTTGAAGGTTTGCTCCAAACAATGATGAAGGGGCTGATCCCAAACTCTGGGATTCAGCCCCTCCTTCATTTCAATATGATATTTTACGGAAGCAATTGCAAGTCTGTCCAGTGCGGATGTGCTTCGAGACGCTGTTCCATGTCACGGAATGCTTCTTTAGGCAAGTGAAGTTAATCTCTTAAAATATTATGGGAAATTTAGGCTATCTATTCATAGCGCTATATAAGCGTAAAATAGCTCTTGCACAAGAAATCTCGCCAAAATAACAATGTCATCCTACATCATGAAGAGAGATTTCTCATGCAAGAGCACCTTCATTATCCACGAGATTTCTCTGCTTTGAACCATTGGCGGACTCCTTCTTGCCTCGCGCAAACTGTGAGTTTCCACCGAGATGGATCGTCAAAAACGAAACAGATGAGGCGTTTTTTTTTCTGCGTTAACCGATCTTCTTCCATTCTTTCAACCTGTTTACGCTTGTCGCTCTTGGTGTGCCCTAGAGTATTTTCATCCTTCAATCTCTCGTGCCGTATGTTCCCAATCTATTTTGAAAAGAGGGGTGAGAGGCATTTTGCATTTCACTTTCTTTTGCAACTTGTCTTATTGATTTTAATTTGGTGGACAGCTCCATAAACCAGCTTTCATCCTTCGTTAATAAAGCCAAATCAATTAATGCCTTAATCGGTTCCTCACCATCAAAGGTCGACATCGGCAGTTTTTTCACCCAGTGTTTTAATGTTTCAACGGTTTTTCCAATGATTTGCTCATTATCACAATCCATCACCTTTATTTTGACAGTTCCTTGTAATGAATTTACTGCTTCAATATAACCGTATATCAATTCTCCATTTTTTGTTTTCCCTTTTACCCAATCCCCTACTTCCACTGGCGAATTACTTATTCTATCCATTGAATTCACCACCACTTAAAGTGTTATAATATCTTTTAAAAAAGACACGCAATTGGGAACACGCCTTCTGTAACAAAAATTATTACATTTTATTTATAGAAAATCAAACAATTGAATTTATCATAAATTTATTGTAAATTTATCTTTACACTCTTCTTACGATCATTAGAATGGCGGTTTTCGTATAAAAATTATGATAAGAGAGCGTTTTATTTGCGATAAAGAAAAAAGGAGGGCTGTTTTCTTTCGGCGTTCAAGTTCTCCTTTTTTTATCCTATTCATCTTTCAGCAAGCTTCAGGCAGCACGTATTCTATGATGAAACACTGCCCCGATAAATGAAGAACAGAGCCGCCAACATAAGTCCTAGACCAAGCAAGCGGCTTGCATTCATCGGAATTTTTTCCACACCGAACAAACCAAAATGGTCAATGATAATGCTGATGACCATTTGGCCAACGATTGCCGCGAAAATCGTTAAGGCCACCCCTACATTTGGTACACAAAGAATGACAAACGTCACAAAAAGGGCCCCTAACAAGCCGCCAAGCAAATTCCATTTAGGCACTTGAAACAAATGAGCGATCTGCCCTTTTCCAAAAAACAAGACGAAAAATGTTAAAAACAGCGTTCCGATAAAAAAGGAAGTAAACGCTCCTTCAACGCTGCCAATTTTTTTGCCGAGACTTCCGTTTATAGGCGCCTGAATCCCCGCCATCATCCCGCCCAACAAGGCTAAAAGAATGTACAAAAACTTCATTTTGTTTCCCCCTAACAAGTGATTAATTATAACTTATCATATTGCGGTTATAAAAAACGATAAAAAACGCTCATAAAAACTTAATTATTATAATTTTATGACAATATATAAACAAAAACTATAGTACCGTCAAGAATTTTGTTTAAATGTAAGATAAATAGGGCTTCTCTGAAGGAAAGATCGGTGATCAACCAATGGTCGAGCCTTTTTAACTGGTATTTCCTCTTTCCACGAAAAGTTTGACTGCATGAAATTTCCGTTCTTTATCAATACGTTTTCCCACGTTGGCGCTCCCTCCATGCAATTTGTTTTATAATAACGTTTCTTTTGGTGTGTCCACTTTTTTTAACTAAATTTCTGGTTACTCTCCTATTTATCAAAACAGGTGAAAGAAATAGTTATTCGTCCGAAACATTTTTCTATTTTTTTATTTAATTACAATAGGTGCGAAAGCATAAAACCATCTGAAAGGAAGAGATGCATAATGGCTTGCTTATGTAATGGAGGCTTATTTCCGCAATTGTTTTTTACACAATCATTAACCCCTCAAGCGCTAGCAGCTGCTACTAATCCAAATGTAGTGCTTACTCTTGGGCCAATCGTTACCCTTAGCGGAGAAAATTAGATTCGATCGTTGAATTAGCAATTACATCCGCTAACGCAGAAACAACTAACGTAACAGGTGCAACTTATATTCTACAGCGCTCTACAAACGGAGGAGCGTTCGTGGATTTGGCTCAGCTTGATATAGACACTCAAATAACTGGTGTTGCTACGGTTACTTTATATCCGAACCTTACTTGGGTGGACGTACCAGGCGTCGGAACACACACTTACCGTGTCGTTATAAACGTTGCCACTATAACTGGTGTCACTTATACTGCAGAAACTCGCGCATTAAACGCTCTTGTCGTTCGAGAAGCATAAATAAACAATGGCTGACTCAAACAGGACAAAGTAGATATTGAGTCAGCCTTCCTTATCTAATGGAAAACATGTCATTTTCCATTCACTAACGTTGCTAGCAAATCCATTTCACTTCTCTCGTCTTCATTTTTCTATGAACATTCCAATTTCGGTCAAATCATTTTTGCTACGCATGAATGACAATATTGTTCAAAGCCCGAATGCCATTTGGAAGTTGTTTGCAATAAAAAAACCCTTCCACTTTATAAGTCGTTTGTTCTTCACCGATATCAAACTTTAGCTGGAAATTAGAAAAAGATAACTTATGTCCAGCTTCGATCTTTGAAATGTGGACAGGCTTTAACCAAAATTCTCCTTTTTCCTCCACGATTTTATTCGCCTCCTCATCAATATATTGCCACGGTTCCATCACTAATGGATTCAAATGGCGGTCATATTGGACATCCTCACCAAGCTTAGCGGACAATATGGCACGTTCTTTTGGCATCACTTTCAGACATATAATAGGGTTTTCGAGCGGAACCGAACCGGTATTGTAAATGACAAAGTTTCCGATGACAGTTCCCTTTTGCTCTTCCGTTTTCGGCAATAATAGCGAATACGTGAAATAGGGAATGATACTTATTTGATCAATCCCTTTCCCCCGTTCTTTTGCTTTTTTTATTTCGTTCAATGTTTGCTTGACTGCCTGAATGTCCCGTTCCAGCGCATGAACTTTTTTTTCCACGTCCAAAAGCAGATCGCTCATTTTCCTCCTCCTTGCGAAATAAAGATTTCTTTCCATGTTATATGTATGAAAAAAAGAGGAGGAAATCCCCTCTTTTTCCAAATAGTGAGGAGTTTGGAACTCTCCTCATTTGCAAAATTATTCGTGGTTAAGCGGAAAGATAGTTGGACATTGCGGTGGAAATACATCGACTGGACATTCGTCCTCACAAATAATTTGCGGACGAGGTTGGCAAAACTTCGCAAACACTTCTAAAATAACTTCAAATGTGACGACAATATTTTGACAAACTCTTGCAAAAATTGTCGCAGTAATCGTATCCATATCTGCTGTTGGCGGTGTAAATGAAATCACTCGGCAGCCGTTGAAAGTATCTGATGTAGATGTACAACATACGGTTGTGCCTTCTGGTGCGCAAAGAATCACTTCTTCAGTTATTGTAATCGTTACTGGGCTGCTGGTTACAGTCACTTGTGCGCCAGCTTCGTTTGTTCCTGTCACTTCTAAAGTAACGGAAATCGTTTTGGTTAATGTAACGGCTTGAAGTTCGACTGTTTCATCTCCTACCATACATTCAATATCACGGCGACCCTCTTCCGTACATTCTAAAAGCGTAATTGAACAATCAGCTGTAAGATTTGTTAGACCAGCAAGAGAACCTGTAGGGAAAGTAAATGGGATATCTCGTGTGATCGCCACAACGTTTGTTGTCCAGTCATATACTTTACATACTTGAATACACTCAGGGCGAAATTCTTGGGCAAACTGCTCTAAGTTAATTGCCATCGAGCAACCTTCCTTTCATGATTTTTTCAGGCTACTCTATACTATGTAATTCGCCATCATGAGTGACAGTATCAATGCCTAAATTTCCTAATATGCGCAAATGGTTTTCCATGTCAACCTTTATTAGGCTCTTGCATACAATTGTAAAGAAATGGGCATTTCCTATGTGAAAAATCGCCAAAAAAAGGTGGTGAGGTCGTGAACGAAGAACATAAATGCATCCAATTGGAACAAAAAATTATCCACCTCAAATCAGAACTGGAAAAATACAAAACCTTGCTTGCTTCGTTTCAATCTGATCAACAACGGAACCATCTCCAAGAACAAATGGAACAGTTAACAACCGAAAACGCCCAGCTTAAAGAGAAATGCCATGATTATGAAGAAACGATTTCCACTCAAAATCATGAGATTGACCGCTTATCCACAGAGTTGGAGGAAACAAAAAAAGAAAATCGCTTATTGCATAATGAGATTCAAGAATTAAAAAATGAAAATCTCGTTCTTCAGCAAAAAGTAGAAGCAAATGAAGAAAAAATCCAATCCTTATTAAGTGACTTATCTAACTATAAACAAAGGCAAGCTGAACTGGAAAAAGAAAAAGAGATCATGGGGGAAAAAACACAGGCATTGGAGAGAGAACTCTCTTCCCACCGCGCTCTTATGAATGAGTATCTTTCATTCAAATCACAATTAGAATCATTTGCATCTTGGACAGAAAGGATCAAGACGATGGAAAAAAATAATGATTTTTTGAAAGAAAACATCGATAAGGTTTTAAGGGATTTTGAAGAGTTGAAAGACGTTTTCTTTACACAAAAACAAGAAACAGAAGATTTAAAAGAAGAAGTCCGCATCTTAACGAAAAAATTTCATACAATCGAAGAAATGTTATCAGAGTTAGACACGGGAAAACAAAAAGATATGGCGGTTTTACAAAAACATATTTTACATCAATATGTTGAAATTGAAACCCTTCTCGAAAAGACATCTCATTTTGCGACAGAGATAGAAAAAATATCAAAGCAGCTTTCCGCGTTAACAGAAATAGTGGAACAGAAAAACGAGGATTCTCCCAACTCAGAAACGAACGAAATGAAAGAAATGTTGTCACAATTAGTACAACTGTTAGCAACTCAACAAGAAGTTCCTCCTGTTAAAGAGAAACCAAAAGAAATAACTCCTTCGCAAAAAAGTCTTGTTATAAAGAAACAGACAGGAAACACGACATCACCACCTACCAATAGCTTTCTAAAATTACAGGAATTCATTGATGAAACACAGCAATCAATCGTTGTATCTCCGGTTAAAAAGAAAGGTCAAAACCAAATGAATCCGCAAACGTCCAATGTATATCCTCAGAAATCCAGCCAGATTAAAAATGTACGAGTTGAACAACCTTTCCAAAGCACTCGCCAACCATTTCAACATAAGCAGTCGGGAGAGGATGATGATAAATCACCCAATCCAGTAACACCAACACTATTAGACACAGACCCTCAAGATGATCTTTCAGACATCCAAAGCCTTACCCATACATTAGTTAGTGACGATATACTTGAATCAACTACCAAACTGAAAGCAGCAACAGAGGAAGAGCCCATCACACATATAGAGGAAAAGGCATCTGAGCAATGGATAACACATCCAGCTATGTCCAAACAGGCTGAAGAAGAAATTCATGATGATATAATTCTTATCGAACATGAAAATCCCACTGCTGTTCAAGAAGAAAAAAGCAAAAATATTGACGACCGCGAAATTTTTGAAGAGATAAAATCTGAAAATCCAGAAACAGAAAGCGAGGGTTTAGACGAAACAAACGTATCATCTCCAATAGAGAGCGCCGCTGTTTCCATAATGGTAGAGAATGTGCAAGAAACACTAGAGATAGAAACAAATGATTCTTCTAGCCAAGAAATTCAAGCAGCACCTCCACATCCGGCAGCAGAACCACCCTTTCATGACGAACCTCCAAAAACATCTTCCCAAACGCAGGATAAGGTTCTAAAAAATGAAACAACCTTTCTTAAAGCGGAAAATGAATCTGTCGAAGAAGATTTAGAAAACCATAAGCGAGGATTTTTCTCGTTATTAAAAAAGGCGAAAATATTCAAGTAATAAGCAGGAAGGGGGACTAATCCATCCCCTTCTATATTGCATTGCAATTCTCTGCTCGGGATAGGGAGATTCAGCGAATCACGACTTCTTCCTGACTGTAAATTAGCGCATTATTGGATTTACTTTTTCAAATTATTTCGATTCATTATCTGAATTATTATAGAATATTTTACCCCTACACTCATCTCCACATAATTTATTCCTCTCAGAGAGAGTTTTTCTACATAAAAATATCAAGCCGAAGCATTAGTAGAGCTGTCGCTGAGAGAAGAAGCTTTTGGGCAGGCATGGAACATTCCTGGAGCCGGTACAATTTCCGGAAAGGAAATTGCCAAGATCGCTGGAGAATATTTAAAAAAAGAAATCCGCGTAAAGCCGATATATAAATGGATGATCCAATTAGTCGGCTTATTTGACCCCTTTATGAGAGAATATGCTGAAATGATGTATTTGAACGAAAAACCCGTTGTATTAGACGGCAGCAATACGAGAGATTAATCGGTCCCGTTCCGCGAACTCCCTATGAGATAGGAATCAGAGAAACATTGAAACAAATGAAATCGTAAAAAAGCTGTCACCTTCCCGAATGTCTTGAAATTTCAAGAACTCGGACAGTGATAGCATCCATACAAATCATGATCCAGATATTAGGTTATAAAATGTTATGAGCTATTCAGCTTTAGTTGAAAAAGAACCATTTATTTATTTGATGAATATTTTGCATTCTAAGACTGCTTTCTTTCTCAATTTATATTTGTTTTATTCACCAGAAAAAGAATTAGATCATATATTTAACAAATCCAGTAAAAAAAGTCGGACTTGTGAGAGAGCAAACACCCTCTCCCGTCCGACGCTCGCTCTTATCTCCATAGCTGAAAGATAGGGATTCTATCGCTCGCATTTTTATTTTTGGCTCAATTTTGTCTCCACTTTTTCAAGAACTTTTTCTAATTTTTCAAGCGGCACTTCTGTGCTTTCAGAAATATTTTTCAAATCTTGGTAGGAAAGTCCTTTTGAGCTGCGGAGAAGATTTCTTTGTTCATGATCATGCAGCAATAACTGAACCGCATCTGGTCTGGAATAATGCCCCAATCCGTCAAATACCACTTTCGCCGCCTTGATCTCATTCGCATGGCAATCCGCGTAAACAATCGTATCCTCGTTATAAACCGGTCCGGCGATGTATTCACCAAATGGGTTGACGATCGCGGCACCGCCTACCGCCCAACTGAAATCCATTTCTGGGCTATCAATAAAATGCTTATATTGAGGTTCAAAGTCTTGTTCTCTTAACAAACCAGCCACGCTGATGACAAAGCTTCCTGATTCAAAAGCGTATTCTCTGATGGCAAACTGTAAATCGCATGGATCTCCTGGTTCCGTCGTTGCGTGGAAAATTCGTCCTTTTCTCTTGCCATCGCCGGTCTTTTGCCCGAACGTCCAAGTTCCAGGCCAGTTGGCAATATGGAACTCTTCACCCATCAACATTTGAGCGGCTCTGACTAAAATCGTATGGTGCTCCCAGCAAATAAGCATACCGATTCGCCCGATATCGGTTTGATACACTCTTAGATCGCTGCCATCTCCCAGCCCATGGTAAAGACGCTCATTAAAGGTAGGCATTAATTTACGGTGCCGTCCTAGTATGGAGCCGTCAGGACCGAAAAGGATTTGCGTATTATATAATGTGCGCGCTCCATCGGTATCATCGATCTCGTTGACCCCCATTACACAATAGACCCCTGCGTCTTTGCATGCTTTTCCAATGATTTCAGTATCTTCACTTGGAATGGCAATGGAGTTGCTTTGAAGCGCTACATTCCACTCATACCATTCATCGATTTGGCTCGCGTAACCGGCTTTATAGTATGCCGGAAAGACAGGTATGTAGGTTTCGGAGAACGCCACTAATTTCGCGCCGTTTGCCCCTGCTTCTTTGATTCTTTGGCAGGCGATTTCAATAGATTTTTCTTTGTTGAAAACAATTTGCGGTGCTTGCACTGCTGCTACGCGTACTGTCTCATGCCCTCCAAAAACGGATTTGTTCAACTTTTCATTTCGAATTTTAGCCATGACCGTTTCCCCCTTATATTATTTTGGATGGTATCCAATGAAATATATATATCGGTCTATTAACTTTTATGAATCAAAAATTAAATTAGAAATATGGAACAGCATTTAATCTTTCCTGTCGTATATGATGCCCATCTAGTGCTGTATTTCGGGAAAATGACGAGATCCATTCCCGGCTGCCTTAATTTCAAGATCGTGTTCGCAATCTTTTGCAGGCGTAGCATTGATAATTAACGGCCGCTACCTCATCGTATCATTGCTGCTAGAAATCACCAATTACTTGTTTTAATGGGCAACGACTTTTATTCCTTCATTTTTACAAAGAGATTGCTTTTTATAGCTATATCATCTCCAGGCGGTATTCCTTATTTAAAAGAGGGATTCTCTTTTCAACAGTCTGAAAGTTCGGATCAAATTAAATCCGAACTTTCTATTTTTTATAAGTATTAATGTGTTAACTATTGCTGAAAAAACAAAAAGGCTGACCCATCAGTGCCTGACCTCACGTGCATTTCACAATATATCGTTCATTGATCCAATATTTATGTCCTATAATTGCGCTGTGAAGTCTGACACTTGCTTTCGTTCAGCCTTTTATTAATCTTTCACCTAAACGTCTGATGTAAAAAAACATTTCTTGATGTTATGGACGGATGAAAACTTCTGTTCCGTTTGGCGCCATCGAAGCTAATTGTAGTACGTCTTTGTTGTGCATTCGGATGCATCCTTTTGACACATATTTTCCGATGGAAGATGGATTATTGGTGCCGTGAATGCCATAATGAATCTTCGATAAACTTAACCACATAGCGCCAAAAGGCCCCCCAGGATTCGGCTGGCGATTGACAATGACAAAGTCGCCAACAGGTGTTGCGGTCACCATTTTTCCAACACCAATCGGATACGTACGAACGATGCTCCCCTTCCTTTTTAACGTTAACTGCCGGCGGCTGACAGAAATATGGATTGTATATGGAATAGAACCTTTGGCAGGAAGATGAGGAATAATAATCGCCTGGCCGGGAACGAGGATAGAAGAGATGGTTAAAGGGAGCGGCCTTCATTAACTGAAACCAGCCAGAGATTTCGCATATTCGAAAGGAGTGGTCACTACTTTTAAATACATTTGCCTATCTTTGATCGAATAGAGAAGCAATTGGTGGTCATACAGCGGATGGATTTCGATTAGCCACACTTTTAAGTTTTCATCGATGATCAGATCAATACCCAAATCCGCATAATTCCCTCCGCATTGATCAAGGGTTTTGCAAGCTGAGACGCAAAGATCAATCATTTCCTGTTCTTTTAAAAATACTTCCCTTTCGTTCATTTGAAAAACTTTCCTCAACGCTTCCTTTCCAGTTAAAAAGATTCCTGACCGGTCAAAGTTGGCAGTAATTCCTGTTGTGTCTCCCAAACGGGCAATAATGCCCGAACAGTCCCAATGTTTAGAACTGTTTTTTTGCATAATGACTCGGAAATCAAGGCGGTGATCTCCATAGCTCTTGGCCGAAACTGCCTGTTGTATAAGATAGTCCTCATGCGTTATTAAGCTGTTAAGAAATTCCGCTGCTTCTTCTTTGGAATGAAAACATCTTTCCCCCTTAGATTCGTCAAGAAAACGATATCCGCCGCATGTTTGATCCACTTTGAAAAGTCTCTTTTCATTTTTTGTTTCTATCGGTTTTAAATAGACTTCTCCATACAAAGACAACATATGATCCAAGCTTTGAACGTTTTCCAACTGCTGGGTATATGGCAAGTGTTCGCGCAAATAAGGATATGGGGAGAGCCATTGCCACAATTCCCATTTATCAAACAAATAGGAATTGAACATATTTTCTCCAATTCCAGAAATAATTTGATCATACACTGGCTTTTTTACATCTATTTTCCGGTAGATGATGTCCGGATACGGAAAGAAACCATACTTCCATGGAGTTTCATCTTCTTTCGCAGCCGGGTCATAGTAATAACCTTCAACAGTTTGGGCGGATGAATGGATTCTATTGGCTGCACAAATATAAATGAGTCCTCGTATGTCTGAGTAGCTGCTTAAGTAGTCCTTATATGCATTTAATGACTCAGGCGTGATATCCCGTTCTTCCTTGAAGGCCATAAAGGCTATAACCGGGCCGAGATGTAGTTTTCTTCCTTTCATTTCTATTTTATATGGAAGGTGTTCCGGCAATTGGAAAGGCAGTTTTATTGCGCTTGATAAGCCAATCGTATTTTCAGGTATGCCGCTATCAATCTCCACTTCGACTTCCTGTTTCCATATGCCAACTTGTAAGATCATCCGCCGAGGTATAACTTCCCTTTCTTCTATGATTGATTCGGGAAGAAAAATCGTGTTGGATTTTTTCTCTGGAATCCATTTTATATACCACTTCATGATAACCCCTGGTTACTAAAATCTATAAAAATCGACACATCGCGATGGAACCAGGAAACATCGCTTACCACTCGGATTCTCACCGAGTTCCATCAGGAAGGGAATCCCCTTGTCATTCACCTGCTGTGAAAGACATCCCGTGGCTCGCTGTTAGCGACGGCATCTGTCGTGCACCATTCCTTCCATCGGTCAGTACACGACAACGATTTTAGCAACCAGGTCTACCCCTCCTTTAGTTGAATTTGGTACTGGTTCAGCCAACAACATTTGTGCAATATGTTCCATAATGACCATTCATGCTCTTGTTTGAAATTCTCGATTTTGTGTAACATCGTCGCGATATATTGGCGTTGTTTCTTGCCGCTTTTCGATTGCTTGTAGGATTCTTCCATCGACCCTAACAAAGCAATCAAATGGCGCTTCACTTTCGTTTTTATGATGTGAATGAGTTCTTTTGGCAACTGTTCACGATACCCTAATCCACGTCTGCCAATGACAAATGCGGCACTTTCATGGACGGATAACCCATACTTTTTCATATACTTGAACCGCCCGATGACGCTTGTATATGCCGGATTCACCTTTTTGATACAAAAGCCCAGTCTTAAGCCCCGACGAAGGATTGTTTCTGTCAGCTTTTTCTTTTTGAAATGGTGTGTCAAGCGATTGAATCGTTTGTCCGTATCGTGCTGCTGTCTTAGTTGAATGTTTTCGATGACCACTGCCCCAACATTCTCTTGAAGCAGCCAGTCATACACATCGCGCACCGTTTCACCGATGAGGTTGTTTCTCTTATTCGCTCTTACGTATTCCAGTTCATGGCAGTAAAATACCTTTGATTTAAGAAAGTTTCCTTGTTTCGAAACGATGCTTACGGCGATGCGGTCAATATTGATATCCATCCCAGCGATTCGTTCCGCTTGAATTGGTTCATCATAGGCAAGTTCCCTGCCATATACCTCTTCTTCATAGATGAGATGAATGTAATATTCCCCGTTTTTGCGTTTGATTTCGACGGTGTATGGTTGATATTCGATGATCGGCTTGCCTTTTGCATTCACTCCAACTTGTTCTCCCATGACGAGATGGATGATTTCATCTTCATATTTTTCAGGAACAGACACAGGGAATCGTAAACGGGGAGCGTATTTCCCTTTTGGTTGTCCAAGTGGATTGGCGATTTCTACATAACATTGGTACGTCTTGTCGTCATAGGTGAGGCGAATATTCAAATTCCCTTTTTTACTTTTATCGCCTCTAGCGTACAACTGATTCGAACGCAAATCTTTCCATTCTTCGTTCGTGATTTTTCCTTTTAGACGCTTATAAAAGTTCTCTTTTCCGCCAAAAATCACACGTGGAATCGTTCCTTGGTCGAGATGGTGCTTTAGTTCGGCTTCTTTAGATTTTAGTTTTTCTAATCGACGCTGTAATCCGTCTAAACATGCTGGAAGATCGACTTTTTTCGGTGTTTTTCTTCCGTGTTGATACTCATCGATTTTCTTTTCGGTTTTTTCGATTTTCGCCTGCACATCCTCTAAGCGCATTGGAAGCAGCTCACGTTGAGAAGAAATCAGCGATTGAGCAAGCAAGACCGCATCTTCGGCAAACCGTTTGTTGAGCCGAAATTGGTGCGGAAGGTGTTTGATGATGTCTTTTGCGTTCCTTCCCTCCAGCAAACGGTTGAACGCGTATCGCTTCGCGGAACCAAAGACGCGCATCAACTCATCTAATGAACGAAGGTGTGTTTCATCATTGGAAACAATTTTCATCACCCGAACCGTTTTCATCCCCTTGCCTTCCCCCTATGTTTGAATCATTTAGAACATATATTCGCCAAATCTTCTTCATTTCCTTTTTACATGAGGAAGAGGGAGATGATTTTTTATCATCAGACAAGAAACGATGAAAAAGATGGAGAACATCCACCTCTTTACGTCCAATAACAAGAGATATTTACATGATTTTATACATTTTTATAGATGTTTAACAAACTGCTTATACCTCCGGAAACCCGGCAAGTCTCTTGGCATAAAGCATATTCAGAAGCTTTATTCGATAAAACAGCGGACGATCATGAATATCAAGAGCAAACAACGGACTAGGGTTTAGATTGTTCATTTCAATGATCCACATCCTTCTTTGGGTGTCTATGCCGATATCAACGCCTAAATTTCCGCAATGTACCCCGCATTGTTCAATCCTTTGTGCGGCTTCATGTACGATACGCGATATTTCTTTCCGCCACTTAAAGACCTCTTCAGTGGAAAGGCCAAATATTTTTTGCAGCGTAATTTCTCCAATTTCGGCAGTGCCGCCCGCTAAAATATTTGTCACAATGCTGCCTTGCTGGCCATATTTGGCCACCATGCACATATCATTCCACACACCTGCCTGGTCTTTTACCATCACGATGCGGAAATCGATTTTCTTTTCTTCGAACGATATCAGGTCAAGAGCTTGCTGCAAAATATACTTTTTCCCCTTGAATTGGCTTTTGAAGAAATCAGCCAGGCTAAAGAGATTGGAAAAGGTTATCTCATAAGGGATGCCATCTTGATGATACTGCAATTTCAGGCCATGTTCCTCGCTTTTGGAAACCTTGAAAATTCTCTCACCCATGCTGCCATGAAGCGGTTTTACATAAATTTGCCGGTGAAGGTTCAAAAAAGATTCAAGATCCTCTGGCTTTTTGTAGAGAATCGTCTCAGGCAAATACTGCTTTAAGTGAGATGCTTGACTTAACCATTTATACATTTCCCACTTATTGAATACATAACTGTTAAATAGCCGGTTGCCGAAAATCGTTTGAAAATGATTTCTCCAGCTTTTGTTAAGATAAATCGTTTTAAACACGGCGGCTGGATACGAATAAACGCCTTGTTCCCATTCTTTCGTGTCCGGGTTAAACATATATCCCTCTATTGTATATTTGAAAGGATCCATGCCTTCTAGTGAAAAAGCAACAATCGCTCCGCCAATGCGGTCATAATCGTATAAGTAGTTGGATAAATATTGCACGCTATCGTCCAAACTGCTCTTCTTTGATGCGGTCAGAATACCTATATAAGGCCCGATTAGAATTTCATTTCCCTCCCGCCGGATTTCGTAACGGCCGCTGAGAGGAATCCTTAAGGACTCAATCACCCCAATCGATAATTTCATTTCGTTTTCGTTTAACCTAGAAGATATTTTCAGCTTAATTTCTAACGCTTGGATGCCAAAACGAAGAAACCATTTTTTTAGGGCGGAAATATTTTTTTGTTTCGCGGTGTTCGGATGGATCGTCAAACAGTCTTGAGCCTGCAGGTCCGGAATGATTTTATATTTCGGATTCATCGCTATCCTCCCAGCCAAAACCGGCAATAGAAGTTGAATAAAGAATGGGTTCGTAACATATCCGCCGGTAGATGTCATCATCCAATGTTTTAAATCCTTTAAAGGTTGGGCGAACATTAGCTTCTATAAACCAGTAATGTTTTTGTTGATCAAGAGCAAGATCCAATCCAAATTCAGCAAAATGGAATCCTGTTTGATCCATCATTTTGCAAAACTCCATCGAAATGGAGTGAATATCTTTTCTCACTTGTGTGGGATCCACTTCGGTACCAAAGGCTAATGTTAACGCTTCACTCAACTCAAGCGCTCTGCCTCCATTGGAAATGTTCGTAATCATCTTCCCCGTCCCTGCAAGTCTGCACTCTATTCCATTACAAACCCACTGCTTCCATCTGTTTTTTTGCATCACTACTCTTATATCCCAAGGACTACCGTTGATTCGCGCTAAATCCAAAAAAGGCTGAATGATATAATCGCGTTTTAAATATTTTCCTTCGTGCAAATAATCCTCCAATTGTGATGCGGGAATCGTAAAATTGGTAAACTGTCGATAATCATGAACTTCGAGGGTCCCGTCAGGCTTGGATGTGATAATCGATATCCCTCTGCCTCTAGAAAGCTTATTCGGTTTCAGAATGACTTTTGAATATTTATGAAGAAACGCTGATAAGCTGTCAACACCTAATAATGCCGTTTCTGGCAAATATGGGTTCAGCCGATCATTTTTCTTTAACTGAGTATACAACTGCCATTTATCAAACCTTACAGCATTAAATACTTCCCAACTGGAAACGTCGCTGCATTCGTTAACGAAATTATTCCTGGAATTAAATCCTCTTCGATAAACAACCGACGGCAGAGGCAATTTGCCATATACCCACTTTTTGTTCTCGTAGTTGAAGTATAGGCCATAAATACACTTTTCTCGCCAGCTTATGGAGCAGTGCCTGAACGCGATGAAAAGCCCCCCTACTTTTTCATAAACTCCCATAGCATCCGTTAATTCCTTTAATCTGCGATGGTGATAATAATAATGCTGGTCGCCAAGCAAAAAGCCAATAACTGGACCGATATAAATGGTTGTGTTGGTATAGCGTATTTGATACGTGGCAGATTTCTGAATCAAAAGCTGATCAAACACATTTTGGGAAAGCCGGATCAGAGCAGGATCATGAAAATGATCTCCCGTACATTCATCAATGGAGGATGAAGCTTGCACTGTGATGGGGATTTCGTTTTGGCCAAATATCAGTTTAGTCTGAGTTTTCAATTTGTCTGCCAGATTTTTTGAAACATATATCGTATTTCCTGAATCTTCAATCCCCCCCGTGTCCTCTCTCTCCACTTTGATCCACTTCATTTCGTTGCCCCCTTTCCGTTACATGGTTATACATTAGAAATAACAGATAATGAAAAGCATTATTCAGAAGGTTCGATTGTGCTTCCGAATCCATGTGACGATACAAGTATGGATCTTGTTCAAAACCAGCAACGTAAATGAGGTAGGGACAACCATTCTCATCAAATATATAATCAAGTGTACAACTCCCCATGAAGGGAATGTAAAAATCTAAAAATTCTCCTATTCGTAAAGAAACATCGGCTAATGTTTCCTCAACATTTTTGTTATGATAAGGATCGCAGAGTATATCACTTATTTTAGAAGAACAGAATGCATTTCTTGAAAATATGCCGTTCTTGGCCGCTATGGTTGTAACGGACCATCCTCCATTTGCGTCCTTTTGAAGATAGATTCTAGCTTCTAAGGGGCCGTTCTCCCACTGAAAGCATTCGATTCCCTTCATTAGAATATGTTTTTTGTTGTTCGTCATTTTTTGGATATAGTTAACAATATCGTTCTTTTCGCATATCTGTCCGTTTTGGCCGATACAAATCATGTAGTTGTCGTTCTGAGTTTTTTTGATAACGACAGCTTTTGGTGGATGGAACGTTTTTTCCGGCAGAAGAAATAGCGTATCGTACTTGTGAAGATACTCCGTTAAAGTTGCGGCATTTAATGTTACTGAGGGCAAGAGAAATTGTTCAGAGCCTGTTAAAGAGGCTAACATTTCGAAAATGATGCCCTGAACAAAACGATTAACAGGATTGATGACCATGATATTTTCCATTTTCCTTAAGTGCCTCATTTTCCCAATTTTATCTTCGGTCGAATGAAGGGCAAAATTATAAATAAGAGGGGGTAATTCGCAAAATCCTTGACTTACCCGATCTCCTTCTATGATCGTGCCGCTAATGGCCTGCTCCTCCAAATCCAGATTTTGTAATGTAAACAAGACGGTTCTTATGTTGTATTCTTCTGATAATTTGCTGAAATGGACAATCATTTTTGGAAAAATGTGCTGCTGTTTTTTTGCATTATATATAAAACCAAAGTCAACGGTTTCTGTTTGCACTAGTTTCACCTCTTTACTTCCGATCAGATAACAGCTTTCAATACTCTATCTTATGACTGCGTCATTTATTGGTGTATAAGTCCAAATAAATCATTTGGCATAAATAAAAAGCATTTAGGTCAAGCTCATTCAAGACGAAAGAGCAGAAAAGCGCGAACAGAAGCAGACTCGATGGAAGAAGTAAAAGGAACTATTTAAAAAAGCTTAACCCCCCTATTGACACCACATGTTTAAGGAGAGCAAAAAGGTTTATTGCTCTTGGGAATTCTGGGTGTTAGGCATAACAATAGGCTTTTGCGGCGGGAGTACATATCGCTCTGGAATAACCGGCCCTCTGTCTTCATGGCCTGGAATCACTTTTCCTGGTGTCCATGACCCTTCCGGCAGAATTCGTTGAGCATTATAGAAATGCAGTCCAAACCAGCGTCTAAAACCGCTGATAATCCCAATGGCTGTAGGAGCTCCACTTGCTGTGCAGATTACCGCTGGGTTTCCGTCGAGTTGCCCCATGTAAATCCCAACATGGCCGATGTAAAAAGTACCGTCGGGCCGCTGTTTCCACCAAGTGAGTATATCTCCGGGACGAAGGTTTTCTAACCCTTCGAGGCTCCAATACCCATCGACGATTTTCGTATAGACGCCTTCCACTCTTGTACCGATATTGTCATATTTTTTCGCGACGCCAGTTAATTCAAAACCAAAGTCGCCATAGACTAATTTCGTAAACCCCGAACAATCGACAACTCCGTGGGAATGGTATGAGTTGAAGCCATGGCCGTATACCGTATAGCCATGCTCCATATACCATATCGCGCGTTCTACGATTTGATCAGCCAGACTTCCCTTGATATGTTTATATGCTTCTCTATACTGAGCCACTTTCACCAATTCATTATTGACATAGTCATCATAATTCTTTTTGTATTTAGCGATCGCTTCTTCTGTTGTCAAAGATACATAGGAAACAGGCATCATTCACCCTCCCTCAATTAGGATTCGATGAAAAAAGGGTGTTCTTCTTCATTCAAACATTTCAAAATTCTTTCTTTATATGTTTTCCACTTCACCTTCTGCAAGGCCTCATCGATGGTAAAATACCCCGCATCTAAAGCATCGTCTCCTCCCGCTAATTCACCGCTTACCGGCGTCCCGAGAAAAAGTACCGTACATCTGCTGTTTTTGATATCTTGAATGATTCCACAAAATTTGGTCAAACGGACTTCAATGCCTGCCTCTTCCCTGACTTCCCTGATGGCTGCCTCCTTGATGGATTCGCCGTTTTCTACATAGCCGCCAGGGAATTCCCACCCTCTTTTCCAATTCTTAACCAATAGAATTTTGTTCTCACTATTAACAACAGCTACGGAAGCCGCTAATCTATGTTTTGGAATCGCCATGAATCTCCTTCCTTTCCGTGCAGTAACCTATGCTTATTAGATACTGTTCAAGTAAATTCACAAATAATTCCATGTCCTTATAGGTAATATCCCCGATATTTGCTACCCTGAAGGTATTCTGTCCTTCGAGCTTGCCGGGGTAAATGGTATATCCGTGGCGATAAAAATAATTATGCATCTCCTGAAAATCGTAGCTAGGGATATTCGGTTCCATAATGGCTGTTATGATCCGGGAATGATGCTCTTTCTTGACTAGATGGGTTAAACCCAAGCGAGTAATGCCATTGATCAGCACTTCCCATGATTTGGTATATCTCTCATACCTCTTCTCAATCCCTTCCAGACGCGTCTCAATGATCGCCTGCTTTAGTGCATAAAGTGTCTGCACCGGAGGGGTGAACCGCATCTGCTTCGTTTCTAAAAAATATTTGTACTGTGAATAAAGATGAAGATAAAAATTTCGCGGGCGAAGGTGTTTAGTCATTTCTAAATGATCCTTTTTCGCAACTACAAATGCAACACCGGCCATTCCTTGAAGATTTTTATTGGAAGACGCGGCAAGATAACTAATATTCATGGCTTCCATATCAATCGGGATCGCCCCGAAGGAACTCATGGCATCGACAATCATTTGGATTTGATATTTTTTGCATAGACGTCCAATGGATTCAATATCATTCAGGAGGCCTGTCGTTGTTTCATTATGAACGACGGCCAGATGGGAAATTTTACGTGCAGAGTTTTGAATCATCGCTTCTATCGCAGCAAGGTCCAAAGGTTCGTCTGGTCTGCTTCGATATTCGATATAATTTAACCCATAGGCTTTCGCAATCTGGCACATCCTCTTGCCATACGCGCCATTATTGACAATAAGCACAGCCTCCTCGCCAACAACCGAGCTCAAAATTGCCTCAACGGCCGCGGTGCCCGATCCCCCGAACAAAACAGTGGTATAATGCTCGGGGTCTGCAACAAATTTTGTAAGTTCATCGGAAATAAATTGCATGACATTGCCGAATTCTTCTTCTCTCGGACAGATGTCAGGGACTACTTGCGCGTATTTAACGGTATCCGTCGTTGTCGCAGGCCCCGGATTGAGCAAGATGTTTCTTTTTACCGGCGGAACATTCTTTTCTTTCGCTTTAATCATCGGATAGATATAACGTTGTGCGCGAAGCAAATGGTGTTCGTTGTCAATTTCGCACCAGGCAAGATCATCCAACTTGTGAACATATAGATTCACTTGATGGGAAATGCCGACAAGAGCGTGTTCATAATCGAGTTTAAGGTCATCATCAAAGCTCATTTCAGCAAATTTGCACATGGCTTGAAAGGTAGGATAGGAGATTTTCGTAATGCCTACTAACTCCGCATAGATATGGTTGAGTTCATTTTCTTTTTTTGCCATATTTCGCAAAAAACGATATTCATCGGCCTCGATAAATACTGCGTCATCCGAACCTGTCAACTCACTCGCCAAAATAACATCCGGCCTTTTATTGTTGATTAATATATCCAACGCTTTTTTTTCATAAATTAAGTCACTCTCAAGAAGAAGAAAGTCATCCGAAATATGATTCTTTAAATGGTAAAGGGTGTACATACTGCCTGTTTTTTCATATTCGTCATTGCGTACGCATGCAATTTGCGGGTATCGCGTGGCCAGACGATCGTAAGCTTCCGCCAAATAGCCTGTTCCAATCACGATCTTTTCGATTCCCATCTCAAGCAATTTACAAATAGACTGTTCTACAATTGGCTTTTCATCAAGCATTAAAAAGCCTTTAGGCTGATTTTTCGTTCTTTCTCCCAGTCTGGTTCCCATTCCCGCCGCTAAAATGACTGCCGTTTTAATCATGAAGAAACACCTTCAATCTTTCTTTCACTTCATATGGCTTCATTTTCGGCCGCCCGAGACCTTCTTTGGATCCTTTGGCTATTTTCATGTATAGAAACGTAAGACTTTTCTCTCTCTTCCAATCTTTGATACACGATTCCAATTCCTCAAGGTTATGAACGTAAATCGATTTCGAGTAGCCGCAAGCTGCCGCAATATCCACGAAATTGACGTTGTGTGATACAGTGCTCTGGCCGCCTGTCGAATCATGTGTGTTATTATCCAATAGAATATGCAGCATATTTTTTGGAGCGTAGTATCCATTTGTAGCCAGGCTTCCCATGCGCATAAGCAAAGCCCCGTCTCCTTCAATAACGACGATATCTTTATCGTTTTTTGCCAGTGCAAGCCCAAGTCCCAGAGAACTGACACAGCCCATGGAACCCACCATGTATAGATTATTCGGAGCATCTTCAATCTCGTAGAGCTCCCGTCCTGTTTTTCCGGTTGTGGCCAACTGAATGGTGTTGTTATCCTTTAATGAATTGATCCGCTTTAATGTTTCGATTCGGGTTGGAAGTTGATCATCTTTCGTTTTCCCGACCTTTAACACGTTTAAGTTAGATCGTTGTTTTTGATCCTTTAACGGCTCTTTCTCAAACGTATTTTTTTTCACGACAAAAAAGAAGGTTTGGTCCCTTTCGATATATGAATGAGCTCGCACAAGTTGATTTTTTGCCTGCTCGAAGTCAGCCGATAAATATTCCCATTTAATTTCCATAAGATCGAGCATTTTCGTTGTGATACGTCCCATCAATTCATGCTGCGGTTCATCAGGAATGCCTGGTTCGCCTCTTAGGCTTACAAATCCAAGCACAGGAATCCGAAAAGGATAATTCAGGGAAACCAATGGCGATACGGCATTGGTTAACCCTGAATTTTGCATGAGAACGACCGGCTTCTCGCCTGCCAGATAAGCCCCCGCGGCAATCGCCACCGCTTCACCTTCATTCGTTGCCGCAACATAGTCGCAATCATTAATCGCATAATTGATTAAGTTCTTTAGAAAAGAACACGGTACCCCGCTGAAGAAATGAAAGCCCATCTTTTTTAATTCTTCACCGAACATTTTAGTGTTTATCAAATAAATCACCTGCCTTTTGGAGGTCGCGGATGGTATCGATATCAAGCCATGAACCTTTGATATATTTCACCGCAATAGGGCGGAACGAACTAATGTAATTAAAAAGGTCCGCCATTGTCAGCTGTTTGAAGTCTTCTCTTTTTGATAGTTCTTCTAAAGCTTTTTTTACAATTTTAGAACCGTTTTTTGTCACCTTCCAGAGACCGATAAATTCACCATGGATTTCTTCTTCTTTCAAGTCCCCTGACATTTTGATAAACCGGACAGTGCTGGAGTAAAGTTTCTTAGAATAAGGTGTATCGGTGGATACGAGGTCTTTATCATGACTGATCGTTTCTACATCAGCGTCAACAATGAGGGTAATGTCGTTCATATCGTTCAGAAGATCGTTGAGGATATAGTTTTTGAAAATAATATCTCCATAGCTGATCACAGTATTCTCTTTAATTTTGTCCTTGGCTAGATATAAGGAGTAAAGTTCTTTCGTTTCTGCAAACAAGTCATTGTCAATAACCGAAAAATTCGCTGCGGCAACCTTATCTTTGGCAAAGCCTCTAACCACGCAAATATCTTTGATGCCAACCTTATTAAATTCATCAATTTGCGTCGCGAGCAAGGATTTTCCTCCGACCTCAAGCAGAGTCTTTGGAATCTCTGCAGTCAGCTCATCCATATCGCCTCTGCTCGCCGCCAATATAATGGCATTCACGTTCTTTCCAGAAGCCGGAAGATATCTTTTTTCGGCTTGTTTCAATTCATCTACTCCCTGAAGCCTGAACACTTCGTTCACGGAAACAACGTTAGGCTCTATATTCACAAGGCTTTGTTCTTGACGAATTTGCCGGCTCGTTTCCTGCATCGCCTTGATCGCTGCCCTTAGATTATGATTAGCCCAAATCACGAGGCTAACACCCAATTCTCTAAACTTCTGCGTTGGAACGGAATAATACTTTGTCGGTACAATCACGACTGGAAGTCTGTTGCCCCATTCTTTCATAAATACTTCGATCTCCGCAGCATCGTTTCTCTTGCTGTGTATCAAAATCGCGTCGGCCCCCGCCTGACGATAAGCCTCGGCGCGGCGAAGCGCCTCTCTGAGCCCCCATCCTGCGATAAAGGCTTCCACTCTCGCAACGACAACAAAGTCATCGTCAGTCTGGCTATCCTTCATCGCTTTGATTTTCCCGCAAAACTCTTCGATATCCGCAAGCGGTTGTGCTTCTCCACTGATAAAAGAATTGGTTTTCGGAAATAATTTGTCTTCTATACAGACACCGGCAATTTGCCTTGATTCTAATTTTTTTACAAGACGTCGGGCATTATTGAAGTTTCCGTAGCCGGTATCCCCGTCCAGCAAAATCGGTATGGACGTAGCATCGCTCATAAACTCCAAAACTTCCAGCACCTGTGTCCATGAAGCTTCGTTGTTGTCTCTTACTCCCATGGAAGCGGAGATGGACAGTCCACTCGCCCAAATTCCTTTAAATCCGGCCTCTTCCACAATTTTCGCCGACAATCCATTGTGAGCCTCCATGATAAATTCCAATGAATTAGAATTGATTAGATTCCTTAACTGAGTTGTCTTTTTCATCGCTGATCCCTTTCATTTATAAAATTTCATTTTTTGATATCGCATGAAATTTGAGTTAAGGCATTATTGCCTGTTTTAACTTTTGGAAAGAGTCCTGAACCATGACGCGGTGAGGGATTTTAAGAAGCACGACAGAGTCCTGGTTTAAAAAATGCTTAAGGATTTGATAGATTTCCGTTCCGCTGTTGGAAAAATAAACTTTACTTGGATCCATTCCGAGTTCTACGGCTTTTCTTCCGATTTCCTTCGCTTCATCCCCTACGACAAACAGGTAGTCAACCTGTGTTTCCACCACTTTTTCGCCTATCCTCGCATATTGTTGCCTTGCAAATTCACTCTCCCCAAGCTGGGGCATATATCCCAAAATCGCGATCTTCGTTTTCGAGCCGGAGGTTTCTTGAAGTACTTCAAGTGCGGACGCCATGGAAAGAGGAGCTGCATTCCATGTATCGTCAATGATGGTGCATCCGCCTGCTCCGTGACGGAATTGCAGATGTTCTTTCATCTGTTCAAAAGATGCCAATCGTTCGCAACATTCCTCTACACTCATGCCCGCGCTAGATGCGGCCGCGATAGCGGCAAGGGCGTTGTATACATTAGGCTTGCCGTAACCCGGCACAAAAACTTGGTAAGTTTGATCTTGATGCTTAAGAGTGAACTGCATTCCGCCATCCACGTTGCGGACATTTTTCGCTTGAAAATGGCATCCGTCACTGAAGCCAAAATAGATGACCCGTTGAAATCCGCTAACATCGAGAACCTTTTTTATGTTGCTGTCATCAGCGTTTAAGATGATAATCCCTGTCTTCGGATCTAATCCGTTTATGATTTCGGCTTTCGCCTTCATATAGGCTTCCGGTGTTTTGCAATCCTTTAAATGGTAGACATCAATGTTTAGCAAGACTCTGATTTGGGGTTGGAAATATTGAATGGTGTTGGCCAAATAACCTGGGGAAGCAACAGGCATTTCAAAGACAGCTGCTTGTGTCTCATCATCAATACCGAGCAAATATTTTAAATTAAGGGATCTTTGATTATTGCTGAGAAAGGTGGATTGGACTTTATAATATTTTCTTAATATATGCTTTACCATTTCTTTGGTCGTTGTCTTGCCACAGGTACCAGTGATGCCGATAATCGGGATGTCAAAAAGATGGCGATAATAGTTAACAAACTTCCAATAGGCCTCCTCTATATTTGGTACTTTAATAATCATGACATCCTTGCCTATATCTTGGAAATAATCAGGATTGTCTGTAACAACAACGACCGATTTGTACTTTTGAAATAATTTTTTGTCAATTTTCATATCGTTGTAACGGTAAAACAGCATCGTTTGGTCTTTCATTTTTTTGGGTCGATAGACGACATTTTGTATCAAGGGATTGCCGGATCCCTGTATGACAGTGCCACCTATCTCCGCAAGAATTTCTTGGAGATATAAACTTTTCATGTGCATTCTCCCCTTTATTCATGAAACGATGATTTTCGCCTTTAGTTCTTTAAATGAGTCCTGAACCATGACACGATGAGGGATCTTGAGAAGCACGATCGCTTCCTCGTTTAAAAGAGGGTGAAGGATCTCATAGATTTCCGTCCCGCTGTTGGAAAAATAAACTTTACTTGGATCCATTCCAAGTTCTAGAGCTTTCCTTCCGATTTCCTTCGCTTCATCCCCCACCACAATGAGAAAATCCACTTGTGTTTCGATTACTTTCTCTCCCATCTTGGCATACTCTTGCCGTGCATACTCTCCGTCCCCTAACTGGGGCATATATCCTAAAAGAGCGATTTTCGTTTTGGAACCGGCAATTTCTTTCATTACTTGAAGAGCGTTTGCCATAGAAAGAGGAGTTACATTCCATGTATCGTCAATGACGGTGCAGCCACCGAGCCCGGAATGGAACTCCAAATGTTCGATTACTTGATTGAACGACGCCAATCGCTCGCACGCTTCCTTTATATCCACCCCTGCACTCCACACCGCTGCGATGGCGGCAAGCGCATTATACACGTTATGTTTGCCATACCCTGGCACAAAGACGGGATAGGTTTGATTTTGATGACGGAGCGTAAACCTCATACCTTCTCGGTCATAGGCGACATCCGTTGCTTGAAAGTCGCATCCGTCGCTGAAGCCGAAATAGAGAATGATGTTGCGGAATTTACTCACATCAATTTTTTTGATGTTCTCGTCATCCGCATTTATGATGAGAGTTCCGTTCACCGGATCTAAATCATGCAGGATTTCCGCTTTCGCCTCCAGATAACGTTCCGGAGTTTTACATCCCACCAAATGATACACGTCAATGTTTAACAAAATCCTTATCTGTGGGCGAAAATATTTTATATAAAAAGTGATATCCCCTGGGGAGTCTACGCCCATTTCAATCACGGCTGCTCCTGTTGTCTCATCAATTCCAAGAAGATAACGATGATTTCGATGACCGCCGTTGAAACTCTTATAAGTAGCTTGGACTTTATAACGTTTTTCAAGAATATGTTTAATCATTTCTTTTGTTGTTGTTTTACCGCAGGTTCCTGTTACCCCTATAATGGGGATATCAAAAAGGCTGCGGTAATAATCAATGAACTTCCAATAGGCCTCATCTACATCTTCTACTTTTATGACAATCACATCATCGCCAAGATGGTTAAAGTCTTGTGGCTTTTCCGTTACAACAACAATAGGTTTATATTTTTGAAACAGCTTGGAGCGGATTTTTCTTTTTGTATATAAATCAATGAGCAGTGTATGATTATCTACCTTATAGCGTTTCGTTACCACATTCTTAATGAGAGGATTTCCCGTTCCTTGCACCAATGACCCGCCAATTTGAGCAACAATCTCGTTTAGATAAAGCCATTTCATATACGTTTCCTCTCTTCCTCATTTTCTCGGTGTGTAATATTGTATACATGCGATTGTGATGTGGTTACTGTATATTGGGCGGGAGCCTATTTATACGACCCGGCATTAAACAGATTTTAAGACATGATACGGCAATCAGATGTGAAAGGTTTGTGCCATTTCCCATCTGAAAACGAATGAAGCACAACATCTGCCGCAATGTTCTGAGCATTGTGCCTAAGTACGCTTATTTAAAACTAAATAAAAAATGGTCTACTGTATCTGCCAGTAGACCACCATCATAGATTGCTTGCCATGAAAAAACGAGAATATAACCTAAAAAATCGGAATAAGACTTCTGTTTTGTAAGACCATGCATATTCATTGTTCAAATTGAACCTCATGTCCATTCCCAGGTTTTCGAGCCTAATTATTGATAAAAAGCACCTTTCAGTAAAAAAACGTTTAATATATAGTAGCTTGGCTAAATGAAAAACATCAAAAAGGAGCATTCCTCCCGTCTTGGAAACCATATGCAGTGACTAAAAAACACACTTCCAAACGGTGAACATGATTTCCAATTTTGTTATTAAACGTGTAATGCCTAGCGAAACTGCCCCTCTTTTACCGGATTACCCCCTGATTTTGAGAACACCCTATCTGATTTAAGGTTATTCATGAACCTCTCCCACCTACACTCCGTTTGAGGTGGGAGTTTTTACTAAATTCATCAAAGAAGCTTTGACGAAGAAGAAGGACTCCTTCCCCTACTTGGATGAACCCATCGGAAGCCTTTTCGACGGAATAGTAAGCAACATCAGTTTTTCAAGTTTCCCATTATGAATACCGATGGACAATTCAATTTTTCCATTTTCATGGATGTTGAAGCCGTCTTTTACGTATTTAGTGAAGTCAATTGCAGAAGATTGAAAATTTTCTTTTTCCATATTTTCAATCGTCATTCATCATTTTGAACAAAATAGTTTGAGTGTGGGCTGGCATTTCATCATTTGTTTAAAATTTTCTCTTTATGAAACAAGTATCCAACAGGCTGTTTTGCTGAAACGTGCCCTTCTTTTTGAGATGTCAAATATGTATACAACGCTCCCATAAACAGGGCACCGCCGACAATATTGCCTAGTGTAACAGGAATAATGTTATGCACCACTCCTGCTAAGTCGATCGTCGCTGGATGCGGGACTGCTAATGCAATTGAAAAGAGGACGAAATTGGCAATGGAGTGTTCGTATCCAGAAGCAAAAAAGATAAAAACAATAAGAATCATCGAAAATACTTTTGCCATATCCTCTTTCATTTGCATTGGAATAAAAATCGCTAAACAAACAAGCCAGTTACAGAGAATTCCTTTAAAAAAGAGCTGCATCGTTGTTGCATGCATTTTTTTTGCCGCCACAAGAAATAATAAATGGTCTTGTGGAATATGATCAAAAACACCGGATTGCGAAATAAGAAAAGCGAAAAATACAGCACCTAATAAATTACCGCTATAACATGCAAACCAGTTCCGCAACGTATCTTTGATTGTCGTTTCTTTGTGCAAAGTACTGATTGTAAAATACATCGTATTACCAGTAAATAGTTCTGCGCCACCGTACATAATTAATACTAAGGCGATTCCGAAAAAAATACCGCTTACTAAATAAGTAGCAGGAGAATTCGCTTCACGGAAAAATTCACCTACACGAAAACAAAGAACAAGTGCAAATCCGATGTACACCCCTGCCAAAGCAGCCCGCATCACATATTGAACAAGGGAACGATCTAGAATGGTTCGTTTTTTTACAGCCAACTCTTTACATTTTTGAACTGCTTCCATCTCACCGACACTTCTCTTTCATTCTATTTTGTGATTTTTTTCACATTCTTTACGATATATAACATACGCCCTTCCCACCTATTTTTCAACATATCGATGGAAATGTTAAAATAAATGTCAACAATTCCATTTGTAACCGTTTACTAAAAAAAATAATCGTTGCAAATTCAATAATAGTTGTTTTAATATAACTAAGATATTAGTAGTTCTTTTCCAAGCATGATCTTGCTTCTCTAACACGTATTAATAAATTCATTTTTCAAGCATGTACAAAGTTTCGAAAAAGAGGAGTGTCTTCGTGTGGTAGAAAGCCCCATCGAATGGTTCCGATGGGGCTTTTAACTATTTCAATCAATCGATTTTAATTCCGTTAGCAAGGGATTGATTTCGTTCATCCAGATATCCTGCCAAAATATCTGTAGTTTGGATGTATTTTTGTGCATTTTTTATGAAAAACCTTTACAGCGGGACTGAATTTCATCTAAATCCGCTATGAGCTGCTTTATTTCTTCTTGTGACAATTTCACAGGCATTTGATCGTAAAGAATGAGTAGCTGTCCTTCTTCCTCATTTTGATGATTTTTCAGATAGTCTGACAGATGCTGCAGCTGATGTGGTTGGAGGACGGATTCAATAAAAAACTGTTTGAACTTTTGGATGGTAAAAACGTTCATTTCATTGTCATATTCACCGGAAATAATGCGCCCTTCGATCCATGGCATGCCTGTTTTTCCTCCAGTTTTTGTTTTCATTAGTATTCCCTAAAAAATCATTTTTTATCAAATTGCCGCTATTTCCCGCACGAATCCTCTTCCTTGCAAATAGTCTTAAAAGCGGCACTTTCTTGCAATCCATCGCTCTCCCGCCAAATTCCAACCTTCCACATCTTATAAAAGGAATTACACTTCTTCATCTGTCAACCGCATACCGTTTGCCCCCTCGCATTTTGTAGCCAGAAGCGGTCGACCAACATTACATATCAGTGTAAAACCATATATAGAAAAAGCCTTCTACAAATATATAAGATTAATTGTATAACAATGAGTTTGGGACATACTCTTGACAAACAAAAGGACATTATTATATTTTAAAAACATATATTTTATACTTAACTGCACAAAAGCGCAAAAGCATAAAAGCATAGAAGCATAGAAGTGTTTAAGTGAAAAAGTTTCGAAAAGGAATATATTAAAATGAAAAAACAACCTTTGTCTTAACAATCTTTGGTCATTATTTTACCTTTTCTTTCTAACATGTTTATTTCAGTTTTAGAATTCTATCATTGTTTAATATCGCGACAGAAAGGCAGGACAAACATGGAAAAAAATCATCAAGATTTAAAGAAAGGTTTATTGCCCAGACATGTTCAGTTTATTGCTCTAGCAGGCATGATTGGAACGGGTATTTTTAAAGGAAGTTCAGATACGTTAAATATAGCGGGGCCAAGTGTCGTTTTTGCTTACTTATTAGGAGGCCTATTATTATTTATTGTGATGGCGGCATTGGCGGAGATGGCCATTGTCTACCCCAACTTAAACGTTCAACATCTTGTATATAAAGCGTTTGGATTTCATATATCCTTTATCGTAGGATGGCTTTATTGGATCAACTGGACGATTGTCACCATTGTCGAAATTTTAGCGGCAGGAAGCTTCCTAAAATATTGGTTTCCATCCGTACCTTTATGGCTTTTAAGTTTCCTTTGTACCGTCTTGATCGTCGGAATTAACTTGTTTCATGTAAAGTACTATGGGGAGATTGAGTTTTGGTTCGCAGGAATCAAAATTATCGCATTAACCGCTTTTATTATTTTAGGTTTTTGTATTTTAGTAGGAATCATTCCAAGTGCTATTGACAATCCTTTGTCTAACTATACGGAACACGGCGGGTTCTTTCCACATGGAATCGAAGGAATGTTGAGCGCCTTTTTAGTCGTCATCTTTTCATATGGCGGGGCAGAATTGATTGGTGTCACTGTTACAGAAACAAAAGACGCAGAGAAGGTATTGCCAAAAGTAATCAAGGGAACCGTATGGAGAGTCATTCTTTTTTATATTCTTCCTATTCTTATTATATGCGGTTTAATGCCATGGAACAAAGTTTCGGGGGAAGACAGTCCATTTGTTCAAGTATTGAGCATCACAGGGCTGCCTGGAGCAGCACATATCATGAATTTTGTTCTTTTAACAGCCGTTTTATCAGCAGCAAACACGGGGATCTATGCAACTTCGAGAATGTTATATTCCATGGCTCAAAACGGTGAAGCTCCAAAAAGATTATTAAAGATTTCCAAACAAGGAATACCGATAAACGGTATTTCTATCGTCACCATATGTATATTGATTGGGGTATTTTTCGCTTATATGACTCCAGATCAAGTCATCAGCTATCTAATGACGATACCTGGTTTTACGGTTCTTTTAGTATGGATGAGCATTTGCTTGGCACAACTAAAGCTCCGCTCCCATTATAAAGAGAAACCGTTCTTTCAAGTAAAATGGTTCCCATACACAACTATTTTAGCAATCGTATCTTTATTGATCATTTTCATCTCTTTTCTATTTAATAAAGATAATATCATCGGTTCTACCGTTTGCCTTATCATATTAGTACTGCTTGCCACATTTTCTTTTTTGAACAGAAACGGAAGAGAAAAAAACTGTGAATATAAAGGAAAAAAGAGTCTGGTGCAAAATCTCTAAAATTTGGACATTATAGGTCTCGTGGGTTGTATTTCTAAAAAACACAGCCATTCCTAGTTATTATTTATGGCAATATCTTGTTATTAGCATTAAAAAACTCAGATTGAATAGTAAGCCTTAGTAAAATGGGACAAGGAAAAAACACCTCCTGAATCGAAGTATAACTTCATTCGATTGATGGAGGTGTTTGTCTTTATGGAGACAAGAGTTTTTAAATGAACAAAATAGTATTATGATAGATATAACCAGATTATGAAAGGAGCCTATATATGCATTCATTTGTAAAGCAGCCAACAGGTGTATTTCCATCGGTTTGTCCTCTGGATTGCCCTGATCAATGTGGGTTACTGGTACATAAACAAGATGGAAAAATTGTAAAAATACAGGGAGATCCGAATCATCCTGTGACAAAGGGAAATATATGCAATAAAGTACGGAATATGACTGAACGAATCTACGATCCAAAGCGCTTAAAATATCCAATGAAACGTACAGGAGCTAAAGGAGAAGGGAAATTTGAACGGATAAGCTGGGACGAAGCGATTGAGACAATTACTTCCAAATGGAAAGAGCTGATTGAAACAGATGGGCCTGAAAGCATTCTTCCGTATAGCTTTTATGGCAACATGGGAATGCTCAGCGCTGAAGGAATGGACCGGCGGTTTTTTCATCGGTTGGGCGCCTCCCTGCTAGATCGGTCAATTTGTTCGTCAGCTGGCTCGGAAGGCCTTAAATATACAATGGGAGGCGGCTTTGGAATAGACCCTGAAGATACTATTCATTCAAAATTAATCATCTTCTGGGGAATCAATGCTGTAAGCACAAACATGCATCAAGTTGTGCTTGCGCAAAAAGCTAGAAAGAATGGAGCAAAGATTATTGTCATTGATGTACATAAAAATCAAACCGGCCAATTCGCAGATTGGTTCATTCCAATATTGCCGGGTACCGATGCTGCTCTTGCACTGGGCATGATGCATATTTTATTTGCCGAAAACATGGTAGACAACGATTTCTTGAAGAAGTATACAGTCGGACATGAAGAGTTGCGTGAGCATGTTGTCCAGTACGATCCCATCACTGTTTCTGGAATAACAGGTGTTCCCGTTGAAGATATTTATAAACTAGCCAGAATGTATGGCCAAATCACACCTTCCTTTATTCGAATCGGCAATGGTCTTCAGCATCATGACAATGGGGGCATGTGTATTCGTACCATTGCTTGTCTTCCTGCCCTGACAGGACAATGGCTTGTAAAAGGCGGCGGTGCCATCAAATCAAATAGTGGTTATTTGGCCCTTAATACAAGGAGCTTGCAACGCCCGGATTTGTTGCAAAATAAACATACACGAATCATAAACATGAATCTGCTCGGTCAAGCATTATTGGAATTAGACCCACCGATAAAATCATTATTTGTGTACGGGACAAACCCTGCGGTTGTTGCACCGAATAGCAATAAAGTAAGAAAAGGTCTGGCAAGGGAAGATCTCTTTGTCGTTGTGCATGACTTATTTTTGACAGAAACAGCAAAATACGCAGATATTGTACTTCCTGCAACATCTTCATTCGAAAATACGGATCTTTATACATCATACTGGCACCATTATGTTCAAATTCAGCAGCCAGTTATTGAACGATATGGAGAGTCCAAATCGAATGTCGAAGTGTTCCAATTGCTTGCGAAAAAAATGGGATTCAAGGATCCATGTTTATATGAGACAGAAGCTGAAATGATTTCGCAAGCCCTAGATAACCCAAACAATCCTTACCTTGAAGGAATCGATTATGAAACATTGATTAAAAAGCAGTATGTAAAAGCAAATGTAAAACCATTGTTGCCAGGAAAATTGCCAACACCTAGCGGAAAAATTGAGCTTTATTCAAGGAAGATGGAACAAGATGGCTACCCTCCTTTGCCAACCTATACGCCACTTGTTAACGATGGAGACTTTCCATTTTTGTTTGTGCCTGGTCCTAACCATAATTTTTTAAACACAACCTTTTCTAATAATGAAAAACACATTTCTTTTGAAAAAGAACCACGTTTGCATATGAATATCAAAGATGCTTTATCGAAGGGGATCAAGGATGGGGATCAAGTCCGAGTGTGGAACAATCGAGGAGAATGTATATTGAAAGTTTCTGTTGGAGAAAACGTGCTTCCAGGTGTCGTTGTCACTCAAGGACTCTGGGCCGATTCCCCAGGTACGAAACATCTGGTAAATTCTCTTACTCCTGACCGAGTTGCCGATATGGGCAATGGAGCGACTTTCTTTTCAGGGAGGGTGAATGTGGAGAAAGTTTTGGATTGAAGAAAAAAGAAAAATTTGAACATATCCCTGTCAAGTAGACAGTATAATAACCATCCTTCTTCAGTGGCTTAGTTGAACCCCCTTGGGTGCCAAGGGGGTCTGTTTATGGAAACTTCCTTTAAGATGAATGATGTGAATATAATATTCGTGATTTTCGTTTATCTTTGTAGCCCAGGATATTGCCAAATTCCGGAATTCCGAAACAAGTCACGGTAGATCACAATCATTTCATCTTTCATTACTTTGTGTGCTTCCTCGATTGTTGGGTAGTCCAAATAAACAACATTGGTGAATTTTCTGTTGGTATGTTTGCCATTCATTTTATCATAGGCTCCGTTAATCAATACTGTTGATTAATTTAAAGCGGAAAATTATTGAAGGTATTGCACGCTGTATGTACGAAGCACCAAGCGTTCGATGCGAAGCGAATGATGCAGGACATCTTTGGCCTCGAAACGGCTGCTTGATGCCTATAGTCTCGATTCTCTAGACAACAAGGATGACACGGAGAAGCTGGCGCGATATCATCCATTCGACCTTGAGTCCCTAAAGGAGCTTAGCCGGCCTCTGCCTGATGACTAGACCGAACGAAGGAATGTAGGCACAAGGATGCCAAGAGACATGGGAGGGTTCGTCATCATCAGCGATGCAGAGATCCACGGTGCATCCCATACGCTTCCCCCACTACAACCAAATTTAACCAGTAGTGGCCGCGAAGCGTACCCCATCAATGTAAGATATACACATATTTAAGAAATAATGTTAGAAACTTTGTCGAAAAATATTTTTTTGACACCCCTGAGACGGCTACAACCGTTGATATATCAACATTTATAGAGGGAGGTAGCTTTTTATATGAAACGGATTCTAATTTCACTTGTTATATGTTTATTATTCTGGAATTTATCATTGTCCTACCAAGTTGTAGCAAAGACTAATATTACTGGCGAGGAAAAACATACTGATTTTTATGATGCTTTGTTAGTTTTATTGGACCCATATGCGAGGAAAGCAATAAACAACGAGTACCCATCTCGCAGTTATGGGTTATGGAATGCAGAAATATTAGAAGTGAATCGGAAAACTGAAGGATATTCTCAATATGACTTTACAATAAAGGTTAAATATGATACTTATACAGGTCCTCATAATCCACCAGAAGGTCCAGTCATTCTAACTTTTGATGTAAAGTTAGATAGGGTTACTGTAACTAAGGTTGAAGGATGATTTTTGAAATCGTTTTGTTTAAGCTAACGGGGTGCTTTAGTTGAATAAGAAAGGACATTACATATTAGTCATATACAATATGTAATGTCCTTTTATTTACTTATATTTCTTTAATTTAGGTCTTGATAAAAAAAGCCAGGGCCTATTTTTGCTTGAAACCATTCTGTTTGCCAAGATTTTTATATTACAAATAACAAATCTGGTTCGCTTAAATATTTTTTCAGTTCGTTTAAAGCTTTTTGCGCTAAAACGCCATCGATTAACCGATGGTCGTAGCTGAGTGATAAAGCCATCATCGAGGCGATTTCAATGGAATCATTGATGACGACAGGTTTTTTCTCCACTCTGCCGATGCCTAAAATACATGATTCTGGATGATTAATAATCGGCGTGAACCAGGAACCATCCGCTGATCCGATGTTCGATATCGTACATGTGGATCCTGTCATTTCATCCGCTTTGATGGAACCGTCTCTTGCTTTTTTCGCTAGCTCTTGAATTTCTTTGGCGATTTGGAACAATGGCTTTTGATCTGCGTGTTTAATCACCGGAACGACAAGGCCGCGGTCGGTGTCGGCGGCAAAGCCGATATGATATTCATCTTTTAAGATAATTTCTTCTCGTTCATCGTCCAATGAAGCATTTAACATCGGGTATTTTTTTAATACAGCTGTTAACGCTTTGACCACGTATGCTAAATAGGTAAGTTTAATTCCCTCTTCATCTGCAAATGGTTTTACTCTTTGGCGATGAGCCACAAGTTTGGTTACATTGGCCTCATCAAAATGAGTCACATGCGGAATCACCGATTTTGAATGAACCATGGCGTTTGCAATCACTTTTCGAATGCCAGTAAGCGGGATTCTTCGTTGACTTTGCGTGATCGTCTCTTTTTGCGTTGTTTCCTTGCCAGCTGCCGCTTCTTTCTCCGCTTCTGTTTGTTTTAATTTTCGTTTGGCAATGACAGCCTCGACATCGCTTTTTAGTATTCTTCCATTTGGTCCAGTTGGTGTCACTTCATCAAGGTTCACATTGTGTTCTCTCGCAAATTTGCGTACAGATGGTGCCGCTTTTACAAACCGGTTTGGTTGTTTTTCATCTTCGCTTTGCTTTGCCGCGTTTCGGATGTCTTCTTCCGTGACTTTGCCGTTAGGTCCTGTTGGAGTGACAAGGCGCCAATCGACCCCAAGTTCTTTGGCTAATTTTTTTACACGCGGAGTAGCTTTTCTCTCCACCGGAACCTCTTGCGCCACTTTTGGTTGTTCCTCTGTGGAAGATGCTGTTTCAATGACGGCCAATACTTCCCCAACGGCCGCAGTCTCGCCTCTTTTTTTCCGGATTTCTTTTACAACGCCTGACTCCGGAGCTTCAATTTCCGAAACAGCTTTTTCTGTCTGAACTTCAACGAGCGTATCGTTTTTTTCTACGGAATCACCTTCTAAAACGTGCCAGAAGGTGATCAAACTTTCATCATGAGTATCGGATAGTCGAGGTAATTTTACTTCGATTAACATGGCTACCTCCTGTATTGGAAAATCGATTTTATTCATTTACTAGTTTCATTGCTTCGTTAAAAATTTTGTCTGCATTTGGCAAGACAAATTGTTCAAGCGGACGACTGTATGGAATTGGCACGTCTGGAACGGCCAATCTTCTGACCGGTGCATCCAAATCATATAAACCTTCTTCGGCAGCGATTGCGGCAATTTCTGCCGTCATGCCGTATGATAAGTAATCTTCATCAACTACCAGCAAACGATGCGTCTTTTTAATCGACTGAAGGATCGTTTCACGGTCTAAAGGAACGAGAGAGCGCAAATCAATGACTTCCGCCTGAATGCCATGTTGTTCTAGCTTTTTCGCAGCTTCTAAAGCGTGATGGGTTGTCATTTGGATGCCTACAATCGTAATGTCTGTCCCTTCTCTTACTACTTTTGCCTTGCCGATTGGCACGGTGTACGCTTCTTCCGGAACATGGCCGACGGATGCATCCAATTGATCCATCCATCCTAGTCCTTGCAATGTCTTATGGAACATAAAGACAACTGGATTATCATCCCGGATGGCGGAAATCATCATTCCTTTTAAATCATACGGAGTGGATGGCGCTACCACTTTCATTCCCGGAAGGTGCGCAAAAGTGGCATATAATGTTTGCGAATGCTGGGCAGCGTCGCTGTATCCTCCACCAACGGCTGTCATCAACACCATTGGCAGCTTAACCCGGCCTCCTGACATGTACGGGATTTTTGCCATATGGTTATAAATTTGGTCCATACAGACGCCGAAGAAATCAACAAACATTAATTCAACAATCGGCCGCATTCCTTCTGCAGCGGCTCCAATGGCAGCACCGATAAATGCCGTTTCAGAAATCGGTGTATCGATCACCCTTTCAGGACCGAACTGTTGAAACAATCCTTCTGTTGCCCCGAATATGCCTCCATATACACCGACATCCTCTCCCATAACAAATACGTTTGGATCTCTTTCCATTTCTAATCTAATCGCTTCTGCAATCGCTTTATTTCCTGTTAATAAGCGTTGCTTTGTTTTTTGCATTTTGATGACCCCTTTCTATAGTGATTTAGACAAACAGATCTTTTAAAGCATCTTCCGGTTCAGGATAATCGCTTTCGCGCGCGAATTGATAAGCAGCTTCGACTTCTTGCTTCGCCTTATTTTCCAATTCGATCAGCTGTTGTTCTTCTATTCCGTATTCTTTGATTAAAATTTGGCGCATGCGAACAATTGGGTCTTTTTCTCTTAGTAAAGTAACTTCATTTTTATCTCTGTAAACTTCCGGATCTCCTTGGAAATGCCCTAAATAACGGTAAGTTTCAATTTCAATAATCGACGGCCCTTCTCCCTTTCTCGCTCGTTCCACTGCTTCTTTTGAAACATGGTACATTTCGAACGGATCATTATCTTTCACATAATATCCTTTAATTCCATAAGCGACAGCTCTTATATCATTGGATGGAACCGATGTAGATGCGGATTTAGGGACCGAAATTCCGTATTGATTGTTTTCAATCACGACAATAAGAGGCAAATTCCATAGTGCCGCCATATTTAAAGATTCATGGAAAGCCCCTTGATTGGCCGCTCCTTCCCCAATAAAAGCAACCGCTACCCAATCCGTTCCTTTTTTCTTTGCGGCAAGCGCTGCCCCAAGTGCATGCGGAATGCCCGCTCCGACAATTCCCCCGCAGGAAAATTTGACATCCGGATCAAATAAGTGCATATGGCCGCCTTTGCCTTTTCCGAGTCCGGTCACTTTGCCAAAGATTTCAGCGGTCATTCTATTTAAATCTACTCCTTTGGCGATCGCGTGATGGTGCGGACGGTGCGGAGACGTTACCGTATCTTCTTTCTTTAGATGAACACATATACCGACAGCAGCCGGTTCTTGTCCCGTTGCCAGATGCATTTCGCCCGGTACAGGCCCTGCACCGATATTAAAGACAGGGTTCTTTCCTTCGGCATAAGCTTCTGCCATTTTATCCTCGTAATAACGAATTTTGTACATTGTTTCGTACATCCAAGTAAGATGATCCAAAGAAATCGTCGTCAACTTGCTCTCCTCCTTCATTAAAAATAAAACGTTTTCATCTATATTAAGATGCAAAAAACGTGCCAACATAGGCGGATGAGAGGAAGAAAATCTATAAAATTGATCAGTTTCATCGTTCTATCAAAAAAATCTAGAAGTTTTCTATGAGATGTAGATTCTGCTAATAGTTTTTTAGTAAAAAAATAAAGTGTCCCATTTTGGAACACTTTGTTGCGACATACTGATACAATTTGATACAAAATGAAACAATTATTTACTTAATAGGAAATATTAAATTTTTTCATTTGCCGATAAAAAGTGCTTCTGGAAATCCCTAAATGTTTGGCTGCTTTCGTGATATTCCCGTTACATAAACGTAATGCCTGGATAATAGATTGTTTTTTGATCTCATCTCTATGTAACGACATCTCCTCCCTTTTTTGCCCTGGAAACATTTGAAACACTTCTTCCGGTAAATCTTTTGCAGATAAAATTGGTTTTGTATTTCGGTTTAACGTTCTTTCTAGTATATTTTGCAATTCCCGAATATTCCCTGGCCAGTCGTACTGAATGAGAGCTTCTAAAAAGTCTGGTCTGATTTCTGGAAACGGCTTGTTTAATTTTTTGCAAAGTTTACCGACAAAGTGATGGACAAGAAGCGGTATATCTTCTTTTCTTTCCCGCAAAGGAGGCAGAGTGATCGGCATGACATTGAGACGAAAGAACAAATCTTCCCTGAAACTTCCCTTTTGGACTTCCTCGCGGAGATTTTTATTCGTGGCTGCAATAATTCGGACATCCACTGGTATCACTTTATGGCCGCCGATCCGCATCACTTCTTTTTCCTGGATGACCCGTAAAAGAAGGACCTGCATTTCCAAAGACATTTCGCCAATTTCATCTAAAAAGAGCGTGCCGCCGTCAGCAAGTTCAAATTTTCCAGCGCTTCCTCCTTTTTTGGCTCCCGTAAAAGCCCCTTCCACATAACCAAACAGTTCACTGCCGAGAAGATCGCGAGGAATTCCGCCGCAATTGATGGCAATAAACGGTTTGTTTTTTCTCTTGCTCGCGTTATGGATGGCTTGTGCGAACATTTCTTTTCCCGTTCCGCTTTCCCCTAATATTAAAACGTTGGAATCGGTTGCTGCGGCAAGTTTGGCTTCATTTAGTTTTTGAATGAAATGCGGATGCTGTCCGATAATATCATCAAACGTTATTTTTGCCTGATTTCCGGATAAACAATTGACAAATTGGCGCACTTTTTCGATTTCTTTCAGCATGATCATCGAACCAATCCAACGTTTGTCTTTATAAATGGGGATTTTATCGATCATTACATGATGGATATTTCCTGATGGCTTCACTTTTAAATGGAGTTCCTTGTTTTGCAGATAGACAGGCTTATTCGAAACAATAGATTTATTTGTAAAAATTTCGTTGACCCTTTTCCCTTCTAGATGCGATTGATCGAGGCAAAGAAGTTTCTTCAGCTGATCATTGGCTTTTATAATTTTTCCTTCTGTATCAATAATTAAGATACCCTCTTTCATATTATTGGTTGTCGCTTCAAGAAACCTTTGCATCATGATATTTTTTTCCGTATTTTCATTTAATTTCAATTGATACTCAATGGCTTTGACTGCTGAAACCACCATGCCCAACGTATGAGGATGCACCTTTTCATATGGGCCGGAGACATTTAATACTCCGATAATGTTGCCTTTGGAATCATGAATCGGGGCTGCGGAACAAGTCCATGATTGACATATTTGCGAATAATGTTCCTCAGCAAATATTTGTACAGGCTGATCGATAACAATAGATGTTCCAATTGCATTGGTGCCCATGGTTTGTTCGCTCCAATCCGCTCCCTCGACAAAGCCGATTTTAGCAGCCATTTCTAGTGTATCGGGATCACCAATTGATTTTAATAGCTGTCCTTCTTCGTTGCAAAGGATGACTAAAAATCCAGATCCCTTTACGATGGAATAGAGTCCTTCCATTAATGGCATGGACCAATCAATAAGATTTCTATACCGTTCTATTTCGATTTTTTTTATATGGCCATATGGCTGAAAAGGATCTACCTTCCATTTTTTTGATCGAATCCATGAGTCTTTGACAATGGGGGAAAGCTTTTCATCTAGTTCATTTTCAAAAATAAAGCGCTTCCACATTTCTTTGACATCCTCCCGCCGACTATTCACGCCAAAACACCTCCGCCGCATATCAAGGGGTTGGTGGTTTATCCGTGAACTAGTTTGCTATTTTTCAGCATCAGAATGAAGTAACTATTAGACTTAGGATGTTTTCGGTGTTTGAATCGTTCAGACTGGCTCATTCCGGCTGTTTTTCTATATTGTAGCATTGAAAATTGGTATAATGCCAAAAAAAAAAAAAAAAACGGATTGAGTTGGACAATCAGTTTTGATAGATTTAAATTCATTTTCTATGCTTTCTTCTTTTGTTTGGCAGACAATACTCCCCCATAACATCTAGACGACCATCATCATATGATATACGGAAAATGAATGAAGGGGAAAAACGATGGAGATACCTGTTAGCGGATATTTAGTTCATTCCGATGATTCGGACACACATCACTCCCATAACCTGTATATTACTACTTGGGATGGCAGGCCTGTGCATGTCCACCAATTCTCCGGGGTTACTTCTTACGACGCGGGCCATAGACATCAATATGTTGGCGTGACAGAACCCGCGCCAATCGGTGTTCCACATACACACCGTTATTTTACATTTACATCCTTCGATGATGGGCATAGGCATGAGATAAGAGGCGTTACCGGACCGGCTATTCCACTTCCAGGCGGGGGACATTATCACGAATTCTCCGGCGTTACAGCAATCAGCGGATAAATTCCTCACTCGCATCGATACAGAGGAAGAACAAGCGGTGCATAAAACTAATGTTACCTGCACCGCGTATCAGTAGTTGACCGAAAATAATGGATATATGGCATCGCCAGTGAGCACCTGTATCTCTGATTCTACAATTCTTCTATAATCAAAGTGTTGCAAAGCAAAAACTCAAAATTTACGCATAATGGTGCGTGTAGTAATAGCGGTGAAATCCATATCTACGAGGCTACTCTAACCCATGCTCTTTCACTGGCTGAATGCATGTTCAATCGAATAGCGAAAACTAAACAGCCGCGCTCCTCCTTTTCAACAATGTCAGGGCAGATGACTGCAGTACCAGAAACAAGAATTCTGGCAGCTTACTGTAGTATAATGTTGTTGGAAATCAGCATGGAAGGAGACGAAATGAACTTTGAATGCAATGAATGAACTATTTTCCATAGAAGAAATCGAGCAGTTCGTAAGCAACCATCATTTAGCATTTTTATACATCTCGAAAACAAATTGCGGTGTTTGTCATGCGTTGCTGCCAAAAGTGAAAAAAGTCATGGCGGAATTTCCAAAAATTCATATGGCCTTTGTCAACGCCGATGATGTCCCAAACATAGCAGGACACCTTTCCATATTTACCGCACCTGTTTTGATTTTATATGTCGATGGAAAAGAAGTTTTACGAGAGGCAAGATTTGTTCATGTTGAACAGTTTAAAGAGAAAGTGAAAAAGATTTATTTTTTAGCGGAGCAATCATGACTTGTTTACGTGGTGAAGCCACCATTTTAGCTGTGGTTCGATCATCTTACAAGCGGAAACGCTAACGAATGTATGCATGCGTTGAGTCTTCGATATATGATAAGCCGATCGAATCATCGATCGGCTTGAAGTCATAAAAGGTATTCTCGTTCTACGAAGAGAATGGGGCTGCTTAAGCAGTTGGACTGCATAATCAAACGAAAACAAATAGTAACGCTTGATCTTTACTAACTAGCTCCTCAAGCAAAATCTTCCAATAATTAGAATGAGGTCTGGAATAAACGGAAACGCTTGGCCATTTCATTCATCGTTAAAGCTTTATGTTCTGCCAACTGTAATGATATCTTGGCGGTGCTTGAAATAACGGAATACACGCTCGAAACATTTCGTTGCTTTTCTTTTTTGATGTTTAATTTGAAACTCTAATAAAGGAAGTTTTCAATTAAGAAAAACACCTGAAATGACTTCACCATTTCACATAATCCTCCCGGACCAAAGACTACGGCTTGGTATTAAAAATTGGAACAATTTCAACAACAAAACTTCAAATTTCAAATTATATAAAACATATTACTTATTGTTTGTTATTTCGTTGCTTCTAACAATAGATCAACAATATGAACAGCTTTTACATCTTTTAGTCCTTCTCTTTCAATTCCAAGCTTCATTTGCATTAAACACCCTGGATTTGCTGTTACTACTGTCGTTGCTTTTGTTTCCTTCATTTTTTCCATTTTATGATCTAAAATTTTCATGGATGTTTTCGGTTCGACAATGTTATATATACCTGCAGATCCGCAACAACTATCAGCATTTTCCATTTCTATGAATGTTACTCCTTTAATTGAACGAAGTAATTCTCTGGGAGCTTTCGAAGTTTTCATGACGTTTCTTAAATGACAAGAATCTTGATATGTTACGATTTGATCAGGGAGAGAAAGACGATATTTTTTGTGAAAATTAAGCTCAAATAAAATTGCAGTAATGTCTTTTATTTTTGCAACAAATTTTTTAGCACGCTCTGACCATTGTGGATCATCTTTTAATAAATGGTCATATTCAATCAAGAAAGCACCGCATCCACCTGCGTTTGTAATAATAAATTCGACATTGCTTTTTTCAAATGCTTCAATATTTTGTTTCGCTAGTTCTTTCGCTAGTTCTTTTTCTCCACTATGACCATGTAAAGCACCGCAACATGCTTGTGTTTTGGGAATAACTATTTCACACCCAGCTTTTTGTAATAATTGAATCGTGGCGTTATTAGTTTCGAGAAACAACGTATCCATTAAACATCCGGAAAAGAAAGCAACAGTTGCTTTTTTCGTCACTTTCGGCGGTATATATTCAGATCGCTGTTTCAATGTTTTTCTCTTAGGAACATCAGGCAATATTTTTTCCATCTCCCTGAGATGATCATGAAATAGTTTCATGAATCCTATTTTACGTGCCACTTTTTGAAGTCCAGATCTTTGATAAAATCCAACTAAGCTAGTTATGTTTATTAAATTACTTTTCTTAAGAAATAGTTGTTTAAAAACCGCATTTCGAACTGCTCGCACAGGTAAAGAATGTTTTTTATTTTGGTTTATTATGTCTCTTGCTTCTTCTAATAAATGTCCATAATTCACACCTGATGGACATACTATCTCACACGCACGACATCCTAAACATAAGTTTAAAGACTTCTCAAATTCATCATCTGGTTGAATGACCCCATCATATACTGCCTTCATTAAAGAAATTCTTCCTCTTGGTGATTGGCTTTCTTTATACCCAGATACAATGTATGTTGGACAAGATGGTAAACAAAAACCGCATTTCATACAATTTAATAGCTCATCTTCGTCCATACGTTCCTTGAATGCTTTTTGAATATTTTGTTTTTCTGATTCCGTCATCATTTTGATATCACCACACGTTTTCGTGTATCTTTTGCGAATAATTTCCCAGGATTCATAATATTGTTGGGATCTAATGCATCTTTTATCGATTTCATCACACTGATTCCAGATTTTCCTAATTTCCATTCTAAATAAGGCGCTTTCATGGCTCCTACTCCATGTTCTCCAGTAATTGTTCCTCCAAGTTCAATGGCCTTTTCAAATATTTCAGCAAAAGCTTTTTCCACTCGTTCCATCTCATCTTTATTACGAATATCTGTCGTACATGTAGGATGAAGGTTTCCGTCTCCCGCATGACCAAACGTGCATATTTTTACATTATATTTTTTGGCTATTTCATTAATGGCTTTGACCATTTTTGCAATTTCTGATCTTGGAACAGTAGCATCTTCTAAAATGGTTGTTGGTGCCAGTCTGGCTAAAGCGGACAAAGCGGTACGTCTCGCTGTTCGTAAAGCTTCGGCTTCTTCTTCAGACTGGGCAATTTGTACAGATACAGCATTTTCACTTCTGCATATTTCTTCTATGATCTTCATATCTTTATTCACATTTTCAGGGGTTCCATCTTGTTCAATAAGTAATACAGCTTGCACATCTGTTGGGAGACCGATTTGTGAATATTCCTCCACTACTTTTAACGTAGGCTGATCTAAAAACTCTAAGGTTGCCGGGATTACTTTATTCGCAATAATTTTCGATACGGAACGCGCAGCAGCTTCTAAATTTTGAAATAAAGCGAGCATTGTCTTTTTTGACTCAGGTAGTGGGATAAGCTTCAATGTTGCTTCTGTAATCACTCCTAAAGTGCCTTCAGAACCTACAAATAATCGCGTTAAATCATACCCTGCTACATCTTTAGCTAGTTTTCCTCCTGTTCGAACAATTTCTCCATTAGGAAGAACTACCTCTAAAGCCAATACATAATCACGAGTTACTCCATATTTAAGTCCTCTTAACCCACCAGAATTTTCGCTTATATTACCTCCAATTGTTGATATTTTCATTGAGCTTGGGTCTGGAGGGTAAAACAAGCCTTTTTGTTCCACCGCTTTGATTAAATCAAGTGTGATGACTCCTGGTTGACAAGTGACGGTTAAGTTTTCCTCATCGATCTCTAAAATTTTGTTCATATGTTTAAATAGAAGAACAATTCCCCCTTCAACAGGACAAGTACCAGCGCTTAAGTTAGTACCCGAGCCTCGCGGAACAATTGGTATTTTATATTCATTACACAATTGAAGTATTTTAGATACTTCTTCTGTATTTCTAGGTGAAATTACCGCGTCCGGAATCGATTGAAAATTAGGAGTAGCATCATATGAATATACTAACCTTTCTACTTCAGAATCTTCAAAATTTTCTCCCCCCACAATATTTATTAATCGATTCTTCACATCAGGAGTAATCATTAAAACCCCTCACTTTTATCATTTTCGTTTTATTATAAAGAATGAAGGTCATATTATCTATGTATGATGATATAATTAAAATACAAAAAATACCTTTTTTATTGTTTTTTAGACCAAAAAGGTGGTGATACGAAATGCATTTGTCCCCAAAGCTAGCTTCTAAAATTATTTCAGAGGTTCAGGAAGTAGTCAAAGAGGATATCATATTAGTTGATATTAATGGGACCATTATATCCTCTACTGACGAAAGTAGAATTGGTTCTTTTCATGAAGGAGCTATGATTGTTATTAAGTCCAAACAAAAGCTTTACATTGATCAAGTCAAAGCACGAGTGCTTAAAGGTGTCAAAGCAGGAATCAATATGCCCATTATGTTTAACAAGAAAGTAATAGGGGTTATAGGAATAACTGGCGAACCGAAACAAGTGGAGCCTTATGCAGACTTAATTAGAAGAATGACAGAACTCATTATACAAGAAGCGTATTATACCGAAAGAAACGAATGGGAAATAAGAGGAATAGAATCGTATCTTTATGAATGGATCAACGCTTCATCTGTAGATAAAGATTTTTTAGAGCGCGGGTTTATGTTAGGAATTCCTGTGTATGACGCTCATATTTGTACACTCATGGAATTAGAGATACAAACATTAAATGATTACGACATTCATCGAATTCAAAAAGAAATCATAGAGTTGTTTTATGCTATTTTCGGGAAAGAAAAACATTTTATTGTCCGATGGGGGCAAGAGCGCTTTTTAACATTAAAAAAGATGGATGCTTCTTATAAACAAAATTATTTTTACAGTCAGTTAAATGATTTTAAAAAAAGATTCGAAAGCAGATACAAAAGCGCTTTAGCTATTGGTGTAGGAAAAACAGTTTGCAAACACATGATCAATAAATCTTTTAAAGAAGCACAAAAAGCATTAAAGGTAGCTCGAAAAAATAAAGGCATTGTATTTTATGAGGATCTCATATTAGAAATCATCTTGGAAGATATTCCAACAGAGATACAAAAGGATTTTTTTAAACGAACGATTCATACGATTGAAAAAGACCAAATTCTAGTCGAAACTTTACAACACTATATTAACAATAATCAATCGATCAAAAGAACTGCAGAGGAAATGAATATCCATATTAATACACTGCACTACCGTTTAAATAAAATCAAAGAGCTAACAGGAATTAACCCTAAAACAACAGAAGGAATTGTAATATTTTATATATCATTAATGTTATTGAATTCTTTGAATAATTAAGTCCGCATAATTGTGTAATATCAAGTGTAAATTAGCACATTATTTCAGAATCCCTTTTTCAAATTATTTCAGGCGGATTCGGAAATAATGTGCAAAATTTTTGCGGATTGTTCCGGATTTTGCACATTCTTTCGGAACGTTTGCACGCTCTT